>JACRDD010000005.1 GCA_016218685.1 Desulfobacterales bacterium | reverse complement strand
TCCGGATCAGCTAAAGTCTTTGGTGCTAGGCCAATTGAGGAAATTGCAAAAGCTTTCCTCAATCGTGCAATCCTTTTTCCGCCATCCCGATTGTGTTTATACTTTACTTTAGTGTCTATAGATTTATGCACTCCTTAGTAACTAACAGCGAGAAAGGAAAACCCAATGAGCGCGACCTATGAACCCCAGATCGTCGCCTTCTGCTGCAAGTACTGCGCTTACGCGGCCGGCGACCTGGCCGGCTCCATGCGGCTGAACTATCCGTCCAACGTCAAGGTGATCCAAGTGCCCTGCACGGGCCGCGTGGACATCCTGCACCTCATGCGCGCCATCGAGGAGGGCGCCGACGCCGTCTACGTGGCCGGCTGACTGGAGGGTGAATGCCATTTCCTGGAAGGAAATCTAAAAACCCGTCGTAAAGTCGAATACGTGAAACGGACCTTGAAAGAGATAAACATGGAAGAAGATCGCGTGGAGATGTTCAATCTCTCCTCGGCCCAGGGACCGCGCTTTGCCGAGATCGCCACCGAGATGACCGAGCGAGCGAAAAAACTGGGGCCCAGTCCGTTGAATCCATGTAATTGAAGCGTTTAGAGTTGAACATGGGAAGTTTAAAGCAGTGACTAAACAACATTGAGGTGAACCATGATTATAGCGGACCGAAAACCCCTGGCGGAGATTCTGGAGATGATCCAGCCGTACAACAGCATCATGCTGGTTGGCTGCAAGGGGTGCGTAACGGTGTGTAATGCGGGCGGCTTGAAAGAGGTGGAGATTCTGGCCTCCACCCTGCGCATCGCCCGCAAGAAAGAGGGCCGGCCCCTGAAGGTGGACGAGCGCATGCTCGAGCGCCAGTGCGATCCCGAATACATCGAACAACTGCGCGACACCCACGACCAGTACGATGCCGTTTTGTCCATGGCCTGCGGCGTCGGCCCCCAGTTCCTGTCCGAAGCCTACCCCCAGCAGCGCTTTTTTCCCACGGTGAACACCCGCTTCATGGGCGGCGCCGTACAGCACGGCATCTGGGAAGAGCGCTGCGCGGGCTGCGGCACCTGCATCATTCATTTCTTCGACGGCCTGTGCCCCATCGCCCGCTGCTCCAAGAGCCTGCAGCACGGCCCGTGCGGCGGCAGCAACCACGGCAAGTGCGAAGTCTCCAAAGAGCTGGTCTGTATCTGGGACCTGATCGTGCACAAGAAGATGGAGCAGGGCCGCCTGGACGATCTGCGCAAATATCGGGCCGCTAAAGATTGGCGTACGGCCCGGGACGGTGGACCCCGCAGAAGCATAAGAGAGGAGCTGGTGCGATGAGCGAGAACGGTTATAAATCCGGGAGCAATCTGGAAAAGGTCCTCAAAGCCGGCCACTTCGCCTTTACCGGCGAGTGCGGGCCGCCCAAGGGCGCCAACGTGGCGCATTTGCAAGAGAAGATGACGCCCCTGCGGGGGGTGGTGGATGCCATCAATGTCACCGACAACCAGACCGCCGTGGTGCGCATGTCCAGCAAGGCGGCCAGCGCCCTGATGGTGCAGGCCGGCCTGGAGCCCAACTTTCAGATGGTGTGCCGCGACCGCAACCGCATCGCCATGCAGAGCGACATCCTGGGCATCCATGCCCTGGGCATCCGCAACATGCTCTGCCTGTCGGGCGATCACCAGACCTTCGGCAACCATCCCGAGGCCAAGAATGTCTACGACCTGGACAGCATGCAGCTCATCGCCCTGGTCAAGAAGATGCGCGACGAGGGTAAGTTCCTCAACGGCGAAGATATCGACGGCCCGCCCAAACTGTTCATCGGCGCGGCAGCCAATCCCTTTGCCGAACCCACCGAATTCCGCGTCTACCGTTTGGCCACCAAGATCGACGCGGGGGCGGACTTCATCCAGACCCAGTGCATCTACAACATGCCGCGCTTCCGCGAATTCATGAAGCGCGCCGTGGACATGGGCCTGACCGAGAAATGCTACATCCTGGCCGGCGTAACCCCCTTCAAGAGCGCCGGTATGGCCAAATACATGTCCAAATCCGTGCCGGGCATGGATGTACCCGCGGATGTGATCAAGCGCATCGAGGGCGCCGGCAAGGGCAAGATGGCCGAAGAGGGCATCAAGTTCGCCATCGAGCAGATCCAGGAGTTCAAGGAGATGAAGGGCGTGGCCGGTGTCCATCTGATGGCCATCGAATGGGAGCACAAGGTGCCCGAAATCGCCGAGCGCGCCGGCATGCTGCCCAGGCCCAAAATAGAATAGACGTCTATCTTCAGCGACAACATTTCATTACCCGGCAACCCAATGGGTCGCGTTCCGGTACTGTTCCTTTCGGCCGGAACGCCGACCCTCCGCCCCAGCAGGGAAGAGATCCCCATGAGCGTTAAAAAGAAAATACTGGTGGTGGACGACGAACCCGATCAGTGCGCCCTGGTGCGGCGCGTTTTGGAGCGCGCCGGCTATGAGGTCGAAGTCGCCTACGATGGCCGCGAATGCCTGGACAAGGTGCGCGCCAACCCGCCCGACGCCATCGTGCTGGATGTGGTTATGCCCGAAATCGACGGCCTGGCCGTGTGCAAGACGCTCAAGGCCGACGATCATTACTGCCACATACCGATCCTGATTCTCTCAGCGGAATCGTCCTGCGTGACCTCCACCCGCTTTTCGCGCAACCCCGAACTCTACAGCCCGGCCGACGACTTTCTGCCCAAACCGGCCTCGGCCGAAGAGATCTCCCGCGGCCTGGCGGCGCTGTTGAAGCGCTGATTATCGCCCCTACCACCATACCCAGACGCATCATATGGATCGGTCGCGCCGATGCCTTACGGCTTGCGCAGGGTGCTCGCTTTCTGCTAATCCCATAGCAATCAGGCATTTTCCGGTCCGTTTGCGGCGGGCCGGGCGCAACCCCTAGGAGGCCCCATGCCTTCACCTGCTGGGCAGCACGAGCATTCCAGCCAGATTCCATTCACATTCCTTCACGTGGGCCGCTTCGTTCTGGGCACCTCTTTTTTGCGCAACATCCTGCTGGCCTGCCTGGCGGTGGCCTGCCTTTTTCCGCTTTACCACGGTCTGCTGCTCAAGCCGGCCTATCGCCATTTGCTCACGCGCCTGAGCGAAGACGAAGCGCGACGCACGGCCGTGCACCTGATGCGCACCTTGGAGATCGGGGACAAACCCCTGGACGAGACCATGCTGCGTCCGGAACTGACGGCGGCGGTGGCCCAGCTCAAAGCCGATTTTCAATTGGAAAAATTGAAGATCTTCGATCCCGGCGGCCGGGTCCTTTTTTCCACCGATCCCCAAGAGGTGGGCCTGGTGCACCAAAACCCCGTGTTCATCGAGAAGGTGGCCAAGGGCGAGATCTGCTCGCGCCTGGTGGTCAAAGGCGGCCGCAGCCTGGAAAACCTGCCCATCGCCCGGGATGTGGTCGAGATCTACGTTCCGATCCTTTCCCAGCAGGCCTTTCTGGGCGCGTTCGAAATTTACTACGACATTACCGCGCCCCGGGCCATGCTGTCGAATCTGCTGTGGCGTAGCAGCGTGACCCTGCTGTGCATCGCCCTGAGCATGCTGCTCATCGTGGGCACGGTGCTTTACCGGGCGGCCAAAGCAATCCTGGCCCACCGGGCGGTGGACGAGGCCCTGCACCGCACCCACGCCGAACTGGAAAAGCGCGTGGACGAGCGCACCGCCGACCTGGTCCACGCCAACCAGGATCTGCAACTGGAGATCGTCGAACGGGGCCAGGCCGAGGAGGCCCTGCGGGCCAGCGAGGCGCGCTTTCGCCGGCTCATCGACACCATGCCCAACGGCATCCGCGAAATCGACACGCGGGGCACCATCACCTTTGTCAACCCGGCCCACGCCAAGATCTACGGTTACAGCGAAGAGGAGCTCACCGGCAGATCCATGTTCGAGCTCATGGCCCACGACCCGGAGCGCCGCCAACTGGAGGAGCACCTTTCCTATATAATGGATCGGCAGCCGCGACCCAGCCCCTGGTACAGCAAAGACCGCACCAAGGACGGAAGCATCATCGAAACCCAGGTGGACTGGAGTTACCGGCGCGATGCCCAGGGCCAGGTGGAGGGTCTGACCACGGTCATATCCGACATCACCCACCGCAAGCAGGCCGAAAAGGCGCTGCTGGACAACATCAAGTTCATGAACACGCTCATCGACACGATCCCCAACCCGGTCTTCTTCAAGGATGACGAGGGCGTGTTCCTGGGGTGCAATACCGCCTACAGCGAAACCCTGGGCGTTGCCAAGGAGGAGCTGCTGGGCCGGCGCATCGTCGATCTGCCCGACCTGCCTTTCCAGAACATGGCGCCGGAATACCACCGCCAGGACTTGCAGTTGATCCAATCCCCCGGTATTCAGATTCACGAGCAGCAGGTGGTGGCGGCCGACGGCGAGGTGAAGGATTTCATCCTGTTCAAAGCCACCTTCCGGGACGCCGAAGGCCAGGTGGCCGGCCTGGTGGGCATCATGCTCGACATCACGGCTCGCAAACAGGCCGAAAAGGAGCTCAAGGAGAGCCAGAACCTTTTCGATGCCTTCATGCGCCATCTACCGGGCCTGGCCTTCATGAAAGATCTCGACGGCCGCTACCTCTTCATCAACCAGGGTTTTTCCAGCCTGGCCGGCCCATCGGCCCCGCCCCCCATCGGCCTGCGCGACGACCAGGTGTGGGACACGCCGACCGCCCAGCAGCTCCAGGCCAACGACCAGGCCGTGCTCGCCAGCCAGATGGCCGAGAGCGTCACGGAAACCATCCAGATGCCCGATCACCAGACGCGCTACCTGCTCACCACGCGCTTTCCCATCTTTCAGGAGGATCGCCTGGCCGGCCTGGGCGGCGTCTCCATCGACATCACCGAACGTACCGAGTCCGAAGGGCGGCGCCAGCAACTGGAGCGCCAATTGCAGCAGGCCCAGAAGATGGAAGCCCTGGGCACCCTGGCCGGCGGCATCGCCCATGACTTCAACAACATTCTGGCCGGAATCATCGGCTACACCCAGATTGCCATGTCCGAAGTCCAGAAGGCGTCGGCCCTGCACGGTTATCTCGAACGCGTGCTGACCGCCGGCGAGCGGGCCGGCGATCTGGTCAAGCAAATCCTGACCTTCAGCCGCCGCAGCGAGATCGAACCCAAACCCGTGAAGATCAAAACCCTGGTCAAAGAGGTGCTCAAGCTGGTGCGCGCCACCTTGCCCGTGACCGTGGAGATGGTGCAGCAGATCAAGAGCGACGCCACGGTCATGGCCGATCCGGTGCAGATCCACCAGGTGATGATGAACCTGTGCGCCAATGCCGGCTACGCCATGCGCGTCAAGGGCGGGCGGCTCACCGTGTGTCTGGAGGATGTCGTCCTGGACGAGGCCTTCACGCGCCAATACACCAATCTTAAAACCGGTCCCTATCTGAAGCTGAGCGTGTGCGATACCGGTCACGGCATTGCCCCCGAGCACCTGCACCGTATCTTCGAACCCTTCTTTACCACCAAGCCCAAGGGCGAAGGCACCGGCATGGGGCTGTCGGTGGTGCACGGCATCGTCACGGCGCTCAAAGGTGTGGTGACGGTGCGCGGCACGCCGGGCCAGGGCGCCCAGTTCGAGGTCTACCTGCCGGCCCTCGAAGGCGAGCCGGCCGACACGCCGGCCAGGGCCGACGCCCTGCCCGTGGGCACGGAACGGATTCTCTTCGTGGATGACGAGCAGTTTCAGAGCGACATGCTCAAGCACATGCTGGGCCTGCTGGGCTACAAGGTGCAGACGCGCACCAGCAGCGCCGAGGCCCTGGCCCTGGTCGAGGCCGATCCAAACGCCTTCGATCTGGTGATCACCGACATGGTCATGCCCGAGATGACCGGTGACGTGCTGGCCACCCGGATTCTGCGCCGCCGCCCGGACATGCCCATCATCATGTGCACCGGCTTCAGCGAAAACATCACCGAAGAACGGGCCAAATCCCTGGGCATCCGGGCTTTTGCCTTAAAGCCGCTGGCCATGGAGACTTTGGCCCGGCTGATCCGGCAGGTTCTCGATGCGTCGTCCGATCAGGCGGTAGCGCTTGAAGAAGAAAAACCATGAGCAGCGCGCTAAGGGGTTGTGGAAGCAGGTGTCTCCAGTTAAACTGCGGACATGCAGACATAGGGGTCCAGAGGTACGCGTAAGAATGGGAGGCCGGCATGGTGCGATTTCCGAAGGCGAACGAACCGCGATTTCTCTTTAAGGTCGGCAGGACCGAGTTGATGGTGGCGGCCTTCCGGTTGGAAGAGAAGATCTCGCGCCCTTTTGCGGCCGAGTTGGAGCTGGCCTCCGAAGATGAGATCCAATTCGATGCCATGGTCGGCAAGGTCGGCCTGCTGACCCTGGAGAGCGTCGAAGGCGATCGCCATGTGCACGGCATCCTCGACCGGTTCGCCTTGAGCGGCACCAACGGCCGCTTTTTTATCTACGAGGCCTCGCTCGTGCCCCAGCTCCAGTTGCTCTGCCTGGAGCAGGACTGCCGCATCTTCCAGAATCTGAATGTGCCCGATATCGTCAAACAGATCCTGCAAGACAGCGGTATCACCGGCGATCGGTTCGACTTCCGGCTGCAGGGCAGCTATGCCCCGCGCGATTACTGCGTTCAGTACCGCGAGAGCGATCTGAACTTCATCTCCCGGCTGTTGGAAGAAGAGGGCATTTTTTACTACTTCGAGCACTCGGCCCGCAATCACCTCCTGGTTTTCGGGGATGGCACCGTCAACTACAAACCCATCTCCGGCCAGGCCAAGGTGATCTTCAATGCCGGCGGCGCCCTGGTGTCCGAGGAAGAGGCCGTGGTGGCCCTGCGTCTAACCCGCCAGATCCGCAGCGGCAAATACACTCTGCGCGACTTCAACTTCGAAAAGCCCTCTCTGGATCTGACGAGCGATAAGAGCGACAGCGAGAACCAGAAGCGCGAAGTGTACGACTACCCCGGCGAATATGCCGCCACCGATGAGGGCCGGCGGTTGGCCCAGGTGCGCTTGCAGCAGGCCATCCTGTTCAAGGAGTGCGCCCTGGGCAAGGGCGTGGTGAACCGTTTCGCACCCGGCTTTACCTTTAGCCTGCACAACCATGACCTGGACGCGTTCAACCAGGAGTATCTGCTCACCGAGATCGTGCACACCGGCGCCCAGCCCCAGGTGCTGGGCGAAAAAGCGGATGCCGCCGAGGGCACCAGCTATGAGAACAACTTCACGGCCATCCCCTCGTCGGTGACCCTGCGCCCCGAAGTCGTGACCCCCAAACCGGTGGTCGAAGGGGTCCAGACGGCCATCGTCACCGGCCCCTCGGGCGAAGAGATCTACACCGACAAGCACGGCCGGGTCAAAGTCCAGTTTCACTGGGACCGGCGGGGCGCAAAGGACGAGAAGAGTTCCTGCTGGGTGCGGGTCAGCCAGTTGTGGGCCGGCGCCGGCTGGGGTGCCATGTTCATTCCGCGCATCGGCCAGGAGGTGATCGTGGATTTCATCGAGGGCGATCCGGACCGGCCGATCATCACCGGCCGGGTGTACCATGGCACCAACACGCCGCCCTATCCGCTGCCCGATGACAAGACCAAGGCGACGATCATGTCCCAGACCACGCCCAACGCCAAGACCCACAACGAGCTGCTCATGCAGGACAAATCGGGCGCGACCTACGTGGTGCTCTCCAATGCCTACGGGCACAAGTTGACCATGGATGAAGGCGGACAATTCATCTGCCTGGAAACCCGTGACGGCCACAAGATGTTCTTCGACGACAAGGGCAAAAACATCCGGGCCATGACCACCAACAATCACACCATCCTGATCAGCGATGAGCAGAAGCAGATCACGTTGACCTCCACCATGGGCCACGTGCTCCAGATCGACGATGACAAGGAGACCATCAGCGCCAAGACGGCCCACGGCAACAGCTTCCTCATGGACGACAAGAACACCAAGATCGAGATGGCCACCGAGATCGGCGGCCACTCCATGGTGATGAACGACAAGACCGTCAGCATCGTCACCGGCGGCGGCCACTCGGCCACCCTGGACGACGGCGGCAAGGGTCAGGGCATCGCCCTGGAAGACAAGAACGGCAACAAAATGTTGATCGACGCCGACGGCGACAAGATCACCATCGAATCCCAGGGCGGCATCGACATCAAGACCCAGGGCGACCTCAAGATCCAGGCCGCCAATATCGAGATGAAGGCCGACCAGAATCTGGAGCTCAAGGGTGGCATGAACCTGAGTTCCGAGGCGGGCATGGCGCACAAGTCCAAGGGCATGACGCTCAGCGCCGAGGGCTCCACGACCGCGGATTTCAAGGGTGGAGCGAAAGCCACGTTGACCGGCGGGATCGTCATGATCAACTAATCGGACAACCACCATCGAGGAGAGTGAATGCCAGGACCAGCCGCTAGAGTCACCGATTCCACGGCCCACGGCGGGATCATCACCGGACCGGGTTGCCCGACGGTGTTGATCGGCAAGATGCCGGCCGCGCGCGTGGGCAGCGACATGCATGTTTGTCCCATGGTGACGCCGGCCACCCCGCCGGTGCCCCACGTGGGCGGCCCCATCATCGGCCCGGGGGTGGCCACGGTCCTGATCGGCGGTATGCCGGCCGCCACCATCGGCGACATGGTCACCTGTGTCGGGCCGCCCGACACCATTGTCATGGGATGTACCACCGTGCTCATCGGCACGGGAGGCGGTGGCGGAGGGGGCGGCGGGGGCGGCGGCGGCGCGGCCAAGGCCGCCAAGGCCGGGGCCATCGCGGCGGTCAAGGCCAAGCCGGGCCCCAGGGCCGAGGGGCCCCACTGGTTCGAGGCCCAATTCCTGGACGCGGCCCAGCAGCCGGTCACCGAGGTGCGTTACGAGATCACCGATCCCGACGGCCTGAAAAGCAGCGCGGTGCTGACCGGTGACGGCAAGGTGCGCCGAGGCGGCCTGCCCAAGAGTGGCGAGTTCAAGATCCAGCTCTTGACGGTCCACAATGCCCAGTGGTCCAAGGCCGAGGCCAAGGTGGGCGAGGTCGTCGCGCTGAGCGCCGACACCGAGGGCTTTGCCGACGGCACGCCGGCCCACCTGACCATCTGGCAGCGCGACCTTTCCGGCGCCGACACCGGCGTGGCCGAGCTCGATCTTAAGGTGCAAGGCAACAAAATTCAGACCCAGTGGGAGTATCCGTCCGCCGGCGCGCCACCGGGGCCGCGCCGCGGTTATTCTTCCCCCGAATACTACTTCATCGTCCAGGTCGCCAAGGAGCGCGCGCGCTCGGGCCAGCTCAAATTCCAGGACGATCTGGAGCTCGAACTCAAGGACCAGGACGATAAGCCCATCGCCGACGAGCGCTACATCCTGCATCTGTCCAACGGCGAGGTGCGCAAGGGGCGTCTGGACCGCAACGGCACCAAAAAAGAAGAAAAACTGCCGCCCGGCCCATTCAATGTTGAATTTCCGGACATCAAAGGCGAGTAGATTCGGGCATGGGCGATATCATCACCGCGAGCAAGAGATTCTTCGAAGCCCTGGCCTCCGGCCAAAAGCATAGCTTTGTCAAGGCCGGGCAGAAGTTCTACCTGCGGCTCAAGATGACCGATCCCAACGACGGGGCCAAGCTGGTCGATCTGCCCCAGGGCATCCGCGTGCGCCTGATGGCCAACGGCAAGGCCCTCGTCAACCAAGCCGCCACGGCCCTGACCGATGCCCAGGGCAAGGTGTGCCTGGCCCCCGATTCGGCCACCATCGCCTCCCGGCCCGACTATCACTTCCGCATCGATCTGGACGAGCGCACCTATATCGACATCGACACCCTGAAGCTGGCGCCAAGCAAGGCGATCAAGCTGCTCGACGCGCGCAAGCTCATGGAAATCCCCATGGTGGTCGATACCGCCGAGCACGGCTTTTACTACGACGAAAGCAAACTGGCGCTCACCGACGGCAAGCTCAAGGCCTACGACCCCAAGAAGAGCGGCGAAGGCAGCGACGGCGACCCCATCGTGCTCGAACTGCGCTTCTACTGGTATTTTCTCAAATTCAAATACCACGACCGCATCCGGAACGAGTGGCGCGACGTGCCCGCCGGCATGCCCATCGTGCCGCGCCTGGACCGGGCCGTCGACTATCTGCACCAATGCCTGCTCAAAGATCTGGCCTCGCTGAGCTATGCCCTGGACAACGAAGCCAGGAAGATCCAGCACCATCTCAACCTGCTGGGGTTCGCCTGCGGCAAGGTGGACGGCATCGTGGGCGAAAAGACCCGGGCCGGCATCCGCGCCTTTCAAAAGCAGTACGACATCAAGGTGGACGGTATCGCCGGACCGATCACCAAGCGCACCCTGGAGCAGGTGTTCTACCGCCGTCAAGTCGGCGTTTATAAAGACAACGCCTATGCCGTGCCGGTCTGGAAGAAAAAGAACGCGGCCTGGACCGAACTCTTCTTCGAAACCGCATCGCCGGCCCAGGTCACGGCCGGGGCACATGCCTTGACGACCGCCGAGGAGGCCGCGCGCTTCGAGCTTTTCCTCTATACCGCCGACAAGGATGCCACCCCGGCCCTGCGCACCCGCGAGCAGATCGCGGCCGAGAACCCGGACAAAGACCAAAAGGCGGTGCCCTACGAGAAGCTGGACTTCCTGCGCCGGCGCCTTTACTACGATCTGCCCACGGCCTGGTCTTCGCGCAACTACTGGACGCGCTACGATAACGACATGGACAAGGGCGAGCGCTTTCAGACGGTGATGAAAGACAAGCTCAAGCTCTTTCCCTTCGATGCGGGCCAGGCCCAGCGCGCCCAGGCCGCCAAGCCCCTAATCTTCTCCCTGGACGATATCGTCCTGGCCCAGGCCAACCGCGACCAGACCCTCGCCGACCAGGCCCCCGACGGCTCGGCCCTGGCCCTGGACGCCAACTCGCGCTATGCCCTCTTTTGCATCGATTACGACACCCAGGAGGATGTGGGCGGAACGCAAAAAAACCGGCGGCGCCTGAAGATCCACAAGCCCGAAGCCGCCCAGCCGGTCTTCACCGACGCGGCCTTCACGCAGAATTTGATCACGACCGGGCCGGGCCACACCCGCCTGATCTGCTTCTGCAACGGGTTCTACGATGCGACCGACCAGCGCGCCCGGGCCGCCGACACCGGCTTCGACGCCGCCAAGCACCTGGCCGGCGCGCGCCTGGCGATCCTCAACGATCCGCGGGTCCATCGCCACAAGGCGGTCAATGCCGGCACGGCCGGCGATATCGCCGGCGCCTATGCCCTGGACAACTGCGGCAACTACGAGCTGCACTACCTGCACGACTGCGCCGAGCTGGACGGCAAGCCCCTGGGCTATCTGCTGATCTACTGGAACTGCCGCCTGCAATCCATCAACCAGGATGCCTGGGCCCGTCCGGTGGCCCCCGGCGGCGCGGCCGGCATCACCGACCACCGCAAGTTCGGCATGACCAATGCCATGGCGCGCCTGAACAAGGATTACCTCATCGAAAAACACAGCGGCGCCACGGATATTTTCATCCGGCCCTTCCACTACATGGAGGCCAAGAACGACACCAACGGCGGCCCCCACAAGGCCATGGTCAACATCGTCACCGACAACAGCCCCAACGGCGGCGCCTGGATGACCATCGCCAATGCCCAGTTGCGGCTGCGCGACTACCAGAGCGACCCCACCTACTTCGGCAACCCGGACCCGGACAATACCCTGCAGGACAGCGATGGCAAGAGCTATGCGGTGCTCACCAACCACCACGAGATGGGCCACGCCACCGGCAACTGGGACGACTATCTTTACGATTGCGAGGATCTGGGTCAGAACTGGTTCCGCGTGCCGCGCTACAATCAGCCGTTCACGGCCGAAGGCGGACCCTACAGCGGTGACAAACTATCGCGCATGAACGTCAACCGCACGCCGCGCCTGCGCAACTTCTGGAAATTCGCCTGCTGGCTCAACGACGAAGCCCAGGCCGGCAAGGCGCTGGAACCGCTGCTGGGCCGCACCCGATTCCGCATCGCCTTCCAGGGCACGGCCCACCGCCACCAGTTCGAGCTGGCCGATACCTACCGCAACGTGGCCCTGGCCGCCAAGACCGGCCGCGACCAGACCATCAAGGATCACGCCCGGGCCGACCTTTTGCTCTACAAGCTGGGCGACGACGAATATTCGCGCCTGGCGGTGGCCGGCCAGGTGTTCAACGCCGTGCTGGTGGTCAAGAGCAAGATCGCGGTCAACTTCCGGCCCTCGGGTGCGGTCAACTGGAACACCAACAACGCCATCGCCTGGGCCCAGCAACTGCACAACCAGATCAAGACCGATTTGAACCAGAAATTCAGAATCACCACAGCCCGGGACAACGATTTCAAAAATATCCTGCTGCTGTTCTCTCCGGCCTTCAACATGTTGACCAACACGGCGCCGGCCGATCAGCACATCAACCTGCAGGCCGAAAACCGAACCGGCCGGGCGCCGGCGCCGCAGTTCCAGCAACATGCCGTGGACCTGGCGCGCGTGGATATCGACCGCGACACCGACATCCGCCGGGCCGTGCGCTTCTGCTTCGGCGAGACGGCCGGCAACGGGGCCCTGGTCAAAGAGCAGTTCGCGGCCATCGTCACCTGGGTCAAGACCCAATGCGGCGCCGACGATTACGCCATACAGGATTTATGATGAGGACATGACGCCCTATTACACCCACTATTTCGCCGATGCCGCCCACAGCGGGGCACTCCAGGCCGCCGCGGTCGAACGTCTCCAAATGGCCTGGAGCGCCGCCATGGAACCCCACGCCGGCCGGCCGGCCCAGGCGCGGTTGGTGTTGACCGCCGAAAATCGGGTGATCGTGGATGCCGGCCCGATCCTGTGCGCCTTCGATCCGGGCGGCAGCCGCTTGTGGCGGCGACCCAAGTGGCCGGGCGGCCCGGTGGTGTGCAAGAACGGGCTGCTCTGCTTTGCCGCCGAGGCGCGGCCCGACCGCATGATCGCGGTGGATCTGGATAATCAAGTGATGATCGAGACGGTGGTCTTTCCGGAACACGGCGAAGGCTCGTACGCTACCCTGTTCGAGCCCACGGCCGAAGGGCTGGTGGCCCAAATCCAGTATGCCGCCATCCCGGAAATGCGCGCCCCCAATTTCATCCTCTACTGCGCCGACGCCGACAGTTACGGCTACCGCTGGGCCCGGCGCTACCTCGGGCAGTACAGCCCCCTGGTGCCGGTGGTCAACGCGGCCGCCCGCCAGATCGTCACCGCCGACCGGGAAGCGATCCTGTGCTTCGATCTGCTTCCCGGCGACGAAGAGCCCGAACCCCGGCAACGCTTCCCCCTCCCGTTCCAGGGCCAGGTGCGCTGGATGAGCTGCGGCAACGACGGCCGGATCTATTTTGCCGGCTTCGACAAAGGCCGCGCGCTGCTGGCCGTGTCGCAGCCCGACGGCTTTTTGGAGCTGCAGTGGCGTTCGGCGGCCGACGGCGCACAGCGCCGCGAGCCGGTGGCGCCGCCCCTGCTGATGGCCGAACGCATCGGGTTGCTGTGCCGGGGCAGCCTCTCTTTGATCGCCAAGGGGCAATTGCTCTGGGAAAAGCGCGCCGAGAAAAATCCCTTCGTTTATGCCACGGCGCTGGCCGACGGCGGGCTGCTGGCCGTGGAGGCCCCCGACACCCTGCTGCGCATCGACCCGGGCGGCCGCACCCTGGCGACGGCAGTTACGGAAGGCGCCATCACCACACCGCCGGTGTGCCTGCCCGACGGGCGGGTGTACCTCGGCGCCGGGGAGAGGCTCTATGCTTTCGGATCATAAAACGCTTTGGATAGCGCTTTTCATCTTTTTGGCAGGAGGCTTTATGGCCGCATGCGCCCGGGCTGGCACCATGCCGGAGAGCTTTACCTTTGCTTTCGGCACCGAATACACGCTGGAAAAGACCCCGGCACGCATCACCATCGCCTATCGACCGGCCTGGGGCGATGCCCAGCGGCCGCCGGACGCGGGCTTCGGCGAAGCTCAGCCGCCGCGCACGGTTCAGATTGCGGCCGCCGAGGCCCAGGCCCTCTGGACCCGCATCGCGGCCCTGGACCCCCGGCCCTACCAGCAGCCGGCCGCCGGCGCTTTCGAACCCACACCGCCGGACATGCGCCATACCGAGCACCTGAACTGGATCGTCAATGGCCAGACCGTCGCGGCCTGGTCCCAGGGGTACAAGTTTCTAAAACCCGACCTGCGCCGGCCCCTGGCGCTGGTGGCCGATGCCATCCGCGCCGCCTACGAAAAAGCCGCAGCCCAATAAGGAATCGGACACCATGGCCCAACCCCCTAAAAATCCACCCGCTGACGCAGGCTATCGATTGATCGACAAGCGCTTCAGCCTCGATCTGGGGCCCCAGTGGATCGACCGCAGCATCTACCGCTTCGAAGGCCCCCTGGAAGATGGCATCCAGCACTACATCACCGTCACCATCGAAAGCGATCTTTCCCAGACCGACCTGGAGGCCTATGCCTCCCTCCAGATCAAGGCCCTGGAAAGCGAGCTGCAAGGCTACCACGAACTCAAGCGCGGCCCGCTGCTCCTGGCCAGCCGCCTGCCGGCCTACGAACTGGTCTACCAATGGTGCCCGGCCGAGGGGGTGGAACTCTACCAGCGCCACCTGTGGGTCCTGCACCAGCGCACAGGCTACGCCCTGACCGCCGCCTTTTCCAAGAAAACCTGGAAACTGCTGGGCGACGAAGTGGACCGCATCCTGCGCAGCCTGCGCCTGCCGCCCCCCGGCGCCTGAACGCACGGTGCGCTCATTCTTGGCCCTTAAGGAGATCAATACATGACCGAATACAGTCGCGCCACCGACCAGGCTCACCAGGTCAAGCTCGCCTCCAAGCTGGTCCACGCCCTCTGGATCAGCCGCGAGGTGTGCGCCGGCGAAAAGGCCGCCTTCGAAGTCTGGACCCACTTCGTGGCCAACGGCGCCGCCATCCAGGTCACCGCCACCGATAAAAAGGGCAGCCCCGCCGGCACCTGCAACGGCCTGGTGTTCGGCAATTTCTTCGGCGGCAGCATCGCCGTGCCCGAAAAGGCCCAGGAAGCGCTGACCTTCACCGCCAAGCTACCGGCCCACGGTCTGGAAAAGAAATCCGACGCCTGCCGCGTCCTGCCGCCCGTCAAGATCAAGAATCAAAAATGGGATCGCAAAGATGCCCGCCGGGGCAACATCGTCAAGCTGACCGCCGATGTGGAGAATATCCCCGACGGCCTGGAAGTGCTCATCCAGATTTACGAACACGACCGCGACGGGGCCCACGACCTGGTCACGCGCTTTCCCTGCCGGGTCGAGAACCGCAAGCTGGCCTGCGAGTGGATCTACGAATACCACGAAGACACCGACGAGATCCCCACTGACGAAGAGCTCAAGGCCCACGGCAAGCGCTACAACCCGCCCGAATACTTCTGGGTGGCCGAATACGGCCGCAAGCGTTTCGGCGAGAAGCAGGAGTCCGGACTGCTGCTCTTCAAGGACTGGATCGAGATCAGCCTGGCCGATGTCAACGGCAAGCCCGTGGCCGACGCGGCCTACACGCTCCTGCTGCCCGACGGTTCCCAGCGCAGCGGGCGCCTGGACAAAAACGGCCTGGCCAAGGTCAAGGATGTGCCGCCCGGCGGCTACCATGTGGAGTTTCCCAACTATGGCCGTTAAACCCATCCGCCACCGGCGGCCCTGGCGCCTGCTGCTCCTGACCGCATTGGCCGGCTGGCTGGCCGCCTGCGCCGGCCTGCAACCGACGGGCGCCCCGGACGAAGCCTATCGCCTGCTGCAATTCGACAGCGAAAGCGGCGCGCTCGACGCCCGCATCGCCGCCGGCGAGCGCGCGGGATACTGGCAGCAATGGAAAAAAGCCCGCCGCATCAACTACCTGCTGAACCCGGACGATGCCCATGGCCGGCAGTGCGGCACCCACGGCTACCTGCACGCCAAATGGCTGCTGAAAACCCCCTGGCTGCCCGACTTCTCCTTTTTCCTGATCCGCCCCGGCCAGCGGCCCTGCGATTACGATGAGCCCTGCACCCCGGTCGGCCGCAGCCAAGCGGTCAGTTGCGCCCACACCCAATATCTCCTGGATTTTCCGGTGGTCATCGGCCCCCAGGGCCGCCCCTACCGCGACTATGTGATGGATCGGGCCTTTTTCAACGCCTTGATCCAAAGCCAGGCCGTGACCGTCGAGCGCCGCGACCAGGCCGAGCAGGTGGCCCGGCTCTATCTGTTCCTGACCACCACCGGCAGCCGCAACGCGCCGGCCGAGATCGAGGCCCTGGAGGCCCGGCCCGCAGGCAAGCATTTTCAGGTCCGGGCGCGGCTGCGCACGGCGATGCCGCCCGAAAGCAGCGTGCAATTTTTCGATGTGGCCGCCGACGGCAGCATCGTCGCCAACGAATGAAGGAGTACCGTCATGCCGCCCTTTGATTATGTCGCCGACGACCGGCGCAAGGTCGTGCCCATCGGCACGCGCAAGGACCGCTACACGCCCGGACCGGACGACCTGCCCTACGAGGCCTGGGAAAAGCAGCCGGCCCCCGGCGGCTTTAAATACAAGGGCAAATCCGGCACCGGCCACAACGTCCAGGTGCCGCTGGCCCTGAAGATTCCCGTGGAGAGCGACGATGGCCGGCCTCTGGCCAACGAGCTTTACCGCCTAATCCTGCCCAGCGGCCGCGTGATCCTGGGCGAAACCGACGGCCAGGGCCTGCTCACGGCCCTGATCGACGAACCCGGAACGTTGATCCTGCTGCTGGAAAACCAGCGCGCACCCATCACCATCGACATCGAGTAGCGCAAACCATGGCCGAACTGCCCACTTCGAGCACCATCAAACGCATCGTCGTCGCGACCCTCACCGGCCGCGTGCGCATCCTCTTCGGTTCCGATCCGTTGAGCAAGAACCCCTTGGAAGCGGCCGCCTGGTATTTGCACCAGCGGCTCCAGCGGATCTACAAAAACAGCAAGGTCGTCGTCGACAATCCCCAAAACATCTCCAGTTGCGCCAAACTCATGGAAATGCTTCTGGAAACGCCGGCCGCGGCGGACGACAAACTCAGGGAGCTGCACATCTTCTCCCATGCCTGGAGCTCCGGCCTCTCGCTGAACTACGGCGGCACGCCCACCGAGCAGGATCTGAAGGATCTGGAGAAGATCCATGGGCCGCTGGTCCGGCAGCATATCGGCAGCAGCGATTATGACCAGTTCCACACGAATCAACTGCGCGTCGCCAATTTCCAATATCTTTCCGAGGATCAAATCAAGCGGCTGCGGGGGCGCTTTGCCGACAAGGCCCTGATCCGCCTGTGGGGCTGCAACAGCGGATTTACGATCAGCGGCGACAAGGACGTCTACGCCAACATTGCGAGCGCCATGGCCCAATACGCGGGCGTCACGAGTTACGGCGCGCCCGCCGGCACCAACTTCTACGCCTTCATCGGAAAGGAGTGGACCACCGAACACCCGCCCGTGGGCCAAAAGGCGCCCTGGCCCTTCGAGTTGCGGCCCTATAAACGCGCCGGCGCCCGGCAGTGCAACGAATTCACACCCACCGTGGCCGAAAAGGACCTGATCCGCAAAACCCTCAAACCCAAGCAACCCCGCCTGGCCTACAGCGACGACAACCTCAACGTCATCGCGCCCCAGCCGGCCAACCCCGAGCTCTTTAAACTCAAGGCCGGCAGCAGTGTCATGGTATCCCTGGTGGATGGCGAAGACGCGGTGCAGACCGTCACGCTGCACAAAACGGACGGCACGCAAGTGTTGTTCGATCGGGTGGGCACGGTTCCGCCCCACAGCGAATGGGAATTGAGCGCGGACAAGCGCAGCGTCAGCATGAAGCTGGGCCGCAACGACTTTATGCTGAATCTGTACGATCTGCCGACGCTGACCCGGAACGGGACGGCCAACCAGGAGTTCTACCTGAAGATCGCCTACACGGGAACCGGCGGGCCGACGACCGTCGAAGGCAAAAAGCAGCGCTTCCTGATCGAATAAGCGTCCGGCTCAAAGCTAAAACCGCGTGGTGGCCGCCAGGCTGACCGACCAGCCCTCGTAGCTGCGCTCCAGGCCGGGATGCATCCAGTTGGGGTCGTCGTCCATGAGAAAGCCGGCCACGGCGGCCTGCAGGTGCAGCCAGTCGTTCAGTTCATGCCCCAGGCCCAGTGAAAGCCCGGCCTTGGTGCGTTTGCCGACATAGTAGATGCTGCTTGGCGCGTAGTCGTTCTCTTCCACGTACATATAGGAGAGCACGGCGCTGGCAGTGGTGGCCGCGCCGATATGATATTGGGCATCCAGATCGGCCAGCCATTCATCGCCATAGCCGTTGTGGGGCTCGGTGCCGATGCCGGCCCCCGACGTGAGGCGGTAGTCGCTTTTTTCCCGGGTGATGGACCTCACGGTCAGGCCCAGGCCATAGGCCTCCTGTTTGTAGCCCAGGCCGGCGCCCAGCAGCAGGGTGTCGCCCCGTTCCAGCAGGTCCGCGCCGGCCAGGGTGTCGGTGTCGAACATGGCGTACTGGCCGAAGAGGCGGGCCTGCCAGCCGCTTTGCCAGTTGTAGAGCGTCTCGGCCGCGAAATTGAGGATGTCGCCAGGGTCATAATCCTGGTCCACCGAGCTGTAATCGTATTCGCCCTGGAAGGCGTAGCCCGCGCCGGCCCCGAAGGTCCAGCCCTGCCAGCGCCGGGCCACATTCACGAAGGGGTTGACGTCCAGGCCCTGGCCCGGGGTGACGATGGAAACCAGGTCCGGATCGAGCATGACCCGCAGGTCACGGGGATCTTCGCCGGTCTTGCCTGTGGGCAGGTTGGTGTCCACGCCCAGGAGCCAATCCAGCCCCAGGGTTTGGGGCAAGAGGTAGCTCAGGTTGAGCTGGGTATCGAGGAACCCGCTGATCGAGTGCTCCCCGTTACCCGCCTGGTCCGCGCCGGTATCGGCATAGCCGGCCACTACCTCCCAGCGGAACTGGGACAGGGACCCGCGCAGGTAGACCGGCACGTAGGCCTGGTAGCCATCTTCATCGGCGTCGCTAGTCCAGGCCTGGTAGCGAAAGGCGGTCTCGGCTTCCACATCCGCGGCACGGCAGGGATCGGTCGGACAAAGCACAGCGAGGGTCAACAGCCAACAGCAAAAAGCTCTGATCGTCATGTAGCGTCCTTTTGTCATCGCAAGGTGCAACGATTATCACCAAGGCCCGGTGCCGGGCCGCAGCGCTAGGGCTGGTACTCGGCCACCAAATCATCTTTCAAGGTCACCAGGCTGCTCACGCCGGTGGGCCACTCGGCTGGATTGCAGACCGCCGGGGCGATCGCAAACCCATAGTTCGCGGCGTTATACACCATCGATACCGCCAGTCCGCTCCAGCCGGTGCAGGAATTGGATGTGACCGTAATATCCGATTGGCCCATCAGCTCGTAGCTGGTGATGATCTCCTGGAGGGCGAAGTAGTCGGTGGAGTCCAGCGGGGCAGACCATTGGTCGATGACGGCGCCATCCCGTTGCTGGGAAAAATCGATGGTCGCATAGCTGAAGGCGACCGTGGTTTCAACCGGCGACACCACGCCGGCCGGGTCGTCGCCCACGAAGGTCACGCTGGTGACCACCACCTGCCGGAGGCTGAACTGCCGCATCGTCGAAGGGGCGCCGGGCCGGCCGGCCCTCACGGCCTGCACGTGCCAGTAGAAGGGGACGTCCATTTGCAGGCCAGCGACATCGGGCTGAAGGGTGGTGGCGGCGCCGTCGCCGATGGTGTACGCGCCGACGATGGTTTCGGCGGCGAACGAATCGTTGGTGGCCAGGGTCACCCGATAGCCGGCGGCGCCATCCAGGCCGGCCCAGCGCAGCGTCAAGGCGCCCGGGTCCACGATGGCGGCGGCGTTGGGGCTGAGAAGCTGGGGCACGAAGGGCCCGGCCGTGATCACCCCGCCGTCCACGCTTCCCGGATTGAGAAAAAAGGTTGCGCTTTGGCCGGAATAGAGCGGCGTCCCGTCCGGTCCGTTGCCCGCCACCACGATGGTCGCGTAGTAGTTGGCGGGTAGACCGGCGATGACGCCGCTGCCGGTGAGGCAATCCCAGGGGCCGCCTGCACCGAGCAGATCGCCGGCGTCGCTGTAGACGGCCGCCTCGACCGTGGCTACATCCGCGCAATCGGTGAGGCTGGCGGCCTGAAAACCGGGCCGGTCCCAAACCACCTGAAAGGAGAGGGCGCTGGTGCCGGCGCTTTCCTGGGAAGAAGAGGCGCCGCCGCCGCAGGCGGCCGCCAGGAGAACCGTCAGGACCCAAAGCCGTCCCGGCCATGCGCTACACTTAAGTCGGCCGAAGAAATCCATAAAAAGGCTCCATCCATAGAGAGAAGATTTTTTAGCGCCAGCGGATATTGACATCGGAACTCTGCACCTCCGCGGGGTGCTCGCGCTTGAAGATTTCATCCGGTTCGGGCCGGTCTGACACCGACACCTTCTGGCGCAGACGTTCCAGCAACTCGATGGTGTCCAGGGGTCTGGCAATCAAGTTGCGCGCGCGCAACTCCTCCAGGGCTTCCGTGGCGGGCGCGAAGGCCGGATCGGCCGCGATGGCTTTTTCATAGGCTTCGGCGGCCTGGGGGTATTTCTGCTGATCGCTCAGAGCCACGCCCTGGAACCATGCCATGAGGGCCTTTAGGTCGGTGGTCAGCGGTTGGCGCAGCGCCTCGATCTGGGCCGGGGTCAGCTCCAGTTGCAGCAGGCGCACGATGTCGAAGAGGATCTCTTTTTCCATGCGCAGCAACTCTTCCAGGGGACCGGCGCTGGTGGGTTGCCCCAGCGTGTCCTTGGCCGCCACGCGCACCAGGTCCGAATCGATGCGCAGGCCGGTCTGGTCTGCCGGGGCCAGGCGCCCGCCCACCAGGTAAGCGGCGCCCAGCAGGCGACCCACCCGCGGCGCTGCCGCCTTATCCACCAGGCCGGTGGTGCCCAGGGCCAGTTCGTCCAGCAGCGCCTGGATGCGGGTGCGCTCCACGACCTGCAGGTTTTCGATCTTGGACAGGTCCGTGATCAGCATCAGGGTCAACCCTTTTTGCAGCGGGTCCAGTTCGGGGCGTTGGGTTTGGTTTTCGAAATACAGAATGCTGACCGTGTTGGTGGCCGCCCGGCCTTCCAGGGTGCTTTCGCGGGCGATGGCCTCCCGGGCCCACTGGCGCAACTCGTCGGTGACCACCTGGCCGGCCCGGGCCGGGTCGGCAGCCAGGCCGACGAGCAAAAGCGTCAAAAACAGGAGTGATCGGCGTCCGAAACGGTGGATGCGCATGGGGGGTAGCCTCCGGTAATGGTTCGGTTGTTCAGGTGTGCGTCTGCCTGTATATGGTCTGCCGGCTGCCAGGAGTCAAGCGCTTTCATTGGCGCAACCAAGAAGCCCTTTACCCGGCTTCGGCGGCCTTGTATACTCTTTCCTTCGGCCATTTCCCGCCTATTTGCAAGCATGCAATCCATGCGCGACCGAGCGCGCCAAGGAGAAGTATTATTATGATGACCCCCGAGCAATACGAAGAGAGTTTGGAGAAGCTGAACCTGTCGGTGTACATGTTCGGCAAGAAGATCACCGCCCTGGGCGCCGACCCCATCATCCGGCCGTCGCGCAATGCCGTGGCCAAAACCTACGAGATGGCCCAGCACCCTGAGCACAAGGAGACGATGACGGCCATCTCGCACCTTTCCGGCCGCAGGATCAACCGCTTCACCCACATTTTCCAGAGCACCCGCGACCTGGTGCTCAAGTCCAAGATGGGCCGCCTGCTGGGCGGGGCCACCGGTTGCTGTTTCCAACGCTGCGTGGGCATGGACGCCCTCAACACCCTGTCGATCATCACCCATGCCATCGACCAGGCCAAAGGTACCCCCTACAACCAGCGCTTTCTCAAGTTCCTGGCCATGGTCCAAGAGCAGGACCTGGTGTGCGACGGCGCCATGACCGACCCCAAGGGCGACCGCTCGCTGGCGCCCCACCAGCAGGCCGACCCGGATCTCTACCTGCGCGTGGTGCAAGAGCGGCCCGACGGCATCGTGGTGCGCGGGGCCAAGGCCCACCAGACCGGGGCGCTCAACTCCCACCAGATCATCGTCATGCCCACGGCCACCTTGCGCGCGGCAGACAAGGCCTGGGCCGTCTCGTTCGCCCTGCCCAGCGACCACCCCGGCATCACCTACATCATGGGCCGCCAGTCGTGCGACACGCGCAAGCTGGAGGGCCACCCCATGGATGTGGGCAACCTTTACTACGGCGGCCACGAGGCCCTGATGGTCTTCGACGACGTCTTCATTCCCTGGGAGCGGGTCTTCATGTACCAGGAGTACGAGTTCAGCGGGCCCCTGGTGGAGAAGTTCACGGCCTACCACCGCCAGAGCTACGCCTGTAAGGTAGGCGTGGGCGACGTGCTCATCGGCGCCACCCAGACCATCGCCGAATACAACGGCACGGCCAAGGCCAGCCATGTGCGCGACAAGATCGTGGAGATGAACCAGCTCAACGAATCGCTCTTTTGCGCCACGTTGGCCTGCGCCCACGAGGGCCACGCCGAGCCCAGCGGCACCTGGATCGTGGATGCTCTGATGGCCAATGTCTTCAAGTACAACATCGCCCACTACCCCTACGTGCTGGCGCGCCTGGCCCAGGACATCGCCGGCGGCCTGGTGGTGACCCTGCCGTCGGAAGCCGATTTCCGCTCGCCCGAAACAGGCCCCCTGATGGAGAAGTACTACCGCGGCACGGCCGGCAGCTCCACCGAAAACCGCATGCGCATCCTGCGGCTCATCGAGGCCATGACCATGGGCGCCCAGGCCGTGGGTTACCTGCCCGAATCCATGCACGGCGCCGGTTCGCCCCAGGCCCAGCGGATCATGATCGCCCGGCTGGTGAACATCGGGCAAAAGCAGGGGCTGGCCAAGCATCTGTGCGGAATCCGCGAGGGGTAGGGCGGTCCAGGGTGTTCGGGTTCGCTGAACAAGGGGCGTAACGGCCGGGTCAGGATTTGCTTGCGCGCGCCCAGGGAGCGGTATATAGAAACCCATCCTTAATTTCCCCATTATCCAGAAAACAAGAGGTCATACATGCCAAAGAGAAGCGTGTCGCAAGTGTACTGTTGGTTGATTTTTGCCCTGCTGGTGTGCCTCGCGGGCTGTGTTATCCCATCCAAGTCCACATCGGCCGCGGCCGCCACACCCCCGCCGCCCGCGCCCGCCCAAGCCACGCCCGCCCCGGTGCTTTCCCCGGCCGACCCCGCGGAATTGGGCTTTTCGGTCGAGCGGCTGGCCCGCATCGATACGGCCTTAAATGCCGAGGTGGTCAAGAAATCCTATGATGGCGCCGTGCTGCTGATCGCGCGCAAGGGGCGCATCGCTTACTTCAAAAGCTTCGGCAAGCGCGATCCCCAAAAGGATTTGCCCATGGTCGACGACGCCATCTTCCGCGTGCACTCCATGACCAAGACCGTCACCGCCGTGGCCGTGATGCAGTTGATGGAAGAGGGCAAGTTGCTGCTCTCCGACCCGGTCTTCAAGTACCTGCCCGCCTTCCGGGATGTGCAGGTGGCCGATATCCAGAAAGACGACGCCGGCAAGGAGACCATGACGTTGCGCCCGCCCAAGAGCCACATGCTGGTACTGGACCTGCTGCGCCACACCGCGGGCTTGAGCTACTGGTTCATGGCGCCCAAGTCCGTGCAGGCCGAATACCTCAAGGCCGGCATGCGCGACCTGCGCGGCTTGACCACCATGGAAGTGATGGACAAAATCGCCTCCCTGCCCCTGGTGTGCGACCCCGGCACCCAGTACAACTACAGCGTCTCCTATGATGTCCTGGGCGCCATCGTGGAGGTCATCACCGGCAAACCCCTGGATCAATACGTGGCCGAAAGCATTGCCAAGCCCCTGGGCATGAAAGATACCGGGTTCTTGGTGCCGGCCGAGGCCGTGGCGCGCCTGGTGTACCTGTCGCCCCAATCGCCCTTCCTTACCGATGTCACCACCCCCGGCCAGAAATTTGCTGGTGGCGGCGGCGCCATGGTAGGCACGGCCATGGATTTCGCGCGCTTCGGGCAAATGCTGCTCAACGGCGGCGAACTGGACGGCGTGCGCCTGCTCAGCCCGGCCACGGTGACGCTCATGAGCTCGGATCAACTCGGAGAGCTGGGCAAACGCACCGATCCTCAATACCAACCCGGCCCGGGCCATGCCGGCGGTTTCGATCTTTATGTCCGCGCGCAACCCGGTGGCGGCGCCTACGGCCTTGGCAGCGTGGGCGAGTACTACAAGCAGGGCATCGCCGGAACGATCTTCTGGGTCGATCCCCAAAAGGAGCTGGTGGCGGTCTTCATGATCAACAACCCGGGCCAGCGCGAGACCGTGCGCTACCAGGTGAAGAATTTGATCTACCAGGCTATCGTGGAGTAATCGGCGGGAAACGAACCGTTCGACGTTCCGGCGCACCTGCCGCGCCCATGGCCTCCGCCTTCACCAACGGGCCCCCGATGGCATCAGGGGCCCGTTTTGCGTGCACACGCCTCAGCGCGCGACATGGGTGAGCGACATGGCTATGGCCAGAAAAAGCAGGAGTCCGAAGTAGAGCAGCGAAATCTGCCCCTTGGTTTTGGTATCGACCGCGTAGTATTCGGCCGGCACCGCGTCTTTGCGCTTCCTTAGGTTGTACACGTTGCGCCCGGCGGGCAGTAGAATGAACAGCAGAATGGGGTTGAAGGATCGGACGAACAGGATCAGGAGACCGACAAAACCCAGGATCCAGAGCTTGGGGGAAATGGCGGCCACCACCCGGCCGCCATCCAGCGGGCTGATGGGGATCAGATTGAACAGGTTCAGGAAAAAGCCGGTGTAGGCCACCGCCATCCAGAAAGAGCTTCCGGTGTACAAGGCCGCGGACCAGCAGAGCATGGCGCCGCCGGTGCCCACCAGGGGGCCGGCGATGCCGATCCAGGCTTCGATGCGCACGTTCCGGGGCATCTCTTTCAGGGCCACGAAGGCGCCCAGGAAGGGGATGAAGATCGGCACGCTGGCGCGGATCTTGAATTCTTTAAGCGCGTAGACATGCCCCATTTCGTGCACGAAGATCAGCAGCACGAAGGCGGCGCCGTAGGCCCAGCCCCAGGCCAGGGCATAGGCCCACATGCTCAGCACCATGGTCAACCCGGTTTTGAGAAAGGCGCCGGCCTTGAAAGCTTTGAGGCCGATGAGCAGCGGCTTCAAAAATTTGAGGGCCAGCGCACCGGCGATGAGGGCGATGGAAAAAATCCCCGAGCGGTTCGGCTTGGGGGGCGCCGCCGGAACAGCGGACGGGGACGGTCCGGACGTGCCCCGTGCGCCGGTGGTCAACGATCTCTCTGATTCTTCCATGTGTCCACCTTCCCCCGCGGTGTCAGGCCTTTTTTCGTTTGAACAGATTCATGATGAAGGCGCCCAGGCCGAGCACGGCCACGATCACCAGCTTCTTGGCGGCCAGCAGCAGGGCGATGAGTTTCGTGAAGAGACCGGCTTTGGCGGCCACGCCGCCGGCAACCAGGGCCGCAATGCCGTAAGCCGCCTTCTTGTCGGTTTTGGCATCGTAGTCCGCGTAGCGGAACCCCGTGTTGAAATCGGTGAAGGCGAGCACCGTCCGCATCTGGGCGGCCACGGTCTCCATCTGGCCGATGGCCGAAACCGCGTTCAGGACCAGCACCCCTCTGCGGCCCAGGACCCGGATATTGTAGTTCAAGGTATGCTCCCGGTCCGCGCCGAAGCTCAGCTCCTTGGCCCAGTGCAGTTTGTGCTGCTCCTTGTCATAATGGGGCTTGGCCGCCCAGCCCACGAGATCGACGGTCTGGTAGCCCTGGGCCTGGCGCTCTTTGTTCCGTTCGGCCACCGCGTCCCTCATCTCCTTGAGAAGATCGTCATAATCGATGGCATCCGCATCCTTGTCGGACACATAACCGTCTTCTTCGTAGGTGATGACGATGCCCCAACCATTCTCCGAGGTCGGGTTGACGTCGGCCGGAAAAAGCATGCCCAGGGTGCCTTCGCCGGACGGGTTGCCCCAGGCCTCCACCAGCACGCGCTCGGTGTCCTCGGAATCCAGGTATCGAAAAGAATCCGGAATGTTGAGGGTCGCCATGCCGCCCGGAAGAACGATGGCGCCCTTCTGGAACTTCAGCGAGGCCTCGAACTCTTCGGCCGTCATGGTCGCGTTATCGTCGGCCTGGGCCGCCGCGCCCAGAACGAGGGTCATCACCAGCATCACGGCCATTTTCTTAAACATACCACCTCCCATTTTCAAGATAGATCCGTTATGAATGGGCTTGCCTTCCCACAAGGCAAACCAGGGACATTGACATATCGGTCCGCCGGCGGATTCTCTTAAGCTCATTTTATTATTCATAAAAATGCCGGCGAGCCCAAGATGAGCCCACGGCGCCGAGCGGTATGGAGCAGCCCTATTCCTGTGCGCAGGGCCGGCGCCTTCGGTCGAGTCGACCCGGGCGCCGGTTGTCAACCTTCATACATATGCTCATATGGTGATCGAGGGGCTCAACATTCGTACGGTGTGGCAGGCTGTGACCTGCTGATAGCATGAACCTTTTCCAAAGGCGATAATTTTTCTGGTAATCAGGCCCCTTTACTCCCCCGGGGTCTGAAACGATAAAACGGTTGACCCCCACCGAACCTTGGTGTTAAAAGCGGGTACTTTGCGGGAGGGATGGCCGAGTGGTTTAAGGCGGCGGTCTTGAAAACCGTTGAGCGAAAGCTCCGTGGGTTCGAATCCTACTCCCTCCGCCAGCTTTAGACATGTTTATAACGGAGAGATGGCCGAGTAGGCTGAAGGCGCTCGCCTGCTAAGCGAGTGTGGGGGGAAACTTCCACCCCGGGTTCGAATCCCGGTCTCTCCGCCATTTTAAGTTCCTGGCCCAGCCGGTCATCCGGCTGGGCCTTTTTTTAAGGATGGGGGCCGGCGGCTTCATAAATCCGCTCAAAGATGATATGGTGCCGGCCCGAATGAACCGCCGGCCTTGAGAGGTTCCCGCCCGGGGGGAACCGGAGGATGCCCGTGAAAGAGTTCACCATCAAGGAGCTGCTGGTCCCGCTGTCCGAGTATGCAACGGTGCCCGTGGGGGCCACCTTGTACGACGCCATTCTGGCCCTGGAAAAGACCCAGGAGGAGTTCGATCATGCCAAGTACCGCCACCGGGCCGTCCTGGTTTTGGACAGCCGGGGGCAGGTGGTGGGCAAGCTGTCCCAGTTGGATGTGCTCGACGCCCTGGAGCCGGAAACGGACGAGTCCCGGGAGGCAGATGCGCTGCGCCGCTTCGGGTTCAGCTCGAACCTGATCTGGACCGTGCAGAAGGAAAAACGGCCCGAAGGCGCCCTGTCCGATGCCCATTTGCGCGAGGCGGCCTGCCTGGAAGTGGAAAACTTCATGAAGCGGCCCACCGAGGGCGAGTTCGTGGACCAGGAGGCACCGCTCAAGCAGGCCATCCATCAACTCATCGTGGGCCACCATTTTTCCCTGCTGGTGACCGATCAAAAGCGCATCGTGGGCATCCTGCGCCTGACGGATGTCTTCGCCGCCATCTTTCACATGATGAAGCACACCCCACCCGGAAACGACGAGGAACGCCCATGAAAGAGCTGTTCAAGCTGTTCGACCGCATTATCCAGCGCGTCAACATCAACCTGCGCGAGCTCTCCTTCGACGCCACGCCGTATGTCAACGAGCTGATCCGCCTGGAGCACATGCTCAAGTTCTACGCCTTTTACGGCATCACGCCCAACCACCCCTTGAGTTTCGAATTTCAGCACTCCAGCCTGGCGGGAAGTTATTTCCTGGGCAAGTGTCGCACGACCAACTCTATTCTCTACAAGAGCGACATCCGGGGCGACGAACTCAAGAAGCGCGGCGACGTGCTGCGCTACAAGGATTTCGAGATCCAGATGACCAAGGATGAGATGATCGACATCGAAGACAGCATCCTGATCAAGACCCTGGTGCACAATTACTCCCACGATCCCGAAACCATGGAGAAGTTCTTCATCCACAACACGGTCTCGACCCAGTACGCCAACATCCACGGCTCGCCCACCGACGGCTGTTTCGTGGGACCGTTCGCCACCGTGGACCTGACCACCCAGACCGACTGCATCATCGGCGCTTACTCGTACATCCAGGCCGGCGAAATCAGCCACCTGAACATCGATCCGGGCACGATCTGGGTGCGGGCGGCCGATCAGTTCAACTTCCTCTACCGCTTCCCGGCCGCGGCCCTGCGGCGCTACATCCACTTCGAGGCCGGTCAGCCGCCGCGGGGCATCTTCATGGAGTTCGTGGAGAGCCGCAAGGCGGATTTCCAACGTATCTTCGATGTGGTGCACATCGAGGCATCGGTCCCGGTGCCCAACACCGCCTCCCTGGACCGCTACGCGGTGGTCCGGCCCAAGACGCGCATCAACGAGAACGTGCTGGTGGCCCAGCGGGCCTACCTGGAGAACAGTTGGATGGGCAAGGGCGCCAATGCCCAGGAGAATTGCTACATTATCAACTCGCGCCTGGAGGGCAACAATGTCACGGCCCACGGCGCCAAGATCATCGAGGCCGACCTGGGGCAGAATGTCTTCGTGGGCTTCAACAGCTTCTTGCATGGCAAGCCCGATTGCCGCCTGAGCATTGGTCCGGACAGCATCATCATGCCGCACACCATCATCGACATCGACCGGCCGCTATCCATTCCGGCCGGCCGCCTGGTGTGGGGCCTGGTCACCGACGCCGCCAGCTTCGAAGCCAACAGCATGAGCCTGGCGGAGTTCTCCAAGCTGGAGCGTCCCACCTCCAAGGGCGACATGTGCTTCGAGGGCCAGGGCGCTGCCTTCGTGCAGGCCTTCCGCGACCGCATCCAGCATATCCTGGAAGCCAACGGCGCCTTTTACGACGGCGAGCAGAACCGGGGCCACGCCCAGAAGAATCAGAATATCTCGTTCAACACGATTCAGCCCTATCCCAAGGGCCGCCTGGAGGGGCTGTATCCCACCATTCTGATCAAGCCGTGATTGGGGCTCGGGCCGACTTGGCCTGCCTGCGGAGGCGTTTGACCCGTTTCTTCCATTCGGGCAGCACCCATTTGCCGGCTTTTTGCCAGGCCATCTCCTTTTTAAACAATTTAGACAGCTTCGGGACCGCCTGCGGCTCGGCCCGCAGCAATTGCCTGAATTTGAGAATGACCCAGGGTTGATGGTTTTCACCCGCTCTTTTCCAGTAGCCGCCGTCGCTGTCTTCCAGCACACCGGCGTATTGGTCTGTCCAGGCCAGGAACGCTTCATCCAGGCCCAAGCGCAAAGCCGCTTCGCCATACTTGCCGATGACAAATTGCAGGGTGTGATCGCTGGGCAGCGCCCGCACCGCCTCCTTGGCGTTTTCAAGAATCATGCGCAGCTTTTGATCGCGCTTGCGCCAGCGGCTGTTTTCGATGGCGACGATATAGTTGGCGATCACCCACAGCTCACAGCCGGGATGCGTGCGCCAGGTCTCCATCCACTGCCGGGCCGGCCGGCCTTTTTTGCCGGGGTCGGTGACCAGGGCATGCCCGATCATCTGCCAGACCTTGGTGCGCTCGACGGCAAAGGCCGCCTGCTTTTTGGAGAAGCGAAACAGCCACGATCGCAGGCCGAAGTCTTCCAGCTTGCTGAGGATGGCGGCGGTATAGCTGCCGATGGGATTGTCGCGCCCCACGGATAGGGCCAGCATTTGCTTCAAATGCTTCACCCCTTTGGGCGGAAGCCCGATTTTCCACAACAGCCGGCCGAAGCCGCCCTTGGCCGGCAGCGGCCAGGCGCGCTCGATGTCGGCCACCAGCATCTCGAAGCTGGCCGCCTCGATCGGCATCCCGTTCATCCAGCCCAGCAGTCCTTCCCGGACCAGGCGCGGCAGTAAATTGTGGTCCTTGAAGGCCTGCCAGACCTTGTTCCGGCACCAATTGCCCACATCGCCGGGCAGTCGCATCAGCGTCAGGGCGGCGTCCAGGGCCGCGTCGAATTCCTGTCGATCGGCTTTCAGCGCGGCCTTGCGGGCCAGCAGATAAGGAGAGTCCGGATGGACCCTTTCGATGGCGGTCAGGATCTGTTGGGCCTGGCTGTACTTCTCCTGTTCATGCAGAATATCGAAGCGCAGGCAGTAAATCTTTTCGTTCTCCGGAAAATCGTGGAGCAGCCGCTCCCATTGGGCCCGGGTGGCGTCATCGTCGACCCCGGCCTTGTGCAGCAGGGAGAGCTTGTCCGAGGCAAACTCGGGATTCTCCTCCAGGACGGCGGGAACGTCGCGCAGGACGCGCTTGGCGAACTCCCAATTTTCGTCGGCCTTGATCCACTCCAGCAGCAATTGCCACGGCCACGGCTCCTTGGGAAAGCTTTTAACGATGCGGCCCACCTGGTCGAAGGCCTCGGCTTTTTGGCCTGCCATGCGATCGATCCACGCCAGGCGCGTGAGCAAATGACACGCTTCCACCTGATACGGCTGCTGGGTCGAGATGGTCCGGCGCGCATCGTCGAAGCGCTTCTGGTAGGCGTACAAGCGGGCCAGGGCATCGGCGGCCTCGAAGAAGCGCGCGTTGCATTCCAGGGCGCGCTGGTAGGCGGCGGCCACGGCGTCCATGTCCGAGGTCAGGTTGCTGCGCCACAAGGCGTCTCCGTACGCTTTCCATAACACGGCGCCCTTGGGATAGCGCCGGGTGCCCCCCTCGGCCACCGTCACGGCCATTTGCTCCAGGCCGTTTTCGAAGAGCAGATCGACCATTCCGCCCCTGAAGCCGACATCTTCAGGTATCTTCGCCAGGCTCAGTTCCACCGTAGTGATGGCCTCTTCCTTCTTGCCCTGTTTGAACAGCAGGGCGATCAGGTCATAACGCACCCGGCCGTCCAGGGGCGTGAAGGCCACGCCTTGCTGGAGCAGCGCCTCGGCCCGGTCCAGGTCGCCTTGGGTCTGATAATGGTCGGCCAGTTGCCGGCGCTGGATGCTGCTGAGCGGGAATTGCTTCAGGATCGCCAAAGAGCCGGCGACCCACTTTTCTTCGTCGCGCAAGATGCGATAGGCCCGGGAGAGCAGGAATTTGAAATCGGCGTGATGGGGAAAGCGCGCCATGGCGGCGTCCAGCAGGCTCACGGCCTTTTCGGCATCCGAGCGCCCCTGGCCGTGATAGAGCAGTAAATTGGCCTTGGCCTTAATGATCTCGGGATCGTCGGGAAATTTTCGCAGCCAGCCATCCACGATGGCATGGGCTTCGCGGCTGCCGAAGCACTCGGACGCCATTTCCATCAGCTCTTTGGAGAGCGTCCAGAAGCCGGTGCATTTGAACAGGGCTTGCTCCATTTGCGCGAACAACGCTTTCCTGGAATCCACTTCCAGCTTTCCGGCCAGGTACCAGGCTTGCTGATAGGCGTGGCTATATTCCGGCTCGCTGTGGATGGCTTTGAGATACAAGGCGATGGCGCCTTGGAAGCGGCCGGACAGTGCGGCGGCCTCGGCCCGGATGGCAAACAGCGCCGGCTCCTGGGCAGAGAGTTTGCGACACCGGAGGATCGTTTGCGCGAGCTCACGGCGGATGCCGTTCCGATCGCTGTCCGGGTCGAGATCGAGGCCGTGGAGCAAAGCGAACGCCAGCTCCCGCAGGCCCCAGGTATCGAACGGGTTTCTTTTAATCCTGGCCCGCAGCAGCGCCAGGCGCTCCTCATCCTTGAACAGGGCTTTCAAAAAATCGTAGTGCAGGATTTCGAAATCGTCATGGCCCGGGTGCGCTTCCATCCACTGGCGCGTCAGCGTCAGGGCGGCATCCATGCCATGCGCCAGGGACCGCAGGTTCGCGTGGGTCCTGCGCGCCCCCATGTGGTGCGGCTGTTCGGCGATCCATGCGTGGCAATGTTCCAAGGCTGTCGCCCAATCGCCGTTCGAACGGTGAAAGGCGGTGGCGGCCTCCAAAAACGCCGGCCGGTTTCCGGTCGCTTGCAAGGCCGCCAGGCTGTCGCGCTCGTCCTGCTTGAACCCCATCCGGCCCCAGAAGCCCACCGCGTGGGCGAGCAGTTGGGCGTCGCTGGGACGCTGGTCCAGCGCCGCCTTCAAGCCGGCCACCGCCTGGTCCGGGTAGCCGTAATCTTCATAGGCATCGATCAGGGTGCCCCAGACCGCCCCGCCGGCCACCGTGTCGCCCAGCCTGGCCGTGCGCGCCTTCAGGAACGCAAAACCTTCCTGCGCACGGTGGTTTTTGGCCAGGGCATCCATGTAGGCCCTGGCGTAATGATGGTTCTCCAGTTCGAGCCATGCGGCGCAGCGGTAGGGCAGAATACTCTTGGAGAAGTCGTCCTCCTGTAGGCGCAGGTCGCCCAACACATGGTAACTGGCTGCATGGATCGGCTCGCGCTCGAGGGCGTCGTATAGATGGCGCACCGCGGCGGCCTGCTTGGTTTTGACCACGCCCGCGTAGCTGGCATACTGGGCGACATATTCTGCTGGCGGATAGTGCCATTGCTGCGTGGCGCGAATGCCCGGCATGCGCTTGTGAAAAACGATGCGGGACAACATCTTGCGAATCCGGCTGCGATTGCCCGTGCGATAGAGATTGGAGAGCAGTTCCTGCCGGATGTGTTCGCAGTCGGGGTATTGCGCCAGCAATTGCTCCTGCACCCGGATGGCTTCGACCAGTTGCCCGGCATGCCCCAGGTGGATGCCCTCCAGACGGGCCACGAAGGGATGGTCGGAAAAACGGGCGCTCAGGGCGTCGACGATGCGCCGGCCCTGGGCCAGACCTTCGGTTTCGCGGGCTTTCTGATACGCGACAAAGGCGCTGAACGGTTCGCTGGCCGTGTCGGGAATGCAGGCCAGCCGCTGGGCCTCGCCAGGTGGAACGATGGCGAGGGCCTCGAGCCCGAACGGCCCTTCATCGGCGCCGACGTGGGCCAACAGCAATTTTTCCAGACGGGTGCTGGACGGATCGTGAATCAGCAGCACGCCCGCGGCCTCATCGACGCCCACGGCGGCCATGGCATGGTAGTGATAGATGGATTTGACCATGACCACGAAGGGCAGGTCGTTTTGGATCAGCCGCCGGGCCAGCGCGCCGTCGACGATGAAGGCCTTGGCCGCCAGACCTTGCCGCTGGAGCCAATCGAGCATGCGCCAGGTGGCCGTGCCGTTGTAAGTCAGCTCGTCGGCCAGGCGGTCGCTGTCGACGGCCTGGCCGAAGCGTCCCATGACGGCGGCCACGCTGGCCGGCAAACAGGTGTTGTGTTTCTGATAAACCGGGTCATAGGCCGTGATGCGCTCATCGCCGGTTGGGTTGGCTTCGATGTTGGCCAGCACCCGCTGATAGAACGGATGCTTGACCTGCGCGGCCTGGGCCTGCATGCCCGCGGTGTCTTTCCGTAACCAGGCGATGTCGAGGCGCACCAGGGCCAGATGCGCGTGGAGCTCATCGTCTGCCAGGGGCGCCAGGGCTTCCAGGCTGTCGGCCAGGTGCGACGCCTGTTGCGCCAGGCGCTGGAGTTCTTCCCGGGGGCTGCGTTCCGCCACCGCGCACAGGTACCAGATGGCGGTCAGGGATAATTCATACGACTGTTTTTGCCGCGCGCTCTCCAGCAAACGCGTGGCTGCCTGGGCGGTCAAGCCCAATTTCGTCAGAACCCGCCCCAGGGTGCCCGCGGCCTGGGGCATGCCGGGGGCGATCCGCCAGGCGCTTTCGATGGCTTCCAGGGCCTGGGGCCAGCGGTCTTCGAAACAGAGCACTTCGGCCTGGCAGCAGTGCACCCATGCCTTTTCGGTGCGCAACGCGAAAGCCATGGACAGATGCCGGTGGGCCGTTTCGAAATCCCGGATGGAGGCGTACATCCAGGCCGTCGAAGCCAGCCAGACGGCTTTGTCGCCGTCGCTGGCAAAATCGTCCATGCAGACCGTCTCGACATCTTCCAGTTGACGCAACAGGTGTTGAAACGCCGCGTCGTTGCGCCCGGCGTAGTAAATCACCAGCGGGTTCCGGGGCGCCTTCTCCCGGGCGATTTGAAAAAGCCGCCTTGCGAGCGGATGGCCGCCCAGGCGCCGCGCCAGGCGCGCGAGCAGTAGAATTTCTTTCAAGTCCCGTTGGGGGTGCGCTTCGTCGGCCGCATACATCGGACGGCACAGGTGGTAGGCATCCAGGAACAGGCCTTGATCGTAGAGCTTTTCGACCTGCGCAAAGACCATTTTCCCTCCCAGGCAAGCGGTGGATTTTGGCGCCCTATTTAAAAAAGGTCAGCAGCGCGTGCAGGTTGGTCATGGGATGCGGCGGACAGCCGGGGATGAAAAGGTCTACGGGCAGGATCGATTCCAGGCCGTCGCTGACCTCGGGGCTGCCCTGGAACGGTCCGCCGCTGATGGCGCAGGCGCCCACGGCGATGACCGCCTTGGGGGCCGGCACGGCCTCGTAGGTTTGCAGCAGGGCGGTGCGCATGTTGCGCGAGACCGGGCCGGTGACCACGATGGCGTCGGCATGGCGCGGCGAGGCCACGAAGTTGATGCCGAAGCGGGCCAGGTCGAAGAAGGGGGTGGCCAGCACGTTGAGGTCGGCTTCGCAGGCGTTGCAGCCGCCGGCCGAGACCTGGCGCAGTTGCAGCGAGCGGCCGAAGAGGCGCTTGAAATGCTGCTTGGCATGGTTGGCCAGGTCGGGCAGATCGCCGGCCGTGATCAGCTCCTCGCGGCGGGCGGTGGCCAGCTCGAAATCCTGGCTGAAGGTGATGAATTGGCCCTGGGAGAGGCGTTCGCACTCCGTGCAAAAGACGCAGCGGCCCAGGTCGATGCGTCGCCGCAGCGGATCGATGGCCGCCTGGGGACAGGCCGCCGCACATTGGGCGACGACTTCAGCCGGCGCATCGGGAGCGATGCGCGGGCGGCCGCGGTAGCGCTCGGCCAGTTTCACCGGCGCGGCCGGGTAGGGCGAGGTGCGGTAGCCTTGTTCGAAGCGGTTGCGCAGCGTTTTCAGCATTCAAAAATCCCCTACAGATCGAATCCGCAATACGACAGGTTGAAGCTCTTGTTGTTGAGCGGGAAATCTGAAATCCCGGTGTTGCGCAGGGCCATGGCCAGGCCGTTCCAGTTGTGGAACGAGGGGTCCTTGACCTTGTAGCGCAGGATTTTGCCTGCGGCGTCGGTGATCACGCAGTGGGCGATTTCGCCGCGCCAGCCTTCGTTGACGGTCACCACGCAGGCCGAGGGCGTGAGCGTCAGCGCTTCGGTGGTCTCCAGCCGGCCAGTTTGCACCGGGCGGGAGAGCAGGGTGGCGACCAACTCCATGGACTGGCGCACCTCCATGGCCCGCACCTTGGCCCGGGCAAAGACATCGCCGCTGCTCTCGGCATACTTGGGGATGTTCAATTCGGTGTAAGCCTCGGTGGCGAATTGGCGGCGCGCGTCGTAGGGCAAGCCGCTGGCTCGGGCACACGGGCCCACCAGCCCCAGGTTGTCGGCCTCGGCCGGGCTGACCACCCCGCAGCTTTCGAAGCGTGCGCGCACGCTGGGGGTGGCGAAAAGCAGGTCCAGCACGTGCAGCACCTGGGGTTTGAGTTCGGCCAGACGCCGCAGCAGTTCGACCCGGATCGCTTCGCTCAGATCGAAAAGCACGCCGCCGGGCCGCACCAGGCCCTTGCCGAAGCGGTTGCCGCACAGCAGCAGGGTCATGTTGAGAAAGTCGCCGCGCATGCGGCCGCAGTAGTTGGCCGGCGGCAGAAAGGCCACGTCGCCGCTCAGGGCACCCAGGTCGCCCACATGGTTGGCCAGGCGCTCCAGCTCCAGGGCCAGGGTGCGGATGCGCCGGGCGCCCTCATCCGGGACCCGGCCGGAGAGCGCTTCCAGGGCCTGGGCATGGCACAGGCTGTGGCCCACGGCCGTATCGCCGGCGATGGACTCCACGATCAGGGGCCGGCGGCGATGGTCGGCCTGGACCAGGAGCGGCTCCACGCCGCGGTGCTGGTAGCCCAACTGGATCTCCAGGTGCAGCACGCGCTCGCCGATGCAGTTGAAGCGGAAATGGCCCGGTTCGATCACCCCGGCGTGCACCGGGCCCACGGCCACTTCGTGGATCTCTTCGCCGTGAACGGTGTAGTAGGGGTAGTTGCCTGGAATGTCCTGCCGGTAGTCGTTGCCGAAGAGATCGGCCACGCCGCGCACGTTGGGATGATAGCGCACCATCTTGAACCAGGGGTGGCCTTCGGGCCGGATGCCATATTGCTCGGCGATCTCGCGCTCGAAGAGATGCAGCGGTTCGCGGGCCGGGGTCAGGGAGTGGTAGTGCTCGGGTACCGGGGCCGCGGCGGCCAGCAGCCACTCGGTGCGCAGCACGGCCAGCAGCTTCAAGGTCGGACCGTCGGCAAAGACGAAGTAATGCACCACCTTGGCCCCCTGGCCGATCAGTGCCCGCACCTGCTTGTAGAAATCTTCCCAGGCCAGCAGCGGCACCTGCTGCATGGACACGGCCTGGGCGTGGCGGATGACGGCGAAATCGGTTTTCATGGGAAGCCTCCGCCGATCAAGGCCACGGCACGGCCGATGGTCTGGTTCAGGGTGTCGGGCATCCAGAAGCAGAGCGTCAGCGAGGTGAGCAGCAGCACGTACTGGGGCCAGACCATCCAAGCTTTTTCGTGGATGGGGTCGGGGCTGTCGCTCTCGCCGAAGGAGATGCGCAGGGCATGCTGGGCAAAGCCGGCGAAGATGGCGCACAGGCCCAGGATGAAAACCAGCACGTAGTAGTAAAGACCGGCCCGGAAGGCGGCGATGACGATCAGCAGCTCGCCGATGAAAATGCCGAAGGGCGGCATGCCCGAGATGCCCACGAAACCGCTGAAAAAAGCCACGAAGGTTTTGGGCATGCGCCGGGCGAGCAATCCCACGCTTTCGATGGCCCGGGTGGCATAGCCGTGCAGAATATTGCCCGAGGAAAGGAAAAGGGATGATTTGATCAGGCTGTGGTGGATCAGGCAGATCATGGCGCCGTAGGCCCCCAGATCGCCCACGCCGGTGCCGAAGGCGATGATGCCCATGTTCTCCACGCTGGAGTATGCCAGCAGGCGCTTGTACTCCAACTGCTTGAGGATGAAGGTGGCGGCGGCGACCATCGAGGCCAGGCCGAAGCAGATCAGGATCGTGCCCGAAAAATGGCCCAACCCCGCGGCATGCATGATCTTGTTGGTTTTAAAGATCCCTAGGAAGGCGCAGTTGAGCAGCACGCCCGAGAGCAGGGCCGAGACCGGGCTGGGCGCCTCGCTGTGGGCATCCGGCAGCCAGGTATGCATGGGCGCCAGGCCCATCTTGGTGCCGTAGCCCACCAGGATGAAGACAAAGCCGGCCTTGAGCCATTTGGGGTCCAGGCGCGGCGCGGCCTGGGCCAGGGCCGAAAAGGCCACCGGCGCATCCACGCCGCCGGCATCCATGGAGAGTGTGATCAGCAGCGAGCCGAGCAGGGCCAGGGCGATGCCCACCGAACAGATCAGGACATACTTCCAGGTGGCCTCGAACGAGGCCGCCGAACGATGGGTGTAGATCAATGGCGCGCTGGCCAGGGTGGTGGCTTCGATGGCGATCCACATCACCATCAGATGATCCGAAAGAGTCACCAGGGTCATGGTGGACAGGAAGATCAGCAGGGCCCCGGAGAAGATGTGTTCGGAGTGGACCTCGGTGATGTCCAGATAGGCCGTAGTATAGATGGCGATCAGCAGAAAGAGCAGCGAAATGACGATCAGCGACAACAAGCCTTCGGGGGTCACCGCGAAGTAGTCGGGCAGGGCCGAGACCGGCCGCCGGATCCACAACAGGGCCGACAGCCCCAGGTGCACGGCGCCCACCAGCACCAGCAGCGGCCGGGCCGTGGTGCGCGGCAGGAAGAAGGCCACCAGGCCGGCCAGCAAAGGGATGAGAAAGGTCAGTTCGAGCATGCCTGCCATTTACTCCTTCAAGGTCCTGAGCCGGTCGGTGTCCACGCTGTCGAAGGCCTGTTTGATGTTCTGCAGCACGATGGCCATGATCATCACGCCGGCCAGGATGTCCAGCAGGATGCCGAACTCCACGATGTGGTGCGCGGCGCGCGTGGCAAAAGCGGTGCCCACCAGGTAGATGCCGTTTTCCATCATCATGTAGCCCAGTACCATCGCGATGGCGTTGCGCCGGGCCATGAGCAGAAACATGCCGGCCACCATCAGGGTGATGGCCGTGGGCAGCAGCAGGCGGTGGCCCTGGATCAGGGGCAGATGGAACCGGTGGCTGACGAAGATGGCGGCCATGATGATGATCAAGCCGATGAGCAGCGAGGCGTGGTAGCCGATCAGCGGATCGGTTTCGCGGCGGATGGCCACCTTGCGGATGGCCATGTAGATGTACATGGGGATGGCGAAGCCGCGGATCAGCATCGTCGCCAGGGTGAAGGCCAGGCCGCCGCCGGTCAGATTGTGACCCAGAAAGAGCGGCACGATGGAAACGGCCACACCTTGGAAGGCCAGGGCCTTGATCAGCGAAGGCAACCGGCTGGAGCCCAGGGACGAGAGCACCGCCAGCAGCACCAGCACCAGCAGGGTATCCACCAGATCGATCATGGCATGAACTCCAGGGTGATGACCGTGGCAAAGGCCGCCAGGGCAAACGAAGTGAGCACGAACTGGGGCACCTTGTCCATGCGGTAGCGGGCCATGAACGATTCGGTCAGGCCCACGAGCACATACACCAGCGTGAGGGCCGCGAAGAAGAATAAAGCGCTCAAGGCGGCCGAATCCGGCGCAAAGGGGCAGAACAGGCGGGTCACCACACCGGCGTAGAAGAAGAGTTTGAAGAAGGCGCCCAGCTCGATCAGGGCAAAATCGGGTCCGCTGTGATCCAGTACCATGACCTCATGGATCATGGTCAGCTCCAGGTGGGTGGCCGGATCGTCCACCGGCACCCGGGCGTTTTCGGCCAGAAGGACAATGAACAGGGCGATCACCACCAGGATCAGCGGCGCGCCGGCGGCGCGCCACAGGGCCAGGGGCTGCCCGCCGGCCAGGTAACTTTCCAGGCGCAGCTCGCCGGTAATCAGGTGGAACAGCACCAGGGTCATGAAGAGCGTGGCCTCGCAGAAGATCGGAAAGTAGGCCTCCCGGGCCGCGCCCATGCCTTCGAAGGGCGAGGCGGTATCCAGGGCCGCGGCGATGATGAAAAAGCGGCCCAGCCCCAGCATGTAAAGCAGGAAGATCACGTCGCCCTTGAAGGAAACGAGTGCCGGTTGGCCGGCCACGGGCAGAAACATCAGGGCCAGGGCCGCCGTGGCCAGGGAGACCACCGGTCCGAGCTTGAAAATCCAGGTGGTGCTGGTGCTGTAGACCGATCCCTTGCGGAACAGCTTGGCCAGGGTGAAGTAATGGATCAGCAGGGGCGGCCCCTGCTTGCCGCCGAAGAAAGCCTTGACCTTGAGAATCAAGGCCGCGTAGAGCGGGGCCAGCAGCATGGCCAGCATCAAGAGCCCGATGGATTGCACTACCGGCTCCCTGTCTTTAAGCTTCTACTTTCCACGCGCTTCTCCTTTATACAAACACCAAGGCCACCACGATGGCGATGAGAATGAATCCGATATACATATGGATGTCCCCGTGCTGCACCCAGCGCAGCCGGTCGAAAAAGCGCTGCACCGGCCGCACTACCAGGTGACCCAGATGACGCTCGGCCAGGTCCTGGACGTGGCTTATGTAATAGGTGCGGTCCGGAAAGCGGCCGCGGATGGCCGGATGCTCTTCACCCAGGGGCGCCGCGGCCCGGAAGAAAGCCAGGATCGAAGCCGCGTACGAGGTGCCCGTATACTGCATGCGGGCAGTGGGGCGGGCAAATCCACAGCCCCAGGTTCCGGCGGCCGTGACGATCTTGCCCCGGTAGAACCACGCGCGCAGCCCGAGGAGCAGGGCCACCGCCGCCACCAGCAGCAAGGCCGCTCGGCTGATGCCCACCGTCAGCTCCGCAAAAGGTTCCAGCGGCACCCGGCCGTAACCCAGACCCAGGGCGGCCGTGGCCTTGAGGACCATGGTCAACAGCACTCCCGGAAAAACGCCGACCAACACGCAGGCCGCGGCCAGCACCAGCATGGGCAGCAACATGCACCACCCGCTTTCATGGGCCTTGGCGGCTGCCGCGCTGCGGGGTTCTCCCAGAAAGATGACGCCCATGGCCTTGCTGAAGGTGGCCAGCGCCAACCCGCCGATCAAGGCCAGCGCCACGATGGACACGACGCTGAGCACAAAATCGGTTTTGGCCAGCGCCACGCCCGAAAACCCGCCCAGATAGATGAAGAACTCGCTGGCAAAGCCATTGAAGGGGGGCAATCCGCAAATGGCCATGGCACCCACGAAAAAGGCGCCGGCCGTGATCGGCATGCGTTTGCCCAGGCCGCCGAGCAGATCCATGGTGCGCGTGCCGGTATGGTGCAGCACCATGCCGGCGCCCATGAACAGGAGCGATTTGAAGATGGCGTGGTTCCACACATGCCACAAGGCGCCGGTAAATCCCAGCACCGCCATGATGGGCTTGCCCGCGGCGGCGCCGATCATGCCCACCCCCATGCCCATGAGCATGATGCCGACATTTTCCATGCTGCTGTAGGCCAGCAACCGTTTGAGGTCGTGCTGGCCCAGGGCATAGATCACGCCCAGGATGCCGGAGACCAGCCCGGCGATCAGCACCAGGCGGCCGGCCAGGGGGGTGTGCCAATCCATCACGGCGTACAAGCGCAGGATGCCGTAGATCCCGATTTTGAGCATCACGCCGGACATCAGGGCCGAGATGTGGCTGGGGGCCGCCGGGTGGGCGTGGGGCAGCCAGATGTGCACGGGAAAAATGCCGGCCTTGGAGCCGAAGCCCACGAAAGCCAGCACAAAGACCCAGATTTTTATCTTGTCCGGCAGGCCGGCCGCGCCATCCAAGCCAAAGGCGCCGGTATGGGCATGGATCAGGGCAAAGGCCGCCACGATGCACATGACCCCCACCTGGGAAAACACCGCGTAAAAATAGGCGGCCTTGCGGTTCGGGCCCTGCTCATAGTCGTAAAGCACCAAGCCCAGGGAGGTCAGCGACATCAGTTCCCAGCAAAGCGCAAAGGCGATGATGTTGTCGGCCGCGGTCACCAGGGCCATGGCCGCCAGCAGCAAGGCGAACAAGAAGTAGTGCACGGCGGTGCGGGTCGGCCGAGCGGCCGCGTCCAGATAGTGCACGCTGTAGATGGCGGCCAGCATCCCGATGGCAAAAACAGCGGCCAGGAAAAAGGCGGATAGTGGGTCGAGCTTGAAGGTCAGGCTGAACTCATTCAAGAAGGCCAGGGAGATGGAAACCGGTTCCGGTGCGAAGAGTTTGGCCACGGCATCGAAAGCGCCTATCAGACAGCCGCCCGCCATGGCGGTCACGGCCAAGGCCCGCACGGCCCCAGGACGGCGGATGCAAAGCAACGGTACGGCGCCCCCGGCGACAATCAGCAGCAAAGCAAGGAAGAAAAAGCGCATAAAGACCTCTATTGGCGGCGCGTCCGGCCATGCCGCTATAACCATGCCGGAAGCGGCTGGGCACCTTGGGGTAAAAAAGACTCTCTAATGCAGGGAACACGAGCTCGTCAACAACGTTTCTTCGTACGTATCCGCCTCTCAGCGGCCCCGGTCGCGGGCAGGGCGTGTTTGTTGTTTGACACCTTCTTGGAAGTTCGATAAAGGGCCTGGGCGACCACTATTCCCTTTTGCCACGGGGCAAAACAAACAGAAATCGTCATCCAAAAGGCCGACGAAGCCACAACGGGCTTTCTCGGTGGCATCGAAGGCTGGAAGAAACAATGGGTCGAATACTTCGGCGGGCGTGTTGTTGGATCTTGATCTGTATTGCGGTGCAAACTCCTCTGACCCAGAAAGCAGCGGCGGAAGCGGATTCCAACGATTCCGGCAGCAGTGCCCCCGCGGCGTCCGGCACGCAAACGGTCTACCAGACCATTTCCAAGCACGTCAAGGGCACGGTCACCCTGGGAGCCGGATTGCGGTTCGACGAATTCGATTGGAATATCGCCGGCAACGCGGCCGGAAGCAATCCCAATATTCTTTCGGAGCTGTCGTGGTCCGATATCGAGAGTCAGCAGCTTTCGTTAGGGGCCAAGGCCCAGGTGGGTGAGCATCTTTACGGTCGCGGCCACGTCAATTACGCCTGGATCGACAGCGGAACGGTGCGCGATTCGGATTACGGCGGAGACAACCGCACCCAGGAGTGGTCGCGCTCCATCTGCGAATCCAATGACGACGAGCTTTGGGACGTGGTGCTGGGCGGCGGCTATCCGTTCACCTTCAACCAGCGCCGCTGGCTCCTGGCGCCGATGCTGGGCGGCTCGATCCACAAGCAGAACCTGCGCATCACCAACGGTCGGCAGGTGCTCAGCGCCACACCGCCGCCCGGCTATGATCCGCCGCCGCCCGTCGGCCCCCTCAACAGCCAGCTCAACAGTCTCTATGAGGCCCGCTGGATGAGCGTATGGAGCGGCCTCGATGTGCGTTATCAAATGGCCGCCAAAGCCGACAATCCACCCCCCATGGAGTGGGGGCTCAGCCTGACCTATCATTTCTGGGGAGACTACCAGGCCGAAGCCAATTGGAACTTGCGCGAAGACCTGGCCCATCCCGTGAGCTTCGAACACGAGGCCGACGGCAGCGGTATCGGCCTCCAGGCCGAGTGGCTGATCCGCGTCAGCCGCTACCTGAATGTGAACCTCAATTGGAATTACAGCCAATGGGAAACCGACGCCGGAGACGTCACGGTCCACTATTCCGATGGCGGAGAGCAACTCACCCGGCTCAACGAAGTCAACTGGGATTCCCAAAGTTTCATGATCGGCCTGGCGCTCCGGTTCTATTAAAAACGGTTTAAACACCGCTTCTCGTCGGTGCCGTTCACCTGCGCGTTGCATTTCCGCAAGGCAAGGCTTAGATTGGTGGCCTGATGGGCGCATCGTTTGGCCCCCGAAGGATCTGGCCTGGAGGATACCATGCAAAGCTTCGCGCGAATGGGGTGGGTTCCAGCGCTGCTCATGCTTGTCGCCTGCTCGGTCATGTCCCAGGCCGTGGAAGAAGAGGCCCTGCCGGAGATTCCGTTCCCCGAGCTGATCGCCCATGCGGACAAGCACCTCAACCAAACGGTGATTCTGGGCGGCTATGTGCTGGAGGTCGCCAACGCGCCCGACCACAGCCGCATGGTGGTGGTTCAAGCGCCGCTGGGCATCGACCGGAAACCGTATTCCAAAGATCAATCCCAGGGCCGGTTGATTCTGGAGTATCCGGGGTTCCTCGACCCGGAGGTCTACGCCAAGGATCGCAAAATCACCGCGGCCGGCCCATTGCTGGGCAGTTCGGCCACGGACGCGCGACCGGAGCCCTTTCCCTACGTGCGGCTGAGGGTGACCGAAATCCACCTCTGGCCCGAGGAAAAGCCGATTCCATACGATCCTTATTATTGGGACCCCTGGTGGGGCGCGCCCTATCCGTATTACTATCCCTATGGGGGCTGGCGGCACTATCCCCCGCATCGATGGTAGCCGCAAGGTTGGATCGAAAGCAATGGAACACGGGAAGGAGCACACATGGGCAGAGGTTTGGTAAGAATTGTTTTTTGGCTTGCGGCGGCGAGCATGGTCGTGGGATGCGCCATGGGCATCTCCAAAGAGGTTCGCTCCCAGGTGACCTATTCCGGGAGCTTCGGCGAGCTTCAGCAGAACCCGGATCGGTTCACGGGTCAGACCGTGATTTTCGGTGGCAAAATCATCGAGTCCCAAATCTTGGCCCAAGGCCCGGAACTGGTGGTGCTGCAAATAGAGCTGGACGATGGGGACCAGCCCCTGGCGGATGACCAGAGCAAAGGCCGCTTTCTCGTGAATTCCAAACAATTTATCGATCCGGCCATTTATCCCCAAGGCACCTTGATAACGGTGGTGGGTACGCTCGAAGGCAGTCAGGAGCGACTCATCGGCCAAATGGCCTATCGCTACCCGGTGATCAACGCCCTGGAGATCAAAAAGTGGCCGCCGCCCGCCGACACCACCCCGCGCATTCATTTCGGTATCGGCGTGGGAACCGTGTTTTGATCCCGTGAACCGCCTTGCGCTTTGAGAACTTAGCCGCTATCATGGGTTTCGTATAAAGGAGAGCGCCCATGGAAGTTTCCAACAATATTGGTCCGATCCAGCGCACACCCGAGGCAACGGCCGCGCAGGCCAAGGACAAAACCGCCAATGCCGCCCCGGCGGCCGCCCAGGGAGACCGCGTGGCCCTGTCGGCCCAGGCCCGGGAGCTGATGGCCGCCCGGCAGGCGATCCGCCAGATGCCGGAAGTCGATGCCCAGAAAGTCGCCAAGGTGCGGGCCCAGCTCCAGGAGGGCACCTACGTGGTGGACTCCCAGAAGATCGCCGCCAAGATGGTGGCCGAAGCATTGCTCAACGACCTGGAGAAGTAACGGAACCGCGGCGATTCCAGGATGTCCGATTCGATCGATAGCGGCCGACGCCGCCATGATCCGAATTTATTTCTTGTCGCAAGTAAAATGGAAGATGCCTTGACGCCCTTAGCCCCAGAGACGCACGCACAGCTTGGCGAGGCCGGCGACGCGGCGGTTCTTTTGCGCCGTTGCCAACGGGCCGAGGCCGCATTGCAGGCGCTCGAATATAGAAACAAGATCTTGGGCGACAGCGCTCCCTTCGGTATCTTTGCCATAGACCCGGAGGGCCGCCTGCAAGGCATCAATCGCAAGATGCGCGACTTGGTGCCCTGGCCCGAAACGCCCACCCTGGCCGAAATCAATGTCTATGAATTGCAGGCTTTCGTAGAGGCCGGCATCTGCGACGACCTGCGTTTGTGCATGCAAAACAAGCTCGCCATGATTCGCGATTACGGCTGTGTGGCCAACCAAGGCGAATGCCATCAACTGCGCTTTCACTTCGGCCCGGTGGTGGAACCGACGGGGACAGTATCTGGTGTGATGGCCTTCGTGGAAAACCATACCCACCTCCGACAAGCCCAATTGGCGGCCCAGGAGAGCGAAGAACGTTACCGCATCCTGTTTCAGTCGGCCCCGGTGGCCATGTTGGAGCGCGATGCCTCGGCCCTCAAGCAGCATCTGGAGGAGCTCCAGGCTTCGGGTGTCTACGATCTGGATGCCTTTTTAATGGCCCATCCCGAAGAGGTCGGCCGTTGCATGGCCTTGATCAAAAGCGCCGATTGCAACAATGCCTTTTTATCGTTGCTCGAAGCCCCTGTTCAAGACAAAGACACCATCCTGGCGGATCTGCCGCGCGTGGTCATGGGGCCCGGTTTTCAGCAGATGGCCCGGGAAATTATCGTAATGGTCGCCCAGGGCCGCTTCGTTCCCGAAAGAGAGATGACCATCCGAACCGTACACGGTCAGGAAAAACGGGTGATGTCCCGGGTGATGGTGCTGGCCGGCCATGAAACCACCATGGCCCGGGTGGTGATCTCCCTGGTGGATATCTCCACCCGCGTGGCGGCCGAAGAGGCCCTGCGCGCCAGCGAACAGCGCTTTCGCGAACAGGCCTTGCACGACAACCTCACCGGCCTTTACAACCAGCGCTATCTGCACTACTCCCTGCCGCGCCTGATCCAAAACGCTCGCGCCCAGGACCGTCCCATATCCCTGATATTCATGGACTTGGACAACTTCAAGAAGGTCGTGGACGCTTACGGACATCTCAACGGCAGCCGGGCCATCCAGGAGGTGGGCGCTATCCTCAGGGCCAGCCTCCTGCCACCTGCATATGCCGTGGCCTACGCCGGCGACGAGTTCGTCTCCGTGCTGCCCGACCATGATCTGGAAAAGGCCCTGGCCAAAGCCGAAGAGTTGCAGGAACGCATCAAGAACGCCACCTTTTTGCAAAGCCAGGGCAAAAGCGTGCGCCTCTCGGCCAGTTGCGGCATCGCCACCTTTCCCACCCACGGCGCCGACGCCGAAGCCCTTCTCGCGGCCGCCGATACCGCCCTCTTCGATGTCAAAGGCACCGGCAAAGGCGCCATCGGCCGCTATCAAAAGGTCATGTCGGAATAAAAAAGCCGCCGGACCGAAGTCCGGCGGCTCTGTGATCCTTGAATCCGCGCTGGCGAATTAGCCGTTGAGGATTTTCTTGGCGAAAGCATCGTTGGCGTCCGCGCAGTGCGCGATGCCGGTTTCGGCCGCGGTCTCGCGGTTGGCGGCGAAGATGTCGTTGCGCGTGATCTGCTTGACCGAGAATTTGCGCGCGCCGGCCATCAACTGCTGCAACCCGCAGGAGAGTTTGTCGGCCAGGGTCCACATGGCCATGGCGCCATACGGGATCTTCTTCATCTCGTCTTTGCCGATCTTCTTCTGGATGTCGAAGTAGGAGGCAAAGAGTTCTTCGGGGGAACCGCCGAGGTCGCTGACGGTCTTGGGCAGACGATCCCAGTTGCCGCTGATCTTCTCCTTGCGGTCCGGGTTCAGGGCCCCTTCGATATTGGCGCCCAGGTAGCCCGGGATCATCACGGCGCGTCCCATGCACACCATCTTGGCATAGGGGGCGCCCATGGCCAGGGCTTTGAAGATGCTGTCTTCCAGGGCGAAGCCGCCGGCAAAGGAGAGATCCACGACGCGCTGGCCCTTGGCGGCCAGGATGCTGGCGTACTCGTAGGCTTTGGCGTGCAGGTTGATGGAGGGCACACCCCAGCTCTGCATCATGTTCCAGGGGCTCATGCCCGTGCCGCCGCCCGAACCGTCGATGGTCAGCAGATCCATCTTGGCGTCCGAGGCGAACTTGATGGCCATGGCCAGCTCTTCCATGCCATAGGAGCCGGTTTTCAAGGAGATGCGCTTGAAGCCCAGGCTGCGCAGATACTCCACGCTCTTCATGAAATCTTCGCGCACCAGATCCACGCTGCTCAGGTTGGTGCCGCCCAGACGGCTGTGGCGGGCAAACGAGCGAATGGCGCCCTTTTCGAAGGCGGCCTGTACTTCGGGCAGTTCGGGATTGGGATCGACCACATAGCCGCGTTTTTTCAGGAACAGGGCGTAATCGATGCTGGTGACCTGGATTTCGCCGCCGATACACTTGGCGCCCTGGCCCCATTTAAGCTCGATGATGCACTTGTCGCCATATTTTTGTGCCACGTACTCGGCCACGCCGTTGCGGGTGTCTTCCACGTTCATCTGCACGAAGATGGCGCCGAAGCCGTCATAGTAGCGCAGGTAAGTGTTGATGCGGCGGTCCAGTTCGGGCGATACGGTGATCTTGCCGCCCTTGATCTCGGAGTTGCGGTCCACGCCCACCACGTTTTCGCCGATGACGATGGGCATGCCCACCAGGGCGCCGCCCACGGCAAAGGAGTCCCAGTATTTGGCTGCGATGAAGGTGGAGCCCAGGGCGCCGGTCATCAGGGGAATGCGCGCCTTGGTTTTGACTTCCCAGCCGAATTCGGTGGTCAGATCGACGTTGGGAAAGATGCAGTCGTCGGGATTGGTGGTCAGGTTGCCATTGATGCCATGGGCGCCGTAGGCATAGCCCTGAACGCGCAGGGCATTGTAGGAAACGCCCACATGGGTGGTGTTGTTGGCGCCGGCGGTGACCAGGCCGAAGTCCCGGGGGTAGAGCAGTTTGCGGCCCACCAGGCTGGAGAGCCAGGTCTCGCACTTGCCTTCGCAATCGGCGCGGCACAGCGTGCACAGACCGGATTCGGCGGGATTGCCGCGGTTGACAGTTCCTAATACATCATTCCTTTTATCGAAACGCATAACTTTTTCTCCTTTTTTCGTGGCGATTCAAAATCGAAACGGTCCTGAGCCCAATGCCGCTTGGCGCCGCGAGGGCGGTTACCGCAATTAAGACGCAAAAAGGCGTCTGCCCTGCTCTTGCGGGGGCCATAGACGCCTTTGTCCATGCAGATGATTTTTTTGCCGCACAACCCTGGGCGGCGGAGATGACGCTTTAAGCGAAATCGGCCGGTCGTCGTTGACGAGCCACTTACAAATGCAGGCCTCAATTTAGTGGAACTGAATTTTCAAGTCAACAACAAAGACCATAAGGGGTGGTTTTCATAAATTTAGGAGATAAGTGAAGGGGGGATCGGTAAGACTTAATTTGGGTGCATTCGGTATGGCTATTTTAAATCCATCTCCTGGGAGAGCAGCACCGCTTCGGCCACCTGGCGCATGGACTTGCGCGAATCCATGCTCTGCTTTTGCAGCCAGCGATAGGCCCCTTCGCCGTTCAGACGCATGCGCTGCATCAAGATTTCCTTGGCGCGCTCCACCAGCTTGCGAGTCTCCAACTCTTCCTGAATCACCCGGGTCTTGACCATCAACTCGGTGTTGAGAATGGCCACCGCGGCCTGATTGGCCACGGCCGTGAGCAGGTTGACCTCGGTTTCGGAAAAGTCGTGGGGCGTGCTGGTAAAGCAATTGAGCACGCCGATGACCTTGTCGTCCTTGAGGCGCAGGGGCACGCCCACCATGGAGACCAGACCCAGCTTGCGGGCCATCTCCTTTTCCTTGAAGCGCCGGTTGCGCAGCACGTTCTTGATGGTCAGCGGGCGCTTGTTGGAGACGACGAAACCCACCACCCCTTCATCGAGATTCAGGCTGCGATCCTTGACATATTCCGGGGCAATGGCTTGGGTGGCTTTCAAGCGGATTTTGGGCGGGTTGGCCGTTTCGTCGATGAGCCAGAGCGAGCAGATCGCCACGCCGGTCACCTTGGCCGTGACCATGACGATCAGCTTGAGCAACTCTTCCAGGTAAAGATCGGAGGTGATCGCCTGGCTGATGTCGGTGATGGCCCGGATGTAATCGTCGTAGGTTTTGGGTTCGATTTTGTACATTTTCCTATACCGCTGGACAACGCTCAGGGGCTTTTTTGTCTATTAGCCTTAAACTTGTTTAAAATTCAAGTTTTTAATTGGATTTCGCCTGGGCTGAAAGGGGCACCTTTCTTTTTCCCGGTTGTTGTTGGTATTATGTTGTCACCCTGAATGGCGCGCAAGGAGCCCCAAGCCGATGACAACCACCAGTCCTTTATTGACCGACCTTTATGAATTGACCATGGCGGCTGCCTACTTCAAGGAAGGTATCCAGGCGCCGGCCACTTTTTCGCTCTATGCGCGCCGCCATCCGCTCAGAGGGTTTTTCGTGTTCTCCGGCCTGGAAGCGATCCTGACCTTTTTAGAAAAGTTCCGGTTCGCCTCCCAGGAGATCGATTATCTGCGCCGGACCAGGCTTTTCACCGAAGATTTTCTGCGGCATTTGGCCGATCTGCGCTTTCAGGGCGATGTCTGGGCCATGCCCGAGGGCTCCCTTTTCTTCGCCGACGAACCCATCATCGAAGTGAGCGCGCCGCTGATCCAGGCCCAACTGCTGGAAACGTACCTGATCAACGCCGCGGGCTTCTCCTCGCTGATCGCCACCAAGGCGGCGCGATGCGTGCACGCGGCGCGCGGGCGCGGCCTGATGGACTTTTCGTTGCGCCGGGACCAGGGGGCCGATGCCGGACTGATTGCGGCCCGCGCCTGTTACCTGGCCGGCTTCGATACCACCAGCAATGTGCTGGCCGGAAAAGAGTTCGGCATCCCCCTTTCCGGTACCATGGCCCACTCTTTTGTCTTGGCCTTCGCCCGCGAGATCGATGCTTTCCGGGCCTACGCGCGCAGCTTTCCCCAACGCACCACGCTGCTCATCGACACCTACGACACCCTCCAGGGTGCCCGGCATGCGGTCCAGGTGGCCGGGGAGATGCGGCAGCGCGGCGAGGCCTTGCAGGCGGTCCGGCTGGACAGCGGAGACCTCATCGACTTGAGCCGCCAGGTGCGCGCCATCCTGGATCAGGGAGGTTTTGAGGGGGTGAAGATCCTGGCCAGCGGCGGACTGGACGAGCACGGTCTGGCGGCGATTATGGCGCAGGAGGCCCCCATCGACGCCTTCGGGGTTGGAACCAAAATCGGTGTTTCGGCCGATGCCCCCTTTCTGGACATGGTCTATAAAATGGTATGCTTTGATGGCCGGCCGGTGTGCAAACACTCCCCCGGCAAAGCCACCCTGGCCGGTGAAAAACAGGTGTACCGCCATTTGGACCCGGAGGGGCGCTACCAGGAGGATGTAATCGCCGCGCGCCGCGAACAGGTTCCCGGGGCAATCCCCTTGCTGCAACCGGTGATGCAGGCCGGCCGGCGCCTGCACCCGCCGGACGAGCTGGACCAGCTTCGTCAAGCCTTCAGAGCCAACTTCGCCCGTCTGCCCGATGCCTTTAAGGCCCTGACCCAGGCGCCGCCCTTTCCGGTGACCCTCGGCCCGGGCCTGCAAGCCCAACAACCCGTGCTCCCTTGATCGGCGGGCCTTGTTTGCGCGGGGCAACGGCCACCCAAATTCCATGTTGACAGCGTCAACATTCGGTTGATAGTTATGTTAACACTGTCAACATGAGGATTCTGTATGCCCCTCCCGGTAAAACCCGAGACCTATCACCACGGCAACTTGAGCGCGGCTCTCATCGAGGCCGCCCTGGCCCTGATCATGGAAAAAGGCGCCGGGGCCCTGACCATCCGCGAAGTGGCGTCCCGGGCCGGCGTCAGTCATGCCGCGCCCTATCGCCACTTTGCGGACAAAAGCGCCTTGATGGCCGAACTGGCCCGCCAAGGCTTCGACCTGATGGTGGCCCAGATGCGCCGACGCATGGCGGCCTTTCCCAAAGATCCGCTGATGCGGCTCAAATATTGCGGGATTGGGTACATCGAATTCGCCCTGGCCCATCCGGCCCACTACCGGGTGATGTTCGGGCCATGGCAGGATCAGAAATCCACCCCGGAGGCGCTGAAGGTATCGTCCAGTGCCTCGTTTCAGACGCTTGTGGATGCCATCACGGCCTGCCAGGCCAAGGGCACCGTGCATGGGGGCGATCCCATGGCCAAGGCCCTTTCAGCCTGGTCCATGGTTCACGGTTTCGCCATGCTGGTGATCGATGGGCTGGTCCATGAGCGCGCCTTTGGTCAGGCCCTACCGGCCATGATGGAGGGGGTGGTCGATAGTCTTTACTTCGGCTTTGGCCCTGGGAATCAGGGATGACGACGCCGTCCGATCCGCGACTTTTTGCGAGCCAATCAGGGATAATCAATAAAATTAAGGAGATGAAAGATGGCCGCCCCCGTTTATCACAAGCTGGCTCAGGCGCTCGACGCCATGCCCAACGGTTTTCCGTCCACGGAAAGCGGCGTGGAACTCAGATTGCTGGAAAAGATCTTCACCCCGGAAGAGGCGGATCTGTTCTGCGACCTGAAGCTTAAGTTCGAAACGCCCGAGCAGGTGGCCGAGCGTACCGGCCGGCCCCTGGAAGGTCTCGGCGATAGGCTGAGGGGCATGTGGCACCACGGGCAGCTCTTCGGCATCGATTTCGGCACCACCCAGGTCTACCGCGCCCTGCCCTGGGTGTTCGGCGTCTACGAGTTTCAGTTAAAGCGCCTGGACCGGGAGATGGCCGAGTTGTGTGAGGCATACATGCCGGTTTTCGGAAAGCAGTTTTTCCAGAATAAGCCACAACTGATGCAGGTGGTTCCCGTTGAAAAAAAGATCGAGGCACACCAGGAGGCCATGCCCTACGAAAAGGTATCAGAGCTTATCGAAAAAGGGCTCTCCTTCGGCTTGAGCCCCTGCATCTGCAAGAAAGAGAAGAAGTTGCTGGACAAAGGTTGCGACAAGCCGCTGGAGGTGTGCCTAGGAATCGCGCCGGTGCCGGGGGTTTTCGACAACCACCCCCTGATACCCAAGGCCATTACCAAGGCGGAGGCTTACGAGGTATTGCGCCTGTCGGAAGAGGCGGGGCTGGTGCACTTGACGAGCAACGTGACCGAGGGGCACTACTTCATATGCAACTGCTGCGGCTGTTGCTGCGGGGTGTTGCGCTCCATCAATGATCTGGGCATATCCGAGGCGGTCAACTCGGCCTACTACGCCCGGATCGACCCTGCGTCCTGTGTGAGCTGCGGTGTCTGCGCCGATGAGCGCTGTCAAATCGGAGCCATCGAACAGGGCGAAGAGGCCTTCGTCATCAAGCAGGAAAAATGTATCGGCTGCGGCTTGTGCATACCGACCTGCCCCTCGGAGGCCATTCAATTGATCCGCAAGCCTCAAACAGAGATTCGCACGCCGCCCAAAACGGAAAAAGAGTGGTTCCAGCTGCGCGGAAAAATGCGGGCGTAAATATGCCGCGGCCGGCCCGGTTTCGCCCGGGTCGGCCACTGACGTGCCATTTCCTAATTAGTGAACCGTGATCTGTTTGGCTTTCTTCTCCTCGGGCTTGGGCACCTCGATCTTCAGCACGCCGTCCTTGTACTCGGCCTTGATGCTGTCTGGCTCGACTTCGGCCGGCAGGGTAAAGGAGCGTTCGAAGCGTCCGTAGGTGCGTTCCCGGCGGTAGTAATTCTCTTCCTTGGCCTCGTTCTCGGTTTTGCGTTCGCCCTTGAGGGTCAGGATGCGGCCCTCCACATCCACGCTGATGTTTTCCTTGTCCACCCCCGGCAGTTCGGCCTTGACCACGATGGCGTTGTCGTTCTCAAAGACATCCACCACCGGGTTCCAACTCCAAATCCCCTCTTGCCCGGAATCGGCCCGGGTGGGGAAGAAGAAGCTGTCGAAAAGGGTGTCGAAGCGGCTGGGGGCATTAAACAAACTCTTCATGGGATTCCAACGAATCAGTTCCATAATCTTACCTCCTGCGTGTTTGGCTTATGGGTTTGATGCCTTGCGGCAACCGTTGCGATTTGAGCAGAAGATATGATTACGAGGCCATATGTCAATATAGGCCCATTACTTTTTTATAATTAATGTTTTGGTAATGGATTGTGGCGGGCTTCACTGAAACCAAATCGGGGTCGATGCTGGGATCGACCCCGATTCTTGGTTACCAAGTCAGGCTGCAAGATCTTTTCAAGTGCCGAGGGGCTACCACCCCCAGGTCAGATATTTATGGATCGAGTTGGCGGCCGCGCGGCCGGCGCCCATGGCCAGGATGACGGTGGCCGCGCCGGTGACGATGTCGCCGCCGGCCCACACCCCGCGCTTGGAGGTCTTGCCGGTCTCCGGGTCGGCCTGGATGTAGCCCCACTTGTTCAAGGCCAGATCGGGGGTGGATTGGGTCAGCAAGGGGTTGGCGCCCGAACCCACGGCCACGATCACCAGGTCGGTCTTAATTTCGAATTCGGAGCCCTTGATGGGAATCGGCCGGCGGCGGCCCGAGGCATCCGGCTCGCCCAGCTCCATTTTCAGGCACTGCATCCCGGTCAGGCGGCCGCTCTCGTCGCCCAGGTAGCGCACCGGATTGGTCAGCAACATCATTTCGATGCCCTCTTCCTCGGCATGGTGGATCTCCGCCTTCCTGGCCGGCATTTCGTCCCGGGAGCGGCGGTAGACGATTTTCACCGACTCGGCGCCCAGGCGCATGGCCGTGCGGGCCGAATCCATGGCCACGTTGCCGGCGCCCAGCACGGCCACGTTCTTGCCCAGGGGAATGGGGGTGTCCACTTCCGGGAACTTGTAGGCCTTCATCAGGTTGGCCCGGGTGAGGTACTCGTTGGCCGACAGGATGCCGATCAGGTTTTCGCCGGGGATGTTCATGAAACTGGGCAGGCCGGCGCCCACACCGATATAAATGGCGTCGTAGCCCTCCTCGAAGAGTTCGTCCAGGGAAACCGTGCGGCCCACCACGGCATTGCATTTTACTTCCGCCCCCAGCCGTTCCAGGAAGTTGACCTCCTGGGCCACGATGGCCTTGGGCAGACGGAACTCGGGAATGCCGTAGACCAGCACACCGCCGGGTTTGTGAAAGGCCTCCATGATGGTGACGCTGTGACCCTTCTGGATCAGATCGCCGGCCACGGTCAGGCCCGACGGTCCGGAGCCGACCACGGCAATGCGCTTGCCCGTGGGTGCCGCCTTGGGCGGCAGGGCGCCCGTGCCGTGCTCGCGCTCGTAGTCGGCGCAAAAGCGCTCCAGGTTGCCGATGGCCACCGGCAGGCCTTTTTTATTGAGAATGCATTTGCCTTCGCACTGAATCTCCTGGGGGCAGACCCGACCGCACACCGCCGGCAGGGCGTTCATGGACCAGATATGCCGAATGGCGGCGGTGAAATCGCCCTTCGTGACCAAATTGATGAAACCGGGAATATCCACGCTCACCGGGCAGCCTTCCACGCAGCCCGGCTTTTTGCACTGCACGCAGCGCGCCGCTTCTTCCTGGGCCATGGCCGGGGTGTATCCGGTGGGTACTTCCTGGAAATTGCGCTTGCGCACGTTGGGGTCCTGCTCGGGCATGGGCACGCGGCCCTTTTTATCCTGTTTTTCCATCTTTTCCGTCATCTTCGTGCCTCCTTTCGCGGTCAGGTCCACATCAATCGTTTAACCGGCAGTAACCCTCGTAGCACTGCTTCTCTTCGGTGCAGTAGGCTCTCAGGCGCTTGGTCAACTCATCGAAGTTGACCTGGTGGCCGTCGAACTCGGGGCCGTCCACGCAGGCAAATTTGGTCTTGCCGCCCACGCTCACGCGGCACCCGCCGCACATGCCGGTGCCGTCGATCATGATGGGGTTGAGACTCACCATGGTGGGCACGTTGTAGGTTTTGGTCACGGCGCTGACGGCCTTCATCATGGGCACCGGTCCGATGGCGACCACCTGCTGGACAGGTGTTTTTTCAAGCACCTCTTTGACGATATCGGTGACAAAACCGTGATGGCCGTAAGAGCCGTCATCGGTGCAGACGCGCAAGTCGTTGGAGGCGGCCTTCATCTTTTCTTCGAGAATCAGCAGCCCCTTGTTGCGGGCGCCGATGACGCAGATCACATGGTTGCCGGCAGCCTTCATGGCGCGGGTGATGGGGTGCAGGACAGCTACCCCCGTGCCGCCGCCCACGCAGAGCACCGTGCCGACCTTTTCCACATGGGTGGGTCGTCCCAGGGGGCCGATGACATCCTGATACCCCTCGCCCACCTTAAGGTCTTTGAATAATGCCGTGGATTTGCCGACGACCATGTAAATCACGGTGATGGTGCCCTTGGCCGGATCGGTCTCCGCCATGGTCAAGGGAATCCGCTCTCCTTCCTCGTTGGCTTTAAGGATCACGAATTGGCCGGGTTTGGCCTTGCGGGCGATCAGGGGTGCTTCGATTTCGTTCAAGATCACCGTGCCTTGGGCCATCTCCTCGCGCGCGACGATTGGGAACATAGGCATCCTCCTTCAGGTTTCAGTGCACAAGAGAATTTATTTAGACCCTTTTGGGGTAAATTGGAAGAAGAGAATGGACGAAGCGGTTGCCAAACCCGGCCACCGGTGATATCGGCCGGGCATGAACATTTTCGACAGCCATTGCCACTTGGACGACCGGGCCTACGACCGTGATCGCGAGGCGGTCATCGACCGCGCCCGCCAGGCGCAGGTGCGCGCCATGATGGTGGTGGGCATCGACCTGCCGACTACGCAAAAGGCCATCGCCATCGCCGCGGCCCACGAGAACATCTACGCTTCGGTGGGCATGCATCCCCATGATGCCCAGCATTGCGATGAAGCGACGCTGGCGGCCCTGGCCGGGCTGGCCGCTTCGGCCAAGGTCAAGGCCTGGGGTGAAACCGGGCTGGATTTCAACCGCCTGCACTCGCCCCAGGCCGATCAGGAACGCTGGTTCCACCGCCAGTTGGAGATGGCGGCCGAAGCCAACCTTCCCATGATCTTCCACGAACGGGACAGCGGCGGGCGTTTTCTTGCGATCCTCAAAGCGCATTGGGGGCCGGAACGCCGAGGAGTGGTGCATTGCTTTTCCGGCAATGACCAGGAGCTGGATCGCTATCTTGAGATGGGGCTTTACATCGGCATCACCGGAATCGTCACCCTCCACTCCCGGGGCGAGACGCTACGCGCCCAGGCCCGGCGCATTCCCGCCGAGCAACTGTTGGTGGAGACCGACGCGCCCTACCTGACGCCCACGCCCGAACGCAACAAGTTCAAGCGTAACGAACCGGCCTTCGTGCGCACGGTCCTGCTCAAACTGGCGGAACTCAGGGCCGTACCGGCCGAGACGCTGGCGTCGGCCGTCTGGGCCAACACCTGCCGGTTGTTCAGAGTGTCTCCGAGCCCTTAATCATCATCCCGGTCGCTCATAAAATCGTCGTCATCACCGTCGGACCAAGCCTCATCCTCATCCTCGTCCTCGTCTTCTTCGTCCTCGTCGACGAGATGAAAGCGGGCGATTTTGATTTCACTGGCATCCTCGGTCTTGGTGATAATACCGGTGGCCTCGATCTCTTCATCCACATAATCGAGCAGCTTGCGGCCCTGCTTGTCCATGACCACCCGGTAGGTGCGGGCATTGTCCACGATCTGCAGGCCGATATCGTCCTCGTCCAGCTCCAGCTCTTCGACAATGCCTGTAATTTTGATCTCTTTGGGAGCGCTCTTTTTTTCTTTGGCCATCGCCTCCTCCTTTGCTCGCGGTAAGCGGCCGGGCCGACACAAATCAAAACAACCTAACTCTAATAACGACCTTTTGACTTAAGTCAATTCCTTCATGCGCGGGACTCCCGATAATGCAGATGACAGACACCCGAACAAACGATTTGACCGGAATGGAAGGGTCTAGTACCGTAATTATCTACCAACCGGCTCCCTGAGAATGGCATGTGATTGCGGCGAACCTTGGATTCCCTTTTCAACGCCGACGGAACGACATCCTTTTCCCAGCCCTGCCAAGGAGCGATTATGCCCGTTTTCAGCTATTTGGCCTATCCCGTGAAAGGGCGTAAGCAAGGGCTTTTAGAGGCCCTTTCGGCCCTCGCGCATTGCAACGTCGTGGCGGCGGACAAGCAAGAGGTGTTGCTTCTGGTGACCGACACACCGGATGACGATACCGAGAAAGTACTTCAAGACCGTTTGAAAGCACTGGACTCATTGCAATCCCTGAGCATGACCTTCGGGCACCGGGACGAATGAGCCTGTAGCGCCATAAACCATAAAATTCGGCTGCGATAGAAGGAGCTGCGCATGACAGTCAACAGACGGGAATTTATTAAAGCCATGGCCTTGAACAGCGCCGCGCTGGCAGCGGCCACCCTCTTTCCCGGGATTACCTTCGGGGCCTTTCAGGGCGAGGAGACCGCCGCGGGCTCCATCGAGTGGAAGAAAACCCCCTGCCGCTTCTGCGGCACCGGCTGCGGGCTGCTCGTGGGCGTATCCGGCGACCGGGCCGTGGCCGTCAAAGGCGACCCCGCCTGTTCGGTGAACAAGGGGTTGTGCTGCGTCAAGGGTTATCACTCGGTGCAGATCCTATACGGAAAGGACCGCTTCACGCAGGCCCTGATCCGCAAGAACGGCAAGCTTGCGCCGGCGCCCATCCAGGAGGCCCTGGACCTGGTGGCGGCCAAGCTCAAAGAGAGCATCGCGGCCAAGGGCAAGGATAGCGTGGCCATCTACGGTTCGGGCCAGTGGTCCATCGCCGACGGCTATACGGCCTCCAAGCTCTTCAAGGGGTGCATCGGCACCAACAATGTGGAGGCCAATGCCCGTCTGTGCATGGCCAGCGCGGTGACCGGCTTCATGACCAGCTTCGGGCTGGATGAGCCCATGGGCTGCTATGACGATATCGATTACGCCGATGTCTATGTGACCTGGGGCAACAACATGGCCGAAATGCACCCGGTGCTCTTTTCGCGCATGATCGCCAACCGCAAGAGCCGCACCCATGTCAAGATCATCGATTTCGCCACCCGCACCACCCGCTCCAGCCAAGCCGCCGACAAATCGATCCTCTTCAAGCCCCAGACCGACCTGGCCGTGGCCAATGCCATCTGCTACGAACTCATCCACAACGACCGGGTCAATTGGGACTTTGTGAGGAAACATGTCTCCTTTCACAAGGGCAAGACCAACATCGGCTACGGCACCGAAGATCATTTCGCTTTCACGGACAAGGAGGAGAGCTCCGATTTCGAGGAGTACAAGCGCTTCCTGGGCGATTACACACCCGAAAAGGTGGAGAAGACCTCGGGCGTGCCGGCCAAGGATATCCGCTATCTGGCGGCTCTGTACGGCGATCCGGGCAGCAAGGTGGTCTCCTTCTGGTGCATGGGCATGAACCAGCACACCCGCGGCACCTGGATCAACAACCTGGTCTATAATATCCATCTGCTGACCGGAAAGATCGCCACCCCCGGCAACAGCCCCTTCTCGCTCACCGGCCAGCCCAGCGCCTGCGGCACGGTGCGCGAGGTGGGCACCCTGACCCACGCCTTGCCCCACGGGGTGGTCATGAACGAAGAAGATCGCAAGATGGCCGCCGAGATCTGGAACGTGCCGGTGGCCAACATCGACCCCAAACCCACCTACCACACGGTGGAGATGTTCCGGGCCCTGGACCGCGGCGACATCCGCTTCATGTGGATTCAGGTCACCAACCCCATGGTCACCATGCCCAACCTGACCCGCTACCGCAACGGCGCGCTCAAGGACGATCGTTTCGTCGTGGTTTCCGAGATCTATCCCACCCCCACTTCGGATGTGGCCGATGTGGTGCTGCCGTCGGCCTTGTGGATCGAGCGCGAGGGCTTCTTCGGCAATTCGGAACGGCGCACCCAGCACAACGAACGCATCGTGCCCCCGCCCGGCGAGGCCATGTGCAACACCTGGCAGTTGATCGAAGTGGCCCGGCGCCTGGGCTATGAGAAGCAATTCCCCTGGCCCCGGGAGAAGTATATCGAAGAGATCTGGAACGAGTATACGCGCTTTCACGACAGCCCCAAGCACCGCATGGCCCCCTACGCGGTGCTCAAGGAGCGTCCGGGCGTGCAGTGGCCCTTCGTGGACGGCAAGGAGACCAAGTGGCGCTATAACCCCAAGTACGACCCGGCGGCCAAGGGCGAAGATTTCCATTTTTACGGCAAACCGGACAATAGGGCCTGGATCTGGATCCGGCCCTACGAGCCGGCTGCCGAAGCGCCCGACAGCGAGTATCCCTTCTGGCTCAACACCGGCCGCGTGCTGGAACACTGGCACACCGGCTCCATGACCCGCCGGGTGCCCATCCTGCACAAGGCCATGCCCGAGTCGTATGTGGAGATCCACCCCGAGGATGCGGCCGACCTGGGCATCGTTCACGGCGGCAACGTCAAGATCAGCTCCCGCCGCGGCGCCATCATCATGAAAGCCAGCCTCGAGGGCCGCGGCAATCCGCCCCGGGGGATGGTCTTCGTACCGTTCTTCGACGAGAAGTATTTGATCAACGAAGTGACCCTGGATGCCTTCTGCCCCATTTCCAAGCAACCCGATTATAAAAAATGCGCCGTCAAAGTGGAGAGAGCCTGATGGACCCATCCAAGAAGCCTTTGGGAAAGATCTTCCCCTTCTTCGCGGGGATCTGCCTCCTGCTGCTGCCGCTGCTCGTCTACTCGGCGCTCTCTTCGCCCGCCGAAGAGCGACACGGCACCCTGCCCGCGCAGAACATGACCTTCGATCATAATGGCGCCGCCCTCTTTGCAAGTTATGCCCAGGCCGCCGAAGCCTACTTGAACGCCGCCTCGCCTGCGCGAACCCTGCCCGAGTACTACGCCCGGCGGCAATACGGCGGCGCGCCGCCCTTTATTGCCCACAAGGCCATGGATGAACCGAGCGAAGCGGTCACCTGCCTGGCCTGCCATGAAAAAGGCGGCTGGACCGCCGAGCTCAAACGCCACACGCCGCTGACGCCCCACCCGGAAAAGAGCGCGTGCCGCCAGTGCCATGTGCCCCAGACCGAAGCCCCGCTGTTCGTCGAAAACCTCTGGCTCAGCGTTTCGCCGCCCAAATTGGGCCGCGCGTATCTGCCCGGCAGTCCGCCGCCCATCGTCCATTCTCTCCAGATGCGGGAAAATTGCATCGCATGCCATGTGGGGCCGGCGGCCGTGGAAGGCATCCGGGTAACGCACGCCGCCCGGGGAAACTGCCGCCAGTGCCATGTGCCGGATCTCTTCCAGGGGCTATATGAACGCACACTGGCCAAATAGCCCGTAGAGGTGTCATGAAAAAGCAACCGTCCAGCCTTCGCCTTTATATTGCCCTGACGCTTCTGCTGATCGTCCTGCCGGGATCGGCCATTAAGGTCTATTGCGGGCAGCAAGGCGTCCAGGCCATCATCACCCAGGCGGGCCGGAGCGTGAGCGCCGCGCCGGCGGCGGATGCGGCCGGCGGATTGCCCGCCAACCTGGTCCAGGTCCACGCGACGCACAACGGACAGCCCTTCTGGACCGAAACGCGCAAAGACAAGGTGCGGCGCTTCAAGTGCAGCCAGTGCCACGACAACAGCACGGTCACGGCCGAAAACGCGGCGGCCGTGGCCCATGGCGATATGGTCCTGGAGCATGGCGGCGCGCAGAAACCGCTGACCTGCTTTACCTGTCACAAAGAGGATCAGCGGGACTTTTTCGAGACCCAAAAGGGCGTCGTCATCGACATGGACCATGTCGATGAACTCTGCGGCCAGTGCCATTTCAGACAGAAGCGGGATTGGATCGGCGGCGCCCATGGCAAGCGCGTCGGCAACTGGGCCGGCCGGCGCGTGGTGGCCAATTGCACCGCCTGCCACGACCCGCACTCACCGCTGTTCAAGAAACGCTGGCCCGCCACCTACGCTTTGCCTTTGGACAAACCTTGATAGGAAGAAGAATGAAACCCTTGCACACCCCACCCGCGGCGACCCCACCGAAAACGTGCGCCGATGCCCGGCGACGCTACGGCCGGCGTGACTTTCTCAAGAGCGCGGTTCAGGCCGCGGCCCTGTGCGGTGCGGCCGCCGTCACCGGCTGCGATCCGGGACAGATCCAATCCGGCCAAATTGGATTGCAATGGCAGGAGTACTTCAAGAAGAACTACCGCTTGATGACCCCCCTGGAAAAGGAAGCTACGGTCCGCCGCCTGGAGCAGCTCGCCAAGCTGCAACGCGGCATCGATATCCAGATCGGCACCACGGAACCCGTTAAGGAAGTGCTGTTCGGCTACGCCTTCAACCTGACCCGCTGCGAGGGCTTCATGGAGTGCGTGCAGGCCTGCGTGCGGGAGAACAACCTGGACCGCGCCTCCAAGACCCAGTACATCCGCATTTTCGAAATGGAGCCGGGCCAGATGAGCCCGGAGTCGGGCAACGGCCAATACTTCCATGAAGTGCCGGTCGACAACCACTTCTACATGGGCATCCAGTGCTTTCACTGCCAGAACGCCCCCTGCGTCAAGGCCTGCCCCACCAAGGCCACCTGGATGGAGCCCGACGGCATCGTGGTGGTGGATTACGACTGGTGTATCGGCTGCCGTTACTGCATGGCGGCCTGTCCCTACTGGGGCCGCCGCTTCAACTTTAACGAGCCCCATGTGCCCGAGGAGGAGATCACCCGCAAGCAGCACTATCTGGGCAACCGGCTGCGCACCCGGGGCATGATGGAAAAGTGCACCTTCTGCATTCAACGCAGCCGGGACGGAAAATTGCCGGCCTGCGTCGCCGCTTGTCCCACGGGCGCGCGGATCTTCGGCAACCTGCTCGACCCGGACAGCGAAATCCGCTTTGTGCTCAAGCACAAGAAAGTATTCCGCTTGAAGGAAGACTTGGGAACCGATCCCAAATTCTGGTTCTTCATCGACTGACGGGAAACGCACGCCATGAAAAAATCGATGCTCCGCGAGATCTATGATTTTATCAAGCACGGCTTTATCCTCAATCTGACCGGCGGGCTGACCTACCAGCTCTACCTGTGCGGCCTGGTGGCGCTGATGATGATCGGCGCCTACGCTTACTCGGTCCAGCTCCGCCTGGGGCTTGCGGCCACCAACATGTCCAATATCGTGAGCTGGGGATTTTATATCTCCAACTTCACCTTTCTGGTGGGGGTGGCCGCCGCCGCCGTGATGCTGATCCTGCCGGCCTATATCTTCAAGGACAAGGACCTGCACCGGGTGGTGATCATCGGCGAAGGCGTGGCCGTGGGCGCGCTGGTCATGTGCATCACCTTCGTCTTCGTCGATCTGGGCCGGCCCTTTAAAGCCTGGCACCTGACGCCGGGCATCGGCATCTTGAATTGGCCCTCGTCGCTGCTCTCCTGGGACATCATCGTCTTGAACGGCTACCTGGCCCTCAACCTGCTGGTGCCGGCCTATATTCTCTTCTGCCAGTTCAACGGCCGCCAACCTGACCCGAAGAAATACCGGCCCTTTGTCTTTCTTTCGATCTTCTGGGCCTTTGCCATCCACATGGTCACCGCCTTTTTATACGAGGGCCTGCCGGCCAGAGCGTTCTGGAACAACCCCATGATGGGGCCGCGCTTCCTGGCCTCGGCCTTTGCCGCCGGACCGGCCCTGATCACCACCGTGCTGGTGGTGGTGCATGCCCACACGAGCTTTAAAATTCCGGTCAACACCTTCAACAAACTGCGCCTGATCATCGTGATTTCGGCTATCGTGAACCTGATCATGCTCTTTTCGGAGATCTTCAAGGAGTTTTACTTTCCCACCCACCACAGCCTATCGGCCACCTACCTTTTCTTCGGGCTCAAGGGCCATGACGCCCTGGTGCCCTGGATCTGGTCGGCCATCGCCTGCAATGTGACCGGCACTCTAGTCCTGGCCTTCAACCCCGGCGGCAACAAGCCCCTGGTGCTGTTTCCGGCCTGCATCCTGCTGTTTGTCGGTATCTGGATCGAAAAAGGCATGGGCTTGATCGTGCCGGGCCTGGTGCCCTCCCCCCTGGGCGAGGTGGTTTCGTATGCCCCCAGCCTGGTGGAGCTGGGAGTCACGGCCGGGGTCTTTGGCGTGGGGATTTTCGTCATCACCGTGCTCGTCCGGCCGGCCCTGGTAATCGAGGAAAAAAGCCATGCCGCGGCCTGATGCGCAACTGTCGCCCGGCGCGCAAGTCCTAGTGAAAGCGAGAGAGACATGCTCAAAACCATCAAAGTAGAAGATGCCGTCGGCACCCGGTTGGCGCACGACATCACGGAAATCCGGCCCGGAGAGTTCAAGGGGCCGGCCTTCCGCCAAGGCCACGAAGTGTGTAACGAAGATATCTGCCATCTGCAAAAGCTGGGCAAGAACCATCTGTATCTCATCGACCTGGAAGCGGACGAGATCCACGAAAACCAGGCGGCCGCCCTTTTGGCCGCCGGCCTGAGCGGCCCGGGCATCGTCTGGGAAGACGCCCCCCGGGAAGGAAAAATCGGACTGCACGCGGCCCTGGACGGCCTGCTCACAGTGGACGCCGCCGCCCTGGCCGCCTTCAACCTGGTGGATGACGTCATGTGCGCCACCCTGCACACCCACACCCTGGTGCGCAAAGGCCAACTGGTGGCCGCCACCCGGGCCATCCCGCTGGTCATGCAGCGCGCGCCCATCGAGCGCGCTGCCGCCATCGCGGCCCAAAACGGCGGGGTGGTCCGCGTCCAGGCCTTGCGCAAGGCCCGGGCCGGTCTGGTGATCACCGGCAGCGAAGTCTATCACGGCCTGATCCAGGACAAGTTCGCCCCCATCCTGAAAACCAAGATTATGGGTCTGGGCTCGGAAGTGGCGGCCGTCACCTTCGCGCCCGATGACGAAGCGCGGATCGCCGAAGCCATTCGCGGCCTCATCGCCGCGGGCTGCGACCTGCTGTTGCTCAGCGGCGGCCTGAGCGTGGACCCGGACGACGTCACGCGCAAAGCCATCCGCCTGGCCGGCGCCGATGAGGTGCACTACGGCGCCGCGGCGCTGCCCGGGGCCATGTTTTTATCGGCCCGCATCGGAGCGATTCCGCTGCTGGGGGTGCCGGCCTGCGGCCTGCATCACAAGATCACCGTGCTGGACCTGGTGCTGCCGCGCATCCTGGCCGGAGAGCGGATCGGCAAAAAAGAGCTGGCCTTCCTCGGCCACGGCGGCCTGTGCCAGGATTGCCCGGAATGCAGATATCCCCTTTGCCCCTTCGGAAAAGGCCTATAGGGTATGGCTGAAACTTCAGAGAAGCCGAGCGCCGCCAAACGCCGACTCAACTGCTGGCAGGTGATGGCGTGCGGAAGAGAACAAGGTGGAAAAAAGGCCGGCGAACTCGGCGTATGCCCGGCCGCCGCCGACCACTCCTATGACGGCATCAATTCCGGAAATTTCGGGGGCCGGATCTGCTGGGCCGTGGCAGGGACCTATTGCGGCGGCTGCGTGCAAGGTTCTTTTGCCGAAAAACGGCCCTCTTGCCTCACCTGCGCCTTCTACCAGATGGTCCAGGAGCAGGAGAAGGTGCCGGGGCGCAAAACGAAATTTTTGCACTTCATCAACCAGGAGGACCGCAGCCCCTTCTTCGACAAGATGACCTGCCGCAAGGTTAAGGCGGGCGAACGTTTCGTGGTCCAGGGGGCCATCGAGGACAAGGCCTATATCATCCAGCACGGCTCATGCCTGGTGATCGTCGAAAAAGACGGCGAACTGCACCCGGTGGATCACTATGGCGAGGGCGACATCGTCGGCGGCCTTGGCATTTTGACCGGCGAGCCGCGGCGGGCGCATGTGGAAGCCGAGACCGATATGCTGCTATGGGTGATGACCCGGGATCAATTCGAAGCCTTCACTGAAAAAGACCCGGCCTTGCTGGACTTCATCACCGAACTGGTGGCGGACCGGCTAGACAGCCGCCGGCCCACCGCTTACCGCACCATCGGTAAATACGTGACCACCGATATCATCGGCCGCGGCGCCTTCAGCATCGTCTATAAAGGAGTGCACAAGGATTTGAGCATGCCCGTGACCATCAAGATGATGCGCCACGACATGGCCCTGCAACCCGATTTCTTCCAAAGCTTCCATAATGAGGCCAAAATAATTGCCCAGCTCTCCCACGAAAATATTGTCAAGGTGTACGATTTCGAAGAGCGTTACCGCACCTTATTTATCATCATGGAGTATTTGCGCGGCGACGCCCTCAAGGAGATGATCGCCCACTTGCGCAGCATTCCGCCGCAACTGGCCATCCATTACCTGTTCCAGATCGGCTCGGCCCTGGCCTATGCCCACGCGCGCGGCATCGTTCACCGCGATGTCAACCCGTCCAATATCATCGTCCAGCCCGACGACCGCATCAAGATTCTGGACTTCGGCCTGGCCTGCCCGGCCGGCACCGAAGATTTCTCCAATTCCGGAACGGGCCACTATATGGCCCCGGAGCAGATTTCCGGCGATCCGTCGGATGCGCGTACCGATATCTATGCCCTGGGTGTCACCGCCTTCGAGATGGTGACCGGCCAGCGGCCGTTTCCGGAGGTTGATGCCAGGACCTTGCTGAATCTGCATTTGACCCAGGACGTGATGGACCCGGCCAGGTTGAAACCGGATATCCCCGAGCCCCTGCGCGACTTCATTGTGTGCTGCGGCCGGCGTGATCCTGGCCAACGCTACCAGAGCATGCCCCAGGCCATGGCGGCGCTGCGGCCCATGGTCGAGACGGTCGCCTTGAACCGTCGGATTACGGCCTCCGAGAGCAAGAAACGCCTTTTTTTCTCCCTGAAATATGCCAATCAAAATCTATCGCAACTCGGCCTGCTGCTCGAAAAATTTAAACGGGAGGCGCGGGCCATCGATGTGGACGTTGAGCTGACCACACCGCTTGAACTATAGAGGAGGATCGGCAATGCGGGGCGCTGGCGGATGAAGACGATCGGAAAATCACTGATTTTTGAGGCGTGCCACCCGGCGGCCGGCAACTTTTTCGGCCTTTCGGACCGAGGCCTGCGCAAACCCGCCAACGAAGATCGCTACCTTCTCAAAGCGCTGCCGGACGGCGCGGTGCTTCTGGCCGTGGCCGACGGCCTGGGAGACGGCGGCGCCGGCCGGCAGGCCGCCGAGACGATCATGCAAACCCTTTCGGGGGTGACCCATCGTCCGGCCCATCGAACCCCAGCGGAGCTGTGCCGCCTGGTACGCGGTCTGGATCGGGCTGTTTTCGAGGCCGCCGCAGCCGACAGCGCCCTGGAAGGCATGGGCAGCACTCTGATCTGCGCCCTGGTCCAGGGCTGCCGCCTGGATTGGGTGCATGCGGGCGACAGCCGACTCTACCTGTTGCGCGGCGGGGTGCTGACCCAGGTCACCCAAGACCAGACCCTGGCGCGGTTTCTGATGGCCGAAGGAGAACTTTCTCCCGAGAGATCCAACGGCCACTATTCCCTCCAGGTAATGGACCAGTTTGTGGGCTGCGGCCACTGCGAACCCGAAAGCGGTCGGCTGGACCTGGCCCCGGGTGATTTGCTTTTGCTTTGCTCCGATGGCGTGCACAGGCAGATCGGCCACAACGTTCTGACCCGGTTGCTCGAAAGCTCAGCGGACCTGAAAACTAGGGCCTATGACATCTTGAAAGCCGCACTGGCGACTGGCGGCGACGACAATATCACGCTGATCCTGGCAGAACCCAGCCCGCTTCAAGCGGCCCCTTAAAAAAGGAGCAGGGCCTTTACTTCGCCCTGCTCCTTTTCAGGTTTTGACTTCATACACGCGCAGCCCCTTTTTGCAAGACGCCGCCTACGGTTCGGTTACACCCCGCACAGCGTCGTGGCCCCTCCCAGCGCCATGCGTCAGGCCTTCGGCCCGCAAAAGGCGCTTGTGCCGTGGCATTGAGTGCAAAAATAAGTTAACGGGCATAAAACAATTTAATACGCCGGGCAGCGCTGCTTCGGCCCGGCCCTTCGGCCTTGAAGGGGGAGGGCGGCGTCGATCCATTCGCTTTTTCCTTAACATTTAGCTGGTTAAGGCTTATGGCGCCGACCATGGCACCCCAAAAGACGTTGCATTCATGTTGTCGTGGTCGTGGCTGGATGTTGAGGCATGCGTATTGCATCCTTTCGCACCGGCTTCTTGAAATCAGCTCAATTTTGGTTATCGATGCAATGGCGCGGGTCGTGGATTGAATTCCTTACGCCCCAGGCAGTTGATAGGATTTGCATGTGTTTAAGATTCGATCAGAACAAGGGGTTCAGGATCTCTTCTACTTCGATGCGCGGGATCCTAAGCGCCGGATTCTGGCAAAAGCACATTTTTCTTCTTTTTATTCCGCATCGACTGCCGTATTGGGTCCGGGCTCGAATACACCGGCACCCGCACCACCGACAGCGGGTATCCCATCGACTGGGTGGCGGGCTGCGGCGGATCACTCGTTGGATCAACCTACACCACCGGCCCAATTAAAACTGCATGTATCCTGAGGGACAGAGGGGTGGGGCGGCCCGGTGGCCTATATCGCGTTGCGCACCGGGAAAAGGAGTAGAAATCGTGAGCCTTAAACCGAGAATTCTTTGCTTGCTGCGCCTGACCGCTGTCGTGCTGGCCGTCTTGGGCATCGCCGCCTGCGGCGGGGGCGGGTCCTCCGATACCGGGACCGGCGCATCGCAAGAGACGCCCATCCCTGACGAGGTGCCGGGTGACCCGGCCAGGGCGTATGACTGCGGGCCGCTGGATACGGTGGTGGGCGATGTCATCACCGTATCCGATGCGGCCCAATTGGCGTCGGCCGTGGCCACGGTCAACGCCGCAGGGGGCAACGCAACTATTCTCCTGGAAGATGGGCAGTATGATTTGGACAACCTGCTGCACATCACCGCGGGCCATGTGGTGATCCGCGGCCGCTCGGGCGAGCGGGAGCGGGTAGTGATCCAGGGCACGGGTATGTCTTCCGGCGTGGCCCATGTCTTTCTGGTGGCCGCTTCCCACGTGACCATTGCCGATCTCTCCCTGGGAGAGGTTTACTACCATGGGATCCAGGTGCAGGGCGAAAACGGGGCGGACTATCTGCGGGTGCACAATGTCCGTTTTTTCAATACCGGCGAACAGATGCTCAAGGGCTCTTATAGCGGCAGCCGGGGTTCGAACCACGGTGTGGTGGAATGCTCGCTGTTCGAGTACACCGCCGCTTTCGGTCCCCAATACTACATCGGCGGCATCGACGTGCATCATGGTGCGGATTGGGTCGTGCGCGGGAATACGTTCAAGAACATCCGCAGCCCCGGCGGCGCGCTGGCCGAGTTTGCCGTTCACTTCTGGAGCGACGCCGAAAATCCGGTGATCGAGAAGAACGTCATCGTCAACTGCGACCGCGGCATCGGCCTCGGCCTGGGTGAGCGGGGTTGCGCCGCCGGCCTGATTCGCAACAACACCATTTACGCCGACGACCAGGGTCTCTTCAACGACGTGGGGATCGGACTGGAGTCGGCTAGTAATGTAGAAATTTACAACAATACGATCTTTCTGGATCACGCCTACGATAATGCCGTCGAGTACCGCTTCGCCGTTTCCACCGGCAACGTGATCGTCAACAACCTCACCAACAAAGCCATCCGCGCGCGTGACGGCGGGGCCGCCCTCACACGAAACAATGTTACCTCCGCCCAAGCCGGCTGGTTTGTCCACTCCGCGTCGGGCGACCTGCACCTGTCCCAGCCCGTGGCATCGGTGGTGGATGCCGGCGAGCGCCTGGACGAGGTGCCGGACGACATGGATGGTGAAACACGGCCGGCGGGCGGCGGCTATGATCTCGGTGCCGACGAATATGCAAATTGAGATGGGTTGAACACCGCCAGGATGCATCGGCCGCAACGGCCGATCCGAAAGAGCGCACGCGGCGCAACCGCGCAATAATTATTGAATTCGTACGACCACACTTTGAAGGGTAACGAGAGGTGCTCGATGACTGAAATGAAATTGACCCGGATTTTGATTCTGCTGCTGACCTTGATCCTGCTGGGCGGATGTTCGGGAGGCAATGGATCCGATAACCCAAACCACACGCCCATCGACCCGGAACCCAACTCAACTCCGAATCCAACACCGGTGCCGAGCCTGAGCCAGTGCGCGGCTCCAGGACCGGACCCGGATGCGACGCCCCTGCCAAGTTCCGGTCCGACCTACTACTTTGCGGATTGCCAGGCCGGCGCCGATGCCGGCTGCGTGGCCGGCAACAACGCCAATGCCGGCACCTCGCCCGCCGCGCCCAAACGGAACCTGGACGAATTCGATGTCAATGCCCTTCCGGCGGGTACACAGCTGTTGTTTGCCCGGGGCGGCGCCTGGTCCGATTTTAATTATTTGCTCAACAACCTCAATGTCACACCCGCCCAACCGCTGGTTTTTGACAGCTATACGGCCGCTTGGGGTGCAGCGGAACCGCCGCTCATCACAACGGCGGACGACGGCATCGCCTTTCTGGTGGGGTATTATCAGGCCACCGAAGCCATCGGCGGATACACCCTGCGCAACCTCACCCTTGACGGCCGGGGCACGGGGCAGACCGGCATCGTGGTGTTCGGCGGAACGCGCAACACCTTCATCGAAAACCTGGAGATCACCGGCTTTCACATCGCGATCCAGACCCAGCAGACGTTTCAGGATGGCGCGGGGGTCACCGGGCCCATCGATGCGCTGGTGATTCGCAACTGCCACATCCATCACAACTCCGGCATGGGTATTCTGGGCGACGGCACCAACCTGCTGATCGAGTGCAACACCTTGGCCTACAACAACTTTTCCGGAAGCGGTTTCAACCACGGCATCTACCTGGGCGGACACGGCACCAACGGCATCGTCCGGGCCAACAGCTTTTTTCACAACTCGGTGCCCACGGGCGGCACCGCGTGCACCGGCGGCAACCTGACGGTGCATGGGCAATGGGACGGGCTGCTCATCGAAAACAACCTGCTGACCCAGAATGCCGCCGTCGGCAGTTGCTACGGCATCTCCATCACCCCCGGCTACGACCTGCCCGAGTTCTTCCGCAACTTTATAGTTCGCGGCAACACCGTGATCAACCTGGGGGGCTGCGCCATCTGCGTCGGCGCCGCCGTGGAGCCGATCATCGAGCAGAACCTTCTGATCAATGAAAACGACGCGTGGATGTCCGGCGTGGTGCTGATGGCCAATGTCGACCAACCGGGCAGGGGCGGCGACGACATCGATTATGGCGCCATTGTCCGCGACAACACCATGTGCTTTGCATATCCCCTGCCCGAAAACCAGGCCCTGGTGACCCAGTGGCCCGGCAACCCGCCCCGCGAATCCCAATACAACTCAGCGGAATCGATGAACAACGTCCTGCGCACTGGGGATGATGCCTTGACCGGCCCCTGCGTCCCCTGACCGGGCATTGATTGCGCCGGACACGACTGCCAATAGCGCCGGATGTTACCGTAAGTCAGATGCACAAGCGACTGGGTTCATCTGCCTGCACTTTCGGGAATCACGTCGAGACCAATTCCGTTCGCATATAAACAAGAGCGGGGCCCTCGCCAGGCCCCGCTCTTGTTTATGTCTATACGTTCCGTATCCTTGTTGTCCGTTGTCGCAAGACTCTACCTTCTGATCCGTTACAGCTTGCACCTCGCGGTCGCGCCACGCAGCGCCATGCAGCTATTTACGAAATATCCTAATAGAATCAAGGTCAGCATCAAACCGATCATGATGAACCTCCTTTGGGTTTAGCCCTGCACATCGATGCCCAGGTCGCACCCCAGGCTGGGATCGGGCGATTCGCACTCGAAGTTGGCTTCGCGGGTGTCGATATGTCCTTCGTTGCTGTTGTCGAAGTAGTTTTGGATTCGATTGTCGCTCATGGGTCACCTCCTGTTGAATTGGCTTCGTTTTATTTGACAGGAAGGTAACGCCTGCCGCCCGGAGCGCAACGGGCACAGGTTGGGGGCAGGCTGGGGGGCATTTACTACCACTGGGCCGGCGGCCCGCCCATCACCAGAACTCAGGATAGCGCCGGTTGGGCGAAAGGTTGTTGACCAGCAGGGCCACGGTCAGCAGGACGAGGGCGCCCAGGCCGGCGGGCATGAGCACATAAAGATAGCCCAAACGGTGCACGGCATCGCCGCCGATGACGGCGATGAGGGCCGTGGCACCGCCCGGCGGATGCAGGGTTTTGGTCAGGTGCATGAGGGCGATGGCCGTGGCCACTGCCGCGGCCGAAGCCAGCCACGGGACACTGCCCAGGTATTGGTGGGCCGCCACGCCGATCAGCGCCGATAGCACGTGGCCGCCGATCAGGTTGCGCGGCTGGGCCAGTGGACTGCGGATGGCGCCGTACACCAGCACGGCCGAAGCGCCGAACGAGCCGATGATCAGCATCAGGCCGGTTTGATCCAGGAGCTTGAAGTGGATCAACCCCACGGCGGCGATGCCCAGAAAGCCACCGATCCAGGACCAGAGGATTTCGAGTGCGCCCACACCAGGGGGGCTCTGCGTATGCCCTTTCATCTTCTCGAAGTAGTTCATTGGATATCTATCCCAGCATGCAATAGGAGTTGACCAGATCCGTACGCGTCACGATGCCGACCGGCCTGCCGCCGCCATCCACGATGGGCAGGCGGTTGATGTTTTTCTCCATCAGCAGCGCCGCGATGGCGCCCACGGAGATGTCCGCCGCCGCCGTGATGGCCGGCGCGGTCATGATATCGGCGGCCGTGCGGTTGGTCATGGCCGTGGCCAGGCACCCCTTGTTCTTCAGGCACAGGGCGATGACCTGCATGAACGAACCGCTCTTCTCGGCACCCATTTTGCGCAGAAAATCCTTTTCGGAAATCACGCCGACGATGCGACCTTGGCCGTCGATCACCGGCGCGCCCGAAATGCCTTTTTCGGCCAGCAGCGAGGCGGCGGCGATCAAATCGTCGTCGGCCCTGATGGCGCGCACCGCGCGGCTCATGATGTCGGCCGCCTTCAGCGCGTTCATCATCCGCTCTTTGGCCAGGGCGTAAGCCACCCGGTAGACCTCCCGGAAATCGGCCGGGGTGATGTCGATGTAGCCCTGCATGGATTTCATGGCCGCCACGACATCCTGGTCGGAGATGTCGACGGCGGCACATTCCCGAAGGTTGGCTGAACTCAAGGATCACGCTCTCTTTCTGGCGTTTAAAGGGTCACGCTCTTCTTGCCCCCGAAGTAGCGCATGAACTGCGCCCGCTCGTAGACGGCCGGATCGGAGCTGCGCGCTTGGCTCAACTTGCCTTTGAAGTCCGCAAGCGCGCGATACTTCTTGCCGGCCATCCAGCTTTCCAGGCCGGCGAGCAGTTCCTTAATGTACTTCGGTCCGTTTTTATACAGGCACGAGGCCACCTGGACGGCGTTGGCCCCGGCCAGGAGTTGTTTGACCACCGCCGCGGCGTCGTGCACGCCGGTGGAAGCGGCCAGATCGCAGCCGACCTTGTTGGCCATCACCGCGATCCAGCGCAGCGACAGGGCCAAATCCGCGGGCGTGCTGAAGACGAAAGAGGGTTTGACTTCCAGCTTGTCGATGTCGAAATCGGGGCTGAAGAAGCGGTTGAACAGCACCAGGGCCTTGACGCCGGTTTCCGACAGGCGCTGGATCATGGGCCCCAGGTCGGTGAAGTAGGGGCTGATCTTCAGGGCCACGGGGATCTTCACGGCCTGGGTCACTTTCTCGGCGATCTTGAAATAGAGGGCTTCCTTCTCTTCCCGCGAGTGCTTGAAATCGGTGGGCGGGAAGAACATGTTGAGCTCCAGGGCGTCGGCCCCGGCCCGCTCCAGGTTCTGGGCATAGGAGAGCCACTCCACCGAATAGTAAAAGCAGTTGATGCTGGCCATCACCGGAATGTCCACGGCCGCCTTGCAGCCCTCCAGCAGGGCGATGTACTTTTTCAAATTCTGCTCTTGAAGGACGTAATCGTAGTATTCGATGGGATTGCGCTGGCCGTTGTAGTCGAAGTACTGGGGCTCGCCGAATTGCGCCTTGGCCTCCTTGATGAAATCGGCGTATTCGTTGAGCACCTCCTCCTCGAAGATCGACTTGAGGACCACGGCCCCGGCGCCGTTGGCCGCCAGGGACTTGACTTGTTCCACCGAGCCGGTCAAGCCCGAACTGCCGGCGATGATGGGGTTCCTCAGGGTAAGGCCCATGTAATTGGTGGTCAGATTCATAGGTACCTCCATTTCTGCGGTTAGAGGCGTTCCCTACAAGCCTCGCGCAAGGGCCGCTTCAGCGCAGGTATTTCTCCCGCAGGGCGGCGGCCATCCGATTGACGGCGGCAAAGGCGCGCTCGACGGTGCGCTCCTTGTCCGGGTTGACCAGGCAACAGGTGGCCGGCGAGAGCATGGCCCGGGAGATCAACAGCTCCCGGTCGATGCCCTTGGCCCCCAGGGTGTTCCAGATGGTTTCCAGGCGCTGGAGCAGGCCGGGGATCTCCTCCTGGGCAAAGGCCTCGAAACCGGTGGGCACGATGCCCCAGACGATCACACCGCCCCGGTCGAGAAACCGGGCGATGGATTTGGCGTAGGAGGCGAAGACTTCAGCATTGGTGTAGACATCCAGAGACAGGACTTCCAGGTCCAGGTTGAGCAGGAAATCCCAATCCGGGTTGCCGCACAGGTGGATGCCCCGGGGCCGGTCCACCTGGGCGAAGAACTGGTCCAGGTCGCCCTTGGCCTTGAGATCGCCGTAGCCGGCCATGGCCGAGAAGAGAAACTGCAACCCCGGCTCGTCCACGAACATGAAGGCCTTGGGATTCAATTGTTTCAGCCGGGCCAACTGCGCATTCAGGCGCTTGGCCATGAAATCGAGCATGAAGGGCCGCACGGTATCATCGAAGAGAATGGGCCGCTCGTCCTGATCCAGGATGTTGAAGCCGAAGCTGATGGGCCCTTCGAGCTGGCCCCGGATGGCGGGCCGGGCGGCCAGGTCCGGGCTCTTGAGGAAGCGGTGGTAGACCGCCGAATAGGTCTCGCTGACATCGAAGAAGGTCGGATCGTCGAAGCGCAGCAGGGCCGCTTCCAGCTCTTCGGCGAATTTGTCCACCGAAAAGCGCAGGGTGCGCTTCTCCAGGTCCAGCACGATTCCTGGAAAATGTTCGGCGGCCTGCACATACATGTCTTCGTAGTAGCTGTAGTTGGGCAGTTGCGGCCAGAAGGGCACGTCCAGGGAGAGCGCCATCTGCAACGCCCGGTCCACGTCGGTGTGCGGCATGACCGCCATGGCGGTGGTCAGCAGGTTGCCGGGAATGGGATTGTCCATGGTCTTTTCCTCCGCCGTTGAATCGATCCTTATGGCTTACCTTATACAGCGGTTCAGGGCCGAGATCCTTGAGTTAAGTCAATTCCCAGGCCTTCGCCCTCGGAAGCGGTTTTCAAGCGATCGTCGAAAGACAACAAGACCAGTTCGGGCAACTCCGTTTGGGCGTGCTTCGCGGTTGCCAGATGCCAAAGATCCGCCCCGCGCAGAGGCCATTTGGCGGAAAGTTCGCGCAGATCTTCCCAGGCCGGCGCCAGATGCAGCCGGCGCCAGGGGCCGGATTCCAACACCTCGTATGCGGCTTTTATTAAAATATCCGCCAGGGCGCCTTCCCTTTGGATTCTGGAGAGCACGGCGCAAGCCTCCGCGTAACCGAGCGAAGAAATCAGGTGAATGCCCTCCTGGCCGGCCCAAAGATGCGCCCGTTCGCTATGGTCGTCCTTGAACAGCACCGAAACGATGGCCGAGGTATCCCAGTAGATGACCGGCGGCTTTCGATTCATCGGTCGCGGTCCTCCTCGAGAAACTTGCGCGCGAGGCCTTTTTCGAGCGGTAGCGGCGGCGGCACTTTTTTCAAGGGATCGCGGCGGCGCCGCTCCAGAATGCCGCGCTCCTCGAGGTGCTTGACGCGTTCCTCCAGTTTGAGCGAGCGGGGCTGGATCGAAATAATTTTTCCCACCGGCTTGCCGCGATCGGTCAATATCACCTCGTTGCCGGACTGGACTTTTTTGATCAACTCGCTCAGATGGATTTTTGCATCCCGGATGCCGACGACGGTTTTTTCCATTTTACACCCCAGCGCTGTGTGGTTACATAGAATGTAACCATTATAGTGCTTTCGTTGGGTCGGTCAATGCCTCTTTCGATATGCCTTGGCGGGAACCGCTTGGGCTTGGCCCGCAGCCACGTTTGGCGGCCAGCCTAAACGGCGGAAATTTATTATGAATCCGGCTGCTTTCGTTTTTCCGCGTGCTTCAAATAATACCCCAGCACGGTCTCGAAGTACTCCTCGGTCTTGGGCAGTTCGATGCCGTCGGATTCCAGCAAGGCGCGCGTGTGCCGATTGCCGAAGCTCTGGCTCTCCTTGAGGTAGGCGAAAAGGAAGGGCATGGCGTCCAGGGCGCGGCGGTCCCTGGGCGGGATCAGCGGACGGATCAGACGCAGGGCCATTTTGCAGAGCGGCAGGGGCAACTCCTTGACGGCCGGCAACTGTCGTCCATGTTCCGTGAAGATGCGCCGCACCTCGGCGGTCATCCGGCTCAGGGGCAGGGCGCCCATGGGGCCGGAGCACAGGTGCAGGATCGGCGCCGGGGGGGATTCTTTGCGGCTGGACCACTCCAGCACGCGGGCCACATAATCGGCCGGCACGATATCCAGGCTCGTGCCGTCCACGGCCGGCAGAAAGCCGTGGCTGCGGCCGCCGCTGAAAAACTCGCACAGGTAGTAAAAAACCTGAAAGGCACTGGTCTGGCCCGTGCGCGCATCGCCCACCACCATGCTGGGCCGGTGCACGGTGATCGGCCGGCCGGCTGCGATCTTGGCCTGCACCAAAGTTTCGGCCTCGGCCTTGGCCGCTTCGTAGGAGTTGTGGAAGCGCCGGGGGTGGTCCAGCCACTGTTCGGGAATCTCGCCGCCGGTGTGGCCGGCCACGCCCACGGTGCTGACGAATTCCAGCTTGCGCGCGACGCGCGAATCTTCCAGCAGTTGTAAGATGCCGGTGGTCATGGCCAGGGTCTGGCGCCGGGCATCGGCCAGGGGCAGGTTCATATGCACGTTGCCGGCGCAGTGCACCAGGTGCGTGCAGGTGTTGGCCACCCGGTCATACTCTTCCGGCGAAAGGCCCAGGTTCGGACGGTAAAGATCGCCGGGCAAGGCGGCGATGGGCAGGGCCGCCAAGCTTCCCGCTGCGCAGGCGCGCAGCAGCCGTTGCAACCGTTCATCGGCCTGGGCCTGGGTTTCGGCTCGGATCAGCAAGGTGGCGCGTTCCTGCCGGGAGGCGATGCGGCGCAGAAAAGCGCTGCCGATCACGCCCGTGCCGCCGGTCAGAAAATAGTGCCGCGCCTGGGCACCCTCACGTTTACTTTCTGCTTTCATCTTCTGTTTCCATGCAACGATAGAGCTCTGCGAGTATCGGATCATGCTTTTTCAACACGAAATCGCGCCGCAGCTTCAGATTGGGGGTCAGTTCGCCGTTTTGGGGCGAAAACGTATCGCGTACCACGGCCACCGCCGCCGGCCGGCTGTAGTCGGGTAGATGGGCACAGGCGCTCTGGGCCTGCTCGCGCAGGTACCGATAGGCGCCTTCGGGCCCATGGTGCCGGGCCTGCAATCGATGCCATTGCTCCTCGGGAACGTTGAGCAGGGCCACCACGCACTTGCGGTTGTGTCCGGCAGCCACGCAGTGGGCCACCCCCTCGATGCGGCCAAGGGCCTCTTCCAGGATGCGCGGTACGATTTTGCGGCCCGTGGAGAGTTTGAAGACATCGCTTTTGCGGCCGGTGATGCGCAAAAATCCTTCATCGTCCAACCGGCCCAGGTCGCCGGTCCTCCAGAAGCCATCGGCCTGGGTGTCGGCCACGATCGCCGACACCCCGGGACTTTTGACCAGAATCTCGCCGTCTTCGGCGATGCGAACGGTATTGGGCCGAAGCGGCCGGCCCACGCTGCCCGGCCGGCAGGCGCCGGGGGCGTTCATGGCGATGGGGATAATGTTTTCGCTGATGCCGTAGGCTTCCAGGATCGGCCAGCCCAGGGCCGCGAAAGCTTCGAGCAGGGGTTCGGAAAGGGGGGCCGAGCCGCTGATGAAGAAGCGCAGCCGACCGCCCAGGCCCCGGCGCACCCGGCGCAGCACCAGCCGGTCGGCCAGACGGTATTGATACTTCAGGGGCCAGGTGACCCGATCGCCCAGCAGCGCCGCGCGCCAGTAGCGTCCGCCCACCTGCTGGGCCCAGCGGGTCGTGGATTGGAGTCGGCCGGGCAGGCGCGCAAGGCGCCGGTGGATCTCCGAGTGAAGCTTTTCGTAGAAGCGCGGCACGCCCACCAGAAAGTGGGGTCGGATCGCGCGCACCTCCGTCAGAATGCGCGCCGGATCGGGCACCATGAAGCTTTTCCAGTTGGCGGCCATGGCACACCAGTTGGTCATGCGCTGGAAGGGGTTGGCCAGCGGCAGCCAACACACCGTATGGGCCTGATCGGGCACCGCGGCCAGGATCGGCAGGATGCTGGCAATGGCCAGGGTCAGTTGGCGATGGGAGTATACCAGGGCCTTGGGCCGGCCGGTGGTCCCGGAAGTAAAAATCAGCGTGGCCGGTTGCTCGGGGGAGACAGCCGAAAGATCGGGCAGGGACCGGGCGGTGCCGGCCTCCAGGGCCGGCATGGACTCGGTATCGGTCAGCACCAGGCGCAGCGATGCCAGGGTGGCGGCCGGAATGCGGTCGAGCAGTTGGCGATCGTCCAGGATCAGGGCCTTGGCTTTGAAGTGCGCGAAGAGATCGGCGAGCCGGTCGGCCGGATCGTTGCGGTCCAGGCCCACCACGACGCCGCCGATACGGTAAACCGCGTGCTGCGCCACTTCCCAGCGCAGCGAGTTGGGCAGCATCACGGCCACGTAATCCCCTGGCCGCAGGCCGGCGCGCCACAGTCCGGCGGCCAGCGCGGCGACGCTTTTATGAAACTGTTTCCAGGTGGTGTTCCGCCAGCGCCCGGCCGGGTTGCGCGCCACGAAGGCCGTGGCCCGGGGCGTTTGCCGCACCCGCTGGGCCAACAGCTCGGGCAGGGTGGCAAAGTCGGTCAAGTGTGTCATCGGTGCCTCCAATGCCGACCTGCGCGCGCGTCAGGGATAAGCGCGCCAGGGCCTCGTCCACCGCCGTACCCAGCAAATGTCCGGTTTTGGCCGCGTACTCCAGGGTTTCGAAGGAGTAGAGCCAGTGCCGGCGGTCCGCCTTGCCCTGGCGCACCATGCTGGCAAATTCGGGTTCGAAGGAGGAGTAGCCCAAGGTCAGCATATCGACGATCCCCATGAGGGGAATCAATTGATGATTGGTGATCAGCGGGCTTTCGTCGCCCCGGGGCATCAGCCCCAGGCGCAACACCTCCCGCTTGATGAAGGATTCGTCCAGATCCCAGAAATAAAATGGGAACAACATGCGCGGCCGGCGCTCGGCCGGCCAGGCCGGGCCGTTCCACCAGTAGTTCATCTCCTGTTCGTCGAAGAGATCGCGCAGGCGGATGCCGGCCACCTGCTCGCGGGCCAAGGCTTCGTCTTGCTCGGAAGTCATGTAGTCGCGCAGGTGCAGGATGTTCTCCACCTGGGCCGGCGACAGGCCGCACACGATGTACGGGATCTCCAGTTTGGCCGCCAGATTGCGGGAAAGGTCGGAGAAGAAATCGCCGTCGAATTGATCCACGGTGCCGGCGCAGCCTTTGTCGTTGAGGTGTGTGAAGGCGTAGCGGTACATCTTCTCCATGGTGGCGGCCTTGGGCCGCAAGGTCAGGTGATCGACCCCCAGCCGCCGGATGATCTCCTGGATGTTCTCCAGGGCCACCGGGCTCATGAAGGTATTGTCCACGGTCACGGCCAGCAGGCGCAGGTCGGGATACTCCTGGAGCAGGCGGTGCAGCATATAGCTGCTGTCCTTGCCGCCGCTGAACAGCACCATGGCATGGTAGAGCCGGGCTTTCTCGGCCGGCAAGGCCCGCAGGCGGCGGTCGAAATCGGCATGCATCCGCAGCTTGCGCGCCGGGGAGGGCGGCGCGTCGGTGCTTTGAGTTGCGCGGCAGTGGGGGCACAGGCCATCGACCAGAGGCGCGTAGCTTTGCGGCAGGATGCAGCGGCGGCAGCGGGGCGTCAAATGCTTGTGCGCCAGGCGCCGGTGGATGGGCCACACGTGCCGGATGTACCATTCGAAGCGTCTCACATCGCGGATCAATTGCGCTTTAGCGGGCATCCCTTTCTCCCTTCTTTTGGTGCTCAAACGCTGATTCATCCCACGGCGGTCGCCGGCTCGGACCCCGGTCCCACCGTCAAGGCAAATTGCTGCTCCAGGTAGTCGAGCAACTGCCCCCAGAAACTTCCGGCATACAGAATCTCCAGGCCGTAGATCATACCGGAGCGCCAGCGCAGGCGCGCCTTGACCAGCACGGCCTTGTCTTCGCCCACCTCGATCTTGAAGACCGGCGAGGCGTCCATGTCCAGCTCAGCGTCGGCCCGCACGCGCAGGCCCGTGCGGGAGGCGTCCATGACCGTCAAGGCGACCGGATTGTGGTCGGCGGCGTGGGCCATGCCGCTGCAGGCCACCTCGAAGCGCCGGCCGCGTCGGGCGTTTTCATGGGGGATGGCCCATTGCCGCGGCCAGACGGCGGCATAATCGTTTTCCAGGTAGATGCTGCGCAGGGCTTTAATCTGAGGCGCCTTGAAGCGGCAGAAGGTGTCGGTGCATTTGTTGAAAAAGAAATCCAGCAGGCCGGGGGACATGACCGGGTCGCTGACCGTGTAGAAGGGGCGCTCGGGAAAGCGCATCTGGCGGCGCTCGGCCTCGCTGAAACCGCCGAAGAACAGGTGATAGATGCTCTGGTGGGCCGGCCGGTCGGCATAGGCCGCGAACCATGTCTGGGCGGCCCTGCGCAAGTTGAGCGTGGCGCACACGGCCGGCGCGTCGTTGGCAAAAGCGTACTTCTTCAGGGCCGAGCGGTGCAAGGGAGTAAAGCACAGCACCGATTCGTAGAGCGTGATGCGCTCGGGGTTGACCACGATCACGAAGCGGTCCAGGCCGAAATAGTCGAGGCTGTAGTGCACCATGTATTTGAAGAGGTGAAACATCACTTCGCCCGAGCGGCCGCGGAAGTCGGGCCGAATGGCCAGGGAGGAGACCTCGCCCAAGCGCTCGCCCTTATCGCGGAACCTGGACAGATCCATCACCTGGTCGGTGGGCAATCCGAAGGGGCCGTCGCGGATCACCGAAATGGTGGCAACCACCTGGCCTTCGTGTTTGGCCACCAGCGTGGTGGTGGAGGGCAGGGCGTGGTAATCGGTGATGCGGCGGCGGCTGGCGTGGGGTTTGCTGAAACCTTCCTTGACGTAGGCGTCATGTAGAATTTGGAACGCCTGATCCAGATCCTTTTGGGTTTTGGCGATTTCGAAGCGCAGATCTTCACGCAGCGGCGGAATATGGATGCGGGAGCGGCAGATATGATCGCGTAGGAATTTGGGCAGATACCGCAACAAGGAAAAGATCTGCTTGCGGATGCGCCTCATGTTCATTGTACGCCTCCTGGGGTTCGGGTTTTTAGGACGGAAGAGATATCCGGGAACAGCAGCCGAAAGGCCTGCCGACGCGAGGAGATGCTAAAAGCGTGCCGACGAGCGATTCTTCCAAGATTCACAAGGTTTTCAGGGCCGGACCGGAAAGCAAGCCGGCATTTGCGGGGGCGATGGGACCCTGGAGCGTCAAAATTTCGTCCGGCGGAAAAGTCCGAGGCGCCGCTTTCAACCCAGGGCTAGATTTCGAATGCAGGCTTGTACCGCCTGGGCCAGGGGCAGCAGGCGGGCCCGCAGTTCGGGCGGTATCATTAGCGCGGGAATGGCATGGTGGGGGGCCAGGGGCGGCGCGGCCGTGATCGGCGCACCGGAAGTATAGGCCGCAAGCTGATCCGGCTGGAGCAAAAAGAGCAGGGCATCGGCAAGATTGGCCGATGCGCCGGAAAGATCCAGGGCCTCGACGAACTGCATCAGCAGATGATTGGCGGAGAGGATCTCTTCGGGCATGTCGGCGGCCCCGCCTTGGGCGCAGGTGTCACGCGACACCATGGCGCGGCAGGCCAGGGGCCGCGCGGGGTAGATCGAACAGCGATCGGCTTCAAGCAGCGGGCACGGCCCCACCGCGGGGTCGGCGGCCTCTTCGGGAACCTCCGCGCCCTGGAGGCACAGGGCCGCCATGCGGTTAATGGTCAGGGCGGGTTGGAAGCGGGGGCTTTGGGCCGCGGCCGTAAGTGCCGCCAAAGGCACGGAGCGGCCTTGGGCGTGCCAGTGGCGGATAATGCGCAGTGCTTCCAAGGTCGTGAGGGTGACGTTGGCCGTGCAGCACCGGGCGCATCCCTGGCCGCAGGCCAGAGCGAACGGGCCGCAAAAATCGGCGTGCAGGGCGTAGATCTTCTCCAGCACGCGCAGACGGGTTTCGATGTTCATGCCGGAAGCACCCCCTTGACTTTCAGCGTTTGACTTTCATCTTTAAACTTTACACTGCCGGTGGCGCCGGTTTAGGCTGAGCTTGCCTGCACCGATTGTCTGGATCGATCATCCCTCATCGCCGAACCCCAACATCCATCAGGAGGAGGCCCATGTCCAGCACCGTTTTCTTTATCGACTTTCGCGCCGATGTGCAAACCAACATGATGGCCAAGCTGACGCGCCTGGTGAGCCAGGCCGGCCTGGAAAACGTGGTGCGGCCGCGCGACCTGGTGGCCGTGAAGCTGCACTTCGGCGAAATGGGCAACGCGGCCTTCATCCGGCCCATCTACCTGCGCACGCTAGTGACGGCCATCAAACAGGCCAGCGGCGTTCCCTTTCTCACGGATGCCAATACGCTCTATGCCGGTACGCGCTCGGATGCGCCCCACCACCTGACCACCGCCATCCAGAACGGCTTTGCCTATGCCGTGGTGGATGCGCCCCTGGTGATCGCCGACGGCCTGCGCGGCAACAGCGAAGCGGCCGTTGCCGTGAACGGAGGCCAACATTTCCAGCAGGCCTTCATCGGCCGGGAGATCATGGCGGCCGACGCCTTGATCTCCGTGGCCCACTTCAAGGGACATGAGCTCTCGGGGTTCGGCGGAACGCTCAAGAACGTGGGCATGGGTAGCGCCTCGCGCAAAGGCAAGCTGGCCATGCACTCCACGGTCGCGCCCCAGGTCAAGGCCGAAAATTGCATCGGCTGCGGCGAGTGCGTGGAACACTGTTCCCAGCACGCCCTGGCCCTGGCCGACGAGAAGGCCGTCATCGACCCGCAACGCTGCATCGGCTGCGGCGAGTGCATTCTGATGTGCAGCAACAAGGCCATCGAGATCGCCTGGGACCAGGAGATCCCGCGCTTTCTGGAAGGCATGATGGAGTACGCCGCGGCCGTGATTCAGGCCAAACCGGGCAAATCGCTTTTCGTCAATTTCATCACCGATGTGTCGCCGGCCTGCGACTGCTACGCGGCCAACGACGCGCCCATCGTCAAGAACATCGGCATCCTGGCTTCCATTGACCCGGTGGCCATCGACCAGGCCTCGGCCGATCTGGTCAATGCCGAACCGGCCCTGGCCAACGGCGTGCTCACCAAGAACACGGCACCGGGCGAAGACAAGTTCAAGGCCCTCTATCCCGAGGTGGATTGGGCCTTGCAACTGGCCTATGCCGAGAAGTTGGGCCTGGGCACCCGGCAGTACGAGCTGCACAAGGTGGGATAACGATCCATGGAGATATTGCTGGTCACCATCCTCTTGGTCGTCACGCTGGTGCTATTGATCGGCGAGTGGATCGCCATCGACTTGGTGGCCATCGGGCTGATGGTGGCCCTGATGCTCACGCGCATCCTGACGCCGGCCGAAGCCGTGGCGGGCTTCGCCAATCCGGCCGTGATCACCGTGGGCGCCATGTTTCTCATCAGTCAGGCCATGATCCGCACCGGGGTGGTGAGCCTGATCGGCCGCAGCGTGGTGGCGTTGGCCGGCGGCCGGGCCAAGACGGCGTTGATGATCGTGCTGGTGACGGCCGGTGTGGCTTCGGCCTTCATCAACAACACGCCGGTGGTGGTACTGTTCATGCCCATGATTCTGAGCATGGGCTGCGCCTTTGGCGTCAGTCCGTCCAAATACTTGATCCCCATGTGCTTCACAGCGTCATTGACCGGCATGTGTACCCTCATCGGGACATCCACCAACATCATCGTCGGCAACCTGGCCAGCCACTACGGCTACGGCGGGCTCACCATGTTCGAACTGGGGCAGGCCGGGGTGCCCATCGCCATCGCGGGCTTTCTGCTGATCGTCGGCGTCGGCATCCGCATGATGCCCAACATTCATAGCCCGTCGTGCGAGCTGGACGGGAAGCGGAATCGACGCTACCTGTCCGAATTGTCCGTTCCACAAGGCAGCCGACTGGTCGGCCTGAATCCCTGCAGCGACTTGTCCACCAAACACCCCGGCCTCGAGGTGCTAAAGCTGATCCGCGCATCCCACATCTTCCACCCCTGCCGCGACTCTGTCTCCATCGCGGCCGACGACCTGCTGCTGGTCAAGGGGTCGCCCAACGACTTGACCCATATCCTGCAAAGCAAGGATGTGGAGCTGCCCGCCTGGGGCAAGGGGCTGGGCCCCACCGGCGCCAGTCAAATCATGGTGGTCGAGTTGATCGTCCCGCCCCAATCCGATCTGATCGGCCAACGGCTGCAGGAGAGCCATCTGGCCCGGGACGAAGACCTGCATATCGTGGCCATCGAGCGCAGCGGACTGCACTATTCCGAGAAACAGATCAAGGACATCCCCCTGCGCCTGGGAGACACCCTGCTGGTGTGGTGCCGGGTGGATCGCGTCGATCGTTTCCGAGGCCGCAGCGATTGGATTCTGGTGGAAGACGTGCATCATGAAATCGTCCACAAAAGCAAAGCTCCGTTGGCGGCTTCCTTGTTCGGCCTGATGGTGGCCGCGGCCTCCTTCGGCCTGGCCGACATCATGGTGTGCGCCCTGGCGACCGTCTTTTTAATGGTGGTCACCGGCTGTCTGCCCTTGCGCGACGCCTACAGGGCCTTGCAGGGCGAGCTGCTGCTGCTGATCGCCGGGACCATCGCCTTGAGCCAGGCCATGGACAAAAGCGGCGCCAGCAGCTATTTCGCCGGGCACTTTTTGAGCCTCTTCGATGGAGCTTCGCCCGTGGTGGTCCTGGGGGCCATTTTGCTCGTCACCTGCATCGTCACGGAGCTGATGAGCAATAATACCGCCGCGGTGCTCATGCTGCCGATCGCCATCTCAACGGCCCTCAGCCTGGGGGTGAACCCCAAACCCTTCATCGTGGCGGTGTGTCTGGGTGCCAGCGCATCCTTTGCCACGCCCATCGGCTACCAGACCAACCTGATGGTGTACGGACCTGGCGGCTACCGCTTCAGCGATTATCTCAAACTGGGCATTCCCCTCGACCTGCTGGTGATTGTGGGCGCTACGCTGCTGATTCCCATCTTCTGGCCGCTGTAAGATAGCGGGCGATTCAACAAATATTATAGACAACCGATAGTAAATGGCATACCGTGCGCGGTTCATCAAAGGAGATTGCATATCCATGAGCGATAAAAACAACACCCCGATTCTTAACGCCAACATCCGCAACGTGGCCATCATCGCCCACGTCGATCACGGCAAAACCACCCTGGTGGACGCCATGTTCCGCCAGAGCGGCCAGATCCGCGAAGGGGCCACCGTCAACGAGCGGCTCATGGACAACATGGATCTCGAGCGCGAGCGGGGCATCACCATCGCCGCCAAGAACTGCTCGGTGCACTGGAAAGGGGTCAAGATCAACATCATCGACACCCCGGGCCACGCCGATTTCGGCGGCGAGGTGGAGCGCGCGCTCTCCATGGCCGACGGCGCCCTGCTGCTGGTGGACGCCTCCGAAGGACCGTTGCCCCAGACCCGCTTCGTGCTGGAAAAGACCCTGGCCGCCGGCTTGAAGGTGATCGTGGTGATCAACAAGATCGACCGCAAGGATGCCCGCGCCGACCAGGTGCTGGACCAGGTGTACGACCTGTTCATCGACCTGGATGCCAACGAGGATCAGCTCGATTTCCCCTACCTTTTCGCCATCGGCCGGGATGGCATCGCCCAGGCTAAGGCCGGCGACCACGGCACCGATCTGACCCCCTTGTTCGACATGATCCTGGAAAAGATTCCGGCGCCGGGCCATCTGCCCGACGCCAGTTTTCAGATGCTGGTCTCGGACCTGGGCTACTCGGACTACCTGGGCCGCCTGGCCGTGGGCCGGGTGGCCAACGGCCAGGCCCATAACAAGGATACCCTGGTGTGCGTCGGCGTCGATGGCGTGCCGCGGCCGCTCAAGGTGGCCTGCTTGCAAACCTACGAGGGTCCGGCCCTGCAAGAGGTGCCGGCCGCCGATCCGGGCGACATCGTGGTGCTGGCCGGCATCGAGGAGGTGCGCATCGGCGACACGATCTGCACCAAGGGCAGCGCCTCGGCCCTGCCGCGCATCCGGGTGGACGAACCCACCGTGGGCATGCGCTTTACGGTCAACACCTCGCCCTTTGCCGGCCGGGAAGGGCGCTTTTCCCAGTCGCGCAACCTGCGCGAGCGGCTCTTCAAAGAGACCTTGCGCAACGTGGCCATCCAGGTGGAAGAGACCGACAGCCGGGAAGTGTTCCTGGTCAAGGGCCGCGGCGAGTTCCAGTTGGCGATTCTGATCGAGACCATGCGCCGGGAAGGCTTCGAGCTGGCCGTGGGCCGGCCCGAGGTGATCTATAAGGAAAAGAACGGCGTGAAAACCGAACCCATGGAGCAGCTCTTCGTGGATTGCGACGAACGCTTCATGGGGGTGGTGACCGAAAAGCTTTCGGGCCGCAAGGGTCTAATGACCAACATGATCAACCACGGCAGCGGCCGGGTGCGCATCGAGTTCAGCATCCCCAGCCGGGGCTTGATCGGTTATCGCGACGAATTTCTGACCGACACCAAGGGCACCGGCCTGCTCAACACCTACTTTGCGGGCTACGATACCTACCGCGGCGAGTTCCCCAGCCGCTTTTCCGGTTCCATCGTCTCCGACCGCCAGGGAAACTCCGTGGCCTATGCCCTGTTCAACCTGGAGCCGCGCGGCCAGCTCTTCATCGTGCCCGGCGTGCCGGTCTACGAAGGCATGATCTTCGGCGAGCACAACCGCGCCACCGATCTGAACGCCAACCCGTGCAAGGAGAAGAAGCTGACCAACATGCGCGCCACGGGCCACGACGAGAACGTGATCCTGGCGCCGGTCAAGGCCATGACCCTGGAGTGGGCCATCCATTTCATCCGCGAAGACGAGATGGTGGAGGTCACGCCCCAATCCATCCGCCTGCGCAAAACGATCCTTTCGGCCCAGCACCGTTATCGGAGCCGGGGAGAAAAGGCGTAACCCCAGTTTTCATTTGACTTTTTCTACCCAGATGGCCCAATTAGAGCCATGCGCCTGGATGCTTACATCGCCTGCCCCCACTGCGATCTGCTGCAACGCCGCCAGCCCCTGCCGCCCGAGGGCCTGGCGGTCTGCGCGCGCTGCGGCACGTTGCTCTATCGCCATCGGCGCAACAGCCTAGACCGCACTCTGGCCCTGGCCGTCAGCGGCATCATTCTGTTTGTCATCGCCAATAGCTACCCCTTCTTGTCGCTCAATATCGAAGGCCAGACCCAAGAGACCCGCCTGGCGAGCGGCATCCTGGTTTTCTTCCGCCAGGGCATGCCCTGGATGGGGGCGCTGGTGCTGGCCACCGGCATCGTCTTTCCCCTGGTGGAACTGGTGGGCCTGACCTATGTGCTGCTGCCCCTCAAGTTCGAGCGCCTCTCCTGGAAGACGGCCGCCGTGTTCCGCCTGATCCGTTCCCTGCAACCCTGGGGCATGACCGAAGTATTTCTGCTGGGCATTCTGGTATCCATGGTCAAGCTGGCCGGCATGGCCACCATCGTTCCGGGCATCGCCCTGTATGCCTTTCTGGTGTTGATCTTTTTAGTTGCGGCCACCAGCGCCGCATTTAATCCGGAGATTGTATGGGAACGGCTGAGCCCCCAAAAGTAAATGCCGCCGGCGGTCCGGGGCCGGCCACGGCGGCCCGGCTCGGGTTGATCGCCTGCCACGATTGTGGCCTGCTCAGCCGCTTTCAGGCCGGCGGACGGCTTTACTGCCCGCGCTGCGGCGGGGTGTTGCATGCGCGCAAACCCAACAGCGAAGGCCGCTCCTGGGCCCTGGTGCTGGCGGCCATCCTCTTTTATATACCGGCCAACGTCCTGCCGGTGACCCACACCACCTATCTGGGCAGCACCCAGTCCGACACCATCCTGAGTGGGGTTTACTACTTCATGGCCTCGGGCAGTTGGCACATCGCCCTGATCATTTTCGTGGCCAGCATCGTGGTGCCGGCCCTCAAGATCCTGATCCTGGCCTTTCTGCTCGTCTCGGTGCGCCGCCGTTCGGACTGGCGCCCGGAAGAGCGCACCCGGCTCTACCACATTACCGAGCTCATCGGCCGCTGGTCCATGGTGGATGTCTATGTGGTCACCGTCATGGTGGCCCTGTTGAAACTAGGGGCGTTGGCCAACGTCGATGCCGGGGTGGGCATCGTCTTTTTCGGCGCGGTGGTCGTGATCACCATGTTCGCGGCCAACAGCTTCGACCCGCGCCTGATCTGGGATGCCATGGAGAAAAGATCATGACCACGCAAGATCGCACGCAAGAACCGATTCTCGAGGAGCTGCCAGCGGCCGTCGTGCGTCCGCCGCGGCGCTTTGGCCTGGTGTGGCTCATCCCCTTGCTGGCGGCCCTCATCGGCCTGTGGCTGGCGATCAAGGCCATCCACGACGCCGGACCGACCGTCACCATCACCTTCGAGTCGGCCGAAGGCCTGGAAGCCGGCAAGACCCGCATCAAGTATAAGGATGTGGTGGTCGGCAAGGTGGAATCCATCCGTCTGAGCGACGACCTGTCCCAGGTGACGGTGACCGCCGATCTGCAAAAGGAGATGGAAGACTACCTGACCGAGACCACCCGCTTCTGGGTGGTGCGCGCCCGGGTGGCCGCGGGCGAAGTTTCGGGCTTGAGCACCCTGTTTTCAGGTGCCTACATCGGCTTCGAGCCCGGCACCAACGGGGCGCCGGCCGAAACCTTCGTGGGATTGGAAAAACCGCCGTCGGTGACCATCGACACCCCGGGCAGCCAGTACAATCTGCGGGCCCAGCGCCTGGGGTCGCTGGACATCGGTTCGCCGGTCTACTACCGGCAGATCAAGGTCGGCCAGGTGGTGGGCTATGCCATGACCGCCGACGGTTCGGCCGTGGACATCCAGATTTTTGTCCAGGCGCCGCACAACGAGCAGGTTCGCCGCAACACGCGTTTCTGGGAGACGAGTGGATTGAATGTCACCCTGGACACCTCGGGCGTGCGCATCGATACCGAGTCGGTGATGAGCCTGCTGATCGGCGGCATCAGCTTCGAGATTCCGGCCAACCAGCCTTCGGAGGAAGCGGCCACCGAAGGAGACGTCTTCACCCTCTACGAGAGTCGCGACCAGGTCGAGGCGCCGGTGTATGCCCAGCGCAATTACATGCTCGCCTATTTCAACGAAAGCGTGCGCGGTCTGAACAAGGGGGCGCCCGTGGAGTTCAGCGGCATCAAGGTGGGCGAAGTCGTGGATGTGCGCCTGGAGTTCGACGAGAAGAAGCTGGCCTTCCGCATCCCGGTGCTCATGGCCATCGAACCCGAGCGCATCGCCGTCAAGGGCGATTTGAAGATCAACCGCGCCGAACTGGTTTCGAAGCTGGTGGCCAAGGGGCTGCGCGCCCAACTGCGCACCGGCGTGCTGCTCACCGGTCAGCTTTACGTGAATCTGAGCATGTTCCCGGATTTACCGCCCCAGCAGGTGGCCCATACCGGCAGCTATCCGGTGATTCCCACCGTGCCCGGGGCCGCCGAAGAGATCACCGCGGGCATCGCCGCCTTTGTCGGCCGCCTGGAAAAGCTGCCCGTGGAGGAGATCGGCAGCGAATTGAGCGCCAGCCTGCGCCAGATCCGCCAATTGATCGGCTCGGAGGATACCGTGGCCGCCATCGCTGCCCTGCGCCAGAGTCTGGCCGAACTGCAACGCTTCACGGCCACCCTCAACGATACTTCGGTGCCCCAGATGAACGCGGCCCTTACGCAGTTGCGCCAGGTGCTGGCGCGCACCGAAAGCGCCGTGGCCTCGGCCGACGGGCTGATGAGCGGCAACACCGCGCTCACCTACGACCTGCAACAGATGATGCAGGAGCTGGCCAAGGCCGGGCGGGCCATTTCCGTGCTGGCCGACTACCTGCAGCGCCACCCGGAATCCCTGGTTTTCGGGAAAGAGGAGCCCAAGCCATGACCTTATCCGCCACCTTACGCCGCCGCCTGCTTTTGCTTGTGACCGTCGCCTTTGTCGCCGGCTGCGGCGCCTCTTCGTCCGTGTCTTACTACAGCCTCGGGACCATGCCCGACGTGCCCGCGGCGCCCGTCCCGCAAAAAGCCCGGCCGGCCATCGGCATTGCCAACGTGATGCTGCCCGACTACCTGGACCGGCCCCAGCTCGTCTCCCGCAGCGACGCCCATCAGATGAACATCGAAGAGTATCATCGCTGGGCCGGCCGGTTGCAGGACGAGATCTCCCGCGTTTTGCTGGAAAACCTGCGCTTGCTCGGTGCCTCCCCGCGCATCGATCGTACCCCCTGGCCCGCGGGCTTCAAGCCCGAGATCATCGTCACCGTCCAGTTGACCACCTTCGAGGCCTTTCCCGACGGCACCGTGCGCCTGGTCGGCAGCGTGACGCTGGCCGATCTGCGGCCTTCCGCAACGCCGGCCTCCTGGAACGTTCACCTGCAAGAGCCGGCCGCCGGCCGCGCGCCTTCCGAATTGGTCGCGGCCCAAAGCCGCCTGGTGGCGGCCCTCAGTCGCCAAATCAACGATGCCCTGGCGCGCCGGCCATAGCCAATGCCGCGCCTGGGACCACCAACCGCCAACACCCAAGGAGCCCTATGGAAATGACCTACAAGAACGAGCAACCGTTGTTTGTGATTGCCTTGATCGTCTCGCTGCTTTTTTGGCTGGCCCTGGTTTTGGGCACGGCCGGCATCGCGTTGCTCTACGGCCTGTTCTTCTACATTGCCTACCTGTTCGCCCAGTCGGGGTTCATCTCCTACATCAAGGGCACCGGCGTCAAAGTCTCCGCGACCCAATACCCCGACCTGTATGAGCGCCTGATGGCGTGCTGCCGCAAGATCGGCCTGACCACGAGTCCCGACTGCTATGTGTTGCGCACCGGGTTCTTCAACGCCCTGGCCACCAAGTTCCGCGGCAAGCACTTCATCGTGCTGTTCAGCGACGTCATCGACGCCCTGCACAACGATCCCGAAGCCTTTAACTTCTACATCGGTCACGAACTGGGCCATATTCATCGCAAGCATCTGACCTGGGGGGTGTGGCTGGCCCCAGCCCGCATCCTGCCGCTCTTGGGCGCGGCCTACGCCCGGGCGTGCGAATACACCTGCGACCGCTACGGCCTGGCCTGCTGCCCATCGCCCGCGGCGGCCCAGAGAGGATTGCTGGCCATCGCCACCGGCGATACGCGCTTTGCCAGCACGGACATCGACGCCTATATCGGCCAGCGCGACGAGACCAATGGTTTCTGGATGTCGTTCCATGAATTGATCGGGACCTATCCCTGGCTGGTCAAGCGTGCCGCGGCCCTCAAATCCCTGGCCGAAGGACACGCGCCCGAGCAGCCCCAGCGCAACCCCCTGGCCTGGCTTTTCGCCCTTTTTGTACCGAACGCCGGCGGCGGGGGCAGCGCCGCCTCCTTTCTCATCGTGATCGCCATCATCGGCATCCTGGCGGCCGTGGCCGTGCCGGCCTTCACCCAGTATCGGCAGAGGGCACTGATGGGCGCCCTCATGGAACAGCAAGAGGCGTTCCAGGACGAGGCGTCGGACCAGGAAGGTCAATTGGAAGAGGGGGCGGCCGGGGATCTCGACGAGCAAGCGCAGGAAGAACAAGCGTCAGAAGAACAGGCAGTCGAAGGCGAGGCGGCGGATTCCGAGCCATTGATGGCCGCGGCCATGGGCGTGCTGACCATCCAAGGCGCCGTGGAGACATTCCATGAACGGCATTCGCGCCTGCCTGCCACCTTGGACGAACTCGGCGAAGCCCTGCCCGGCATGGGGCAATCCGATGCCTACGGACTCGTGATGCAAGCAGACCGTTCGCTCCTGATGGTCTTCAACGGCGATCCCTTGCGCGGCAAGTCGTTGCGCATGGTGCCGCGTCTGGAAGATCAGACCGTCATCTGGCAATGCCTGAGCGACGACCTGGAAGAAGAAGCGGTGGCCGCGTTGTGCGATTTCGAATGAGCGCACGCCTCGAAACCTTCGTGCGCAGCGACCGGTTTGCAAGCGAGTAAATTATTTTACAAGGAGCGACCATGGACCATCCCAAAGACACCCATCTCAAGTCCATCGGGTACATCCTGTGGATCTTCGGTTTCACCGGCGCCCACCGCTTTTACTACGGCAAGCCGGTCACCGGGACCATCTGGTTCTTTACGCTGGGGCTTTTGTTGATCGGCTGGATCGTCGATCTCTTCCTGATCCCATCCATGGACCGCCAGGCCGATCTGAGGTTCCGGGCGGGCCGGCTGGATTACACGACCGCCTGGATTTTGCTGACCTTCCTGGGATTGCTCGGCATCCACCGTTTTTACATGGGGAAGTGGTTCACCGGGATCTTGTACCTGGTGTCGGGCGGCATCTTCGGCCTCGGGTATCTGTACGATCTCTGGACCCTGAACGATCAGGTCACGCTGATCAACGGCCAGCCATAGGCGCTTTGCATAAGGAGTTTATCCATGGGCCAAACCGCCATCGTCATCGGCGCCACGGGTCTTGTGGGCCAGGCTCTGGTCGATCGACTGGCCGCGGTCGAGGCGATTGACAAGGTCGTGACCCTCACCCGTCGGCCGTCCCGGCATCCTTCGGCCAAAGTCCACAATCAGGTGGTGGCCTTCGACCATCTGGAGGCGCACGCCGCCGCCTTTGCCGGCGACCTGCTCTTCTCGTGCCTGGGCACCACGCGCAAGCAGGCCGGCTCCATCGCGGCCCAGCGCATCGTCGATGTGGAGTATCAGTATCTGGCCGCCCAACTGGCCGCCACCCAAGGCGTGCGCCATTACCTGCTCGTCTCGTCCAGCGGCGCCAAGGCCGAGAGCGGCAATGCCTATCTGCGCATGAAGGGCGAATTGGAGCAGCGCGTGCAAAGCCTGCCTTTCGCACGCATCTCGATCTTTCAACCCTCGCTGCTGTTGGGTCAGCGCGCCGCGCCCCGTCCCGGGGAGAAACTGTGGAGCTGGATTCTGCCGCCGCTCTGCCGCCTGCCCGGCCTGCGCCGCTTCCGGCCCATCCGGGCCGAAGACGTGGCCGCTAAGATGGTGCAGGTGAGCGAAACCCCCGGACCCGCCCTGGAATGGTTCCGGCTGGATGAGATTTTTTGAAACCGTTTCGGTCCGGTGATCCCCGCCACCCCATCCATGGACCGGCCCGGCGGCCCAATAACCAGCACAATTTCAGCCCTTTCAACGGACCCTTTCTCCTTGACACGGCCTATCGATCTTGATTATAGGTCGGTGCTTGCTCAGGGGCCAGCTTTCCGGTCACGGCGGTTCTTGTCGGGGGTTGGGCGAGCGAGGGAAGCACGCAATTCATCTTAAGATATCGGGAAATTGGACGACACGCCCCATGAGTGTGATGGCGCAATTGGTATCGCGGAAAGAAGCCATTGCGGGTAAATGGCTCGCACGGGTAATCGATACGTACCCTCCTGAAACAGCGCGATTTTTGCGCGGCCAGCAGGACCCCTTCGCCAATCCGGTGGGTCAAGCCACCCGGCATAGCCTGAATACCCTGGTTGACATGTTGCTTGCGGAGCTGGATGAAGCGGCGGCTAGAACTGCCCTCGATCCGGTCATCCGCGTCCGCGCCATCCAGGCCTTCACGCCGGCCCAAGCCGTCGGCTTTGTGTTCGACCTCAAGCCCATCCTCCGTGAAAGCCTGGGGCCGGCCGCGCAAAACAGCGAAGAATCGGCCCTGCTGGAGGATCGAATCGATCGCTTGGCGCTGATCGCCTTCGACGTTTACATGCAGTGCCGTGAAAAAATTTACGAACTCAAAGCCAACGAGATGAAAAACACGACCTACAAGGCCTTTGCCAGAGCAGGCCTGATCAAGGATCCAGATCAAGGAGCCGGACAATGAGTGCTGACCGGCTCAACTATAAACCCTTTTCATATGGAAGGTCCCGATCCATGTCGGGACCAAGAGTGAGGTGCGGGTAGATGAATAAATTTTACTTGTCATCATTGCTGGCGGTTTTTGTGCTGGCCCTGATCGCCTGGGTGGGGGGCCCCTCGGCACCCTGGCTGTTCGGGATCGTTCTACCTTATCTGGCCGTCATCCTATTTGTTTATGGAGTGGCGCGCCGGGTCATGGGCTGGTCGCGGTCGGCGGTGCCGTTCGCCATTCCCACCACGGGCGGACAGCAGCGCTCCATGCCGTGGATCAAGCAGAACAAAATCGACAACCCTTCGACCCATCTCGGCGTTTTCATCCGCATGGCGCTGGAAATCTTGACCTTCCGGTCGCTTTTCCGCAACACGCGCATGAAGATGACCCACGAAGGCCGCTTCAGCTACAACCTGGAGATCTTCCTGTGGCTCGGAGCGATCGCCTTCCACTACGCCTTTCTGACCACCCTGGTACGCCACATGCGCTTTTTCCTGGAGCCGGTGCCCCTGTGCATCCAGGCCATCGAGGCGGTGGACAGCTTCTTCCGCTTCGAGATTTCCTACGATGCGATCCAGTTCGGCCTGCCCGGCGTCTACATCTCGGGCATCGTGCTGCTGGCGGCGGTCGTCTACCTCTTCTTGCGGCGCCTGTTCATCGCCAAGGTGCGCTACATCTCCCTGGCCCAGGACTATTTCCCCCTGTTCCTCATCATGGGCATCGCCTTTACCGGTATCTTGATGCGCTACTTCACCAAGGTGGACATCGCCGCCATCAAAGAGCTGACCATGAGCCTGGTCACCTTCAAGGCCCTGAGCTTCAAGGTACCCCAAGGCATCGGGCCGCTCTTCTACGTTCACCTGGCCTTTGTCAGCACCTTGCTGATCTACTTTCCCTTCAGCAAGCTGATGCACATGGGCGGCGTCTTCCTGAGCCCCACCCGCAACCTGGCGGCCAACACCCGCGAGGTGCGGCATGTGAACCCCTGGAACTACCCGGTCAAGGTGCACACCTACGAGGCTTACGAAAACGAGTTCCGCGACAAGATGGTCGAGGCCGGACTGCCGGTGGACAAAATGCCCGAAGAATCCGCGGAAGAGGAAAAGGAGTAAACGACCATGGCAGATGAAACACCTAAACCTTCCGAGCTTTTGTCTAAGATAGACTACCACACGCCCTCCACGCACTGGATGGACGTGCCGGTCAATATCCGCAAGGGCATGTACTGCTACGCCTCCAACCCCAAGAGCGTCGAATACCTGGGGTTGCCCAATGCCCGCGCTTGGAACCCCATTGAAGAAGACTGGAAGCTGCCCGAAAACTGGCAGCAGATTCTGCACGAAGGGTTCAAGGAGCGCCTGGAGAAGTTCCGCTCGATCAAAGTCTTCATGGACATCTGCGTGCGCTGCGGCGCCTGCGCCGACAAGTGCCACTTTTTCATCGGCACCGGTGATCCCAAGAACATGCCGGTGCTGCGCGCCGAATTGCTGCGCTCGGTCTACCGCAACGACTTCACCTTGATGGGCAAACTGCTGGGCCGCTTTGCCGGTGCCCGCCCCATGTCCCTGGCGGTGCTCAAGGAGTGGTGGTACTACCTGTTCCAGTGCACCGAGTGCCGGCGCTGCTCGCTCTATTGCCCCTACGGCATCGACACCGCCGAAATCACCATGTTCGGCCGCGAGCTGCTCAACCTGCTGGGCCTGAACATCGACTGGATCGCAACACCGGTGGCCAACTGCTACCGCACCGGCAACCATTTGGGCATCCAGCCGCACGCCTTCAAGGACATGCTCGAGTTCTTCGTGGACGACATCGAAGAGATCACCGGCGTGCGCGTGGAGCCCAACTTCAACAAGAAGGGCGCCGACATTCTCTTCATCACCCCCTCGGGCGATGTATTCGCCGACCCCGGCACGTACACCTGCATGGGCTACCTGATGCTCTTCCACTTCCTCAAGGAGAAGTACGGCCTGGATGTCACCTGGAGCACCTACGCTTCGGAAGGCGGCAACTTCGGCTCGTTCACTTCCCACGAGACCATGAAGCGGCTCAACGCCAAGATGTACCTGGAAGCCAAGCGCCTGGGGGTCAAATGGATCCTGGGCGGCGAGTGCGGCCACATGTGGCTCGTGATCAACCAGTACATGGACACCATGAACGGCCCGGCCGACTTCCTGGAGGTGCCGGTCAATCCCATCACCGGCACGCGCTTCGACAACGCGGCCTCCACCAAGATGGTGCACCTGTCCGAGTTCACCGCCGACTTGATCAAGCACGGCAAGCTGGACCTCAAACCGGAGCGCAACGACAACAAGATCCTGACCTTCCATGACTCGTGCAACCCGTCGCGCGGCATGGGCATGTTCGACGAGCCGCGCTACGTGATCAAGAATGTGGCCAATCACTTTTATGACATGCCGGCCAACACCATCCGCGAGCATACCTTCTGCTGCGGCAGCGGCTCGGGGCTGAACGCGGGCGAAAACATGGAAGAGCGCATGGCCGGCGGTTTGCCCCGGGCCAACGCGGTCAAATACGTGCACGAAAAGTACGGCGTGAACATGCTGGCCTGCGTGTGCGCCATCGACCGGGCGGCCCTGCCCGCATCCATGGCATACTGGGTTCCGGGGATGCAGGTTACCGGTGTGACCGAACTGGTGGCCAACGCCCTCGTCCTGCCGGGAGAACAAGAACGAACCACGGACCTGCGCGGTGAACCGCTGCCGGGAATGGAGGAAGCCGATGAATGATAAGAAATGGATCGTATTGGGCCTGCTGATCTTCATGGCCCTGTTTCTTTCGCCCTTTTTGTACAACGTGGTGACCGGGGCCAAGGCGGCGCCTATGCCCGAAGTGGTTTTGACCGAAAAAGCCAAAGCCGCCAAGCAGTGCGTCATGCCCACCGAATTCATGCGCACTGAGCACATGCAACTGCTCGACGAGTGGCGGCTCAAGGTGGTGCGTTCCGGACTGCGCGACTTCACCAACACCGAAGGCAAGACCTTCAATATGAGCCTGTCCAACACCTGCATGGACTGTCACAGCAACAAGGCCGATTTTTGCGATCGTTGCCATAACTATGCGTCCGTCAAACCCTACTGCTGGGATTGCCACATCGATAACCCCCAAGGAGAAACGAAATGAAAAGCAGCCGCAGACGCTTTATGAAGTTGGCGGGCATCGCCGCTTTGGGGCTTGGCGCTCAGCCGGCGATCAAGGCCATCGCCCCCGCTGCCGGAAATGGGCCGCAGACCCAATTTTCCCAGGGCCCGAATGTGTTGACCGCCCGCCAGTGGGCCATGGTGATCGACACCCGGCGTTTCAAGACCACCGAAGATCTGGAGCCGATGATCGAGGCGTGCCATAAGCTGCACAATGTGCCGCACTTCGAAGAGAAAAATCACGAAATCAAGTGGATCTGGGAAACCCATTTTCACAACGCCTTCCCCGACTCGGCCAACCGTTTTATCAGCGAAGAGGCCGAACACCGGCCCTACCTGGTGCTGTGCAACCACTGCCAGAATCCGCCCTGCGTGCGGGCCTGTCCCACCAAGGCCACCTTCAAGCGCGACAGCGACGGCGTCGTGATGATGGACATGCACCGCTGCATCGGCTGCCGATTCTGCATGGCGGCCTGCCCCTACGGCTCGCGCAGTTTCAACTTTGTCGAGCCCCTCAAGGGGTTGGTGGAAAAAGAGATCAACCTGAAATATCCCCGCCGCATGAAGGGCGTGGTGGAAAAGTGCACCTTCTGCGTGGAACGGCTGGCCGAGGGCCAGATGCCGGCCTGCGTGGAAGCCTCCGGCGGCGCCATTGTCTTCGGCGACCTGGAAGATCCCGAATCCGAAGTGCGGCAAGTACTGCGCGAGAATTTTACCATCCGGCGCAAACAGAGTTTGGGCACCGAACCGTGCGTCTACTACATCGTGTGAGGTGGGTATGCTTGAATTAGCCTTAAAAGGAAGCAAAAGTTATTGGACATGGGTGGTGGCCCTGCTGGGGGTCATCGGCGTCGGTTTCCTGCTCTACTTGGGGCAGTTGCAAATCGGCTTGGGCATCACCGGCATGAGCCGGGATGTCTCCTGGGGATTTTACATCGCCAACTTCACCTATCTGGTCGGCGTGGCCGCCGGAGGCGTGATGGTGGTGCTGCCCTACTACCTGCACGACTACAAGGCCTACGGCAAAGTCACCATTCTGGGCGAGTTCCTGGCCATCGCCGCGCTGATCATGTGCCTGCTCTTCATCATCGTGGACCTTGGCCAGCCCATGCGCGGGCTCAACGTGCTGCTCTACCCCACCACCAACAGCGTCTTGTTCTACGACGCCCTGGTGCTCAACGGCTATCTGTTGATCAATCTGGTCGTGGGCTGGAACGTGCTCGAAGCCGAGCGCAACGGCGTGCACTATCAGAAGTGGCTCAAGCCAATCATCTACCTCTCCATCCCGTTCGCCGTCAGCATCCACACGGTCACGGCCTTCCTCTACTCCGGCCTGCCCGGCCGCGGCTTCTGGCTCACCGCCATCCTGGCCCCGCGCTTCTTGAGCTCGGCCTTTGCCGCCGGCCCGGCCCTGCTGGTGCTGTTGTGCCTCTTCATCCGCAAGACCACCAAGTTCGACCCGGGCAAGGAGCAGATCCAGAGCCTGGGCCTGACCGTGGCCTACGCCATCTGCATCAATGTGTTCTTCTTCCTGTGCGAGATCTTCGTGGCCTTCTACAGCCAGATTCCCGAACACATGGACCACATCAAGTACCTGTTCGTGGGGTTGCACGGCCACAACGCCCTGGTGCCCTTCATGTGGACCTCCATGGGCCTGATGGTGATCGGCATCATTCTCACCGTCAATCCCATCACGCGCAAGAACGAAACCACCCTGGCCGTGGCCTGCGCCCTGATCATCGCCGGCACCTGGATCGACAAGGGCCTGGGCATGATCTCGGGCGGTTTCGTGCCCAACCCCTTGCACGAAGTCAACGAGTACGCGCCCACGCTGCCCGAGATCGGCATCACCGTCGGCGTCTACGCCATCGGCGCCTTGGTGCTGACCATTCTCTACAAGATGGCCGTGAGCGTCAAAGAAGAAGTCCACGGATAGCCTGCGGCTGTTTTCGCGAACGAAAATCGATAAGCCCATCGGTGTACGCCGATGGGCTTATCTTTTTCAAAGAACCCGCCCTTGGGAACTTCAAGCATGGCCCGGACCAGGCGCGCCGGCCGGCAAATCCACCAATATCTTGAATTATAGTGGTATCCGGTTTAAAAAGAGACATACCTCAAAGCACCCCAGCGAGCCGAGTTTGCGTGCCATTACCTGGGTGCCGGCCCACCGCCTGTTCCGGAGAAGAGGTGTTGGGCAGCGAACGGCAATTTTCGGGTTAACCGTCAATGGAGGCTTCAAAATGAATCGCATCATTTATGGATCGGTACTGGCAACCATCATGGCGTTTTTTCTGGGCTGTGCCACCATGACCGACGACGCCGTCAAGCAGGCGGATTCCAGCCCCGCAATCAGCCCCACGGTCGCGGAAAAGCAGGCCGCCGGGCCCAAAGGCTTGAAGCGCAAGGTGGCCGTCGCGCGTTTCTCCAACGAAACCAAATATGGCCAGAGCTTCTTTCTCGATCAGAACAACGACCGCATCGGAAAACAGGCGGTAGATATCTTGTCGAACAAGCTGCTGGATACGGAAAAGTTCATTGTCCTGGAAAGGGCCGATCTGGATAAGATCGAAAAGGAGCTGAAAATCGGAGAGGCCTCACCGTTGCGCAACATGGCGGACTACCTGATCGTCGGGTCGGTGACCGAATTCGGAAGAAGAGATCAGAGCGATGTCGGCATCTTCAGCCGGGTCAAGAAGCAGATCGCTTTCGCCAAGGTCAATGTGCGCATGATCGATGTCAACACCGGCCAGGTGATCTATTCGGAAGAGGGCGAAGGCGAAGCCTTCTCCGAAGCGGGCACGATGTTCGGGGTGGGCTCCACGGCCGGGTACGACTCGGCCCTGAACGACAAGGCCCTGGAAGCGGCCATCACCAACCTGTCTTCGAACATTATCGAGAACCTGCTGGAAAAACCCTGGCGCGCGTATATCCTGGGTTACGAAAATGGCTTTTACATCCTATCCGGCGGCAAATCCCAGAATATTAAACCCCAAGATCTGTTCGAGGTGATCCTGGAAGGCGAAAAGATCAAGAATCCCCAAACCAACATGCTGATCACCCTGCCTGGAAAAAAGATCGCCGAGCTGCAAGTTCAACAGACCGCCGGCGATACCGTGGAGAACGAGGTGTCGTTGTGCACCCTGAGTTCCGGCGATCTTCAGGCCTTCCAACCTTCCAAGGATTATTCCAAGCTCTACGTCCAGCCCAAAAAAGGAGCCAACTGATGAAAAATCTACTCTTGGCGATGCTCATCGCAAGCATTTGTGTGGTTTTCCTGTCCGGATGCGGGGGCTATAAGGAGGGCATGGTGCAACCGGATCAGGAGAGTTTTATCTGGTTCAGCGGCAACCTGGAGGCGGCTGTGGCGACCATCGATAACGGCGCGGCAATCCAGTTGGATGCGCCGTCGGAAGCGGACCCCGAGGGTAAAACCTTGTACCGCCTCAAGCCGGGCAAACACGATGTCGTGGTGACGCGCAACGGCCAGGTGATCGTGAATCGGAGCATCATGGTCGGCTCCGGCGCTGCAAAGGAGATCGCGGTCCCATGAAACGAGTCTCTTTCTCCCCGCTTTTAGCGGCCCTGACCTTGTTGGCCATGGTCTTCGGATGCGCCACATCCGGCAGCCAACCCATGTACTACTGGGAGAACTATTCGGATTCCTTGTACCAGACCAAGAAGCATCCGACGTCCGAAAACTTGGCCGAGCATCAAAGCGTCTTAGAGAAAATCATCGAAACCTCCAAAGAAAAGAACTGCCGGATTCCGCCGGGCGTTTGTGCCGAGTTGGGCTACATCTACGCGATGCGCAACGACAATAAAAAGGCGATCGAACTCTTCACGCAGGAGAAACAGATCTACCCGGAAGCAACCTTATTCATGGATCGACTCATCCAGCGATCGGAAAGAAAACCCGAATCGGAAAAAGCCGCGCAGGCGCCAAACCCGCCAGGTCAAAATCAATCCCAGGGCGCGGCTGTCGAAAAGGTCGGGACGGAGGAGAAAGCGAAATGAAAACGATCGCCAAATCGAAGCGGGTCGGCCTCATGTTCGGGTTGCTCTTGATGCTTTCTCTTTATTATGGATGCGCGGCGGGTCCGGCCATGACCACCAAGGGAGAAAAGTTCCCGCTGATGTATGAAGAAACGCCGCGGTCGATTCTCATCATGCCGCCGATTAACGAGTCCACGGCGGCGGATGCCAAGGAGTATTACAGCACCACCGTGCAAGAAGCGCTCTCCTACTGGGGCTATTATGTGTTCCCGTATGAAATCACGGCCGACGTCCTGAAGATGGAAGGTATTTACGACGCCGAATTATTAACCAATATGCCGCTCGCCAAATTCCGGGAATACTTTGGCGCGGATGCGGTATTGTTCACGACCATCCGCAAGTGGGATGTGCAATACTTGATTCTGGCATCTTCCCTGACGGTATCCATCGATGCGGAATTGAAGTCGACCCAGAGCGATCAAACGCTGTGGAAGTATAGTGGCACCACGGTCGTCGATTTATCCGGCGGGGATACGGGGGGCGGCTTGGCGGGATTGATCGCCAAGGCGATCGTTACGGCGGCCTCGACGGCCATGGCGGATTATGTGCCCTATGCCCGGCAAACCAACTACAGAGCCTTGTCGACATTGCCCGTTGGCGCGTACCATCCCAAGCACATGACCGATCAGGCCATGCAATTCCCTGATCAGTCGCCCCCGGAGCGTGAAGACGACGACGCGTCCGCAACCCAATGATCAAAAGGCCATCGCTTCTCCGATGTCGGGCACGCGCAGTTCGACGGCGGGCCGAAGGCCTTGGATCGCGCGGATCATCCCCGGCATGTCCATCAGGGGCATCCGGCGAGTTTCAGTGCCCGGCACATGGGGCTTGGAAAAATTGTCATAGTGGAACAACACCACGGTACTCGGCCGGGTCATCTCGATGAGCCGCCGGGGGTATCCCTCCCGCCGTTTCCAGCCGGGCACGCACAAGAAGAGCACATCGCAGCTCTGACCGCGCAGGTGCGCCTCGTCGAAATTGGCGCTGCCCACGTGCAGGAAGCGCCGGCCATCCAGATCGAGTAGGGGCGCAAAGACCGTTCCCACCCGATAGCCGCTGGCCTTCATGGGTAACGTGCTGGTGGCGCGGATCTCGCCATCGAAAGGCACCCCCTTGCCCAGGGTCACCAAACCATGGGCCGAGCGGATCATGGTCACCCGGGCCGACTCGGTCAGACTTACCGTCTCCCCACCGGCGCACACGCGGGTCCGCCCCGGCAGGCCGCCGAGGCTCATCAGGGTCTCCAGGGAGTGGCTGCCCACCACCTTGCAAGCGCTGCGCGCCGCGATCCAGGGTACATCCAGGGCGTGATCCGAATGGGTATGACCCACCACGATGGCCGCCACCTTCTCCGGAGCGGGCAGCGCGGCCGCGATGGCCGCCGGGTCGGGCGCAATGCGCTTGAACAGCGTATCGAAGATACCGACCCGGGTGTAATACGGGTCGATCAAAATCACTTCCTTGTCGGTTTCAAAGCGCAGCCCAGCCGCGCCGGTCCAGGTGACTCGGATCATCGACGCGCCTCTGGAGAATTGGTTTCTTCGCTCGAAGATCCTGGTTCCTTTTTTTTGTGCTTGTCACGAATATCCACGATATCATCCCATAAATCACCGCCAAGCAATCCCATGAGTACAATCTCCTTTCAATTTTATACTTCGAACGCTTGCGCCAGTGGTTTGGCAGATCTTTAATACCGGCAGTCCATAGGCAGATGCCGCGGCAAGAGGTCGGTGCGGTTTTCTCCGCGGGCGATCATGCCGCTCGGCGCGGAGGCCAATCCTCGTACCCAGGCGATGGGAACTTTTGTGGATTGCTGGACGATGGCCGGACGGATCGAAATCGTTTTGGACAGGATGTGCTTGTTGACGCGATTCCCAAGGGTCACATGCACCGCGCCCTCTTTGACTTCTACCCCCGTCACGAAGTTGCCGATCATCAGGTTTGGCGCCGGCAATCCGACGGCGGCATTGTCCTTGGGCAGCGTCCCCCGTGTTTTATAAAAAGCCTGGATCTCTTCTTCGGCCACCTTGGAAAGCAACAGGGCCTCCTGAACCTGAGTGCGGATGATGCGGTCTTGGTAGGAAGGCACAGCCATGGTGGCCAAGATGCCAATAATCGACAGAACGATCATCAATTCAATAAGGGTGAAGCCATGATTTCTGTTTATGCCCACGTTATCTACCCTTTTACGTTAAGTTTTCGGCCTATCCCCCAATCGCTCCGGCCATGTGGAATATCGGCAGGTATAAGGCAATCACCATGGCACCGATCACTATGGCCGTGGCGATGAAAATTGAAATTTCGACATCTTTATAAGCCCTGGTCAACTGGGAATTGAATACCTTGCTCAGGTAGTTCGTAAACTGGCCAAAAGCGCTCGGCAACGATTCCACCCGATCGATGACCTCGACTAGGGCAAGAACCGATTTGGGCAGGACGTTTGTATCTTTGAGTGCGGTCTTGAAACCTGCCAGATCTTTCGCCTCGGAATCGATACGTTTGAATTGCCGGCTGAAGGTCGAGGCGGGAAGGGCCGCAATGGTCAGTTGAATCGCATCAGGGAGCGGAAGGCCAAAGCGGGTCAGGATGGCCAGCAGATGACAAAAGTGAAGGGCTATATTGCTTCGGACAACGGTTCTCAGGCTGGGCATCAACCAGAGGGTCCAGGCCCGCACCCGCGGCGCAGCAGCGCAAAGTGCGATGAAAAGACCTATTCCGACGAGCATGTACAAAATGTTATCTTGGACCCATCGGCTGATCGTCAAAAGAAATTGGGTTGCAGCCGGCAATTGATTCTCAAATTCTCCGAAAAGCTCTTCGAATACGGGAATCACAAAGATCATGGCGATGATCCAAAACATGAGGGCCACCAATAAGAGCTTGGCCGGATAGGCTATGGCAGCGGCCATGGCCTTTCTGTATCCGGCGGTGGTTTCGTTGACATCGGCCATCTCGTAAAGGCTTTGGGATAGAAGTTGCGCTGAGGTGGATTTTTCGGTCAACCGGGCAAGCACGGAAAGCATGGGATGGGTCTGCGATAGGGCATTTAAACCCTGCCCTTCCATTCCCTCCATGAGCCTCCGACAATAAACGGCCACAGCGGTGGACTCATTGCTTTCCGAAAGCCGTCCAATGGCTTGGGGCAGGGTCAAGCCGTATTCGCAGAGCATGGCCAATTGGCGCAAGAAAAGCGTGCGATCTTCCGGATTCAACTCTTTTTTGAAAAGGGGCATGGAATCAACGCAATTGGGGGTGAATGAGCAAGGCCGGCAGGTCCGTGCGGTCCATTCCGGCAATGGCATGCCGATGGTCATGGAGCGGCGGTCCGGCGAACCATACGACGGGTCCGAGGGGATCTTCGACAGGAACCGCAGGGCGTACGCTAATGGTCTGGTTGGCAAGGGATGCCACTTTTACGTGAATGGCCCCGTTTTCAACCTCTACTTGATGGGGATACCTAAAAACGCGTTTGTCGAGCTCTTTATATACACCATACGTATGCGCGGCATTTTTATCTTTGGGCCATTGGCCCGTATGGGCATAGTAAACCGCTAACTCTGTCTTTAAATCGCCCAGTGCCGAACTTAAAACCGCCTCGGCAGCCTTAGCAATTTTCAAATAGTCACCGTAGGCACTTAATGCCAGGGAAGCAAGGAAAACGATGATGCCGGTGCAAAGGATCAGCTCGATCCACAACAAACGGGTAGCCGACGATGGCAGAAGACGATGCCAAAGGCCTTTGAACGGGATAGAAGGATCGAAGTAATCGAAAATGATTCGGACCATGATGTCTACGGTTTGTCGTTGGGGTTGATCCACTCCCAGAGCAACGGTCCTGTCGGGTTGTCGGGATTGATGGCTACCTTCAGTCGGAGAACCTTGCCGCCGACGGCACTATTGATGGTGTCGCTGAAGCGGATGGCGACATCTCCCTTTTCAATGGAGATAGCCGATACATACTTGCCCCGAATCGTTTCCGGTGCTGGCAATGCGAGTTGCTTATTGTTTTCGGGCAGCATGCCAATGGTATCGTAATAGACGCTGATCTCTTCTCGTAGCGCACCACCCAGGGAATGTCCTTCGGCCCTGTAAGCGCGATCGCGATAGGCGGAAAATTGAGGTATGGCGATAGCCGCCAGGATGCCGATGATGGAGATGACGACCATCAACTCAATCAAGGTAAACCCGTTTTGCTTCTGCATGCGAAAGTCGTTTCCTTGACCGCATCGAAGGCGGTTATGGGAGAACAAATAGGATGATCAAGTTAATTAGGGTGATGGCTGGCCATAGCGTATACCGACTACTGCTTTTGATTCAATCAAAATTTTCGGGCAGGTTAGCATACGATAGCTTGCAGATGGGAACGACATCCGTGCGTTCGCTGTAATGCAGCAGGCGTTCACCAAGGACGTTGGCGCATTGAATGCGTAGGTTGAGATCGCAGTTGGCGCGCAGCAGCCGGTGCAGGGAAGTCAGATTGACTTCGATGGAAACCCCAAAGAGATAGTTGTTGCTGCGGGGCGTCGCTCCCAGGGATCATCCCAAATGGGCCAGTTCGCCGCTAGAGAATGGCGACGGTGGATCATCTATGCTATAAAACCGTTGGCCAGGCAACCGAAAGCGACACCCTTGCGGTTATTGGCATTGCCGGTGGAAAAGCCGGCGATAGGGTCGAACCTAAAGATATTGTTGGTATTGACCGATAAATCCAAAATAGGGATGGCCGTGCGTCCGAAGGGATTCCCCCAGCGGCCTTGGCGATGGGATAAGGATCGGATATGCAAATAAAATTGGAGGATCTGGCACCTTTCCAGGAGATTTGCCGGAAAATCTGTTTGAATATTCCGCCAACCTATTGCTGGCAATGGGATCAGAAACGGGGCATGGCCGTGGTGGTTTTGTGCGGGGAGGAGACCGAGCTGGTCTTTTTTCCCCTGTTCAAGGAGTTCCGCCACCACTGGAGCTTCACCACGGCGCCGCCCGACACCGAGGATATCAGCCAGTGGGTCAATGACCGCTTCGGCCTCATGCCCGGCCAGGCCGTTTTTACCTCGCTGCCCTTGCACAATTTGGTTTTGTGTGTGGCCTGGTGGCCCTGGGGCGAAGACGAAAAGGTTTCCATGCGGGTGGGCTTGATTCCCATCCATGGCATCAAGCTGCGAGAGAATGTCGCCTTCGAGTGCCTGCGCCGTTGGCTGAAAATCGAAACCCCCAATCCCGCGAAGTAGGCCCGTGAAATAGGTTGACGCGTTTGTCGGCCATGCCTATAGTCCGCCCTTCTTTTGACCCCTTGCATCCCGACGCGCCCTTGTGAACAGAGCGAGCATCAGCGGCTCGGCAAGATCGTCCTCGGAGAGCGGAGCCAAGTCCGATCCATGTCCCCCAGCACCAAAACCAACATCAAAGTGCTGTTCGCCCTGACCCTGGTCCACTTTACCGGAGACTTTTACAGCTCGTTCACCACCCCGCTCTTTCCCCTCTTCGTGGAGAAACTGGGCCTTTCCCTGACCCAGATCGGATGGATCGCGGGCATCAACCGCCTGCTGGCCTTCGTGGTGCAGCCCTCGGTGGGGTATCTGGCCGACCGCTATCAGACCCGGGGATTCATCATGGTGGGATTGCTCATGGCCGTGGTGTTCATTCCCCTTTCAGGGATCGCCACCGGTTTTTGGACCCTGCTGCTGGTGGTGTGCGTGGGTTCCATCGGATCGGCCATGTTCCACCCCTCGGTGACCGGCCTGGTGCCGCTCTACTCGGGCGACAAGGCCGGGTTCGCCATGTCGGTGTTCAATACGGGCGGCACCTTGGCCTTCGGCCTGGGCCCGTTGTTTATCACCTGGTATGCGTCGCGGTTCGGCTTGGAAGCCATGCCCTTGACCATGATTCTGGGATTGATGGCGATCGGTTACCTGTTCGTGGTCGTGCCCGCGCCCCAGAGCGAAGGCATGGGCACCCTGGGTTTTCTGGGTTCGATCAAAGAGAGCCTGGGGCCGGCTTGGAAGAGCGTGGCGCTGATCTGGATGGTGATGGTGCTGCGGGCCATCGTGGGCCAATCCTTTCTGACCTTCATGCCGGTGCTCTATGTACAAAGGGGCAATTCGGTGGTCGAGGCCGGCGTGATTTTCACCTTGTTTACCATGTCGGGCACGGTCAGCGGCTTGATGGCCGGCCACTTGTCCGACCGCATCGGTTTCAAAAAGATATTCCTCGTCACCCACACCCTGATGGCGCCGATGATGCTGCTGTTCCTGCACCTTACGGGGCGCTGGATCTACCTGGGCGCCGTGCTGGCCGGCATGTCGGTGTTGGCCACCATGCCCTTGGGCGTGGCCCTGGCGCAGCGTTTGGCGCCGAAGGGACGTTCCATCGTGTCGAGTTTGATGATGGGGTTTGCCTTTGGTTTGGGCGGGATTGTCACCCCCCTTGTCGGCAAGCTGGCCGACATGTTCACCATCGAGCCGGTGCTGATGGCCATCGGCCTGCTGCCGCTGCTGACCCTGCCGTTGATCTGGGCGTTCCCCAAGGATCGCTGAAGCGTCAGCGGCCGGATTGGGGCGTATATAATTCAGGGTAGAGGATGGCGGCGCATTCCGGGCAGATGCCATGGGAGAAGTCGGCCTCCGAGTGGGTGTGGATATACTGCTCGATGGGCTGCCAGGTGTTGTTTTCGTCGCGGATCTTCTTGCAGGAGGCGCAAATCGGCAGGAGCCCGCTGAGCCGCTTGACCTCTCCCAGCGCCTTTTCCAACTGGGCGATCAGGCGCTCCCGTTCCTTGGCCGCCTGATATTTGACCAGGGCGATCTCGATGGTGTAGCGCAGTTCGACATTGTTGTACGGTTTGAGGATGTAGCCATAGGCATTGGCCTTGACGGCCCGGTCCAGCAAGGACGGTTCGCTCAGGCAGGTGACGTACACCACGGGCACATCCATCTGGTTGCGAATCAACTCGGCGGCTTCCACGCCGTTCATGTCGCCTTCGAGCAGGATATCCATCAGCACCAGGTCGGGCCGATGCTCGACCGCCCCGCGCACCGCGGCCGCCCCGCTGCGGGCGATATCGCACACGTCGTGCCCGAAAGAGGCCAGACGGGCCTCCAAGACGGTGGCCACGTTGGTGTCATCTTCGACGACCAGAATTTTTGCCGGAGCGTTCATTCGATCTTCCCATATTAGAGGTTCACCAGGAGCACCGCCGAACCGGCCGGTGACCCCTTGGGGGTGTGTTTTTGTTTTTGTGCACGGATGTCACCTTTTAGACCTCCGGGCGCCGGGCGTTGCCGGGCTGAATTGGTAGCACCCGAATTCAGGCGCGTCAAAAATCGGTTATGATTTCAGCCGCGACATCCGCCAAACCCGTGACCGCCCAAGCCGAAAACCATCATTATATATTGGGATACAGGCAGACACGCAGGCGGCTAAGGGCCACCATGCAATATTTCAGCCAATCCGAGAGGTTGGGGGTGAACCGCAAGGCGGGGTCAATCTTCCTGGTGAAAGCGCTTGATGATGTAGCCGCCCGATTTTTCGTCGGGCTCCAGTTCCATGAGATCGCGGGCCGCGGCTTCCTCCAGCAGCTTGTTGAATGAGCGGAAACCGTAATAGGACTCGTTGAAGCCGGGCCGGCGGCGCTTGAGGGTCTGCTTGACCATCGAACCCCAGATTTTTTCCTCGGAACCGCGCTCCTCGGCCAGGGCCTCCAGGGTCTCCATGATCAGGTCCAACACCTCCTGGGTGCGCTCTTCAGGGTCCTTCTCGGCAGCCGTGGCCGTGGAATTGGTGGTGGCGCTGATGGCGCTGGCGGGGGCGGCGGCGGGTGCCGCGGCCTTGGCGCCCTGGCGCGTGGTTTTGCGGGGAGATTTCTTGCGGGCTTTCTTTTTGCGCACCAGATCGTCGTAGTAAATGAACTCGTCGCAGTTGGCGATGAGCAGATCGGAACTGGAGTTCTTGACCCCCACGCCGATCACGGTCTTGTTGTTTTCGCGCAGCTTGCTCACCAGGGGCGAAAAATCCGAATCGCCGCTGACAATGACGAAGGTGTCCACGTGGGCCTTGGTGTAGCAAAGATCCAGGGCATCGACCACCATGCGAATGTCGGCCGAGTTCTTGCCCGACTGGCGCACATGAGGAATCTCGATCAGCTCGAAGGCCGCTTCGTGCATCGCGGCCTTGAACTCCTTGTAACGTTCCCAATCGCAGTACGCCTTCTTGACCACGATGCTGCCCTTGAGCAGCAACCGTTCGAGCACCTTGTCGATATCGAAGGCATCGTAATGGGCGTCGCGCACCCCCAGGGCCACATTTTCAAAATCGCAAAAAACCGCCATATTCTCGGTTTCGGTGCTCTTGGCCATGACTTCTCCTCGCTGATTCGTGTCCATCCGGGCATGGAACACAAGGTGGTGTTTTAGGGATGGACCCTAGCCATACAGTTGGCCCAAAAAGTAGTTCATCTGTTTGTACCACCAAGGCCAGTCGTGGTTGACATCGTGACCCCAGATGTCGATCCAGGCGGCAATGTTTTTCTCCCGGCAGATGGCGGCCAGATGCCGGGTATCTTCCAAGGACTCCTCGTCCCAGGCGCCCTGCCCGGCGCAGGCGATGATGGTGCGCCGGGCGTATTGTTCTAAATACCACGGGTCGGACAGATTGGCCAGATAGGTCAGCGGCGAATTGAAATAAACATCCCCCAGTCCCTCACCGTCCAGGCCGAACTCCGGCCGGTCCAGGCGGTAAAGCCCGCTCAGGGCCAAGGTGCCCTGGAACAGGTCGGGGTGTTTGAAGAAGAAATTGACGGCATGGTAGGCTCCCATGCTGCACCCGTTGGTCATGGCCCGGACGCCGGGTAGCCGGCAGTGGTCGGCAATGAATGGAACGACTTCGCGGGCGATATAGCGATCGTACGCTTCGTAGCGCGCGTTGCGCCGGGCGGGCGGCACCGCGAAGTCATACCAAGACTCGTTGTCCAGGCTGTCCACGCAAAAGAGCTTGATGCGGCCGGTGTCGATGAAAGGGGCGATGGCCGCGATCATGCCCATGCCCTCGTAGTCGAAATAGCGGCCCCGGGAACAGGGAAAGACAATGAACGGCGCGCCCCAGTGGCCGTAGACCTTCAAGGCCATCTCGCGCCCCAGGGCCGGACTGTGCCAGCGGTGTTCTTCGATTTGCATGGAATGGGACCTTTCGGAAGTCAGGCGTCGGAAGTGAAGGATGGTCTTCTTATTCTGAATACCCGATCATTTCAGTCGATGAATAAACGTTGTGACCTCTTCGACCACGTCCATGTCCGGAGACCGGAAGATATAGCCGATATCTCCCAGCGCGCTGCTGAAGACACCGGGCACGCGCACCACCTGGACGATGCGATCGCCGTATCGCGCAAGGATCTCTTCGTGGCCGTGGCGGTAGTTCAACTGCTGCTTGCGGCTGGCGTAGCAGCAATGGTACTTGCGCGTGTACTTCAAATCCGCATCGCCCAAGGCCAGCAACCGGGCCCAGGCCCGGTAGATGTCGATGTCGCAGGCGTAGTTGAACATGTCGGTGGTGTAGCCGCCCGGGGGCCGCATGTTGACCTCCAGGCCCACATATTGCTCCGGGCCGGTCTGGAAAAACTCGATGTGAAAGAAGCGCTCGCGCACATCGAAGCTTTGCACGCAGCGCCGTCCCAACGCTTCCAGGGCCGGCGGCAGCTCACGCAGGGAGTAGTAACTGACGTGGCGCGCCTCGTTGACCGTTTCCATGATGCCCTGGCTGAAAAGATGGGAGGTATGGAAGACCAGCCGCCCGTCGCGGTCGGCCAAACCGTCGAAGGAGCAGATGTCGCCGCGCACGAATGCCTCCACGATGTAAGGCACCGGCGGCTTGTTTTGGAAGAAAGCGGCCAGGTCCCGGTCGTTGTCCAGACGGTAGGTGTTGAGCGCCCCCACGCCGGCGTCGGGCTTGGCCACCACCGGATAGCCGGTTTCGGCGATCAAGGCGCGGGCCTCGGCCGGCGTGTGCACCACCCGGCCGTCGGCCACGGCCGCGCCGGCGGCCCGGAACTTCTCTTTCATCAGCGATTTGCGCCGGATGTGGCCGATGGCATCGCTGCGGATGCCGAAAATATTGAAGTCGTCCCGCAGGCGCGCCTCGGTCTCCAGCCAATACTCGTTGAGCGAATCCAGGCGGCCGAGCTTGCCGTAGCGATGGGTGAAGTACCCGCAGGCGCGCACCAACTGGTCGTAGTCGTGCATATCGTCCACGCGGTAGTATTCGGTCAAGGCCTGGCGCACCTCGGGGGCCAACTGGTCATAGGGCGTGTCGGCGATGCCCAGCACATTGGCGCCGGCCGCTTTCAAGTGCGCGCAGAACTGATGGTACTGGGGTGGAAAATGGGGCGATAGATAAACGACATTCATGCTCGGAACCTCCACCGGTCTTCTATTTTGCGTTCAAGGACCAGTCGTAGGGCAGATAACGGACGTCGTAACCGCCTTGGGCCAGGTATTCGCGCTCCGGCTGGGGCAAGTAGGGGGCACAGAAGTTGGCCACCGCCCGTTGCACCGGGGTCAAGCCGTCGAAACCCCGGGGCGGATCGTAAAGCGCGCGAAAATCGTCGCCGAACCATTTGAAGATCGCTGAAAAGTAAACCACGCCTTGGCCCCTGGCGATGCGCAAGCCCGCCGCGGAGTTCAGATAGCGTCGGGCCTGATCGTCCAGTTGGGCGTTCAATCGTTCGGCGACATAGGCCTCTTGGCGCAGCGCGGGGCACCCTTTGGCCGCGCAGACCAGGGCCATATGGATGCGCGGTTCGCGATAGCGTTTGCGCAAGATGTCGTGTTCCAGCGTGTCCAGCGTGATGCGCCGGCCGAACAGGTCGACCACCGGCTGGTCCCAGGGGCCTTTGAAAAGGCCGCCGATCTGCTTGATGCTCTCGAGCGGATAGTGGTCCAGGATCAGGCGCAGGGTGGCGGCATTGTAAAGATTGAGCAGAAAGGCCAGCCGCTGATTTTCGGGCCATTCATCGAACCGGGCTTCGGCCACGGCCGCGGCGCTTTGCAGATATTCGTCCAGCGGTCCCGGGTTGGCCAAAAGCCGGGCATAGTCCACCCGGCCGCCGGCGACGACGGCCTTCAACAGGCGGTCGTAACCGGCATACGTGGCGTCGGACTGTTCCGCGGCGGCCGCCATCCCGCACCCCAAGCCCGGGGCCATGAGAATCGCCAGGGCCAGGGCCAGCACAACAGCCGGCCGAGCATGGATCGTCTTCATATGGACGGGCCTGCCTTTCGATCGACCCTTCCCGGTCGTTTATTCGGCCGCCGCCACCACCGAGGCTTTGACAATCGTCACCGGCTCTTTGGGCACATCGTCGTGCATGCCGGTCCGGCCCGTGGCCACGGCCTTGATCTTGTTGACGACGCCGTGGCCTTTGGCCACTTTGCCGAAGACCGCATAGCCCCAACCGCGCATGTCTTTGCCGGTGTGGTTGAGGAAATCGTTCTTCTTCACGTTGATGAAAAACTGCGCCGTGGCACTGTGGGGGTCCGACGTGCGGGCCATGGCCACCGTGTAGGTATCGTTTTTCAAGCCGTTGTCGGCCTCGTTCTCGATGGGCGCGCCGGTGCTCTTCTCCTTCATGTCGGCGGTCATGCCGCCGCCCTGAATCATGAAGCCGTCGATCACCCGATGGAAGATCGTGCCGTCATAGTGGCCGGCCTCTACGTAACCGAGGAAATTGGCCACGGTCTTGGGGGCCTTGGCCTCGTCCAATTCCAAAAAGATATCGCCCATGCTGGTTTCCAGTTTGACCACGCTAAACTCCTTTCGGGAGCACGGCGTTTGGCGCCCGCCATGCCATCAAAGTTCGAATCGCCCGCAATCGCATGCGAGGCGGCCGGCCTTGGGCCGGACCCATGCATGCCCTTATACATGAAAGCGCCCCTGATTGCCATAAGCCCGGCGGTTCTTATTTCACCGACACGCCAAGGTTTCTCGATCGGGCGCAACGGCCCGGATAGGCCCGTAAATGTTGGTTTGCGGGCTTGCAATGGGGCCGCGTGTGGTGCTATGGTTTTGCTCACTTGTGCCCGCCGATAGAACCAGCGGACGAAATCCATGAATATAAATATCGCGGCCTTCGAGGACCAGGAGAATCTCATGCAGTTGACCATCACCCAGAGCAAGACATTGAAAGCCAAGCCCGACGAGACCAAGCTCGGCTTCGGCACGGTGTTCACCGACCATATGTTCAATATGGATTACAATCCCGAAAAAGGGTGGCACAATCCACGCATCGAACCCTATGCCCCGCTGGTCATGGAACCGTCCACCATGGTGTTGCATTACGGCCAGGGGATTTTCGAAGGGCTCAAGGCCTACCGCACGGCCCAGGGCAAGATCCAGCTTTTCCGGCCCCAGGAGAATTTCAAGCGCTTCAACTATTCGGCCAAGAAGCTGTGCATTCCCCAATTCGACGAGGCCTTTGCCCTCAAGGCCCTCAAGGAGCTGCTGCGGGTGGAAAAGGCCTGGGTGCCGAGCGCGCCCGGCACGTCGCTTTACATCCGGCCGACGATCATCGCCACCGATCCGTTCCTGGGAGTGCGCGCATCGCACACCTACCGCTTCTTCATCATCCTTTCGCCGGTGGGGGCTTACTATCCCGAGGGGTTCAATCCGGTGAAGATCCTGGTGACCCGCGAGCATGTGCGCGCCGTGCGCGGCGGCATCGGCGACACCAAGACCATGGGCAACTACGCGGCCAGCCTGCTGGCCGGCGAAAAGGCCCATCAGGCCGGCTACACCCAGGTGCTGTGGCTGGACGGGGTGGAGCAGAAGTACGTGGAAGAGGTCGGCTCCATGAACATCCACTTCGTTATCGACAACGAGATCGTGACCCCCATCCTGAATGGCAGTATTCTTTCGGGCGTCACGCGCGATTCGGTGCTGGCCCTGGCCCGGCATTGGGGCATGCCTGCCAGCGAGCGCAAGATCAGTATCGATGAGGTCTTCGCAGCCTATGAGCGCGGCCGCTTGACCGAGGTTTTCGGCTCGGGCACGGCGGCGGTGATTTCCCCGGTGGGCGAGCTCAAATACGAAGATAAGCGGATCGCCATCGGCCAGGGCAAGGTCGGACCGGTGGCCCAACGCCTGTTCGATACCATCATGGATATCCAATACGGACGCGCCGACGATCCGCTGGGCTGGATCGAAGCGGTGGCGTAATCCATCCGTTGGGCGGCCTTCATTTTGGCCAGGACAGAAAGTTTAACGCCAATCCAATGAAAAGGAGCGTTCCATGAAAGTACGCAAAGCGGTCTTCCCCGTGGCCGGTCTCGGCACCCGCTTCTTGCCGGCGACCAAAGCCATGCCCAAAGAGATGTTGACGGTGGTGGACAAGCCCTTGATCCAGTATGCCGTGGAAGAGGCGCTCTCGTCCGGCATCACCGAAATCATCTTCGTCACCGGCCGCAGCAAGCAGGCCATCGAAGACCACTTTGACCACTTTTGCGAACTTGAGCAAACCTTGATGGCCCGCAGCAAAAACGCCCTGCTGCGGGAGATCAACCACCTGGTGCCCGAATCCGGCACCTTTATCTACACCCGCCAGAACGAGCCCTTGGGCCTGGGCCATGCCATCTGGTGCGCCCGCCACATCGTGGGCAACGAACCGTTTGCCGTGCTGCTGGCCGACGACCTGATCAAATCGGACAAGCCGGCCATCGGGCAGATGATCGAGCAGTTCAACCGTTTGAACGCTTCCATCGTGTGCGTGGAGGAGGTGGACCGCAAAGCCACCGCCAGCTACGGTATTCTGGATGCCGATCCACCCAAGGACCGGCTCACCAAGATCCGCGGACTCGTGGAAAAGCCCGAACCCGATGCGGCCCCTTCCAACCTGGCCATTATCGGTCGTTATATTCTGACCCCGGAGATTTTCTCCATCCTGGAACGCAAGGAGACCGGCGCCGGCGGCGAGATCCAGATCACCGACGCCATGGCCAACCTGCTCGGCCAGCAATCGTTGTACGGCTATCGCTACGAAGGCATCCGCTACGATTGCGGCACCAAGGTCGGTTTCCAGATGGCCAATATCTCCTACGCCCTGGACCGCCCCGACATGCGCGCGCGACTGCTGCCCTTCATCGAGCAGATCTGCCAGCAGTGAGCGGGCCACTTTTGCTCTAGTCCCACGGAGTACCCATGTCCGCAAAGGCAGCGCGGCGCGACCCGATTGTCCAGGAACCCGGCCCCGGACGGCATCGGCTTTTCTTCCGGGGCGATGTGGCGCTTTTCCGCCTGCGGGTCGGCGCGGAAATAAGCGGTAGGGCCTTTGTGCGCACCAACCTCGGCCATGCCCGCACCATCCGCCGGGAGATCATCCGCAGCGTGGAGTTGAACGAGGCGCCGCTGGCCCGGGACTGGTTCGATATCCCCATGAAGTGCATCGAACCGGGGCTATTCGAGGCACGCCTGGCCCTCAACGAGGTGGGCCACTTCGAGGCCAAATGCCTTTTCATGCCCGAGGGGGCCGCCGATCCGCTCTGGCCCGAAGGCCCCAACACGGCCATCAATGTGGAGCCGGCCGATACGGTCTGCGGCAACATCGTCTACAACGCCTTCGTGCGCCAGTTCGGGCCGCACAAGCACTGCCCGCGCAACGATGGTTCGGCCACGGCCGAGTGCGTCAAGCAATTGGACGGCGCCGGCTTCACGGTCATTCCGCCCTCGGGCACCTTCCGCGACCTGGTCGCCGAACTGGATTTCATCATGGGGGCGATGGGTTGCCGCCTGGTGCAACTGTTGCCCATCCATCCCACACCCACCACCTTCGCGCGCATGGGCCGCTTCGGGAGCCCTTACGCGGCCTTGAGCTTTACGGCCGTGGACCCGGCCCTGGCGGTTTTCGATCCCAAGGCCACTCCCCTGGAGCAGTTCATCGAGCTGGTGGATGCCGTGCATGCCCGGGCCGGCAAGGTCGTCATCGATATCGCCATCAACCACACCGGCTGGGCCGCCAGTCTGCACGAGACCCATCCCCAGTGGCTGGCGCGCAAGGAGAACGGCGAGATCGAAAATCCCGGAGCCTGGGGCGTGGTGTGGGCCGACCTGACGGCCCTGGACTACCGCCACAAAGAGATGTGGACCTACATGGCCGAGGTCTTTTTGACCTGGTGCCGCCGGGGCGTGGACGGCTTTCGCTGCGACGCGGGCTACATGATCCCCCTGCCGGCCTGGCAGTATATTATCGCCAAGGTGCGCGACCAGTTCCCCGACGCCCTTTTTCTGCTCGAAGGCCTGGGCGGCAAGATCGCGGTGACCCGGGACCTGCTCAACCGCGGCAACTTCAACTGGGCCTACTCGGAGCTGTTCCAGAACTACGACCGGGGCCAGATCGAGTGGTACCTGGGCGAGGCCAACGAGATCAGCGCCACCGAGGGCATCACCGTCCACTTTGCTGAGACCCACGACAACAACCGCCTGGCCGCGACCTCGCCGCGCTACGCCCGCATGCGCACGGCCCTGTGCGCCCTGCTTTCGCCCCACGGGGCCTTCGGGTTCACCAACGGCGTGGAGTGGCTGGCCACCGAGAAGATCAATGTGCACGATGCCTGCGCCCTGAACTGGGGCGCGGCCGATAACCAGGTGGCGGCCATCGCGCACTTGAGTCGGCTGCTCAAGACCCATCCGGCCTTCGGCGCCGATGTCTCATTGCGCCTCATCGCCCAGGGCGAAGGCAATTTCGTGGCCCTGGCCCGGCATCACCGGCCCAGCGGCCAGGGGGTGCTGGTGCTGGTAAACCTGGACACCGAAAAGCCGGTCAACACCTCCTGGGACACCCGGCACATCGATTTTCTCCAGGCGCCGTTGGTGGATCTGATCGCCGGCCAGCAGGTGCCCTCGCGTTTGGGAAAGCGCATCGGCCATCTGGTGCTGGCGCCCGGCCAGGCCGTGTGTCTGGCCAATGCCGATGACCCTTGGCGCGGCGCAGCCCAGGCAGAGGCCGGGGCCACGCCGCCCCAGGTGATCCGCCAGCGGTTGCGCGCCAAGGCCCTGGAGATCGCGGCGGTGTTGGCCTCGGACCCACCGCTGGACGACCCCGACGCGGCGGCCCTGGCGCTGCAAGCCGATCCCGAGGGGTTTTGCCGAAGCCTGAATGCATCCCAAAACGCGGCCAACGTCATCTTCTGGGACTTTCCCCAAGACTTGCGGCGCCAGGTGATGGTGCCGCCCGGCTTCTTGCTGATGGTGCGCGCGCCCCATCCCTTCCGGGTGAGGATCACCCAGGGCGAGCGGGTCCTGGCGGCCGAGGAGAGCTTGAGCGACGCCCACAACCGGCCCTTTGCGCTGCTGGCGTCGCTGGAAACGCCCGAGGCCCACTGCCCGCGTGACCTGGAATTGACGCTCTTCGAAGCGCCCCAGCCCAGGCACTGCAAGGCCCCGCTGCTTTATCTCGCCGACGGCACCCAGGCCCGGGTGCGCACGGCCTTTTCGCGCAACGAGTGCCACCGGCTGCCCTTGTTGGTCCTGGGCACCAACGGCCGCGGCGCGACCCTGCGCGTGCGGGCCGATGGTGGTCTGGAGAGCCGCTACGACGCGCTGCTGTCCGCCAATCTGAATCCCGATTTTCCCGAAGACCGCCACGTCATGCTCGCGCGGCTGCGCGCCTGGGTGGTCTACCAGGGTTACTCCCAGGCCGTGGCCCCGGAAGTGCTGGAAGAGTTCGGCTTCGATTACCGCGGCGGCGCCTGGTGGCGCTACCAGATGCTGGCCGGTCAAGGCGAGCACATCGTCCTGCGCCTGCGCGCGGCCATGCCGGCCGCGCCGGCCAACACCGTGACGATTCAGGTGGAGCGGTTGCGCCGCCTGAGCGGCAAGGGCGAGCTGGCCGACGATCAGGCCGTGACCCTGATCGTCCGGCCGGATATCGAGGACCGCAATTTCCATCAGGTCACCAAGGCCTTCGCCGGACCCGAGCACCAGTGGCCGGCAGCGGTCACGCGCTGGGACAAGGGCTTTCGCTTCAGCCCGGCCCCGGAGCGCAATCTGTGGATGCGGGTGGACAATGGCCGCTTCCACTCGGCCCCCGAGTGGTATTACATGGTGCACCGCCCCCTGGAAGCCCAGCGCGGCCTGGACCCCGATTCCGACCTGTTCGGGCCCGGCTACTTCGCCTGCCCGTTGCGGGGCGGCGAGCGGATCACGCTGACCGCCCACGTGGCCGGCGGCCAGAACCTAGAGATGCCTGCGGTGTCCGAATTCAACCCGCCGCCACCCTGGGGCGGGGATCTGCCCCTGGCGGAGGCCATGGCCGCGGCCCTGGACCAGTATGTGGTGCGCCGGGGCGACTTTCACACGGTCATCGCCGGCTTCCCCTGGTTCCTGGATTGGGGCCGCGACACGCTCATCGTGGTGCGCGGCCTGATCGCCGCCGGCCGTCTGGACGTCAGCCGGGCCATCCTGCTGCAGTTTGCCCAGTTCGAGGAGCGCGGCACCCTGCCCAACATGATCCGGGGCAACGACGCCAGCAACCGGGACACCACGGATGCGCCCCTGTGGTTCTTCACGGCCTGTGCCGATCTGGTGGCGGCCGAGGGGCACGACGATTTTCTCGCCCAGGCGTGCAACGGCCGCACCGTGCGCCGGGTGCTGATCGATCTGGCCCAGGCCCTGATGGCCGGCACCCCCAACGGCATTCGCATGGATGCGGCCTCCGGCCTGATCTACAGCCCGTCCCATTTCACCTGGATGGATACCAACTATCCGGCCGGCACGCCGCGCCAGGGATATCCCATCGAAATCCAGGCCCTGTGGTATGCGGCCGTGGCCTTCCTGGCCCGCATCGATACTGGTAAAAGCAAGCCGTGGAGGGATTTGGGCCGGCGCATCCGGACCAGCATCGTCGAACTCTTCTGGCTGCCCGGGCAGGGCTACCTGAGCGATTGCCGCCAGGCCGAGCCGGGGCAGACCGCGCAGCAGGCGCGGCCGGACGACGCCCTGCGGCCCAACCAGCTCCTGGCCGTGACCCTGGGCGCCATCGACGATCCGGACATGATTCAGCGCATCTTGAGCGCCTGCCAGGCCCTGCTGGTGCCGGGCGCCATCCGCAGCCTGGCCGATCGGCCGGTGCAAGTGCCGCTGGCCGTGCGCCGCGACGGCCAACTGCTCAATGACCCGCTCAACCCCTACTGGGGCCAGTACTTGGGCGACGAAGACACCCGGCGCAAGCCGGCCTATCACAACGGCACGGCCTGGACTTGGCCGTTTCCCTCCTTCTGTGAAGCCTGGGCTCAGCAATACGGCGATGCGGGCCGGGCCGCGGCCCTGGCCTGGCTCTCCAGCAGCCTGCAATTGATCAACAGCCATTGCGTGGGCCATGTGCCGGAGATCGTGGACGGCGATGCGCCCCACGCCCAACGGGGATGCGATGCCCAAGCCTGGGGCGTCAGCGAGTTGCTGCGGGTCTGGAATAAGCTATCCTAGCTTGTTGACAAAGGCCGTGTTCAAAACTAAAGATGAATACATTGACGGATCGACCATACGACTTATCGTTTCAAAGAATTAGCGCCATACGTCCAAGACTCTGAGCAGTTTCAACCCGACTCCTTTTTTGTAATCCTCTTCTTTTGCCCGCGATTACGTATGGTATATTCCGGACCGCGTTTCCCACCGGGTCAAACCGCTATTCGGGTGGGGATCGATGCGGGCGAACGCAAAACCATCGGCAACAGGGAGGCCACGATGAGCATCAAGAAACAGTACTTGAAAGACAAATGCAAAGTCACCTTCAGGCTGGACAAGAAGGTCGTCGGCGAAGCCACCAAAGCCAGTGTCGTCGCCGAGTTCAACGAATGGAAGATCGACAAAACTCCCATGAAGGCGCTCAAGAACGGCGATTTCACCGTTACCGTAATACTCGACAAGGGGCGCGAATATCAATATCGCTACGTGGTGGACGGCCAGCATTGGGTGACCGACGATGCCGCCGACAAATATGTCCACAGCGGCATCGCCAATGCCCAGAATGCGGTGGTGATCGTTTAACGCCGCCCGTGGCCGATCGCGTTGGGAAGTACGGGCCCTTGCTCTTGGTGGGACTGCCTCGGGCGCAGTGAAATTAAACGTGGACATCCGCACCGGTTGTGATTAAGTTGGCCCCTGTAGCACGGAACCCACGCAGATTAAATCCCATGGGAGCAATATAATGAAGCATATTCTCGCGTTTCAGGTTTTTCCCCGGCTGCCCGGCTCCTTGAGTTTTTTGGGGGTGCTCTCCCGCAATCTTTGGTGGTCATGGAAACCGGACGCCATCGAGCTCTTCCGGCGGGTCGACCCCCGCTTGTGGGAAGAGTCCGGGCGCAACCCCATTGTTTTCGCCACCCAGGTTTCCCAGGAACGGCTGCGCAAGCTGTCCAAGGACGACAGCTTCCTGGCCCACCTGGATCGGGTCCGGCAGCAATTCAAGGAGCGGGTGCTGGCCACCCCGGATATCGTCCAGAATCCTTATGGCCCCGGTGCCCGCATCGCCTACTTCTCCATGGAGTTCGGCATCCATGAAAGTCTTCCGCTCTTCGCGGGCGGCTTGGGGGTGCTGGCCGGCGACCATCTCAAATCTTCTTCGCACATGTGTTTGCCCATGGTGGCCGTGGGCCTGCTCTACCGGCAGGGATACTTCCAGCAACTGCTCGATCCCAATGGCTGGCAGCAGGAGACCTACCCGGAAACCGATCTCTACACCTTGCCCCTGATGCGGGTCAAAGACAGCAACGGCACCGACCTGCGCATCCGCGTGACCGGGCCCCAAGGCGATATTGTGGCCGATGTCTGGAAGATCATGATCGGCCGCATCCCCCTGGTGCTGCTGGATACCAACGTGATGGAAAACCCGCCGGGCATCCGCGACATTACAGCCCGGCTCTACAACAGCGAGCCGGGCATCCGGCTGGCCCAGGAAGTGCTGCTGGGCATCGGCGGCATGCGGGCCTTGACCGCCATGGGCATCGAGCCCACGGTGTGCCATATGAACGAGGGCCACAGCGCCTTTTCAAATGTCGAGCGCCTGGCCCAAATCAAGGCCCAGCACAAGCTGGACCTGCCCACGGCCATGCAGATCGTGGCGCGCAGCTCGGTCTTTACGACCCACACGCCGGTGGCGGCCGGCCATGACGAATTTCCCACCGAGCTGGTGCGGCCCTACATCCACACCCTGGCCCGGCAGATGGAGATCGGCGAAGACGAACTGCTTTCCTGGGGCCGGACGGGCAATGCCCACCCCCAGGGTCCCTTCTCCATGTTTATCCTGGGGCTGCGTCTGTCTCAATACTGCAACGGCGTCAGCCGCCTGCACGGCCGGGTGGCCCGGCGCATGTGGTCCCACGTGTGGCCGGAGCGCTCGGACGAGGACACGCCCATCAGCCACGTCACCAACGGCGTGCACATCTCCAGCTTCATCGCCCCGGACATCGTCATGCTCTTCGAGCGCTACCTGGGTCCGGAATGGCACTACAGCAGCCGCAAGAGCGAAAATGTCGAGCGCATCGACGAAATCTACGACGAAGAGTTGTGGCGCGCCCATGAAATGAACCGCACCCGGCTGATCAGCAAGGTGCGCGACCTGCTGGTTAAGCAGTACAGCCGCCGCAACGCGCCCACCTCGGTGGTCAAGGCGGCCGAGAACGCCCTGGACCCGGAAGTACTGACCATCGGTTTTGCCCGGCGCTTCGCCACCTACAAGCGCGCCAACCTGATCCTGCGCGATCCGGAACGGCTCAAGGCCATTTTGACCTCCAAGGAACGGCCGGTGCAGATTATCTTCGCCGGCAAGGCCCATCCCCAGGACAACGAGGGCAAGGAGCTGATCCGCAACATCATCCAGTTCGCGCGCCAGCACAACGTGGCCAATCACATCGCTTTCCTGGAAGACTACGACATGGGCATCGCCCGGCACCTGGTGCAGGGCGTGGATGTCTGGCTGAACACGCCCCGCCGGCCCATGGAGGCGTGCGGCACCTCGGGCATGAAAGCGGCCATCAACGGCGCCCTCAACCTGAGCATATTGGATGGCTGGTGGGATGAAGGCTATACGCCGGCCACCGGGTGGAGCATCGGTAGCGGCGAGGAGTACTCCGATCCCTCCTACCAGGATGCCGTCGAGAACCAGGCCCTCTATAATGTCTTGGAAAACGATGTCATCCCCTGTTTCTACAACCGCGCGTCGGGCAACATGCCCAACGAGTGGCTGGCCAAGATGAAGGCCTCCATGAAGATGGCCATGGCCGATTTTTGCAGCCACCGCATGGTCGGTGAATATCAGCAGCGCTTCTATCTGCCCGCCGTGCAGCGCTACAAGGAGCTGATGGCCGACGGCGGCGCCGAAGCCCGGCGCCTGAGCGTGCTGCACAAGCGGCTCAAGGAGCTGTGGCAGCAGATCAAGGTCGGCTTGCCCGAGCGCGATCACGAAGGGCCCTTCCAAGTGGAAGACTCCTTTTCGGTCAGCAGCATTGTCGAGCTGGGCGAACTTATGCCCGAAGAGGTGGACGTGGAACTCTACTACGGCCGCATGAAGCGCACCGCCGAGCTGAACAAGGGCCAGACCCAGGAGATGGCCATGGCCGAAGACCTGGGCGGCGGCCGCTACCTCTATCGTTGCAACCTGGCATGTCGGGATTCGGGCCGTTACGGTTTCACCGTGCGGGTAGTGCCCCATGCCGACGATTGGATCCGCGTGACGCCGGGGTTGATCACCTGGGCCTAGGCCGGCCACGCCGTCGTCGTCCGAAAGATCTTTGTGTTCGCCCAAATAAACGTTCCAACCAGGCCTTGGGGCCGGATTGAAGAACTCCATGTCCATCAAACGAAGAATACCACGGGTGCTCATCGTCACCCCGGAAGTGACCTATCTGCCCGACCGCATGGGCAACCTGGCCCACTTTCTGACCGCCAAGGCCGGCGGCCTGGCCGATGTCTCCGCCGCCCTGGTCAGCGCCCTGTTCGAGCAGGGGGCCGACGTGCATGTGGCCCTGCCGGACTATCGCTCCATTTTCGAAGACCGCCTGGCGCCGTTTCTGCGCAAGGAGCGGCGTACCCTGCGGCGCGTCATGCCCAACGACCGCGTGCACCTGGCCCAGGATCGGGCCTTTTTCTACCTCAACCGGGTCTACTCCAACTACGGCGATCAGAATACGCACATCGCCCTGGCCTTCCAGCGCGAGGTGATCAACAACATCGTGCCGCGCGTGCGGCCGGACCTGATCCACTGCAACGACTGGATGACCGGCCTGATTCCGGCCATGGCCCGGGAGATGCACATCCCCTGCCTGTTCACGATCCATAACATCCACACGGTCAAGACCACCCTGGCGCACATCGAGGATCGCGGCATCGACGCAGCCTACTTCTGGGATCATCTCTACTACATGCACTACGCCGAATCCTACGAAGGCGTCCGGGAGTCCAATCCCGTGGATTTTCTGGTGAGCGGCGTGTTCGGCGCCCACTTCGTCAATACCGTCAGCCAGCACTTTCTGGACGAGATCGTCCAGGGACGCCACGCTTTCATCGAGCCCCATTTGCGCCAGGAGCTGATCAACAAGGCCAATGCCGATTGCGCCACCGGTATTCTCAACGCCCCCGATCCGGGCTTCAATCCGCAGAAAGACACCTTTCTGGCCGCCACCTACAAGGCCAAGGACCACGCCAGGGCCAAGCAAGAGAACAAACGCAACCTGCAGCGGTTGCTGGGGCTGATCGAAGACGAGAAGGCGCCGCTCTTCTTCTGGCCCTCGCGCCTGGACCCGGTGCAGAAAGGCTGCCAACTGCTGGCCGATATCTTCTACAAGATGATTTCCGACTACTGGGTGCGAAATCTGCAAGTGGTGTTCGTGGCCGATGGTCCCTTTCAGCAGGTGTTCCGCAACATCGTCAACCAACACGAATTCCACTCGCGCGTGGCGGTGTGCGATTTCAGCGAAGACCTGGAGCATTTGACGTACGGCGCGGCGGACTTCGTGTTGATGCCGTCGCTCTTCGAGCCGTGCGGGCTGCCCCAGATGATCGGGCAGATCTATGGCGCGCTGCCCGTGGCCCATGAAACCGGCGGCATTCACGACACGGTGACCCCTCTGGATGCGGCCAACGACCGGGGCAGCGGTTTTCTCTTTAATATCTACGATGCCAACGGCTTGATGTGGGCCATCGATCAGGCCATGGAATTTTACAGGCTGCCGGCCGATGTCAGGGCTCGCCAGGTGGCCCGCATCATGCGCCAGGCCATGGAGACATTCACGCATTCGGTCAATGCGCGCCAATATATCGATCTTTACGAACGGATGCTGGAAAGGCCTTTGCTGACTTGATCGCCATGGCAAACCCCTCCGAAAAAAAACGCCTGGAGCTTTTTCTATCCTCCGACGCCTATCTATCGTCCTATCGTGAGGTCATTGCCCGGCGTATCGCCCGCATCGCCCGGGCCGCCCGCCAATTCACCCCCCAAGGCAAGACGCTGGCCGATTTTGCTTCCGGTCATGAGTACTACGGTCTGCATTTCGATGCCCAAGGCTGGGTGCTGCGGGAGTGGGCGCCAAACGCCACGGCCATCCATCTGATCGGCGATCTAAGCGACTGGGGGCTGCGCGCGGATTTGGCCCTGACGCGCATCGACGCCAACGGCACCTGGGAGCTTCGGCTGCCGGCCGACCGCCTGCGCCACCAGGATTTGTACCGCCTGCATGTGCAATGGCCCGGTGGCGGCGGCGACCGCATTCCGGCCTGGGCCCGGCGCGTGGTGCAGGACCCGCGCACCCTGATCTTCAACGCCCAGGTGTGGCGGCCGCCCGTGCCCTATGCCTGGCGTATGCCGCGTTTCGAGGCCCCGGCCGGCGCCCCCTTGATCTACGAGGTGCATGTGGGCATGGCCACCGAAGCCGAGTCGGTCGGCACCTATGCCGAATTTACGGCCCAGGTGCTGCCGCGCGTGGTGGCCGCGGGGTACAACACCCTGCAGATCATGGCCATCCCCGAACACCCTTACTACGGCAGCTTCGGTTACCACGTCTCCAGTTTTTTCGCCGCTTCGTCCCGCTTCGGCACGCCCGACGAGTTCAAGGCGCTCATCGACGCGGCCCACGCCGCCGGGTTGCGCGTGCTCATCGATCTGGTGCACTCCCATGCGGTTAACAACGAAGTAGAGGGCATCAGCCGCTTCGACGGCAGCGAGTATCAATTCTTCCACAAGGGCGACCGGGGCCGGCATATCGCCTGGGATTCGCGGCTCTTCGACTACGGCAAGCCCCAGGTGCTTCACTTCCTGCTCTCCAATTGCCGCTACTGGCTCGACGAGTTCCGGGTGGACGGCTTCCGCTTCGACGGCATCACCAGCATGCTCTATCTGGATCATGGCCTGGAAAAAGCGTTTACCTGCTACGACGATTACTTCAACGCCAACGTGGACGAAGAGGCGCTCTGCTACCTGGCCCTGGCCAACCAGGTCATCCACCAGGTGCGGCCCGACGCCGTCACCATCGCCGAGGATGTCAGCGGCATGCCCGGACTGGCGCGGCCCTGGACGGAGGGCGGCATCGGCTTCGACTACCGCTTCGCCATGGGCGTGCCCGACTACTGGATCAAGCTGACCAAGGAGACCCGCGACGAGGATTGGCCCATGGGCGGCCTGTGGTGGGAGCTCAACAACCGCCGCCACGACGAGCGCACCATCTCCTACACCGAATCCCACGACCAGGCCCTGGTGGGCGACAAGACCTTGATCTTCAGGCTCCTCGATGCCGCCATGTACGAGCACATGAGCGTAGGCGACGACAATTTGTCCGTGGCCCGCGGCATCGCGCTGCACAAGCTGATCCGCCTGATCACCCTGGCCACGGCCGGCCACGGCTATCTGAACTTCATGGGCAATGAGTTCGGGCACCCGGAGTGGATCGATTTTCCGCGCCAGGGCAACAACTGGTCCCACCACTACGCCCGGCGCCAGTGGTCGCTGGTGGACAATCCGCGCCTGCGCTATCGACAGTTGGACCGCTTCGACAAGGATATGATCGCCCTGGCCCGCGCGCATAAGGTGCTGGCCGCCCCCTGGGGGTACCATCTCTGGGAGCACAACGACGACAAGATTTTGATCTTCGCGCGCGCCGGCCTGATCTGGGCATTCAACTTTCATCCCACCCAGTCGTTTGCCGACTATGGTTTCCCGGCCCCGCCGGGCCGCTATCGCATCGTCTTGGATTCGGATGCACCCCAATACGGCGGCCATGGGCGCGTGGACCCCGAGCTGCCCCATCTTACCCTGCCGCCCGCGGCAGCCGACCAACCCCATCGCCTGAGCCTTTATCTGCCCAGCCGCACGGCCCTGGTGCTGGCGTCGGACAAGTCCTGACAGTTGGCCGGGTGGTAGACTAATTCAGGCGGTTTCTTTTTTGGCGATTTCGACCCATGGCTTCTGGGCCTTGCGGTAATACCGCGGCGAAAGGCGCACATTGTTGAGGATTTCTTCGAAGATGCGCCGGGCCTCTTCGGCTTGGCCGCTCTGCTTGAGCAGCAAAGCGTAGCGGCAGCGCGCCTCCTCGCCTGAAAAGCGCTTGAGCATACCGCGGTAGGCGGTTTTGGCCGCCTCCAGATCGCCAAGGGTCTCGTGGGTGCGGGCCAGAAGCAATTGGAACGGGTCGCTGCCGTGCTCGGGGGCGCTTTGCGCCAGATGTGTCAGGTGGGTTTTGGCATTGCGGTAGTCCCCTTTGAAGAAATAGGCGCAGCTCAAGCCTTCGAGCAGATGGCGGTCATGGCGGTAGGCGCCTTGCAGGCATTCGTTATAGAGTGTGATGGCCGGATCGAACAGGCGTTCGTTGACGTAGGCTTCGGCCAGGAGCTTTTTGTTTTTGACGCTGGGGGTGCGCTCCACCTGCATCTGCAAATAGTTTAAGCGTTTGCCGGGGTTGAGCCCCTGGCCGACGTCGGCTTTCAGCCGTTGCAGCCGGTAACTTTGCTGCATGGAGGGCAAATACTCGGCGAAGAAGTAAATCAGGCAACCGATGCCGGGAAAAATGATGATGATATAAAGCCAGTAGCGGTCGCATCCGCTGCGTGCCGCGTGGACCGCAAAGAAGATTTGAAAGCACAAACCTACGAGGGCTAAGATAGGCATGGATCGCTCTCCGTCATGGTTTTGATCGAATCATCGCGATCAACTGTTTTTATAGATTTGAAAGAAGCGCATGACCTTCTTGACGTAATCCTCGGTCTCTTTGTAGGGCGGGATGTCGTTGTAGCGCTCCACGGCGCCGGGGCCGGCGTTGTAGGCGGCCAGGGCCAATGGCAGTTGGTAGTTGAAGCGTTCGAGCATGGAGCGGAAATAGCGGGTGCCGCCCATGATGTTCTCCCAGGGATCGAAGGGGTCGTTGATGTTCAATGGACCGAAGTTGTCGGGCATGATCTGCATCAGGCCCACGGCCCCCTTTTTGGATACCGCCCGCGGATTGAAGTAGGACTCCACGTGGATCATCGCCTTGAGCAGGAATGGGGAGATGCCGTGCAGCCGGGCCGCCTCGCCGATGACATCGTCATAGCTCTCGATGCTGTACCAGGTGCGCGGCGCCTCCGGCGCCACCCGGGGCGTCTCCTTCATGTAGACTTTGTAGTTGCTGGAGGTGGGGGTGTTGGTGAAGTGCATGACCCCCTGGTGATCCACGTAGACATAGATGTCGGCCCGGGCCTGCCGGCCGACCAAGACCGTCAGCCCCAGGACGATCAGGATGCCCAGCCAGTGTTTCACCTGTCGCTTCGGTGTCATCTATACGCGCCCGTCGTGTTTTTGGTGCTTTGAACGCCGCGTGCTTCGGGACCAGGGGAAGCACTTCCGGTCATTACCGAATTATCGCCCCTTGGCGCAATTAATTGAGCCGAAACTTTTTGAGCAAAAAACATGCCCTTCCTTTGCGTCTATTCCGGAATGGTTTCCCCGGCCATGGGCACGATCTCGAATTCAGTCGTGATTTCAGACACTCCGCGAACCGTGGCGGCCACCGAACAAAATTTCTCCTGGGAAAGGCGGATGGCCTGGGTCAAGGCCTGGGGTGTCAACCCGTTGCCGCTGACCCGGTATTTGAGATGGATGCGCCGATAGGCCCAGGGGGGCTTGGGGTCCTGTTCGCCGTTGGCGACGATTTCCAGCATGGTCAGCGGCTGGCGCTTCTTGCTCATGATGTCCAGCACATCGTACGCCGTGCAGGCCGACAGGCCGATCAGCAGCATCTGGGAAGGGCTGACGCCCCGGGCCGGATCTTCGGCGGAAAGTACCACCGATTGATTGCGCGAGTCGGTGCCCACGAATTGCTTGCCGGTAACCCAGCGTACGGTTGTGATCGGCATGGTCTGCTCCTTTAATGCGCGTATGCGGTGTCGGGGTTGGGCTCGGTTTGAACCGAGCGCTATCATTATATAGATGGGCCCAAATAGGCAATAGTTTCCTGGAAAGCCAGCCCGGGCTTGACAAAAGCCCGCATGGGGGTATCCTGATGCCAACCATGGCGGCCGCACGTGCCGCCGGGGGGCCAGGATTCATAAGGAATTGCGCGCATGCCTCTGTACGCCTGGATCGTTATGCTGCTCCTCTTGGCAGCGAGTCTATGGGCCACGCTCCGCCTGCGGCGCAACGTGCAGGCCTTGCGCCAGGCGCAACGGGCCCTGGGCGAGGCCACGGACAAAATCGGGCGGCTGGAAGCCGAACATTTGCAAAAGGAAGTCGATCGCGAGACGACCGAGGAGCGGTTGCGCGGCTATTTGCAGCTTCTGGACACGCTGATCAACACCATCCCCAACCCCATTTACTTCCAGGACGCCCAGGGCGTTTTCCAGGGGTGCAACAAAGTCTTCGCCAAGAACATTCTGGGGCTGACCCGCGATCAGATCATCGGCCGGCGTCCACTGGAGATGCCCGAGCAGATTCCGCCGGACCTTGCGGCGACCTATCAGCGCCAGGAGATGCTCATGGCGCAAAAAGAAGGGTATCACAGCTTCGAAGAGCAGGTGCGTTGCGCCGATGGCGCCCGCCGCGAGTTTCTCTTCAGCATGGCACCCATCCGGAATCCGGGCGGCGAGGCGGGCGGATGCGTCGTTGTGCTTTCCGATTTGACCGAGAAGAACAGGGCGGCTCGGGACCGCCTGCAACGGGAGAAATTGGAGGGGGTTCTGGAGACCGCCGGAGCGGTGTGCCACGAGTTCAATCAGCCGCTTCAGGCCTTATCCGGCTTTCTGGAAATTCTGGCCGCCCGGCCCGGTCCGCAGCCGGAAGGCGCCCCCTATATGGAGCGGGCCCTGGCGCAGATCGAACGCATGCGCACCATCACCGCCAAGCTCCAGGGCATCACCCATTACGAAACCATGGCGTATAGCGAGAAAACCAAGATCATCGATATCCACAAATCTTCCCAGGCCGAGGCGGCCCGAGAAGAAAAATAAAAGGAAGAGACGTGTGGATACCTTTTTGGGGTTGAAAAAAAGAACTGAAATTTCCTCTTCCGCAGCTTCGCGAGGGTGGGGTTGCGACTCATATGTAGAAAAAATACGGTTTGTTACATTTTGTGTGGAGCCGCCGGGAGATATCAGCGCGGCCCAAGCCGGTTGAAAAACGGAACGCCGGGTTCCGATAGGGTGATTAAAGAAAAACTTAAGTATTTGATTTATGGGACGATTATAAGGTGGCATGCGTTTTGTTATGGAGCCATCCAAAAAAGGGCGCGACGAACGGAACGGCCGATGCGCTGCACTAAAAAGGATGGACGTTTTTAAGCCGATTGGTGTATAGACGAGCCGGAAACGGTATCCTGGGAGAAGGCCCGGGTGCTGGGTCCGGCAGAAAACAGACAACGGGCAGAACCAGAATCTTCTTCAGAAGGAGAGAGAAAAAACGATGCATCGCAACCCTTGTCGCCAAGTGATTGCCAAAGCCGATGTCAAGACCGCGAGTTCCACGGAAATCGGCGCGGAGGTAGAAGACGAACCTCCGAGCCAGCAGGCTTGCTGTCCTGCCGCTTTACAGCCGTCTGTCAAAAGTAAGTCAAACCGCAAGCTGGTCATTCAAAGCTTGCCCCTCGACACCCCAACCCCTCGACGCCGTTTCAAGCAGTGCTATTACCCCAACATTACCGAGCGCCAATGGAGCGACTGGCAGTGGCAGATCGCCAACCGGGTGCGCACGTTGGAGCAGCTTGAACGCTTTCTCCATCTGACCCCCCAGGAGAAGATGGCGGCCGAGTGCCTGCAAACCAAGTTGCCCCTGGGAATTACGCCATACTATTTGAGCCTGCTGGTGGGTCACGCCGCCGATTATCCCCTGCGGCGCACCGTGGTGCCGGTGATCGACGAGTTCGTGAAGATGGATGGGGAGGACGACGATCCCCTGGGAGAAGAGAATCAAAGCCCGGTGCCCGGTCTCGTGCACCGGTATCCGGACCGGGTCCTATTTTTGACCCTGGATTTTTGTTCCACCTATTGCCGTTACTGCACCCGCTCCCGGGTAGTGGGCCACGGCCGGCTCTTTTTCAACCGCCGGCGCCTGGAAAACGCCTTGGAGTATATTCGCCGCACGCCCACCATCCGCGATGTGCTGCTGTCGGGCGGAGATCCGCTGACCCTCAGCGACGCGCGCCTGGATTGGCTCTTGACCCAGTTGCGGCAGATCAAGCATGTGGAGATCATCCGCATCGGCACCAAGATTCCGGCCGTGCTGCCCCAGCGCGTGACGCCCCAGTTGGTGCGCATGCTGCGGCGCCATCATCCCCTGTGGATGAGCCTGCACTTCACCCATCCGGACGAGTGCACGCCCGAAGCCTACCGGGCCTGCCAACGCCTGGCGGATGCGGGTATCCCCCTGGGATCCCAAACCGTGCTGCTGCGCGACATCAACGATTCGGTGGAGACCATGCGCTCGCTGATGCATCATCTGCTCCAGATGCGGGTGCGGCCCTATTATCTGTATCAGTGCGATCCGATTTCGGGATCGGCTCATTTCCGGACCCCGGTGCAAAAGGGCGTGGATATCATCCGCGGCCTGCGGGGCTTTACCAGTGGTTACGCCATTCCCACCTATGTCATCGACGCCCCCGGCGGCGGCGGCAAGATCCCGATCACGCCCGATTACTGCCAGGGCCGCGACGGCGACAAGGTGGTGCTCAAGAATTACGAAGACAAATTGTTCCAGTATCCGGATACCCTCTGAAACAGGAAGGCCGAAGGTCGACGCCTGAAGCAAGTGGTCAGCGTTTCGACCTTCGGCCCGTTCGTCCGGCCGCGTTTGACCAGCCCCTTTCAAAGGGGCGTTTTCGTTCAGGCGGTTATGGAAAGCAGTTGGGTTGGCGGAGCAGCCGCTTGGATGTCGCGGCCTTCCGAGGGTTTCGCCCAGGAAGGAGGCCGATCATATGAGTGGTTCGGAGCGTGCGATCAAAGCGTATTGTGTTACCGCGGGGCACAAGGCCGCGCTGGCGTCTGAGACGGATCAAAGCCGGTTGTGCCGGGAGTGCGCCCGGGCGGGGCGCACCTGCTGCCAGGAGCACGATATCTACGTCACCTGGGGCGATTGCCGCCGCATCGGCAGCCACACCCGGCGCAGGGATTTTTACGAGTACCGGCCTTGCAGCGATCTGGCCTATGCCGATCAAGGCGAAGACCCCCTCTGGCAGCAACATGTCTTCCGGCCCGACGGCAGCCGGCGGGTGATCAAGCGCCAGGCCAACGGCGACTGCCTCTTTCTCTCCCCCCAGGGTTGCCAATTGCCGCTGACTGTGCGACCCTTGATCTGCCGCCTCTTTCCCCATGTCTACTCGGCGGCGGGGATCTTCGACGGCTGGGACGAGGAGTGCCCGGCCGCGCGCGTCATCGCCAAGGCGGCCTTGGAGCGCAGCATCGCCGGCGTGGCCCAGGGAGAGGCCAGCCGCTGGCATCAATTGCTTTACGACGAGGTTGTCTGGGAGGGGCTTATCGATGAAAGTTGGATTAACCTATGACCTGCGCTCGGATTATCTGAAGGCCGGTTACGGTGAAGAAGAGACGGCCGAGTTCGATCGCGAAGAGACCATCGATGCCCTGGAAAAGGCGCTCGTCTCCCTGGGATATGCCGTCGAGCGCATCGGCCACATCAAGCACCTGACCCAGCGCCTGGCGGCCGGCGACCGCTGGGACCTGGTCTTCAATATCGCCGAAGGCATGTACGGCATCGGCCGCGAAGCCCAGGTGCCGGCCCTGCTGGATGCCTACGACATTCCGTATACTTTCTCGGACCCTTTGGTCATGGCCCTGACGTTGCACAAGGGCATGACCAAGCGCGTGCTGCGCGATGCCGGCATTCCCACCTGCGATTTTGCCGTGGTGGCCGGGCCGGATGATGTGCGCAGCGTGCACTTCGCCCCGCCTTACTTCATCAAACCGGTGGCCGAAGGCACGGGCAAAGGCGTTTCGCCCGACTCGATCATCCGGCGCCGGGACGATCTGGGCGCGGCCTGCCGCAATCTGATCGTCACCTTCCGCCAGCCGGTGCTGGTGGAGCAATTCCTGCCGGGCCGGGAGTTCACGGTGGCCCTGGTGGGCACCGGCCATGACGCCCGGGTGCTGGGCACCATCGAAGTGCACCTGCTGCAAAACGCCGAACCCGAAGTCTACTCCTATACCAACAAGGAGCAGTGCGAGGAGCGGGTGCGCTACGAGCTGGGACAGCCCCAGAAAGACCCGGTGGTGGCCGAGGCCGAAAAGGTGGCCCTGGACGCCTGGCGCGTGTTGGGCTGCCGCGATGCCGGCCGGGCCGATATTCGTTGCGATGGCGACGGCGCCCCGCAGTTCATGGAGGTCAATCCCCTGGCCGGATTACATCCCGAGCACTCCGATCTGCCCATTATCTGCACCCACCTGGGCATTCCCTTTGTCCAGCTCATCGAACGCATCATGAATTCCGCGCGTCAGCGCATTCGCCGCGCCCAAAAAGTTGCGGACAAGGGCAACTGAGATGCGCATTGCCGTGGTGCATAACGCCCTGGGCGACCAGAGTTCGCCCGACGAGCAGGACGTGCTGGTGCAGGCCGAGGCGGTCACGGCGGCTTTGGAGCGCTTGGGCCACGCCACCGTGCGCCTGACTTGCGACCTGAACCTAGCGGCCGTGCGGCAGCAATTGGAGCACGCCCGGCCCGATCTGGTCTTCAACCTGGTGGAGTCCCTGGCCGGCACCGGCCGGTTGTTGCACTTCTTCCCTTCTCTGCTGGATGCCCTGCACTTGCCCTATGCCGGCGCCTCGGCCGAAGCGCTTTTTTTGACCTCCAACAAAGCCGTGGCCAAGCAGCGCCTTTCAGCCGGCGGCTTGCCCACCCCGGCCTGGGTGGGGCCTTGCGACGGCCGGCGTCTGTGCAAGCTGCCGCCTAAGGCGCAATGGCCAGCGCGCTGGATCGTCAAATCGGTCTGGGAGCACGCCAGCATCGGCCTGGATGCAAAGGCCCTGGTGGCGGCCGCCGACACCCCCGGCCTGCCCGAGCGCCTGCGGCAACGCGCCCCCGAGCTGGGCGGGCACTGCTTTGCCGAAGCCTTCATCGAGGGCCGCGAGTTCAATCTCTCGGTCCTGGACGGCCCCCAGGGGCCGCAAGTACTTCCCCCGGCGGAGATCGTCTTCGAAGGCTACGCGGACGATCAGGTCAAGATCGTGGACTACAGCGCCAAATGGGACGAAGCCTCCTATGCCTATCACCACACCCCCCGGCGCTTCGATTTCGGGGCCGAAGACCAGGATCTGCTCCGCCGCCTGGAAGCCCTGGCCCTGGCCTGCTGGGAACGCTTCGACCTGGCCGGCTATGCCCGGGTGGATTTTCGCGTGGACCCGGCCGGCCGGCCGTGGGTCCTGGAGATCAACGCCAACCCCTGCATCGCCCCGGACGCCGGTTTCGCGGCCGCCATCGAGCGGGCGGGCCTGAGCTACGATCAGGCCATCCAGCGCATCGTCGCCGTGGTCGGCCTGACGGCCTGATCCGGGCTTTCAAACGCAAAGTGCTTTCCATGGATGTACAATCAAAGAAAAAGAGGGTGGGCAATGACGGGAGCGCTTCTCCCCAGGATGCCATCGCCCTGGTGGTCAGCGACCGGCACACCGGACACGACGTACGCGCCGAAGGCTATCTGGAAACCCCGGCCCGCGTTCAGCTCCTGGAAGAGCGGCTGATCGCCAGCGGCCTGTTCACCCGGCGCCGGCCGCAGGCCTTCGGCGACGAACACATCACCGCCGTGCACGCACCCGAGCTGCTCGCCTACCTGCGCCGCGAAAGTCGCCGCATGCCCGCCGGGCAAATGCGCTACCCCTATATCTTCCCGCCGCGCAACCAGACCCGGCCGCCCCAGGACCCTTCGGTGCTGGCCGGTTACTATTGCTTCGACACCTCGGCGCCGGTTCACCGCGGCGTATATGCGGCCGCCCGGCGGGCCGCCGAATGCGCCCTGACCGCCGCCGCTGAAATCCAGGCCGGCCGGCGCCTGGCCTATGCTCTGGTGCGACCGCCCGGGCACCACGCCGAGCAGCGCCTCTTCGGCGGCTTTTGCTACCTCAACAACACCGCCATTGCGGCCCATTACCTGAGCCGCCAGGGCAAGGTTGCCATCCTGGACCTCGACTACCACCACGGCAACGGCCAGCAGGAGATCTTCTACCGCCGGGCCGACGTGCTCACCGTCTCCATCCACGCCCATCCGAAATTCGCCTATCCCTATTTCTCCGGATTCGAGGAAGAGTGCGGCGCGGCCGAAGGCGAAGGCTTCAACTGCAACCTGCCGCTGGCCGAGCGCGTGGCGGGCCGGGTCTACGGCCGGGCCCTGGAAAAAGCCCTGGACCGCATCCGACGCTTCGCGCCGCGCTTTCTGGTCGTAGCCCTGGGATTGGATATCGCCCAAGGCGATCCGGCCGGTACCTGGAATTTGCTGGCCAAGGATTTCGAAGCCAACGGCCGACGAATTGGTGCGCTGGGCCTGCCCACCCTGGTGGTCCAGGAGGGCGGCTACCGCCTGAGCACCCTGGGCCGCAATGCCGTGAACTTCTTCCAGGGGTTGGCCGGCGCCCAGGTCCGAATCCCTCAGCCGGTCGCTTGCCTTGAAAAAAGTGCTCTGGATTTAAAATGGCGGGACGATCTGAGGCCCGAAGATCCGCAAGCCGTGCGCCGCTTGGTGGCCCTCACCGGCTTTTTCAATCCCGAAGAGGTGGGCGTGGCCGAAGAGCTGGTTCTGGAGCGCCTGGCCAAGGGCCAGGCCAGCGGCTATTACTTCGTCATGGCCGAGCAGGCGGGGCGCCTGGTGGGCTATACCTGCTACGGTCCCATCGCCGGTAGCGCCGACAGCTTCGATCTGTTCTGGATCGCCGTGCACCCCGACCTCCAGCGCCACGGCCTGGGCCGGCGCCTCATGCAGGAGAGCGAGCGCCGCATCTACGAAGCCGGCGGCCGCCGCGTCTACGTGGAGACCTCCCACCGCCCGATCTATGCCAGCACCCGCATCTTCTACGAGCGCTGCGCCTACCGCCTGGAAGCGGTTTTGGAAGATTTTTATGCCCCGGGCGATGCCAAGGCGATTTACTGCAAGGTGCTCAAATAGAAAAGCCCCCGCTTCGGTGAAACGGGGGCTACGATCTATCCCGGGAAATACTATTCGGGCCGATCCGATGTCCATTGCCAACGGGCGTCGGAACCCACATGCTGGATGTCAATGCGTTCGGCCAGGCGCACGCCGTTTTCGGTGCGATAGCCGATCTCGACGTCACAGGGCACCCGCATCTCCCGGATGCCGATCTGCCGGCCGTCGGTATTCACGATGATCGTGTTTTCCGAGAGCGTGAACCGGTCGCCGGTATTGGTGGTGACCTTCTCCAGGTTCTTCTTTTCGATGGTGACCCGCACGGTCTCCAGGCCGCGGCCCTGACCTTCCCTGGAGACGGGGGGCATGCTTTGGGGGCCTTTGGGCCCCTTGTCGGCGGCCCAGCCGTGGGTCGAAAGGAGCAGGGCGAGGCACACGATCACGCTGCTCCATATACGCTGGATCGATATTTTTTTCATGGAAGTCATCCTTTTACCTATGCTGCTGTCCGGGCCGGCGCCGGCCCGGGAGCTTTTCCCTTGCCGGCGGCGGTAGCGCTTGCCGATACTTGTCAATCCCACCAGTCGATGATCGCTCCCTGGAAGTAGAACGGCGGATTCACATCCAGCTCGAGGATGCGCCCCGAGCTTTGTTGCATGAAGGCCCTGGCACCCTTTTCCTGTCCGGCATGCATACCGGCCATGGGCGGCGGCGATCCGATGAAGCCTTCGGTCAGCTTCACGGCCACCACATCTTCCGTATTGCCGTTCACGAGGATGGTGTCCGGGGTGTCGCAGTCGAAGATCTGGCGGTAATAGCCGGTGCCGGTGGCGTAGTAGAGGGCCAGCACATTGGTCATGCCGCCGTAGTCGCACAGATCCTCGCCGGGGGTGAAGACCGGCACGAAGAGCATGCCGCCCAGGAGCGAGGGTTTGCTCACGATGCGTTCCGAGGGCCCGGTTCCGGTGTCTTCCAGATTCCGGTACCAGCCGCTGTAATTCTCCTGGAGATGAGTTTCCAGTAGATCGAAGTCGTTGAAGACCACGGTACCGCCCTGAAGCACATGGCGCTGGGTCGTGACGGTCAGGGTATCCACCCGCATCAGGTCGCTGCGATCCAGCACGGTGTTGTCCGTGTAATCATGGTAGGCGGCGCCCGCCCGGCTGTTGAAGTACGGGTCCTTGATGCCGTACAGGTACTGCTGGTCGGAGTTGGAAACATCGGTCTTGGTCAGATAGCGGCCGGTGCCGAAATAGAGCCAGACATTGTCGATGTTGATGCTGGGCGAATATTCGCTGCTCACCGAGAGCGGCGCGGTGATCGGTCGGTCCGAGGCAAACAGCTTGTGGTAGATCCATTGGGCCGGATCTTCGGCATACCCGAAAGCGTTGTTCGGGTTGTAACTGTCGTCCCACTGGCAGTTGTCGCACGGGACGGCGATCTTATAGACGCCGCCCTGCCACGCGCCGCCGGTGAGGAACGAGCCGGTGGTGTAAATAGCGTCCACGTTGTAGTTCAGGTTCTTGTCGAAGGTCACCGGGTCGTTGAAGAAACCCAGGCTGGCGGCGGTTTCGATGGGACCGAACTGGCGCAGCAGGTTTCCGGTGGCCAGATCGGCCACGTAGAGGTAGCCCGGCTGGTTGCTGGTGCCGCTATAGTCCGTGGGGCCCGAGCCGAAGGCCAGGTACCAGCGCTCGCCCACCTTGAGGGGCGCGGGCCGGGACCAGCTCATGGCCAGGTTCGGGTAGGTGCGCTCCCACATCAGGCGCGGGTTGCGCGGATCGGTGATGTCCAGGCAGAAATAGGTCGGATCGAAAGCGCGGGTTTCCGCGCCGGTGCCGAAATTTTCGGTGACCGTGATGTGCTTGGCGCCCATGCGCAGGCCCATCACCAGGAACGTTCCCCAGTTGGGCTCCGCATCGCTGTCCGTGTAGTGGGTGTCGTCGGGCAGGATCTTAGCGTCGAACACCCGCGGCCGGCCGTCCACCAGGTAGGTGTGGGTGTAGTTCTCGTGGGCCGGCCACTTGAGATGGGGCAGCACGGCCTGGGGAATGAAGGCCCACACCTCGTCGCCGATGCGCTCGTTGGCCGATGCCGCTGCCGGTTTGGTATAGGTGGATCGTCCCTGGGTGTCGAAACCGTAGTTCCAACTGGTGAAGGCGTGGAGCATGCCGTCGTTGGCGCCCACGTAGATCAGGCTTTCACGACCCTTCACGGCATTCCAGTAGGTCAAGTAGGATTGATCGGCATAGAGGGTATGGTAGTTGTCCACGGCCTTGGAGACGGTCACCGGGGTGGAGTGGATGATATCTCCCAGGCGATGGGTCACCCCGTCGACGGTGCGGTTGCGCAGACCGGTGATCTCCGTGCCCCGCACCCACTCGATGATATTGGTCACCCGGGTGTCGTGGGTGGCGCCCAGGTTCATCCCCAGCGACCCGTAGAGCGTGTTGTCAGCCACCCCCAGGAAGGGTTTGATCCGGGCGGCCGAGGCGCTGTCGAAAGCGATCACTTCTCCGGTGGTATCGAAGGGATCGGCAGTGGATTCATCCGCCACGCCATCGCGGTCCAGATCCACGAAAGTAAAGATTTTGCGGGTGGCCGGCACGCGCTGTTCGAGGCGCCGGTCAGATTGGAAGATGGGGTGCAGGCTGTCTAAATCCAGCTCCTGTCCCTCGATGAGAACTTTGGTGTCGCCTTCCGCGTTCGTGATGAATTCCACCACGGCGTCGTTGTCGTCCAGGGTGGCATTGACATCGCCGGAGTCGTCCCGCAACCGGCCGTTGCTATCCATCCACAGGGATTGCAGGTAGCCCAGCCAGCGGGCCTTCTCGGTGCGCTGTTCGTTCTCCTTGGCCGCCACGAAGTAAGCCTGGATCATGTTGCCTTCGCCTTCGCTGTTGGTGGCCAGCACCGAAGCCGACGTGCCCGAAGCGGCCTTCTGGCCGATGTCGAGGAAGGCGTCCATGAGCCGGGCTTCCAGCAGGTAGCCGTCGCCGGCTTCGAAGTAGTTGTCCGGAATCGAATCTCCGTTTTCGTCGTATTCGTCCGGTTCGGGTGTATCGTTGTTGTTTTTGTCATCGAACCCGCCGTTCTTGGCGGCCTCGCGCAGCAAGTCGCGGGCATTGGGGTCGTTGCCGAAGGCATAGACCGCATAGAGCGTGAGGTTCTGTTCGTCGTCCAGGTCGGCGCGCAGATCGTTGATGTGCGCATAATAGGCCACGTCATCCAGGTATCGGGTGCCCGAGTCTGGAAGTTCGCAATTGTTTCCGTTGCTTTCGGTGCAGCCAGTGTTGTCGCCGGTGGCCGAGTAGTAATTCTTCAGCGTGGAGGGAATGACGCCGTCCATGGTGGAGGCGCCGTCGGTGAGCAGCAGCACAAAGCTCTTGGCGCAGCGCATGGAGAGCCCATTCTGATAGTAGGGGTCGTCGCTGTCGCCCTTGACGGCGTTGGGCACTGCCGAAGCGTAAAAAGAGGCGGCGGGAGAGGGCAGCTCTTGGCGGAAATACTGCATGGCCACGTAGAAGGTCTCGGCCAGGGGCGTCCAGGTATCGGCCGTTTTGCCTTCCATGCTGCTGACCAGAGTAACCATGTCGGTGCCCATGACCCTGTCCACATAGCCGCCATTTTCGCCGTTGCCGGTGCCGAGGCGGAACCAGGTATTGCCCCAGCGCACATTCTGGTCGCCGACCTTTTGCAGCACACCGGCCAGGTTGTCGCCGTTGTCGTAGTTGAAGAAAGCCGAAGGCTCCCGGGCGATCTGTTTTTCCACCCGGATGTAGTAGTTGGTGTTGCTGACCGTGATGTAGTCGTAGCGCACCCGGTAGTTGAAGCTGCCTAGGTAGGGCGATACGGCGCAGGCGGTGGAGTCGAAGTTTTTATACCACCAACGGTCGCCGTTGTTTTCGCCGTAGAGCATCTGATTGCCCGATCCGTCGCGGCCGCCCTGGGTGTCGCCGCCCAGCAGCACCTTGCGCAGCACGTCGATGCGCCGCATGCTCAGCCAGTTGAGCCAGTTGCCGTCCCAGAGCTGTTGGCTGACGATGTTGGCCGCGGTCAGCGTGGTGGTCGCGCCGTTGAGATCCTCCACGCTCCAGGTGGAGGTGGTGGCATTGAAAGTGTCTTTCTTGTAAGCGTAGCGGAAGGCGTTGCCGCTGTAGCTGTAGAAGTAGTCCGGGCTGAAGTAACCGTAGTAGCGCCTTTTGGCCTGGCCGCCGTCGTCGTAGGCGATACGCAGCACGGCGCCGTACTGGGAGCCTACTTCCCTGGCTTCGGCGGCCCGCTTGCCGGTGCCGGCGATGCGAAAGAGCATGTCGTTACCCGAGGCCCAGCCGGCTCGGCTCACAAGCTCCTGTACGATGGTGGAGATGTCGTCAGTGCTGTAGGGGTCGCCGGCGGTCCAGGCCTGGGGACTCCAGGTCACCTGGGCCGCGGTGCCGGTGCGACCGGAGATGTTGTTGTTGAGGCTGGCGTTCATGGCCGGCGCATCGTCGCTGGCCTCGGCATCGATGGTCAGGGTGCTGGCCGCGGCGCCGTTCTCGTCGGCGATAAAACGGATGGAGGCCGAAACGATGGTTGCCCCCTGGGGCACCTGCACATTCTGGAAGCGCAGGCCCGTGAGGGCTTCGCCCATGTCCAGGTCGCCTTCGCTGGCACCGAGGCCGTCCCATACATCCCCGCCGCCGGCCGTCTCCTCCATGTCGTCGGCATTGGACTGCATCAGAAAGCTGTGCACATTGGAGCGCCCTTCACCCTCGAAGGGCTCGTCGTTAACCGTGCCGCCGTTGCCTGGATAGGAGCCGTAGGCGTTGAAGTTCATGCTGCCCGAGTTGTCTAGAATGATCATAATGTTGGGCGGCACCGATTTGGAGATAAAAACCGGCTCGGCCGAATAGGTGGCCATGTTGGCCGAGGCCGGTGCCAGCCAGCCCAGCAGCAGAGCCGCTGTCAATGCAGCAACATGAAGAATAGGCCGTTTCATGATCATAGTCCTCCGGGAATACTTTTCCAGCGATAGAGCGCGCGGATGGTATGGGTGTTGTGCTGGTCGTCGCTGCCGGTGCTCACCAGGCGGAAACGCACGGCCTGGTCACCGCCGCCGCTGCCCAGACCGTCGCCGCCGGCCGCGAATTCGCGGCCCGATCCGGACACTTCCTCGGGACCGGCATTGATGATGTTGATGTCGGCGGGAATCTGGCAGCCCATCAGGCTGATGTCGCTGGCGGCCGGGTCCTGCTCTCCGGCGGTCGTGGTATTGAAGGAGGCCGTGCTGTCCAGTCCCTCGAAGCCGAAGATCCGGCTTAGAATCTCTTCGCCGGCATTGCCGCCGCTGGTATTCATGTAGCGGAAACAGGCGGCTTTGTTCGGATCTTCTTCCGTAACCGGCGCGCCTTCGGTAAAGAGCAGCCGAATGAACTTGGGGGTGCCGTAAATGCCGCTGTCTCCGTTATAGAAAGCCACTTTGTCGAATTTATAGTGGCCGGCCATCTTCATCTCCTGGGTGGTGAAGTTGAGCATGGTCAAGGAGAGCGCGGTCAGGGCCACCAGCACGACCACCACGATGACCAGCACCGATCCGCTTTGATTGTTGAGGCAACGTGCATTGGGTTTCATGGACATATCTCCTCTATCGGCTACATGCGCGGTTTGATGAGCCGCAATGTGGTGGTGCGTTCCGTGCCGCCTTGATCCACGAAGGTCGATGTCACCGTGATCAGCCGCACACTGGGCCGGCCTCTTTCATCGACCAGGGCCATGGTGCCCGCCGAGGGCCCCGTGGTGATATCGAAAGTCACCCTGGACTCACCGATGGTATCGTTGCCGTCGTCTTCGGGCCGGGCGCCGGGCTCATCCCAATCCAGGGCGAAAAGACGCTCAATGGCCGAAACGCCGGCATTGGTGTTCTCCGAGGAGATGTGGGCCGCGTTGTTGGAGTTGATGCTTACCGCCTGGAACTTGAGCATGCCCAGGACGCCCACGGCGAAAACCAGCAGGCCGATCATGGCTTCCACCAGGGTAAACCCCCTGGCGTCGGAGAGGCGACTTTTGGTTTTTAAAGGAGAGCGCATGGGATTCCTCTTTCCGGTTCTCTCCGCCATGGGTCAGCGGATGTAGTTTCGCAAGGCGACGTCGATGGTCATGATGCGCCGTTTGAAGCGATCGTTGGGCGGTTGGATGATCTGATTGCCGACCACATAGATGTGCCGGTCGAGCATGTGATCATCGAAGGTCCGCTCGGAGACGACCAGCAGGAAGATGCGCACCGCCCGCACCTGGTCGTAGGTGGCCGGTGTGTTCAGGTGGCCGGCGGCATCGTCGGCCGGCGTGATCCGGCCGTCGCCGTTGTCGTCGTTGATGTCGATGACGTTGTCGTCGTTGGTGTCCAGAATGGCGTCCAGATTGCCGTTGTTATCGCTATCCACGGCCCAGAGGATGCTGCTGTCCGCGAGCCCGTTAAACCTGTCGAGCGTACCGTTGCCATCGCGATCCAAAGCGAAGGCGAAGCCGATGGCCTGGATGCTGTCGGCCACCAGGCGGGGCTGGCCGCCGGCCCCGGGGGCCAGTGGATCGAGATCGTCGGGATCCGGCGTCGCGGTGCGGTAGAGCCCCGGCACGCCATCCGCATCCGGATCCAATACCTGATAGAGAATGGTCTGCTGTTGCTCGGCCTCGCCATCGCCATCCAGGTCCAGGCGCAGGGATCGAAATGCGATGCCCGGCTGGCCGGCATTGTCGATCACGCCCGCCAGGTTGTACCAACGGGTACTCGTCGGACCGTTGGTGATGAATCGCATCTCCTGCTTGGGCGAGGGATCGCGCAGGGCGTTATGCAGGTCCCAGGTCAACACGTGCAGCGAACCGCGCAGCCCTTGCTGCATTTTGGAGACCTCGCGCTGCACCGAATAGGTGGACGACTGAGCTTGATAAGTGGCGAAGACCACGCCGCCCAGGATGATGGCGACCACCATGGCAATCATCAATTCCACGAGGGTAAAGCCTTGCCGGCTGCGGATGAGGGAGATCTTGTTCGGGGTAGATGTCAACATGGCAAACCTCAATTCCACCGGGCTGCGCCTTCGCTCCAGCGATCCACGGTGGTGACGCCGGCATAGGAGGTTTGAAGGCGATAAAAGGTGTTGTGGTTGGGCTCGACGATAAAGACGTTGCCCGACAGGGTGGCGAACCCTTGGGGCGAGAAGGTCAACCGGGGGATGGGCGCCGCTCCGTTGGGGGCATTGGTGAAGGTGACATTACCGCGGTACTTGTTCAAGGTCACCGTTTCGCCGGTCTCGGGGCAGCGGTAACTGTTGTTGGCGATATCGAAGAAGATATTGACCGTGATGTTGTTGCGCACCGCCCGCATCTTGGCCTCCATGATCACCCCGTACATCTCGTCGGCGGCGCGTTGAGCCCCGTTTTTGGTGTTCATGCCCATCATGGAGGGTACGGCGATGCTGCCCACAATGGCGATGACGGCGATGCCGATCATCAGCTCGATGAGGCTGAAGCCGGCTCGGAACGCATTGGCGGGTATCGTCCTGGTATTGATGAATTTCATATCGCCCCTCGGAGATTGTCTGGGTTTGAGGTGCAAGCCTGTTCGGAAGGCCCAATTTCAAAAAGCGTGCCAATCTAAATGTTCGCGCCATCGCCATCGCTTGAATACGTGGTTCGCGAAACAGGTGAAGACTTATAAAAACAATTAAGTTTCAATTAGATAGGACGGTTTGATGCTGCTTGTGGGATGACCGCTATGCCTGTATCTGCAAGGGTGGAGGGTTCGAGTTGTTCAGATTGTCTTAGGGTTAAATGATTTAATAGATTCGAAAAGTGTAACTCATCGTTCGCAACCAGCAACTGAATTCGAAAGTCACTGATTTTATATAAAAAATTAGATCCAAAGGCTGGGTATAAAAAGATTTTAGGGAATGGATGAATGTGACAATTTTTGTCAGGCAGCAAGCTGCCAAGGGTGACTGGTGTGGAAGGAGCTCCGGGCATGCCTTTTCGCATGCCCGGAGCCATGCATTTGTTTTAGAACTATCAATGCTTATTCAGGTCGAGCCGATGTCCATTGCCATCGTGGGTTGTTTCCCACCTTCTTGATTTCAATACGGGTGGCTTTGCGCGTGCCGTTTTCTTCGCTGTAGGTTACTTCGGCTTCGCATGGTACCAGCATTTTGCGGATGCTCACCTGGTGGCCGTCGGTCTGGACAATCATGGTGTCGCTGTCCACGGCATAGCTGTCGCCGACGGTGGTGGTGACGCTACCGGTGCTTTTACTATCGATGGTCACCGTGACCACGGGCAGGGGATGGTCGGTTCCTTCCTGGGTCGGCGGCTTGACCCGATGGCCATCGCGATCGGCCGCCGCGGGCGCGGCCAGGAACGATATGAGCACGATTGCCAGCAAGACCAGCCAACGGGCTTTCATTTGGGTTGAGTAATGCATCGGTGTTTCCTTTCCTGCTCCAGTAGTTTTTCCTCGAACCGTATTTCGACGGTTAGGGGGTGTTTTCGTTGTCCCACCATTCGGTCACGATGGACTTGAAGTACAAGGCCGGGTTGACGCCGATGTTTTCGATGACACCCGAGCCTTGCTGGATGATGGCCCGGGCACCGCCCTCCATACCGGCGTGGAAGATGATCTTGGGCGCCGGCGTGCCTTTGAGCAGGTTGTCGTCCCGGATCTCCACGATCTCCTCCGAGGTGGTGGTGCCGTCGATGGTGATGCTGGCATAGTCCTTGTTCTCGATATCGAACAACTGATGTTTGTAGCCGGTGCCGGTCTCGTAATAGACCCCGACCAGGGCCGTATCGCCACCCATGCCGCAGATCTCGGCGCTGGGCGTGTAGGTTGGCGTGAGCACGATGCCGCCCAGGATCGAGGATTGGGTGATCACCCGTTCCGACGGCTCGTTGCCGTTGGTCAGCATGGAGATGTACCAGCCGTCCGCCTTCAGGCGCATGCCGGTCACGAAGTCCTGGAAATAGACCCCGTAGGGTGAGTTAACGACATGGCCCTCAGTGGTGACCTGCACGTTGTCCGCAGCGAATAGATCTCCGCGGTCCAGGGTCAGGGTCTGGCTGTAGTTGTGATAGTACGATCCGTCGTATTTCTCCTTGTTGTAGAAGGGGTCTTTCACGCCGTACAGGTAGTTTTGCGTGGTGCTGGTCTTATCGGTGTCGGACAGATAGCGGCCCGTTCCGAAGTAAAGCAGCACGTTGTACAGCGGGTCCACGGTGGAGCTGAGCTTCACCGACACCGGCCGGTCCGATTCGAAGAACCGCGAGACCACCCACTGCGCGGGATTGCTGTTGTAGACCAGATCCTCGTCCTCGTTGCCATCCCAACTGCACGTGCTGCAGGGGATGGCGATCTTGAAGATCTCCGACTGCCACTGGTTGCTGGCATAGTAGTTGTTGGCCATGTAAATGGCATCCACGTTGGCACTCTGGAACAGATCCAGGGCCAGCGGATCGTTGAATGAGGCGTTGGCCCGGAACGGACCCCATAGCGAATCCACGCCGGCCGCGCCGCTGTACGGGTTGCCCGTGATCATGTCCACGACATAGATGTAGCTGCCGTGGCTGCTGTTGCCATCGTACTGGGTGGGGCCGGAGCCGAACACCAGGAACCAGCGGTTGCCCACCTGGACCGGGGCCGGAATGGAGCTGGTCATGCCCAGATTGGTGTAGCTGCGCTCCCACATCACCTTGGGATTGCGTGGATCGGTGATATCCATCATGGTGTAGGTGGGGTTGAAGGTTCGCACTTCGGTGGTGCCAGTGCCGAAGTCCTCCTCCACCTGAATCTGCTTGCCGCCCATGTTCAGGCCCATGACCAGGAAGGTGCCGAAGTTGGGTTCGCTGTCCGCATCGCTGTAGTAGGCGTCGTCGGGCAGGATGTCGGCATCGAAAACGCGCACCTCCGAATCGACATAGTATGTGTGCGTATAATCGGGAAGGACCGTCCATTTGAGATGGGGCAGCACGCTGCCGGGGATATATGTCCAGAGTTCGTCCCCCAGTTTTTCGGTGGCACCGGCCACCGCGGGTTTTACGTAGGAGGGATCGCCATTGGCGGCCGCGGTATACTTCCAGTTTGTAAAGGCGTGCAGCATGCCGTCGTTGGCGCCCACGTAAATAATCGTTTCCCTTCCCGTGGCATAGTTCAGGAAATCGTCATAGCGTTTATCCCGATATAGTTGATTATACATCTCCGCCGGGCTGCCCACCACCAGGGGGGTGGAGTGGACGATGTCTCCCAGACGCCATGTGGTGCCGTTGAGCGTGCGGTTGCGCAGACCGGTCTGATCGGTGCCGCGGATATAGTTGATGATGTTGGATACCCGGCTGTCCTGGGTGCTTCCCAGCTTGGACCAGGTGGTGCTGTTGCGAACGCCCAGGTACGGCTTGATGCTGGCCGCGGCGGCGATGTCGAAGGCGATGAGCTCTTCATTGGCATCGAAGGGCGCGCCGCTGTCATCCACCACGCGATCCTTGTCCCTATCGATATAAGTAAAGATCTTGCGCGTAGCCGGGTCTCGTTCCGCCAGCAGCTTTCCGGCTTCGAAGAGCGGCAAGGTCTGCTCCATGCCGATCTCTTCCGACTCGGTATCGCAGTTGCTCAGCATGCAGGTGTCGCTGTCCCCGTTGTCGGGGTTGTACAGGTAATGGGTCGTGAACCGGCGGACGCGGGTATCGGTGCTTCCCGTAAAGAAGGTGATGATCTTATCCACATCGCTTCCGGCGGCGCTGGTGCTGCTGCTGTTCTTGAGGTCCAGCACATGGTTGCCGTTGCTGTCTTCGCGCAGATTGCCCCAGGGGTCCACCCACAGGGATTGCAGATAGCCCAACCAGCGGGCCTCTTCCAGGTTAAAGGTAACGCTGGGCCGGAAATAGGCCTGCACCGAGTTGCCGGCGCCCTCGGCGTTGGTAGCCAAAACCGAGGCGGCCGTGCCGGACGAGGCCCGTCTCAGGATGTCGGTGATGGCGGCCAGCAATTTGGCTTGCAGGGCGTAGCCGTCGTCGGCCTCATAGTAGGTGTCCGGTTCGCCGTCACCGTCCTGGTCCCACTCCAACCGGGCCTCGGGCGGGTCGCTGTCGCTGCCGTCGGGCAGCTTGTCGCCATCGCGGTCTTCGAAGCCGCCGTTGCGGGCCGCATCCCGGAGCAGTTTGCGGCCGTTGGGGTCTTTGTCGAAGGCATAGATGGCATACAGGATGATATTCTGCTCGTTTTCCAGATCGGCACGCAAATCGGTGGTGCGGGCGTAGAGCGCCAGGTTGTCCAAAAAGTCGGTGCCGCCGCTGGGGTAGTCGCAATTGCTGCCAGAGCTTTCGACGCAGCCGGTATTGTCGCCGTCGCCGCTGTAGCTCTTAAAGCTGTTCGGGATCTTGCTGTCCATGGTGGAGGCGCCGTCGGTGAGCAGAATCACGAAGCTCTTGGCGCACCACACTTTTTCGGCGGCGCTGCTGTTGTAGTAAGGATCGTCGCCCAGGTTGGAGTTGGGCACGGCGCTGTTGGGATAGTCCAGGCCGCCGGCCGGGTCCTCTTGCTTGAAGTACTGCATGGCCACGTAGAACGATTCGGCCAGGGGGGTCCAGGTGTCGCAACCCGTGTTCTGCAGGTCCGTGATCAGGGTGGTCATGTTGGTGCCGATGGTATGCTCCACCGTGCCGCCGCTTTGATTGGCGCCCGTGCCGGCGTTGAACCAGATGTTCCCCCAGCGGGCCTTGTCGCCCACGCGCTGGAGCACGCCGGCCAGGTTGCCTTCATAAAAGTTATCGGGTTCGTGATTGACATCCTTCTGGACCCGAATCAGGAAGCGGGCGCCGCTCACCTGAATCTCGCCGCTGGTCATGAGATAAGAATAGTTGCCGTTGTATGGCGATACGGCCGGACCGACGCCGCTGCTGTCAAAAATCTTCCTGAAATCCCGGCCGGTTTGCTTGGGCACTTCGCCGTAGTTGACCTGGTTGCCGCCGCCGGTGCGCGCGGTGGCCAGGCCGCCCATCAGCACCTTGCGCAGGATGTCGATGCGCCGCATGGAGAGCCAGTTGAGGAAGTTGCCGTCCCAAAGACCGCCGGCCACGATGGACGCATCGGTCAAGGTGCTGGCGGCGCCGGCCAGGGTCTCCACGTTCCAACGGCTGTTGGCATTATCGTAGGACACTTTTTTATATGCCAGATTGAATTTGCTGCTGTAGGTGTAGAAATGATCCGGGCTGAACAGGCCGTAATAGCGCTTGGGGACCGGGTTCTGGAAGGTCACCCGGAGCACCGGCGCGCGGGTGCCGCCGGCATAGCCTTCGAAGGCATACGCCTCGCGATAGCCGCTGCCGCTGAACCGAAACGCCACGGCGTTGTCCGAGGCCCAGCCCGGCCGATTCACGATCTCCTGCAAAATAGGGCCGACGTCCGCCGTCTGGTAGTTGGTGCCGGCCGTCCAGGAGGCAATGCCGTTCCAGGCCACAGTCTGGGCCGTGGGCGTCATGTTCTTGATGTAGTCGGTGGTGGTGGTCAAGGCCGGCGCATCGTCGCTGGCCTGCCCTTCGATGAGCAAATTGGTGGGATAGGTGGCCGCGTCGGTGGTGGTGATGGCCGTGAACTGGATATAGGCGGAGGTGATCGTCGCCCCCTGGGGAATGTCCAGGTTCTGGAAGCGCACGGCCAGGCGGGCATTGGTGCCGCTGCCATTGAAGCCGCCCATGTCCAGGTCGCCGTTATGGAACGGTGCGGAGCCGGCGTTGCTGTACTCCTCCATGTCGTCCGCGGCGGAGAGCAGCGGATAGGTTCGGATGCTGCTGTACGGCTCGCCCTCATAGGGCACATCGGTGACCGTGCCGGGGCTCCCGCCGACATATGCCGGCCAGGTGCCGTAGGCGTTGAAGTTCATGCTGCCCGAGTTGTCCAACATGATCATGACGTTGGGCGGCACGGACTGGTTGGTGAAGACCGGATAGGCCGTGTAGTCCGCCATCATGGGCTCGGTGAAAGCCGCATGGGCCGGGATGATCCAGCATAAACAAAGAATAAGTGAAACCAGAAACGTGCGCTTCATGATTATAGTCCTCCCGCGATTGAGACTCTACGGTAGCGTGCATAGACCCGGCGCGATCCCTGGTCGGGATCGTTCAGGCTGCGCCCCTCGCAGATCAGTATGAACCAATTGGAAAATGCCCCGCCACCGGCGCCGCCCAGGCCGATGCCCGCGGAGTACCCGGCGGCGAACTGGTTGGCGCCGGAGCCTCTGGTGGGTGCCTCATCCAACGGGCGGATATCGGCCAAGGCCGGCAGCATATTGGGGTTGTAGGACAGATCTTCGGCAAACATGACTTTTATGACGCCATCGTCGGGGTCTTGTTCATAAAAGCTCTGGTTCTCTCCCATGATAATGCGATCATAGAAGTCCGCTAGACTGGAGCTCGGTGGGTAAACGATGCCGGGCGCCAGGGGATCGCCCTCCGGGATACCTTGCCGGACGGCGGACTTGTCGGTTTGCAGGTCCATGGTGAGACGCAAAAACTTGGCGGTGGCGTAAACGCAGGCATCGGCTTCGACGAAATCGGCGTCCTGGAATTTTTCGTTGGCCGCCATGTTCTGCTCCATGGTGCCCAGGTTGATGAGGGTGGTCCCCAGGGCCGTAATGGCCACCAGAACCACCAGGGCAATGACGGTGACCGATCCGTTTTTATTCAGGGTGACTTGCATGGCCGTGCGCCTCCTCGTTACCTGATCCTCGGAATAATGCCCCTTACGGAGTACATTTGGGCAAGGGGTTTTCGAAGGTTGGTGACCACGATGATCTGGGTGTCGGCCACCAGGGTGTCGTTGAATACCGTGTAGGTCATGGTGTCCAGGTCTTTGATCGGCAGATCGTTGCTGGCGTGGTGCAAGCCCGCCGCATCGCCCTGGAGCAGCGCGGAATTCCATGCCGACGGCATCTTCAAGGCTTCCAATAGGCCGACGGTGCCGTGGACCTCGTTGACTTGCTCCCTGGCGTTGGCGTGGGCGCGGATGCCCACGACCTGCATGTAGAGCACGGCCGAAAAGCCCACGGAGAAAATCATCATGCCCACCATGGTTTCCAGCAGGGTGAAACCGTGGTTGCCCCGAAGTTTGAGTCTTTTGCGAAATAATTGAAGCAGGCGCATGGTCGTTCTCCTTAAGGTCTGCGTTCGCGGTTGCGCAGCGTGACGGTGCTGCTCAGCAGCATCCTGCGAAACATGGCGGTATTGTCGATCTCCGGGTTGATGGTCTTGAGGCCGACCTGATAGACTTTGCCATCATGATAATTGGTATCCGGGCGGGCGGAACGTGCAAGTAGCCAGATGCGCACGGCACGGGAATCCCGGTAGGCCACTTCCTGGCCGATGGCAACCCCTCCGGCGTCGGCCTGGGTGATGGTGCCCGAATTATTGCTGTCCAGGTTGGTTTCCAACCCTCCCGTATTGTTGACATCCGCGGCCCAGATGAGGGTGGACGGGTTGGGCGGTGCGTTCACGCGGTCGATCTCTTCATCGTGATCCCTGTCGATGGCGAAGGCAAAACCCATATCGTCGATGCAATCGCAGAGGAGCACGCCGTTGGGTACCGCGGGGACCGTAGCCGCGCCCGCCGGGTAGTTGCTGTCGATGCGATAGAGCTCCCGACGGCCGTCGGCGTCGGTATCGAGGAGCCGGTAGCTGATGGTTTGCGTAACACCCAGGTCCGCGCTGCCGTCCGGCAGGATGCCCGCCGCCAAATCACCATCCATGCCTGTTGTCAGGGTAAGGCCTTGAAATCCGTTGACGCCGGTATCGAGCGTGTTCAAGTTCAATTGGTTCCAGCGCCGGCTCTCCATGATGCCCAGGGTGCCGTCCATTTCGCCATTTCGTCCGCTATTGAGCAGGTCGCTGCGGATGATCTGCATGGCCGCCCGCAGGCAGTTCTCCATGCGTGCCAGATCGCGCTGGACCGTGTAGGCCTTCTGCTGAATGACGTAGCTGCTGTAAATGGCGCCGACCAGTACCGTGGCCACCACCATGGAGATGAGCACCTCCACCAAGGTGAACCCTTTGTTGGCTTCACAGCCTTCAGGGTTGGCCGGGATTGCCCCGCATATCTTTTTCATGGTGTTCATCCTATTCATAATTCCAGGTATTGGTGGTCGGGCTCCAGCGCATGGCGCTGACTACGCCGGTAAAGGTGGTTTCCACGCGTATCACCTTGATATTGTCCTGATCGGTCAAATAGATGTTGCCCCAGCCCGGCGGATTCTGTTGGGCAAAACCCCTTGGCGAAAAAATGACGCTGGCCACCGGCAGCGGCGTGGTCGCTCCTGGAGGATTGGCTTCGAAGGCCACGCCGCCGCGGAAATTGCCCAAATCGATGGTCCTCGAATTAGCCCCGTCGTTCCAGGTGATCGTATATTGGTTGGGCCCCGGCGCGTTGAAGACCACTGCGGCGCTGCGTCCGCTGCGGACCGCCTGGATACGAGCCAGGTTCATGTCGCTGATGAGCTCATAAGCGGCGCGGTTGGCGCCCGAGCTGTTAACCAACGCATTGATGCTGGGCACGCCGATGCCGAACAAAATGGCCACCATTGCGATGGTCACTACCAATTCTACCACCGTCAAGCCATCTGAGCGTCTGATTTTTTTAATAAAATTTAAAATTATGGGCAGATAAGCGTTCATGTGCGTTCAGGGCTCCTATGCGGGTTTGGTTGCCTGTTGGCACTCTTTGTGGGCAAAAGGTATGCCAGGGATACACTTTGTAACGCCGTGTCGCGGTTTACATGTCCGCCGCCATTCCTGAAAGCCGAACGATAACAGCGGTATGATTGGTGACGCGAACCTTTGGCAAAAAGCATATCGACTCTCTGGCGTGTCGGAATGCGGAGCGGAGAGGTCTTATTCAGGGCATTAAGAAGTTTTATACGCGTCCGTTTTTTCCGGGGACGCATCGCCAGTAAATTCCATTCTTGATTCTAGATTTTCTATTTATAAACAATGCGATATATAAGTTTTGGGGATTTGCGGAACTGTTTTGGCAAAATACCAACCCGCTTTTCATAATTCGGTGCTTTGCAAAATGCCTATCGGGTTCTCTAAAATTGAATTGCCCCTGCGGTCGGGCTGTTATATGGATTTTGGCTGTTTTCACCCTCAAATAGGAGTCGATGATGCCTATAAAAAGTTTTAAACGGTTTTTGGCCTCGTTGCGGTGTGGGATTCTGCTCTGCGCAATGGTAGCCCTCAACGGACCCGCCCTTGCCCAGCCGCCAACATCGGCGCTGGATGAGCTGAATAAAATCGAAGTGCTCGATCTGGCGACGGCGGCCAGGATCGCCCTGGCATCCAATCCCTCCTTGGAGGCGGCCCAGGCCCGCGTGATGCAGGCCTCCCAGATCGTCAAGCAGGCCCAGGCGCCCTATTGGCCCCAGGTGGATGCTTCGGCGGGGGCGGCCCGGGTGGATATGGCGGAGAACGAATTTCGTTCCCAGCAGGCGATGGCCCAGTTTTTCGGATCGAGCCTGACCAATCCGGAAGAGTATTACAATGCCGGCCTGGCGGCCAGTTGGCTGGTGTTCGACGGCTTTGCGCGCAAGTTCCGCCTGGCCGGCGCGCGCTATGGCGAACGGGCCTCGGCCGCGGCCCGGGAAGATGCCCGGCGCCTGCTGCTATCGGCGGTGGCCTTTGCCTTCTTGCAGGCCCAGTTGGCCCAGGAAAACGTGGCCATCGCCAAGGCCGACGAGGCGTTCAACCAGCGCCTTTTGACCGAGTCGCGCCTGCGTTACGATGTGGGCACCGGCGCCTTGAGTGACGTGCTCAATTTCCAGATCCGCGGTAACAGCGCCCTGAGCCGGCGCATTCAGGAGGAGACCGATTACCGCCGCTGGCTGATCTCGCTGTCGGCCCTGTTGGGAGTCCCCGAGGGGCGGTTTCCCGAAAAGTTACGTCTGGCCGATATGGCCCCGACCAGCGAACAGGAGCTGGCCGTGCCCCAAAGTACCGAACAGATGGAGACGGCTTTGCGCCTGCGGCCCGACTTGCAGCGCGGCGACTGGACCGTGCGCCAGGCCGAAGCCGGGGTCAAGGTCGCCCGGGCCGGTTATTTTCCCACGGTCTCGCTATTGGGAACCTATGAGGGCGAACGCCCGGAAGACATGGATTTCGAAAGCGACGATTTCGGCAATTCGGTGGGGGTCGGCCTGAATTGGAATCTCTTTGCCGGCGGCCTGACCCGCGCCCGGCATGGCGAGGCCAAGGCGCGGCTTTACGAAACCGAGATGGTTCTGAAGGATGCCAAGGTCCAGGTGGCCTCGGAAGTTCAAACGATCGCCAACCAAATCGGCGCGGCCCAGGCACAATTGCAGTTGCAGGAGACCAATACCCAGTTGGTGCAGCAACAGCGCGATCTGGTTGAAAAAGAGTATAAGGCGGGGGTGGGCTCCCTGGTGCGGCTGAACGAGGCTCAACGCGACCTGATTGTTGCCCAGGCGCAGTTGGCCCTCGCCAGGGTCGCCCTGCGCTTCTCATGGTATGACTTGCAGACCGCCACCGGACAGATCCTGGAAACCTTCAAGTAACGCAAGGTTATTCGCTGAATCCGTAGTGGTAGAGCTCATATTGGGTCTGGCCGCCCAGCAACTCGTCGATGCGCGCTTGGATCTTCTGGCGTTCGGGGCTCTTGAGCCATTTGATCCACTCATCGGAGGATTGCCAACTGCTGATGACCAGAAATTCCTCGGGGTTGTTTAGATTGCGCAGCGTTTCCCCCGAAATGTAGCCGTCCATGCTCATGGCCAGCGAACGCATCTGTCGGAACAGGGGGATCATCTCCTTGGCCTTGCCGGCCGGAATGCTTCGTTTGATGAGGGCTTTGACTGCCATATATACCTCCTTGGATGTAATTTACGGTTCCTGGCGTTGATGGATCGAAAACAGGAGCGCGGGCCGTGGTGCGGGTGGGAATCCATTCAGTGGAATGGTCGATGGAGGCGTTGGCGTTCGTCAGATCGTTTGGCCCGGTCCCGCCGAGGGTTGATCTGTTTTCACTATAAGTGCCGGTGCGCGTTTAAGTCAAAGCCTAATTCCCGCTTTCTTCGCATCCAAAAGTATGCTTTATAAATTTTGTAGGAATTCAGGCAGCCAACAGTTGCTTTCAGGGGCCGGCAAGCATTATGGGTCAATCTTTCAAGGATGCCTCGATCTCCTTTTCCGGCGAATTCGTTTCAAGCGCCGTTGAAAAGAGCTATCTTCAATTCACTTGGAACGATATCCGCAAGGGAACCCATCTCACCCTGCTGGTGATTGCCTTCATGGGGTTCTCTTTCTTCATCGTCGATCTCATCAGCGCCGCGGACAAAGGCACCATCCTTCATCTGCTGGGCGTGCGGCTGACGGCCGTGGCCATCATCGTTGCCGGCGCCGAATATATCCGGCGGCAAAAGGACTACTTCGGGGCTTATCCTTTTATAGTGGTCGGGGTGCAAGTGGCGATCGCCGTGTCGATCTTCATGCTGGCCATCGAGCGGCACATGCCGGCCATTTATGTGGGGGTCGATGCGATCCTGTTCACCCTGGTCTACTACCAGTTTCTATCCAACCGCCTGGATTTTACGGTGTTCGCCTGCCTCTTTATGGGCTTTGGCGGCGTGGTTGTCGGTTACTTTTATCTGAACCTGCCGCTGACGGAGTTCATCGGTGCGTTTTTGTTTCTGATTCCCTTGAATTTCTTGGGGGTCGCCATGTTGCGCTCGATCAATCGTACCCGTCGGGGGGCCTACCTGGCGCTGATGGCATCCCAGCGGGACAATCAGGAAAAAGAGCAGTTGATCGCACGCCTGCATAGCGCCCTGGGCGAGGTCAAAACCCTGGAAGGCTTGATTCCGATGTGCGCCCGATGCCACAAGATCCGGGATGACCAGGGGTTTTGGGAGCGCATCGAAAAATTTATTCAGGATCGCACTGAAGCCCATTTCAGCCATAGTCTCTGCCCCGATTGCGCCCAAAAGCTCTATGGTGATTTGGCGCCGGAGGGGGTGCCGCCGCCGTCGAAGCGCTGATCGCAGCGTGAGAGGAATTGTCCTGTGAATGCGTCTGCTGAAACATCCGGCGTCACCCAATTTGACGTCATCATCGTCGGGGCCGGCCCCGCTGGTCTGTTTGCGGCCTACCACCTGAGCGAGCATTCGGATCTGAAGGTGCTGCTGGTGGACAAGGGCAAGCCGCCCGAACGGCGCAAATGCCCCATGACGGCCCTTACCCCCTGCCAGCGCTGCAAGCCATGCAACATTCTGTGCGGCATCGGCGGCGCCGGGCTCTTCTCCGACGGCAAGCTCAACTACATCCACAAGCTGGGTAAAAGCGATCTGACCCAGTTCATGGCGCCGACCGCGGCCCAGGCCCTGATCGCCGAAACCGAGCGGATCTTCAACCGCTTCGGCATGGATGGGCCGGTTTACCCCACCGACATGGAGACCGCCCAGACCATCCGCAAATCGGCCAAGCGCTACGGTATCGATCTGCTGATCATCAAACAGAAGCATCTGGGCAGCGACCGGTTGCCGGCCCACATCGCCGGGATGGCCGAGTACCTGCGTCAGCGCGGGGTGGTGATCCACAGCTCCGAGGATGTGCGCGATGTGGTGGTGGAGAAGGGCTGCGTCACGGGCGTCGTCACCAATCGCAAGGCCTACCAGGCACCCCACGTGATCCTGGCCCCTGGCCGGGCCGGCGCCGATTGGATGGGGCGCCTGGCCATGCAATTGGAGCTGGGGGTGCGCCAGCGCGGCATCGAGGTGGGCGTGCGGGTGGAGGTGCACAACGACATTCTCCAGGATCTGTGCGCCATTATTTACGATCCGACCTTTTTCATCCAGACCACCAAGTATGACGACCAGACCCGCACCTTCTGCACCAATCAGGGCGGGTACGTGGCCATGGAAAACTACAACAACTTCGTCTGCGTCAACGGCCACGCCTTCCGGGACAAAAAATCGGAAAACACCAACTTCGCCTTCCTGTCCAAGGTGGTGCTTACCGAGCCGGTGACCGACAACCAGGCCTACGGCGAAGCCATCGGCCACTTGGCGACCCTCATCGGCGGCGGCAAGCCGATCCTGCAGCGTTACGGCGACCTCAAGCGCGGCCGGCGCAGCACCTGGCAGCGCATCCACAAAGGCTACATCCGCCCCACCCTGACCAACGTGGTGTGCGGCGACATCGCCATGGCCCTGCCCGAACGCATCCTGGCCAACCTCATGGACGGCCTGGAACAGCTCAACCGCGTGGTGGTGGGCGTCTCCAACGACGAAACCCTGCTCTATGCCCCCGAAATCAAATTCTTCGCCACCCAGGTGGACACCGACCAACATCTGGAAACCGCCGTCAAAGGGCTCTTCGTGGCCGGCGACGGCCCGGGCGTGGCCGGCAACATCGTCTCGGCCAGCGCCACCGGCCTGATCCCGGCCAAGGCGATTCTGGATCGGCGCTGATCCCAAAGGCAAGAACCAATTCATTGTGTTTGGTTGTGAGGCGCTTACCTGGCGCCCAGCAGCTTGGCGATGGCTTCGGCCAGTTCGCTGCGGGTGAAGGGCTTGGGCAGCATGATGTGGGGTCCGTGTTTCAGGATGCTCTGGGACTGTTCGCTCAGGCCGTAGCCGCTGGCGATGATCACCTTGACGTCCGGGGCCGTGGCCTTGAGGGCCTTGAACACCTGCCAGCCGTCCGTGTCGGGCATGATCATATCCAGGATGACGAAGTCGATCTCCTGGTGGTTGGCCTTGAAGAGGCGAATGGCCTCCAGGCCGCTGCCGGCCAGGTGCACCTTGAAGCCCAGGCTGTGGACCATTTCGCCGATGTATTGCAGAATGGGCGCCTCGTCGTCCACCAGCAGCACATAGCGGCCTTGGGGGTAGACGATGGCTTGGGCGGCCGCCGGCGCCGCTTTTTGGGTGAGGGTGGTGGCCGGTGGAAATAGGAGCACGAAGGTGGTGCCGTGGCCCACTTTAGAGGTGACCCGGATATACCCGCGGTGATTTTTGACCACGCCGTATACCGACGCCAGGCCAAGGCCCGTGCCGCGCCCGATCTCCTTGGTGGTGAAAAAGGGCTCGAAGATGCGCTCCATGATGGCGGGCGCCATGCCCACGCCCGTGTCGGTGACCTTGATTTCGACGTAGCGTCCGGGTTCCACTTTCTCGGGCCAAACGCCGGCACCATCGGGATGGTGCACCAGATTGGTGGTGACGGTCAGGTCTCCGCCCTTGGGCATGGCATCCACGGCATTGACGAAAAGATTCAAAAATACCAGCTCCATCTGGCCGCGATCCGCCTCCAGCACGGCCGGCGCGGCCTTCAGATCGTAGTGTACGCGGATGTTTTTGTTGGTGCGCTGCACCACCTCCAGGGTCTCTTGGATCAGCGGGTGCACGTCGATGGCGCTGACCACGTACTTGCCCTTGCGGGCATAGCCCAGCAATTGGCGCGTCAGGGAGGCACCGCTCTGGATCTGCTCTTCGATGCGCGTGAGCTTTTCCTGGGACTGTTCGGTGGATTCGTTTTCCAGGCGCAGCAACGACACGTTGGCCTGCATGCCCATGAGCAGGTTATTGAAATCATGGGCCACGCCGCCGGCCAGGGTGCCGATGGCCTCCATCTTCTGGGCTTGGAACAATTGGGCTTTGAGGTGGTCTTCTTCGGTGATGTCCTTGGCAAAGCCGATGATGCCGGTGATCCGGCCCTCCTCATCGGAATTGACTGCCGCGCTGAAATCGAAAATGCGCTCCTCGCCATCCTTGTTGCGGAAACGGATCGTGCTCTCGGCGATCTTGCTCTGGCCGCGGATCAGGCCGGCCACCAGCGCGCCGAACGCTTCGCGTTGATCCTCGGGAAGCAAGGCGCTGAGCTGCCGGCCTAACAGCGCCTGGCGATCATGGCCCAGGATCGTGATCCAGGCGGGATTGACATAGGTGATATTGCCGGTGCCATCCAGCGTGAAGATGATCACGGGGGCGTTTTCGCTCAGGGATTTGAAGCGCTCTTCGCTTTGGCGCAAGGCATCCTGGGCCTTTTTCATGGCGGTCGCGTCCCGCAGGGTCACCAGGTATCCCAGATGTTTTTCATTGTAAATCAAGTTGGATAGAGCGATATGCAGGTGCCGTTGGCCGTTGCGGTGTTCCAGCTCCATATTCAGGGGCGCCACCGGGGTGCCGTTTAAGCCATTGGTGCCGGGCAGGTGCGGCCACCACGGCAGGGCACCGGTGGCGGGTTGTCCGATCAGCGATGGTTGTTGGCTCCCCAACAGTTCGATGGCCGCCGGATTGAGATCCAGAATGCGCTGGTGGCTGTCCAGGACGATGACCCCATCGTTCATGTTTTGAATCACGATGTCCCGGGCCACGGGAATGATATCCAGCAGGCGGTAGCGCACGATGCCCCACATGACGGCCAAGCCGCTGATGGTAAAGGCAAACGGCGTCAGATCCAGGCGGGGTGAATGATCTCCCGTGAAAAGGAAAAACATGTTGCACAGCCAGGGGGCCAGGGCCGCGATCAGCAGGCTGACGCCCTGGCTGCGGTAAATGCGCTGGGAGTCGACGGTGGAGCGGGCCAAGAACAGGAAGCCGATAAAGAGCAGGCCATAGGAATAGATGGTGTGCACCCAGAACCAGGGTCCGAAATGGCGCGCCGGTATGATCAAGTTGTTGCCCCGGTGCCACTCGACGCTTTGAAACATCAGGTGGTGATAGCCGTTGGTGGCGGTCACCAGGACGGTCAAGGCCGGCACGATGATCAGCAGGGCCAGGTGGCGGGGGCTCAGCCGGCGGGCGCGATTGGAGTAAAACAGGCTGAAGGTGAACCAGGCCACGGGGATGGTGACGATGAAGAGATATTTCAGATTCCCGCTGAATTGCTTGATGGGCAGATCGTAGGAAATCACCTCGAAAATACTCAGAAAAGACCACATGCAGACCGCGCCCATGAGCACGGCAAAGGAGAGCGTGCCCAACGTCGGGCGGTACTTGAGCACGGTAATGCCCAAGGCGGCGGAGATTCCAACTGCGCAGATCAGCAGAATCGCGTAGGGGTGGTAAAAGTAGGGCATGGCCCCTTTTAGGAAGCCTATAAGATTTTGTCAAATTCTAAAGATATGGGCCGGAGATAAGCCTCGAAACCGACAGCGACGCCGACCCCGAGAAGGTCGGGGGCGGCGTCGGGTCGGTATCAGCATCCCCGGGGGTTAAGCAATGGCCCGGGTCATCATCTCGCCCACCAGGCGCGAAAAGCGGGCCGGGTTCTCCAGTTTGCCGCCCTCGGCCACCACGGCCAGGTCATACAGCACCTGGCAGTAATCCTTCAGGGAGGCATTGTCGCGGTCGTTTTCGTACAGCGTTTTGATGCGCCCCATCACCGGGTGGTCCATGTTCAGCTCGAGCACCCGCTTGACCTCGGGCGGTTTCTGGCCGGAGGCCTTGAGCAGCTTTTCCATGTAGGCGCTCATGTCGTAATCTTCCCCCGCCAGGCAGGCCACCGATTCGGTCAGGCGCACCGAGGGTTTGACCTCCTTGACCTTGGCCTCCAACTGGCCCTTGATGAAGCCGAACAGGGCATTGAACGCCTCTTTGTGCTTTTCATCCACCTTGTCCAGGGCCAGGTCGCCTTTTTCGGCGCTCTTGAGCGGCTTGCCGTCGTACTCGGTGAGCGACTGCACCACCCACTCGTCCACCGGATCGGCCATGAGCAGCACCTCGTAGGACTTTTCCTTGAGCTTTTCCAGGTGGGGGTTGTGGATCAGGGCGTTCAGGTCGTCGCCGGTAATATAATAGATCTCCTTCTGGTCGGGCTGCATGCGCTTGACGTACTCGTCCAGGGAAACCCACTTGCCGTCGGATTTGGTGGTCTTGTAGCGCGCCAGGGCCGCGATCTTGTCGCGTTTGTTGCTGTCGGTGTAGATGCCCTCTTTGACGACCGGTCCGAAGGGTTCGTAGAACTTTTCGTACTGCTCGGCCGGCATCTCGCTCAGCAGATCCAGCACCTTTTTCACCAGGTTGTTACGGATGTTCATCACCAGGCGGTCCTGTTGCAGGATCTCGCGGCTGACGTTGAGATTCAGGTCCGGGGCGTCCACCACACCTTTGACGAAGCGCAGGTATTCGGGGATCAGCTCTTTGCAGTCGTCCATGATGAAGACCCGTTTGCAGTAGAGCTGGATGCCGTGCTTGCGCTCGGCGTGAAACAGGTCGAAGGGCGCCTTGGCGGGAATGTAGATCAGGGCGTGGTACTCGGTGGTGCCCTCCATCTTGAAGTGCAGCCGGGCAAGCGGCGGGTTCCAGTCGTGGGCCAGGTGCTTGTAGAACTCATCGTGGGCCTGGTCGGTCACCTCGTCCTTGGGTTTGGCCCAGATGGCCTCGCGGGAGTTGAGGGTCTCCTCCTCGATGACCCGGCGCTTGGTCTCGCCGATGGGCTTGCCGTCCTTGTCCTTGATCTGCTCCTTGTCCGGGATGGGGATCTCTTTTTCCACATCCATGACGATGGGGTAAGCCACATAATCGGAGTGCTGCTTGACGATGCGCCGGATCTGCCATTGATCGGTGTAGTCCGGGTCCTCCTTGCCGCGTTTTTTAAGGTGCAGGGTGATGGTCGTGCCCCGGCGGTCGCGGGTGGCCGGCTCGATGGTGAAGCTGCCGTCGCCGGTGGATTCCCAGCGCACGGCCTGATCCGGGGCCGCGCCCACCGCCCGGGTGACCATGGTGATCTTGTCGGCCACCATGAAGGCGCTGTAGAAGCCGACGCCGAACTGGCCGATGAGCTCGGGGGTCAGGGTCTCGCTGCTCTGAGCCTGCTTGAGCATCTCCAGGAACTGGGCCGTGCCGCTCTTGGCGATGGTGCCGATGTTCTCCATCACCTCGTCGTGGGTCATGCCGATGCCGTTGTCGCTGACTTCCAGGATCTGGGCGATGCCGTCCGGCCGCAACTTGATCTTGAATTCACCGTCGTCGCCCAGGATGCTTGGCTCGGTCTGGGACTTGAACCGCAGCTTGTCGATGGCGTCCGAGGCGTTGGAGATCAGTTCGCGCAAAAAGATCTCCTGGTTGGAGTAGAGGGAGTTGACGATCAGGTTGAGGATCTGGCGCACTTCGGTTTTAAACTGGTGGGTCTGTTTTTTTTCTTCCATGGGGCATGGCTCCTTGTAAACTGGCTTTTCTGTGAGAATTCGGCCAAATAATGGTTAAAAAATTTAAATTGTCAACCCTGGGGAATCAGGCTGAAGGCGGAAATTAAAAGGCAGAAAATCAGCGCGCGGCGTGGGCGGCATTGGCTTGGGCCAGCATGGATTGCTCCACCACGGTGGAGGCCTGCACCAGCGATACCTTGGTCTTGAGCTGGGGCAGAAACTCCTGGAGCACCTGAACGGTGGCCGGGTAGGGGTGGCCGATGGCCACGGCGAAGCCTTGGGCCTGGGCGCGTTTGATCAACAGGGTCAGTTGATTGCGGATAAAGGCGGCATCTTCCTTGTGATCGAGGAAGATGTCCCGCTCGGCAAACGGCAGTTGCAGCAACCGGGCCGAGGATTCGGCCACCGTATTGGCGGCGGTGCGGCTGTCGATATAGAAGAGGCCGCGTTTCTTGAGGATCGAAAAGATCTGGCGCATCTGTTCCGAAGAGGCCGAGACGCGTGATCCCATGTGGTTGTTGACCCCCTTGACGCCCGAGAACAGATCCAAATTGGCGTTGAGCTGGGCGATCAGGGCATCCGGCGCCATATGGGCAAACAGGGCGCCGGCGCCCGGATCAATCTCCGGGTACTCGTTGGGTTCCATGGGCAGGTGCAGCATGATCTCGAGTCCCTTGGCCCGGGCCTGGGGCAGGATCTGACGGCTGAACGGTGCGTTGGGCAGCATGGAGAAGGTCAACGGCACGTTCAGCTCCATGAGCTGGGCGGCGATATGGCGGTCGTAGCCGATGTCGTCGATGATGATGGCCACCAGCGGCGGCCGCTCGCCCGGTATTTGGGGCAGCCGTTCCGGGAGCGACGGCCGGGCCACCGCCTGAGCCGGCGGCGAACTCTGGGGGAAGACCTCGTAGACCGGCTTTTTGGCCGGCGCGGCCACCGGCGGAACGCGATAGCGTTGCTTGGGTTCGACCGCGGCCTTGGCGGCCTTGGCGGGCACGCGCGGCTGGTCCAGCAGCAGCTCGGCCAGAAAGCCGGCGCCAATCACCAGCAGCGCCAAGACGCAGAGGCCGCAGACGATCTTCAGGGTTTGCAGAGAGTAATCCGGACCCCGGGAGCGTTTGCGGCCGCCGCGTTTGCTCTGGGCGCGCTTTTTAGCCATTGCCCAGTTTTTTGAAAACCTCGTGGCTGATCAGAATGTCCAGGGCGCGCCGCACCTGGCTGTCCTTGACCAGTTGCTCGGCGCTGAGCGGGCTCAGCCGGGTTTTGGCCGGTTCGTCGGAGGGCTTGGCATCCGGCTTCTTGGGCTCGGGCGCCTTTGGCTTTTCGGCCGGGGCCTTTTTGTCGCCATCCCCTTCCAGGTGGTTGGCCAGGTCGCGCTCCTTGAACAGGCGCTCTTTTTCGGTGACCTCTTCTTCGATGATCTGGTGCGGCACCGCGATGTCCGGCTCCACGCCCTTGGCCTGGATCGAGCGGCCGCTGGGGGTATAGTAGCGGGCGATGGTCAGTTTCAAGGCATAGCCGTCCCGGATGTTTTCGATGGCCTGCACCGAGCCTTTGCCAAACGAAGTGCTGCCCAGGATCAGGGCGCGCTTGGCGTCTTGCAAGGCACCGGCCACGATCTCCGAGGCGCTGGCGCTGCCGCCGTTGATCAGCACCACCATGGGATAGGTGCGCGGCGTGCCGCTCTTGGTGGCCGAGTAGACCCGGGTATGGCGCTCCAGGCGGCCCTTGCTGGTCATGATGACCCCTTCATCGAGGAAGATGTCGGAGATGCGGATGGCCTGGTCGAGCACACCGCCGGGATTGTCGCGCAGATCGAGGATCAAGCCTTTGAGCGGTTTTTCCGATTTTTCCATTTTTTGCAGGGCCGCTTCCAGATCGTCGGCCGTATTCTCCCGGAAGTGGGTCACCCATACGTAGCCGTAGCCCGGCTGGATCACGGTGGCCTTGACGCTTTGAATGGGAATGACATCGCGGATCAGTTTGAAGTCCAGGGGCTTGGGTTCTGCTTCGCGGATCACCGTGATGGTCACCTCGGTGCCTTTGGGACCGCGCATGCGCTTGACGGCATCGGTGAGGTTGTCCACCGACGTTCCATCCACCTTTACGATCTTATCGCCGGCCTTGATACCGGCGTTATAGGCCGGGGTGCCGTCGATGGGCGCGATCACCGTGACCAGGTTGTCGCGCATGGTCACATGAATGCCGATGCCCGTGAACTCTCCCTGGGTGTCGATCTGCAACTCCTTAAGGGCTTCCGGGGTGAGCAGGGACGAGTGCGGGTCCAGGCTGCCGACCATTCCCTGGATGGCGTCCTCGATGAGCTTTTTGGAATCCACCTCATCCACATAGTTCTTCTGAACCATGTCGATGACATCGGAGAAGATCTTCAGGCCCTCGTAGGTCTGCTCCTTGTCGGCGGACAGGTTGCGGTAGGCACCGGGAACGAACAGTGCCGCGGCCAGGACGATGACGCCGGCCAATACCCAGCGGGAACCATTTCTTGAGCCAAACATGTAGGAATCTCCTTGGTATTTATCCTTTACGCATCCATTGCTGTGGATCGATGGGTTTGCCGTGATGGCGGACCTCGAAGTGCAGCGCCGGACCGGCGAGCGAGCCGGAATCGCCCACGGTGGCGATCACTTCTCCTTTTTCGACACGATCGCCCTTGACCTTGAAGAGTTCTTCCAGATGGGCGTACACCGTGTAGTAGTGGTTGCCGTGATCGACAATCAGCATATTGCCGAAACCCTTGAACCAGTTGGCGAAGATGGCGTGACCTTCGGCTACGGCGCGGATCGGCTCACCGCGCTCGGCCTGGATGTTGATGCCGCTTTGGAAGTTGACCAGATTGCTTTTCTGATCGGTATACGGTCCAAAAGTCGAAATGATCTTACCCCTTACGGGCCAATCGAGCAACCCTTTGTGTGATTCGAAGGCCGATTGCTTGCCGCTGGAGACGATCAACTGCGGCCGCTCGTCCGCTTCGGGCGCTGCCGGTTTTGCGGGTGCCTGGACCGGCGGCGCGGGCACAGCCAACGCGGCGATGGTTTTATCCAGCTCCTCTGATGCCTGGCGCAGGGCCAGCAGCGAGGCGCGCTCCAGCTCCTTTTCCGTGCGGATCTTCTTTAGCAATCGGCCGCGCCGCTCCTGCTCGGCGGCCAGGGCCGCGATGCGCTGGTTCAGGGCCAGCTCCGAGGCCTGCTTTTCCGCCTGGCCGGCGTTGAGCTGTTCCAGCAGGGCCTGCTGGGCGGCCTGATCGGTGCGCAGTTTGGCCAGCAGCGCCTCGTCTTGGGATAAAATACGCTCCAGGGCCGACTTGCGCTGGACGAACTCGAAAAAGGAGTTAGCGCTGGCGAGCAACTGAATTCGGCCCATCCAATTGAGTTTGTAAACCGCAATCAGGCGTTGGGCCGCGTATGCTTCGCCGGCCTTGATCTCCTTTTCCAGGAGCGCATATTGCCCTTGGATCGCATTCACTTTTTGCTGCAAGGCCTCCATTTCGGTCCGGGCCTGGCGAACTTCCCGGCGGGCGCTCTCCAAGGCCTCGTCGGCGGCTTGCACTTCGTCGAGCACTCCCTGCTCTTTGCGCGTCATGCTTTCCAATTGGCCCTGGGAGGCCTTGAGCTGCTCTTCGATCTTTTCGGCCTGGCGGTGCAAATTCTTTAATTGGCCTTTGGCCGGGGCAGCCTGGTCGGCGGCAGCCGGTGCCTTGCGTCGATCCACGAAGCGGGGGTCATCCAGGATGTATCCCTGCCGGCCCTTGAATTCGATCTTGAGCCACTCCCGGGTGCGGGAGAGCACGCTTACCCGGCTCTTTTCGGCCAGTTTGAAGACCACCGCGTGCGTGGGTCCCGGCCCCGAGCGCACATTGAGATCCTGCACCAGGATGGTCGCCGTTTCGGCGGCCCAGGCCAGACCGGCCATCAGAAGCAGCAGCATCACGGTCTGTCCGGTTGCGGACAGTATCCGGCCGCTGAAGCTTGCCGAGGCGGTCGAGGGTGTGCGGAGGATTCGATGCGTCATTTCATAAACTGCTTGAGTGAAACCCAACATCCCAGCCAGCCGATGAGCGTGCCGCCCAGGATTGCGGCGGCGCTGGCGCCGACGGAGAAGAAGCGCAACTGGATCATGCCGCCGGCCAGACCGGGCGCGAAATGCAACGCCAAAGCCGAATAGCCGGCGTAGAGCAGGCCCAGGCCGATGACGGTCCCCGCGCCGCCCTGGATCATGCCCTCCAGGTAGAAGGGAATCTTGATGAAGCGGTCGGTGGCGCCCACCAGGCGCATGATTTCGATTTCATCCCGCCGGGAGTAGAGCACGAGACGGATCGTGTTGGCCACGATGAACAGGGTGGCCATGAAAAACAGCGCGCCGATGGCATAGCCGGCCAGGCTGAACAGGTTGATGATGTGGGTGAAACGCTGGATCCACTGCTGGCCGTACTCCACCTCGGCCACGCCGGGCAGGGCCTGAATCCGTTCGGCCAGAAAGCGCAGCTCTTCGCTGTTGCGCGCCGATGGCTGCAAGGTGATTTCGAACGAGTCGGGCAGCGGGTTCTCCTTGAGGTTTTCCAGCAGGGCCGAATGGTGCTGCATCTGCTCCTTGAGCCGCGTCAGGGCCTCATCCTTGGAAATGTAGACGGCTTCCTGGACCCCGGCGATGCCCTGGAGCCGGAACTTGGTGTCCAGGCGCTCGGCTTCCGAGGTGCTGGCTTTGAGATAGACCATCATGCGCATGCCCTTTTGCCACAGATTGAGCATGTCGCCGGCGTTGACGAAGAAAAGGGCGAAGGCCGCGGCGATCAGAATGGAGAGCGCGATGGTGACCACCGTGATGGCCGTCAGGAAACGGTTTTCCAGGATGTCTTTGATGGCGCGTCGGTAAAACCTTTGCATCGTCGTTCCTAAACGGTCTCCGTGGACCAGAGTTGGCCGTCGCGCAGTTGAATGATCCGGGCATGGCCGCGTTCGAGCAGTTCCTTGTCGTGGGTGGCGATGATGATGGTGGCGCCCCGGGAGTGGAAGGTGTCCAGGAAACTCATGATCACATCGGCCGACTCTTCGTCCAGGCTGCCGGTGGGTTCATCGGCCAGGATGATCTTGGGATCGCCGGCCGCGGCCCGGGCCACGGCCACGCGCTGCTGCTCGCCGCCCGAGAGGCTCTGGGGGTAGGCATCGATGCGATCTTCCATGCCCACCATGCGCAGCACGCTCTTGACTTTCTTGGCGATCAAGGACGGTTTGCGGCCGGCGACTTCCAGCACCAGGGCCACGTTTTCGAACACCGTTTTGGTGGGGATCAGTTTGTAGTCCTGGAAGATAATGCCGAACTTGCGCCGCAACTGGGGGATGCGGTTGCGGGCGATGCGCGACAGGTTCAGGCCGTCCACCAGCACCTGGCCTTCGGAAACCTCCTCGCCCAGGTAGAGCAGCCGAAGCAAGGTGGTTTTGCCGGCCCCGCTGCGTCCGGTCACGAACAGATACTCGTTTTTATAAATATCCAGGGAGAGATCTTTGAGGGCGAACTTGGCCCCATAGCGCTTGTGCACGTGAAACATGCGAATGATGGCGTCGGCGTTCTCTTCGGTCATCGGGCATCCCACTTATCTTTTGACCGTCCCGGCCATTCCTGCTATGAACGGCGACGAGTTCAAGGAGTGCCGTGACCCGGTTTTCCTTGCTCCGCCTCCACTGGAACCCAACCCACGGCTTCTTCCAACAGTGGAGGCTTTATTATCCCATAAGTGCCCTGCAATCAAGCAGTTCATGAATCTTCCGAGGAGCGGGACATGCATCAGGAAATGCATCGGGAATTGATCGCCCTGTTATGCCAGAAGTCATTCAAATACACGGCCGAGCCGACCTTCAAGCTGGTCTCCGGCCGCATGAGCCATTATTACGTCAACTGCAAACCCACGGTGCTCAGCCCCCGGGGCATGTATCTGGTGGGCCATTTGATGTTCGAGGCCATCGCCGACTTGCGGCCCCAGGGCGTGGGCGGGTTGACCTTCGGCGCCGATCCCATAGCCATGGCCACCGCCTTTGCCTCGGAGCTCAAGGGCCAGCCCATATCGGCCTTTTCCATCCGCAAGGCCAAGAAGGACCACGGCATCGCGCGCTGGATCGAAGGCGATCTGCCGGCCGGCAGCCGGGTGGTGGTGATCGACGATGTGGCCACCACCGGCGGCTCGACCATCCAGGCCATCGAACGGGCCCGGGAAGAGGGGCTGATCGTGGAACGGGCCGTGGTGCTGGTGGACCGCCAGGAGGGCGGGTTGGAGAATATCCGGCAGCATGTGCCCGATGTGCGGGCCATCGTGACCCGGGAAGCGTTGATGCATCATTTGCAGTTGAAAACTTAAAACGAGGCCCTCTTCCGTGGATGAACGTGATAAGGCCCGTATCATCCCGTTCTTGTGCGCCGCCTTCTGCACCCTGGTGTGGGGCCTCTCCTTTGCGGTGACCCGGGGGGCGGTGCGCCAGATCCCGCCCCTGACCCTGGCCTGTTTGCGTTTTTTCCTGGCCGGTGTGCTGCTCTGGCTGGTGACCCGCAAGCAGGCAGTGCCGTTGCGGCCCGGCGACGGCAAGTGGATCGGCGCCTTGACCCTCAGCGGCGTGACGCTCTACTTCGCGTTCGAAAACATCGGCCTGAAACTGACCACCGCTTCCCACGGCTCGCTGATCATCGCCACCATTCCGCTGGGCACCGAACTGGTGCTGGCCTGGCGCGGGCGACGCTGGCCGCGGGCCGCCACCTGGCTGGGATCCCTGGCGGCGTTGGCGGGGGTCGGGTTTTTGGTGGGCCGCGATCGCGGCATGGCTTCGGCTGCGGGGGATCTCTTGATGTTCGGTGCCGTGGGTTGCTGGATCGCTTATACCTTTTTGATCCAGCACGTTGCGGGCCGCTATCCCAATTTGCTGCTCACCGCCTGGATCATGCTGGCCGGCGCCGTTTCGCTGCTGCCGGCGGCCGGCGTGGAGCTGTTGTTCTACCCGTGGCCGCGTCCGGATGCGGCCGCCTGGGGCCAGGTGTGCTTTCTAGGGATCGTCTGCTCGGCCATGGGATATGATTTCTGGAATCGGGCTGTGCCGGTTTTAGGGCCCAGCACCATCAACACCCTGATCTATTTCATTCCCCTGGTGGGGGTGGCCGGCGGGGTTGTTTTTCTGGACGAGCCGCTGACGCTCAATCTGTTCATCGGCGGGGCCTTGATTTGCTGCGGGGTACTTTTGGCGCGCCGGGGCTGAAGGGCTGCTTTGATTCCCATGCAAAATGAGCTAAAGAAGATCCCGGCATCTGGCGAAGTAAAGCCTTGCAAGGAGTTTGTTATTATGCTGCCAAGGGTTCGAACCATTTTCTTTATCGGCTTATGGCTATTGACGGCAGGAATGATCGGGGCGATCGATTCGGCTGCCGCCGAAGATATGCCGCGCTTTATTCACAGCGGCGACGGCCGTTTGCGCCTGACCAGCCCCAAAAGCGGTGCCTCGTTTTCCGGTGTCTACCGCACCGGGGCCGGCCAATACGATCCCGCGGCCCTGGTGTCGATCCGCAAGATTTTCAATGCCCCCAACGACGATCCGCTGGCCGAGCTCTCCCTGCGCCTGATCGAATTCATCGATTTTCTGGAAGATCACCTGCGGCTGGGCGCGCGCGTCGAAATCCACTCCGGCTTTCGCAGCCCGGCCTACAATGCCAGCCTGCGTGAAAAAGGCGCCCTGGCGGCCACGGCCAGCCTGCACCAATACGGCATGGCCGCGGACATCAAGATCCAGGGGGTGGATTCGGCCCGGGTGTGGCGCTATGTGCGCAAGCTGGGCTTCGGTGGCGCCGGTTACTACCATTCGGACATGGTGCATGTGGATGTGGGGCCGGCCCGTTCCTGGGATGAAACCAACTCCGGTGTCGGCACCGATATCTCCATAGATAACAAACTCATCGGCCTCGTCACCGATTTCGATGCCTATTCCGCCGGCGAGGAGATGACCTTGCGGTTTATCCGCATGACCGCCTTTCCCATCGGCGTATCCCCCGAATTCTCGCTGGAGAGCGCCGGCGCGGACGGCCGCTTCGAGACCATGACCGCCTTCAATCCGACCTTCGGGGTCACGGCCGAGGGCAACTGCCCCACCTTTGGCGGCATCGGCGAGATGATGAACATCCGCTACAAACTGCCCGCGGCGCTGCCGCCGGGCCGCTATGTGATCCGGGCCGCCTTCTGCGATAAAGCTTGGGAGGCCATGCCCGAGCAGATCCTCACGCCAGTCTTTCAGTTGGTAGGGCCCAGCCGTTCCAAGCTGGAAGGCTGAAATCGCTTCACCAGCCAGGGCTCCAGGCCGCGCAAGATGATGGCCACAATGATCACCGTGCCGCCGATGAGCGCCAAGGGGCCCGGTTTTTCACCCAACAGCAGCAGCACCCAGACCGGATTGAGAATCGGCTCGATGGTGGGAATCAGCATCGATTCCAGGGCAGTCACGTGGCGGATGGCCAGGGTGAAAAGCGCATAGGCCGTGCCCACCTGGAACAGCCCCAGCAACACCAACCCCAGCCAGCCTTTGGCCGAAGGACCGGGGGCTGCCAATATGAACGGCAGGGATACGGCCGCAGCCATGAGGTTGCCCAGGATCACCGAGTGAATCGGATCGGCGTCCTTCTGCTTGCGCAAAAAGAGTGCCATCCAGGCAAAACCGGCCCCGGAAAGCAGGGCCACGATGTTGCCCCAGAACCCCTTGAGCGTCAAATCATCGAAGAAAAAGAGCAGCATGCCCAGCAGAACGGCCGCCAGGGTGATCCAATCCACCCGCCGCGGCCGTTCGCCCAGAAACCAGTAGCCGAAAAGCGCCACGTGGGCCGGCGCGGTGTACTGCAGCAAGATGGCATTGGCCGCGCTGGTGAGCTTGTTGGAGACCACAAAGCAGGTGACGCAGACCGCATAGGCCACGGCCCCGCCGATCAGGTAACGGTTGAAGCGAAAGCCCCGGGGACGGAATATCAGCAGCAGAAAGAGCGCACCGATGGCGCTGCGCATGCCGGAAATGGCCAGGGGCGGCCACTGGACCCATTTGATCAAAAACCCGCCGCTGCTCCAGATCAGGGCCGCGACCAGCAACAGAAGTATCGCCCGCGATCGATGCATATTCCTCCGGCGTAGTGGGAACGCCCGTCAGTTTACAAGCTTAAAAAGGTGGGGTGCCGGATATCGGTCAACAGGCCCTCGGCGATGCGCGCGAGCACTTTGGGTTTTTCTTCGGGGAACTTGTAACCTTCATAGCCGTGGGTGAAGAGCAGGTCGCCGCTCCGGTCGGTCCAGTAGTTGGCGGCATGGTCGAAACAGACCCGGGAAGTGACCTCCAGGGCCTCGATCATTTGCTGGAGTTCGAGCAACTGCTCCCGGGGGCTGAGCAGCTGCATATGACCTTCGGCCACTGCGCTTTCCAAGGAGGTGCCCGGCAGGGGATTGAACGGTCGCGAGCGGATATAATTGGGATTGATGGCGTTGAGCGTTTCGGCCGTGTGCAAGGCGTGCGCTTCCGAAAACGCCTTGCCGCCCAGACCGGGCATCCAGTACTCCGAAAGCTGAAAGCCGGCGGCCATGGCCTTGCGTCCGCCCTCGATGTGCCCTTGGGCCGTCACTCCTTTTTTCATGCGCCGCAGCAGTTCGTCATCCCCGGTCTCCAGGCCCACGTGCAGCCGGTCCAGGCCGGCCTCTCGGATGGCCCGCAACTCTTCGGGTTTTCGCTGGGCCAGGGTTTTGGAACGGCCGTAGGAGGTGACCCGCGTGAGCGATGGAAAGGTTTGGCGTAAATGGCGCAAGACTTCGATCAGTTGATCGGGCGGCATGATCAGGCTGTTGGCGTCCTGGACAAAGGCGGTTTTGCCCCCCGAGATCAGCCAGTGGTACACCATGGCGAAACCCTGGTGATGGTTGAGCTCCGGGTGTCGGCTGAGCAGGGCCACGGCCCCCTCATGGCTCACGGAGTCGCCCCGGCCGCCTTTTGCCGAGAGCGCCTTTAAATCGTTGCACATGGCCGCCATGGCATCGATATCCTGTTTAATCTCGGCGACGCTGCGCAGTTCAAACCTTTCGGTTTTGTACATGGCGCAAAACTCGCACCGGTTCCAGGGGCAGTTGCGGGTGAAGCGCACCAGCAGCGAGAAACTGCCGCCTTCGCTGGGGGGGCGGAAAACACCGGTTTCGAAATCGTATTTTTGGATGGCTGGGGATGGCATGTGTAAAACTCCTGTGCTGATAAAAGGCGATCGTGATCTGTCATCGAGGCTCTATGGTAAACACACGGGGATATAAATCAATCGGTTAAGGCAAGATCGGACGTCACCTCTTTTCAAGCTTCCCAAGGTCGGCCATTGAAGAGATGCAAGCGTTCATGTCCTTCAACAGCCCATCGGATATCGCATAAATCCAACCATGAACGGTCACCCGCTGGCCTCTTTGCCACGCCTCCTGGACAATGGTCGTGCTGCCGACATTCTTGACTTGCTCGATCACGTTGAGTTCGCAAAGCCGGTTGATTCTTTCCTCCAGTGGGAATCGCGCCAGTTCAACGGACCGTCTCTGATGAATATCGCGAATGTGCCGAAGCCAATTATCGATCAATCCGTGCGGTTGACTTTCCATCGCGGCCCTTACGCCGCCGCAGCCATAATGCCCGCAAACAATGATATGTTTGATTTTCAGTATCTCCACGGCATATTGAAGCACCGAAAGACAGTTCATGTCCGTATGGATGACGAGGTTGGCGACATTGCGGTGTACAAAGAGCTCGCCGGGAAGCAGGCCGATGATTTGATTGGCCGGAACCCGGCTGTCCGAACAACCGATCCAAAGGTACTCAGGGTTCTGCTGCCGGACCAGTTTGGCGAAAAAATGGGGGTCGTTCTGGGATATCTGGAACGCCCATTTGCGGTTGTTTTCGAAAAGAAGGGGCAGTGCTTTCATGGCATGCCTTCCATTTTATCAACGAAGATAATTCCGTCATGTTCCTCAGGATTTCGCATCCGGCGGGGCACAAGTCAAGCTTTGTCAATGGCCTGGGGATGACGGCGCACCGCGCCCCCGCTCGGATCGCGGCCGCTGCTCCCCGCGGCGAGTCCTCAATGACCAGGCAGTCCCGTGGGTTCACGCCGAGCGCCTGGAGGGCCATTAAATAACATTGGGGGCTGGGTTTGGGTTCATCATAGTCATCGCGCGTCACGATGAGTTCGAAAAAGCCGGTAAGCCCGGTACCTGAATGCACGCGCTCGAAATGGGACCGGGAGGCGCCCGTTACAACCGCCAATCGATAACATTTGGAATAATGGCGCAAGGCCTCCCGGACGCCAGGAAGAACCGGAACCCCTGCTTCAACATTGGCCCAAAACAGCCGATCCCTGTTTTTGATGGTTGCTTCAATTTGAAGATCGGGAATACCAAGCGAAATACCGATTTCCCGCGAGCGCTTGCCTTCCGCCAAATACCAAGTGGCCCATTGATCCAGGGAGATCAGCGCCCCATCGGTCGAAAAGGCCTCTTGGGTGGCCTGGAAGAAAAGACGCTCCGTATCGACCAATACGCCGTCATTATCGAATAGGATCGCTTTAATCGTTGAAGTTCCCATCCGGATATCAGTTCAGACTTTCGCCGCAGGTCGGGCAGTAATTGAAGGCTTCATTTTTGATGGGTGCCTGGCAGCGACCGCAGCGTTTGGGGATGGGCGCCAGGACCACGAGCAGTTCGCCTTCCCGTACCGGGATCATCTGTTTGCTGGTGCGGTAATCGGCCGATTTAAGAACCCGTTCGACGAACCCGTCCATGGGCGAAAGGACCGCTTTTTCCTGCTTCATGATGGTGATATTGAACAGCTCTTCGCCTTTTTTGACGATATCGCCAGGTTGGACGTACATCACCCACAGATCGCCGGAACTGGGCGAGCCCACGTGGAAGGGGATGTTCTTGTTGGCCATTTCCAGGCCGGCGGCGCCAAGGCTGGAGGGTTCGGCCACCTGAACCGGATGGGTAAAGGTTTCGTCATCCAGTGAATAGCGCACGAGCCGGACCCCCTGGGCATCCACGGGCGAGATGTCCACGATGAGCATCCGGTGGGGCTTGTCGTCGGAATCAAAGAAAATATGTTCTTTATCGGGCGTCAGTCCTTCGAACCACACATCCAGCGGCAGGCGGTTAGGGTTGCCGTAGGTGTTCCGGAAAAGGATCATCTTCAGCGCATCGCCTGGATGGTTGAGATATAAGAGCAGTTCTTCTTCGGAAGGCGTGCGTTCGATCTGACGCGTAAGATTGTCGCGCTCTGCTTCAATATCGATGGGTTCCAAAGATTTCAGCGGCGACTCCTTGGTCCGTTGCGCGATGAATTGGCGGTAGTCATTTCCAAACGCGCTTTCGTAAACCCAATCCGGCGGAAAACCCAGCGGCATTTTGCCGAAACGACCGAGCAGCAGATTGCGGAAGGCATCGTTGCTCTCCTTATAGAGCAACAGCCGATCCTTTTTGAGATCTTCGCTCAACTGATCCTCCCGTTTGCCCGCGACCGCTTCCATGACCCACAACAGATGGCGGACTTCTTCCTCTCCGCCTCTTTTCCAGGCGCCCGTGACGGCCAGAAAAGCCGTATTCCACGTGATCTGGGAACCGGGCGTCACGTCGTGGTAGCGGACAATCCGGCGGGTCCCGGCCAGAAAGCTGAGCATGTAGGGCAGCAGATGGATGTAGCCCTGTTTCATGGCCCCTTCCTGGGACGAGGATGTGGCGCCGCCGGGCATCCCGTGGGAGGTCACATCATGGTCGATGCCCTGAAAGTAGGGGGCCGTATAGCGGTCATAATAGGGCATGATCTGTTTGAGCACGAAATTGCAGGTCCGGATCATCTCCTTGTTCAGAGCGGTTTTAAGGCCCAGCTCTTCTTCAATATACGCGGCGGTGGACAAGACCTCTCCCTGGCCGTACCAGCGCACGGATGCGCCGATGGCTGTATCCACTATATGGGCACCGGCCTGGGCCGCGGCACCCACCGCCGGAGTGAACAAGCCGTCGGTGAAATGGCGATGGTAATGCATTACCAGCTCAGGATATTTGGCTTTGATGGCGGTGACCAGCGACCGAATGAAGCGCGGCGGACAGACGCCGGCCATGTCTTTGAGTCCGAGGATGAACTCGCGCTGGGCTTTCGACGCCGAAAGGCCGGTTATCGCGGAGACCATGGCCACGATTTCATCCACCACCGACATATAGTGCGGGACATCGAAGCCCTTGGCCCAGGAAAGCGAGAGGGCCGGCTCGAAGACATTGGCTTTTTTGCTGAGCACGACTTCCGCCAGGGGCGCCATGTTTTCGATGTGATTGAGAAAATCGAAGCAGCGGATCACATCGTGATGCTGGCAGATCATCTCGCTGGTCAGCTCCATCAGGTTCCGGGGTTGCGGTTTATAACCCAGCAGGTTGGTGGAGCGGACCAGAATCTGCTTCAGGGTGGTGGGGGCGAACTGGTTCCAGAGTTTCGCCTCGTTGAAGGGATAGGTCATGTTGGCCATCAACGCCACATGGAAATGAGCGCCGCCGCCGTTTTCGATGGAGAAGAACCCGCAACGGTCCAGGTAGGGGCCGATGAGCATATCTTCGGCCAGACGGAAGCGGTTGCCGCTGTTGGATTGGGTGATATCCCGGGGCGTGGTGTCGGTAAAATGGATGCGGCCCGAATCCCGGATGTAATCCAGCAAAGCGTGCCGGTCGCCCCGGGGGTAGACGGGTTCGGGAAGCGTACGCGAAAGGGGAGGCAGAACCGGTGCAAAAGGAGGCATGCGTTTGTCTTCGGGGCCTCGGTATTCCCCCAGCTGGACAAAGGGGTTGTATCCGTGGGCGGAGATCTCGGCGGCCAGACGGCTCAAACGCACGGCTTCGGGATCGCGGTCTTTGTAATACAGAAGGTCTGGATTGGTATCCACGAAGCGGGTGTCGTATTCGCCGGAGCGGAAGGCGGGATGGTTGATGATCCGGTGGTGAAAGGGGATGGTGGTTTTGAGCCCGCCGATGATGTACTCGCGCAGCGCGCGGTTCATGATGGAGAGCGTCTTGTTCCAGTCGCGGCCATAGGCGATCAGCAACGCCGCGGCCGAATCGTAGTTGGGCGGAAAGACATAGCCGCCGGAAATACAGGAGTCGATGCGGATTCCCGGACCGCCGGGGGATATGTAGCGGGTGATCAGGCCCGAATTGGGCGTGAACCCGTGGCGCGGATCTTCGCAGTTGATCCGGACCTGGATGGCGCTCGCCACCGGGAAGGTGTTATCCGGGTTCAATCGCAGTTCGGCCCCCAGCGCCACGGCGATCTGCTCTTCGACCAGGTCCACGCCGTAGCGGCATTCGGTGATGCCGTGTTCCACCTGCAGCCGGGTGTTGACTTCGATCAGATACACCTGGCCGTTTGCGTCGGCCAGAAACTCGACGGTGGCCAGTGAATAATAGCCCACGGCTTTTACGAGCTTGACGGCGTACTGCTTGAGTCTTGCGCGCAGCTCGGAAGTAAATTTGGGCCAGGGCGAAGGGGTGATCTCGACGAGCTTCTGGTGATTGCGCTGAACCGTGCAGTCGCGTTCGTCAAAGGCAAAGACATTGCCGTAGTGATCCGCGATCACCTGAATCTCAATGTGACGCACCGAGGTCAGCAGTTTTTCGACAAAAAGACGTGGATTGCCGAAGGAGGCGTGGGCCAGCGACGAGGCTTTGCTGAAAGCGTTTTCAAGCTGGTCCAGGTCATACACCTCGTAGATGCCTCTTCCGCCGCCGCCGCCTTCGGCCTTGAGCATGACCGGCAGGCCTATTTCCAGGGCCACCTTGCGGGCGGTTTCGACATCCACGGCGCCGGCCGATCCTGGAACCACGGGGATATCCAGGCTGCGGGCCAGATTGCGCACCTTGACCTTGTTGCCCAGCAACTCCATGCCTTCCATAGAAGGACCGATAAAGATCATGCCGGCTTTTTCACATTTTTCGGGAAACCTGGAATCTTCGGAAGCAAAACCCCAACCCGGATGAATGGCGGCGACACCCTGCTTTTTGGCCAGGCCGATGATGCGGTCGATATCCAGATAGGCCCTGGGATTGCTCCCCAATTGGATGAGTTGCTGGGCTCCGGCTGTAAAGGGCGCGGTTTTGTCCGTATCGGTGACCGTCATGACGGGAACGGCCCTGAATAGTTCGCGGATGGTCCGGCTGATGCGCCGGGCTGCGATGCCGCGGTTGGCCACCAGAATCTTCTTGCCTCTGATTTCTTCGCACACCTGTTCGAATGTTTTCACTGAATCTCCCTATTAGCGGATCATGGGGCTGATACTGCCGTGAAGCAGTACTTTCTCCCCGTCGATTGTCATTAGGCGGATTCCGCCGCCGGCATCCAGTCCCAGGACTATGGCCGGCAAATCCTTGTTGCCCTGCGTGGTGAAGACGACCTGTTCCCCAACAAAGGCCATGTGATTCTCAAGATCGCGAACAAACTCTTTTACATCCTGGGCCGCCGACCGCTCCGCCATCTGCCGGTAAACCGCCTGAACGATCCGTTCCCACAAATCCAAAGGCGCCATGGCGATGCCGAACTCGCCAAGATGCCCCGCGGGCAAGGCGGTGGGTTCCGGCAGCTCATGCATGGCCGGCGCGGATACCAGATTAAGCCCGATACCCGCCACCAATGCCCGGGAACGCTCTTCGATCAGAATTCCGCCGGCTTTTTTCCGATTCACCAGGATGTCGTTGGGCCATTTTATTTCGGCACGCAATCCCAGCGCGCTCAATACCGTGTAAATGGCTTGGGCGACCAGCAACGGGGTCAGCGGGCGCCATGGCATGCAAAGCCACGGCAGGCGCAATGCGCCATAGAGATTTCCGGCCGGCGAATGCCATTGGCGCCGAAATTGTCCCCGGCCTTTGGTCTGCCGGGCCGCAAGGACCGATGCCCAAGGCGGCAATCGCCCGCCCTCCACAAGCCACCAGGCCAGATCCATGCTGGAGGAACACGCGTCCGCCTGAAAAAGATGGATATCCGGCGCCTTTTCAGGGCACTGATTTGGGATGCGCTGTTCGGTGAAAGCGGGGACGGAAAAAGAGCGCGAAGCCGCCGGCTCCTTTGGGGGAAGTGTCCAATACGCGTTGTCAGGATCGGAAGGCAGCATGCACGCGATCGTCTCAGCTTTCCGGAATAGCCGGCAGGTAGATGGCGACGGTGGTGCCGCTGCCCGGGAAGCTCTCCACATCGATGAAGCCGTTGTGGTTGGCGATGATGCCGTAAGCGCTGGAGAGCCCCAGACCGCGGTGGTTGAAGATGCCCTTGGTGGTGAAGAACGGCTCGAAGACCCGCTTGCGCACGGTGTCGTCCATGCCCACGCCCGAGTCGCGGATGGTGAGCCGGACATATTTACCGCACCGGACCCCCTTGAACTTTTCGCGCCCTTCGGCCATTTCGAAATTTTCGGTTTTGATGGTCACCCGGCCCTCTTCGGGAATGGCCTGCCAGGCGTTGAGCAGGACGTTCATGATCACCTGCTCCATCTGCTGGCGATCGGCCTCCACGAGCCACACGCCGGTCTGGTAGTCGCGAATCAACTGGATATCCTTCTGGCTGCGGGCAAAGGTGCGGGCCACCTCCTCCAGCACTTCGTTGAGGTTCACCGGCCGCGCGCTGTACTTGCCCGATTGGGCGAAGCCCAGCATCTGGCGGGTCAGCTTGGCGGCTTCGTCGACACAGGCTTCGATGCCCAGCAGATGTTCCCGCCGGGGATCGTCGTCGGCCAGGCTGCGGTGCAGCAGCGACACGCGCCCCTGGATGCCCATGAGCAGGTTGTTGAACGAGTGGGCCATACCGCCCGACAAGGTGCGCAGGGTAACCAGGCTTTCGGTCTGAAAGTAGTTCTGCTCGATGAGCTTCTGGGAGGTGATGTCCCGGATGATGTTCAAGGTCGCCGGCTGGCCTTCCCATTCGATGCGCACGGCATTGACCTCGGCCCAGAAGGTGTCGCCCCGGCGCGTCACGATGCGCAAAGGATACATGTTGAGGATCTTTTCACCCTTGAGGCGCTGCTCGTGGCGCTTGAGGATGGTGTCGCGCTCTTCGGGATGCAAGTATTCCGTAAACGGGATCTTGTCCAGATCCTCGGCCAGCACGCCCCCCAGGGCCAGGGCTTTGGGATTGGCGAACTTCACCTTGCCGTCCTGCAACACGAAGATGGCGTCATTGGCGTTTTCCACCAGCATCCGATAAGAGTCCTCGGCTTGGCGCAATGCCTGCTGCAACTGGGTCACTTCGGCGCTTTTGCGTTCCAGCGCCAGGCGCTGGGCCTCTTGGGGGGCAGGGGTGGGAGGGGTTTGGGTCATATTCCCTTTTGGATGAGTGTAATGTTTTGGGCCAGGCGGCCGATAGTAGCTTAAGTTCATCTATATTATCGGCGCGTTCGGCGCAAGAGCTTGAAGACGTGGGCCTCGGAAACGGTTCCGGGGCCGGGTTCGGCAAACGGTTCGGGCATTTTCTGGTCAAGGCAGCGTCCAAATTCTATGAACCAAACCTTGTCGCTATACATCGTTCCGCCGGCACTTTCGCTGCTGTGTGCGCTCTATCTGGTGGTTCTGGCCTTGATCCATGGCCGGCACACCACCGAAAAGCGGCTCTTTGCCCTGGTCTGCTTCTGGTATTCGCTGCTCTCCCCGGTGTTCATGTGCCACCAATTGATCGACGACATGGCGCTGCTTCTGGCCATCGAGCGCAAAGTCCACCTTTTTTATGTGTTCCTGCCGTTTGTGACCATCGCTTTCGTCCATTACCTGCTCAATATCCATCGCAACGACATCCTGCTGGTGCTTTTTGCCGTCAGCGCCCTTTTCAGTTGGACCACCCAAAGCGATCTTTACATAGTCGGACTCTACAAATACAGTTGGGGTTACATCGCCAAGGGCGGGCCGGCCTTCCAATTGTTCGGCATTTACGGCTTCGTGAGTTTGATCTACTCCGTGATCCTTTTCCGGCGGCGGCTCAAAGTGGAAATCGATCCGAAGCTGCGCGCGAAGTTTACCTATGTGGCCGCAGGGTTCGGTTTGGCGGTCGTTTTGACCTTTTTGAACATTCCGGCCATGCATGGGGTGGATTTCTATCCGCCCGGCAATTTCAGCTTCTTGCCCATGGCCATTCTGGCCTACGCCCTGCTCAAATACCGGGTGGTCCAGATCCGCAGCCTGCTGCAAAGCTCGGTGCTCAGGGCGATGCTCATTCTGATGGTCCTGGTGCCCAATTTGGTGATCTACGATCAGTGGGTTGCCCTTATCGGTCAGATTTCCTCCGAGGCCCGTTTCATCGGTCTGATGGCCTGGTTCGCAGCGAACTATTTTCTGATCGTGCAAACCCGCAAGCTGCTGGGCAAACTGCTTTCAAAAAATCGGCGCCAACTGAGCCATGCCGAGACCGAACTGATCAAAGGGATACTGGTGTTGAGCCAGGTCGAGCCGGTGTGCCAGAAGGCGAGCCTGGCCATCCGGGCCAATCTGCCCTTCGAGTGGGTGCGGATTTATGTGTGTGACGATGGCGCCGGACAAATCACCGATCCGGAGGGAGGACGTCACACGCTGCCCGAAGCGTTGCGGTCGCAGTTCCCGCACGTTCATGGGTGGATCGAGGACCAAGGCCCCAAGACACCGCCTCAAATCCAGCCCTTGACGCCATTGCTGTCCATGTTGACGGCCGACTGCCTCGTTCCCCTGGTGAACGAGGGCATTTTGGTGGGATTGCTGGCCTTGCCCCACAAGGCCAATCGGCAACCCATCCACCCGGACGAGGCCGCTTTCATCGACAATATCTCCCAGCCGCTGGCCCTAGCCCTGTCCAATGCCATGATGTTCAGGCGGATTACCATCTTAAAAGACAATCTCCAGAATCGCACCGAGGCCTTGAGCAAGGAGATCGCCGAGCGCAAGCGCGCCGAGCGATCGCTGCAAGAGGTCCAGGAAGAGCTGCGTCAAGTCAACTTCGATCTGGAAAAGGCGCTCCTGCAGGCCAATGAGATGACCTCCAAGATGGAGGTCAGCAACTATATCCTGACCAAGGAGATGGAGGAGCGCAAACGGGTAGAAGCGGCTTTACGCCAGAGCGAGGAGACCCATCGACTGATTGCCGACAACTCCACCGATGTCATCTGGACCATCGACATGACGGGGCGCTTCACCTACCTGAGTCCGGCAATCCGGGACATCCTGCAATATACCCCCCAGGAGATGCTGGCCCTTTCGATCCAGGATGTCTTGACGCCAGCCTCCTACGAACTGGCCACCAAGGCCATCGCCGAGGAGCTGACGATACTGGGTACGCCCGAGGCCACCCTGCGCAAGAGCCGCGCCACCGAAGTGGAGCAAGTGCGCAAGGATGGCTCAACGGTATGGACCGAAGTGCACACCCGCTTCATCAAGGATGAGCAGCGCCGGATCAGCGGCATTCTGGGTGTGACCCGGGATATTACCGAAAGGCGCAAATCCGAGCAGGATCTGCTCTACATGGCCTATCACGATGCCCTCACCGGGCTTTACAACCGCAAGGCGTTCATCGAATTTCTGGAAAATGAGGTCAAGTATGCCCAGCGATATGGCTCCGGATTGACCTTGCTCTTTTTCGATCTGAACCGCTTCAAGCAGGTCAACGATACCTATGGCCATGAAATCGGCGATCGGCTGCTCATGGCGGTGGCCGAACGGTCAAAGGCGGCATTGCGCGACAGCGATATCGTCTTTCGGTTGGGTGGAGACGAGTTCACCGTTATTCTGAAAACGCCCGAAGAGATCTCCGCCGAAAGCGTGGTGCGCCGCATTTTGGGAAATCTGGCGGAACCCTATCCCTTCGGCGACATCCGGGTGGATTTTGTTTCGGCCAGTATCGGTATCGCCGTTTTCCCCCGGGATGGCCTGACGGCCAGCGAACTGATGAAAAATGCGGACCGTGCCATGTACGAAGCCAAGAAGAACAATGATGCCTGGCGCAGCTTTAGCCCCGCGATGATACCGGCCGAGCGCTGCGCTTGACACCCTTGCCCCGGCTGGGCCATACTCGCCCCCCAGCATGCGCATCGAAACCGGCGTCAATCTAAAAGCTTACAACACATTCGGCTTGCCGGCCGCGGCCGACACGCTCGTCCATATCTATAATGATGGGGATATCGACGACCTGTTGGCCCACCCCGTGTATGGGGCGGCCCCCAAGCTGGTGCTGGGCGGCGGCAGCAACCTGGTGCTGAGTGGTGCCCCCCAGGGCGTTGTCCTCAGGGTGGCGATCATGGGCCGGCGGCTGCTGCGCGAAGAGCCGGGCGCCTGGATTGTGGAGGCCGGGGCCGGCGAAGAGTGGCCCGACCTGGTGGCTTGGACCCTGGATCAGGGCTGGCCGGGGCTGGAGAATCTGGCCCTGATTCCCGGCACCGTGGGCGCCGCGCCGGTGCAGAACATCGGGGCCTACGGCGTGGAACTCCAGGCCCGGTTCGAGTCGCTGGATGCCGTGGATCTGCGCGACGGCCGCCGCTTTAGCCTGAATGCGGGGGCCTGCCGCTTCGGTTATCGCGACAGCATCTTCAAACACCAATTGGCCGGTGGCTGCCTGATTACCCGGGTGCGGCTGAGGCTGCCCAGGCCGTGGCAAGCCATGCTGTCGTACCCCGACTTGCGGCGGGAATGCCCGCCAAGCTCCGATGCCCGCCGGATCTTCGATGCCGTTTGCGCCCTGCGTCAGGCCAAGTTGCCCGATCCCAAACGGCTGGGCAGCGCCGGCAGCTTTTTCAAGAATCCGGTAATCCATCGCGATCGGTTGGAAAGCGTCAAGGCCACGGACCCCGGCTGCGTCTGCTATCCCCTGCCCGATGGAAATGTCAAACTTTCGGCCGGTCGGCTCATCGAGGCCTGCGGCTGGAAAGGCAAGTCCATGGGCCGAGCCGCGGTCTATGCCAAACAAGCATTGGTGATCGTCAATCAGGGGGGGGCGACGGGGCAGGAGATCTTGGCCCTGGCAACGGCCATCCAGGAGAGCGTCTATGATCGGTTCGGCATTCGCCTGGAGATCGAACCGGTCGTGCTATAAAAAATAGAAATCCTTAAGGAATATACGTCGCGCAGGCATCCTCCGATTCCCAGGTGGTCACGCGGCTGACCCGAATACCGTCGTGGGTCAGTTTGGGGGCCAGGGTCTCGGCGATGTAGACGGCGATTTTTTCCGAAGACGGATTGCCGTCGAACAGATTCAGGTCGTTCAAAAATTTGTGGTCCAGGGTGTTGATGATCCCGTTCACATGGGCCTTGAGCTCGCCGAAGTCGATGAGCACGCCGGCATCGTTGAGCCGGTTGCCGGAGACGCACACTTCCACTTTCCAGTTGTGGCCATGCAGGTTTTCGCATTTTTTGGCCACCAGGCGCAATTGGTGGGCGGCCGCGAAGTGGGTCAGAATCTTGAGCTCGAACATGGGGATACCTTTCTAATTGGCCGCCTTGGCGGAGGCGCCTTTGAACAGGTCCTTGAGGCGCTTGCCCAGTTTGGCATCCTCGAGGGCCGCAAACTCCTTGAGCAGCGCTTCCTGCTTTTTGTTCAAATTGGTGGGAGTTTTGACGGTGACCTGGATGATCTGGTCGCCTTGCCGGCCCGTGCGCAGCGAAGGAATGCCTTCGCCCCGGAAGCGGAAGACATCGCCGAACTGGGTTCCCTTGGGGATTTCCAACGTCTTTTCGCCCTTGAGGGTCGGCACCGTGATTTCGGCGCCCAGGATAGCCTGCACAAAGGAGATGGGAATCTGACAGATCACGTCGTTCTCTTCGCGTTTGAAGAATTCGTGGGGCTTGACATGGATGAAGACATACAGATCGCCCGGGGGGCCGCCCATGGCGCCGGCCTCGCCCTCGCCCGAGAGGCGCAGGCGCGAATTGGTGTCCACACCGCCGGGAATTTTCACGGAGACGGACTTGCGCACCTGGCGCTGGCCGCTGCCGTGGCAGCTTTTGCACGGCTTGGCGATCACCTGGCCGGCGCCGCGGCACTGGGGGCAGGTGGTGCGAATGGTGAAAAAGCCCTGGCTGCGGCCCACCTGGCCGGCGCCGCGGCACTGGGGACAGGTTTCGGCCTGGGTGCCGGCTTCGGCGCCCCGGCCTTCGCAATCGGCGCAAGTTTCATGCTTCTCCAGGTCGATGGTGGTCTCGACACCGAAGGCCGCCTCCATGAAGCTGATACTCAAATCATAACGCAGGTCGGCCCCCCGCTGGGCCCGGCTGCGGCCTCCCCGGCGCGAATTGAACCCGAAGAAGTCTTCGAAAATATCGCCGAAGCTTGAAAAAATGTCTTCGAAACCGCCGAAGCCGGAGAAGCCGGAGCCTTCCAGGCCCTGGTGGCCGTAGCGATCATAGATCTGGCGCTTCTGGGCATCGCGCAGCACCTCGTAAGCCTCGGCCGCCTCTTTGAAATTGTCTTCGGCTTCCTTGTCTCCGGGATTGCGATCAGGATGGTATTTAAGGGCGAGTTTACGATAAGCGGTTTTCAGATCACCTTCCGAGGCATTTTTACTCACGCCGAGGACTTCGTAATAATCTCTTTTGCTGCGCATATCTGTTTCCGATTGATTCTTGTTGGATGTGTCCGGTTTGTGTTACACCTATCGGCGCTCGCGAGCCATCGCTTGAGCACAACCATTCATCTTTGGTATTGAAAACGCACTGGAATCTTAAGGCCGCCCCGTTTTAATCAAAGGCCAAACTTAATGCAAGAGCTTACTTTGTCAATGAAATCAAAGGAACTTCCCTTCGTGCGCGAGATGTTCGACCGTATCGCGCCCCACTACGACTTTCTCAATAGATTGTTGAGCTTACGGCGCGATGTATGGTGGCGTCGCGTCCTCGCCGAGGCCCTGGCCTTGCCGCCGGCGGCCAAACTGCTGGACGTGGCCTGCGGCACCGCCGATGTGGCCTTGGAGATCGACCGCCGCCTCGGTTCCGGGGCCGTGGTGGTGGGCGCGGATTTCTCCCTGCAAATGCTGCGCTCGGCCCGGCCCAAGGTGCTGGATGCAAAGGGCCGGCCCCGGGTGCACCTGGCGGCGGCCGATGCCTTTGCCCCGCCCTTCCGGGACAACAGCTTCGATGCCGTGACCATCGCCTTCGGCATCCGCAACATCCAGGACAAGGCCACGGTGCTGGCGCGCTTCCTGGATCTGCTCAAGCCTGGCGGCCAGGCGGCGGTGCTGGAACTGGCCACCCCCGAAGCGGGGATGCTGCGCAACCTTTATCTCTTTTACTTCAATCGCCTGCTGCCCCTGCTGGGGCGCATTTTCTCCAAGCACAGCTTCGCCTACAGCTATCTGCCCGCCTCGGTGGCCCAATTCCCCCCGGCCGCCACCTTTGCCCGGCAGATGCGCGCCGCGGGGTTCGAGCAGGTGCGCTACCGCAAACTGACCCTGGGGATCGCCGTGCTGTTCGTCGGCCATAAACCCCAAAGCCCGTCCCAAGGAGCGTGAAGTCCATGGCCAATGAAAACACCGGATTGCTGATCATGCGCCTGGGACTGGCCGCCAGCCAGTTGACCTTTGCCGTGCCGCGCCTGCTGCGGGCAAGCCCGGCCTGGACGCCGGTGGGCAAGGAGATTCCTTTTTTCAGCGCCGCCTTTCCCGACGCGGCCGTGGGGCTGGCCGTGCTGGCGATCCAGATCCTGGCCAGTGCGGGCTTGCTCACCGGCTATCTCTTCCGTCTGAGCAGCGCCTTGCTGGCGTCGTTCTATGCGCTCCATTGTCTGAATTTTCTAAACGGCGGCTACCGGACCCTGTCCATGTATGCCGGCGTGCTGGCCTGCGTCTGCCTCGGCCTGGCCCTGTCCGGGCCCGGACGCTATGCCGTGGCAGTCAAAATCGAATCCAAAGGGTAGGACTTGCGAACATGGCCGATGACATTCTGATCTACAATCGCATCACCCGCCGGATCGATGTGGAGCGCGTTTACGGCAGCCAGTGGATGACGCTCTTTTACGGACGGCCCTGGGGCCGGGCCATCACCAACCGCTTGTTGTGCCGCCATCCCCTTTCCAGACTCTACGGCGCCATCCAGCGCAGCGGCCTGAGCCGCGGCAACATCGCCGCCTTCATTGCCCAATACGGCATCGACCTGGGCGAGGCCATCGTGCCGCCCGGGGGCTTTGCATCGTTCAACGATTTTTTCATCCGGCGGCTCACCCCCGCGGCCCGGCCCGTGGACCCCGACCCGACGGCCTTGATCGCGCCCGCTGACAGCCGCCTGCAACTCTTTGCCATTGAAAACCACACCCGCCTGACGATCAAGGGCGCCTCCATGACCCTGCCCCAACTGCTGGGCTGCCCGGCCCTCGACCAGGGGTTCGAGGGTGGCCAGTGCCTCGTCTTCCGTCTGGCCCCTTGCGACTACCACCGCTTCGGTTATGTGGACGACGGCCGCCAGGGCCCCGTGCACGCCATCGACGGCCCCCTGCACTCGGTCAGTCCGCTGTCGCTGCGCCACAAGCCCGACGTGCACGCCACCAACTACCGCCACTGGTGCCTGGTGCAGAGCCCGCGCCTGGGCACCCTGATCCAGATCGAGGTGGGCGCCATGATGGTGGGCAGCATCGTCCAAAACCTTCCCCAGGGCGGCCCCTGCCGCCGCGGCCAGGAAAAAGGCTACTTCCAGTTCGGCGGATCGACCGTCATCGTGATCCTGCCGCCCGGCCGGGCGGTCATCGACGCCGACATCGCCGAATACTCCTCCCAAGGCATCGAAACCCTGGTGCGGTATGGGGAGCGGGTAGGGAGTATATTAACAGCCTGATAGAAGGCTACAAGCGATAGAAATCGATATAATAGACCGGAAAAGGTTCGTTAATAAACGCCAAGGCGATTACACTATCGCAATCTTTCCCGTTACCTGCCGGAAAAATTCCCCGGACCAGATCGTCAACTGCTCGGGGTGTTTGACGAAGGGTTCGACCTCCTTGCGGGCCTGTTGAACATCCAGACTTTCGATGGTGCGGTGAAGCAGCGCTTTAAATGCGTCCGGCGATAAGGATTCGTTTTCCTTCCAGTCGCCGCTTTGGCGCATGCGCTGTTCCAGATGGGCCAGGTGGAGGTGGGGATGGTGGGCGGCATACCAGATCAGATCGTACCAGTCGCGGCCCTTGGACCGGCTTTTCCAGCGTCGGCAGAGAAGGGCGTGCATCTTTCCGGCAAAGAGGTCGGGGAGCGCATAGCTTTTCACCGCAAAGGGGATGGGATTTAAGAGGTAGCGGGTTTCGGTGTCGAATCCGGCCGGCGGGTCGGTGTCCACTTCTATCTTGATTTTCAGCACTTGCTCCCGATGCAGGGCGCGCACCCCGTTTTCATCAGCTTCGATCACCAGCAGTTGTTGGATGGTGTTGGCTTTGAGAAAGGCGGACCGAATGGCGCCGTGCGATTCTTTGGAAGCGCCTTCCACCCGCACGTCGAAACCAAAAGCCGCAACTTCTTTGCGCAAGGCATCCAAATAGAGCGTGAGATCGAAATTCCCCATGGGCGTGAGCAGCGAAAAGTCCAAATCCTCGGAAAACCGGTCCAACCCATACAGTACGCGCAGGGCCGTGCCACCGTAGAAGGCGGCTTTTTCGAAGAACTTGGCGCGCCAGAGCCCCAGCAAGGCGATCTCTTGCAGGATTTCCCGCAGCGCGGCGATTTGATCTCCAAGCGTGTTTTGCGGGTAGCGTTCCAACATCTTGCGGACCGCGTCATTCATGGCGTTGCTCCTGGGGTTTAGCGTTTCAATTGGGCGATGAAGGCATGCAAGCGCCGCAATTTGCCGGAAGCGCAGCGGCGGGCGATGTCGGCGATGTGATCCAGATTCAAATCGGCCAGCGCCTTTTCTTCCATGCGCAGATTCTCGATCAGGTGGTGGCGCACATCCTTGAGGCCGCGCCATGCAACCCCCCGATCATCGCGGATCTTATCGCACAGAGCCTTTTCCGGCGTCGCCATCAAAAAAGCGGTGTTGGCATCGATTTCGATGCGCGTCATCCCGATTTGAAAAAGCGGCAGGGGCAGGTTGCGGTAAACGAACAGGCCCAGGGGGGTCATGAATCGCTTGGACCGGCCGGTGGTGACCGAGGTGACTGCTTCCACGCGCTCTGGGATCATCCCGTAATACTGAAGTGCGAAATCCATGGAGATATAGGAAGGGCCATGGATCAGGTTGGCCAGCAGTTCCCTGGAATAGGGGCGCCGGCGATAATTCTCTCCGAGAATATACAACCCCTTCTTGACCCGGATAACGACCCCCTTGCGAAGCAGGTCGGAGATCTTGTCACGGGGCCGCGCATAGGCCTTGAGAGCATCCAGGAGGGCTTGATAATCAAACTCCTCCCGGGGGAACTGGTGCTGAAACGGTGCGCTCATGGTGACGGCCTCTTGCGATGGTGTGTCGATTTGAGCATAGTATGTCGAGAAATTATCGACATACTATGCTCAAATCGACACTATTATGACCGATTTATTTGCGCAAGCGGGAAAAAGGTGCTCCTCAGCGCACCACCAGCAGGTTGGTGCAGCGCTCCTGCTGGGCCACATGCAGTTGGAAGGACCGGTGGCCGGCGCCCAGGACTTTTTCCACGGCGCCCAGGGCTTTGCGGGGGGTGTTGTTGGTTTCGCTCAGGTGGGCCAGGATCACGTGGCACAGGCCGTCGTGGCGGATTTCGGCCAGCAGGTCGCCCGATTCTTCGTTGGAGAGATGGCCGTTGCGGCTCTTGATGCGCTGCTTGAGCGGCCAGGGGTAGGGGCCTTCCATGAGCATGGTGGGGTCGTGGTTGGCTTCGAGCACCAGCAGGCGGCAGGCCTTCAAATGCTCCTTGACCATGCCGGTGGCGATGCCCAGGTCGGTGGCGATGCCGATTTTGCTGCCGTTGCAGCCGATGGTGAAGCCGGCCGGGTCCGCGGCGTCGTGGCTGGTGGCAAACGGATGGATGGCCAGATCCTGAATGGCAAAGCCACGGCCGATGTCGAAAGGGCGAATCTCGTGCACTTTACCCAACAGGCCGACGGCCGCCCTTTGCGTACCGGCCGAAAGATAGACTGGCAGCTTGTAGCGCCGGGAGAGAATGCCCACCCCCCGGATGTGGTCGCTGTGTTCGTGGGAAACCACGATGGCGCTCAATTGGCCGGCATCCAGGCCGGCCGCGGCCATGCGCCGTTCGATTTCGATCCCCGACAAGCCGGCATCCACCAGGATCGCGGTGCGGCCGTCGCTCACATAGATGGCGTTGCCTTTGCTGCCGCTGGCCAGCACGCAGACCGAAAGCGAGCAATCATTTCCCGGTGCTTCCAAACCCGCCTCCGTTGCGTAGGGTTTCATCCAATACTTCCACCACTTCGATGCGGGCCTGGCACACCTGCTGGACGATCATCTGAGCGATGCGCTCGCCGCGCTGGATTGTGTAAGGCGCCGGCCCCAGATTGATCAATCCCACCTTCACCTCGCCGCGATAATCGCTGTCGATGGTTCCCGGCGCATTGACCACCGTGACGCCGTAACGCACGGCCAGCCCGCTACGCGGCCGGACCTGGGCTTCATACCCATCGGGCAGGGCCATGGCGAAGCCCGTGGGCACCAGGGCGATGCGGCCCGGCGCCAGGGTCAGCGGCTCGTCCACCGCCGCGCAGATGTCCATGCCGGCGGCCTGGGGGGTCATGTAACGGGGCAGCGGAATATCTTGATCTCGCCCGGGGCGCAGGCGTTTGATGGCGATGACGGGGGGTGCGATCATTAATGCAATCTTCTGAGTAACGTTTGTAAGCGGCACTTCAGCAACCTTAGACAACAGCTCTTATGATGCTGCTATCCCAATCATGGCGGGAGGTCAACACTGGATTGTTCTATACAGCCAGTTCTTAACTCTTTGCCTACGCACCCGCATCTGGTATTGTGTTTTGAAACTTTTCTGATTTCATAAGGGAAACGAAATAAAACGCATGATAGAACGTCATTTCCAAATTCCATTCGTGGCACGAATGGCGATGTCCGAGAAGCAGATTCAGCAGAACTATCGGCCGTTGATTGCGATTCACAAATGGTTTGCACGGCGCCCCGGTTCGCTTTTCAGGGCTTTGCTGCTTTCCGAGTTGGAGGATGTGCCGATCGAACAGAATTACTTCAAGACACACAACTTCTCGGAGAAACACATTTTCGATCCCTTCATGGGCGGGGGGACGACGGTTATGGAAGCTAACCGCCTTGGTTGCATGGTTACGGCGGCAGACATCAATCCGATGGCATGGTGGATAGTACGCCAGGAGATTCTCGACTTAGACCTGCCCGCCTATGCCAAGGCGGCGGCGGAGCTACGTCAGTACTTGAGTGAAGAAATCGGACAGCTCTTTGAAACTCGATGCCCAAAGACTGGCAAGGCGGCGAGTGCGAAGTATTTTCTTTGGGTCAAGACGATCAAATGCGGCGCTTGTGGAAAGAATCACGATCTATTCCCAAACTATCTGATCGCCCAAGACGTGCGCCACACATCCAATGTCTTTGTCTGCGGGAGTTGCGGAAACCTATTTGAATCGGTAGATCGGAAAAATTCCGGCGCTTGCCCTAAATGTCGAAAGAGCGCTTTAATCAAGCATGCCGCTAGACGCAACAGCTCACGATGCCTTCACTGCGATAACGAAATTCGATATCCGAATGGTTGCGTTCCTGATCACCGATTATTTGCGATCGAATACTACCTGCCTGAGGCGCATGCGGATAAAGGGCGCAAAGGGAGGCTTTTTAAGGCCCCAGATGCAGAGGATCTGCTAAACGTTGAGGAAGCAATAAAACGGCTCCGCACAATGCGTTCCCAATTTATTCCGGACGATGTCATTCCCAAGGGCGACGAGACCGAACGCCTGCATCGCTGGGGTTACCAACGCTACCGAGAATTGTTCAATGCACGTCAGCTCCTCGGGCTGGAACTTAGTTGTCGGTGGATCAGCAAATACCCAGACGAAAAAATTCGTGAAGCCCTATCGACAAACCTCTCCGACTTACTCCGTTATCAGAACATGCTTTGCCGCTACGACGTGATGGCGTTGAAGTCGTTGGATATTTTTTCCGTACATGGCTTTCCGGTGGGGCTTATTCAATGCGAGTCAAATATCCTCGGTATCAAGGGGACGAAATGCTTGCCGGTTGGGAGCGGCGGCTGGCTGAACATCACGGAAAAGTTTGCTAAAGCAAAGAGCTACTGCTCAAGACCTTTTGAAATACGACACGAGGGCAAACGCAAAGTCGAGGTGCCCATTGCAGGTGAATGGATCGGAACTCATCGGAACGGGTCCCATCCGCCCGAACACCGTGAGGTCAATCTCATCTGTGGTGATTCCAGCGTGATCAAAGAACTCAGCAAATTCGATGCTGTTTTTACAGATCCGCCTTATTTCGGGAATGTTCAATACGCGGAATTGATGGACTTCTGTTATATCTGGCTGAGAAAGCTGGTAGGTGCGGCCCATCCCGCATTCGCAAGCCCTTCCACACGCAATTCAGGAGAGTTGACCGGCAATATCAACATGGGACGGGACTTAACTCATTTTACCGATGGCATCTCCGAAACTTTCAGACGTGCCGCCGCCAGGCTCAAACCAGGCTCACCGCTATCTTTCACCTACCACCACAATAAAATCGACGCATATGTACCGATGGCTGTGGCCATTCTAGACGCGGGGCTGGTTTGCTCGGCGTCTCTGCCGTGTCCAGCGGAAATGGGTGCTTCCATCCATATCAACGGAACGAGATCGTCTGTGATCGACACCGTATTTGTTTGCCGCAATACTGGACATGTGCCTCGAAAATGGATAGTTGATACGCCGGAGGGAGTGGCTGATATCATTCGTGAAGAAATAGAAGCATTGGCCGTTGCAGGGCTCAAGGCAACCCAGGGCGACATCCGCTGTATTGCGCACGGGCACCTCACTCGACTATCTATTTGGAATCTTCGTTCCATCTGGAAACGCTCTATCTCAACTACCGAAAGAATGGGTGTGATTAGGGAATGGTTTATATCTTTCGGAGGTTTGGAATCTATACTTAATGCCTTGGAAACCGACTTTAGCGGAGCTACCTGGAAACAGGATTGGATGACTACCGGAATGGTTTGCGAAACCCCGGAGATGCCTGATGAGATTTCCTTTTGAAGCAGCACCCGAAGAGGTGCTTGCCGCACCCGAAACCTTCGTCGACGCCATTTTCTCCAGCCTGGCTTCTGATTTTTTGGTCATGCCGAAAGGTGACGGATTCCTTGAATACACGACATTCGCTGCTGGCTACGAGGATCTGAAACGAATTACGGATGGATTTCAGGATTTCGAGTTCAGGAAAGTTCTCTCAGCGGCATTAGAATCCCCAGCGATCTTAATTGTGCTCCGCTCCATGATCGGGCTTACGCCCCCTGAATGGGCCTATTTAGCGTCTAGTCGGAAGGGTATTGAAATTCCTCAAGGCGCAGCCAGGGCACTGGACCGTGACATTCGGAGAAATCCCACCCAACCCCTTAATCCTGGTTCGACAACACTTCTGCGCATCCAAGCATTGGTTGAAACAGCGTGTGGATTGATTCATGAAGGCTGTCCCACTGTCGCAGCGGACAAGCTCCACCGTTTCTGCAAAGCGGACAGTATAGAAGGCGTTACCTCAGTAAAACAAATGGCCCATCTCGGTGCGCCTTACGCGATGCTGCTTTACGAGCGATTCCTCGGAAGGCCTTTTGCCGGACACAGGGATTCTGTCAGTGAGCTTGTGGGGGATGGACTCGAATCGGCCATCGAGGAAGTCTTAACTCAAGCGGGAATCACCTTCCGCAAAACCAGGCGCGCCGAGCGAATCGCTGGTTTTGATCAGGCCCCTGACTTCATCATCCCGGACGAGTTTGCCCCTCGTGTCATCATTGAGGCCAAACTCACGGAAGACGACGGAACGGCTCGTGATAAAGCTACTCGGATCATCCGACTATGCCAGATGGCTGAGGAACGGATCCGTTCCGGCCGTCAAACCTATGAAGTAATCGCCTGCCTTGCCGGCCGAGGGTTCGGTGTCCGGCGCGAGGATATGCGCCAGATGATCTTCCACACCAAAGGTAAAATCTTCACCCCCAAAACCCTCGATCGGCTGGTGGATTGTTCCGCTCTCTCCGATTTTCGGACAAGAAGCTGAATATCAACGGGTCGTTACGAAGTATAGTGACATGATGGAGGGCCGCCTCAAGAACAGAGGATTACCAGCCGGGTACAAAGATCGATTAGGAGGGTTTCGATATGCCGACAAAGCCGCCGGAAGAGAAGAGTCCCGACCGCGTGGCCATCATCAGCGCGGTTAAGACCTATCTCGGGTTTTTCGTGCTCGTCGTTCTTGTGGTGGAAGCGGTTCTGGGCGCCTTGGCGCTAAAGACCCAAGGAGAGGTCCAGGTGGTCGCGCTGTACGGCATGCTCTTCGTGGTTGCCGCGCTGATCGTCGTCGTGTCGCTGTTTGCATATCTGAAACCCGAAGCGCTCTTGCGAACGTTTGCGGCCGATAGCTCTCCGGAAATGCAATCGGTGCAAGAGTTCTGTAAACGGATCTCCGGTCACTGGTGGGAGCGCATATTTCCGGGCGAGCCGTCCGCCATCAGCTTTCTCGAAATTCGTCCGGACAAAAGTACGAACACGGTGAAGATGATTGGAAAAGCATATACCAAGGATGGCGAGCTGGCAGCCAACTGGGAGAGCGTCGCCAGTTGCGTCGATCCCAGCGGGTATAAGGTTTTCTACTATTGGAAAGGGCTGCACCCCGCGCGCCCGAAGGAGCCGTTCGAAGGTTTCGGTGAGATCTCTTTTCGCGAATTTTCAGGTCAACTCGACGGCGCTGATGGCGTTTTCTCCGATACCAATCTGACCGATATGGAGACCACAACGAAGAAATCCGTCGAATTCAAACGGAGCACCGACTCGGAGTTGCAGGTAATGAAAGAGGGCAACGACACTGCGATTTCCGAATTGGTTCGCAAGAAGCTAAAGGGATAGTAGAAGATTTGGAGTTCGCCATATGACGCTTGCCAACTCACTCACGGCGCTTTGTGACATGCTCCAGTCGCAGACGAAAGCGCGGGTTGTCCTGGGACTGCCCGACAAAGCAGTCCCCGGCATCTATGTGTGGCCCTTTCAGATGACCGAAAACCAGCACGTTAAGAATATCCGCGATCACCTTACGCCGCATGTCGCCAAAGCACCGCCGTCTTCCAGCCTGATCGTACATGTCCTCGTGGTGGTCAACCCAGCGTATACGGATGAGGGCCTGGCGCTGTTGGAAGCCAGCCGCAAAGCCATTCTCGATCAACCGGTTATGACGATTGACGGCAAGGCGGTCCGCATCCTGCCCGCCCCGTTAGAAATAGCGGAGCTGACGGCTTTGTTTACGGCGGCGACAATACCGCTCACGATCTGCCTGAGTGCTCGGATGGAATGCTGACGCGGCGGGTGCGTTTTTCTTTGACCGGCCCCAGCAGCGTCCACGCGCTCTGTTCGGGCTGGAACAGAGCGCGGGCCAGGGATTGGATCTCTTCGGCTTGGACAGCCTCGATCTTCTTGACCACGTCGTCCAGGGGCACGAAGCGGCCGAAGTGAATGTCGTTCTGGGCGATGCGCACCATCTGGTTGTCCACGCCTTCGTCGGAGAGCAGCAGGTTGCCCTTGGTGTACTCTTTGGCGTCGCGCAGCTCTTCGGCGCTGACCGGCGCCTGAATCAGGCGTTCCAGACCCTGGCGGATCAGATCCATGGTCTGGGAGACGTTGGCGGCGCTTACGCCGGCATAGACGCCGAACATGCCGGTATCCACATGGGACATCATGAACGAGTAGACCGAGTAGGCCAGGCCGCGCTTTTCGCGGATCTCCTGGAAGAGGCGCGAACTCATGTTGCCGCCCAGGATGGCGTTGAGCAGGGAAAAGGCGAAGCGGCGCGGATCGGTAATCGAGATGCCCGGCGCGGTGAGGCACAGGTGCACCTGCTCCAGGCGCCGCTTGTGGGTCTGGTTCTTAGGCTGTACCTGGGGAACGGTTCTTTCCGGCAGGGGTTGGCCGTTGTGGATCGTCGCGAAGCTGGGACCGATCAACTCCACGATGCGCTCGTGCTCGACATTGCCGGCCACGGCCACGATGATGCGCTCGGGGTGGTAGAAACGGTGGAAGAACTCCCGGATGGTGTCCGCGGAATAGGCGGCAATGTGCTCGCGGCTGCCCAAGATCGAGCGGCCCAGGGGGTGGTCGCCCCAGTAGTTCCGGCCGGCCAGCACGTGCAGAAACTCTTCGGGGGAGTCTTCCACCATGCCGATCTCTTGCAGGATGACCGGCCGCTCGCGCTCGACCTCCTGGGGGTCGAAGGCCGAGTTGAGGAAGATGTCCGAAAGGATCTCCACCATGGTGGTCAGGTGGCTGTCCATCACCTTGGCATGGTAGCAGGTGTTCTCCATGGAGGTGAAGGCGTTGGTGTGACCGCCGATGGCATCGAACTCCTTGGCGATCTGGTAGGCCGAGCGGCGCGCGGTGCCCTTGAAGATCATGTGCTCGATGAAATGGGACAGGCCGCTCTGGTGTTCGGATTCGTCCCGGGCGCCCACGTCCACCCAGACTCCCATGGAGACCGAGCGCACGTGGGCCATTTTCTTGGAGACGATTCTAATCCCGTTTGGGAGGACGGTTTTCTTTGGCACCTTTGTCGTTTTCCTCTTCCAGCAAAGCTTTCATGCTCAGGCGGATGCGGCCGTCCTGGGAAACCTCCAGAACCTTGACCCGGACGATGTCCCCTTCCTTGACCACATCGGTCACCTTGGCCACCCGGCGGTTGGCCAACTGGGAGATGTGCACTAGGCCGTCGGTGCCCGGGGCCAGTTGCACGAAAGCGCCGAAGTCGGTGGTCTTGACCACCTTGCCTTCGTAGATGGCGCCCTCTTCGGGCTCCATGGCAATGGCCTTGACCTGCTCCATGGCCATCTGGCCTTCGGCTTCGTTGGTGGCGGCGATCTTGACGAGGCCGCTGTCCTCGATTTCGATCTTGGTGTTGGTTTCGGACTGGATGGCGCGGATCACCTTGCCTCCCGGTCCGATCACGTCTCGGATCTTGTCGGGATGGATCTTGATGATGAAGATCTTGGGCGCGAATTCGGAGATCTCGGCGCGCGGTTCGGCCAGCACTTCGAGCATCTTGCCCAGGATGTGGGCTCTGCCCCGGCAGGCCTGGTCCAGGGCCTGTCCCATGATCTCCTTGGAAAGTTCCAGAATCTTGATGTCCATCTGCAGGGCCGTGACACCGTCCGCGGTGCCGGTGACCTTGAAATCCATGTCGCCGAAGTGGTCTTCGTCGCCCAGGATATCCGAGAGGATCACCACCTGATCGCCTTCCTTGATCAGACCCATGGCGATACCCGAGGCCGGCGCCTTGATGGGCACGCCGCCGTCCATGAGGGCCAGGGTGCCGGCGCAAACCGTACCCATGGAAGAAGAGCCGTTGGACTCGAATACTTCGGAGACCAGGCGGATAGTGTAGTCGAACTTTTCGGTGTCGGGCAGAATGCTTTCCAGGGCCCGGGTGGACAAACCGCCATGGCCGATGTCGCGGCGGCTGGGGGCGCCCACGCGCTTGACTTCGCCCACGGAGTAGGGCGGAAAGTTGTAGTGCAGCATGAAGGGCCGCATCTCTTCGCCGGCCAGGGTCTCCACGCGCTGTTCGTCGCCGCCGGAACCCAGGGTCAGCACGCCCAGCACCTGGGTCTCGCCCCGGGTGAAGAGGGCGCTGCCATGCGGACGGGGCAGTATGCCCACTTCGCAGGTGATGGGCCGGATCTCGTCGAACTTGCGGCCGTCGATGCGCCGGCCTTCGGTCAGGATCATTTTGCGGGAGATCTTCTTTTGCAGGTCGCCGAGCATCTCGTAGGCTTCGGACTTGCGCTCGGCATAGGCTTCGCCCAGGGCCGCGACGATTTCGGTTTTAAGGGCGCGCATGGCGGTCGAACGCGCCATCTTTTCGGGAATGTTCAACGTCTCGCGGATGCGGGCCGCGGCCAGGCTCTCCAATTGGGCCATAAGGGCCTCGTCCTTGGCCGGCGGCGTATAGGGCCGCTTGGCCTTGCCCAAGGCGGCCTGGAGCTGCTCCTGGATCTCGATGATCGGTTTGAGGGCCTCGTGGCCGAAGAAAATGGCCTCCAGCAGATCGGCTTCGGAGACCACCTTGGAGCCGCCCTCGACCATCACCACGCCGGTCTTGGAGCCGGCCACGATGAGGTTGATGTCCGATTCATGGCTCTGGCTCAGGGTGGGGTTGGCGATGAGCCGGCCTTCCACGCGGCCCACGCGCACGCAGGCGATGGGCCCGGCGAAGTGGACGTCGGAAAGCGTCAGGGCCGCCGAGGCGCCCACCACCGCGAGCACATCCGGGTCGTTTTCCTGATCCATGGAGAGCACCGTGGCGATCACCTGGGTTTCGTAGCGCCACTGCTTGGGGAACAACGGCCGGATGGGCCGGTCGATGAGGCGCGAGGTCAGGGTTTCCTTCTCGCTCGGGCGCCCGATCTCGCGGCGGAAATAGTTGCCGGGAATGCGTCCGGCGGCGTAGATCTTCTCTTGATACTCCACCGATAAGGGCAGAAAGTCGGACGATTTTTCATCGTTGGCCGCCACCACCGTGACCAGCACGATGGTATCGCCGTATTGGACCTGTACGGCGCCGCCGGCCTGCTTGGCGATCTTTCCCGAGCGAAGGATCAGGGGTTTGCCCCCCACTTCGGTTTGTACGATTTTTTCCATGACATTACTCCTAGTCTTAAATGCGGCCTGGTATGCAACCCACAAGCACGGATGCGCTTTCCGGCCATGGTCGATTAAATCACCGGAACCGGGTCACCCAATGCAGCAAAGACCGATCCCGCCACCCCGTTCAGGGGTGTTGCGGGAGATCGGTCGCAGGCCGCACGCGTTATGCGCGGATGGGGGCGTTATCGGCGCAGCCCCAGATTGTCGATGATGGTGCGATATCTTTGGACGTCGTTATTCTTCACATAGTTGAGCAGCCGGCGCCGACGTCCGACCAGCATCAGCAACCCGCGACGCGAATGGTGGTCCTTGGTGTGGACTTTCAAATGCTCGGTGAGATATGAAATGCGATGGGAGAGCAGTCCAATCTGCACTTCCGGGCTTCCCGTATCGCTGTCGTGCAGCTTGAATTGTTCGATCAATCCTTTTTTGTCTTGCGTCGTCAGAGCCACTGTCTTCTTTCCTCCTTTTATTCAACCAATCTCGGAACCGGATATGCTATGAATCAACTAAAAACACAACAATAATTGTATGTCCTGTCATCGGGCGCACGTTCGAGCACCGCCCGCAAGCGCCCCTGGGCATCCACCACCTTGAGCGCGCCGTCGGGTTGCACATTGCCCTGGATCGACGCCTCGGGCACCTGGTGCACCGTCAGGGGCTGGCCATGGGCCACCCGGGCCAGCACCGTCTCGTCGGCCTGGAACGTGGGCAGGTGGCGCAGCACGGTCTCCATGGAGACCAGCAGCGCCTGGCGTTCCCGGGCATCGGCCAGGCCCTTTAGGGTCTCCAGGCGGACGGCCTCGGCGATGGTGAAGCCGCCGCAGGCCGTGCGGCGCAATTCGGCCAAATGGCCGCCGCAACCCAGAACCGTGCCGATATCCGCGCACAAGGTGCGCACATAGGTGCCGGCCGAACAACTCACCTCGAAACGCACGTCGGGCAACGCGATGTGCACAATGCGCAGCGCCGAAATGACGATCGGCCGCGCCGGCTTTTGCACCGGCCGACCCTGGCGGGCCAGCTTGTACAACGGCGTGCCCTGGTGCTTGAGGGCGGCATACACCGGCGGTTGCTGCCACTGGGGTCCCAGGAAGCGGTCGAAAGCGGACCGCAACTGGTTTTCGGTCAGGTCCGGGACCGGTGCCCGGCTGACCACCTGGCCGGTGGCATCCTGGGTGTCGGTGGCGATGCCCAGGCGCAACAGCGCTTCGTAGCGCTTGTCGCCGTGCAAAAAGAAGCGGGCCAGGCGGGTGGCCTGATTGACGCAGCACAGCAGCACGCCGGTGGCGAAGGGGTCCAGCGTGCCGGTATGTCCCACCTTGGCGGCGCCCAAACTTCTTTTCACCTCGGCCACGGCCTTGGCCGAAGTGATCTGCGCCGGTTTATCCAAAACGATGACGCCGTTCAATTCGGATCGCATTTGTCGGCGATGCCTTCGGCCAGCCGCATGAGCTCGGCCTTGAGCTCGGCCAGCGAGGATTCCGCGCTGAAGCCGGCCGCGCTGGCATGCCCGCCGCCCCCGAACTGGGTGGCGATCTGGGCCACATCCACCGAACCGTCGGAGCGCAGGCTCACATGAAAGTGTCGGCGGCCTTTGGAGGCGCTGCCGTTGCTGCTCTGCTCATGAATCAGGGCCGCTACTTTAACGCACTGGATACGCCGGGCGTAATTGATGATGCCGTCGATATCCTCATCGTGGGTGCGGGTCTCGCGCAGCATGCGCCGGGTCAGGGTCATGACCGAAAGCCGGCCGTTGGGCGAAATTTCCAGGGAGTCCAAGGCCAGGTTGAGCAGCTTGATGCGGCCCAGGGAGTAGGTGCCGTAGACATGCTGGGCGACTTCATAGGCATTGGTGCCCTGGCCGATCATCTTGGCGCAGATGGCAAACGCCGACTGGTTCGTGTTGGAAAAACGGAACGAACCCGTATCGGTCAAAATGCCGGTATAAATGGCGGTGGCCATGGCGACGTCGATGGCCACCGGCAACTTTTCGATCAGGCGATGCACGATTTCGGCCGTGGCGCAGGCGTCATGATCGATCAATTGCAGGTGACCGAATCCCGTGTTGGTCACATGATGATCGATGTTGATCACCAACTGGATGCGCTCCAGGTCGGCGGTCGCGGTGCCCAACCGTTCGACATCGCCGCAATCCAGCACGATGGCCGCGTCGAAATCAGCCGCGGGATCGATCTTGTGCCGGATGGTATGCACCAACGGCAGGAAGCGATAGACCGCCGGAATCGGGCTTTCATTGTACATCAGCACCTCCTTGCCCATGGCCTTGAGGGCCAGGCCCATGGCCAGCAGGGAGCCGATGGCATCGCCGTCGGGATGGGCGTGGGAGGCGACCAAAAAACGCCGGTGGCGTTCGAGCTGCTCAATGATCGTTTGTATCATGGGTCTTTACCGTTTTTAAAAGCTGCTCGATGCGGGCGCCGTAGTCGATGGACTTATCATAGAAAAACTGGATGTCCGGCATGTAGCGCAGGGCCAGGCGTTGGGCCAGTTCGCGCTTGAGAAAGCCGCGGGCCTTCTGAAATGCTGCCAGGGCCTCCTGGGGGGCATTTTCACCGCTCGAGGTGGCAAAGTAAATCTTGGCCAACCGCAGGTCGCGGGTCACTTCCACATCGGTGATGACGGCTTTGGCCAGGCGCGGGTCGCTGATCTGCTTGCGCAGCAGGTCGCCCATCACCTCCTTAATCAAACCGCCCACGCGATCACTGCGGGAAAAGGGTCTCATGGTTATAAGTGTATTATCTCCATCTCCGAATCGATCATCTGGGCCAGGCCCAGATCTTCGGCGAAATTGATGATCTTGTCGATCTTGGCGTTGATCACCTGGTGATCGGAGCCGGCCAGGGCGAATCCGATCTGGGCCCGCTGGTGGATATCGTTGGCCCCCACCTCGGCCACCGAGGCGTTAAAGTTGTTCTGGATCTGGTGGATGATGGTCTTGACGATGCTCCGCTTGGTCTTGAGCGAGCGGCAGTCGTGAATCTGGAACGTCAAGACGCCGATCCCCACCACCATGTGCGCCTGGGCCGAAGAGCGCTTCGTCATCACGCCATTTCCGGTTTAATCTCTTCCATGTAGTAGCACTCGATCACGTCGCCCACCTTGATGTCGTTGTAGTTCTCCAGGGCGATACCGCACTCGTAGCCGGCTTGCACCTCGCGGGCGTCATCCTTGTAGCGCCGCAACGAGGTGTTCTTGCCGTCGTAGATCACGATGCCGTCCCGGATCAGGCGCGTGCGTTGATTGCGCTCGATCCTGCCGTCGGTGACATAGCAACCGGCAATCATGCCCACCTTGGGCACGTGGAAGGTTTCGCGTACTTCGGCCCGGCCCAGGGTACGCTCCACGAAGGTGGACTTCATCAGGCCCACGATGGCATCCTTGACCTCTTTGATCACGTTGTAGATGATGTTGTGGTAGCGGATATCCACGTTCTCTTCGTGGGCCATCTCCTGGACCTTGGGATTGGCGCGCACGTTGAAGCCGATGATGATGGCCTCGGACACGGCCGCCAGGGAGATGTCCGACTCGGTGATCGTGCCGGTGGCCGCATGGATGATGTTGATTGAAACTTCCTGGTTGGAGAGCTTGAGCAGCGAGTCGCGGATGGCCTCCATGGAGCCGTCCACGTCGGTCTTGATGATCAGGTTCAGGTCCTTGACCTGTCCTTCCTTCATGCGCTCGAACAGCTTTTCCAGGCTCAGGCGGCTGGTTTTGGCCAGCTCCTTGGCGCGCGCCTTCTGGGTGCGGTGAGAGCTGACCTGCTTGGCATCCTTTTCGTCCTTGAGGGCGATCATCTCATCGCCGGCCATGGGCACGCCCGAAAGGCCGATGATCTCCACCGGATGGGAGGGCCCGGCCTCGTCCACTTTTTTGCCGCGGTCATCGAGCAGGGCGCGGATTTTACCGTAATGCACGCCGCACACCACCGCATCGCCGGCCTTGAGGGTGCCTTCCTTGACCAGCACCGTGGCCACCGGGCCGCGTCCGGAGTCGAGCTTGGCTTCGACCACGTGGCCCGTGGCCAGCTTGTTGGGATTGGCCTTGAGTTCGAGCAGTTCGGCTTGCAGCAGGATCATCTCCATCAGCTCGTCGATGCCGGTCTGCTGCTTGGCCGAGACCTTTACGAAGATGTTTTCGCCGCCCCAATCTTCGGGCGACACGCCGATTTCGGCCAACTGGCGCTGGACCCGGTCCGGGTTGGCGTCGGGCTTGTCCATCTTGTTGACCGCCACGATGATCGGCACCTTGGCCGCTTTGGCGTGGTTGATGGCCTCCACGGTCTGGGGCATGACACCGTCGTCGGCCGCCACCACCAGGATGACGATGTCGGTGATGTGGGCGCCGCGCGAGCGCATGGCCGAAAAGGCTTCATGGCCCGGGGTATCCAGGAAGGCGATCTTGCCTTTTTCGGTGCGCACCAGGTAGGCGCCGATGTGCTGGGTGATGCCGCCGGCCTCGCCGGCCGTGACGCGGGTCTTGCGGATGACATCCAGCAGCGAAGTCTTGCCGTGGTCGACGTGGCCCATGATGGTGACCACCGGGGGCCGGTGGAGCAGATTGTCGGGATTGTCGTTCTGGGCGGTGGTGGTCTGCAGGATGGTCTCCTCTTCGAAGGCGGCTCTTTCGACTTCATAGCCGAACTCGGCGGCCAGCAGGGCGGCCGTATCGTAATCGATGGTCTGGTTGACCGTTACCATGACGCCCATGAGCATCAGTTTGGCGATCATGTCGCCGGCCTTGATGCCCATGCGCTTGGCCAGATCGGAGACGATGATGGTGTCGTCGATGCGCACGCGGCGCTTGATGGCCTTGGCCTGGGTGATCTGGGTCTTCTGGGCGATGGGGATAACCTTGGCCTTGCCGCCCTTGCGTCCCTTGCGCGGTCGGACGCGATCGTACAGGTCGGCACCCTCCACCACCTCTTTCTTGCGGAAAGAGATCTTCTTCTTCAGGAACTTCTTGTCGGGCAGGACCTCTTCTTCGGTGGTCTCGCCCTTCTTCTTGGTTTTTTTCTTGGGCTTTTCGGCGCCCTTATCGCCCTTGGGTGCGGCCGGCTCGGGCACGACCACGGGGACGATCGGCACGGGTTCGGGCTCCGGCTCGGGCGTCACGGGCCGTTCCGGCAGCTTGATGATCTTGGCGGCCGATTCTTTCTTCTTCTTTTTGCCCTTGAATTCCACCTTGGCTTTGCCGATTTCGGTAAGCGGCGACGCAAGCTCGGGTGCCTGGGTTTCGGCGGCGGCCGATTGCGCTTCGCTTTCGGCCGGCTCCGGTGCGGCAGCCTCCTCGGGCTCGGCCTGGGCTTCGTCGGCCTCGGGTTCGGCCTGCTCTTCGGCCGGCGCCTCCGACGCAGCTTCCGTTTCGGCGGGCTGAAGCGCTTCCCCGGCTTCGGCCACCGCTTCTTCTGGGCTCTCGGCGGTCAGCGCCTTCTCGGCAGGTGCGGCCTTTTCCTCAGCCGCTGCTTCGGCGGCCGCTTCGGCCGCTGCTTCGGCCGCTTCGGCGGCCGCCTCTTCTTCGCTCTTCTCCTCGACGGTTTTGCGCCGGCGGCGAATGACCGTCGGTTTAACGCGCATTTCATCCCGATCGGGGGAGGGGCCGCCCTGGATCAACTGTCGGATGGTGGCTTCGTGGCCGTCATCCAGAGTGCTCATATGGGAGTTCAGACCAAGATCGAGGGTGCTGATCTTCTCAAGCAGCGCCTTGTTGGTCATATTGAGCTCTCGTGCCAGCTCGTATACTCTTTTCTTGGGTTGTGTCATCCATCCCCCTTCACGTGATGTTCGTTGCCGATGCTCGGCGCAATCTTCCGTATGGCAGTGGGCTATTCCTGGGGCGGCGTTTCGTTGGTATCGGTATCTTCCGGCACATTCTCCTTTTCAACAGGGTCCGATGCTTCGGCGGCGGTGGTGTCCGCGGGGCTCGCTTGAGCCTCCGTCGCATCCCGCTCTTGGGTTTGCTCGTCGGCCGGCGGGGCCGCGGCAGCCTCGGCCTTGGCTGCGGCCGCGGCGGCTTCGGCCTTGGTTCTGGCCGTCAGCAGCGCCACCTTGGCGTTGAGGATCAGAAGCTTGGCTTTCTCTTCGCCGACGCCCCGGATCTGGGTCAAATCTTCAACCTCGGCAGCGGCCAGTTCCTCGGCCGAATAGTAGCCCTTCTCGAACAAGGCGTCGGCGATGCCGGCCCCGATGCCTTCCACCTGCATCAGCGAGTTGTAGCCGCTCTGCATGGTCTGGTTGTATTGGCTCTCGCTGTTGACGTCCAGGTGCCAGCCGGTGAGCTTGGAGGCCAGCCGGACATTCTGGCCGCGCTTGCCGATGGCCACGGAGAGGAAGTCATCGGGCACGATGACCTCCATGGAGCGGTTCTCTTCGTCGATGATCACCCGGGAGATCTCGGCCGGCGCCAGGGCATTGCAAACGAATTTGGCGGCATCCACGTGCCAGGGGATGATGTCGATCTTCTCGCCGCGCAGCTCCTGCACCACGTTCTGCACGCGACTGCCCTTCATGCCGACGCAGGCGCCCACCGGATCGATGTCCGAATCGGTGGAGGCCACGGCGATCTTGGCGCGGCTGCCCGGCTCGCGGGCCGCGCCCTTGATGTCCACGATGCCTTCGGCGATTTCGGGCACCTCGGTCTTGAAGAGCATCACCAGAAACTCGGGATGGGTGCGGGTCAGCACCACTTGCGGTCCGCGGCTTTCATAGAGCACGTCCAGAATCAAGGCCCGGATGCGGTCGCCCCGGCGGTAGCTCTCCCGGGGCACTTGCTCGCGCACCGGCAGCACCGCCTCGGTGGCGCCCAGGTTGACGACGATGTCGCCGCGGTCGAAGCGCTGGACGATGCCGTTGATGATTTCGCCCTTGCGGTCGATGAAGTTGGTGTAGACCGCGTCGCGCTCGGCATCCTTGAGCTTTTGAATGATCACCTGCTTGGCCGATTGGGCCGCGATGCGGCCGAAGGTGGCGGCGTCCATCTTGGTGCCCAGGCTGTCGCCGACTTCACATTCCGGGTCCAGCTTGCGGCCTTCCTGCAGGCTGATCTGGATGTCGGGCTCGGTCACCTCTTCCACCACTTCCTTGAACTGGAACAGTTCGATCTCGCCAGATTGATCGTTGAAATTGGCTTCGATATCGATCTTGGCCCCGTATTTCTTGCGCGCCGCGGAGCGCAAAGCCTCCTCGAGGGCCTGGATCAGGATCTGGCGATCGATCCCCTTATCGCGGCTCACTTGTTCCACTACGCGTTTCACGTCTGCCATTAGCATGGGTTTACTCCATTGATTGAATAAGGTGCGCCTTGACGATATCGGTAAACGCAATGCTCAGGGTCTGGTTGTCGACCATGAGCAGAACGGACAGCCCGCTGAGACCTTGCAACGTGCCCGTGAAATTCTTTCGGCCTTCAAGGGCCTGGGCCGTGCGCACTTTGGCCCGGCGGCCTTTGAACCGTTCGAAATCGCCGAGTCTGCCCAGTGGGCGCTGAATGCCGGGCGAAGAGACCTCCATGCGATAGGAAGCCTCGGTCTCCAGGCCCACATCCAGCAGATCGCCCAATTGCCGGCTGATGTTGACGCAGTCATCGAGCGTCACGCCGCCGGGCTTGTCCAGGTAGATCCGCAGGGTCCGGCCGGCCGGTTCGCGCTGGTACTCCACATGCACCAGCTCCAGGCCCTCGGAGAGGCACAGCGGTTCGGCCAGGCGCCAAACCTTGGCCACCATGGGGTTGGCTGCCATGCCGATGACCTGGGGAATATCGTTTTCACTCTCGGTTGCCATCATCGCTCACATTCCTGGCGCAAAAACAAAAACGGGCTTTAAGCCCGTTCCCCTGGAAAGTAGATCGTTGCCGACCCGGATACGTGTATCCGCTATTTGGAACCCGTCATCTGAAAAACTTACCTACAACCGCACGTACTCTACTTTACCAAGTTCGGTTCAGATGAAATCCCGGACTTTAAGGTGGAGCGGGCAACGAGATTCGAACTCGCGACACCAAGCTTGGGAAGCTTGTACTCTACCAACTGAGCTATGCCCGCTAACCAGGAGCCCTTTATAAGGCAAGCAAAATATGATGTCAACTGGTTTCAAGGGCTTTGTTGACATCCCAAAGATCGGCTGCTAAGGGGGAAAAAAGGAGCTGAGATGCATTCGATCATTAAAATCCTTATCGCGGCCGGCCTAGGGCTGTTGTGCGCCTGTGCCGCGACGCCCGTCCAAAAGTGGCGCAGCGAGCCGCTGACCCAGACCATTGCCGCACCCGGCCTGCGGGTTGTGCTGGAACCGCTCAAGGAAAATGAAGAATTCTTTGTGGGTTTTCGCCTCACCCTGCGCAACGACGGCGCGACGCCGCTGACACTGGATTGGAACCAGACCCGCTATCTGCACAACGGCCGCGATCTGGGCGTGTTCATTTATCGGGGCATCGATCCGGCCACCATCCAGGGCCATATTCCCCAGGAGGTGGTGCCGGCCGGGGCGACCTTCACCCAGGAGATCTTTCCCCTGCGCACCATCGCCTTTTTGCCCAGCAGTGAAATTCCCAAGCAAGGGCGGCGCGGCTTCATCCCCGGGATTCTGCCCTCCGGTGAAAACGGCATTTTGCTGGTCCTCGGCCGGGACGGACAGGAATCCCGCCAGAAACTGTCGGTGCGTCTGCGGGCGGAAACCGAGTCCAAGCAGTAAATATCTATTCCAGCAAATCCCGAATGGCTTTGAGTTCGGACAGGATCTGTTCGCGCAGGGTTTGGGGCGCGGGCGGGGCGGGTGTCGTCTCGTCCGTCGCCTCGGATTTCAGATATTGCCGGGCGCCCTTGATGGTGAACTTGCGGTCGTAGAGCAGGTGCCGGATGGTCAGGATCAGCTCCACGTCCTGCTTGCGGTAGAGCCGCTGGCCGGCATCGGTGCGCTTGGGGCGGATGCGCGGAAACTCACTCTCCCAAAAACGCAGGACGCTGGACGGCACCCGGGCCAGACGGCTGACCTCCCCGATGCGGAAGTAGAGCTTGTCGGGAATTGCGGGTGGATGTTCGGGTGCGGCCATGGGCGCTCCTTTCCATACCCCGTTTCAGGTCGGCAGCTCCGCCTTGAAATGCGCCACCAAGCGGTCGGAGATCTGCTTGTGAATTTCATTGACGGCCGCATCTTCCAGGGTCGCTTCGGCCGAGCGGTAGATCATGCGAAGCGACACGCTCTTGCACCCCTGGGGGATGGGCTGGCCGTCGAAGACATCGAAGAGACGTACCTCTTCCATCAGCGCCGTCTTCATTTCTCTTACATACGTCAAAAGCCTTTCGGCTTCCAGCTCTTTGCGCACGACAACGGTCACATCCCGGCTGACCGATGGGAAGCGCGGCAGGGGCCGGTTCTGGCGCTCGTCGGAAATGTAGGCCATGAGCCGGGCCAGATCCAGTTCGAAGACAAAGGCATTTTGCTTCAGATCGTAAGCCTGGAGCGTTTGGGCGTGCACCTGGCCGATGAGGCCAATTGCCTCCCCGGCCACCAGGATCTGGGCGCTGGACCCGGGCTGGGTAAAGGCGCATTGCTCGTCGGGCAGACGCGTGAATCCCACCGGGCGCACATGCAATCCCTCCAGCAAACTTTCCACCGCGCCTTTCAGGTCGTAGAAGTCGCACGGCTCGCTCTTGGCGTACCAGGCAACTTCGCCGCGGTCGCCGGTCCACAAGCCGGCCAGCATCTCGATCTCGTCGGGCTGGGAGGCGCTGCCGTTGCTGATGAAGATCTTGCCGGTCTCGAACAGCCGGATGTTGCGGGTCTGGCGCGCGACGTTGCGCTGCATGGCGTCGAGCAGGCCGGGGATCAGGCTGGTGCGCATCACGGTCTGGTCTTCGCTCAAGGGATTGAGGATGGCCAACTGACGGCAGCGGGGATCGCTTTCGGGCAGGCGCAGGCGGCGGCACGAATCGGCGTGCACGAAGCTGTATGTGATGGCCTCGGCAAACCCCATGCCGGTGAACAGCTCGCGGATACAGCGGCGCTGGACCAGCAGCTTGGGGGCCGGCTGGGTCACCGCGGGCAGGGGGGTGAAGGCGACCGGGATCTGGTCGTAACCGGCCCGGCGGGCCACCTCTTCCATGAGATCCTGGGGCCGGCCGATGTCCACGCGGAAGCTGGGAATCGCCACCACCAGGGTGTCGGCGTCCTGAGCTTGGGTCTTAAATTCGATCCCTTCCAGCAAGCGGGCCATCTCGTCCCGGGAAAAAGACGTGCCCAGCAGGCGGTTGGTGGCCACCGCGCTCAGGCGGATGGGTTGGATTGCAGGCAGGGGGTACTGCACATCGATGCAGCCGTCCACCAGGCGGCCGTTGCCCAGTTCGGCCATGAGTTGGGCGGCGCGGTCCAGGGCGTACAGGGTGCCCTGGGGGTCCACCCCGCGCTCGAAGCGGTGCGAGGCGTCGCTTTTGAGGCCCAGGCGCTTGGAGGTTTTGCGGATGCTGACGGGATTGAAGTAGGCGCTTTCGATCAGCACGCGGGTGGTGCCCGCTTCGATTTCGGAATTCATGCCGCCCATGACCCCGCCCACGGCCACCGGCTTCTGGCCGTCGCAGATCATCAGCATGTGGCTGTCCAGGGTGCGCTCCTTGCCATCTAAAGTCGTAAAGCGCTCGCCGGCAGCGGCCGTGCGCACCACGATGCGGTGCTCGGCCAGGTGATCGAAGTCGAAGGCGTGCAACGGCTGGCCGGTTTCGAGCATCACCAGGTTGGTGATGTCCACGATATTGTTGATGGGCCGCAAGCCCACCGCGAGCAGACGGTCCCTGAGCCAGAAGGGCGAGGGGCCCACCGTGATGTTCTCCAGCAGTCGGGCCGCATACCGCGGGCAGTGCTCCGGGGATTGGATGACAACCGAGGCCAGGGCATGGATATCGCCCTGGCCGGCGGGCAGGCTGATTTCGGGCCGTTTGGCCCGCGTGCCCACGAAACCGGCCACTTCACGGGCGATGCCCATGACGCTCAGGCAATCGGCGCGGTTGGGGGTCAGGCTCACTTCCATGACCGGGTCGGATAGGTTCAGGGCCTTGTGCAGGGGCTGGCCCACGGCCAATTCCAGCGGCAGCGCCATCAAGCCGGAGCCGTCCGCGCCGAGCCCCAGCTCGGCCTGGCTGCACAGCATGCCGGCCGACGCCTGGCCGCGGATCACCCCTTCGGCCACGGTCAGGCCGCCGGGCAGGTGGGTGCCGGGCAGGGCCAGGGGCGCCAGCATGCCCACGGCGGCATTGGGCGCGCCGCACACCACGGTGCATTCGCCTGAACCGGTATAGACGGTGCACAACTTCAGCCGGTCGGCGTTGGGATGGGGCGCCAGCGCAGTGATGCGGCCCACCACCACCGAATCCAGATAGGCGTAACGCTCCTCGACGGCCTCCACTTCCAGGCCGGTCATGGTCAGCAGGTGGGCCAGACGGTCCACGCTCAGGTCGCAGGGCACAAACTCCCGAAGCCAGCTCAAGCTAATTTTCATAAGTCATCTACCAGCAAGCCTTATCGCTGCGCGTCGCCGGATTTTCAAACCATCCCGGCGCCGCTTTAGGTTTGGAATTAAAACTGCCGCAGAAAGCGCAGGTCGTTTTCGAAGTACTTGCGGATGTCGTCCACGCCGTATTTGAGCATGGTGATGCGCTCGACGCCCATGCCGAAGGCAAAGCCGGTGTAGCGCGAGGTGTCGTAACCCACGTTTTCCAGCACCGCCGGATGGACCATGCCCGAACCCAGGATCTCCAACCAGCCGGTTTGTTTGCACACCCGGCACCCCTTACCGCGGCAGATGACGCACAGGATATCCACTTCGGCGCTGGGTTCGGTGAAGGGAAAGAAGCTGGGCCGGAAGCGCACCCGGGTTTCGGTGTCGAACATCTGGTGCACGAAGGCGGTCAGCGTGCCCTTCAGATGGCTGAACGAGACACCCTCATCCACCAGCAAGCCTTCCACCTGATGGAACATGGGGGTGTGGGTGATGTCTGAGTCGCAGCGGTACACCTTGCCCGGCGCGATGATGCGCACCGGCGGTTGGCGCTTTTCCATGACCCGGGGCTGGGTGGGCGAGGTGTGGGTGCGCAGCACGATGTCGTCGGAGACGTAGAAGGTGTCCTGCATGTCCCGGGCCGGGTGATCCTTGGGAATGTTCAGGGCTTCGAAGTTGTAGTAATCGCTTTCGACTTCCGGCCCTTCCACCACCTCGTAGCCCATGCGGCTGAAGATGTCGCAGATGCGCTGGGCGATCTGGGTCAGGGGGTGCAGCGGCCCTGGAGCGCTCTTGCGGCCGGGCAGGGAGACATCGATGCCTTCCGCGGCGCCCGCGCCGGCGGCCAGGCGCGCCAGGGCGGTTTCGACCGCGGCGGCCATCTCCTGCTTGATCTCGTTGGCCCGGCGGCCGGCGGCCGGGCGCTCGTCGGCGGGCAACTGGGACACCGCGCGCAACACCTGGGTCATGACACCCTTGCGACCCAGGTATTTGGTGTTCACTTCCTGAACGGCTTCGGGCGTGGCGGCGGTTTCAAGCGCTTGCAACGCGGCCGCGCGCAATTGGTCGATGTTCTGCTCCACGGTGGTCTCTTTTTCGAAGGTTGTGGCTGGTGACCGGTCTTGAAAAACCGACATTACGGCGGCCGCGATGCTCGGCCGCCGATTTCAGGCACCCTGAACCCATGGGGTCTTGTCGGTTTTTCAACGCCCGGTTAGATCTGCTGCGAGGCCAGAGCGGCGATCTTGGAAAAGCCGGCGGGATCGGATATGGCAAGCTCGGCCAGCACCTTGCGGTCCAGGGCCACGCTGGCCTTTTTCAGGCCGCTGATAAACTTGCTGTAGGAAAGATCGTTGATGCGCGCCGCGGCGTTGATGCGGGCGATCCACAATTTGCGGAAATCCCGCTTGCGCTGGCGCCGATCCCGAAAGGCGTAGTTGAGCGCTCTGTCCAATGTACCGGCCGCGGTGCGGAACAATTTGCTGCGGCCGCCACGGAAGCCCCGGGCCAGCTTGAGCACCTTATTGCGGCGCCGGCGGGCCTTGAATCCTCTTTTAATACGCATGGTCTGTCTCCTTATCCATTAGGCAGCAGGCGACGCACCTCTTTCATGTCGCTGGTGCAGATGAGTTGCGCCTGCCGCAGCCCGCGTTTGCGCTTGGGGCTTTTCGATGTCAAAATGTGTCTGTGGTGCGATTTGGAAAAGGCAAATTTTCCACTGCCGGTCTTGCGAAACCGTTTGGCAGCCGACCGGTTGGTTTTGATCTTGGGCATGGTCCTGTTCTCCTCTTTATATTCTGCCGTGTGGGGATGCTCTCCGCCGGCATTCGCTCACTCATTCTCGCGCAACGTTCCAAAAAGCGATGCGCGCACCTGCCCTGGACGCCGGAAGGCCGGTTCCTGTCCAGGTGTCGCGCGCACCAGGCGGCGCCTTTATCGTTCCGCCCGATGGGTCCTATTTCATCCGAAGCTACTTGGGCGCCAGGATCATGATCATGGTGCGGCCCTCGAACTTGGGAAGCTGCTCCACGACGGCGGTCTGCTCGACTTCGGTTGCAATCTGTTCCAGCAGCGCTCGACCCTTGTCGGAAAGGGCGATTTCCCTTCCGCGGAACATGACCGTCACCTTGACCTTGTCCTTGCGCTCCAGGAACTTTCGGATGTGGCCCAGCTTGGTCTGCAAGTCATGTTCGCCGGTTTTGGGCCGAACCTTGATCTCTTTGAGCTGAAAGGTGGCCTGTTTCTTTTTGGCTTCATGCTGCTTCTTGGTCTGCTCGTACTTGAAACGGCCGTAATCCATGATTTTGCACACCGGCGGTTTGGCGGTGGGCGAAACCTCTACCAGGTCCAGGCCGAATTCCAAAGCAGCGGCAAGGGCCTCACGGATCTGCAATATGCCAAGCTGATTGCCGTCCGGATCAATGACACGCACCTCTCGGGCACGAATGCCTTGGTTCAAACGGGTGCGTTGCGCCTGATCTTCTTTTTCGGATTTAAACTGAGCTATGCCGGCACCTCCTCGATTCCGGGTTGTTAGGGCCCTACCGGCTGCGCTGTTGCGTAGCTCTTTGAAATCAGCCGGTATTTATTGAGCCTGCCTTTTAAAGGCATATTTCAATATATAAACAGCCACTGAATTGCAAGAGAAAAACGGGCGGCTGCCAATTAAACCGAGCATCGAACGGTTCCGTTTAACCTTGGTCCAGGGTGTAGCGCTCCAGCAGACTGTCGCGCCAGTAGCCGATATGCGGACGGCGATAGAAGGTCTGAAACAGGGTCAGGCTCTCCCGGCGGCACACCCCGGAGACGATCTGGATGGGGCTGTCGCGATAGAGGCTGGGCAGGCGCGCGCGGTCGCAGGCCGTGCCGCCGCCCATGGCATCTTCGTAGGCATAGACCAGCGTGCCGATGCCGCTGATCAGGATGGCGCCGAAGCACATCAGGCACGGCTCCAGGGTGGCGTACAGCACCATGCGGCGCCGGTCCAGGGCCCCGTCCAGGGCCTCCACCTGGCGCAGGGCCATGATCTCGGCATGGTCCAGCTCACTGGGCACCGGCCGCCGGCTGTTGACCCGCCGGGCCGTGGCCAGCACCCGGCCCTCCAAAAAAATGGCGCAGCCCACCGGGAATTCATCTTCGTCCAGGGCTTGTCGGGCCTGGGCCAGGGCATGGCGCATGTTGGTTTCGTGGTTCATGGTGTTTACCGTTCATTGATAATACAAACCGTACTGTCGCACGGGCAGCGATCATCCACCTCATAGGCCATCACAATCCGCGCTTCCATCTCGATGCGCTGGGCCGGGAGGGATTCCCATCTATACCCCTCCAGCCGGCGGGTCAACTGCTCCCTTGTGGGGATGGCCTCCCAGCCGTTGCCCAGAAGGCGGCCGGTTTCACCGTCCAGAACGTCGGCCGCTTCGCCGTTGGTGACCACCACCACCGGGATCTGGTAGGGCGCGGCCAGGCGGGACATGGCCAGGGCCGGCCGGTGGCGCGTCACCAAAGATCCAGGGCCGTAATGCACCAGCATGACCATGCGTCCGGCCCCATCCATTACTATATAGGTGATGGGGACGCAGGCCGCTTTGGCGGCCGCTTTGATGGTCAAGGGGTGGTTGGGGCGGAGCTGCTCCCGGGCAAACCCCTTTTGCGCCACGAGCAAGCGGGCAATCTTCTGGCGGTAGCGCTCATCGTGGGTGTCGTCGATGGTGCGGCCGGTGATGAAATCCTTCAGTTGCCCCAATATCAGGTGATGATCGTTCATAGCGGCAAAAACCGTTGCCTGGCCCTGCATTATGGGATACGAGATAGTCCGTCGTTTTGAACGGCATTTATATTAGCCTGCTAAAGGCTATACCACATGGGGCCGATGCTGTTAAGGGCGGCCCCCGCCGAATGGGGCCGGATTGACGAGGTCCGTTGGGCGGTATGGCGAGTCATGACACTACGTGAACAGTTCGAAAAGCGCGAAGCAAATTTTCTTTCACCCCATGGTTGTCGCAGCGCCGAATCCCGGGGAAGGGTAACCGCCGAGGCGGCCTGCCCCATCCGCACCGCCTTCCAGGTGGACAAAGACCGCATCCTTTATTGTAATGCCTTCCGGCGTCTCAAGCACAAGACCCAGGTGTTCCTCAACCCGTCGGGCGACGAGTACCGCACCCGCTTGACCCACACCCTGGAGGTGGCCCAGATCGCCCGCACCATCGCCCGGGCCATGTTTTTGAACGAGGATCTGGCCGAGGCCATCGCCCTGGGCCACGACCTGGGCCACACCCCCTTCGGCCACGGCGGCGAGCTGGTGCTCAAGGAGATCTTCTCGCCGGCCTTTTCCCACCAGGCCCAGAGCCTGCGGGTGGTCCAGGTGCTGGAAAACGGCGGCCAGGGGCTGAACCTGACCTATGAGGTGCGCGACGGCATCGTCAAACACTCCAAGGGCTATGGCAAGATCATGCCCGAAGATCCCCAGGAGCTGCCCGCCACCATGGAGGGCCGGGTGGTGCGCGTGGCCGACATCATGGCCTATCTCAATCACGACCTGGACGACGCCATCCGCAGCGGCGTGATCCGGGAGGGCGATATTCCTGAAGGGTGCATGCGGGTGCTGGGGCCTACCCACGACCAGCGCATTAACACCATGATGACCGATCTGATCGACCAGACGCGCCCCCGCAACGGCCAACTGGAGCTCAACATGAGCGACACCGTGTTCGACGCCATGACCGAGCTGCGGCAGTTTCTTTACGACAATGTGTACCGCTCGCCGGTGGTGCACAACGAATTTGTCAAAGCCAAGAAGATCATGTCCGAACTCTTTGCCTACCTGCTGGACAACGAGACGGTGCTGGCCGACGAACTGGCCAACATGCGGCTGCCGGACCTTGCGGAGCGTTCCGTTTCCAAGGAGCGCCTGGTGTGCGACCTTTTGGCCTGCATGACCGACCGCTACGCCCTGTCGCTCTATGCCCGCATCTTCTTCCCGGCCCAAATGCGATAATGACGGGATACCCTCGATGACCGCACCGATTGCTGCCGAAGATCAGAAATCTTCCTGTGCATGGGCCACCGAAGCCCTGGCGCGGGTTTTCGCGGCCATGGACGCCGACTACGAGCGGGCGGCCCTCGCCCACGGCTTCGTATGCCGGGGGTGCGACGACAACTGCTGCCGCACCCGCTTTTACCATCACACGCTGGTGGAGCATCTTTACCTGCGCCAGGGCTTGAGTGCCTTGGCCGCTGCCGATCGCGGCCCCATCGCTGCCCGGGCCGCCCAGGCGGCGGTGCGCATGGCAGCGGAGCCGCCAGAGCCGGTCATGTGTCCGCTCAACGCGCAGGGGCGCTGCCTGCTCTACGCCCATCGGCCCATGATCTGCCGGCTGCACGGCATCCCCCATCACTTGCGGCGGCCCGACGGCCGGCGCCAGGCAGGGCCGGGGTGCGGCGATTTCGACCGCCAGTGCGGCGCAGCGGCCCAACCGCTCCTGGATCGCACCCCTTTGTATTCGGCCCTGGCCGAACTGGAGCGGGAGTTACGCCGCCGGCTGGGCTTTGGCGCCAAAATCCGAATGACCATCGCCCAGATGGTGATCGAGAAGCCGGCCTTGTCGGACGGCAAAGAGAGCGACCATGAAATATATTGACGATCCCCAGGGGCAACCGGTGGCCGGACGTCCCATCGGGCCGGAAGACACCTTTCGCTTTCGCTGCCACCCGCAACTGGCCTGCTTCAACCGTTGCTGCCACAATCTCAACCTGTTTGTCTACCCCTACGACGTGTTGCGCTTGAAGCGCAATCTGGGCATCTCCGCCGATCAATTCATCGAAACGTACGTGGATGTCGTGCTGCGCGAGGGCAACCACTTTCCCGAAGTGGTACTGCGCATGGCCGCGGCCGACCGGGCGCCTTGTCCCTTTTTAACACCCCAGGGCTGCCGGGTGTATGCCGATCGGCCCCACACGTGCCGTCTTTTCCCCATGGAGCAGGGGGCGCGCTACGCGGCGGCCACAGGCCGCACCGAGGCGGTCTACTTCCTGCGGCCGCCGGCGTTCTGCCTGGGGCCCGGCGAAGACCGCTCCCTGAACGTGGCCGCTTACATCCAAGAGCAGCAAGTCCAGGCCTACGACCCCCTGACCATGGCCTGGGCCGAAGTACGCCGTCTGTTTCGCGACGATCCCTGGGGCCTCGAAGGCCCTAACGGCCCCAAGGCCAAGATGGCCTTCATGGCCGCCTACAACCTCGACCGCTTCCGGGAGTTTCTCTTCGGCAGCACTTTTTTGAAGCGCTACCGGGTCGCGCCGGAACTGGTGCGGAAGATCCGCCGGGACGAGGAAGCGCTGCTGGCCTTCGGGTTTGACTGGATCCGGCTTTTCGTGTTCGGCATCGCGACCCCCCGCATCCGGCCGAAGCACTGATTTCAGCGCTGAATTTTTGACCTCCTGCTTTGATCCGCGACCAAGCCGCATAGGCTTTTCCTGTCCCGAAAATAGGTTGACCGGCCCAAGCGCCTCTTGATACGAAATAAGCGCTTGACCCATTCCCGGATAGTTCTTCTCCTTGCCCTTAAAATTGAGTTCCGAAAGGAGACCACCAGATGAATTCCTGGCGCAAGATCTATTGCTTGGCCCTGCTACTGGCGCTGTGGGGCGGTTCCGTGCGGGCCGAAACCCCCTGGCTGCATGTGGAGGGCAACAAAATCAAGGACCCGGCCGGCAACACCGTGATCCTGCGGGGCATCTCGCTCATCGATCTGGGGGCCCAGGAAGCCTGGTACGGCGGGGTCAATGCGGTCATCGACCGCGTCACCAACAAGAGCGACACCCAGGGCAACTCGCCGGGCTGGTACCCCAAGATCCTGCGCTTGACCATCACCCCGCCGGACTACGACCCGCCCCGCACCTTTACCCCCGGCAGCGACGATTACTACAACAGCCTGCTGCGGCCGGTAGTAAACTACTGCAAGCAAAAGGATGTCTACGCCATCATCGACCTGCACTATGTGGACGACATCACCAAGAACGTCTCCTACGTGGACCGATTCTGGTCCTACATGGCGCCCAAGTTCGCCAACGACAGCCATGTGATGTTCGAGATCTTCAACGAGCCGATCAACACCACGGCCAGCACCGACGACCAGAAGTGGGCCGAAGTGAAATCCTACATGCAGCGCTGGACCAACACCATTCGCGCCGCGGCGCCCAAAAATCTGGTTCTGGTGGGTTCGCCCAGTTGGGATCAGATTCTGGTCCCCACCGTCAACAGCCCCATCAGCGGGGGCAACATCGTCTACGTGGTGCACACCTATCCCAGCCACTGGAAGTACCAGTGGTACAAGGACCAGATCGCCACGACGGCGGCCAAGCACCCGCTGATCATGACCGAGTGGGGCTTCAGCCAGAGCAACTACTTCGAGGACAACGCCACCATCAGCGCTTACGGCCAGCCGCTGGTCAACTTCATGGAGCAAAACGGCCTGAGCTGGACCGCCTGGGTCGCCAGTACCGACTGGGGACCGCCCATGTTCTGGTCGGACTGGCGCCTGCGCGTGGGCGAAGGCGAAATGGGCGGCTTCGTCAAGGACACGCTCTACCTCAAGCGCAACGCCAACCTGCCGTCCGGTAGCAGCAGTTCCAGCAGCACGAGCAGCAGTTCCAGTAGCAGCAGTTCGAGCTCGGGGTGCGGCAGCACCAGCAGCAGTAGCAGTAGCAGTTCGACCAGCAGCAGTAGCAGCGGAGGCTGCAATTGAGATGGGCCGCCCTGCCCTTATACCACTCCCTTGGGCATGGGCATGATCGGCTCGCCGCCCAGCACATAACCGCCGTCCAGGCGGATCACGCTGCCGGTCATGAAGGGGGCATCGCAGACCAGAAAGCGCACGGCGGCGGTCACATCGTCCAGCCGCCCGGTGCGGCCCAGCAGGGTATGATTCAGGATGGCCTGCCGCTGGGCCGCGTCGAGCAAGCCCCAGCCCCGCGTGCCCTCGGCATGGCGTGTCTCGCAGATGCCCAGCATGATTTCGTTGACGCGCACTTCGGGCGCGCCCAGGCGGGCCCAGGTTTCGGTGAGCAGGGCGATGCCCCGGTTGGCCGCCGCATAGCCCTCGTTGAAGAGGTAACTGGCCGGCCCGCTGCGGCCCACGAGGGCCGCGATGGAAGAGAAGTTGACGACCACGCCCTCGCCGGACTGCTTGAGAAAGGGCAGGGCCGCCGAAAAAACCCACTGCTTGGCGCGCAAGGTGGTGCCCAGTTCCAGGTCCCACTGGGCGCGGGTATAGGCCCCGTGCACCACCGGCATGCCACCGCGCTCGATGTTGTTGATCAGGACGTCCAGCCGGCCGAAGCGATCCATGATATGGCGCAAAAGGCCATCGACCGCTTCGGTCTCCAGCAGATCGATCTTCACGATCAGATGCTCCGGGTTGGCCGCGGCCGCCTCCCGCCCCAGGCTTTCCACGCTCTCGGGCCAATCGTGCCAGGTGTAGACCACCCTGGCCCCGGCCCGGGCCAGATCCAAACCAATGGCCTTGCCGATGCCTTTGACGCTGCCCAATACCAGGGCCACTTTGCCGCTGAGGTTCATGGTATCTCTCTTTCGATCCTTTCAAGCCGGGTCATGCGCCTACCCGATCATCACTTTGGTCTGGCTCGGCAGGCCGTTGACGCCGACTGTGTTGCGGTTGTTCATGGTCACGCTGTCGCCGAGGCGCACGGCCGGGACCCCTTCCAGGAACACTTTGGGACTGGCGCTGAGGTACTCGATGGGGCCCATGATGGCATTGGACACCATGCCGCCCCCGCCGGAAGCGCCGGGTTGATCGCCCATGGTGGGATTGATCTTGGACATCCGGTTGAGGGCCGGGGCGTTGACGATGAAGACCTTCTTGGTGACCGGCATGGCGCCCGAGGGCATGCCGGTGGCCGGGTAGGGCACGGGCACCGTGGCCGTGCCGACCACGGTTTTGCAGACATCCGGCGCCGTGGAGGCGATCTGACCGCCGGCCAGGGTGGTTGCGAACATGGGTTCCTCCTCGTTTGACGGCTAGCCGATATGGATGCCGCGGCCGTCGATTTTGACCTCTTCGTCCGAGACGACCGAGACCCTTCCGCCGCGCACATCCACGCCCGCCTGGGAGCGGACGGAAATTCTTCCCGCGCGCGTTTCGTCCAGACCCTCGATCCGGCGGAAGACATTCTTGAGCCGCTGGAACACCTGCCGGGCCGTCAGGTCCAGGCGGTCGCAGACCGTCTCGGCCCGCCCTGCGGATACGCATAGCAAGCGGCTCAGCAGGGAAAGGGTTCTGAACCGCAGTTGCCCCGCGTCGCCCTCGATCTTCAGGAAGGGGGCCTGGATGGCGACCGCCTCCCGGGGCGCGACCCGCACTTGGCGCCCGCTCAGGGAGAGGTTCCCGCCGTCGGCCTCCAGGGCCAGGTCCCCGTTTACGGAGAGACAGGTGGCGGCCCCGTCGCCGGCCAGGACATCGGTGATGAAAACCCCGGCGGCCCCGGCATCCACCGCCAACACCAGGTCTTTCACCGCCGGCTTCACCAGGCAACCTTTGGCGCGTTGCGCCCGCAGAACGCTTCCATCGGTGAGGCGCACCAGAATTTTGTCTTCTTCGGCGTGCAGCACCGTGGCGGTCAGAAAAGAGACCCCGGTCCCTACTCCGGCCGCGGCGGCAAATTGAATGGGTATGATCGACGGCATGGCACGTTCCTCCATGGTGGGTTCACATTTATTGCGGGCTCCGCAACGGAGATTTCCAGCGCTCGGCGGCCAGCAACTCCGGGTCGGTCTTGCGCACATGGGTCAGGTCGGCGCCCTCCCAACGCGCCCGGCCGGGATCGAGGCCGTGCAGGTTGGCCCCCTTCAGGTCGGCCCTGGAAAAATCGGCGCCCTCGACCTGCGCGTGGGAGAAATCGGTGTAGGCCAGGCGGGCATCGCTGAAGCACGCCTGCCGGCAGGCGGCTTTGCGGAAGAGGGCATTGGGGGCTGCCAGGCCCGCCAGGTCGGCGCCGTCCAGGCAGGCCTCGGAGAAGTTCGCCGTGGGCAAGTCGGCCCCGGAAAAATCGGCGCCGTTCAGCGCGGCCCCTTGAAAGGCCGCATAGGCGCCCCGGGCCTTGCGGAACTTGGCCCCCTGGAGCTTGGCCCCGGTCAATACGATGCGCGCCAGGTCCAGGTCGCTGAAGTCCGCCCCCGCGAGGGCGGCTTCGGTCATGACCGCCTGGGTCAGCCGGCAGCCGGTCCAGGCGATGCCGTCCAGGCAAGCCCCTTTCAAGATTGCCATCTCCAGGTTGGCCCCGGCCAGACGGCAGCGGGTCAGATCGGCTTCGGGGGCGGTCCAGCGGGTCAGGTCGGCGCTGGAAAAGTCGGCCTGCGCCAGTTGGCAGTTGAAAAGCGAGGCGTTGACCATGGCGGCGGCGTGGAACCGGGCGCCTTCCAGGCCGCAATCGGACAAGATGGCCTGGGAAAAGTCCGCTCCGTCGAAGATGCCGCCGCCGAAGTCGCCGGCCTGGATCAGGGCCCCGCACCACCTGGAACCCGTGCCGTCGGCGCCGGCCAGGCGGCAGCGGTCGAAGTGGCCCTCACTCAGGTCGGCCCCGGCCAGGCGCGCGCCGCTCAGATCCGTGGCGACCCACCGGCACGCTTTGAGCGAGGCCCGTTCCAGGTTCGCGCCGCGCAGCGAGCACTCCACAATCAGGATGCCATCCAGGCAGAGGCCCGCCAGGTCCTGCCCGGACAGATCGACCCCGGCCAGCACGCCGTCCTGGATCAGCCTCCGGATTTTCTCTTCGATGGCCATGCAGCGCCTTTCTCAGCTTGGCTTGGTCAGGGTCAACAAGGTCGCTTTCAGGTTCGCGCCCCGGGTGTCGGTGGCTTTGAGCGACGCACCGTAAAGGTCTACGCCGTAAAGGCTGGCGTCGCGCAGATCGACCGCTTCCAGTCGCGCCTGGCGCAGCGAGCCCTGGAGCAGATCGATGCCCCGCAGGTCCGACGCCGCAACGCCGGCCTTCATGAAACTGCTCCCCCGGGCCGTGGCGTTGCGCAGGTTCGTCCTCTGGAAGAACGCCCGGCTGAAATCGCCGCCATCCAGGGCCGCGCCCTCCAGATCGACGTCGATAAAGTGCGCGCCGCCCAGGGCTGCCCCGCTGAGATCGGCGCCGCCGAGCCGCGCCCCGCGCAGAAGCGTCCCCGGACCGCCGCGCAGGCCGCGCAGGCACGCGTTGCGCAAGTCGGTCTGCTCGGCCGTGGCGCCAAAGAGGTGCAGGCCGGGCGCGCGCAGATCGGCCAGCAGGGCCTGCGTCAAAACCGCCCCCGAGCAATCCGCGCCGGTGAGGTCGCACCCCCGGCCATCGGCCTGGGAGAGATTCGCCTCGCTAAAATCCGTTCCTAGGGCCGCGGCCCCCTGGAGCACGGCGGCCGTCAGGTCGGCCTTGCGCAGGATGGCCCGGGAGAGCTTGGCCGCCTTCAGATCGGCCCGGGAGAAGTTGGCCCCGGTCCAGTCGCCCGCGGTCAGATCGGCCCCGGCCAGCCGGGCTTCGCGGAAGTCGGCCGCCTGGCCGGCGACCCCCTGGAGCACCGCCGCGCTCAGATCGGCGCCCCGCAAATCGGCGCCCTGCAGCACGGCGCCGGTGAAGATGGCGCCCTGGAGCTGAGCGCCGGCAAAGACCGCCTGGTCGAGCAGCGCTTCGCTGAAATCCGCCCCCCGCAGGTCGCAGCCCGAGAAATCTTCGCCGCCGGCATCGATGCGCCCCAAAGCACCGCCCGCGCTATGGCGCGCCAGCGCCTCGGCGGCCGTCATGGCCGTGAAGCCCGGCTGGGATGCGCCCTCTTCTTCTGCCGCCCTGGGATGCGACCCGGCCGTTTGCACTGCCCAGCGCTCCAGGGCCGCTTCGGCCTCCGCGACCGTGGGCCGCTCCCCTTGCAGCGCGGGGGGCAGGTGCGGTGCAAGATCGCTCGCGGCGAGCGTCGCCGCCGCCGGTTGCGCTTGGGCTTGGGCCAGCAGTGCTCTGACCTGGGCCTGGAGCGCCGCCGGGTCGGCCGAAGCGGCGGCGTGCGCCGGGCCGTATGGGGCCAGCAGTGCTTCTCGATCGATGCCCGACGGTCCCAAACGTTCGTCGGTTTGCTGCTCGAATTGGGCGATCTCCGCGGCCAGGCGCTCCAACGAAAGCGCCTCCGGTTCACCCGCTTCGGCACCATACTTCTGGAGCAGTGCTTCGCGGGTCATGCCCAGGGCCCCCAGGCGCTGGTCGTTCTCGGCTTCCAGCTCCGCCACGGCCTGGTGCAGCGCGTCCATGCCCGGCAAGGCCGGCGGCGGGGCCGCGGCTTGGCTTTCGGCGGCGGCCTCGGCCTCGGGGGGCGGCGGTAGCGCCGGATCGGTTTCGGGCCCAGGATTCAAGGCTGCCTGCATGCGCTCGAAGTACTTCGCCACGGGCTGGGCCGCTTCGGTCTGGGACTCCCAGTCGGCGATCAGGCCGGCGATGTCGTCCAGCTCTTCGTCGGCCACCGGCAGCGTGCCGCGGAAGAGCAGAATGCCCCGCAAGGCCTCCGGATAGAGCATCAAGGTCTCGGCCCGGTTTTGCACTTCGATGAAGGCCGTTGCCGCGCCTTGGGTCTGCGCGACGAAGAGTCGGGCCCGCAAGCGCGGCAGGCCGGAGACGATGGTGCTCTTTTCCGGGTGCAGGCCATTCAGCCGGATCTCTTCGTCGCCCCGGAAAAACCCTTGCAGGCGCTGGTCTTGGGGCGCGGTGTGGAAGTACTCCGGCGAGGCGTCCCGGGGCAGGTCGGGCCAGCGCTCGGCCAGCCAGGCGGCGTCGAAACGGCCCAGCAGCGATTGCCGCTGGGGATGGTCGGCCGGGATGGGACCCAAGCCGGCCGGCCGGCCGGGGGCGCCGGTGGCCGTCCAAAACCGGTCGCCGGTGACGGTGAGCGTCTTGGAAAGAGGGCCCACGCGCACCGTGATCTGCATGCCGGTGGTGGGCCGCGGCGCGCAGGCCGCGCCGTGCACGATGAACTCCGCCCTGGGTTTGGGATAGCCCTGGTCCAGCACCTGGCCATCGTCCAGGGCGGCCATGGCGGTTTGCCACAGCTCGGCCTCGGGCAGCATCGGCTGCGTTGCCGGCCCATCCAGGCAGAAGCACACCAGGGCCGCGATGGCCAGGTGCGGTTTTCCCTCCAGGCGGCAGGGCGTGGTCAACAGGGCCAGGTTGTCGGGCTTGACGATCTTCATTTTATCCGATCTTGATGATGCCCCCGGACACCAGTTGGGCCGCGGCCGGGGTCAGGGTCAGGTTCGACGATCCCACCTTGACGGCCCCCAGGGTCCCGCCCTGGATGGCGAAAAGGGCCGGCGATTTGACGAACACCCCGGCCTTGCCTTGGACCGTGGCGGCCGATACGGCGTCGATGGCGACCATGGCGCCGGTCACTTTGACGCCCGCTTTGGTGGCATCCACGGCATTGACCGGATCGCTGCCCAGCCGGGCGTTGATGGGGGTCAGGTTGACGAATCCGCCCACGGGGTTGACGCTCAGACGGGCGATCAGGGGATTGAGCGTCAGCAGGCCGCCGTAGCTGGTCAGCGGCGGGGCGGTCTTGAGGGTCGTGAAGTAGACCTTCTTGATCTTCCACATCACCAGGGCCGTGGCGATCGTGGCCCCGGTGACGGCCATTTTCTTCTCCAGGGACGAGTGCAGGATGCCGGTCGTGCAGCCGGCGGCGGTGCTGGCCACGCTCAGGGCCAGGCTGACCAGGAAGGCGGTTTTCAAGGCCCGGTAGGGCGCTTCCATGGGCGGGAGAAATCCGCCGCCGATGACCACCTCCTTCTCGCCGCCGATGAGGGTCTTGCCGTTGATGTTGATATAGTCGCCGCCGCAGAAGCGCGTGATGTCCGAGGCGCTGTACTCCGATCCGCCCCAGAGCAGGTCGCGGCTGTGGGGGCCGCCGGCCACCGTCGTGTTCAAGCCCAGGGCGAAGGCGCTCATGACGCCCACGGCCACCTTGCTGTGGTTGCCCAGGGAGATGGAGCTGTCGGACACCTGGGTGACCCGGTTGACGGAGTGGTTGGTCGAAAGCTCGATGCCCGACACCGCCTGGCCGACCCGCACCTTGCTCTGATTCTGAAAGCCCGGAATGTTCGTGGAGACGCCGAAGGCCGCAAGGGGCGTGGATGCGGCCATCACGACCTCGCCGCTGGAACCCTCGTCCTTGAGGCTCACCCAGTGTTCCTTGCTGGCCGTCTCCAGGTCGATGCCCGGGTCCTGCGCATCGTCGTTCAGGTGCAGGCGGTTGCCCTTGGCGGTTTCCAGGGTGGCGTGCGCCTTCTCTTTTTCGTCTCCCAGGGTCAGGCGGTTGCCGCCGGCCGTGCGCAGGATGTTGGCGAAGAGATTGACGTCCTTGACCACCGATTGCTGGGTCGAGTTGGGGATGGTGGCGGAAATGAACGGCTGATCGGGATCGCCGTCCCGGAAAGCCACCATGACTTCAGTCCCCTTGAGCAGGGGAAAATGCATGCCGTGATCTTCGCCACCGTAGGGCGATGCCATGCGGAGCCAGCACGACCCCTTGCCCTCGGCTCTTGGCTTGCCGATGGTGGGAAAGCGCACCTTGTACTCCCCCTGGGCGTTGAGCTCCGCATACTGGCCGCTGCCTTCGCCGTCGACGATGGCCGTGATCGTGCCGCTGACGCGCGGCTTGGGCGTGCGGCGTTCCGGCCGGTACTGAAGCGCGCCCGGAATGAGTTCCAGCCGGTTCCAGTAGATCTTCCGGCCCGGGTCGGTGGCGATGCCGATGCCCAGGCCGCTCAGGTAGTTGCCGGGCTGATGCCCCTGGTGGGACGCGGCGACCACGAGATACTCCTGGTTAAAATCGGCGCGGTAATGCCGGGTGAGGCGGAACTGGGCGCCGGCCCGCAAGCCGACCGCGGCGCTTTCGGCCGTGAAGAGACGCTCCCGGCACAGCAGCGCCTCGGCGCGGAGCGCCGCCAGGCGCTTGCCTTCCGAGGGTGTCCGGAAATATTCGTCGCCCCGCACGATCTCGCCCACGCCGTCGCTTTTCACCACCGCGATCTCCTTGAGCGGCCCCAGGGAGGATTTCTGATAGTTGTAGCTTTTCAGAACCACCTGGCGGGGCAGTATTTGCCGCCGCATGGAGAGCAGCGGGATCGACGATTCCTCGTAGGTTTCGTCCTGCAAGGCCGCATCGTGATAGACAAAGGGCGCGTCCAGGGGTTTGTGGGCGCCACTGCCGCAGGCGATCACGATGTTTTCGAGGCCACTTTCCTCCTCGAAGAAGTAGTAAAGGCCTTCGCGCTCCATCAGCCGCGTGGCAAAATCGAGCAGGCTCTCGCGGTATTGACCGATGAAGGGCAGGGGATCGTCCGGCCAGCGCGCGGGTTTGGGCCGCGCCACCGGCGCAAGGTGCGCGTCCTGGAAGATCTGCTGGACCACCTCGGGGATCGGCAGGTTGTCGATGTAAATCTCCGATTGAATGTGCTTGGCCAAACCGCTCATGGCCGGCATGAGAACGACCCGGTACAGGTTGAACGCCCCCACGCGCCCGGAATGCTCGATCTCCTGCGCGATGCCCCGGTAGGCCGATGCGCGCCCGGTGACCGGGCCGCTGATGGAAAAGACGGCCTTCTGGTTGATGAGGCTGTCCAGATCGGAATCCTTGGTCGCGAAGTCGATCACGAACCGGTAAGGCTGCGACAAGCGCTCCTCGCCTTCGAAGCGGATTACGGTCACCTTGCCGGTGGCGTGCTCCGGAAATTCCAGGGAGAAGGTCCGCGCAAAGGGCGTATTGGACGGTGGGGTCGTCATGGATAGAACCTCCGGTTCAAATGCAACGCTCTTTTTCCGAAAGGCCCAACGCCGCCAGCGAACCGGGGTTGGCCCGTACCTGTTGAAGAATCTGCCCCAGGGAGAGTTCGTTCGGCGCCCCGTTCCCGGCCAGGGCATGGTTCACCAGCCAGCGGCCGGCCCAATCTTCCGCCTGGTCCGCGCCGGCCTCGGAAAGCGCCAGCAAGGCCAAGGCCTGCCGGGGATTCAGGGTTAGGCCGTTGCCGAGCGTCCAGGAGGCGAGCCGCACCTCGGCCGACGCTTCGCGGAGCTGCCGCTGGAGCACGGCGGTGTTGAACCGGGAGAGGCGGAAGGGAAGCATTGCGCCGGCCTCCTGGACGGCGCAGGCAAAAGGCCGGACTTGTTCCATGGCCGTCAGCCAGGCCAGGGCGGATAAGATCTCCTCCACGGCAAACGCCTTCAGGGCGGGCGTCGCGAGGATGGCCGCCAGGGGCAGCGCGTTTTGCGCCAACCGGTCGGCCAGGTGTTGAAACAGCGGCCCATCCAGGCGAACCGCGGCCGCCCCGGGGATGTCGAAGCTGAACTGGAACTGGTCGCGCGGCAGGTGCGCGCCGAAGACCGTCTCCCCCGGCAGCTCCGGCCGCTCGGCCGCGGCCGCCGAGGTGAAGAGGTCCTGGCGGAAAAAGGGCATGCGCACGAGATCTTTCCAGGTCTCGCGCAGCCTGAGCCCCGGAAGCGCGGCGATGCGCTCCTTGAGGCCGGCCGGCAGGCAAATCGCAGGATAATTGACCGCCAGGGGCAGGGCGGCCGCATAGCACAGCCCCAGGCCCTGCATGGCGCCGCACACCTCGTCGAAGTGCAGGAGGCGGCTGGGTGCCTGGAGAAAAGCCTGGTCGAACGCCAGAAGATCGAATTCGCCGATGCTGTCCAAAATGGCGGTCATCAGGGGCGAGATCTCAAACAAGGCCGCGCCGGCCGCGCGCAGGGCGTGCAGTTCCCTGAGCCCCTGCTGAATGTTCTGCTTCCGATCGCCCGGCGCCTCGGCCGCGGCCCGCAGAAAATGCAGCACCGGCTCCCAGAAGGCCCAGGCATGCGGCGTCCGATACGAACACAGGGCCATGCCGCCAGGCTTCAGATGCCGGGCGATGAAGGCCGGCACCGCACGCCGGGCCGCCGGATCGTCCCGGGACAAAACCCCCCTCAGGACCAGAAAGTCGATGGGCGGGATATCCAGGCCTTCCAGTTCGGCCAAGGGCCGCTCTATAAAGGTACAGTTGCCGACTCCCGCGGCCGTGCGCAACGCCTCGGGGGGGGGCAAGGAGGCGCCATCGGTTTGGATGCCGAGAAAGAGGCCTTGCGGGTTGGCCGCGGCCATGAAGAGAAGATCGTTGCCTTGCGCGCAACCGATTTCGCAGTAAACGAAATACTTCCCGGGGGCACGAGAGGTAAAGCCGTTAACGGCACAGGCATAATGCATCAGCCAGGGGCTCGGTTGCTCCCCCATGGCAATATCGAGGCCCGCGCCTTGTATTTCTTTTAAGCCGAGGGCCTCCGTGGATTGCTTCATCGATCCCGATGCTCCGCGATCCGAGCGGCCCGGAGAGGTTCCTTGCGGGCAAGCAGTGCGAGATTCATCTTATCCTTCCGTCCAGCCTTGACCCAACGGAGGCCGCGGCCGACCATTCCGCCGCGTACGATTTCGTCAAGACCCCGGTAATTAATAAACCCCCTTTCGGCGATAAAGCAAATCATTTTCAAGGCCGCGTCGGGCCGAAGCTCCCGGACCTTTCGGGTGGCGGCCCGGCCTGCGGCGACGCTGCACCTTCGAAGTCAAAGTGCCTGTTGCGCCGCGCGGGAAAATCGTGCTAACGTGCTTTCCAATTATCGGACTTCAAAACTCCAAACGTTTCTTTCCCGCTCGGGCGGGCCACGCTTACATTTGCGCTATCGACTGGATGCGGCTTCGAGTCTGTCGCGGCGGCCGGAAGGTCATGGAATCGGGCTGTTTTGAGGAGGGGGCGGACAATGGATTCGATCCACAAGCGAATTGAAGATTTTAATCGGCGCTATGGAGAACTTAAGGCAGAGGGGCTCTACTTCTATCTGCAGCCCCTGGAAGCGATTGATGGGGCCTGGGTCGCGTGCAACGGGCGGCGCATGCTCAACTTCGCTTCCTACAGCTATCTCGGCCTGCTGGGCCATCCCTGGATCGATCGCGCGGCGCGGGAGGCCATCGAACGCTACGGCACCGGCACCCACGGCGTGCGCATCCTGGCCGGCTCCCTGCCGCTGCACACCGAGCTCGAACAGACCATCGCCCGCTTCAAGAAGAGCGATGACGCCATCGTTTACAGCAGCGGCTATGCCACCAACCTGACGACCGTATCGACCCTCGTGGGCCGCAACGACGTCGTGATCTGCGATAAACTCAACCACGCCAGCATCGTGGACGGCTGCCTGCTCAGCGGCGCCCAATTTGTCCGATTTTGCCACAACGACATGGCCGACCTGGAACGGCGTCTGCAGCAAGCCGGACCGGACAAAGGCAAGCTGGTCGTCGTGGACGCCGTCTTCAGCATGGACGGCGATATCATCGACCTGCCCCAGGTCAGCCGCCTGTGCCGCGCGCACAACGCCCTGCTGATGGTGGACGAGGCCCACAGCCTGGGCATTCTAGGCGCCACGGGCCACGGCATCGAAGAGCACTTCGGCCTCGACGGCGTCATCGACATCAAGATGGGCACGCTTTCCAAGACCATTCCCAGCGTGGGTGGTTACGTGGCCGGCAATCAGGCGCTGATCACCTATCTCAAGCATGTGGCGCGCGCCTTTGTCTTTTCCGCCGCCCTGCCGCCGGCCCAGGCCGCCGCGGCCAAGGCCTCCTTCGAAGTCATCGAAGAAGAACCGAACCGCGTCCGCACGTTGCGGCGCAACGTGGAACTCTTTTTGGGCGGGCTCAAGGCCCGGGGCTTCGACACCCTGCACAGCCAAACCCCCATCGTGCCCATCATCTGCGGCGCCGACGAGCGCGCCTTCCGGATGACGGCCCTGTGCCAGGAGCTCGGCATCTTCGTGCTGCCGGTGGTCTCGCCGGCCGTGCCCGCCAACCTGGCGCGGCTGCGCACCTGCGTCACCGCGGCCCATTCCGAGTCCGATATCCTCCATGCGCTGGATGTTTTCGAGCGCGCGGGCAAGCGGGTGGGCATCATTTAAAACACGATGCAAATCTTTCCCACCGTATGCTTGGATTCGATGTGCCGGTGGGCATCGGCGGCCTGGCTCACCGGATATTTCTTCTCCAGGTGGGGCCGGAGCGTGCCGCCTTCGATCCATTCCTTCAGGCACTTGAGATCTTCCGAACGCGAGTGAACCCGCACCAGGCGGCCGGCTTTGACAATGCCCGCCCTGGCCAAGCCTTCGGCCCAGAGCGTCGCCGGCTTGGGAACCGTGCTGACATAAATGCCGCGGCTTCCGAGCTGTTTGGCAAAGGCGGACCGTTTAAATTTCCCGAAGACATCGAACACCGCATCGAAGGCGAGATCGATCTCCGGGGCGGGGCGATCGGCATAGCTGTAAGCGGCATGGGCGCCCAGGGACTTTACGAATTGAAGGTTACGCGGGCCGCAGATGGCATGAACCTCGGCACCCAGGGCATTGGCGATCTGGATGGCAAAATGGCCGACCCCGCCGCTGGCCCCGTTGATCAGAATCTTATCTCCGTCTTTCAGACCGCAGCAATCCCTGAGCGCCTGCAAAGCGGTTTGGGCCGCCAGGGGAACGGCGGCAGCCTCTTCCATGGAAATGTTCGCGGGGCAATGGAAGATTTCGTCGTGATCGAACTTTGCCAACTCGGCGTGGACGCCGCCGGCAAACGTATTGGTCATTCCAAAAACACGGTCGCCGACCGAAAAGGCCTGCACCGCCGCGCCGACGGCCACAATCTCGCCGGAAACCTCCAGGCCCGAAACCCTGGGCAGCGGCGTTCGGGCCAACGTCCGGCGGAACCAGCCTTTGCGCACCAGCACATCCTTGGGATTCACGCCGCCGGCAACGGTCTTAACCAAAACATCGGTCGCCGCCGGTACCGGTTCGGGCCAATCGTCCACCCACTCAAGCACCTCCGGCGGACCAAATTTTCTGTAAATCAAAGCCTTCATCAGATTCCCTTCGATTCGCGCAGCCGGCGCCGAAAATGAGCGTGGTTGGCCTATTGTCGCGGCAGCCGGAAGCTGTTGACTTGCGTCACCGTGTCCATGGCTGGCTTTACCTTGGCCGCATGCTTCAGGATAGTATTCTTGACCGTATCGCGTTTGGCGGATGGAAGCGAGCCGATCCATCCATCGATGTCGATATACATTCTTTCCGGGGCCGCTGGTTCAGGCGTGGCATGGGCAAGCAGCATGCGCATCGAATCGGCGCCGGCAACGCTTGAAACCTCCTTCATCATGAAGTAGGTGGCGGCATAAAATGGATCTCCATGCTTTCGGTAATGGGCCTCCCAACCCCGCCAGTCCTTGCCGGCGCGTTTCAGCATCTGCTCGGCAAATACGGTGTTAAGCCCTTCGGCATAGGCATCGAACACCTGAGCATTCAACAAGTGGGCGATCTCGTGGGCCAGTTGACCATAGAAAGCATATTCATCTTTCCGGCGGCTTAAAAAAATGGTGAATATGCCGTTGGGCGCGTCCGTAACCTGGGTGAATGCCTGGGATGGCTTGTATTTCACCAAAACACGATTTACAGGCATCCATGGTTCGCCATAAAGCGCAATGGCATATGCAAGCCCCAGCCGAACAAATGCCTGGGTTTCGGCATCATCGATGGATGGGTAGGGCCCAAACGATTCGCCCGGGTTGCTTCCGGGTTGGGGGTCCGAATAGGCGGCCGCGCTCAGAAGCAATGTCAGCAAGAGCGGTAACAGTATCCGCATGGTGTTGTTCCTTCGGGCAGCACTCTTCTCGCCGTTGACCGACGGATCATAGCAAGTGCATCGCCTTGAGCAGTTCTTCCACCCGCGCTCCGTCTTCCACGGTAAAACCGATTTCTACCCAGCGGCCCTTCAGCGCGGCAAAGAAGATCCGGTCCCGCATAAAGCGCTTACTGTCCTTGGGAAACCAGGTCTTGAGATTGCCGGTCCCGTGCAGCCGCCATTTGCCGTTCCAGAGGGTGGGCGGCTTGACGGTGATGTGCGCGATGTCTGCGATCCGCACCACCTTCCGACTGCCGGTAGGAAAGTAATAGTGCTCGAAGACAATCTCGTTTTCGGTGATCGAAACCAAGTGGTCTTGATATCCCAAGGCCATTTCGAGGCCCCTATGCTCTTACACCGACGGCCTTGAAGAACGTATAACAGAAAACCCCGTCCGATGCCGTCGTGCGATACAATGCCTGGATGCCGGCATCGAATGTTTCGGCGTCGATCAAGCCGGCATCGACAGCCGGCTGGCGGACGCCCTCGATCATGGCCGTGAACGTCTTCTCGGTAAAGCCTTCCACCAGCGCCGGCCGGCTGGCGTCGACATACACCAGGCGCGGCGATACATGGATGGCATCCAAGCCGGTGGCCTTCAGAAGCGGGTAGAGCTCCCGGCCGATATTGGCATTGCCGCCCGCCCGCTTTTGCAGCTCCACCTGGCACTGGATGGCTTGGCGGGCCGCCGCGCTGTCCGGGTGGAAGTACGCCGAGCCGTGGTCGCCTTCGATGACGGTCATGGTGCCGCCCGCCTTGAGCAGCCTCTTCAGGCCACGCAGGGCCTGGACCGGCTGGGCCAGGTGTTCGAGCACGAAGCAGACGAAGATGTGGTCGAAGGATGCCGGCGCAAACGGCAGATGGAAGATGTCGCCCTGCTGGAAGACCACATTGGTGAATCCCGCCGCTTCGACGGCTTTTCTGGCTAGGGCCAGAGAACTTTCGGAGATATCGATGGAAGTGATATGGGCCCCGGGGCTGTTGGCAGCAAGGGTTACGGTTTGGGCGCCCACACCGCAACCGGCTTCGAGGACTCGGCTGCCGGCGGGATAAAGTGTATCGGAATGCAGCAATTCGACGAGGGTGACGGCCTGGTCCTGCAGGCGCAAGTTTTCTCTGGGATCATACCCGTGGACATAATTTTCGTTCATGCTTCAACTTCTCCAATGCGAACCATATCTCGGAGTTTGTTCGGATGCCAGGCTTGGCCCGCATGTCCAGGCAACCACCCTAATTTTTGACGCCCAATGCACGCATGCGCCTGACCGCCTCCGTGTGGCCATGGATCGTCGCCAGCATCAAAGCCGTCAGTCCTTGAGGGTTTACAAGGGTGGCGTCGGCACCCCCCTTGATCAGTATCTCGACGGTGTTTGCATAGCCTGAAACGGCGGCATTCATCAAAAGCGTGTATCCATTGGAATGCCGGTCGTTGATATCGGCACCGAAGGATACCAGGACCGGAATAATCTTTCCCTTTCTTTTTTTTATCGCTTCGGCCAACAATGCATCGACATTTTTTTCCCGCACGTCGGAAGGTATGCGGCTCAAGGTCGCGCGCATCAACTCGGCATGATCGTTTTCAATGGCCGCGCCCACCCATTGCCCGACCGATGCCTTGAATCCAAGATCCTCATCATAGTTGGCAATGATGTACGCAGACGTATCCCAGTGATCCAAGTGGTAGGTGATGTCCAGCACGCCCTCACCACGCTTGTTCCGATGGTCGATTTTCATTCCGAGTTTAACCAGATGCGCGATCATGGCCGTTTGTCCGTTGGCGGCGGCGAACAAAAGGGCGTTGTTGTCCGCGGCATCTTTTTCTTCGAGTTTGTAGCCGCAGGCGAGCAGCAGATCAACCATATCGGCATGGCCCGACAGGGCGGCGACAAAGTAGGGTGTGCGGCCCCGCTTGTCGCGACAACGCATGGTGGCATTGTATCGCTGCAGCAATCGCACGGCATCGAGGTTGCCCGTGGCGGATGCCACCAGCAAGGGCATAATGCCGTCCGGATCGGCTTTATTGGGATCAAGTCCTTGATCCAGCAACCAGCCCAGCATCTGCGCGTTTTGGTTATGAACCGCGAAAAAGAGGAGGTTTCGGCCTCCAGTGGTGTGGGCCAGGGAAGCACCATGTTCAATCGCCGTGGCCATGTTGGCGACATCTCCAAAATTGGCGATGTAATCAATCGATGAAAAGCCTTTCTCGTCCGTGCATTGCCAATTGAAGCCGCTGCGCATCATGGCATTGGCCGCTTTGAATTTATTAAGCAAGAGGGCCACGTGAAAAAAATTCTGGCCCTGCTTGCCTCGCCAGGCGTTGAGCTTTTGATCGGTGGACCAGCGGGATATCTCTTCGATGTTTTCATTTCGGATGGCTTCAAGAAAGCCGACATAGAGTTCCTCTTGTTCGATAAGCGGTGCATCCGTTTTTGAGTCCTCTATATCCTCCGAAATGGTGAGGGCGTTTTGAGGCCGGTCAACAACAGATGCGTTCGGCGCCTCGGTCTTCTGATCAGCGCCGTATTCCTGGTCAAGACGCTCCATCGCACGCTCGATGGCCCATTGATTGGCCTCCGCCGTGGCGTGCAAAGGATCCAGCCGCCACACCAGTGCGCGGTCGGTGCGAAATTCTCGATATCCGTTTACCGTGACAGTGCTTGTACACACCTTGATGGTCGAAACCTTTCCGTTGAGCGTCACCGTCGTGGTCGTGTGGTTGGAACAATAGCTTTTGGACAACTTTTCAAGATCTGTTTTTCCATCTATCCAGGTAACGACATCACCGCCATTTTCGGCGGCGGCGATACGAAGTTGTTCCTCGGAAGGGCCGTTTTCAATTATATCTTCGCACTGGTTCGAATCCCAGCAGTCCCGAATGTTTTGGCGGGTATCGATGTAGCCGATCAACAGGTACCCATTGCTCAGAAGCGCCTCGATGGAAGCATCGTGACGTTGCGCAGGACCTTTCCGGCTTGGGAAAACCGATCCCTGGAGCGGCTCATATTTGACGATCAACCCTTGGCTGCAGGCGCACAGAGCGATCAAGATCCAGCCCGTAACAAGTGCCATCTGAAAACGTAAAACGATCCGCATTGAAGCCTCCGGCATAGGTGCCTGTCGATCTTTGATGGATTGCCCCCACCATAGTCGGTTCTTTGGGAAATTAAAATATGAACCTCCGGCGTACGGGTAGCGCTGGTAATTATTGGGTTGTGCAACCCGGGCAAGGCATAATAAATAGCCGGCAGCCGGACATCGAATGGTGCCACGAATAACACAAATTAGAAGAGTTAAGAAAAATATTGCTGATGAAGAAAGTTGTTACAGTCGTCGGATGCCTCTTGGTCGCTGCGGCCTTTTGCACCTGCGCCGGCAGCGGCGCATCGCAGTATGGGCTGGAGTCCACCGTGCCGATCGAGTTGTCCCAAGAAGAGACGCTGATGGGCCGACTCTCAGCCAAGGAGATTCAAGCAACCGCGCCCGCGCTATCCGATGAACCCCTCTTTTCTTATGTTGACGGCATCCTTCAGCGTCTTCTGGCGACACTGCCGCCCAACAGAGTAATGTTTAAACTCACCCTTCTGGACACCGCCGTCGCAAATGCGCATGCAACCAGCGACGGGCATATTTTCATCACCCGAAACATGCTGGTGCACCTTAACAGTGAGTCTGAGCTTGCCGCCACGCTATCCCATGAGGTTGCGCATGTCGTATTGCGGCACGCACGCCAGGAAATTGAACACCACAAACGCGCGCAACAATTGGCCGAGCGTATCCGCGGCAAAGGGCAGACGGGCCAAGTGCAAGAAGTGACGCAAACTTTCGGCAAAGCCCTCGTTCAGGGCTATAACCGCAAATCGGAAATCGAAGCCGATCGCTTCGCCCTAGATTGCTTGCGCCGGGCGGGCTATAAACCCTATGCCATCGTCAGCATGTTGCAGGCCATGGAATTTTTAGAATCCAAGGAGAGAGCGTGCTTGGAGCAGCTCGGGATCAGGGCCCAGCAATATCAAAATGTCTTCAGCTCGCATCCTGAAACCTCCGCCAGAATCCAAGCCGTGAAATCGGTGCTCGAAGTACGAGATTCTTTCGTCAAGGTGGACGAAGTCGAAAGGCGCCGTTATCTGTACGCCATCAACAACCTGGTATTCGGGCAACGGGCCGAATCCGGAACCGTGCGCCATGGACGATATGTCAACAGCACGCACAACTTGGTATTCGATATCCCGGAGGGCTGGGTCTTTCTTCTTCTTGGGCGGGACCTGTTTCTCTGGCCCAGCGATATGAGCGGCATGTATTTGCACGTTTCTTACCGAAAAGAGGAAGAATTGCAGTCCGACACAGGTAGGCCGGAAGAAATGCCGGTGGAATTCGATTACAGCCACGTAGAGTCCAAATCCATCGCCGGATATAAAGTAAAGATCCTGAATGGGATCGATGGGCGTGATGGCACAAAGGTCAGGTTGGCCGCGCTCGTCATCGCCGACGATGTTTACTCCTTTTATCTGCAAAATGCCCAAGCCGCCGGAAAGAGCGCCCAAGACCGCGTACTGGACAGCTTGGACAATCTTGATAAAGCCTACCCTGCGACGCGTGGAGATAACCGGGTCGCCATTGTCGAGCTGCAATCCAAAGATGAACTGGAATCGCTCATCAAACAAAATGGCGTGATGGATCGTGACGCCTTTTTAAAGTTTAACGGCGTTTTAGATTCCGGTAAAACCGCGGCGATCAAGGTTCTCAAATCGATCAAATAAAACCGAAAAAGAATTTAGAGACTCGGTTTTTTCCGAGCGTCTTGGAAACCGCTTTTCTCATTTCGCCGGCTGTATCGTGGGCTTTATTGGTGTTAAAGTCATTTTACAATCCGTGTGCTCAAAAGACCGGCGCCCCATTGGCGGTGCGCGTTCGCAGCTCCGCCAGCATGGCCCGCTCGGTCAAGTCCTGGGCCCAGGCCGGTCGCAGTTGAAAGTGAGGCTGGTCGACGATGGTTTTCCAGTTGCCGCCCCACTCGAGGCCCAGGTCCATGCCAAGCACACCCACCGCTTTGTACTTCGGGGACTCGCCCAGATATTGGTTGCCTTCGAAAACGCCGACGTCGAAGGCAATGCCGAAGTTATGGTTCGAGTAGCCGCCGCGCGCGCTGGTGACGATGGGCCCCGGCTGGGTGCGGCCCTGGGCGTAGAGCGCGTCCTGCTCGGCATAGGTTCTCAGGCCGCTGATCACTTTGATCCGAATGCCGCTCAGGGCCGCCTTTTGAACGAGTGCCCGGGCCAGGGGTTGTACTTCAGCGAGCAACGTTGCAATGTTCTTCTCGCTCCGGGGATCAGCCGGCGCAATGGCCTCACCCGGCGGCAAGCCTTCCACCTTGGGTTTAACGATGGCGGCATAGATCGCGCCCCAGGTCTCCGTGCCGGCGCGACCGTCCACCTGGACACCGAGCTTCTTTTGCACCGCGGCGATCATCTCTTCGATTCTCATCGGCTTCCTCCTTTTGATTTAGATTATCCATCAGGACATTCTGTCCATGCGAAGTGCTATAACGATGAGCTCATTTCATTTTTCGCAACTCCCGCAGCCGGTCGAGGTGCCCGGCCAGGAGCAGGACGTCGCCTTCGGCGACGATCCGATCGCCGGCCGGCGGATCGGGCAGGCCCTCTTGGCCGGTGCGCCATACGCCCAGCAAGGCGACCCCGTACTGCTGCTCGATGGCCAATGCGCCGAGCGTCTTGCCGATGGTCGCCTTGGGCGGACGGCTGGCCACGACCATTAATCCGTCGTCCAGCTCCAGGTAGTCGATGGCCCGGGGATGGTGGATCAGCATGGCGGTTTTGCGGGCCGTGCCGTGATCCGGCAGAATGACTTCCGTGGCGCCCACCAGCTTGACGATGGCGGCCTGATCCAGGTTGGCCACCTTGACCAGGATCTGGGGCGTCTGCCTCTGGTGCAGGTAATGCACCAGCAGCACGGTGGTTTCCAGCCGCTCGGGCAGGCAGACGGCCACGATGTCGAAGCTGGCGACGGCCAACTCATCCAGGGCCGTACGGTCCCCCACGTCGGTCACCGCCGCCTTGGTCACCTTGGCCAGAATCTGCTGCACCTTGTCCTGGTCGTTGTCCACGGCCAGCACCTCGTGCCCCAACTGATAGAGTTCGCAGGCGAAGTGATAACCGAAATCTCCCAGGCCGAGCACGGCGATGCGGGTTCGTCCTTTCATCCGTTTTTCCTCCAAGGTTAGAAATGCTTCAAAATGCTCAGCCGATCATGATCGGCTCTTCGGCCAGATGCACCCCCGGGGCCGGCACCTGCCGGGCGATGGCCAGGGCGATGGTCAGGGTTCCGAGTCGGCCGACGAACATCAGCACAATGACGATGACTTTACCCCCCGCCGGCAAGGTGGGGGTGATTCCCGTGGAAAGCCCGACGGTGCACAGGGCCGAGACCACTTCGAACAGCAGGCCCACCGATTGTCCGGGATTTTGTTGATGCGGGATATGGCTGAAGCCGACGGCCGACAACAGCACCGCGCCGGTGGCCACGAAGACCGTCATCAGGGCCACCACGGCGAACGCTTTGTCCACGGCCATATTGGAAATGCCGCGGCCGAAAAGC
>JACRDD010000036.1 GCA_016218685.1 Desulfobacterales bacterium | reverse complement strand
GTTGCGTTCAAATGCTGCTCTTTTGGAGTAAATTCTTCGGATCGAGCACCAAGATGCGACAAATTCTACATTGTGTTGTACCTCACCAGACTTTTACCGTACCAGGCGATGGAAAAAATCGGTATTTCTGGATGGACACTACTTAGCATCGGTGTTTCAGCTGCGCTCATTGCCGCCGGCATATGGTTTCTCTGCAGCCGGTATGGCGTTGGTTACGGTGGCAGAGGCCTGTGGTTTATGCCGTACGGCATGATGGCAGGCGGCGGCATAGGGGTTCTCATGATTCTTTTCTGGATTACCGTTTTCATAGCATTGATCTTATTGATTTCCGGTGTTTTTGCGGGTCGCAATGACACTCAGGATAAATCCAGACAAGAGCCGGATGCCTTGAATATTTTGAAACGGCGCTATGCCAGCGGTGAAATCGACAAAACGCAATTCGACGCCCTGCGCCATGACCTGAACGTCTGAAGCATTTCCCACGGTCCGGCTTTTATACGCTAAGGGAGCACTTATGACCGAACAAATAGGCATCATCCGCGAAAATCACAGCGAAGGATGGGCGATTGTGGTGACGGACCGCAAGGGCGCTTGCGAGGGTTGTCATCCCGGTGGCGGATGCCACGCCTGCCTTTCCGGGGCCAAGCTGGAAAGCCGCGCGGCCAACCCAATCAAAGCCCAAGCCGGGGATGTGGTGAAAATCAGCCTGCCAACTTCGGATCTATTAAAAGGCGCATTTATTCTTTATCTCATGCCTGTCGCATTCTTGATCGTCGCAGCCTTGCTCGGTGAACGGTTTGCCGGATGGGCAGGGCTTAGCGAAACAACCGGTGCCGTTTTGACTGGCGTGGTTGGGCTTGCCTCAGGCGTGGGCCTTGTCATGTTTTTGGACCGTACCCGCTATGTGCGCCAGCACATGATCCCGACCATCACCGCGGTGATGACGCCTGCCCTGGGCCAACCCGCAACGAAGCAGCCGTCGTGTTGCAGGTAGAATCGACATCCATCGAGTGTGGCGCCGCCACCCACGCGGGTCACAGACCAGTCAACGAAGACATGTTACGCGGGACTCCGGCTCATTCATTTTGCATCGGTAGGGGGCGCCTTTTCGCCGTGGCCGACGGCATGGGCGGCCATAATGGGGGCGCTTTGGCCAGCCGCCTGGCCTGCCGGGGTTTGGATGGCTATTATCGGGGTCGCGAATTAGAGAAGACACCATGGAGCCACCGTATTCTAAGTCTTCACCTGGGAGAAACAGTGCTGCGTATCGACCGACATATTCGCAGGCAGGGGCGCACTCGTGCAGTCTTTTCCGAAATGGGAACGACCCTTTCGTGCCTGGTCGTCACCGCAACTCACACGATTATTGCTCATGTGGGAGACAGTCGTATTTTTCGCCTGCGTCGGGGTCATTTGACCTGTATGACCACTGACCATACTTTTGTGCAGGATATGATCTTCGAAGGCGAAGTCGACGCGGCCCACGCCGCTGAACATCCTTTGCGCCATCTACTGACACGGGTTGTGGGAACCGCCGAACCGCTGCAATGGGTGGACACTCGCGTGGATCCGTTAGAAAGCGGCGACCGCTTTCTGCTATGCACCGACGGCCTGCACGGCAGCCTTGCGGAAAAGCAAATATCGTATGTTTTGAACAAGTCATGGCCTGCGCGCCGGATTGCCTCAACGTTGTTGAGCGATGCCCTGCAGGCAGGGGCCAGAGACAATATTACAGCGTTGGTGATTAAATATGGCGCCAATAGACCTTCGCGAGAAATGTAAAATGACGACTTCGGAACACCCCATCCTCGCCACCGGCAGCGTGATCGACAGCAAATGGGTGCTGATCGAACGCATTGGTAAAGGCGGCATGGGAGAAGTGTACCGAGCCCACCAGCTCAACTTAAAGCGCGACGTAGCCATCAAGGTGATCTGCGCCGAACTGCTGCAGGATTTTAAAGAAGCGCCGGATGAAATGGCGGTCGCGGTTGGACGCTTCCAACGCGAAGTTCAAACAATGGCCAGTGTTCGCCATCCCAACATTCTGCAAATCTATGATTATGGCTCGATCCCAACGGTCGGCAACGGCTCCGGCGCGCCCATGGAATACATCTCCATGGAATACGTGCCAGGAAACACCTTTCGGTTCACCATGTCCGAAGAAGGATTCGACACCCAGGCCGATCTGCTGGTCGACTGGATCCGGCGCTACTATCTGCCGGTGCTCGACGGCGTTGAAGCCATTCATGCCAACGGGATTGTCCACAGGGACCTAAAGCCGGAGAACATCCTGATGGACGGTGAAACACCCAAGATCGCCGATTTCGGCCTGGCGCGATCATTTCAGATGCGGGCAGTATCAAATTCCTGGGATGTCAAAGGCACCATGGCCTATATGGCGCCTGAGCAGTTTGAAGATTTTCGCAAAGCCGGACCCGAGGCGGACATTTACGCCCTGGGCAAGATCCTTTACGAAGCCGTGGCGGGCAAAATGGACCCCAAGACGGTTCCGTTCAAGGCAGCCGGCCTGCAAACGGCCGCAACGCCGCTGCTCGGGCCTATCGATGCGATCATCCGCAAAGCCACCCATGAAGACAAGAACCAGCGTTTCCATACGGTAGCAGATCTGCGAACAGCTGTGCAAGTGGCGCTGGAAAAAGCGAGCGCCGATTCTCTTCCCGCTATGCAACCATCAGCGCGCTCCCGTTGGGTGCGGTTCGGAATAATAGCGACGCTTAGCGCGGTACTTGGCATGACGGGCTATCATTTGTACGGCTGGCTCCTGCCCAAAAAGCCCTCAGTCGATGTTACGACAGTTATTGAACCGCGAACAGGGATCAAGCCGACCGCCGCGCAAGGCCCGCCGGCTTCCGAAATATTGGCCGCAGACGGACGCACCATGGTCCTTATACCGGCCGATGGCGAAGATCCGCCCTTTTACAGCGATCGCACCCCGGTCACCTTCCATCATTATGTAGAGTTTTTAAACCAGGTGACGGCGGACTTGTCCGTGACCGACGGTATTGTCAAAAAGGGCGAAGATATCTGGCTCTACCTGGGTAGCGGCAGCGAAGCTTACGAACAAATCATTCACGACCATGGACGCTTTCACTTGCGCGATGCCACTTGGGCAGGCCGCCCGGTGGTGCGCGTGACCTGGCTGGGCGCCATGGCCTATGCCCGGCATTTTGACAAAGCAATGCCGAGCTATTCCCAATGGCAGGCCTTGGTCTCCAGGTTAACGACAGTAGGCGAGGCGCCTTCTTCCGACCTCCGAGAAACCTTGCCCGAACCCGATCCTCACGCACAAATGATGGCCACCAGCAGTGCCGGCCAAACATCACCGGCAAAAGATGCTCTTGCCGGAGCGACGCAGAAACCAGCCAAAGAATGGATCGACTATGTCCCCACGGGAAAAAAGCCTGGCGAAAGTTCCGCTGTGATCGTCCTGAGCCATGTTGCGGACTCGGCCGACACCGGTATGCGCTCCGGCCAAAAGGCGCCGCTGCTGCGCTATCCCTGGGAAGGCTTCGCCGATGTGGGATTCCGGACCGTGACTCCTTTGAAGATGACCGTTGTCAAACCCTGATCGAAGTAATGCTACTGCGCAATGATCAGCATCCCAAAGCCCAAAACAGCCCCAGAATAGCTTCTGTATCTTTTTTACACCATTTGAGCAGAAGTGCATCATTATTGCCCATCCTTGCCGACTCTTGATTCTTCGCCTGAACCTTGTTGACGCCGAAGCGCGTGTTACCCAGGACAACAGACGACCAGCCATCAATTATTTAAGCAGATGGCATACCTTATGCTGTAACTGCAATAGAAACAGGGAGTTTCTACATACCAACACAAACTAAAAAGGAGATTCCCCATGAACGGTCTGCTTATTTGGATAGTTCTCGGTGTAGTAATGTACATGCTTTTTTGGAGGAAAGGAGGCATGGGATGCTGCGGCGGCCACCACGACCACATTCCGGGCGGCCCGACTCATGATGACGCGACAACACGCAATAATCCATCGGTCCAGCCGGAAGATAACATCATCGACCTCAAGAAGGAGGACTACAAGGTTATATCTCTCGATGACCATCAGGGACACCATGGAAACCTGTAAGTTTATTCCTGGCTCATAAAGCCCTAACAACAGAACGTGGAGGCGTTCCAATGAACCCGAAGAAACCGATCATTAGATTTTTGAGTGAAACGGCAAGCAATCAACCGGAGGCTCTTTCAAGCTATCTTTGCCAAAAGGTCCTGCGCCTTCAAGAAGGAATGAGCGCGGCTACCGCCACCCTCGTTATCAGAGAGGCCATCAACGAAAAATATAAAAAAGACTGTCCGGTCGAAGACCTGGTGAATAATGGGCGCTATTATACGGCCAACATCGTCGATTATGAAGGTAAAACCATCGAGAAACTGCTTGTGGACAAACAAACCGGAGGAGTTAGTTTTTTATAAGCCGACACGCCCCTGTCATACACTCCTCTGCGTGCTCTCCTGCCAATATCCAAATGGTCGGTAATGGATCGGATCTGTTATTGCAGTTAAAGAGCTTTACTTCGGTGGAATCTATAGGTTGTGGCGGCCGGAAGGAGCGAAAATGGAAAATCAAGCCATAAAAATATCGAGCGAGACACAGGTCGTCGATCCTGTCTGTGGAATGACTGTGAGGGAGCCCTCGGAGTCGCTTTCATATGAGCACCAGGGCCAGACCTATTATTTCTGCAGCAGCCATTGCCGACAAAAGTTTCAAGCAGATCCGCAGCAGTACATTGGCAATGAACCTGCATCACCCAAACCCGCAACGCCTCAACCCGCTCAGGCCAAAAGCCCTGTTTATACCTGCCCCATGCACCCTGAGGTTCGGCAGGATAGACCCGGCGATTGTCCAAAATGCGGGATGGCACTGGAGCCGTTGACGCCTGTCGCGTCAATATCGCAGACCGAATGGACCTGCCCCATGCATCCCGAGGTGATCCGGAACCAGCCCGGGGATTGCCCCAAGTGCGGCATGGCGTTAGAGCCACGCACGGTGGGTTCCGAAGACGAAGTCGACCAGGAATATATCTACATGCGAAATCGTTTCTGGGTGGGGGCCTTCTTGAGTCTGCCATTGGTGCTGATTGCCATGCGCGATATGCTCGGCCTTGGTTTTCTAGAAAAGCTGCTGGGACCGGGAACTTTGCACTGGTTTGAATTTGTACTTGCCACACCCGTCGTTCTTTGGGGCGGATGGATCTTCTATGTGCGTTCCTGGAAATCGGTGGTCACCTGGAACTTGAACATGTTCACCCTCATCGGGCTGGGCACAGCCGTCGCCTATATCTACAGCCTGATGGCCCTTTTCTTTCCCCAACGCTTCCCGGCTTCATTCAGAAGCGAAAGCGGGACGGTGGGGGTTTACTTCGAAGCGGCAGCGGTGATTGTCACCCTGGTGCTGCTGGGCCAGATGCTCGAACAGCGCGCCCGCAGTCGCACGGGGGCGGCTATCAAGGCGCTCCTCGGTCTGGCGCCCAAAACCGCGCATCGCATCGATGCCGACGGCTCGGAACGGGATGTCCCCTTGGATCAGGTTCAGGTCGACAACAAATTGCGGGTGCGTCCCGGCGAGAAGATACCGGTGGACGGCAAGGTCCTCGACGGCGCCAGCAACGTGGATGAATCGATGCTCACCGGAGAACCCGTTCCGGTCGAAAAGAAAAAAGGCGATCAGGTCATCGGCGCCACGATCAATTCCAACGGCTCGCTTATTATCCAGGCTGAAAAAGTCGGTGCCGATACGGTGCTCGCGCATATCGTGCACATGGTGGCCGAAGCCCAGCGCAGCCGGGCGCCGATTCAAAAGCTGGCCGATCTGGTGGCAGCTTATTTCGTGCCAACGGTGGTCGCAGTGGCGGCCGTCGCTTTCATCATTTGGTCGTTCGTCGGGCCCGAACCACGCATGGCATACGCTTTGATCGTAGCTGTTTCCGTTCTGATCATCGCCTGCCCCTGCGCCCTGGGCCTGGCCACACCGATGTCCATCATGGTAGCGGCTGGCAAGGGCGCTGGCATCGGCGTACTGTTCAAGGACGCCGAATCCATCGAAATCCTGCGCAAGGTGAATATGCTGGTGGTGGATAAAACCGGCACGCTGACCGAGGGTAAACCGCGGCTGACCAATGTGCTGGCCGCCGAAGGCTGGGATGAAGATGAGGTGCTTCGATTGGCGGCCAGCCTCGAACAGGCCAGTGAACACCCGTTGGCGGCGGCCATCGTCGCTGGCGCGAAAGATCGACGCCTTGCCATCCAGGACGCCGCCGACTTTAATTCTCACACGGGACGCGGGGTTTCAGGCCGCGTCGACGATCGGCAAGTACTGCTGGGCAATGCCCGACTGCTTCGGGAGTCCGACGTATCGACGGATGCTTTGGATACCCGGGCCGAAGAGCTGCGTGCCGGCGGCCAAACCGCTATGTTCGTAGCCGTAAACGGCAAAGCGGCCGGTCTGGTCAGTGTCTCCGACCCCATCAAAGCGACCACTCCGGAAGCCATCGAAAAACTGCATGCCGAAAGCATTCGCATCGTCATGCTCACCGGCGACAACGAAACCACTGCCAGGGCCGTGGCCGGCAAATTAGGCATCGATGATTTCGTGGCCGATGTGCTGCCCGCAGACAAAGCCGCGGCCGTCAAACGTTTTCAAAAGGAAGGCCAGGTTGTGGCGATGGCCGGTGACGGCATCAACGACGCCCCGGCACTGGCCCAGGCCGATGTGGGCATCGCCATGGGCACCGGTACGGACGTGGCCATGGAAAGCGCCCGCGTCACACTGGTCAAAGGGGATTTGCGCGGCATCGCGCGCGCCCGGATGCTATCCAGGGCCACCATGCGCAATATCAAGCAAAACCTGTTCTTCGCCTTTATCTACAATGCCTTGGGCGTGCCTATCGCCGCGGGCGTGCTTTACCCGCTGTTCGGCCTGCTTTTATCGCCCATGCTCGCCGCCGCTGCGATGAGCTTTAGCTCGGTATCAGTCGTGGGCAATGCGCTTCGTCTGCGGAAGATTAAGCTCTAAGCCGCCCTTTATTTAGTCTCCACGTTTTGCGCATGCCACAGGCCCCCGTACTGCCTGGTCCATACAGCATCGACGCCGCCGCGCCACATGTCTTCGAACGTACCATTGGTGCCGATGGCGCCGATGCGGGCGACCCGGTCTCGCTCTACAACGCACGTCCGGTGAGCAGCCCTCAGGAAATCCTGGAGCTTTATAAGCAGATGTCCTAACCCGTAATGGTATGAGGGACGGGGCGATAGCAGGTCTTGTCCCACCTACCAACCCGTTATGGAGCGACGAAACAAACAGTCAAAATGGACACTCCGAAAAGCATGCGGTATAAGCAATCAATACGAGCCATGGATTTTTCCTGAAAAAATGAGCGGGGGATGGACAAACCAAGGATAGTTCCACTGCGGTTGCGTCGTCAGATCCGGGTGACGGCAGCGGTTTCGATCGGCCCTTGGCTGGCAACCATTTTTCTTTACTGGCCTCAATTCCAACTGCATCCGGCCATGCTCCTGGGACTTTTGCCCGGGCTGGCGGTGGCGCTCCGCATTATAGAACAGTTGTCCCGTCATCTGGCAAGCAACCATCGCATCGGTGAAGAATTTCCCATTTTCAATACGCTGGGGGCCGCCAACTGGATTACCCTGCTGCGCGCGGGAGCCGTTGTCGGGCTGGCCGGGATCTTGCCGTCGGCGATCCGACACGGCCCAGCTTTACCCGAGACCCTGCGCTGGGCGCCGGGAATCATTTATCTGGGAATTTCAATAGCCGATCTTGTGGATGGCTATGTCGCCAGGCGGCAGCGGCGGGAAACGGTGCTCGGCAAGCGTCTGGACATCGAATCCGATGCCGCGGGACTCCTGGTGGCCTCATTGGTGGCGGTCGCGCTCGGACGATTGCCGGCTGCTTACCTGCTGGTAGGCCTGGCCTACTACCCGTTTAACCTCGGTATCTGGATTCGAAAAAAACGGACACTTCCCGTGATCGCCTTGCAACCGAGGCCCTATGCGCGCATCACCGCCGGTTTTCAGATGGGGCTGGTTACCGTGGCGCTCCTGCCGATTTTCAATCCGCCGCTCCTATCCGCTGCCTCCCTGATTTTCATGGTGCCCCTGCTGATCGGCTTTTTGCGAGACTGGCTGGTGGTCTCCGGCAAAGTGAAAACCGACGCGGACCAGCAAACAGCCTTGGATCGCTGGGCAAGTTCTTCGATGCTCAAGACCATGCCCTGGGTGCTTCGCCTAGCTATTCTTGCGTGCGGAATCGCGACGCTCGTCAACGATGGTGTTTCCCAGACGCACCCGCTTTGGCAGTTGGCCCACAGCCTCTGCTGCCTGTTGGCCGGTCTGGGTTGCATGGGGCGCAGCGCAGCTCTTGGACTGACCCTGATTCTCGGCAGCATTTGGTCCCCCTTTGGCCTGTCAGCGATTTCGATGGTTATCTTCGGCACCAGTGCCACGCTGATGTTGACCGGAACCGGCGCCATGTCCCTCTGGACGCCGGAAGAAAAAGTCCTTTACCGCCGCTGAAACATGGGTTGGACTGAAACTTGGGCTTGCCAGGCATAATTTGACTTGTCGGAGGAAGGCCGGTATCGTCGAAAATAGATTCGCAGCCTGTTAGACCGCCAGGGAAAGGATCCCCATGGAGGAAGAAAAGGTTCAAACCGCTACGCTCGCTTGCCGCCCGGAGGCGTGGTTCGAGCGGTTGCCACTCGTGTCCCAGGCGTTCCTTGCGCGCCATCATCGGCCGCTGGTCACGGTATCCTACGCCCAGAGCGTGGATGGCAGCATCGCCACCCGCAACCGCGAGCCGCTTCGGTTGAGCAGCCACGCCTCCATGGTCTTGACCCATCGCATCCGGGCTGCCTGCGATGCCATCGTCATCGGCATCAACACCCTACTGGCGGACAACCCCCTGCTGACGGTGCGGCTCGTCGAAGGCAGCAGCCCCCAGCCCATTGTGCTCGACAGTCATTTGCGCATCCCCTTGCACGCGCGCCTGCTCGAACGCACCGACCGCCATTGTTGGCTGGCTTGTACAGACCAGCATGAATCCCAGCGGGTCGGCGCGGTCCAAGGCCGGGGGGCGCAAGTCATCCGCTGCCGCCACGACCGGCGCGACATGGTGGAGCTGCCCGATCTGCTGCGCCAGTTGGGCGAAAGGGGCATCCGGAGCATCATGGTGGAGGGCGGCGGCCGGGTGATCACCAGTTTTATCGAGGCCCGCCTGGTGGACCAGATGATCATCACCATCGCTCCCCGCCTGGTGGGCGGCCTACCGGTGCTGGATCGCCCGGCCACAGGCAATGGCTCCCTCTTGCGTTTCGATCCCGTCGTCTATCAAGCCTGCGGCCCGGACATGATCCTGTGGGCCCAACCGCAATGGCAGGACGCATGAATCGACATCGCCTGGAATTTTCCGCGCCCGGGCGGGTCACAGTCATCGCCGGGCCCGCGCCCCGGCCGGCGGCCGATGAAGTCCTGGTGCAGACGCTTTGCTCGGCCATCAGCCCGGGGACCGAAATGCTGGTCTACCGGGGCCAATGGCCGCACGGCGTCCCGGTGGATGCCACCATCGAAGCTCTGGCCGGTGGCTTCGCCTATCCGCTGGCCTACGGCTATTGCGTGGTGGGACGGGTCATCGAAACCGGCGCTGAAGTGCCGGGCCAATGGCTCCATCGCCGGGTTTTCGCCTTTCAACCCCACCAGGACCTCTTCTGCGCCCAACCCGGGACGCTGCACCCTATTCCCGCGGACCTGGACGATGAGACTGCCCTCTTTCTGCCCAGCATGGAGACGGCGGTCAACCTGTTGCTGGACGGTGCGCCGCTGATCGGCGAAAAGGTGATCGTGGTCGGCCAGGGCATCATCGGCCTGCTCACCACGGCCCTGCTCTCCCGATGTCCATTGGCCGCGCTGGCGACCCTGGAGGCGCACCCGCAGCGGCGCGAGGCCTCCCTGCGCCTGGGTGCCGGCGAATGCTTCGATCCCCAGGACCCGGAACTCTTCACGCGCCTGGGGGCCGTGCCGGGCCAGGGGGGCCAGGCGGATCTGGTGTACGAACTTTCGGGCAACCCGGCCGGGCTGGAGACCGCCCTGGCGCTGGCGCGCTACAGCGGCCGGGTGGTCGTGGGCTCCTGGTATGGCGCCAAACGGGTCGATCTGGACCTGGGCGCCTTCTTCCACCGCGGCCGTATTTCCCTGATCAGCTCCCAGGTGAGCAGCATTGCCCCCCAACTCACCGGCCGCTGGCCGACCAGCCGTCGGATGCAACTGGCCTGGGAGATGCTTCGCCGGGTGCGCCCCGGCGCCTGCATCACCCAGCGTTTCGCCCTGGCCGAGGCGGCGTCGGCCTATGAACTCATCGACCGCAACCCGGGCGAGACGATCCAGGTCATTTTCGATTACCGGCCCGAAGACCAGAAGTAAAAACCAGGCAAGGAGGAAAAGAATGTATACGCTCGGGGTACGGCGCGAATTCATTGCCCGGCATTACCTGGTCGGCGGCGACTGGGGCCCGGAGAACAGCGAACACGCCCATCGCTATCGGCTGGAGCTGGTCCTGGAGGCAAAGGCCTTGGACCGCCATGGCTTTCTGGTGGATATCGTCGCGGTGGAGCAGCATCTGGATCAGGTCGTGGCCGATTTTCGGGACAAAACCTTGAACGCCCTGGCCGCCTTTGCCGGCCTGAACCCCAGCATCGAACGGCTGGCCACCGTCCTCCATGAGCGCTTCAGGGAGCGGCTCGCCCATCTTGGACTGGACGGCCTGGCCGTCACCATCTGGGAGGATGAGATCGCCTGGACCTCCTACCGTGCCGACCGCTGATGCGTATCGGCCTGATCATCTACGGCCGCCTGGAGACCCTCACCGGCGGCTACCTGTATGACCGCATCGTGGCCCGGGGCCTGACGGCGCTAGGCCATTCGGTGGAAGTCGTCAGCCTGGCCGGCGGCCCTTATCTTCAACGCCTGGGGCAAGGGTTACCGCCCGCACTCCACCGCCGGCTGCGGACCGGCAGATTCGATCTCCTGATCCAGGACGAACTCTGCCATCCGTCGCTTTTTATCGTAAACCAACGGCTGCGTCGCCAGGCGGGCCCGCCCGTGGTGGCCCTGGTGCATCACATTCTGTGCAAAGAAACGCGCCCGCGCTGGCGGAATATGCTTCTATCGATAGCCGAACGCAGTTTTCTGGCCTCGGTGGACGGCTTTATCCTCAACTCGGAGACCACCCGGCGCACCGTGGCCGCCCTAGTGGGCCACCATCGGCCCCAGGTCGTCGCCTATCCGGCCGGAGACCGTTTCGGGAGCCCCCCTTCCGCCGATGCCATCGGCCTCAGGGCCCGCCGCCCCGGACCCTTGGAGCTGCTCTTCCTGGGCCATGTGATTCCCCGAAAAGGGTTGTTGCCCTTGCTCGAAGCCCTGGCCGGGATCGACCGCGACGTTTGGCGCCTGTCTGTCGTGGGCAGCCTCGACTTCGACCCGGCCCATGCGCTCAGGGCAAAACAGCTCACTCGGCAACTGCGCCTCTCCGAATCGGTGCGGTTCCTGGGCCCGCTCCCGGAAGAAGAGCTGGTGAAGATCCTTGCCACCAGCCATCTCTTCTGCATGCCCTACGCCTACGAAGGCTTCGGCATCGCAATTTTAGAGGCCATGGCCTTTGGTATGCCGGCCATCGGCTGCCGCGACGGCGCGGCGGTCGAGACCATCCGTCATGGGACCAACGGATTCTTGCTGCGCCCCGGCGATCTGGCAGGGTTGGCGCCGCTATTGGCAAAAGTGCACCGCAACCGCGGCGAGTTGCAGCGCATGGCCCTGGCCGCCCGGAGGACCTATATTAACAGTCCGACCTGGGAGGATGGCGTGAAGGCCATTGACCGCTTCCTGCAACGGATGAAGGATGACCATGACCGTAGATAAATTCAGCAGCAGCCCGACACATCCGGCCGTCGCAGGCCCAACGCAAAGCGCGTTTTGCCCCCGCTATCTGGCCGCCAAGAAGGCCATCGACGACCGGGCCTTGAACCACCACGTCTGGGAGACCCTGCGCCAGGCCCTGGCCCGGACCCCAGGCCCTGAGCCGCTCAAGATCCTCGAGATCGGTGCCGGCACCGGCGCCATGCTGGAGCGAATCGTGGAGCGCGGTTTGCTACCAGGTCCGGCTGTTTACGTGGCCAGCGACAGCGACCCGGGCCAACTCGAGGCTGCCCGCAATGAGCTTTCGCAATGGGCCCAAAAGCGTGGCGAGGCCTTGTCCTGGAGCGGAAGACACCGATGCCGGCTGCTTACCGCAGACATCGACCTATCGCTGGTGCTCGAGACGGCCCGCGCCGAAGCGCTGGCCGACCGGTCCGATAGCTTTGGCGCCTTCGATCTTTTGATCGCCCACGCGGTTCTCGATCTGGTGGACTTTCCCGCCCTGCTGCCGCGACTTTTACCGCGGCTCAAAGCAAACGGCCTGGCCTATCTGACCTGCAACTTCGACGGCGACACCCTCTTTCTGCCGGAATGGGATGGCGAACAGGAGATCCTCCGGCAGTATCATGCCTCCATGGATGCGCGGATCGCCGGGGCCAGCCACACCGGCCGAAGACTCCTGACCTTCCTGCAGCGACCCGGCCTGGAACTGCTGGCCGCTGGCAGTTCGGACTGGGTCATCCATCCCCGCAACGCCGGCTACACCATGGAGGAGACCTTTTTCCTGCATGCCCTCATAGAAACCATCGAACGGGAGCTTGCGAAGAAGAGCAGCCCACCGTCCAATCTGGCCACCTGGGCCCGGTTCCGGCGCGAGCAGGTCGCGGCCGGCGAATTGTCTTTGCTGGCCCGCCACCTCGATTTTCTGGCCCGCCGCCAGGGACCACTGCCATGAAGATCAAGATGCAGCCTTGGCGGCCGCTGCCGGCACTCTTCGCGGCCTTTCTCTTCCTTAGTGCGCTGCTGAACGTCGACTACCCGGGAAGCCTTACCTGGCGCGTCTTGCTGCCGTCCCTCGATGTCTTCCTGCTGCTCGCCTTGCTGGCCTTGGCGACCTGCTGCGGGAAGCGGGCTCTATTCTTGACCGGCCTGACCGTGGCTGTTCTCTTTCTGGCGCTGCGCCTGTTCCGCATCGGCGATACGGCGGTACCCCAGTATCTCAACCGGCCCTTCAACCTCTATATCGATTCCGGTTATCTCTTCGGACTCTACGACCTGCTCGAGACCTCCGCCCGTCCGGGGGAGTTTCTGCTTCTGGCGGCCGCCGCGCTGACGGTGGGGCTGGCAGTAATTGCTGCGAGCGCTTATGCCTGGCGCGCGGCGGCCAGAGCACTAGTAGACCAGCGGGTCCGGATCTCGTTCATAGTGGCATCAGCCCTCATCTTCGGGGCCGGATGGGTCGGGGGCTGGCGTCCGGCAGGCCCGCCGGCCATGCTCCGTCTCGGTGAAGAGATCTTCTTAATTCGAGAACAGTTGGCGCAAACTCGGACTTTTGTCGCCCGCCTGAAGCAAACCGCAAATGAGAGGGCCGCCGGCACTTTCTCCCTCGAAGGGCTGGCGGGCACAGATGTCCTGTTGTTCATGGTCGAGTCCTACGGCCGCACCGTCTTCACCCGGCCGGTCTACCGTCCGGCCATGGAAGCCACCCTGGATGGTTTCTCCAAGCGCCTCGACCCGCATGGCTTCAAGGCGGTCTCCACCTATCTGCTATCGCCGACCTACGGCGGATCGTCCTGGCTGGCCCACGACACCCTGGAGTCCGGCATGCGGGTGGCCAACGATCTTGAGGACGCCGCCCTGCTGCGCTCCTCCCTGCCCCCCATGGCCACCTATTTTCGAAAAAACGGCTATCGCACCGTTTCAGCAATGCCCGGCACCCGTTTTGCGTTTCCCCAGGGGGCCTATTTCGACTACGAACAGTTCTACTACGCCGGCCACTTCCACTATCGCGGCCCGAATTTCGGATGGGCGTCCATGCCGGACCAATTTGTGCTCGACTGGGTCCATCGCCGCGAATTCACCCAGCGCGCACAACCGCTTTTCATCCGATATGTTCTAATCAGCAGTCACGCCGCCTTCAACATTCAACCGCCCTTCGTTCCCGATTGGGATTTGATCGGCGACGGGCATATTTACCACGATCTTCCACCGGTCTACTACCCGATTTACTGGCCCAATCTCGAAAACGCCGGAGAAGCTTATCTGCGCTCCCTGGATTACGAATTCCAGACCATCGGAGATTATCTGGCCAAGTATGTCGGCCCGAACACTCTGATCATCATCATGGGCGATCATCAACCCAATCTGCAGCTTACCGACACGGGCGAGCCATGGTCGGTTCCCGTACATGTCCTCAGCCGCAATCCCCGTCTGCTGGAGCCGTTCCGCAAGCGGGGCTACACGCCGGGCCTGATACCCGACCAACCGCTGCCGCATGCCGGGATGGAGACTTTTTTGCCAGGATTTCTGGAAGACTTCGGGCGTAAATCGCAGATCGGAATATTGGAACGACAGTAAATGGACGAACGAAATAGCTAATCCGTTGGCTCGGCGGGTGGAGCCGCCTCATACGGCAATATGATTGTCATGGTCGTGCCTTGGTCCAGTTCGCTTTCCAGCGCTATGCGGCCGCCATGTTCCGAGACAATTTTACTGACATTGGCCAGGCCAATACCGGTACCGCGGGCGCGGGTGGTAAACAGCGGCTCGAAGGCACGCCGGCGCGTCGATGCATCCATGCCGCAGCCGTTGTCCGACACCTGGAGCAGCAGGCCGTTCTCATGTCGGGCGGCCCTCAGAGTGACCATCGGCCGATAGGGCGCATTCAAATTCTGGGTGGTCTCCTGCCTGTCGCGAACCGCTTGAATCGCGTTGTCTAACAGATTGACCACCACCCGGCGCATCTTTTCCTGGTCGAGGGGTACCAATGGCAGGTCGCCGGCAATATCCATTGTGATATCGAAACTTTCCGACTCCATCATCTGGTGGACGACCTGCTCTACCCACGGTTGTATGGCTTGTCTTGCGAGCGACGCCTGCCTGCCCCGGGTGAACTCGAGCAGATCGGCCACAATGGTATCGCACAAGCTAACCTGCTCTTCGATGCGTCTTATGTGCTTATCGATTTTTTCGTCTTTATCCTTGATTCTTCGCATTAAATAAAAGTTCGAGGATCGAATGACGCCCAGCGGATTGCGCAGCTCATGGCTGACCGTGGCGGTGAGTTGGCCGAGGACCGCAAGCTTTTCCCGTTTGATCAACTCGTTCTGGGCCTCTTCCAGTGCGCGGGTACGCTCTTGTACCATCTCTTCCAGATGCTGCCGGTATTTCGTCAACTCGGCTTCCACCTGTTTGCGCTCGCTCACGTCGCGCACGATACTTAATAACGCCGGCCGGCCGGATCGCATCACCGTCCCGCTGCTCACCTCCACGGCAATTTGGGTCCCAGCGCTGCTGATGTGCACCGATTCAAAAATGACCCGCTCCGATCGACTGCCATCCATCGAGGCAGGAGGCATTTTGTAAGGATATTGATCGTGGATCACTTCTTTCAGGTGCATCTTCTCAAGCGTATCGACTGAATAACCCAGGTGCTGGCAAGCGGCCTTATTAACATCCAGAAAACGGCCGTTTTCCAGGTCGGTGACAAAGATGGCGTCGGCGGCGGTTTCAAATATCGCGCGGTAACTCTCCTCGCGCTCACGAAGCAGCTCCTGGGCCTTTTTGAGATCGTCGATCGACTTGGTGACCACCAGGAGACACTGCTCGCCATTGTATTCTACAACGCGGCCGGACCATAGCTGGGAAGACAGGCTACCGTCCTTGAACCGCGTCATGATCTCCATGCCGTCCACCTGGCCGTTCTCCTGCAGTGCAGCTATAAATCGGCCACGATCCTCAAGGTAGGCATAGATTCCCAAGTCCGTGGCGGTCCGCCCGATGGTCTCTTCGCGCGCGTGTCCCGTACGGAGATAAAACATGTCGTTGGCCTCGATATACCGCCCGTCCGCCAGGCGCGTTAGGCAAATGATATCCGGGGCCGCATTCAGGATCATCCGGTATTTCTTCTCGCTCTCGTTCAGGGCATTCTGGGCCTCCACCAGGGAATTGATCAGCGTGGCGACAAACAGGATGCAATCCTCCCCTTTGAATCGAATGCTGCGCGCCGAGACGATGTCGTGCAGCAGCGAGCCGTCGCGATGCCGGAAGTTGACCCGCATGCTCGATACACGGCCTTCGGTGCGCAGTGCGTGGATGATACGCTTGCGGTCTTCGGGATTGGCATAGATATTCAAATCAAGAACCGTCCGGCCGATGACCTCATCGCGGGCGTAGCCGGTCTGCTGGCAAAAGGTTTCATTGACTTCAAAATATTTTCCGTCGGACACCCGGGAGATCGTGATGGCGTCGGGGGCCAATTCCATCACCCGGCGATAGCTCTCTTCGCTCTCTTTGAGCTGGGTGGTCAGCCGTTTTTTTTCGGTCACATCGCGGATGATGCCGCCAAAACCCACCGGACGACCCTGATGGTCATGCAGCAGGGTGGTGATGGTTTCGCAGGAAACGGGCGTGCCGTGTTTTCCGATCACTTCAAAGTCTATAATCCGGCTGGACTGGCCGGTTCGATAGATTTCATTATAGGTGGGGTATATCCTTTTGGCCTCATCGGGTGCCATGTACGCCTTGTAATTGAGGCCGATCATTTCTTCCGGGCTACGTTGATAGATCCTGGCGGCACTCTTGTTCAGGAAAGTGGTATTGCCTCTCAAATCGGTTTCAATATATCCGTCGTCCATCAGGTCGAGGATGCTTTTATATGTTGGATCAACTGGGTCGGAAACCTCGGAACCTTTATCTGTAGATTCTATCAATCGACCGGTTTTGATTAGGTGGGTGACGGCGCCGTGCGCATCCATGACCGGGCTGATTGCAACCGTCTCCCCAAAAAAGCTGCCTCCGAGTGTTTTGTGTTGAATGCGACCGCGCCAACTTCGGTTTGCCGCCAGTTCTGCCATAATGTGCTGGGTTATCGCGTTGGGCTGGATCCATAAAGCCGTCATGGGTTGGCCGACAAGGTGATCCGGGTCGTATCCGCACCGCTTCAGCATGATCTGGTTGGCGTAAACGACCATACCATCGGCATCGGCAAGCAAAACCGTGTCGCTCATGGTATCTATCGCCAGAAGCAGTTGCTGCGGCAGCGTGGACCATTCCTTCCTGGTGCTCATGCCCGGGACACATGTCTTGGGTGCTGTCCTATGCTGATCTTGGGTGGGTTTCCCAGTCATCGGAACCCTTTCAATCCTAAAATGAGGTACAGCAGGCTATCGGGGAATGGGGTCGCCCCAATGGTTCGGTGCTGGGGCTGATCCGGTATCGTAAAGATCGAGCGTGATCTCTGATAACTATCTCAAAGGGTATAGTTTAAGGCAAGAGTATGTATAGCCCTATATAGCAAGTTTTTCAGACCCCGAATCTGCAGCGACGCTGATCCCTTGGTCCCTTTGCCTTTTTCCCGAATCGCAACGACACCATGAACCGAAATTCGTTGGCGGCGAGTACAAAAACAAGTTCCTTGCCAAGCCGCGGCCAATTCAAATATTCTAATGCCAATTGCACGTTACGGTGGCCTATACCGGATCTAATATCGAGAGGGACATGTGAACAAGAAGCCGACCTACCACGAGCTGGAACAGCACATCGCCCGCCTGGAGATGGAGTTGGACCAAATCCAAAGAGGTCGCAATGCGGCCTTGGCAGGCAATGGCCAGATGCCAGCGGACGTCGCCTCCGCTTTTCTTTACGGCCTCATCAACAATACCCAGAATGTGATCTATGCCAAAAGCACGGATGGAAAATTCATACTGGTCAACAAGGCTTTCTATGAAATTTTCGGCTTTCAGGAGAATCAGGTGATCGGCAAAACCCCCTTTGACCTGTTCCCTGGAGACATCGCTTCGCAGCACGTGGAAAATGACAGGCAGGTTACCCAATCCAAAGCGCCCTTCACGTTCACCGAGCAGGCGATGCACGCCGACGGCCGCCATGACTACATCTCGGTAAAATTTCCGATCCTGGATGGCGCCGGGTGGGTTATCGCCATCGGCGGGATCTCGACCGACATCACGGAACGGGTGCGAATGGAAGAAAAACTTCGGGATAGCGAGGAGCTGTTTCGCCTGGCCTTCCAAACCAGCCCGGACGCCATCAATCTCAATCGAGTCAACGGCGGCGTGTATATCGATATCAACGAGGGGTTTACCGCCCTCACGGGCTATACCCGCGAGGAAGTCATCGGCGACACCGCCATAGTCAAGGATATCTGGGAGAATCCCGCGGACCGCAAGCGGTTGATCGAAGGCTTGTCCAAAAAAGGCTTCGTCAAGAGCCTCGAGGCTCGGTTTGTCCGAAAAAGCGGAGAGGTCGCCGTGGGGCTCTTGTCCGCCCGCATCCTGCGCATCAAGGATGAAGAGGTCATGCTTTCCATCACCCGGGACATCACAGAACTCAAGGAGGCGGAAGCGGAAAAAGAGAAATACAGGAACCAGATCATCCAAGCCCAAAAAATGGAGTCCATCGGAACCCTGGCCGGCGGCATCGCCCACGATTTCAACAATCTATTGATGGGCATCCAGGGACGCGCGTCGATCATGTCCATCGATCTGGAGGCCGCCCATACCTGCATGGAGCACGTCCAGGCCATCTTGGAATATACGAAGAGCGCCGCGGATCTGACCAAACAACTGCTGGGCGTGGCCCAGGGCGGCAAATACGAGACCGCACCCATCGATGTGAACGAGGTAATCCATTCCAGTGCAACGCTATTTGGCCGCACGAAAAAGGAAATTCGCATTCATCAAAAATTGTGCGCGCCGCCGCCGGTGGTGGTGGCAGATCGAAGACAAATCGAGCAAGTCCTGCTGAACATGTTCATCAACGCCTGGCAGTCCATGCCCAGAGGCGGCAACATCTACCTGGAGACATCGATCGTCACCCTGGAAGCGGCCTACTGCGCCCCCTATTCCGTCGCCCCAGGCCCGTTTACCAGGATTTCGGTAACGGATACCGGCATCGGCATGGATGAGGCAACGCGCCGGCAGGTTTTCGATCCGTTCTTCACCACCAAGGAGAAGGGGCGCGGCACGGGGCTGGGGTTGGCCTCGGCCTACGGGATCGTCAAAAACCATGGGGGCTTTATCAACGTCTACAGCGAGCCGGGCAAAGGTTCGACCTTCAATATCTACCTGCCTGTTTCTCAGGATAAAGCCTGGAGCCAGGATTTACCGGTGCCCGAGCTGGCCGGAGGGTCCGAAAGAGTTCTTCTAATTGACGATGAACAGATGATCCTCGATGTGGGAACGGCCATGCTGGAAAAGCTGGGCTACCGGGTGACGTGCGCTCTGGGAGGCCGGCAGGCCGTGGGAGTGGCCTCGGCGAACACAGCCGACTACGATTTGGTCATCCTGGACATGATCATGCCGGATCTGAATGGCGAAAAAGTCTTCGACATCCTGCGAAAGATCCGGCCTTCCCTGCCCATCCTGCTTTCGAGCGGTTACTCGCTGAACGGCCAGGCCGCGAAGATAATGAAAAAGGGGTGCAACGGCTTCATTCAGAAACCCTTCAACCTGTTCGACCTGTCTATGATCGTCCGAAGGATCCTGGACAAGGGCAGTGACGGCATCGCCGGCAACCGCCCCTCAGATGGTTTACCGATGTAGTTTTCTGCTCGGCCCCTTTTGCGGAGCGACCCGGGGCGGCGTTGGCCGTCGATGTCCGGCAAAATAAAGGGCGGCGTTTCAGATTGTATTGAAACGCCGCTCTCATATTCAGAATCCATCGAAGACCTTATGCTGCCATCAGGCGAGGTCGAAGCGATCCGCGTTCATTACCTTGTTCCAGGCCGCCACGAAGTCATGCACGAACTTCTCCTGGGAGTCCTGGCATGCGTAGACTTCCGCGATCGCCCGGAGTTGGGAGTTCGCCCCGAAGATGAGGTCGACCCGGGTGCCGGTCCACTTGAGTTCGCCCGTCGCACGATCACGCCCCTCGAACACGTCTTTGTCTTTTTCGGTTGGCTTCCACGCGGTGCGCATGTCAAGCAGGTTCACAAAAAAGTCATTGGTGAGCGTCTCGGTCCGCTTGGTAAAGACGCCGTGCCGGGACTGTCCGAAGTTGGCATTCAACACGCGCATGCCGCCGATGAGAACCGTCATCTCCGGAGCAGTCAGCGTCAGCAGTTGCGCCCGATCCACCAGCAGATCTTCCGCCGATACGGAGAATTTGGTTTTAAGGTAGTTTCGGAAACCGTCCGCGAGCGGTTTGAGTACGGCGAACGACGCCACGTCGGTTTGCTCCTGGGAGGCATCCGTGCGTCCCGGGGTAAAGGGGACGGTGACGTTGTGACCGGCCTTCTTCGCCGCCTGTTCGACACCGGCGCATCCGCCCAGGACAATCAAGTCGGCGAGGGAAACCCTCTTGCCGCCTGACTGCGCCCCGTTGAAGGCTTTCTGGATTCCCTCCAGGGTCTGCAATACGGTCTTCAGTTGAGCGGGCTGGTTGACTTCCCAATCCTTTTGCGGCGCGAGGCGGATGCGCGCCCCGTTGGCCCCGCCGCGCTTATCGGAGCCGCGGAACGTGGAAGCCGACGCCCAGGCCGTGGTGACCAGTTGAGAGACGGTCAGGCCCGAGGCCAGGATCTTAGCCTTGAGGTCGGCGATATCCTTGGTATCGACCAGCTTATGATCGACGGCGGGCACCGGGTCTTGCCAGATCAGTTCTTCTGCCGGGACCTCCGCGCCCAGATAGCGCGGGCGGGGGCCCATGTCGCGGTGGGTCAGCTTGAACCACGCACGGGCGAAGGCGTCCGCGAACTGCTCGGGATTCTGTAGGTAGCGCCGCGCAATCGGCTCGTAAATCGGGTCGAAGCGAAGGGAGAGGTCCGCCGTGGTCATCATCGGCCGGTGCTTCTGCGACGGGTTGTGCGCGTCGACCACCATGTCCTCTTCGTCCACGTTCTTGGCCAGCCACTGATGCGCGCCGGCCGGGCTCTTGACCAGTTCCCACTCGTATTTGAACAGTACCTTCAGATAGCCCATGTCCCATCGGGTCGGGTTCGGTTTCCAGGCGCCCTCGAGGCCGCTGCCGATGGCATCGCCGCCTTTGCCGCTGCCGAAGCTGCTCTTCCAGCCCAGGCCCTGCTCTTCGATGGGGGCTGCTTCGGGCTCAGGCCCCACATGGGATGCAGGGCCAGCGCCATGGCATTTACCGAAGGTGTGCCCGCCGGCGACGAGCGCAACGGTCTCTTCGTCGTTCATCGCCATGCGCGCAAAGGTCTCGCGAACGTCACGGCCCGAGGCGACCGGGTCCGGGTTTCCGTTGGGCCCTTCGGGATTGACATAGATCAGGCCCATCTGCACGGCGGCCAGGGGATTTTCGAGTCTGCGGTCACCCTCGTAGCGTTTGTCGCCAAGCCATTCGGCCTCTGAGCCCCAATAGATATCCTCTTCCGGCTCCCAGACGTCCACGCGCCCGCCGCCGAAGCCGAAAGTCTTGAATCCCATCGACTCCAGGGCGCAGTTGCCGGCGAGGATCATCAAGTCGGCCCAGGAAATCTTGCGGCCGTATTTCTGCTTGATCGGCCAGAGCAGGCGGCGCGCCTTGTCGAGGTTCACATTGTCGGGCCAACTGTTGAGGGGCGCCAGGCGCTGGGAGCCGGACCCCGCGCCCCCACGGCCGTCGCCCATGCGGTAGGTGCCTGCGCTGTGCCACGCCATGCGGATGAAGAGCCCGCCATAGTGCCCCCAATCGGCCGGCCACCACTCCTGGGAGTCGGTCATCAGCGCATAGAGGTCCTTCTTCAGGGCCGCAAGGTCGATTTTCTTGAACTCTTGAGCGTAGTTGAACGCCTCGCCCATGGGATTGCTCAGGTTCGAGTGTTGATGAAGAATCTTGAGGTTCACCTGGTTCGGCCACCACTCCCGGTTCGACGTGCCTCTTCCGGCAACGGATTTGTGTGTTTTGCCCGTTACCGGGCACTTGCTCTCTTCGTTCATAAGACCTCCTCCTTTCGTTGTGTAAGCCTTGGCGAACCTATCGATTGATTTTGGCGACAATGGAAGCGTTGCAGAATCGTCAGAAGAACATCGCGGAAGCTTCAGATTTTGAGTATCGGCGACAGGGCCACCAACATCATGGTCCGGTTTTTCTTTTTAAGACGTCTCCAACGCCTCAAAATAGAAAAAACTATTATATGATAACGACTATCAATTATACGAAAAAAAATATATTACACTTTCGCTGCCATGCAATCGCCGCATATGCCGAAAAAGTCCAACCTGTGATTCAAAATTTTAAAATTTGTCTCAACCGCGACCTCTTTTTTCATTTCATCCAGACTATCCAGGTCAGGGTCAACAATTTTCTTGCACTTGATGCAAATGACGTGCGGATGGGGCTCAGGGTTGTTTCCATCGTATCGGTTGCTCCCGTCCGGAAACCCCAACTCCAGAACTTCACCAAGCGACTTAATTAATACGATATTTCTGTATACCGTGGCGAGACTCATGGTCGAAAACTCTTTTTTTATCCGGACATGGATACTTTCAACACTGGGATGGCCTTCACTTTTGGCAAGAATTTTAACGATAGCCAACCGCTGGGGCGTAAGCTTATGGCCATTATCCCTTAATTTTTGGATGATGGCTTCAAATCTTTTTTTAGGATCCGCCACTGGCGCCTCTTCAATCAAATAATAATGCTTTTCAATTAACATTGGTTTTCTTTTCGGTCAATTCCCATTTCAAGCGTTCACAACTGGGCCCAACCCACAAAAACAATAAAGATTTCCACAGGACCGCCGATTGAAGGGAAATGAGGGTCTTTGACCCCAAGGATCATATTTATTCATAGAGGACAAACCGATCAGGAAACTATTATGCTAAAGCTAAACAAACTGACCATTGCCAAGAAAATAAGCCTGCTCAGCATCTGCGCGTTTTTCGGGATGTTGATCATCATAACGACTAGCTTGAGCTTTTTTGGAAAGATCGGCGACATCAGCGGGATAACAGACGCAAGCAACACCTACGGAGTCTTCTACTACAAAGCCGCCATCGCCTTCCAAGAGTACTTGCGGACGCAAAATCAGGATCAGCTCAAAGCGTTTGTCTCGAACGTCGATGAGATGAACCGCTTGAACGGATCGGTGGGCAGGGTATACCGACTTTCTCAGCAGCACAGCAACCCGAAGGATTTAATGAAAGCCTATACGAATCAATATGGGACATCCGAGGGGCTTTGGGAGTTGATCCAACTCGAAAACACGCTGAAGGGCAAACCTATCCTCAGCGAGCTTGTTGCCAATTGTGAAAAGGGGAACGAACTCAGCACCCAATGGCTCCAGTTGGGCAAGCACTATGGTGCGGCCAGTGAGGCGGACAAAGCGGGTATTCAGAACCAGATGGCGGAAATCGGCAGGCAACTGGAAAAAGAATTGGCCGAGTTTCATAAAATTTTGAATAAGATCATGACTTCGTTGAAAGCCATGGTTAAAAAACTCTTCATCGGAATCGCGGTCTTTATGTTGGTGGTGCTCATCACTGTGACCGCTTCCGTGGTTCGAACGATATTGAAACCGCTTAAGGCCACTGTGGCGTTTGCTAAAGCCATGGCCCTGGGCGACCTGACCCAGAAGGTGGTCATCAAAAACCACGACGAACTGGGGGAAATGGGCGATGCGCTGAATCAGATGAATGCGGGATTGTGCCAAATGCTAAGCGAGATAAAGATCGGCACCCAGACCCTCTCATCCGCTTCCACGGAGTTGACGGCCATCTCGGACCAGATGACCAAAGACACCCAGGATACTTCCGGCAAGGCGGCCGATGTGGCTTCCGCTACCGATCGGATGGCAGACAACATGCGTGTGGTGGCCTCGGCCATGACGGAAGCCACCAGCAACTCCGACGTCATGGCGGCTGCGGCAGAGGAGATGTCCAGCACCATCAATGAGATATCTCAAAACGCCGGAAAGGCCAAAGTGACCTCGGAAGATGCCAATGTCAAAACCAACGAGGCCGCGGTTCGCATGAACGAACTGGGCCAGGCCGCCGCCGACATCGGCAAAGTGGTCGAAACCATCACGGACATCTCTGAACAGGTCAATTTGCTGGCCTTGAATGCGACCATCGAAGCGGCCCGCGCCGGCGAGGCCGGAAAAGGGTTTGCCGTGGTGGCCAATGAGATCAAGGAACTGGCCCGTCAGACCGCTAGCGCCACCCAGGATATCAAGCTGAAGATCGCCACGATTCAGGGCACGACGACCACGACCATCGCACAGGCAAAGGAGATCACAACGGTGATCGGCCATGTCAACGACTTGATTGTCGGCATTGCGACGGCCGTCGAAGAGCAATCGTCCGCCACCCGGGAAATCGCATCCAATATTCTTAAGACCTCCAAAGGCATCCAGGAGGTCGGTGATCATGTCACCAACACATCGAGTGCGGCCGACGACGTCAACGCGGCCATTGCCGAGGTCAACCAATCGACCGCCCAGATTGCCGACAGCAGCCACCAGGTCAACCGCAGTTCAGGAGATCTCTCGGCTCTGGCGGAAAAGCTCAGTGGCATGGTGTCCCGATTCCGGCTGGCGCCCAGCTCGACAGCCGGGCGGTAGAACCAATACCGGCAAGGAAGCAGACCGGCCATTGACATCCGACACACAGCGATGGTAGAGCCGCTGCCAATTAGACGCGAGCCAGGTGCTCCCTGCAAGGGGAGACAATAGGGAAGCCGGTGAGAATCCGGCGCGGACCCGCCGCTGTGAGTGCTGACGACCGCCGCATGCAAAGAGCCACTGAAGCGTAAGGAGCTTTCACGAAACGCTTCGGGAAGGCGCGGCCAGTAGGACGACGCACGAGCCAGAAGACCTGCCCGGATCGCATGTGACCTGTCTTGGTGGAGAAGGTAAATCCCCAGGCTGATACTTTATCGGCCGCGGGGATTTTTTTATGCCCCGGCCACGAGGAACAGGAGAAGAATATGCAACACACGCAGGTTGAATCGGCCCTGGCCGGGGTGCTGACCCCCGAGATGCAAACCGTAGCGGAGATGGAGGGCTTGCCCGCAGCCCTGATCCGCGAAGAGGTGGCCCAGGGCCGCATCGTGATTGCCAACAACCGCAACCGGTCGAGCCGGGTGGTGGGCATCGGCAAGGGGTTGCGCACCAAGGTCAACGCCTCCATCGGCACATCCACAGACATCGTGGATTACGACGCCGAAATCCGCAAAGCCCTGGCGGCCCAGGCGGCCGGCACCGACACGCTCATGGAACTGTCGGTGGGCGGCGATCTGGACCGCATCCGGCGCGAGGTGCTGGCGGCGGTGGAACTGCCCGTGGGCAATGTGCCCCTCTACCAGGCCTTCAGCGAAGCCGCGGTAAAATATGGCAATCCCAACCGCCTGGATGAAGCGCTGCTCTTCGACATCATCGAGCGCCAGTGCGCCGACGGCATCAGCTTCATGGCCGTGCATTGCGGCATCAATCTCTACACCATCGAGCGCCTGGAGCGGCAGGGCTATCGCTACGGCGGCCTGGTGAGCAAAGGCGGGGCCGCCATGGTGGCCTGGATGAAGGCCAACGGCCGCGAAAATCCGCTGTATGCAAAGTTCGACCGGGTGGTGGCCATCTTGAAGCGCTACGATGTGGTGCTCTCCCTGGGCAACGGTCTGCGCGCGGGTTCCATCGGCGACTCCATGGACCGGGCCATGGTCCAGGAGCTGCTCATCAACTGCGAACTGGCCGAAGAGGGACGCCGGATGGGGTGCCAGATGCTGGTGGAAGGCCCGGGCCACGTGCCCTTGGACGAAATCGAGGCCAACATCATCCTGCAAAAGCGCATGAGCGACCATGCACCTTATTATATGCTCGGGCCGCTGCCCACCGACATCGGCGCGGGCTACGACCATGTCTCGGCGGCCATCGGTGCGGCCCAGTCGGCGCGCTACGGGGCCGACCTGATCTGCTACATCACGCCGGCCGAGCACCTGGCCCTGCCCAACGAGGCCGATGTGGTCGAGGGGGTCAAGACCGCCCGCCTGGCGGCCCACATCGGGGATCTGTCCAAATATCCCGAACGCACCCGCAGCCGGGACCTGGCCATGAGCAAGGCGCGGCGCGATCTGGACTGGCCGGGCCAGTTCCGCCATGCCCTGTTTGCCCAGGATGCCATACGGATTCGCGAAGAACGGCACCCCCAGTGCGATGCCTCGGTATGCACCATGTGCGGCGAGTTTTGCGCCAACCGAGCGTCCAATGCGCTGTTTGCCGACACGCTGCGCCAAAGCCCCAAGCAGTAAATCTGAGACTGAACGCATCGGCCGGGCAGCACCCCCCGAGCTCCTATGGGACCGCTGTCCGGCTTTTTCGCGCTTGCGCCATTTTTCAGGCTGGAAAATTTTCCAACACACCCGCGAGATTGTCCCACCTTGCTCGTCAGCGCTGAGGCTGCTGATTCATTGGTTATCGGGCAAAAGAAGCCCCCCTCCCGGCTGGCCCACGGTGGCATATGGATTGCTTTGTCCTGGACGAAAGCAGCAATCTGGATCACAAAGAATAAAGTTCCCATTTCTCATACTGGGTAAGAATAGATTGCTCAACGCCGGGAGGTGCCAATGAATTTCGTATTTCCGCTGACCAAGATCATGTTCGGAGACGGCATGTCGACCCAGATCGGTACCGTCATGCTGGGCCTGGGGTGCAAGAAGGTGCTCTGCATCTACGATCCGGGCATCAAGGATGCGGGCATCGTGGGTCCGATCATCGACACCCTGCGCCTGGCGGGCGTGGAGGTGGTTGAGTATGGCGATGCGCATGTCTCCGTGCCGCTCTCCAGCGTTTATGAAGCCACGCGCATCGGCAAGGCGGCCGGCATCGACGGCATAGTGGCCGTGGGCGGCGGCAGCGCCATGGACACGGGCAAAGCCGTCAATGTGTGTCTGACCCAACCGGGCAAACTGGAAAACTACGTGGGCACCCTGGATGCCGGCGCCATCTATGCCCCTTTGCTCAAACCCTATGTGTGCATCCCCACCACGGCCGGCACGGGCAGCGAGGTATCGCCCATCGCCGTGGTTTACGACGAAAAAGCCGGCGTGAAAAGAGCCCTGCCCCAACCCGAGAACGTACCCAAGGTGGCCATCATCGACCCGCTGCTGCATGTGAAGATGCCGCCGGGACTCACCGCCGCTACGGGCATGGACGCCCTGTGCCATGCCATCGAAGGGGTGGGCGGCTTCCTGCGCAACCCCATGCTCACGCCCTGGGGCTTGACGGTGTGCGACCTGATCTTCAAGCACCTGCCCCGGGCCATCGCCAACGGCCAGGATCTTGAAGCCCGGGAGAAAATGGCCATGGCCGCCACCTTCGGCATCATGGTGGGCGCTTATGGCGGCTTTCACCTGCCCCACGCCCTGGGCCACTCCATCGAGGCCGTGACCCATGTCTCCCATGGCATCACCTGCGCCTTTGCCATGCCCGAAGTGTGCGAGTACTACGCCGACCTCATCCCCGACGAAACCCGCGCCATGGCGGCCATGCTGGGGGTGGAGAGCAACGGCGGCCGCCCCATCGCCGAAGTCGGCAAGGCTTTCAAGAATGCCTTGAGCGATTTCTATCTGCGGATCGGCTGTCCTAAAACGGAAAAAGTGATCCCCAATCAAGGCGACATCGACAAGATCATCGAGCTGGCTCTGGGGGAATACACCTACATTACGGCATCGAAAAAACCGACGCGCCGGGAGCTGACCCAAATGCTCGCGGCGGCCTGTGAACGCTTGAGCTGAAACAACGATCCGATCCAACGGTAAAGGAGAGCATCGATGCAAAAAGTATTACGCGTGGACATGCATGAAAATACGGCGGTGTGCGAACCGCTGCCGGAAAAATACAATTCCCTGGGCAACCGCGGTCTGGTGGCCAAAGCGCTCGTCGAGGAAGTGAAGCCAACCTGTGACCCGTTGGGGCCGGAAAATAAACTGGTCTTTGCCCTGGGACTGTTGGCCGGCACAGGATTTCCCACGGGCAACCGCTTCTCGGTAGGCGCCAAAAGCCCGCTGACCGGCGGCATCAAGGAGGCCAATTCGGGTGGCAATATCGGCACGTTGCTGGCGCGCCACGGCATCCAGATGATCATCGTGCAGGGCCAGCCCCAAGACCTGCGCAGCCACATCCTGCACATCACGGCCGACGGCACGCCCAAGTTGATTCCGGCCGCGGGTTATGCGGGATTGGGTTCCTACGCCCTGGTGGAAAAACTCAAAGCGCTCTATGGCGACAAGATCGCCGTGGCCTGCATCGGGCCGGCCGGCGAACGCCGTTATGCCAACGCCACTATCCAGATCACGGACCATGCCACCGGTCACCCCTCCCGGGCCATGGCTCGGGGCGGCATCGGCGCGGTGATGGGGTCCAAGGGGCTCAAGGCCATCGTGGTGGAGTTGGCCAATCAGAAGGCCGAGATCGATTACGCCGACAAGGAGCAATTTTCCAAAGCCATGAAAGAGTATCTGGGGGTGCTGAGCCGCAACGCCATCACCTCCCGGGCCCTTTCCATCTTCGGCACCATGGTGGGCATGGCGGTCACCGGCAAGACCGGCGCCCTGCCGGTCAAGAACTTCAGCGGCCAGCGCTGCGAAATTCTGGACGATATCGGCGCCAACCGTTTCCACCAGAACCTCAACCGCCGCGGCGGCAAGGCCGGCCTGGCCTGCCAGCCCGGCTGCCCCATCAAATGCTCCAACATCTACAACGATAAGGAAGGCAACTACCTGACCTCGGGCTTCGAATACGAAACCGTGGCCCTGGTGGGCGCCAATTGCGATATCGCCGACCTGGATGTGATCGCGCGCATCGAACGCATCTGCGACGACTTCGGCCTGGACACCATCGAACTGGGCGCCACCATCGGCGTCTGCATGGAGGCGGGCAAGCTGCCCTGGGGCGACGGCGAAAAGGCCATGGCCCTGGTGCAGCAGATCGTGGACGGCACCGAGTTCGGAAAGATCATGGCCAAGGGCTGCAAAGCCACCGGCGAGTATTTGGGCGTCCAGCGCATCCCCACGGTCAAGGGCCAGGCCATGCCGGGTTATGATCCGCGCAACAGCAAGGGCACCGGGGTGGGTTATGCCACCTCGCCCCAGGGCGCGGACCACACGGTGGGCACCACCAGCGGCGCGGCCGGGGATTTCAAGAAGGTCGGGCGGGTGCAGATCTCCCAGAAGGTGCAGGTGGCCTATGCCGCCGTGGACAACTTCATGTGCCACTTCGCGGCCTTCCCCCTGACCTCCACCCATCAATATGCCGTGGGGCATATCGCCGCGGCCATGGCCGGCCGCTTCGGCGGCGAATGGAACGCGGACAAGGTTTGGGGAATCGGGCTGCAGACCCTCATGCTCGAGAAGCAATTCAACCGGACGGCGGGATTCACGGCCAAAGACGACCGCCTGCCCCAATTCTTCTACGACGAGGCCTCGCCCATGACCGGCGCCAAGTTCGACATCACCGACGAGGAGCTGGCGGGAGTGCTGCCGTTCTAATAAAGCGCGCCTTGTTCTCCACATTGCGGGGCAAGAACAAGGCGCTTGCATTGGAAGCTCGATTGCTGTGGGTCAGGCCCCCTCTTTGAGCAAAGCTTCGGCCAGCGATCGATCGTAGGCCCGCCGGGGGTCGAAGGCCCCGCCCTTGTACATGGCCTGGGCCTGAACGATGGCCGCATGGGGCACCCAGCCGTGGGAGTCCCACATGGAAGGGTCGTCCTGGTTCCACATGCGGAACTGGATGTCGTCGGGGCCTTGACGCACATACATGCGCACGCGCTTATTGGTTGGGAACGGATAGTAGTATAAACCGCGATCGTCTTTCATGGATTGTGCTCTTCTCCTGCAATCGAAGCCGATGGTTCCTCTCCGGCCGGCGGCGCCACCTGTGCGGCGACCCAGTCCAGGAAGGGCTGGTGGCCGCCCAGGATGGGCAGACTGACGATGCACGGCAGTTCGTAGCTGTGCAGGGAGCGGACCGCCGCGATCAGATCCGGCAGCCGGGCTTCGGTGGTCTTAACGATCAGGACCGCCTCCTGATCGTCCTGGAATTCGTCTTTCCATATATACATGCTGTTCATCTGGTCGAAGATATTGGCGCAGGCCGCCAGCCGGGTCTGGACCAGGTGGCGACCGATGCGCCGGGCCTCGGCCTTGTCTTTGGTGGTGATATAAATCAGATAACAATTCATGGGGAACACCTCATGGCACGGTCGCTCACAGCAATTTTTGTTCGATCAAATGCATCATGCTCTTCTGACCGATACGGTTCACCTGGCTCAAGGCGTGCGTGAAGTGAAAATCGGCTTCGTGGGCCACGCCCGAATCGACCATCACCCGGGCCGAACCGAGGAACTTGTCCACCTCCAGCCAGATGGGATCGCCCGAGGCCTGGCGGGCCAGATGGGTCTCGTTGGCGATCATGGCGATCAAGGCCTGCAACAGGCGCAAAGCGCCCTGTTGCTCGGGCACGGGCATGTTTTGCAGGATCTGGACGCACTGGGAGCACCAGATCAATCCGCTCTTGACCTTTTCGCTCTGGGAGAAAGAGATGATGGCCTGTCGGGTTTCCATGGCTACTCCTGATGATGGGGTTGTCGATTTTCCGATCGTCCGGCCGTCGGACCGCCGGTTCAATCGGCGCCCAAAATGTCATAAAAAAGGGTTCAAGTAAAGCGCGGCCTTTTCAAAAATATTCTTTCTTTTTCAGGGCGTTCATGGCAGATTGGGACGCGTTTTTTCTATAGCATAGATGGACATACGTCGTTTCGCGCACCGAGTGCCGCCGGACGGAGAGATCGGTTTCATGGGCGTTGACTCCGCCACGAGTACCACCAATCCCTGGGACCAACTGCAAACCCTGTTGCGCAAAGGTCCCGCGGCCATCGATATCCTGGGCAGCACCTCCCAGAACCTGTTCGCCATTCTCGAGGAAAACGACCGCCTCTTCAATGCCATGGTGGATGCCTTCGACGGCATGATCTACATCTGCTCGGCCGAATATCGCATCGAATACCTCAACGACCGCATGATCGAGCACCTGGGCGGCGACGCCACGGGCGAGTTCTGCTACAAGGCTTTCGGTCGCAGCAGCGCCTGTCCGTGGTGCATCAACCACCGCGTCATGAAGGGCGAAATGGTGCGCTGGGAGGTGGTCAGCCCCCGGGATGCGCGCTGGTACCTGGTGGTCAATGCCCCCATCCGGCACATCGACGGCACGGTCTCCAAATACGCCATGATGATGGATATCCATGACCGCAAGCTCAACGAGGAGGAACTCAAGAAACACCGCGACCATCTGGAAGACCTGATCGAGGCGCGCACGGCCGAACTGACCTATGCCAATGCCCAATTGCGCCTGGAGATCGAGGAGCGCAAGGCCATCGAGAAAAACCTGCGCGAGAGCGAACAGCGCTACCGGACCCTTTTCGACGGCTCCCGGGACGCGATCATCATCAGCGACGCCAATGGCCGCATCATGGATGCCAACGATGCCACCACGCGGCTCACCGGCTACAGCAAGCTGGACCTGATCCCCAAGCTGGTCCAGGACCTGGACAGCGTCATCGACATCAGCGCTTACCAGAAGTACTTCAACCGTATCCAGCGCGGCGACTCGTTCACCCGCGAGATCGCCATCCGGCGCAAGGATGGCCAAACCATCTATGCCGAGTTCAACAGCCAACGCATGACCTTGGCCGGCATCCCGTGCATCCACACCACGGCCCGCGACATTACCGCCCGCCGGGAGTCCGAAGAGGCGCTGCGCAAAAGCGAAGCCAAGTACCGCGAACTGGTCCAGAACGCCAACAGCCTGATCGTGCGCTTCGACACCGAAGGCCGGATCAAGTTCTTCAACGAATTCGCCCAGCAGTTCTTCGGCTACACCGAAGAAGAGATTCTAGGCCGTTCCATACTGGACACGATCCTGCCCACCGTACTCAGCAACGGGCGCAGCATCGCGTCCAACATCCAGGACTTCATGCGCGACCCGGAGAAGTACCCGACCAACGAACTGGAGAACCTGCGGCGCAACGGCGAACGGGTCTGGGTCACCTGGACCAACCGGCCGATCCTCAATGCCGAGGGCCAGGTGGTGGAGTTCTTGTGGGTTGGCGTGGATGCCACCGAACGCAATCAGAGCCGGCGGCAGATCCAGCGCCTGACCCACGAGTTGATCAAGGCCCAGGAAAACGAACGCTACCGCATCGCCCGGGATCTGCACGATCATATCGCCCAGGATCTGTCTTCCCTGAAAATTCACCTGAAGACGCTCTTCGATACCCAGCCCGGCATGGACGAAGAATCACGGCGCAAGATGGATGACACCGCGGCCATTTTGCAGCGCTCGATCGCCGATGTGCGCAACCTGGCCTACGACCTGCGCCCGCCGGGGCTGGATCAACTGGGCCTGGTGCGCACCCTGTTCCTTTACTGCGAAGATTTTGCCCAGAGCAACAACCTGAAAATCGATTTCATCGCCGCCGGCCTGGACGACCTGGTCCTGGACGAGGATATCCAGATCAACCTTTATCGCTTGATCCAGGAGGCGCTGCACAACGTCAAGAAGCACGCCGAAGCACGCGGGGTGACCATCCGCCTGGTGACCTCCTCGCCCAACCTGATGCTGCGCATCATCGACGACGGCAAGGGGTTCGATGTCACTGGCTGGCGCGCCAAGTCCTACAAGGAAAAACGCATGGGGCTGCAAAGCATGGTCGAGCGCGTGGGCCTGCTCGGCGGCACCATCGACATCCGCTCGCGCCCCAAAAAAGGGGCCGGCATCTTCATTTCCATTCCTATCAAGGAGCAACTTCGTGACCGAGAAGAAGCGCATTCTGATCATTGACGATCACCCCTTGTTCCGCGAGGGCATCAAAACCATTATCGCCCGTCAAAAGGGTTTCGAGGTCATCGACGAGGCCGGCACCGGCCGGGAAGGATTCGAAAAGGCCTGCCAGCTCAAGCCCGAGGTGGTGTTGCTGGACATCTCCCTGCCCGACGAAACCGGCATGGAAGTGGCGCGCAAGATCCGCCACCACCTGCCGCGCACGCGCATCATGATCCTGAGCATGCACTCTAAAATCGACTACATCGTGGAAGCCTTCCAATCCGGCGCCACCGGCTACGTGGTCAAGGAGTCGGCCGCCGAACGCCTGGCACAGGCCCTGGCGGCCGTGACCTCCGGGGAGTATTTCCTGGACACCTCCATCTCCCATGAAGTGATTGCCAAGTTGATGAACTCGCCGGTCAAGGAGGCCAAGGTGAGCGATGCGGGCTACGGCAAACTCACCTCCCGGGAGCAGGAGATCATGCGCATGCTGGCCGAAGGGGCCTCCAAGAGCCTGATCGCCGAGCGCCTGTGCATCAGCATCAAAACCGTGGAGAACCACCGCGCCAACATCATGCGCAAGCTGGATATCCACAGCGCCATGGAGCTGGTGCGCTACGCCGCCCGCCTGGGCCTCATCGATGTGGACCTTTGGAAGGAGTAAAAACCCGGACCTCCCGCCCCACCCCCTGACATGCCCTCCCGGGAACTTCTCCCGAATTTTCCCGACCCACCCCAGAAAAATGAAACCGTGGTCTTATGTACAGATGCGGTTGTACTTCTATATAGTTGGCCTCAATGAGCTGGGAGCATTAAAGATTCACCGTGTTTTTAAAAGGTTAACCCCCCCAAGCCGAAAGGAGCCGCTCATGATCTCTTCTCCGTGTAAAGACTGCCAAAAGAGGAATTTCCCGAAGGACGAATGCTTAAAAACCTGTCAGATGATTCAAAACATTCAAGGGATGCAGTTGGCACGCCGCGAGAGCAACGTTTACACGGCCGTGGATTTTTCAGAAGAGAGCCGGTTCCAGATTGCATCCCCCTTTGCCAGTGCCCTGAATATTTGCTGAGCTTGACACGTCAGGCCTCTTTGTGACATCGAAATAGGGTGGCTCCAAAAATTTCGATCTCACCCAAATGAATTCATGGGGAGAAGCCCCCGAATGGGTCGGGAGTTTCTCCCGGTATAATTGGTGTTCCGACTTACCCCCTAACCCGGGATGAGAAAGAGAAGCTTTCTCTCCGGCAGGCATGAAAGATTCCACCTCATGCGGGAATGGATGTTGGCAATGGCTGAACGACTAAAGTTCGAATCGGTAATCAACAAGAGGAACGGGGATGGCCCATGTCTTTCCGCCCCCTGTGTCGCCGGAATGACCGAGAGCGCCGCGCTGAACAGGCGTTATGTGGACATCACAGCGATGATTCGCAGCCTGCAACGCACGGAGGGCGTGACCGACTGTTTTCGACGCGGCCTGGCCAATTGCGATCAAATGGTTTGTGCCTGGCGGCGGTATTGCCTGGGGCAATCTGAAGAGCTGTTGATGAATAGCGACGCGTAGAATCTCTCCCCCACGGAATAGGCTTCTTTTTTCTTGCACCACGAATACTAAAAAATGCCTGCCACGGGCCAAAGGTGAGTTGCGCCATGGCGAGGGGCTATGCCCAGAAGGCTGCGATCCGCCGCTGAAAGGCCGCATCGTTCGTAAGGGATTGAAGGCGCCAGGAGGCCGGCAGCAGCGACCGATAGCGTTGTTGGGCGTAGCGCCGGTCGATGAGCAGCACCACCCCCCGATCGGTTTCGGAGCGGATCAACCGGCCGGCGGCTTGCAGGACCCGGTTGATGCCCGGATACTGGTAGGCAAACTCAAAACCGCACCCGTGGGCCTGGGTGTAATACGCCCGCAACAGTTCCCTCTCGGGACCGATGCCGGGCAGGCCCACCCCCACGATCACCACCCCGGTCAAGCGCTCGCCTTTCAAATCAATCCCCTCGCCGAAGATGCCCCCCATGACGGCAAACCCCACCAGGGTTTGGCTCACCGGTTCGCTGAACCGCGCCAAGAATGCATCCCGCTCGCCTTCGGCCATTTCGGGAGTCTGTACCAGGGTTTCGATCCGGGGGTAGTCGTCGCCGAAGCGGCGATGGACCATGGCCAGGTAATCGTAGGAGGGGAAAAAGAGCAGGTAGTGCCCCCGGCGCTGGCTGACCAGATTGCCGATGGCGTGACTTACGGCCGCGCAGGAGGTTTCACGGTCGCGATACAGGGTCGATATGTTTGCGGCGGCGAAGACCGCCAGGTTTTCGGCGGGAAACGGAGATGCCAGATCCAAGCGCCCCATGTCGGCTTGGCACCCCAGGATGGTCTGGAAATAATCGGCCGGGGTCAAGGTGGCGGAAAAAAGCACCGCCGCCCGGCAACGGCGCCAGCACTCCCGCAACGGCTCCGACGGGTCCATGCAGAAGAGCTTGACCTGGACCTCTTTGCCGCGGCCTTCGGCGATGGTGGCATAGGCCGGGCTGTACTGCTCGGCGGTGCGCACGAAGCGCAGGCCGTCGAAATAGAAATGCAGCAGCTCCTGGCGAAAAGGGGCCGGCTGGTTGCGGCGCAGCCAGCGCTCGGCCGCCCCGAGAAAAGTTTGCAGGCGCGCCACCAGATCTTCGGGTGCGCGCTTATCGATCCACACCCCCTCCTCGCGCTCCCGGCACTGCCGCCCCAGGGCGGTCATGGCGCTGTGAACCCGGCCAAGGGTCCGGTAGAGCGATGGCAGCGGCTCCTTCAAAAGGCGCCGCAGAGCCAGGATCGGTGCCTTGCTCAACTGGGCCGAAAACATCTCCCGGGCGCGGTCCGCCAGGTTGTGGGCTTCGTCCACCAGCAAGGCATGACCGCCGGCCTCATCGCCGAAGAGCCGCTTGAGGGTCGCCGTGGGGTCGAAGGCATAGTTGTAATCGCCGATGACGCCATCGGCCCACAGCACCAGCTCCAGGGCGAACTCGAAGGGACAGACCCGATGCTCCCGGGCCGTGCGTTCGATGGTTTCGCGGTCGAAGGCGTCCTGTGCGAAGATCGCTTCCAAAGCCGGGTTGAGGCGGTCATAATGCCCGCGGGCATAGGGGCACAGTTCGGGCGAACAGGTGGGCTCGGCGTTGAAGCAGATCTTCTCCTTGGCGGTTACCGTCACCCACTTGAGTCGCATGCCTTTTTGCGCCAGGGCGCGCAGGGCGGCCTCGGCCGCCAGGCGACCGGTGGTGCGCGCCGTCAGGAAGACCACCTTGGGCACCAGGCCCTGCCCCAGCGCCTTGAGGGCCGGATAGAGGGCTGCCATGGTCTTGCCGATGCCCGTGGCGGCTTGGACCAGCAGTTGGCGGCCGTCCCGGATGGCGCGGAAGACCTCCACGGCCATCTCCCGCTGGCCGGGCCGATAGCCGTCAAAGGGAAAAGGCAAGGCGGCCAGGCTCTGATTGCGCAGGTTGATCCACAGGGCGAGCCGGCGCAACCATTGCAGATAACGCCACAGGAGATCGTCGAAGAATTCGGTCAGCTCCGACACACTCTGCTGGCGCACCTGGCTCAGGACCTTGCCGCTCTCCAGGTGCACGTAGGTCAATTGGACCGCAACCTGGTCCAACTGCTCCTGGTGCGCCAGCATGTAGGCGTAGCATTGGGCCTGGCCCCAATGAACGGGGGAAGATTCGGCCTCCATTTCGGACAAGGGCCGCAGGGTGCTTTTAATTTCTTCGACCATCACCGCGTCGGCGCTACGCAGCACGCCGTCGATCCGGCCACCGATGGATAAGGTGAAATCCGGCTGGACTACCTCCAGACGCACCGGGTATTCGGCTTCATATCCCTCGGGGCGCTGGCGCTGTAGGCGCTGGTGGGCGCGCAAACCTTCCTCGGCCCGGGCCGCGCCCATGAAATCGGAGCGCAAGTCGCCGCTGCGCAGCACATGCTCCACCAGGGCGCGAACCGCAATCGTGAAGGTGGGATTTATTGCTTGCACCGGTAGGTCTGGGCCGTGGCCGACTCGTTGGTCTGGTGCAGCCAGACGATATGCGTGGCACCCAATTGACTCGCCCGCGCTTTAACGCGCCGGACCATTTCTCTGCGGGCAAAATAGGGGAAGAGCTTGTCGGCATCGGCGGTTTCGGCGACCACGGCCAGCGGGTCGCAGGCGACGACCTGTTGGGCCTGGACCTCATGCAATTGGGAATACGGATCCTTGAGCGGGTCCGAGATATGAGCGCACCCGACGATCAGCAGGCCGACGATCAAGGTCATCCCGTTTAAGGCCTTTTGCATACATCCTCCAGTTGATGGCGGGAATCTCTCCGCCGAAAGACGGCATGGGTTTCCCGGATGCATTCGGTATACAACTGTGTTAAAAAGAGTGTCAAACAGTTAGGTGCCCTTTCGGTATTGAGGTTGCGGCTACCGGATCGGGGTCATACAATAACCTGCAATGAACAAGGAGGTACCGATGTCACTAGTCCCAAGACAAAGCATGGACGATTTGAGGGTTTCGATTTCAAATGTGCGGGGAGCGACAAGATTTTGCAGCAGTATGGGTTGCGATATCGTTTCCTTGGCGGCCTGTCTGGCCAGCCGCCCGAAGATGTACGTGTACCAGGGGAATGTCTATTGCGAGCGCCATTACCTGGAAGCGGCCCACATCGACCGGCCGGACCCAAGCTGTTTGATCTGGGACTTTGAAAGAGGATATTCGGGAATGTTTCCCCAGGCCAATAACGCGGACACGGCGTTTCACCTGGCGGGAAGGTAGGGGACCAGTTAAACCTGAAGAAAAGAACCCGAGTTTACGCCGCATCGTGGGCGTGGAGGAGCAGCATGCAGAAGAAGAAATTGGGTCGCACCGATATCGAAATCTCCGCCGTCATCATGGGCACCTGGCAGGCGGGCAAGGCCATGTGGACCGACATTGACGACAATGAGACCCAGCGGGCCATGCGCGCCGCCCTGGATGCCGGCATCACCACCTTCGATACGGCCGAAGTATACGGCAACGGCCACTCGGAACGCATCATCGCCAAAGCGCTCGCCAAGGTGCGCGACCAGGTTGTGCTGGCCACCAAAGTCTTTTCCAACCACCTCAAATACGACCAGGTGATCGCCGCCTGCGAGCGCTCCCTGAAGAACTTGGACACCGACCGCATCGACCTGTACCAGATCCACTGGCCGCCGGGAACCTTCGGCCATCCGTTGGTGCCATTGGAAGAGACGATGCGCGCCCTGACCGACCTCAAGTCCCAGGGAAAAATCCGGGCCATCGGCGTCTCCAACTTCAATCGGCAGCAAATGGAAGCGGTGGCTCAGTACGGTCCCGTGGAAAGCCTGCAACCGCCCTACTCTCTTTTCTGGCGCGCCTTGGAGGCCGATGCCGGCCCTTACTGCCAGGAACAAGGGCTCTCCATTCTGGCTTACTCGCCCATGGCCCAGGGGCTGCTCACCGGCAAATTCGGCCCGGGCCACGCCTTTGCCAAAGGCGACCACCGTGTGGCCCACCGGCTCTTCCAACCCGAGCACTTCGAGCGGGTGCAAAAGGCCCTGGCCGAACTGCGGCCCATCGCCGAGAAGTACAAGCTTACACTGGGACAATTGGCCCTGGCCTGGGTCATCGCCCAGCCGGGTTGTTGCGCCATCGCCGGGGCCCGCAACAGCGAGCAGGCGGTGCAGAATGCCGCGGCCGGAGAAGTGACGCTCGGCGCCGAAGACCTGGCGGCCATGGATCGCATCGGGCGCACCGTGACCGACCATCTGGACGACAATCCGGTCCAGTGGAAATGGTAAAGAAAAGTTGAAAGCAGAAAGCGAATGAACAAGCCGGCGCGCAACTCCATATTATGCCCCAACTGCCGCAAGCTGATCAGCGAAGATGAATCCCGTTGCCCGTTCTGCGGCATTCAAACGCCGGGGGCGCGCTGGCGGAACAATCCCCTGACCCGGGGCTGGGGCTCCGGCGAAACGATGATCAAGACGATCCTGTACATCAACATCGGCCTGTACGTCTTCAGCCTGCTGCTCAATCCCGGCCGCATGGGGCTGGGCTTCAATCCCCTGGGGCTGCTGTCGCCCGACCAGAACAGCCTGATGGTTTTGGGTGCCACAGGTGTGATCCCCATGCGACTTACCGGCGGCTGGTGGACCCTGCTGACCGCCAACTACCTGCACGGCTCGGCCCTGCACATCTTCTTCAACCTCATGGCCCTGCACCAACTCGCGCCGCTGATCGCCCAACTCTACGGGCCCTATCGCTTCTTCGCCATCTACACGATCAGCGGCGTGGCCGGTTTCTGGATCTCCTACATCGTGGGCATTCCCCTGACCATCGGTGCCTCGGCGGCCCTGTGTGGTTTGATCGGCGCGGCGATTTACTACGGCAAGAGCCGGGGAGGCCTCTTCGGGCAGATGATCTACAAGCAGATCGGCGGCTGGGCGCTCTCCATTCTGATTTTCGGTTTCGTGGTGCCGGGCATCAACAACTGGGCCCACATTGGCGGCATGGCAGCCGGCGCCTTCTTCGGATTGCTGCTGGGCTATACGGAGCGCGCGCGGGAGACACTCTCCCACCGGCTGCTGGCCGGCGGCTGTGCCCTGGCCACCATCCTGGCGCTGCTGTGGGGCGTGCTGCGGGGGTTTATTTTCTGGATGCAATAACCATAAAAGGATGACCCCATGGAATCCTTGTTGCGCACACCGTTATTTGCCCGCCATGTGGCGCTGGGCGGCCAGATGGTCCCCTTCGGCGGCTGGGAGATGCCGGTGCAATACCCCGGCGGCATCCTGCAAGAACATCTGGCCACGCGCCGCCAGGCCGGGCTCTTCGATGTCTCCCACATGGGACGCTTCATCGTGCGGGGCCGGGAAGCACTGCCGTTTCTACAGCATGTGCTCACCAACAACGCCGCGGCCCTGGAGGTGGGACTAAGCCAGTACACGTTGATCCCAGATGGGGATGGCGGCGCCCTGGACGATGCCTACCTCTACCGCTTCTTCGAAGATCGCTACCTGCTGGTGGTCAATGCCGCCAACCGCCTGAAAGATTGGGAGCACCTGCAACGCGAGGGGGCGCGCTTCACTTCGGTGGAGTTGATCGACCGCACCCCGGAGCTGGCCATGCTCAGCCTGCAAGGGCCGCGAAGCAAAGCCATGCTGGCGGCCATCATCGATAAGGGCAACCTGCCCGAGCCCCAGCGCAACGCCCTGAGCACTGCCCATTGTGGCGCAACCGAGCTGTGGATCGGCCGCACCGGCTATACCGGAGAACCCCTGTGTTTCGAGCTTTTCTTCCCGGCCGGGCAGGCCCTCGCGATCTGGAATGCTCTGATGGAACAGGGGGCCACACCCGTGGGGCTGGGGGCCCGGGACACGTTGCGCCTGGAGGCCGGACTGCCGCTCTACGGCCATGAACTAGGACTCGATCCCGAGAGCCGCCCGATTCCCATCTTCGCCTTGCCCTTGGCCCGTTCGGCCGTGAGTTTTTCTCCCCTCAAGGGGGAGTTCATCGGCAAAGCCGCCCTGCTGCGCCAATTCAACGCCCTCAAAGGCTTCTTGGAAGGCCGCTTCAACGCCCTGGCCGACCTGCCACGCCTGGTGCGCTGCCTGGAAATCACCGACAAGGGTATCGCCCGGACCGGAGGGGTGATCTATCAGCAAGATCGGCCTGTGGGCTGGATCACCAGCGGCACCATGGTGCCGTTCTGGCATTTCGATGGCCTGGGGATCGAATCGACCCTCAGCGAGCGTACCGGCAAGCGGGCGGTGGCGCTGGGGTTGATGGACAGCCGCATCCAAGAGGGAGAGGTCGTCGCGGTGGATGTGCGCGGCAAGCGCCTGCGGGCCGGCGTCATGCCCTATTTGCTGCGTAGCGAAGCACCGCCCCATGCCCGGCCCGTCGATTGGACCACCTATCGCCAGGGGTTGGGCGCATCGACCGCAGCCGATCCGGGCACGGTGGCCCGAGCACGCCAATGGGTGCAAGAGGCTATCGAAAACCACCGGTGGCGGCAAACCCGGTGCATCAACCTGATTCCTTCGGAGCAGACCGCTTCGCCCCTGGTGCGCCTGCTCTCCATCAGCGACCCTTCCGGCCGCTACGCCGAACACAAGAGCGTCAAGGCCCTGGCCGATGCCGAGGTCTTTTACTACCAGGGCACCGAGTTTATCAGCGCCGTGGAGGCGGCCCTGGCCGAACAGATGCGCCTCTATCTCGGCGCCCGTCGGGTGGAGACGCGGCCCGTCTCCGGCCAGATGGCCAATCAGGTGGTGTTCAGTGCCCTGCTGGATCATCTCAATCGGGCCGACCGCAAAAACGAACAGCGCCGCCTGCGCATGGTCATGAACCACCACATCATCAAAGGCGGCCACCTGAGCGCCCAACCCATGGGCGCCCTGCGGGACTATGTCAGGCGCGACCCGACCACCGAGCGGCCGGCCATGGTGAACTTTCCCACCCTGGCCCATAACCCGTTTGCCGTGGACGTCGAGGCCTGCGGTGAGTTGTTGGCCCGCCACCGGCCGGAGCTGATCATATTGGGCAAGAGCATGACCCTGCACAAGGAGCCTGTGGCGGACATGCGCCGGATGATCGATGATCTGGGCCTGGATACGGTGCTCATGTACGACATGGCCCATGTGTTGGGGTTATGCGGCCCGCATTTTCAGGAACCGTTCCGCGAGGGGGCCGACCTGGTGACCGGATCGACCCACAAAACCTTCTTCGGCACCCAGCGCGGCGTGGTGGCCGCCGACCTGAACTTGACCGAGCCCATGGAGTTATCTCTGTGGGAAGCCATTCAGCGCCGCGCCTTTCCCGGGGCGGTGAGCAACCACCACCTGGGCACCCTGCTGGGCCTGCTGGTGGCCGCCATGGAGATGAACGCCTTCAAGGCCCACTATCAACCCCAGGTGATTGCCAACGCCAAGGCTTTTGCCCGGGCCCTGCACCGCTGCGGCCTGGCCGTGGCCGGCGACCCGGCCATCGACTTCACTGAAACCCACCAGGTGATCGTACGCGTGGGATATGCCCAGGGACCGGCCATCGCCCAGCGCCTGGAGGCCAACGACATAATCTGCAACTACCAGGCAGCGCCCGAAGAAGAGGGTTTCACCGCCGCCGGCGCCCTGCGCCTGGGAGTGGCCGAGATGACGCGCTTCGGCATGCAGGCCGCGGACTTCGAAACCCTGGCTCAGCTCATGGCCGATGTCATCGCCCGCGACAAAACGGTAAAGGCCGAAGTAAACGCCTTGCGCCGGCGCCATTTAAAGCTTCGGTATTGCTTCGAGGATGCCGACCTGAACGGCTTGATGCAGCAGTTGCATCGTTTGATTGAATAGCTGCTTTTACGGCAACCGCAGGCATCAATATTTCTTCCCATAGAAATCTTCTTTCATGAAGAAAGACGGCAATCATTAGTTCCAAAGCACGAACGATATTTTTCCGAAAACCTTTCCCGGTGATCGTTCTCCAACCATTTGACTCAAGGTTATATATTGACTTTTTTAGTTGGGCGGCGTTAAAAGTGACAAGTTCCACTTTTAACTTTAATCGATAAGAAGCCCACTATGGCCCTGCGCAAAGTCATTGAACGTTTGGTTCAAGGGCAATGCCCCATGCCCGGGCATATCCCTTCGGGTCTTCTTAAATCGCTTGCCGGTCTGTCTCACGCGCGGGGCAAGGTGTCGCGGCTTTCGCCCCTCGAACGCGTGATCACATCCCTGCACCATAAAGAACCGGACCAGGTGCCGGTGGCGCCCATTACCAACGCAGCGGCCCGGCGGATCATCGGCGTTTCGTTCCCCGATTATTCCCGATCGGCGGAAAAAGCGGCCGATGTTTTCTGCGCTTCCGTGGATTTTCTAGGGGCGGAATTGATCGTGCTGCTGCTCGATCTTTCCGTAGAGGCCGCGGACTTCGGACAGGAGATGATTTATCCCCAAAATTCCACGGCGCACCCCAACTATCTGAATCCGTGGATACGCGATGTGGATGACTACCTCAAAATCAAACCCATCGATTTTCGCTCCAAGGCAGGCCGGATGAACGAACTGGTGAAGCTTTGCGAAATCATCACCCGCCGCGTGGGGTGGAAGGCGGTGGTGTCGGGTTTTGTTTACGGTCCCCTCGGGGTGTTGTCGATGATGCGGGGGGCGGGAAAATTCTTCAAGGATTGTCTCAATTATCCAAACCACGTCCGGAAGGCCTGCGCGGCGGTCACCGAAACGCTGGTCGAGTTTACCCGGGCCCAGTGCGAAAAAGGCGTTCAGGCGGTTACGATCGACACCCTGTACGCCTCATTGAACGCCCTTCCGAAGAAGACCTGGGAGGAACTGGAAGGGCCCTTCGTCCGGGAGATCGCGGCCTGCATCCGGGAGAGCGGAGGCTTTGTGGGCATCCACAACTGCGGCCATGGTCTGTATTTCGACGCCCAAATACGCTCCATGGAACCGGCCTTCATCAGTTTCGCCCACCTGCCGGATGATTGCAGCAGCCCCACAGAGTTGAAAGAGAAATACGGCGAGGCCGTTACCATGGTGGGCTACATTCCCACCCCGCTTCTGGTCAATGGCACCCCGGCCGAGGTCATGGAGGCGTGCGCGCGCCAAATCGATATTCTGGGACGCAACGGGGGTTATGTCCTTGCGCCGGGCTGTGAGTATCCGCCCAACATTTCCCTCGATAACGCTTTCGCCATGATCAAGGCGGCCGAGAAGTATTCTTGAAGGGCCGGAGAGGAATCGTCCAATGCCATCGGCAGCCTCCATTTTAGAGGATTTGAGCCGGGCCGTTTTCGCGGGGCAGCCCGAAGAAGTCCTGCGGATTTTTCGAACAGGGGAGACCGAAGCGTTCGAGGCCCCTTCCCTTTTGTCGGCGCTTACGTCGGGACTTCACGAGGCTCGGAAAAAACTGGCCGCCGCCGCGGCCACGGTGGCCGAATTCCTGCTATCGGTGGATGCGCTGCATGCCGGTGTCGGTTGTCTCAAACCACGATTATCGGAACCTCAAAACAAACCGCGTGTGGTCATCGGTGTGGTTCAGGGCGATGTGCACGAATTGGGAGCCGAGATCATTGCGGGTGTCATGGACGCGATGGGGTATTCCGTCCTTCGGCTGGGAACGGGCAAGGGCCCGGACCAGTTCATTGAAGCCTTGAATTCCTCGCGGGCGAAACTGCTGGGTTTGTCCTCCATGATGACCACGACGCTTCCGGCCATGCGGGAGACCATCGAAAGGTGCCGACGGGCCTGCCCGGATGTTCGCATCATGGTCGGCGGCGCGGCCCTGGACAGCAGCATTGCCCAGACCATGGGGGCCGATGGATACGCCGCGTCCGTGGTCGAGCTGCCGGATGAATTGGAGCGACTGGAGGCGCTTGCGGGGTCCGGGGAAGAGGAACGCAAATACACGGATTATGAACGCAAAATCCAGGTCATCGAAAAGGGATCGCGCCATGGGGCCTGATCGGCCTGATGAATTTGAACCACCCGAGATCCTCCAGATTCCACCCACCGTCGTCGGTGGCGACCCGATTGAAGAAAAGTTCCTGAAGCGGCTCGGGTATGGGAAAAAGATTGATACTCCACGCCACATCCGCGCCTTATCTTCTTCCGCGATAAAGCAAGTGCTTGCCTCGATCGAACCAAAGGCCATCGTCGCGTTTACTCCCATATCTTCTATTTCGAAAGATGCCATTCATGCTTGCGGCGTAAGTGTCGAGAGCCCGCTCTGGGCCGATCTGGCCAGGCGATCGGGCCATCCCATAACGATGGCCGTCCTTGCCTTGACCCTCGGCCCCCTTCCGGATCAAGACATAGCTTATGAAAAGACGATGAATCTGACGGATCGGTTTATGCTTCATGAAGCGGCAGCCCTGGTCGTCGAACTCCTGGCCGACGATCTTTCCGAACGTCTGGAAAATCACAAGAGGGTTCAGGGGTTGCATCCGTTGCACCGTTTCAGTCCCGGTTACTGTGATATTCCGCTCGCGGTTCAGGCGGCATTTTTCCATTTCCTCAACCCGCCGCTTATCGGTATCCGCCTTTGCGATTCAGGGGCCATGATTCCGTCCAAATCCCTTACGGCAGCCATCCTGTTCGCTCCCGATCCGCCTGCCCTTTCACCCTGCCCCCAATGCGATCGGCAAGGGTGCCGGCACCGTAGAAATTGAAATAGGTTTCAGCGGGGTTTTCACGCGTCTGATAATTTGATACGTTTAGTACAACCTATGTGAACAATCGGAGGTCGTATCCCCTAATGGCAACAAAAAGTGTGGCCAAGAGCAGTGAAGGCAAAGCCAAGCGGTACATGAAAATGAAAGAGTTATCGGAAGCCACGGGCGTTAAGGCCCATACCATCCGATTCTATATCAGCCAAGGCATTCTCCCCAAACCCGATAAACCTTATAAAAACATGGCTTATTACGATGAAGGCTATATCGGACTGATCAAGACCATCAAAAAATTCCAGAAAGAGCATTTCTTGCCTTTGGAGGTAATCAAAAAGGCCATCGATGATTTAGGCTTCGACCAAGTGCCTTCCAAGGAAGATGAATTGACCCAAAAACTGTTTCAGGCCAAACAACTGGATTGGGTGGAACCCACATCGGCAAGCCATCCGAATACGCCGGTCAACAAGAAAGCCTTGTCGGAGATATCGAAAATCAGCCCCAAGGATCTTGAAAAGTGCCTTAAAGCCGGCATTTTAATCCAGGACGAAAACGGACTCTTCGATGTGCAGAATGTCAAAGTCGCAACGCTGATCGCTCAACTGCGCCAGCACCTCTGCGATGAACGTGGATTTTCCTTCGACTTCATAGCCCTTCACAACAACTTTTTCCACGAGATGGCGGATAGGCAGTTCAAGTATTTTTTGACCCTCATTCTCAAGGGGAAGTTGGCGGTTCCGGATGCCAACGAACTGGCCCTGAAGTGTGTCGAGCTTCTGTACCTGGTGTTTCCGCTCCTCCATAGGCGCTACTTGAATAAGAAGATCAAGGAGTCGCTGAGCATTGGACAGAAGTAGCGGCGATCAACCATGATATCCTGCGCTCCCGGTCGATAGCCGCTGCTTAACAGGCTGTTCAACATGCGTCCTGAGACGGCTCCCATCACTTGGCCTGAAGCGTCGCTGCTTGAAGTAATCCTTCCGTCAAACGCTTCCCACCCTCTTTGACATTCACCTCGATGACCGGTTTCAATTCCGCTGCTTCCCCGGCCCCCTTGCCGATATGCAGAAATTGTCTGATAAAGCGGAGCTTTTTCAGGTGCGCATGGCCCAATAAGGCCTGGATCTGTCCGGCATCCCGAAATCGTTTTTCCTGCCCGAAATCCTTCATGTATCCCACGCCGCCGAGAGCTTGGATGCCGTCACTTACCAGATGGGTGGCCGCGGCCTGGATGTGTAAAGAGGCGGCCTGAACCATAATTTGCCAATCGTTTTCCCGGTTCTCGACAGCCTGGCAAGCCCGGGCGATCAGCATGTCCGCGACATAGGTCTGGATGGTCATGTCGGCCAGCATCATCTGCATGGTCGACCAGTCTTTTAGTTTTCGGCCGCCTTGAACCCTTTTGTTGCAATAGGCAATAGCCTCCTGGAGCGAGCCTTTCATCACTCCGGCGGACATGGCCGCCGCCACCAACTGCAAGGTTTCGAACCCTTTCTTAAAATATGAATCCCCCTTGCCGGGGATGCCCAGCAGAATGCCTTTAGCCGAGGAAAAGTTCGCATCCACCGCGGGACAGGCATGCAGCCCATGGCTCATGACCGGCTCGCTTCGTATAACATCGCCGCCGTTCAAATCGACCAGGAAGTAGGAGTATGGCGCCCCGGGACTAATCCGCGCGGGAACCACCGCCTGTTTTGCGATGCCACCCAGAACCAGATCATTCAGCGCTCCTGATAAAAAATAACTCCCGTCCAGGCTTTGGGCCGTGGGCAGATCGGATATATCGTTCGGGTTGGCAAGGGATGAAAAAGCGACCAGGAAATCTGGTACCGCCTGGGATTGTTCGGCGATGGATTTCAGGAGCGCTTCACTGCCCGATGCCAGCATGACCGACTGGGCCAGGGCGTTGGTGAATATAATGCCGCCCAAGCTGCTGTCTTCCTGACAGATTTGGTCCATTATCGTGCAAAAGACGCGAATGCCGTGCCCCATACCACCCAGGTGCTCCGGAAGCTGGATATGGAAAAGATCCAAGGCAAAGGCTTTATCAAGAACATCGTTAAAGAAAGGTCCGAATGGAAATGCATCGTTTTCTTCACGCCCCGGCGCCAATATCTTTTTTGAAAACTCGCGTGCGGCCTTTTCTACAAGCTTCAATTCCTTATTTTCGGATTTGATCATGGTGTGCATCCTTTTATGGTTATCCATTTTATAAGTTCGCTTGGGAAAAAACTTCCGCTTGCGGGATGGGTTTGGCCACCATCCGCTTGAAGAGATTCAACCGATTGATCTGGTTGGTGCCTTCATAAATCTGGAGCAGCTTGGAATCCCTGAGAACCTTTTCCGCGCGGCAATCCTGCCGCACGCCGGCGTGGCCCATGATTTCCAGAGCAAGCCGCGCGTTGGTTATGCCCGCATCGGTGCCCACGACCTTGGCGAGCGATCCCCAGCCATCGATGCGATCGATGGCTTCATCCTTTTGATGATCGAAACAAATTTTACGGAAGAAGTTGGTGACGAAGCCGAATCGAGACAGCGCGGAAATAGAGAACTTCAAGATACCCGCCGGTGTGTACCGGGTCATGTAGTACATGGGTTTCAGGTTCATAACCATCCACATGCCATGCAACCCATTGGCATAACTCGCTTCGGCATAAGCCAGCCGGGAAAGAAGAACGTTTTTGTACATATCCGCCAGAAGGCTTTGGCACCATTCGTGGTTGACCAGGAGTTGGCCATCGATTTCGGTTTTAGCGGCATAAGCCAGAGCATCTTCGAAAGCGGCCCGGGCCGTGCCCACACCGAAAGCACCAACCCCGGTGCGGGAGGCTGCCCATATAAAGGCAAAGATTCTCGCGTTAGTATCCTTTACCGGACTTCGCAAGCGGGATGCATCCTCTTTGTCGATACAGACGTTTTCATCGGGAACAAAACAATCTTTAAAAATGAGTTCGCTGGCAGGACAGGCTTTCTGCCCCATTTTCTTTTCCTTTTTGCCGAAAGTAAAACCGCGTGTGCCTGTTTTGACGGCCAACATGACCGTATTTTCGGATGCCCTATTCAGGTCGGTGTACGCATGGATGATATGCCAGGTGGACATATGGCCCATGGAGATGAAGATCTTGTTCCCATTGATTTTATATCCTCCCGGAACCTTTTGGGCATGGCAGGCCAGGCTGCCGGTATCCATGAATTCGATGTTCTGTGAGTCCGTGCCGGCATCCGGTTCGGTCATGGCCAGGCTCAAAATGCAAGGTTTACCTTCTTTATATCCCTTGACTACATCTTTGCAGACCCTGTTGATCACCTTGAAATTCCAAGATGAGAACAACATGGTGACGCCCAGATAATGAACGCCGACGATATTGGCTATGGCGCCGCAAGCCGATGCCAGTTCTTCGAGAAAGTAAGCAATACCGGCCAGGCTGTATCCGCCGCCGCCGAACATCTTCGGAATAAACATGGTGTAGAAGCCGCGCTTGTTCGCTTCGATGACGTAATCCCAGGCAAGATGATCGGGGTCTTCATGCATCTTTCGATCGAGCGGCAGGCAGCCTGGACGCACCACTTCATCATTGAATTTTCTCGCTACTGCAATGATTCGCTTTACTTCGCTATTGATTCCTTTGGGCTGCCTGGCAATGGCACGTAGACTGATCATGATATCGTCGAACTTCGGTTCTCTATCCAGGAATGCTTTACATTCCGATCGTGGAATCATGGGGCCCCCTTTCTTAACTTAAATAACAATACAAGGTCGAAAGTCTTTCTATCCACTTTTTCGCCAAGTAGTTTTCTGATGGCCGTCCGATCCGACCAGCGGCATCGCGTACTTATACCCGGCGGATACAAATAGCGTTTAGCACCGAAAAAAGTACTTTCGAACGGAACATTTGATGGCCGGAAGCTGCGACCATGTTCAATGAAGAAAACTTTGAAATGTCAGCGCTATGCATTCGCCGCGGCTTGCATATAATAGCCCAGCCCCTGGCATGCGAGGCAAATTTCCCCCTGGGATGCCGAATACGCTTCTCGACATCTGTCACACACCCGGATGGCGCCTTTTTTTTCGCGTTGGGCGTTTTTAATGACCACCACCGGGGCGTGCGACAGAATGTCGTCACCTGCCTTCATAATGTCAGCCACCAGGACCTCGGACGGCAGATCCTTTTTGGATACCTGCCCCATGAACCATTTATATATGTTCGGGTGAGCTTCGGCTTTTTTCAAATCAAGCCAGATCCGGATGCCCGCATGGGTGTGGCGATCGTGGAATGCCATCGCGAACTTATCCAAGTCGAGGATCTTCAGCCAACCATTGCCCACGGTACAGGGTGAAAAGATCTGGATAGCATCGGGCAGGCAATGTTTGGTCTCGACAATGACATCCGCCTCGACGTTCTTTTCCAGCAGTCTGTAGGCGACATCGACCATAAATGCGCCGATTACCAGACCAGGCGCCACATATCCATGGAAATTCTTGATATCACGTAACAGTTCTTCATGTGTTCTACCACAGATCATCGGATGCCTCCTTGGGTGCGTAGCTGTTATCGGAGTAAAAAGTACGGCGGGAGTAGTACTACGCATGCTATTCACATGAAATTAAAAAAGCAACTATTAATTTCGCCTGCATTCCAAATTACGGCCATCATCGAGCTGGCCCATAAAGTCTTTCGAAAGCATTGGATACATGAAGTATAACCGCCATAAAAAATAGCGGTTTAATCTCGCACACTGGTGATATTTAAATATTGTCAATATTTACAATCATGTAATATTTGTTTACAATGTTCCATAATATAATTTTAATTGCCATGCAAAAATTTCTGTTGACACCCAATTCTAGTTCATTTAAGTAAAGTTCAAAGTACCACTTTCCACTTTTAAAAAGTTCCGTCCTCGGTCTATTTTCCTTAATAGCACGCATTCATAATCGATCAGGAGGCATAAATGCCCAAAAAGGTATTGCAATCAATGCTATACGCGGCCTTAATCACCATAGTCTATGTGATCGCCTCCAATCTCGTCTACTACTACATATTCAGGCGAACCATGTTTGCGGACATCTATTACTATGAATGGGTGCAATATCTTGCGGTCGCCATCATCATGTTTGTTTGCACTGCATTGATTGAAGTGGTGCGTAGCCTCAGGGGAGCCAAACATTAAGGCTTTCAGAAGGATGGAGCAAATGGACGCTCAATGGGTCGATGTGCAAATGATAGAAGACAAGGAAAAATCTGCTCCTGCGGAAGGACTATCCAGAAGGGCTTTTTTGGATAAAAGCATATCAGTCATCGGCTGGGGTTTGGTGGCTACCTGCCTTGGCGCCGGGCTTTATGAGAACATCCGCTTCCTTTATCCTTCTGTGGTGTTTCATCCGCCCAGCCGATACATCATTGGCCCCATTCAGGATTTTATCGGTGGTGGAAATCCTGATCAATATGGTGTCATATCAGTGGATACCCGCTTTAAAAAGGACCATCGATTTTTTGTTGTCCGTGAAAAGAATCGCATCTACGCACTATATGCGCGCTGTACTCACCTGGGATGCACCGTCAACTGGTTCCAAGATTTGAACATTTTCAAGTGCCCATGCCATGGCAGCGAATACCACTCTCATGGTCATGAGTTTGCCGGCCCTGCGCCGCGTCCCTTGGACAGGCACTATATAACCCAGGACAGTGAAAAACGCATCACCGTGGATACAGCCATGGTCTATTCTCAGCAAGAATTTGAAAAGCAGAAAATGTTTATTCAGCTCTCATGACATGAATATCGGGGCCGCCAGCATAAGGAAGACTTCCAAGATCGCTGTGATCGATCCCTGGTGCACGGGCTGTGGAGGCTCGCCGATCTGCGCGGTATACTGCAAAACAAAGGCCCTTAAATTGCTCCAAGATGCAAAGAACTACCCGTTCAACATGATGACTGTCGATGGCTCGTTGTGCATCGGCTGCGGGGCTTGCGTATCCGGAGGACGACAAGGAATCATGCTCAGCGGCTGTCCATGGAATGCAATCCATATTGAACACCGGATATGATTAGATCCCAAAAAGACGACAAAGCGACATTTTGTCCATCTCATTGCTGTAGGTCTCGACTACTTTCCTCATGATCATGACTGATCATGACCAGATATCATATACCGCCAGCTTTTTCGGCTAACACCCACAATGAATTCGGGTGCTTTACTTCGCGCTTTCGGCGAATAGGGATAGGTTTTACTTCGGGTTGATAATGTCCATGTCTTTCCCTGGTGGTAGATGTTTTTCTTTTTATATTGAGGATAAAGGGCCTGTAGAATTATCTCTTACAAGGCCTTTGGGACTCCGGTAACATCTTCCAAGAGGTTTTGCTAGCGCATCACGAATAACCCTGAAAAGAGAGGAACACATGACTGAATTCAGAATTTCCCGAAGAACATTTCTAAAGGGGGCTGGCGCGGCGGTGTCCATACTCTCGTTAAGCTCTTTGGGCTTTTTGGGAGGCAACACGCTCGCGAATGCCGCTGAAAAGCTCATCAACGAATGGGATTATGCCGGTTGGGAAGATCTGCATAGAAAAGAGTGGACCTGGGATAAGGTCAGTTGGGGGACCCATCTGGTGGATTGTTATCCAGGCAATTGCCTGTGGAGAGTTTATACCAAGGACGGCATCGTCTTCAGGGAAGAACAGGCGGCCGTATACCCGGTGATCGACCCCTCCGGACCTGACTTCAACCCACGCGGTTGCCAGAAGGGCGCAAGCTATAGCCTGCAGATGTACAACCCCGATCGCCTGAAATATCCCATGAAACAAGTGGGGGAGCGCGGAAGCGGAAAATGGCAGCGCATCAGTTGGGATCAATGTTTGACGGAAATCGCTGAAAAAATCATTGACGGATTGGTGGATCAAGGGCCGGAATCACTTATTTTCGAGGCAGGGCCCGGCAATGGTGGATATATTCATATGATGGCGCCCCATAGGCTTTTCGCCGGTTTGGGAGGAACTAACATAGACTTGGATTCCACTATTGGGGATTTTAACCGGGGTATCTACGAAACTTTCGGAAAATTCCAATTCATGGATTCTGTGGATGGTTGGTACTTCGGCAAATTGCATCTGATCTGGCACATGAATCCAGTCTACACACGCATTCCCTGCTATCATTTCATTTCAGAGGCGCGTTACAACGGCGCCGAAGTTATTTCCATAGCGCCGGATTACAATCCCTCGTGTATGCATGCCGACGAATACATCCCCGTGGAAATGGGCTCGGATGCGGCGCTGGGAAATGCAGTTTGCCAGGTCTTGATCGAAAAGGGGTGGGTCAACTACCCCTTTGTCAAGGAGCAAACCGACTTTCCTCTGCTGGTCCGAACCGATACCCATCGTTTCCTAAACGCGGAGGAGATGGAAGGCGGCCGCAAAGATCAGTTTTACATGTGGGATGCGGCCGGCAAAAAAGCGGTCAAGGCGCCCCTTGACACCTTGAAGCTTCCCTGTGACCCGGCTCTGGAAGGCCGCTTCAAAGTGACTCTAAAAGACGGGAATTCCGTAGAGGTGCAGCCTGTTTTCGATCAGTTAAAAACCATGCTCAACAATGAATACACACCGGATAAAGCATCCAAGATCTGTAAAACCCATCCGGACACCATCCGCCGCCTGGCAGAAAAATGTCACAAAGCCAGAGGGCATATCCAGATCATGGTCGGCTGGAACTCTTCCAAATATTATCATGGCGATCTGATCGAACGGACCATGTGCTTGATATTGGCGTTGACCGGCAGCTTAGGCAACAAAGGCAGCGGAATCCGGGGTTGGGCCGAATCCTTGTTCGAAGGCGCATTGGCGCAAATCTTCAAGGGACATGAGGGGCTTGGAGGGCTTGCCCAGGAACTTCCCACTTTGAAAAGGGCCTTGAATCTCATCCGCCGCGAAGACCCGACCATGACCGATGAGATGTCGGCCATCAAACTCGAAGAAGTTTACGACCGAATGATGGTCAACATGACGGTTCCGGCATTTCTTTACTATGAACATTCGGACTACAAAAAGAGCTGGGACAACAAAGCGTGGCACTGCCCCACCATGAAACGGCAATTCTCGGAATACTACAACGAAGCCGTTTCCAAGGGCTGGTGGGAGGGCTTCATCAGACCCGCGATCGGCCAGACGCCCACCGTTTACTGCTGGATGGGCACCAATCCTGCGCGCAAGAACAGGGGCTGGAATAAAAACATTCTCACCTCCCTGTGGAAAAAATACAAACTCATATTCGGTTTCGAGACCCGCTGGAGCACCACGGTCCTCTATGGAGACTACGTCCTGCCCTGCGCCGGATTCTATGAAAAACTCGATACCCGTTTTCCAACCCCCCATGTGCCTTGGCTGACGATCACGGAAGATGCCGTCAAGCCCATAGGGGAGTCCAAGATGGAGTGGGAAATCTGTGCCATGCTTGGCAAAAAGATCGAAGAGGTGGCCAAGAAAAGGGGCCAAACGCGGTTTACTCCTAAAATCAAGCCGATGGAAAAGTTCCGCTTTGCCCAGGAGCACATGGTCTGCCGAACCGAAAACAATGACATCGATTTGAGCAAATTCGGACAGTGGCAGTGCATGGGCGCAAATGATTTTAACACGATTTTCGAGGACGCGCTGAATACAAGTGTTTTCTTGGGAAATCTGCCGGCCGGGACAAACATGGCGAAGCTGAGAGAAGTCGGCATCGTTCGCTTCGCCAACGTTTCGCCCTTCGACGGCGTGAGCATGAATTTAGCCACGGACATCAAACCGGACGAGCCCATCGTCCCGTTGACCTGGCATACGGGCGAAAAGAAGTTGCCTTACCCGACCTACCACCGCCGAATGCAGTTCTACATCGACCACGACTGGTTCCTTGAAGCTCAAGAGCAGCTTCCCGTGCATAAGGATAATCCTAAAATGGGCGGTGACTATCCCTTACGCATGACCAGCGGTCATCAACGCTGGAGCGTCCATTCCATCTGGATCGGCAATCAACAGCTCTTGCGGACCCATCAGGGCCGTCCGTTTATGTTTATGAGCCCCTTGGACGCGGAACAGCGCGGGATCAAAGACGGCGATCTGGTCAGGGTCTTCAACGATTTCGACGATTTCAAGGTCCACGTGAAAATTACGCCCGCGGCCAGGCCAAACAAGGGAGGAACCATGCCGGGCCAGGTCATCATCTACCATGCCTGGGAACCCTACATGTTCGAAGGATGGAAGAGTTATGACACCGCCATACCGGGCATGATCAAATGGTTGGATCTAGTCAACAACTACGGGCATCTGCACTACTGGCGCTGGAATTGGTGCGCGCAACCCATCGACAGAGCGGTCAGCGTGCAAGTCGAAAAGGCCTAACATCACTAATATGATTCGATAATAGAGGTGGCGTATGGAAAAGATCGTATGTAAGAGCGTCTCCAAAACCAAGAAAGAGCTGTTGGACAGCGGCAACGCATTCTGGAAGAACAGCCCGAAAATAAGGCTTGAAACGGCCGGAACCCCTCTTGCCAACCAGCCCTCGCCCTATATCAAAGGGGTATACGATGAAAGCAAGATCGGAGCGGTTAAAGAGCTGAGTGTCGCGACCTATCACGACACGGAAAACATCTACTTCTATTTTGAATGGGCCAGCGCAAAACCCAACCGCGAAATCGGAGACATCAATGTATTTCCAGATGGTTTAGGAATTCTTTTCCCCTTCGGCGACATCAATCAAACCCAGATAAAGGAGATGGGGTCGAAGGAGTATCCCACCAACGCCTGGTACTGGCGCCCGGATTTCAAGGAAAAACCAAAGAACCAAATATCGCACGGCTTGTCGACTTCTCTTTATACTAAAATCTCTTCTATTCAATCCCATTCGAGCTGGGATAAAAGCACATGGTGTGTGGTCGTAACCCGGCCCTTGAAGGTCACAGGAAAAGACGAGGAGACCGTGGAGCTAAAAACCGGAGGGAGCATCGGCATCGGCTTCGCGGTCTGGGAAGGTAGCAACGGAGAACGCGGCGGCGTCAAGGCCTTCAGCAAGGAGTGGCGCGAATTGGTCATCGAAGCTTAAGAAATTATGAATCAAAAATACCTACAATAAGGAGACGGTGATGACCGGCGAAGATAAAAAACTCACCCAAAGGGAAGAGGAATTGGCAAAGTCCTTTGAGGCTGCCAAGGATAATTTGCGCAAATTCGACAAGCAGGTCGGCATGGTGATGGACTTGAACAAATGCGTGGGATGCCAGCTTTGTTCCATGGCCTGTAAGACCTTATGGACAAGTGTGGAAGGTCGCGAATACATGTGGTGGAATAAGGTCAACACCCTGCCGGGCAAGGGTTCTCCCAAGGATTGGGAAAAGATGGGCGGCGGGTACAAGGTAAAGTTCGAAGGCAAGGTCATGGAGCCGATCCTCGGCAAGCATCCGACCCGCAAAGAGTTTGGCGATATGTGGAAGTTCAATTGGAACGAGGTCATCACCAACAAGGCGGGGCAGGTTCACCTCCAGGCCAAAAACCCCGATGGCACAAACCCGGACTGGGGCATGAATTGGGATGAAGATCAAGGCGCCGGTCAATACCCCAACTCCTTTTATTTCTACCTGCCTAGAATTTGCAACCACTGCGCTTATCCAGCTTGCCTGGATGCCTGTCCGCGCAATGCCATTTACAAACGCACCAGCGACGGGGCCGTGGTCATCGATCAGGAGCGCTGCAAAGGATATCGTTTCTGTTTGGAAGCTTGCCCCTACAAAGTCATTTATTTCAATTTCGTTAAGAATGTGAGTATGAAATGCATCTTCTGCTACCCCCGCCTGGAACAAAAAGTTCCCAACGCCTGCGCGCGTCAATGCACGGGCCGGGTCCGCTGGGTGGGATTATCTGATGACCCCAAGAGCCTGATTTACAAATTGGTTAAGGTGTGGAAGGTCGCTCTGCCCCTGCATGCCGAATACGGCACCCAACCCAACGTATTCTACATCCCTCCGCTGGCGCCCCCGCGCCTGGCGGAAGATGGGAAGCTGGACCATTCCAAACCCCGCATTCCGCGCGAGTATCTGCGCTTCCTGTTTGGGCCTGAAGTCGATGCGGCCCTTACGGTCATGCAGACGGAACTGGACAAGGTGAGAAACGGCGGCAAGTCCGAGTTGATGGACATCCTGATCGCCAGGGAGTGGAAGCATATGTTCGGACCGTTCGACAAGGATCCCGCGACGCTGGAAAGAAAACCAGGCCAACCAGGTTCCTACTCGCGGCCCGATATGACCTCGCTGATGGATCAGAAGATTTAGGCGCGTACCCCCTTGACCAGGCAGCAGTCCAACGGGCAGCAGCCCTTCATACACGAAACTTTTACCGATTCGCGAGGCCCTACCCATGAGAGCAGCGGAATTAAATGAACAGGCAATAACCACTGAGGTCCCTGATATATTTTTCTCGCAACAGCTATCCACACCGGAACAGATGGCCTTGTCGTCAAGGATAGACATGTATGCCATCATGGCCGATATCTTCAGATACCCTGACGCTTTGAGCCGGGTCTACGTCAGAAATGGAGAATTCAAGAACAATTTTCTTCGGATTGCGGAAAACTTGCCTTACCCATTTGCCATGAATGATAATGAAATACGAGATCTCACTTATCCGGAAACTCTAAAGGAAGAAGATGTGGAGATCGAGTTCATTCGGTTATTCGAAGCCGGTCCCGGCAATCCGGCCTGCCCCTTGGTCGAAGGGGTGCTCATGAACAAGGAGGAGGGGCGTAAGAGCATCTTCAAGGACCTGATCCTTTTTTACAATCATTTCGGCCTCAGTTACGCGGAAGGCAGCTCGGAAGACCGGCCCGACCATCTCATCTACGAGCTGGAATTTTTGCACTATCTCACATTCCTGGAGCTTACGGCCCTTCAAAAAGACCGTGACGCGAGCCCTTTCCGCAGAGCCCAAAGAGATTTTCTTCAGCGGCATCCACTGAAATGGACGGGGGTCATCGTGGAGCGCATGATGGAGATCGAGGCTGGCTTGAAAGAAAATGTCAACAAGGATGTGATCGCATTTTATCGCAATGTGATTGTTCTGATGGACCGACTGTTGAATTGCGATTTCAACTACATCAATAATTAAATAGAAGTGATGTTAGAACCGCCACCGGGCCTGGGTGCCAGCGGGACGAAGCGTTCCCCTCCCCACGCGCGGCTTCAGGCCCGGAAAGCGGTCCTAAAGACATCGCGCTGACGAGCATATGAAAGCAGATTGGATCACCCAAAGCAGACTGTGGAAATCGGTGTTCAGGCACGACCTGGATGACAAACCCAGAAACCGGGCCCTGGCGGTTACCTCGAATATATTTCTCCACATTCATCCGGTCAGGACCAAGGCATCCGCCTTGGACTTGAGGTTCACATTCTGTTTGGGTGGACTTTCGCTTCTGATGTTCATCGTGGAAGTGATCACCGGTATCTTGTTAATGTTCTACTACCGGCCTGTTCCCGAATATGCCTATACCGACATGAAACTGATCGAGCATACGATTCACTACGGCATGTTCCTCCGAAACATGCACCGCTGGGCCGCTCACGCCATGGTCCTGCTGGTGATGTTTCATATGCTCCGGGTCTTTTTGACTGGATCGTACAAACCCCCCAGGGAATTCAATTGGGTGGTCGGAGTTGGGCTGCTCACGGGGACACTGCTTTTAAGCTTCACCGGCTATCTTTTGCCTTGGGATCAGATCGCCCTTTGGGCCATTACCGTGGGGTCCAAAATGGCCGCCGCAACGCCTTTTCTAGGAAGCGAAGGCCCATTCAAAGGCGTCTTGAATATCAATGAGTACAACGACATGCAATATCTGTTGCTCGGCGACAACAAAGTCTGGGGCAATGCCTTGCTGCGATTTTATGTACTGCACTGCGTATTGCTTCCGGTCTTATGCACGCTATTGATTGTGATTCATTTCTGGAGAATTCGCAAAGACGGCGGCATATCACGCCCTCTGTAAACCCGAAACACCGGCGATGCCGGTTCAGGCGCATATCAGTTATGGATGCTATGACCGATAAAAATTTGGCCGGCGCTGAAATCAGCGAAGTCTTTACCTTTCCCGACCTCGTGTCCAGGGAATTTCTCGCGATCCTTTTAACCATAGTCGTCCTCTGCCTGTGGTCCCTGGGAATGGATGCTCCTCTTAAAGCCATAGCGGACCCCAATTGGACCGAAAATCCGGCCAAGGCCCCATGGTATTTTGTCGGGCTGCAGGAGTTGCTGGTATATTTCGATCCCTGGATCGCAGGGGTGGCCATACCCCTATTTATCATATTCGGGTTGATGGCCATTCCCTATCTTGATTCCAATCCGGCAGGAGTAGGCACCTATGGCTTCAAGCATCGAAAGTTTGCCATATCCCTTTTCATGCTCGGATATATTCTGTGGTTTGCGCTGATCCTCCTGGGTCAATTCTTGAGAGGCCCTAATTGGCAATTCTATTGGCCATGGCAGGATTGGTCCGTGCCCAAGGAGGCGGAGCGCAAACTTTGGAACCTTTCCGGCATCTGGTCCTACATACTGATCATGTCCTATTTCATTCTGGGACTTTGGCTTCCCGCCTTGATCAAGCCTGCTTTTTACAAAGCCTTAGGCTTCGCACGCTACCTGATCACGTGGCTCCTGATCCTGCTGATGTTTTCGCTTATCATTAAAATCATTTTGAGGATTTTCTTTCACATCAAATACATACTCATAACCCCCTATTTTTCCATATGAGCACTTCACCTAAAATAAAAGCAAAATTCGGAATCCGGCTTCTCTTTGTAATATTCACGCTCATGCTCGCGGGCACCCTCTTTCTCGTAGCCACCGGAGAAAAAGCGAGGCGCGATCATTGGCGAGGATATCAGAAGAGCTACAAGCAGATTTACACCCAACGGCTTGCCGATAGGTTGAGCCATGCCCGTGAAACCGGGCCTAAAGAAGACATAGAAGCATTCACCCGAATGCTCGATGAAGTCAACGCTTCATCCGAAAAGATAGATGTTGTTTTTCTTCCCGATGCAAATGTCAGCGATTTTTGCATAACCTGCCATAGGGCCATGGGGAATCCCTTGTTCCAGGAGGGGCAGCCCCCCCTGAAAAGCCATCCGGCCGGCATTTTAAAATATCATCCAATCAGCAGTTTCGGCTGCACCCTCTGCCATCATGGCCAGGGAGTTGGGCTGACCGAGCAAAAAGCGCATGGGTTCGAAGAGAACTGGGAGAGTCCTAGGCTGCCCTTGAAGTACATTCAGAGCTCCTGTTTTGAATGCCATGAAAACGTCGTTGGCCTTCAGGGCGCCCAAAAAGCGGCTATGGGGAAAACGTTGTTTGTGGAAAAAGGGTGCTATGGATGCCATGACGCACGCACAAGCTATAATTTGCCTAAATTTTCCACACCCTTTAACGGCCTCTCCCGCAAGATATCGAGCAAAGCGTGGCTGTTGAAATGGATCCAGGAACCCGCGAAGATCCGCCCGGCCACCCTCATGCCTAAATTCAGGTTGGCGGATGAGCAATTGAATGACTTGGTCGCTTATCTTTATGCCATCGAAGACAATCAGATGAAGCTCAGTCTTGCGGACGAACGCAAAGGCAGCGCCGAAAAAGGAAAAACGGCTTTCAACCAGAAAGGATGCGTAGCTTGTCACAGCGAAAAGCCGGATGTTGTGGGCCTCACCAGACGGGTCCCGCTGCTGAGCGAAGCGGGCATAAAATTCAAAGGCGACTGGTTGGTCAATTGGATCTCAAATCCGGCAGCCATCAATCCCGACACCTGGATGCCGCGACTGGAATTGACCGACGAAGAAATCCAGAACCTTACGTCCTATCTGAGGACTCTTGGGGACCCAGAAATGAAGAAATATGTTTCTGGTATCGTCCCTGAAGGGAATCAAGAAAATGGGGCTCGACTTGCCCAAAGCATGGGGTGTCTGGGTTGCCATCAGATCCGCGGAAATGCCGAACCTGCCAAGGTTGGCATCAGTGTGGCCGAGGTCGCGGACAAACGCATGGAAGAATTGCCGTTTGGTTCTTCCAAGGTGCCGCATACGAAATGGGATTGGATCGAGAACAAAATCACCAATCCGGCGATCTATAAGGCCGAGAACATGCCCATGTCCATGCCTGACTTCAACCTCAGCCCCGAAGAGGTCGAGCAGTTGACTGTCTTCTACCTATTCAACCGACTGCTTAAACTTCCGGAAAAATATTTGGTCAAGTCCAGCGATCCCTCGGCGTTAACGGAAAGGGGCCAGTGGATGCTCTCCCATTTCAATTGCCGGGGGTGCCATATGCTCATCAGCGGAGAGACTCCGCGAATCGATGGTTTCCTGCTGAAGAAATCCTTGGTTCCTCCCAGGATCGTTGATGAGGCTGAAAAAGTGCAGCCCGCTTGGCTCTATAATTATTTAAACCGGCCTTCCGCGATGCGGCCATGGCTTTCTATCCGTATGCCGACCTTCAACATGGGGTACGAGGACAGGTCGATGCTCATCCGCTATATGTACAGCCTGATGGCTGACGAAAAACAGAAAGTGGTCACCGTTCCCTATGAAACCGCCCTGGTCAAATCCGATTATGCTCAGGAAGCCTTGGACATGGGCGAGTATCGCTTCAGAAGCGACAAATGCATGCAGTGCCATCCGGTCTCTTTTACCGGCGAGCTGCCGGAAGGTAAAAAAGAGGAGGATCTGTCCATCAACCTGATGACGGTAAAATCAAGGCTGCGCTTTGCATGGATCAAGAACTTTCTGCGAAACCCCGATCAGTACGCCGGCGCCGGGACCAAGATGCCCTTCGTCTATTATACGCCGGATAAGGCCCCGCGGATTCCTGATCCCGAAGACTGGATCGAGCGAACGGCCCTTTTCATGATGTTCATGGAAAAAGTCCCTGAACCCATGAAGACCGAGGAAACCACCCGGGAAGTACAAACATTCGACTTTAACAAATATTAAGGCAGGACTTAGGAGGAGGACCCTATGGGACGTAACCAAAATTTAAGACAGCGCCCCTATGGTCTATTGATCCTGTTGGTTCTGGCGCTCTTGCTCAACGGGTGCACGTTGCGCAAAGCGATGAACATGAGAACCTATGAGGATTTTGCCGAAATCTCGAACAGCTTCTGGACCAACCTGTACTTTTACTTTAAAGCGGTGACCATCCCCGGGTATGAGAGCGTCATTTATAAGGACACGCTCTGGAGGCAAAAAGACAGTCCCATCGTGGTAGATCGAAACACGTATATTCTACCAGGAGTTACCCTTACCATCGAACCCGGCGTCAAGATATTGCTGGGCGAAAATAAGCGAATTACCTGCCGCGGATTGGTCAAGGCCCTTGGAGCTGAAAGCGCCCCCATCCTCTTTACCTGGAAGGATGAGGGCCGGTATTGGGATCTTCTCGAATTCCTCACGGCCACCGGCGGAGATCGCACAGACCCAGGGAAAATTGAAATCAAGCATACCATCCTGGAGTATGGCCGGGGATTCAAGGCCAATCTGTCGCAAGTACAGGTCACGGATAGCATCTTCCGGCACAATATTTCATCGGGTATCCAGATCGAATATTCTTCGGGTCTGTTGGCCAACAACCAAGTCTACGCCAACAGCACGGAGCGGGAAACGGAAAGCGGCAATGGCGCTGGGATCAAAGTTTTTACCAATCAGTCGGTGACCATTAAAAGCAACACCGTCTATGACAATATCAGCGCCGGCGGCCGGGACGGCGGTGGCGGAATCTATGCCTTCGCCTACGAAGACGGCAAAGTCATTGTAGAGAACAATATTGTCCGAAACAACCGCAGCGACCGCAAGGGCGGCGGCATCTTTGCCTATGAAGCCCTGGTCAAGGGAAATACCATTACGGAAAACGGCTCCGACATGACCGGCGGTGGTATCTACGCCCTGCAATCGGTGGTGGAAGACAACGTGATCATTGGTAACCGTTCGGAAGAAGGCGGCGGCGTTTTTTCAAATGACTCCGAAATGATCCATAATCTCGTGCGAAAAAATCAAGCCTCCAAGGGATCGGGGGTCTTCCATCTGGGGATGGGCAAAATAGAAAAGAACTCCTTTGTCGAGAACACAGGCGACGGAACGGCCCCGGATGCGGCCATCCTCATGTTAGGAAACGCAACCCTCCGTCACAACAATATCGTGCCGAGTCAGGGCTACGCGCTCTATTTTCAATCCCACACCCTGTCACCGGATCTGGATGCCCGCGAAAACTACTGGGGCACAGACAATGAGAAAATCATTGAATTCGGGATCTACGACTGGATGGAAGACTCCCGTGTAGGATTAGTAGACTGGAAGATGTTCGCCTCCGCTCCTTTTGCGGATGCCTATCCCCTTCCCCAGGATGCCTCCCCCACTTATTCGCCCGAGCTCGAACAAGCCGTTTCCGGCAATGTTCGCGGTGTTATTGAAGCAGACACCATATGGGGCGGGGATTCTATTTCCAAGTACAACGTTGTCGGTAATCTTCTGGTTCGTGAGGGCAAGACGCTCACCATTGCCCCCAACACATCCCTGACAATACAGAAAGACGTTTCCATTCGCATCCGGGGAAGACTCATGGCCATGGGAGAGGAAGGCAAACCCGTGACCTTCACGGGAAATCCCGATGCGCGCTGGAATCAAATCATCTTCGAGAGCCGAAGCCTGGATAAGGCGAGCCGAGCCCTCAGCGATGAAGAAACGAATTCCATGTCCTACTGCATCATCGAAAACGGAAATGGCGTGAGCATGGACGGCAAGGGCGCAGATTTGCTGAACTGCAAGATCCAAAACAACAAAGGCAGCGGCGTCCGGATCAAGGAAGCATTCGCCACGGTGAAAGGCTGCAACATTCAGAACAACACCAGCGATTCGGATGGCGGGGGGATCTATGCCTATGGCAGCCTACCCGTAATAATTCATGGCAATGTGATCCAATTCAATCGCGCCAAGGACGGCGGCGGCATCTTTGCCTATGGATACCAGTCCAATGTGGCCGTGGACATGCGCAACAACTTGATCGAGGGCAACACCAGCCAGGGGGACGGCGGTGGCATCTGGGCCTCCCGTGCTGCGGTGGTGGACAATACCATCATGGGCAACCACACCGAGAATAAAGGTGGCGGCTTATACGCCAGCTTCGCCCTCGTGAACGGCAATCGCATCACGGATAACGCTGCTTTGGAAGGCGGCGGGATCTTCGGTGAATCCAATAGCACCTTCGTCGGCAACCGCATCATGAAAAACACCAGCCTGGCCGGCATTGGTGGCGGCGCTTCCCTGAACTACTGGGGCTTGAGCAAACACAACAAGGTATTCAGCAACAACTTGATCGAACAAAATAAAACTCCTGACGGCAAAGGCACGGGAGGCATCTGTGTCCAGGGGGAGATGGATTTCAGTCGCAATGCGATATTTAACAATACGGGCCTCCAACTGAACAATCTGACCGATTTATCCACCGGATCGATCAAAGCCAAGGAGTGCTTCTGGGGCAGCACGGATCAAATCAGAATCGAAGCCATGATCCATGATGGGAAAGATGATCCCTCGATCTCCATGGTCGAATTCGAACCGATCGGCAAAACGGTCGACGTAACACGGGAGATAGACAAAAGCGCGGTGACGGAACCCTGAAACTTCTTCTGGGTCACCGCGCCGAACAGATCGATGCCGGTATGATGCCAATTGAAAATTCTGCAACCGAATATGGAGAACTTCTATGACCCAGTCGGTAATCGAAAAGTTACCCGAAGAATTTGATACCATCTACCTTGCACCGGAAAAACGCCAGGATCGTCCGGAATTCAACAGGAGTCTGCTTGAATATCAGGATGCGCTATCGATTTGCCTTTCATCGGTAGAGAACACCCTTCCCACGGAAGAGTTGTCACTGGAAAGCTGTCTGGGTCGCGTATTGCGCCATGATCAAATCTGTTCGGTTCATGTGCCGCCTTGGAATCGCGCTATGATGGATGGCTATGCGGTCAAAGCCAGTGACGTCAGTCGAGCATCCTCCCAGGAGCCGGCGATCCTGTCCCAGATCGATGACGTTCCGGCCGGTCGCATGTCATCGAAGCGGCTGGGGCACGGTGAAACCATACGTATCATGACGGGCGCTTGCGTCCCAGAGGGAGCGGATGCGGTCATTAAAGTAGAGGTCACTCGCAAGACCGGCGATAGGGTCGAATTCTTCGAGGCGGTAGGCGAGAATCCCTACATCATTGCCAGAGGCCAGGATCTATCCCCCGGCGACACCGCCGTCACGGTAGGCAGCCTGATCACTCCGGCCGCGATGGGCGTGCTCGCGGCCTGTGGGATATGTCGGGTCACGGTTTCGCGCAAACCGGAAATCGCCATCATCCCCACCGGCACCGAACTGGCCAAACCGGGGCAGGCCATTCGTCCCGATCAGATCTACGACATCAATAGCCTCTCCCTTTTCGGGCTCTGCCTGTCCGCGGGTACCGCTCCGGTAAGCGCCGGCATTGTGCAGGATCGAAGCGGCGATTTGCTGGCCATGCTCAACCGGCACGTGGATAAGGATCTTATTCTCTTAACCGGGGGTGTCTCCGTGGGCGACTACGATATCGTCCATGAGACCTTGGTAAAGGCCGGCGTAGAGGAGATCTTCTGGCGCGTCAAGGTGCAGCCCGGTAAACCGCTTTTCTTCGGAAAAAGAGGCAAGACCCTGATTTTCGGTCTACCCGGCAACCCCGTTTCCTCATTTGTGAATTTTCATCTTTTTGTCCGCCCGGTGATCGACAAGCTGCTGGGCAAACGCGAGTGGGGCAATGAAATCGCCAGCGCGCGCGTCACCAACAATAGGATCCTTAAAGCTGGGCGCAGAAAGTTTCTGCGCGGCAAGACCAAACGGACGAACACGCGTTTGGAGGTCGAAGCTCTTCCCGAGCAAAGATCGGGCGTTTTCAGTCCCATGCTGAACACCGACGCGCTGATCGAAGTCCCGGGTGATGTGCAGCTTCTGAAAAGCGGAGAAATCGTTACCGTGCATCTATTGAATACTAGAGTCTAGCCCGGCTTGCCCGGAGATTACTGGGACGGATACCATGAACGCAATCACATTGAAGGACATAACGGTTTTGATTACCGGCGCTTCATCGGGCATCGGCCGTGAGCTGGCGCGTTGTTTTGCCATGGAAAAAGCTCATTTGATCATCGCTTCCCTGCCGTCGGAGAAAAAGGCCCTGGAAGAATTGGCGGGAGACCTGCGGCGGCAATATGCGGTTCAAGTCCAGACCCTGGTTGAAGATCTGGCCACTTTGGACGGACCCGAAAAGTTGTATCGCCAAGCGGTGGCCACGCATCCGCGGATCGATGTCCTGGTCAACAACGCAGGCGTCATGGCCTTCGGATTATTCCATCAACTTTCGATGGAGAGCCAGGAGAGGATCGTGGCCGTCAACCTCAGGGCCTATATGCTTCTCATGCGAATGTTTCTTCCGGACATGATCCGCAGGGGCACGGGGCATATTTTCAATGTGAGTTCAGTATCCGCCTTTGTTCCTACGCCCCGGCATTCGGTTTACGGAGCCACCAAGGCCTTTATCCAAAGTCTGACCGAAGCGGTTCAGGAAGAGTTGAAAGGCACCGGGGTCCGGACCTTCACGCTCAATCCCGGTTATACGGATACGCCTCTATTGAGAGTACCGGGATTCCCTCAAAAACTTCGGTTCTTCAGTTTCGGCGGGAAAAGCAGCCCGGCGGTCATTGCCCGCAAAGGAGTGGAGGCGTTCAAGAGAGGCAAGCGGGTCTACATCCCGGGGATCCATCTGTGGTTTCTCTTCATGGTGATGAACCGATTTGCCCCCCGACGCTTGATCAACAGGGTCTCCGAACTGATGGTCAAGGAGGCCTGATCGGCACCAGTGGAAACTGTTTCTATCTGCAAGGAGATTCTACCATGAGAGATGTCTATGTCGTCGGCGCGGGAATGACCAAATTCGGCAAATACCTGGACCGCAACATGAAAAGCATTGCCCATGAGGCTGTGGAGGCCGCCTTTGCCCACGCCGGGATCGGCAGAGAAGATATCCAAATGGCGGCCGTGGGCAACGCCTATCAGGGACTGGTCACCGGCCAGGAATCCATCCGGGGTCAGGTCGTCCTGCGGCCCATGCGCATTGGTGACATTCCGGTGATCAACGTGGAGAATGCGTGCTGTTCGTCCTCTACCGCTTTTCAGACGGCCTGGCTGCACGTGGCTTCCGGTCTTCACGACGTGGCCCTGGTGCTGGGCATGGAGAAGATGTACATGGAAGACCGCGAGAAAAGGCTTAAGTTGTTTTCCTCTTCCGCGGACGTAGAGGTCATCGAAATGTTCGTGCAGGCCATGAAGGCCGATGCGGAGCGCAAACGCAAGGAGGCCGAGGCCCGCGGAGAAGCTCCCGACCCAAAGGAGAAAAAAGAGAAAAAGGGCGGCAGCGCCTTCATGGATATATATGCTACCGCCACCCGCATGTACATGCAAAAATACGGCCTGACCCAACGGCAGTTGGCCGTGGTCAGCGCCAAGAATCATACCAACAGCCAGCACAACCCCTATGCCCAATACCGGACGCCCTACACGGTGGAAGAGATCCTGGCCGCCCCCTTGGTGGCCTACCCCCTGACCCAACCCATGTGCTCGCCGGTGGGCGACGGGGCCGCGGCGCTGGTCCTCTGCTCGGGGGATGTGGTCAAGAAGCGCGGAATCGCCAAACCGGTGAAAGTCCTGGCCACCGTTCTGGGCGGCGGCAAGGACCGCGCCTTCAACGATCCGGACATTACGGAACGTCTGGCCCACAAGGCTTATGAAACCGCGGGTATCGGACCCGAAGAGATCGACGTGGCCGAGGTGCATGACGCATCGGCCTTCGGCGAGGTCGTTCAGTCCGAAGGACTTGGATTTTGCCCCAAGGGCGAAGGCGGCATCTTTGCCGAACAAGGACATTCGGCTTTGGGCGGCAAGCTTCCCATCAATCCTTCGGGCGGCCTGGAGTCAAAAGGGCATCCGGTGGGCGCCACCGGCGCCGCCCAGATCGTCGAACTGGTGTGGCAGTTGCGCGGAGAGGCCCACGGCCGACAGGTGGAAAATGCGCGCATCGCCCTGGCCGAAAATGGCGGTGGCAACATTGGCATCGAAGAGGCGGCCATGGTCATCACCATTTTGCAAAAGGATTTCTAGAATGCAAGACCTGCCCATCTTCCAATGCTTCAAACATAAGAATATCGATCCGGATGAAACCAAATTCATCTTCGCCAATTCCGATGGTTCCGACGAGACGGTCACCATGGGCAATATCTTCACCCAGACCAACCGTTTGAGTCACGCGCTCTACAAAGCCGGTATCCGCCAAGGGGACTGTTTCATTATCCTGATGCGCAATCACCCTGAGTTCCTCTATGCCTTGTTCGCGGCCTTATCCATCGGTGCCGTGGCCGTTCCCGTGGACCCCCGCACCAAGGGGGCCAAGCTCTCATTCCAGATCAACAATACCGGTTCCAAAGGCATCCTGGTTTCGGACGAATGCCTGGAAAACCTGAAGGCAGTGGAAAAACAGATCCCGAATGCAAAAGTGGTGGGCGTACTCTATAAAAAGCATCATCGTATCGATCCCTCCAGGCATTATCCCGCGTTGAACGAAATTCTGGAAAGCGGAGACGATGATCTTCCTTCCTGGATCGCCCCCTTGGATCTCAAGCGCCCGACGCAGATCATCCACACCTCCGGCACCACAGGCGACCCCAAGGGCGTGGTGCTGGGCGCGGATCGCTTCAAACTCTACGGCGTCCTCAACAAAATCGTCTGGCGCTATAAAAAGCACGACATTCCCTACACCGGCCTTTCCATGACCCATGGCAACGCCCAGTCGGTCACGGTTTTCCCTGTTCTTTCCAAAAAGAACATGCACGGGGTGATCGGCGAAAAATTCACGAAAAGCCAGATCTGGGATGTCTGCCGGAAGTACGGCTGCACCACGTATTCCCTGCTGGGCGGAATGATGGCCGGCATTTTCAACGAACCGCCGCGTCCCGACGATGGCAAGAACCCGGTGAAGACCGTGATCAGCGCCGGAACACCCCGGGCCATCTGGGAAGAATTCGAAAAACGCTTCAACGTGAAGATCTTCGAGTGGTACGCGGCGGTGGAAGGCGGCATGGCTTATAATCGTCCCGGCAAGGGCCCGGTGGGCTCCTTCGGAAAGCCCAACCCTTTTATTTACCGCATGAAGATCGTGGATGAACAAGATCGCGAGGTCCCGGCCGGAACCAAAGGCGAACTGATCTGTAAACTGACCTTCGGCAAGACTTCCGTGGATTACTTCGGCAAAAAAAAGGCCTCTTCCGACAAGACCCGCGGCGGCTGGCTCAGAAGCGGCGATATCTGCCATCGCGACAATAAGGGTTACTTTTACTTCGATTTCAGGATCGGCGGTGGTTTGAGGCGCCAGGGTGATTTTATCCAACCGGATGTGGTGGAAAGAATCATCGGAAAAGACGAGAACGTGTCGGAAGTCTGCGTCTATGGGATTCCGGCGGCTTCCGGTGCCCCGGGCGAGAGCGATATCGTGGCCGCCGTGGCGCCCTTCGAGGGAAAAACCATCGATGTGGCCCGCTTGAAAACCACGTGCCTGAACGAACTCGAAAGGAATGCCGTGCCCGGCTATCTACAGATCGTCGATGAAATACCCCATACCATCTCCGAGAAACCATTGGCGAGGCTCCTCCAGGAGCGTTTCCGAACAGATGCCGAAAACGTCATCAAATTTTAAGGAGGCCCCGATGCTGGATTCCTTTAAACAAGCGTACATGCCTGAAACGACTTTTCCGGATCGAACCATCGACACGGATAAATGCTCCCGCTGCGGCAGGTGCTATGAGACCTGCCCGGCCGGTGGATTTTCCTGGACCAAGGGCGAAGTCCCCGTGCCCATAGGTTTCGGCGGCTTCAAGCAGGCTTGCATCAATTGTGAAAACTGCATGGCGGTCTGTCCCTCTGGCGCCATCGCCCTTTCCGGGAGCCTTACGATCCATAAGGGACGGTACAAAACTTATCTAAGCGGCCATATGCAACCGCCCAATCCGTTCAATCAGGAGCATCCGGATTACGCCGTCATCGAAAAAGAGCTGACGGAAGTGGAGCGCATGATCTTCACGCGCCGGTCCAATCGTTTGTTCAAAGACAAAGCAGTATCCAAGGATATGATCCACCGCGTCCTTGAAGCAGGCCGGTTCGCGCCATCCGCCGGCAACGGCCAGCCCTACCAATTCATCGTGATCACCCGCCAGGCCGTGATCAATGAATTGGAATCCCGCTCCATGACCGTGTTGAAACTCTTGAAGAACACCTACCTCAACCGCAACGGCCGGAAAAAATTATGGAAATCCGCATTCTTCAGCGCTTCCAGCTATCTCATGGTCAACAAGTTCGACCCGCGGCCCATGACGGCCATGGAAAAAGCCGACCGGAACATGGGTCGCATCTTTTTCAACGCACCGTGCGTCATCCTGATTCTTAAACAAAAACACGGCATCAGCAATCCGGATCTCGATGCCGGGATCTGCACCCAGAACATGGTGCTCGCCGCCCATGCGATGGGTCTGGGAACCTGCATTGTTTCGCTGCCCATGGTGCCCCTGTCTTACCCGATCATGGCTGGGTTCAGAAAGAAAATCGGGATCAAGCATCCTTTCGAGGCGGTCACCAGCATTGCCATCGGCCATCCCAAAGGCAAGATCGATGGCATCGTAGCCAGAGACACGCCTCCCGTCACATGGATCGAGTGACCATGCATGGCTGGATGCAACAGTCGTAGCGCCGCTTCCCCTCCTTTTCTTGCCCCTCTCTTTGATTTGTTTGTGAAGCCGCTTATAGTAGGTCACCCTATCTTTGATTCCTTGGCCGCGGGGAGCAATGGGTGGGTGTTACAAGCAATGAAGGGAGGCTATCATGCGATTGAGAAAAAAACGAATCGCCATATTGTGCGCCGAAGGGGTTGAGGACCTGGAATTCCATGTGCCCTTCATGCGCCTTGAAGAGGAAGGGGCCGAAGTCATCGCAGCGGGCCTGACGCTCAAGCCGGTGCGCGGCAAGGGCGGTCTGGAGGTGATCCCCAAGGTCACCATTGCATCCCTGGCCCCCCGGGAACTGCACGGTTTGGTGATTCCGGGCGGATGGGCCCCTGACAAACTGCGGCGTTACGAAGAGGTGACGCACCTGGTGAGTGCCCTGCACCGCGACGGCAAAGTCATCGGCATCATTTGCCATGGCGGGTTGGTGGCCATCTCGGCAGGCATCGTGCGCGGCCGGCGGGCCACGGGTTCCCTGGGCATCCGGGATGACCTGGTCAACGCCGGTGCCACCTGGGTGGATACGCCCGCCCTGCGTGACGCCAACCTGGTGTGGGGCCGGGTGGTGGCCGACATTCCGGCTTTTTGCCGCGAGTTGGTGTCGGCCCTCGTGGAGAAATCCAAAGAGGAGTAAAAGGCCATGCCTTCGGATCACAAAGCAACCGCCTATGTGTGGGACCTGCCCACGCGCCTATTTCACTGGGTGCTGGTCGTCCTGGTAGCTACCTCCTTCATCACCGGCAAGATCGGCGGAAACGCCATGCAGTACCATGTGTGGAGCGGGACGGCGATCCTGGCCCTGCTGCTCTTCCGTCTGATCTGGGGTTTCGTCGGCAGCCGCACCGCCCGCTTCGTCCATTTCGTGCGCGGCCCCGCGGCAGCCTGGCGCTACGCCCGGAGCCTGCTGGGGCCGGAGCCGGAGCGCCACCTGGGCCACAATCCTTTGGGGGGTTGGTCCATCGCAGCCATGCTGCTGGCTCTGGCGCTGCAGGCGATCACCGGCCTCTTCGCCACCGACGACATCGCCACCCAGGGCCCGCTAAACGTTTGGGTCAGCGAAAGCGTCGCCGACCGCCTGACCGACCTCCACGAGTTCAATGCCGGTATGATCATCGCATTGGTAGCACTGCACATCTCGGCCGTTCTTTTCTATCTGATGGTCAAAAAAGAAAACCTGGTGACCCCCATGATCACCGGCCGCAAGCCGTGGCAAGACCCCACGGCGTCCCAAATACAAACGCCACCCTTTTGGGTGGCGCTTTTGATCGCGGCACTTTCGGCGGTGGCCGTTTACCTGCTGGTCCGGTAAGCGATCCGGCAGCCGCATCCTCCAACAGGCGGCTAATGTGTCCGATACTTCTCGTGGCACCCCTTGCAACTCTTGCCCGCGGCGCCGAATTGGGTCTTGATGACGTCCAGGTCGCCGGTGGCGGCCACCTGGGACAGTCTGGCCGTTTCGGCCACGGTGGCGTCGGCCGCCGCCCTGAAGCCCTCTTTATCCTTCAGGGCTTCGGCCTTGAGGTGGGTTTGGCCTTTTTCGGCCCCCGGGGCCATGAAGGCATCCCAAGGTAAGGTGGATAATGTGGCCACCAGTTCCGCGTCCTTGGCCACGGCCCCTTTGTCGAAAGGTGCCTTGCCTTGGACCACCGCGCCGATGCGGCTGAAATGATGGCCGATCAGGGTCATCGCGCCCTTGCGGTATCCGATGGCATCTTCTGGCTTGGCGAACTGGGCATAGGCCATGCCAAATACGCCCATGACGAACAAACCGCACACGCCCCATCTAAGCACTTTTTTCATTACGCCTCCTTTTTTTGATTGAATCGATGCTGGGATTCTTTAGATCCGAATCACCTTTTCGCGAAAGAAGAAGCGAATCCGAATAGGAGCCGAATATTGGAGTGATCATTGCCGGATGCAGGCCCGGGTGGGACGATGGCCGGCACCGGTTCGCGGGCATAAGTCAAGGTGAATCGACTTTAGCGCCAGGATGTCAGAACCCTGGCGCCTTGTCAACGGCCGGAGCCCGCCTTCAACCGAGCGTCTTTTCAGCCTCCTTTCGGGCGGCCTCGAAGGGGTCTTGAGCCGGGCTTGCAGCGGGGCCTTCCGCCAGGCCGGGCATGATATAAAAGTAAAAGGTCTGGATCAGGAAAAAGAGCCAGATGGCCAGGGCCCAGGTCAGGGCCGACCCCGGCGCCAGCAGGGCCACCAGGCCGGCACCGCCAGCCATGGCGATGGTTTCGGCCGTCAGCAGGCGCAAGGGCGGCGCCTGGAAGCAGATGCCGCTGCGCACCCAGCTCAAGACCCCCAGCCCGAGCAGGAAAAAGCCCGCGCGGCTCCAGGGCCACAGGGCCGCCGCCAACAGCAGCCCCAAGGGAAAAAGGGCCGGCAGCAGGCGGGCCTTGCTCCAGCGCACCAGCAGCACACTGTAAAGCGCCAGGTCGAGCCACAAGGCCAGCTTGAATCCAAGCCCCCCGCCCCAGCGGTCGGCCAGCAGACCGGCCACGGGAAAGATCAGCAAAGCACTGAGCAGACCAAAAACGACCGTGGTGCGAATAGGCCGGTTCATGAGGCACCTCCCTGGCTCAAGCTCTCCTTGCGGCGCATCAGCTCCAGTTCCACCTCCTCTTCGGTGACCGGCACCGGGCCGGTCGGTTCGTTCCAGAGGGAGGCGGCATCGTCCGCCGCACGCTGTTCGGACTGCTGGCAATAGGCCGCGGCCTTGGCCTTGAGCTGTTCGTACTGCCCCTGCTGCCCGGCGATGGTCTGGGCCAGGCGCAGGGCCTCTTCTTCCAACTGGCGCCGCCGGCCTTCCAGGCGCGCGTGGGTATCTTCCAGCAGCATCCGTTTGCGGATCAGCATGCGGGCGATGTCGTCCTTCTGCTTGCGCACGGCCAGGGCAATATCGGCTTCCAACTTCTCCTGTTCCTGGAGACGCAGCCCCTGGTCGTTGGCGAGCTGTTCGAGGTTCCTGCGCAGTTGCTCCAGACGCGCCTGCTTCTGCCGCAAACTGCTCTCCATTTCCCGCAGGCACTGCTTGAGCAGCAACGCCTTGTCTTCGAGTTGATCCATCACCCCGTGCATATCCGCTTTCCATAACCGCAACAAGCGTGTCATGATCGCCATGTTTGACTCCTTTCTCTTTCTGCCTTCGGCCTTCGACCTACTTCTTATCCCGGCGCTGCTGATAACTGTCGTACTGCAACGCCTTGGAAGTCTTCTTCTGCTTGGCAGCCACGGCGGCCGGCGGTCCGGCAAAGGTCTCGCTGACGCTTTGGCGCAAGCCCTTGACCTCTTTTTCCAGATGATCGCTCACGGCCGCCGACCCTACCTGGGCATTCATGCCGCGGTTGCGGGCTTCGTAGCTCTCGATGCGCTGCTCCGCGGCCTGGGCATCGCCATTGCGCACGGCCTCGGCTACCTCTTCCTTGAGCTGGCTGTACTCGTCGCGCACCACCTGCTCGCCCCAGGTATCCTTATCCACACTGGCCAGCACCGCTTTGGGATCGTTCACGCAGGCCACGCTCAGGGCAGGCAAGCCCTCCAGCATTTTGTCCTGGCCGTCGTGGGCATAGTCCAACCGCACCTTGCCCAAGGCAAAGGTCCGCTCCCGATCGGTGGGCAACTGGAAGTTCAGGAAGAGTTTGCGCGCTTCGCCGGAGACCAGGTCGCCCAGGGCAATCACGGCCTGGTCCCCTTCCACGCGGATGGGATATCCGCCGGCGCTGGTCAGGCAGACGCCCTTTTCAAGCGGGATGCGCAGCACCACCGCCGAGGCCGCCACCTGGCGCGCCTGCTGGAACTCCTTTTCGAACACCTGGGCGAAGACCAGCGGATCTTCCAGAAAGTAGTAGCGGCCCGTGCCGTGATCGGCGATGGTGGTCATGAGCAGTTCGTTGAAATCGAGGCCCACGCCCACGGTGCTCACCGCGAAGTGGTGGTCGGTGGCCGCGGCGGCCATTTGTCCCAGGGCCACGGGATCGGTGATGCCTTCGTTGGCCAAGCCATCGGAGATCAGGATCACCTTGCGCTGGCGTACCGTATCCGGCGCGCCCATGAAGAGATCGATGCCCTGGCGCAACCCTCCGCCCAGGTTGGTGTTGCCGTCGGCGAAGATCTGGTTGACCGTCGCCATCAGGCGCTGGCGGCTGCCTTCATCCATGACTGTCAGCGGCGCCACCAGTTGCACGCCGTTGGAGTAAGTGACCAGGGCCAGCCGGTCCTTGGGCGTGAGCTTTTCCATCAGCCGCAGCACGGCCAGGCGGGCCGCCTCGATCTTGGCGCCGTCCATGGAACCGCTGCGGTCCAGCACGATGGCCAGATCCACGGGCTGGATCGTTTTTTCCCGGATTTCGGGCAGGGTCGCGGCCGTCAGGGTAAGGGCCAGGGCCACGCGGCCGTCCGAGCCCTTGAGGACCTTGTCCTGGGCCAGGCTGGTGTTCACCGTGATGCGCTTATCCGCCGCCTGCCCCCTGGCCTGGGCCGCGCCCCCCACCACCGTCGGCTCGGTCCCGATGATCGCCAGGGCCGCGCTGGTGACCGCGATCAACGCCACGATGGCCAACAATCCTTTTTTGTATGTACGCATCTCTTGCTCCTTTCAGTTAAAAAGTTTTCTTCCGACTTGCTGGTGCCGATTCTACGGGAGCCGCCCGAAAAGACAATTCAAAGGATTGCAAAAGGTTAGACGCAATTTTTTACACAACTTTTACTTTGCCGCCGGGGGCGCCTTGGTGTACGCTGGGGCCACTGAAAGCAAACCCGAGGCGCAAGGAGCCACGCTTGAAAAACCCGAAAGCCCGTATCCTGGTGGTGGAAGACGATCCGGCCATTCTCCATGGATTGCAGGATCTGCTGGTGTTCAACGGTTACGCCGCCGACGGGGCGTCCGACGGCGGCCAGGGACTGGCCGCCGCCCAATCCGGGGGGTACGATCTGGTGTTGCTGGATGTGATGCTGCCCACCCTGGACGGCTTTTCCATCTGCAACCGGTTGCGCCGCGAAAGACCGGCCCAGGCCATCATCATGCTCACGGCCAAGGGCGCGGAAGAGGATGTGGTCGCCGGCTTCAAGGCCGGCGCCGACGACTATGTGAGTAAACCCTTTTCCCTGAGGGAATTGATGGTGCGGGTGGAGGCCGTGCTGCGGCGCAGCGGCAAGCCTCTGGGCGACGAATGCATCCGATACAAGCAGATGCTGTTCGACGGCCGCAATCTGCGCGCCAGTCGCGGCAATCAGGTTCAGGAGCTGACCCGCCGGGAGATGGATATCCTGGTTTACCTGCACCGCCACCAGGAGCGCATCGTGCCCAAAAGCGAACTGCTCACCCAGGTGTGGCACTATGCGGATGCCACCATTGAAACCCGCACCGTGGATATCCACCTGCTCAAGCTGCGCAAGAAGCTCAACCTGCTGGACCCCGACCATGGCTTGATCGAAACGGTGCGGGGCGAAGGGTATCGCTGGAAAGCGGAGTAGAAGTATACTTCACGCCAGGGCCATGCAAGGTAGCCAATGAAACGACTTAAACTCTATTTGCTTTTCTTCTGCCTGGCGCTGTGCCTGCCGCTGTCGTTCGTGATCTGGCGGACGTATGCCGGCGTGGCCCAGGAAGAGCTGGGACAGTTGCGCTTCTTTGCCGAGACGCGGCTGGATGAAATGGAGCAGGAGCTGGCCGAACTGGTGCGGCGCGAGGAGGGCCGCTCCGTGGAGGAGTACGGCCACAGCCTGGCCCCGGTGGACCAGGGCGCTCAGCCCTCTCCCCTGGCCGACCCACCCCGGGAAACGTTCATTCTGGGCTACCTGCAGAACAATCCCGACGGCTCGCTGCAAACGCCCCTGGTGGCCGATTTGCGGCAGGTGCCCGCGTCCCGCCGGGCGCTCGTGGATCGACTCCAGGAAGCCAACCGCATCTTCAATCAGAAGAAGTATGCCCTGCTGTCCGGCGCCGAGCCGGAAAAGCCGGCCCCGGTCCTGGAGAAAAAGGAGGCGCCTCGCCAGAAAGGGTTTGCCGACCGCTACCTGGCGACTTCCCCCGGCAAGCTGGCCAAAGAATCCCTGGGGCAGAAAAGCGTCCGGGTGGAAGAACTCACCCCGGGCCAGGCGGCCAACATCGCCAAGGACGAGGGGTGGCGGTCCACAGAAAGCGCCGATGCGGCGCGCATGGCATCCTCCATGGGGGAAAGGGAAGAAAGCGCCCGAACCCGCCAGGAGCAGGCCCCGGCTCCGGCGCCCCCGGCCATGGCGGCCGGCGCCGCCCCCGCCGTGCAATTGCCGGTGACCGAGGCGCAGTCGCGCTTCCAGGTGGAGATCGCTCCGCTCCAGTCGGTGTTCATCGACGACCAACGCGTTTTCATCTTCCGCAGAGTGGTCATCAACGATCGAATTCTCCGCCAGGGCTTCGTTCTTCAGTTGGTCCCGTTCCTGGAACACCTGGCCCGGACCCACTTCGACCCGCACCCCATGGCCAATTTTACGCGCTTGCATCTGTCGGTTTCGCGCCCGAGCCAATTTGAGGATCCGGCGCCCGAAGCAGGTCCCGTAGTGGCGGCGCGGACTTTTCCGGCGCCCTTCAATTTCATGCATGCGGCGGTTTCAGGCAGCGGCGCCCCGCCCTCGCCGGCGCGGCGGCTGCTGAATGCGGCCCTCATCGCCCTGGTGGCCATCATGATTCTCGGCCTTTTGGCCATCTACCAGAGCGTGCAGACCGTGGTGGACCTCTCCGAACGGCGCTCCCAATTCGTCTCGGCCGTGACCCATGAATTGAAGACCCCCCTGACCAACATCCGCATGTATGTGGAGATGCTCGAACAGGGGATCGCCGCCACGCCCGAGCGCGAGCAGACCTACCTGGGGATCATCGGTTCGGAAAGCGCCCGGCTCTCCCGGCTGATCAACAACGTGCTGGAACTCTCCCGTCTGGAGAAAAAGCAGCGCCAGGTGAACATGCAGCCCGGACGTCTGGAAGAGGTGCTGGCCGAGGTGCGCGCGGTCATGGCGCCCAAGCTGGCGCAAGAGGGGTTCGAGCTGATCGTCCAGGCCGACAGCCTGCTGGAGTTCGCCTTCGACCGCGAAGCCCTGCTCCAGATCCTGATCAATCTGGTGGAAAACAGCATCAAGTTCGGCCGCACGGCATCCCAGCGGCGCATCACCATCAGCGCCCGGATCGAGGGGGAGGAGGCACGAATCGCCGTGGCCGACACCGGGCCGGGCATCGCCAAGGGAGCCCTTAAAAAGGTGTTCGACGATTTTTACCGCGCCGACAATGCCCTGACCCGAACGACCAGCGGCACCGGCATCGGCCTGGCCCTGGTGCGCAAGCTCACCCAGGCCATGGGCGGTCGCGTGGCTGCCGCCAACAACGCCGGGTCCGGCTGCACCATCACCGTGAGCCTGCCGTTTAATGCCAGAGGATCAGCGTAAGCCCGGCGCTCATGGCCAAAAACAGGCCCATCACCAGGCAGTCGATGACACCGCTGAGCCACGGACGCCACATCAGGGGCCGTTCCATCAGGCCGCCTCCCCACAGGCGCACTGATCGTTGAAAAAGGCCTCGGCCTCTTCGGCGGAGTCGAAAAAAAGCCAATCCCTTCGAACCCGGCCCCGGTGCTTGCGGATGCGCTCGATGGCGGTATTGCCGTGATACTCGAACAGCTCCTGGCCGTCTGCATTTTGATAATAGCGGGTCATGGTCTCCTCCTTAGGATGAAGCGGTTAAAAATATCCAATCCTGGGAGGCACCCTAACAAGGTGGTGTGACAGATACGGTCACACCTTACAAAAAAAATTGGCTCCTTTTAAAAAAAAGAGCTATTTTGCGTGGCCTATTAAAGCCGATACAACTTGTGGAGAAAAAAGAAAGACGGCATGAATAACGAAAATAAAAACCGATTCGTTTTTCTAGACCCCGTCGGCAAGCGCTGGACGAGAACGCGCCTGATGGTGCTCGTGCTCATGGTCGTCATCTTCGTCGGCGCCACGCTCTTCGTGCGCGCCTTGTTTGTCATGCCGCGGCTGACCCCGCCCGCCTTTCAATCGCGCCTCAAGGTGTCGGATAAACAAAACTCCCTGATACCATGGGTGACCAAACCGCTTTGGATGCGCTTTGCGCGTTCGACGCCGCAACCGCCCCGAAGCCCTGCGCTCCACAATGACACCCAGATCCGGCTGGCCTTTACCGTTAGTTGGGACCCCAGCAGCCTGGCCTCTTTTGAACGCCATGCCGACCAATTCACCCATGTCTGCCCGGAATGGTTCAGCCTGGTGGATGGCCTGGGCACTTTGCACGTCGATCCGGACCCGGCCATTCAGAAATCCGCCGCCAGGCGCGGCATCACGCTATTGCCCTTGCTGCGCAACCTGACGGACGACACCTGGCAGCCCGAGGCCGTGGAATCCCTGGCCAACGGCCCCTTGGAACGCAGGGCACGCTTTGCCCAAAACCTCATCGAACCGCTGCAGGCGATGGGGGCCGGCGGCGTGGCCATCGAATGGGGCCACCTGGATCCATCTTACGCCCCCAAGGTCACCGCTTTGCTTCGATTTATGGCCGAATCCCTGCATGCCAAGGGCTTGCAGTTGTGGCTCTGCATTCCAATGGGGTTGGAGTTAAAAGTGTTCGAGTTGGAAGCGCTTTCCCCATTCGTGGATCGGTTCATAGCCATGTTGCATGACGAGACCGGCGAAGAGGATAGCCCCGGGCCTCTGGCGTCCCAGCCATGGTTCGAGGGCTGGCTGGATACCGTGACGGCCTATGGCCGGCCCTTCCAATGGGTGGTGGCCATCGGCGCCTATGGCTACGACTGGTCCAAGGGCGAAGCGCGGGCCGAAACCATCGGCTTCGCCGATGCCATGAGCCGGGCCAGCCGGTCGGGGCTGCCGTTTTGTGATTTTCAGTCCGAGATCGCCAATCCACATTATGCTTATGAAGAGTCCGGCCGCGCTCATGATGTCTGGTTTCTGGATGCGGCTACGTTTCTAAATCAACTGCGCGCCGCCCAGCGCAAGGAAATCGGCGGCTTTGCCATATCACGGCTGGGAACCGAGGATCCCGGTCTGTGGGATGCCCTGCGTCTGGCGCAAAAAGCTCTGCTGGACGCCACCGACCTGAGCGCCCTGGGTGTAATTCCCACCGCTGAAATCGCCACCCACATCGGCCAAGGTGAGTTTCTGACCGTCGCGGACGACCACGCCCACGGACGCCGCCGGGTGGAAAAACAGGCGAACGGCCTGGTAACGATGCGATATGAGAGCTTCCCCACCTACCTCACCGTCTGGCACCAGGGGCAGGGTTCCAGCGACATGGTGGCGCTCACCTTCGACGATGGTCCGGATCCCCGGTGGACGCCGCGCATCCTGGATATTCTGAAGGCCAGGGAGGTCAAAGCCGCCTTTTTCATGGTGGGCAGCAAAATGGAGGAGCACCCCGAGCTGGTGCGCCGCATCTACGCCGAGGGCCATGAAATCGGCGTCCACACCTATACCCATACCGACCTGTCGCAGATTTCCGACGAACGTGTGCGCCTGGAGCTGAACGCCACCCAGCGGCTCATAGAAAAATTGACCGGCCATTCCACCGTGCTTTTCCGCCCGCCCTACAAAGCGGACAACCACATGACCCGTCCGGAGGATATTCTTCCCATCAAGATCGCCCAGGAGTTGGGCTACTTGACCGTCACCAACACCATCGACGCCCAGGACTACCTGCGCCCCGGCACGCAAGAGATCGTCCGCAACGTGCGGGCCGCGCGCCTGGATGGCAACATCGTCTTGCTGCACGATGCCGGCGGGGATCGGCGCCAGACGGTTCAAGCCCTGCCCTTGATCCTCGATTACCTTTATGAGCGCGGCGACCGGGTCTTGCCCTTGAGCGAGTTGCTCCATCTGCCGCCCGAGCAGCTCATGCCGGCGACGCCGCCCCAGGGCCAACAGATGGCGCGTATGGTGGCCGACAGTGGGTTTAGCATGCTGCATGCGGCCGAGGAGATGATCTGGGCCTTCATGATCGTGGCCACCTTGATGGTGGTGCTGCGCTCGTTGGTGGTCGCGGCCTTGGCCGCGGGACACCGGCGCCGGCCACGGGGGATGGTAACCGCTACAGCCGACTTTCAACCGCCGGTGAGCGTCTTGATACCGGCATTCAACGAAGCCAAAGTCATTGGCCGAACCTTAGCCACCCTGCTGGCCACCGATTACCCCGGGCCCGTCGAAATCGTGGTGGTGGATGACGGCTCCTCGGACCATACGGCCGCCCTGGTGGAAGAGGTCGCCGCAAGCGATCCTCGTTTGCGACTGATCCGCCAGCCGAACCAGGGCAAAGCGGCTGCCCTTCAAAATGGCATGCTGGCGGCGCGGCACGACATCGTCATCACCCTGGATGCCGATACCCAATTCGCGCCGGACACCATCGGCCAGTTGGCGGCCCACTTCCAGAACAGCCGGGTGGCGGCGGTATCGGGCCATGTCCGGGTGGGCAATTTACGCACCTTCATCGCCCGCTGCCAGGAACTGGAGTATATCTGCGGCTTCAATTTGGAGCGCCGGGCCTATCACCAACTCAACTGTATCACGGTCGTGCCGGGGGCGGTCAGCGCCTGGCGACGGCAAGCCGTTCTGGCCGCGGGCGGCATCAGCGGCGATACCTTGGCTGAAGACACCGACTTGACCTTGAGTTTCCATCGCGCTGGCTGGCGCGTGACCTACGAACCGCGCGCCCAGGCCTGGACCGAAGCACCCGAGACGATCCCCACGCTGGTTCGGCAGCGCTTTCGCTGGGCTTTCGGCACGCTGCAATGTCTATGGAAGCACCGCGATCTGCTCTTTCAGGCGCGTTATGGCGCGCTGGCCCTTTTCAGCCTGCCCGGCGTCTGGTTCTTCCAGATTTTGCTGGTGGCCATCGTCCCGATAGTGGATGTTATGCTGATTCTCTCCTTGCTTTTCGGGGGCGGCGGTGCCGTATGCATCTTCTTTGCCGTTTTCCTGCTGATGGATTTAGGTCTGGCGGTGCTGGCCTGCGCCCTGGAGGGGGTCCGCCTGCGCCGGGCCTGGATCTGCCTGCCCATGCGCCTGCTCTATCGCCCCTTGCTGGGCTGGGTGGTCTGGAAGTCGATTTTCAAAGCCCTCAAGGGGGCCTGGGTGGGATGGGGCAAACTGGAGCGCACCGCCTCGGTGCCCATGTCCGGAGTTCAACGTCCATGAAATGCTCAAGACCGATCAACCGGCTTATACGGCTGCTGGGGGCCATGCTTTTTTTGGGCCTGACGGCCTGCGGCGATTCGGCGCCCGCGCAGCCTTCAGTGCCCAGGGAGATTCCCCGGGGGGCCGTTCTGAGGCTGCCGTCCCAAGGCATCTATACCGGTGCTTACGTCGAATTCGGCGACAAGGAAGATCAAGTCACCCTGGAAGGGATCGATCACTTCGAGGCCATGGTCGGCAAACACCAGGCCATTATCGCCTCCTCCTCCTACTGGGGCGAAAAAAGCTTTCCCACGGGCAACCTGGAACTCATGGCGCGCCACAAAGCGTTACCCTTGATCTTTTGGTCGCCCTGGACAAGCCCCTACGAAGAAGACCGCGGTCCGGACGAGGCCCGCCTGGAAAACATCCTGGACGGCCGCTGGGATGCCTATATCGATATGTGGGCCGACGGCGCCCGGGCCTATGACCGGCCGCTGCTGGTCTCCTGGGGCCTGGAGATGAACGGCAGTTGGTTTCCCTGGTCCGGATGTTTTTACAACGCCAAGCCCCACCCGGCCGACAAGCATCCGCCGGATCACCCGGGACCGGAACTGTACCAGCGGACCTATCGCTATGTCGTCGATCGGGTGCGGGCACGCGGCGCGCGCAAGATCCAGTGGGTCTTTCACGCCAATAACTACTCCTTCCCGGATGAGCCCTGGAACCAGATGAGCCGCTACTTTCCCGGAGCGGATTATGTCGATTGGCTGGGCCTCAGCGCCTATGGAAAACTTTTCCCGGGCGACCCCTGGAGGCGCTTCGCGCAAGTCATGGACGAACCCTATCGACAGTTGTGCCTGTTGGACCCCGCCAAGCCGGTAATCATGGCCGAATGGGGCGTGGGGGAGTTCCCGGATACGGGCAACAAGGCCGAATTCATTCGCGATGCCTTCAAGGGTTTCAAGACAAACTATCCGCGCTTAAAGGCCGTTGTTTTCTGGCATGAACGCTGGGAGAACAAAGACGAAACCTACAGCAACCTGCGGGTCAACTCCTCACCCGAGGCCCTGGCCGTCTTCCGGGAGTCCCTGTCCGACCCCTTTTTTTTGGACTATCCGCTGACGGCCGCGGATGCCGAACCAAAGCGCTGATCCTCACTGCGTGCGCATGAACATCTCATAAAGCGTCAGCATGATCTCCGCCACAATGAGGATCACGATGTACCACTCCACCCTCAGGGAGCGGTTGTTGTGCAGGAGCTTGAGAAGGGTTTCGGCGGTCCGGGAGATGAGGTTGAGCTTGCGCTCCAGGGCCAGGTGGCGTTCGCGCAGCTCGAATTCGGATTCCAGACGCAGGTAGAGCTTTTCCAGTTCCGGGAACTCCCAAAGGATCTCCGGCTTTTCACCCACCTCCACGCGGCCCACCATCATGTGCTCGCTGAGCAAGGCATTACCGATGTGCTGCAACAGCTCTTTGGCCGGACGTCCGGAGCGTCCGGCCTGGGCCAAAGAAAAAGAAAGCGGCTCCACGCGGTCGAAGTTCTGGGAGATTCTGGATTCATACAAAGAGAGGATCACGCTCTTGGCCAGGATATCGGCAATGATCTGCAGTCGCTCGGTGGCCGCGGAGTCGATAAATACCGTGTCGCCCTGCATGGTATCGCGCATTTCCGAATCGATCCTCAGCTTGACGATCTCGGTCTCCGGCTTGGGAAAGGCGTTGAGCACGTAGGTCCCCAAGTGGGCCAGAAAAGCCGCCTCCTCCAAGGGTGCCACGTCGAATAACACCACCACGCCATAACGGAACAACACCGCCATGCCGCCGCCCTGCACGGCCAGCGTCAAGGGATTGGTCGCCAGCCGTTCGGTGGTTTCCAGGGCGCGCAGATCGATGCGTTCGCCCAGCAGCAACGCCCGGGCGCTAAACTCGGTTTTCGAAAGAAAGCCAACAGAGGCCATGGGGAGACTCCGCTCGTTGAGGTCCGTCCTTAATCCCGGCAAGCCGGGGCAGGCGTTTCGTTACAGGGACTCAATGCTCCAGCTATATTGCAATCCCACCGGCGGGCATGTCAACTCTGCCCTCGCCTTCGCCTTTTACCTTCTACAGTGGGAGCGTTGTCTTTTTTTGACAAACCATTAGTCAGCGGCTATAAATCGCCTGCTTGGCCGAAACCCTTCGCACGGCCGGCAGTTCCATACCCACGGAGAAATTTCATGAACGCTATTGCTGCCTTGCCGGCCATTTGCGACAAATACGCCACCGAAACCATCCCCGTCACCATCCATGGCAGGTGGCTGCAATTCATCAAGCCCAGGGAGCTCGCAAGCTTCATCGATCCAGATGATCCACTCAAAGCCTTTCCCCTGTGGGCCAAGATCTGGGAAGCCTCCGCGGTACTGGCGGAGCACATGGCCCAACTGCCGACCGAGCCCCCCTTGCAGATCCTGGAATTGGGCGCCGGATTGGGCGTGGCCGGCATTACCGCCGCGGCTTTTGGCCATCGGGTGACCATCACCGAATACGATCCCCGTGCCCTGGAGTTTATAAAAGCCAATGTGTTGCTCAACAATTGCCCCGAGGCCGTCGTCTGCCCCCTGGATTGGGGCCGGCGCGAACTGGAGGGCCAATTCGACCTGATCATCGGATCGGAAATCGTCTACAGCGATCAGATCATTGATATGCTGGCTGCCGTATTCCAAAAATACCTCCGTCCCCAGGGCAGGATCGTGCTGGCCGAGGGGGTGCGGGCCACAGGTGTGCGCTTCTGGGAGCGCATGGCCGCCAACTTTAACATTCGCGTGCGCAAAACCAATCTGCGTAGCGAGAATGAAACCAGGACCATCTTGCTATTCGAGATGGCACCCAAACCCGTATCACCGTAAAGAGGCTGCATGGCAAGGGGCGATCAACTCAGTCGCCAATGGAAAATCATCCACAGCCTGATGGCCTCCGTCCGCGGCAAATCTGCCAGCGATCTGGCCGCCGAGCTGGAGTGCCATTCGCGCACCGTGTACCGTGACTTGGAAGCCCTGCAGATGGCCGGCTTTCCGCTTTTTAGCGAGCAGACGGGCGCCAAGACCTTATGGAGCGTGCTGGACACCGGGCGCCGCACCATGCCCTTGCCCTTGAGCCTTACAGAATTGATGGCCCTCTATTTCAGTCGCAAAATGCTCAAGGTATTGGAAGGCACGGCCATCTTCGACTCCCTTTCGTCCCTGTTCGACAAGGTCAAGGCCACGCTGCCGCCCGAGTATGCCGGTTACCTGGAAAAGCTCTCCCAGAGTCTGGCGGTGGGGGTCAAAGCGCACAAACCCTACCAGCGCTTTCAAGAGACGCTGGACCGGGTCAACCAGGCCACCCAGGAGCAGCGCCATATCGAGATGGATTACTTCAGCATGCGCCGCGGCGCCCTGACCCACCGGCGGGTGGCACCGTATAAGGTGTGGTTCGCCAATGAAACCTTTTATGTGATCGGCTTCTGCGAGCTGCGCCGGGAGATCCGGCTCTTTGCCGTGGACCGCATCGAACGGCTGGAAGTCTTGGATTCTCGCTTCGAACCGCCCGAAGGATTCGACGCCAACGAATTCATGCAAGCCAGTTTCGGTGTGTTCCAGGGAGAAACGGTTCGGGTGCGCATTCATTTTACGCCCGCCGTCGCCGGGTACATCGAGGAACGGACGTGGCACCCTACCCAGATCCTGGAACCCCAAAGCGACGGCGGTCTGATCTTCAGCGCCCAGGTGGCCGGATTGGAAGAAATCAAATATTGGACCCTCAAGTGGGGAGCGGGGGCCACGGTGCTGGAACCGGAGGCGCTGCGCGTTGCGGTGACGGAAGAAGTTCGGGAGATGGCGGAAAATTATGATACGAAAAGTATCGCCCAGTTTGATTGATTGGCGCAGAGGGCCGGTTCAGCCGCCAAAGCCCCACTAAAACAAAAAGGTAGATTTCCATGCCTCTATTTTCCAAACTGCCCGATGTCGGCATCACGATCTTCACCGTCATGTCCAAGCTGGCCGCAGATCACGGTGCCATCAACCTCTCCCAGGGATTTCCCGATTTCGAAGCACCGGCCGAGTTGATCGAGCAGGTGAGCCACTATATGCGCCAGGGGCACAACCAGTACGCCCCCATGCAGGGCGTGCCGCTGCTGCGCCGGCGCATCGCCGAAAAAGTAGCGCTGCTTTACGGCGCCAGGATCGACCCCGAAAGCGACATCACCGTCACCTCCGGCGCCACCGAGGCGCTCTATGCCGCCATCAGCGCCGTCGTTAGACCCGGTGACGAGGTGATCGTGGTCGAGCCGGCCTATGACTCCTACGTGCCGGCCATCCAGCTCAACGGCGGCGTCCCGGTCTTCATCCCCCTGCGCTTTCCGGGCTACGGCCTGGATTGGGATCGTCTGAAAGACCATCTGAACGAGCGCACGCGCCTTATTATCCTCAACTCGCCCCACAACCCCACCGGCACGGTGCTGGCAGCCGACGACCTGGCCGCCCTGCGGGAGATCACGGCCGGGCGCGACCTGTTCATCCTCAGCGACGAGGTCTACGAGCACATTCTCTTCGACGGCCGGGAGCACCAGATCCTGCTGCGCTATCCGGACCTGGCCCGCAAGAGCTTCGTGGTCAGCTCGTTCGGCAAGACCTACCACGCCACCGGCTGGAAGATCGGCTATTGCGTGGCGCCGCCGGAGTTGAGTCTGGAGTTCCGTAAGATTCATCAGTTCCTGACCTTTACTTCCAATACGCCCATCCAGATGGCGCTGGCCGACTTCATGGCACACACCGGCCATTACCAGGAGCTGGCCGGCTTCTACCAGCGCAAGCGCGATCTTTTTCTGGACCTGATGAAAGACTCCCGCTTCAAACCGCTGCCCTGCGCCGGCACCTATTTCCAGATGATGGACTATGCGGCCATTACCGACGAACCGGACGAAACCTTTGCCCGGCGCCTGACCACCCAGTATGGCGTGGCCGCCATTCCACCTTCGGTCTTTCACCACGACCGCCGGGACCAACGGGTGCTGCGCTTCTGCTTTGCCAAGCAGGACCAGACCCTCATCCAAGCCGCGGAGCGTTTATGCCGGATCTGAACCTTACCCTGATCCAGACCGACCTGGTCTGGGAAGATATCGACGCCAACCTGGCCATGCTGACGGCCAAGATCGAAAGCATCGCAGCGCCCACCGATCTCGTCGTGCTGCCCGAAATGTTCTCCACCGGCTTCAGCATGAATGCCCGGCGCCTGGCCGAACCCATGGCTGGAAGGGCCGTGGCCTGGATGCGCCGCATGGCCGCGGCCGGCGGGGCCACCGTCACCGGCAGCCTGATGATCCAGGAAAACGGCCGTTACTACAACCGCCTGGTCTGGGCACGGCCCGATGGCGCCATCGAGCATTATGACAAAAAGCATCTCTTTCGCTACGCCGGCGAAGAGCAAGTCTTCACCGCCGGAACACGCGCCGTGACCTGGACGCTTAAAGGGTGGCACATCCGGCCGTTCATCTGCTACGATTTGCGTTTTCCGGTCTGGACGCGCAACCTGAGCCAGGCCTACGACCTGGCGCTCTTCGTGGCCAACTGGCCGGCCCGGCGCTCGGCCCATTGGCAAGCCTTGCTGCGGGCGCGGGCCATCGAAAATCAAGCTTATGTAATCGGCGTCAATCGCGTGGGCACGGACGGCAAGGGATTGGCATATGACGGCTGCTCGGCAGTGATCGCCCCCACGGGCGAAGTTCTTTTGGAAGAAATTATAAACGAGCGGATGTGCACCCTATCGCTGGACCGCGGCCTGCTGGAAAACTATCGAAAAGAGTTTCCCGTGTGGATGGATGCGGATGAGCAAATGGTCCTTGGACAGCAATTTTAAGTCTTGGGTTGAACCCATTCATAAAAGGAGAAGCAGGATATGACCCTATTGGCGCGCGACATCATGGTAAAGGATTTTGACAAAATTCACTCCGGTGCACCGGCGAGTGAAGCCGTTGAAATGATTCTGAACGGTAAAGTCCGGGCCACCGGGCACAAGACGATCAGCCTCGTCGTTGTGGATGGGGCCAGGGAGATGGCCGGCGTGGTGACGATGTTCGACATCCTCTACCATCTGCGCCCCTCGTTCCTGAACCGCGGCATCAGCGGCGAAGATATAGACTGGCATGGCCAAATGCTCACTCTCGTCAAGGAACTCAAAGCCAAGAAAGTGAAAGAGATCATGAGCACCCAAGTCGTCTGGGCTTCAGCCGACGAGCATCTAATGGTGCTTTTGGACCGGATGGTCAAGAACAGATACCGCCGCCTGCCGGTGCTTGAAAACCAAAAGCCGATCGGTATCGTCTATATTTCAGACATCTATCATCATCTCTTTACAAAGATAAATGACTTGCAAAAAGCGTAACCAGGGTCCATCCGGGCGGTATGGCCACCACCCTTCCGCTGCCGGGTCCGGACCGCCGTGCCGCGTTTCGGACCACACTCTGTTGTTGACGATTTTGGAAGAAATTTAATAATATGCGGCCACATGCACGGACTGGAAGGACTTCGATACCGAAGGCCGCCCAGGCGGAAACGAATCTTTCTCTACGGTGACAAAGAATGAAAAAAACGATCGCTTGGCTGTTTATCCTCACCTGGGCCGTTGGGCTGACGCTTTCGGTCCCCCCTTCCCCGCTTCTTACCCCCGCGGCCGCCGCCGAAAAGGAAGAGGATGCACCGAAAATCGGTTTATCCGAAGAAATGGGCGACGCCATGTCGCGTCAGGCCGGAGTAGTTAAAAAGCAGATCACAAAACAGGCCCGGTCGCTTTTCAAACGTGAAAAGCTGGGATTTTCCTGGGATACCGTCACCTTCTTGAACATGTGGCTATTGAAACTCCCCCTGCGTTTCCCGGAGTGGATGGACAAGGTCGCGGAGCAAGGCCGACTACTGGGCATTGTCGGCTCACTGCTGGTGCTCAGCTTTTTAGCGGTGCTGATCGCCAGCCTGATCGGCAAAAAGCGCTTGATGGCGCGCATCCAGCAGAAAATCATCCCCATCCAGAACAAAATACCCAAGAGCATCTATCCTTATATTCTGCCGGCCATCCAGGTGGTGGTAAATGCCTTGCTGCCCATCGTTTTGTTGGCGATCTTCACGTTGATCTATTCCCTGGTGCATCACGATGCCCCCTGGTTCGAACTCACCGGCCGGTTGCTCAAGTTGTGGGTCATCGCCGACCTGATCATCGGATCGCTGCGGGAACTATTGACCCGCGACCTGGTCAAAGGCGCGGCGCAGTATGGCAAATCGATCTTCCGGTTTGCCCACTTGGCTGTTCTGTATATCATCTTTGGCATCGGCCTGTTCTGGGCCGCCGAGGCCTACAAACTGCCCAAGGATGTGCTGGCCCTGCTGCGCTTTGCCATCTCGCTTTCCATCGTGCTGGTATTGTTCTTCCTGGCCCTCAAGAAAAAAGCGCTGCTCTCCCTGCTGCCCGACCTGCCCCAGCGCAGTTATCAAAAATTCGTGCAGATCTTTCGGCGCTTTTACTTTCCCTTGATCGCCTTGTCCCTGGGACTGGCCCTGCTGTGGAGTTTGGGCTATCGTACCCTGGGGCAGGTGTTGCTGGCCAAAATATGGTCCTCGGTGGGCGCTTATCTGGCCATCATGGTGGCCTACCATCTGTTGGTCAACTCCCTGGAGCGCTGGCACCGTCGCACGGATGCGGAGGACGAGGCCGCCCAACTGGTGTTCGGGTCGGTCAAGAATCTCTTGGTGTATGGAACCACTCTGGCCACCTTCATGATCGTGCTCAACCTGCTGGGGCTGCTGGGTCCCCTGGAACAGATCATGTCCTTTCCGGTCTTCGAGCTGGGCAAGAGCGCCGTGACCATGTGGGTGTTCGTCAAGGCGGCCCTGATCGTGGTCTTTTTCGTGTTCCTCTCGCGTTTCTCCCAGGCCTATCTCGACTACCGGATCTATCCGGCCGTGGGCATCGAGCCGGGATTAGGCTACGCCCTGAACACATTTCTCAAGTACCTGCTGCTGGCCATCGGCTTTTTGGTGGCCCTCAACGTGGTGGGCCTGGACCTGCGCTTCCTGCTGGTCTTCGCCGGGGCCATCGGCATCGGCATCGGCATGGGCCTGCAGACCTTTGCCGCCAACCTAATCAGCGGGTTCACCCTGATCTTCGGCGGCAAGCTGCGCAAGGGGGATTGGATCCAGGTGGCCGGCACCACGGGTGTGGTGACCGATATCTTTCTGAGGGCCACCCAGGTGCGCGACCGCAGCGGCATCGAGTATCTGATCCCCAACACCGAACTGGTCAACGGCACCCTGGTCAACTACTCCCTGGGCTCGCCCCTGATCAGCATCGCCATTCCGGTGGGGGTCACCTACAGCGCCAATCCGCGCCAGGTGGAATCGATCCTGCTGGCCGTGGCCAAGGCCGAACCCACGGTCTCCAAAGAAAAACCACCGGTGGTGCGCTTCGATGCCCTGGCCGACAACTCCATCAACTTCAACCTGTTGGTCTGGATCAACGTCAAGACCACGCCCGAACGGCTGGTGCGCAGCGCCCTTTACTTCGCCATCTTCGAGGAACTGGGAAAGGCAGGTATCGAAATCCCTTTTCCCCAGAGGGACGTGCACATTCGCAGCGTCGCTCCCGGTCTGCGGGACTTGAAACCGGCGGGATAGGGCAGGAATTCCCGGGCTGACCGATAAAGCAAAAAGCAGGGGCGGAAATCTCCGCCCCTTTTCTTTTTGATTCAGCGCCCCGCCTAGAAGTGGTAAACGAAACGCAGGTTGAGCCGGGTGCCTTCGGGCCGGTTTTCGGCCATGGACTCGAAGTAGGTGTTGAAGAACAGGTGGGCGTCCTTGTTGATGTGCCAGAGCAGGCCGGGGCCGATGCCGAAGACCTGCTCGCGAGAGCCGTCCTGGCCTTCGCCGTCCACCTCGAAATCGGTGATTTGCTTTAGGTAGTAACCGTTGATGCCCAAACGCAGCTTCTGGGGAATGACCTCGTAATCGGTAGCGAAGTTCAGATGATAGGCTTGGCCGGCCTGGGTATCCTCGGTAGCCCCCGAGTAGCGGTTAGGATCATCGTTTTTGTCATTCCACAAATAGTGGATGCGGGTGGATGCTGTCCAGCGCGGGGTGATGAACAGGGTGCCGGCCCAGTAGGGGTTGAAGGAGTAGAAATTGCTGCCAGGATTCAGCTCCTTGTCTTCGTCATATTTTCCCGTGGGCAGGATAAACTGGAACTCCACCCGGTGCATGAAGCGCGGGCCCTTGGGGCCCATGATGGGGTCCCACTGCAGGTAAGGTCCGATCAGGATGTCGCCCAGACCGGTGCCGTTGTCTTCGGGAAAGCCGGGATTGAAATCATAGGAAAGATCCAGGCTGACCACCGGCACGATGACATCCAACCCCATTTTGCCGCCCGCAAACAACTCCTTGTCGGACTGGTAAATGAACTGGGTCAAGCTGATCCAGGCCTCCAGATCCTCGTTGGCGGCATCCGGGAAAAGTCGGTCGCCATTTTCATCCGTGAAGTTGTCGGACGTCCACTGCTGGATGTACTGGGTAAAGTAAAAGCCCGGTCCGGCCGGCGGGCCGCCGTCCAGAAAGCTGGTGAACCCGAGGTTCACGGCCGGCAGGTCGTAGGCCTGGGCGGGCAGCACGCCCAACGCCAGCATCAGAACGAAGCTCAATCCCAAAAAAGAACGCAACAATTTCATAATCTCCTCCTTTTCCCTTCAGTATCTGCTCGATGACGCTATAAACGGACTCGGTGGGGCGGAATCGCTGTCATATATACTATCTCGTTACCGATTGCATCTGCAAAACCAGGGCAAAGCCTCCCACCGCCAATGCGGGGGGAGGCTCGCAGCGGATCAGGATATCGTCAGTTCGTAGTGCACTGTGAATCGCGCCAACAGTTCGCCGACCCGTTTACGGATCTGCTCAGAGTCGGCGCCGGCGGCGGCCTGGATGCGGATGGCGGCGACGGTGCCGTGGACTTTGTCTTCACTCACCGTAATAGCCACCGATTGTGCCAGCGGTCCCAGGGCGGCCAGCTCCTTGGCATAGGTGCGCTGGATGGCGTCCCAGCGCAGGGCGGGCTTGAAGATCTTGCCCACGGCGGTGAGCGGAATGTGGTCGATGATGTAGATCTCTTTGGGCACGGCGGCGCGCTCGCCGATGTGGGTGCCGGCCCACTGGACGATCTCGGCTTCGCTCACCTGAGCGCCCTCGGCCAGCTCCACATAGGCCACCGGCACTTCGCCGGCATGGGCGTCCGGACGGCCCACGGCCGCGGCCATCTTGATGCCGGCCATTTTGTAGAGCGGCTCTTCGATGGTGGCCGGATCGATGTTGTGGCCGCCGCGGATGATCAACTCTTTCATGCGGCCGGTGAGCCAGAAGAAGCCGTCTTTGTCCATGCGGCCCATGTCGCCGGTACTGAACCAGCCCGGCTTGACCCACAGCCCCTTGTTATGCTGCTCTTCCACATAGCCCTTGAAGGCCGTGGGGCCGCTGATGCACACCACGCCGATCTCGTCCACGGCCGCATCCCGGGCATAGCGGCCCTGGCCGTCCAGAATCATAACCTTGACCTGCTGGTAGGGCAGGCGCAGGCCGATGCTGCCGATCTTGCGCTCGCCGTCCTTGGGATTGACGCACGAGGCGCAGGTGGATTCGGTCAGGCCGTAGCCTTCGAGCACCTTCATGCCCGAGTGGGCTTCGAACCGCCGGAAGAGTTCGACGCTCAAAGGGGCGGCCCCGCAGATCAGGTAGCGCAGCGAGGAGATGTCAGCGCCGGCCACCGGGATGTCCAGCAGCACCGAAAGCACGGTGGGTACGCACGAGAAGAAGACCGGCTTGAAGTGTTCGACGATCTTATAGAAGTTCTTCATGATCGACGGGTTGCGGTAGCCGGCGGCGGAGAGAATTACCACCTCGCCGCTCAAAGAGAAGGGCAACAGCCCGGTGACGCAGGTGCCATTGCAGTGGAACAGTGGCAGGCCCACCATCACAGCGTCACCCGGCTGCATCGAGGTGGCCGCCATCAAATCCCAGCTCAGGGCCACCTCGTTGAAGTGGCTGCGCTTGGCCAGCTTGGGCCGGCCGGTGGTGCCGCCGGTGTGGTAGAGCGAGGCGATGTCGTCGGGGGCGATGGTGCGGGCAAAGGTCAGACGATCGCCGGCATAGCGTTCCACCGTCTCCTCGTAGCCGTAGATGCCTTCGGCCACCTCCGAAGGCCCCATCACCCGGATGACGGCCTTGAGGCTGGGGATCGTCTTGCGGATGGCTTCCACCTTGGGCCAAATGTCGCTGCCCGGCATATCCCCCAAGGCCACCAGCACCTTGGTGCCGGCCGCCTGGCAAATCTCTTTGATCACGGAGGCTTCGAGCATGGGGTTGATGGGGTTGGCGATGCCGGCCGTTTCGGCGCCCCACAGGACGAAGTGGGTCTGGGGCAGGTTGGGCAGCAAATAGGTGACCACGTCGGTGGGGCCGACCCCAAGATCGGCCAGCATATTGGCCGTCTGGCGGATCTTGGTCATGAACTGGCCGTAGGTTACCCGCTGGGGAGTTTGATAGCGGTCGCCGTCGGCGATGAAGCTCATGGCGACGGCCCCGGGGTTGATGGCCGCCCCGGCGCCGATCAGTTCATAGGTGCTCTGGGCTTTGATTCTCTGGGAAAGGGGCACTTTTTCGATGGCTTCGATGTCGGACAGGTTCCTGATGGTAAATGTCTCGCCCATTACTACTCCTCCTTAGGGCCATCGGCCGTTGCGGCGGACCTATCCGCCGGACGGCGGCGATGGCGTCATTATCAGACGAAATCCCAGCGCCGGCCCGAAGAAATCCCGGGCGCAACTGAAACGCCGGGCGCAGCGGGCGCTCCAGGCATCCAGGTGCCAACTGCCGCCGCGGATCACGCGGTCGTCGGTCTTGGCCGCGATCACGGGATTTCTTCCAACGGGTCGGTGATAAGCATCTTCGGCGAAATGGTCCCGGCACCACTCCCACACGTTGCCGCTCATGTCGTAAAGTCCCAGGCCATTGGGTGCTTTCGTGCCCACGGGCTGGGTGCGGCCCTGGCTGTTGGCTTCGTACCAGGCCAGGGCGTCGATGCGGTCGCCGCCGGCATAGAGCTCGGGTTTTCCACCGCTGCGGGCCGCATACTCCCATTGGGCCTCGCTGGGCAGATCGAAAAGGTAGCGGCCCTGGTGCCTTTCGGTCAGCAGGCGGGCGAAGGCCACGGCCTGTTCCCATTCCACCTGCTCCACCGGCAGGTCCGGTCCTTCGTGCTTGGAGGGATTGTCCGCCATCAGGCGCAGCCACTGCTCCTGGGTCACGACGAAGCGGCCCAGGTAATAATCGTCGAGGCTCACCTCGTGCACCGGCAGTTCCGTCGGCATGCCCTGGCCGAAGGTGTCGCCCATCTGAAAGGAGCCGCCGATAATCCGCACCATTTCCAGGCCGCAGATGGCGTCGGTGAAAAGCGCCGGAAGTGGCGCCGGTGCAGGCGGTCGTTCCTCGGGGCCGCAGTGGGGACAGGCTACCTGCCCTTTGGCCAGCCGCCGTTGACAGCGCGGGCAGAGCAGCAGGGCCTCGCACTGGGGACAGCGCTTCCAGGCCTCCTTGACCGGCTCGGTGCAGGCAGGGCAAACCAATGCCTGCAAGCGGGTTTCGCACATGGGACAGATGCGCCAGGCGGGCTGAACCGGCTCGTGACAGCCGGGGCAAAGGGATGGTGGCGGTTTCTGGATCATAGGGTTGCTTCTATATCCTGTGCCGGCAATGCCGGAGCTGAAAGAGTGCACTGACTTTTTATAATGAGCCCGGTGACTGTTGACAACCCGATTCTTGAAACCCCGCAAGCGCGTCTATTCGGCCCGCAACGCCTCGATCGGGTCCAGGCGCGCGGCGCGCCGGGCTGGCCAGACGCCGGCCAGCAGCCCGATAAAAACGGCCAGCAGTTCGGCAAAGAGCACATAGCGCCAAGGCGTATGGGTGGGCAGGGCCGGCACGACATGCCCCAGCAACCAGGCGCCGCCGGCGCCGATCGTCAACCCGGCCACGCCCCCCAGGCCGGACAGCACGATGGCCTCGCCGATAAAAAGCGCCAGCACCTGGCCGCGGCCGGCGCCCAGGGCCCGCAGCAAACCGATCTCGGCGGTGCGTTCGTGCACGGCGATGGTCATGATGGTGAGGATGCCCACACCGCCCACCAGCAACGAAATACCCCCCAGGGCGCCCACGGCCAGGGTGAGGATATCGAGCACCGATCCCAGGACGTCCAGCATCTGGTCCTGGGTGATGATGGTGAAATCCTCGTCCCCGTGCAAAGTGATAAGCAACTCCTTGGCGCGCCGCGCCACATCCTCCGAACGGCTGCCGGCCGTATAGAGCAGGTCGATCTCCATCAGGCTGTTGCGGTTGAATAGGGCCATGGCCCGACCGGCCGGGATGTAGACGGCATCATCCAGATCGAACCCCAGCATCTGGCCCTTGGACTCCATCACGCCCATGATGCGGTACTGCTCGCTGCCGATGCGCAGCCGCTGTCCCAAAGGGTTTTGGTCGTCGAAGAGCTCCTTTTTGACCGTGCTGCCCAGAACCACGAAGGCCCGCGCGCTGCGCGGATCGTCCGGCGGTAGAAATCGACCTTGGGCCACCCGGATCTGCCACACCTGGGGCGCGGCGGCCCCCACGCCGAAGACGTAGGTCCGGCGGCTGCGCTGCTCGAACTCCACAGCGGCATTGCCCTGGATCACCGGCACGGTGGCGATCACCCGCGGCAGCCGCTCAAGGGCCAGGGCATCGGCCAGACTCAGGGGCCGCACATTGCTGATCACCCCACCGGATAACCCGGTGGTGTTGGTTTTGCCGGGAGTGATGCCGATCAGATTCGTGCCGAACTGGGTGAATTCGGCCAGCACATAACGATGGATGCCCTCTCCCAGCGAGGTGAGCAACACCACCGCGGCGATGCCCACGGCAATGCCCAAGGCCGTGAGGAAGCTGCGCAGGCGATGGCTCACCACGGCATTTAAAGAAAGCGATATGGTGTCTCGCAGAAACATTCTATCTTTCTTCTGTTCGTCTTTTCTTCGGTTCGCCCATTCATCCAGACCACACCATCAGCGCCGCGACAGGGCCACCACCGGATCCATCCGGCTGGCCCGCCGGGCCGGCAGAACCCCGAAGATCAGGCCGGTGGCCAGGGCCACGCTGACGGCGGTGACCGGGGACCAGACCGGCACGCTCAAGGGAAATTCGGGAAAAATTCGGCCCAGGACCCAGTGGCCGGCCAGGGCCAGCAGCAGGCCCGCGGCGGCCCCCACCAGCGAGAGCATGGCCGCCTCGGCGAGAAACAAGCGCTGGATCTGCTTGCCCGGCGCCCCGATGGCCTTGAGCAGGCCGATCTCGGCCGTGCGTTGGGAAACGGCGATGAGCATGACGTTCATGATCAGAATGCCGGCCACCGCCAGGCTGATGGCCGCGATGCCGCCCACGGCCAGGGTCAACGCCTTAAAAATACGGTCGAAAGTAGCCAGCAGGGCATCCTGGGTGATCACGGTCACATCTTCCTCCCCCTCGTGCCGCTCCCGGATGATCTCCAAGACGGCCTGTTTGGCCCGCTGGATCGCTTCCCGGCTCTGGGCCTGGACCAGAATGCGGAACAAGGATGCCCGGTTGAACAGCGCAGCGGCGGAAGCCACGGGAATGAAGGCGACCTCCCCCAGGTCGGTGCCCAGGGACTCACCCTTCTTGGTCAGCACCCCGATCACCCGGAAGCGGCGCGGGCCGATGCGCACGAAGGAGCCCAGGGGCGAAGTGTTGCCGTAGAGCTCGTTTTTCAATTTAAGGCCCAGCACGCAAACCGCTTCGGCGCGGCCGACCTCGCCCGGCGGCAGGAAGCGGCCCTGGGCCATCTCCAGGTTGCGCACCGCATACATGTCGGCGGTGGTGCCCATGATCACCGCTTCGCGACTGCGGCTGTCGAGGGAGACGGGCGCCGCTCCGAGCATGAGCGGCGCCACGCGGCGCACGGCGCTGCTACGGGTCAAGGCCTGGGCATCGTCCACAGTCAGATCCCGCGGCGTCTGGCCCAACAGGGGCGGCGGACCGCCCACGGTCTCCGAGCGGCCTGGCAGCACGATCAACAGGTGGGTCCCCAGGGCGGTGAATTTTCCGGCCACGTAGCGCCGGGCGCCTTCACCCAAAGAGGTCAGCAGCACCACCGCCGCCACGCCGATGGCCATGGCCAGCAGCATCAATCCGGTGCGCAACGGATAGCCCGATAGCGAGCGGGCGCAGAAGCGAACCACGTCCTCAGCTTTCATGCGCCGCTCCACTGTCGGAAACGATCCGTCCGTCCGACATGCGCACCTGGCGGCGCGTGCGTCGGCCCAGCTCCGGATCGTGGGTCACCATGACCACGGTCATCCCCTCGGCATTGAGGGTTTCGATGGTCTGGATCACCTCGCTGCCCGAAGTGCGGTCCAGGTTGCCGGTGGGTTCGTCGGCCAACACCAGGGCCGGCCGCAGGATGGTGGCCCGGGCGATGGCCACCCGCTGGCGCTGACCGCCGGAAAGCTGGTCGGGCCGGTGTTTGGATCGCTCAGCCAACCCGAGCCGTGCCAGGGCCGCAGCCACGCGCTCCTTGCGTTCGGATGGCTCGACGCCGGCCAGGGTCAGCGGCAGTTCGACGTTCTCAGCGGCGGTCAAACGAGGAATCAAGTGGAAGAATTGAAAGATGAAGCCAATCTTGTGGCGCCGCAACTCGGCCTGCTGGCGGTCGCTGAGATGGGTGGCATCGCGGCCGTCCAATCGATAAACGCCTTGGTCGGGGCGATCCAGCAACCCCAGGATATTGAGCATGGTGGATTTGCCCGATCCCGAAGGCCCCATGATGGAGAGATACTCGCCGGGCCGCACTGCCAGGTCCACCTGGCGCAGGGCGTAGACCCGCTCGTCACCCACCTCGAAAATGCGTTCGATGTTCTCTAGGCGGATCACGGCGTCTCCTCCAGGCGCACGGCGCGAACGCCGTCCCTCAGCCCCGGAGCGTCCACGTTGAGCACTACCTGTTCTTCGGCGGCGAGCCCTTCGATCACTTCGGTCCACTGCCAATTGGAGAGGCCGGCCTTGACGGTGCGGGCCGTCAGGCGGCCGTCCTCAAGAACATAAACCGTGCGGCCTTCGGTAATGGCTTCGGTGGGCACGCGCACCACACCGGCGCGAGTGTCGAGAATCACTTCGATATCCGCACTGTATCCCGCCAGCAGGGCATCCTTATCGGTGATATTCTCGAAAGCCACCTCGACCTCCACGGTACGCGCCTGTTTTTCGAGATCCAGCACATAATCGGCGATGCGACGCACGCGTCCCTGGAAGTGGTAGTCCCTGAAGGCATCCATGGTGATGCGCGCCGGCATGTCGACGCGAATGCCGGCGGCGTCAACCTCGTCGATGGGTGCGGCCACATAGAAACAGGCATTGTCGATGATATCCACGGCCGGCGGCGTGGGAATGCCGATAGGCGAAGGGGTGACGAACTCGAACAACTCGCCGGTAATTTCGGCGATCACGCCATCAAAAGGTGCCAGCAATTGCGTACGGGCGATGTTAGCACGGCTGACGGCCACCTTGGCCTCGATCACGCCGATCTCGGTGCGCCGGGCCTGGCACTCTGCCCCCAGGGCGGTGGCTTCGGCCACGGCGTTTTCGGTGCGATCCTCGGTAACGACATCCTTTTGGCGCAATTGGACCAGTCGCTGGGCGCTGCGCTGGGCTACCTCGGCTTTGAGGCAGGCGGCATGGGCGCGGCTCTTGGCGGCCTCCACCTCCCGTTCGGCCAGCAAGGCCTGGGCTTTCAAATCGACGTTCCACAGTTCGAGCAGCAACTGTCCGGCCTTGACCTGATCCCCCTTTTTGATCGGCAACGCGGCAATCTGGCCGCCGATGCTGGGCGAGAGCTTGGCCCGACGGCACGCCTTGACCGTGCCGGCCCGGGTGTTAGCCACGGTCCGTTCCACCGTGCCGCGGGTGACCGTTTGAAGCGTAACCCCCACCGGATCAGGCCGGGTGCCCCGCCAGACCAACAGCACCAAAGCAACCACCGCCACCACGGCAAAGGCCCATTTCAGGGAAAGTCGGGACATAGATCCAATCCTTCATTGGTGCTTTGCATTTAAATCGTTTGTAAAAATATGAAAGGCAAATAACACGAGGACGGGAAAGGCGCCAAGGAAAACAGGTGAGGCATCGTTTGAAATGAAACGGGCCGGGCAAGCCCGCGACGAGGTCGCGGCCCACGCCGGCCCATGAATATTGGTTATCCGATCAGGATTATTTCTTTTTGCCGTCGAAGCTGCCCATGCCGTAAGAACCCAGGTCCACGCTGCCCTTCATGGTGGTGCCGTCGGATTTGCCTTTGTACACCATGTCGATGCCGCCGGAATTGAATTTGATTTCAAACTTCTCGCCTTTGATTTTGCCCTTCAAGGGAGCGGTGCCAAAAGCGCCGGTATAGGTGCCAGACAGGTCGGCGCCTTCCTGCTTGATTTCGAGAACCGGGTTGCCGGTGCCGCTGGGGGTCTCGACCGCCAAATCCCAGACGCCGGTAATGTCAACAGCCTTGTCGGCCGCTTGAGCCAACGAAGCGCCCATAACCAGTCCAACCGTTAAAACGACCAATGCCAACAAACTCACAGCTTTCTTCATACTTTCCTCCCAAAAGAATGAATTGTGCCGATAGCTTATGCTACGGCATTTTCAAGCGGCAACAGCATGGTGCCGCGCCTGAAAACCGGTTCATGAAAATTCACACTGTTCACTAACTTTTCCGGGGATTGTATAATTGGATGGATAAGAGTCTTTACGCATAGACGATCCGGGATGTGCTCTCACCAACAATCTTTTGTTCGGCCAGCTTGGGTTTACCCGCGAGTCCTAATCCGCTTGAGATGGCGTAATTATTAACCCAGTTAAAAATTGAATTCAAGTCATTTCTGGGAACCGGCCTAATTGGAGAGGAATGCCGCGTCGCCTGTTCAAGCGCTTGTTATGCCACGGAAGCAGTTGTTTTGTTTGTTGATCCCCTTTCCCCTTTTGGATTAAGAAAGGAATTGTGCATGCCGATATAGATGACGTGGTATGTGGCCGAAAGCTGCTCTGCACATCATCGCTCAAAGGAGAATCCTTATGGCAAACAACAACCTTGTTTTTTTGGAAAACCTGGAATGGTTCGATGAATCCGGCCAAGAACTGGTCCATCGCTTGCCTGAAGGGGGTTCCGGAGAGATCAAATGGGGTGCCCAGCTCACCGTGCGCGAAAGCCAGGTGGGTGTCTTCTATTACAAAGGCAAAGCCGTGGAAGCCTTCGGTCCCGGCCGGCACACCCTGACCACCGGCAACATCCCCATCCTCACCAAGATCGCCAGTATCCCCTGGGGCATGAGCAGCCCGCTGCGCGCCGAAATGTACTTCGTCAACATGAAGACCTTTACCAATCTCAAATGGGGCACTCGGGACCCGGTGGCCTTCAAGGACAGCGAGCTGGGATTGGTCCGGCTGCGCGCCTTCGGGGTCTTCAACATGCAAGTAGTACAGCCCGTGCTCTTCATCAACCGCATGGTGGGCACCCAGGGCATATTCACCACCGAAGCCATCGAAGAGTATTTGAACCGCGTGATCGTTTCGCGCTTCAACGACTTCATGGGGGAAGTCATCGACTCGCTTCTCATGCTGCCCGCCAAGTATGACGAGCTTTCCCAGGGCCTGGCCAAGCGGTTGCAGGAGGATTTCTCCCATTTCGGCCTGGGACTCTCCCATCTGTACATCAATTCGGTGACGCCGCCGCCCGAAGTGCAGCAGGCCATCGATGACCGCAGCCGCATGGGCGTTTTCAAAGACATGAACAAACTGATGCAGATGAAAACCGCCATGGCCATGGAGAAGGCCGCGGACAGCGGCGCCGGTGGCGAAGGCATGGGCGCCGGCCTGGGGCTGATGATGCCGGCGATGCTGGCCCAATACTTCGCCCACCCGCTGGCCCAGGGACAGCCAGGGCCCGGCAGCCAACAAGCGGCGCAGGGAGACTTCCGTTGCCGCGAGTGCCATCAGCCCATTCCGGTGGAAGCAAAATTCTGCCCCAGTTGCGGCCATCAGCAGTTGGTCATCACCCAATGCACCCAGTGCGGCAAGAACCTGACGGCCGGCGCCAAGTTCTGTTCGCGCTGCGGTCATCCGGTGGCGCAAAAACCCCAGCCTAAAAATTGCGTCCGGTGCGGCGTCGAAAATCTTGCCGACGCGACATTTTGCGCGCAGTGTGGGGAAAGGTATTGATCATTGACCTCTTTCATCGTCGAACACCAATGCCCGCGCTGCGGCGGTCCGGCCGAACTGCAAGAAAGTGACCGCTTGTTTCGTTGCGGTTATTGCCGGGCCGGCTCCTGTTTGAGCGTGCCCGATTACTTCCGCTATGTGCTGCCGAACAAGGCTCCGTCCGGCAAAGAGTTAATTTACTTCCCTTATTGGCGTTTCAAGGGGATGCTCTTCTTCTGCGTGCCCGGACAGATCAAAAACAACTTCGTGGATGTCAGCCAGCAGGCCATCGCCTCGCCCCATTTTCCTTTTTCCTTGGGGTTTCGCAGTCAGACCCAAAAATTGCGCTTGGCCGGCGGCGACTGCCAGGGCCTTTTTTTAGAGCCGCGCGCCGGCAAAGCGGATCTGCTGGAGCGCCTCAACGCCAATTTGAGCGTCAGACTGCCCCAACCGATCCTGCTCAATGCCCAGATCGGCGAAACCTATAGCTTGCTCTATGCGCCGTTCTACCTGGAAAACCGGCTGATGGACGCCGTCTTGAACGAACCCACGCAAAGCGGGACAGCCGAGCAGATCGAGCCATTGCTGAGCCAGGCGCGCGACCCGAGCTGGCCGATCACCTTCATTCCCACCCTCTGCCCCCAATGCGGATGGGATCTGGAGGGCGAAAATGACGCGCTGGCCTTGACCTGCCCCAATTGTGCCTCCGTATGGATGGCCAAGGGCCGCCGTCTGGAACGGCTGCAGGTCGTGCATCAGCCCGGTTGGCGTCCGGGCACGGTATTCCTGCCTTTCTGGCGCATCGAAGCCGATATCGGCGGCTTGACGCTCAACAGCTATGCCGACCTGGTGCGGGTGGCCAACCTTCCCCGGGTGGTCCAGCCGGGCTGGGAAGATTTGCCTTTTTACTTCTGGACGCCGGCCTTCAAGGCCCAACCCCAACGATTTCTCTCCATCGCGACACAGGTCACCACCTGCCAGCCCCGGGAAGAGATCGCGGCCGGGCTGCCCCAGGGTACTGCGCACGGTATCAACATGCCGGTCGAGGAGGCATTGGAAAGTTTGGGCCTGATCCTGGCATTCAGCGTGAAGCCGCGGCCGCGCATGGAAGCGGTGATCGGCAATCTACGCGTCACCCTCCGTCGTTTTCTACTGGTCTACCTGCCTTTCGAAGAGGGTCCCCATGAGTTGATCCACACCGGCATGAACCTGGCCGTCAGCAAGAATCTGCTCTCCCATGCCAAGAACCTATAACCCCATCCCTGCACAGAGGCCTTTGTCATGCGAAAGCGTAAACCCCTGCCGGTCATTCTCGCCGCCCTGGTCGTGCTGCTCCTGGGCGCGGGGCTGCAATTTTTCTTCAATCCCCTGGGATTGGGGCCGGTACCGTCCATGGTCCTGTCCCGGGAGTTCCTGGCCCGTCCGGCGGAGGATCTCAGTTCGTTAACGCTGCTGGTGGATGGCCGGCAAGCCTTCGAAAAGAGCCTTTCCGCCATCGACGCAGCGGCCCAAGCCATCCATGTCCAGACCTTCATCTGGAAGGACGACCGCATCGGGCGCCAGGTGGTTTCCAGCCTGAAAGCAGCGGCCGAACGGGGCGCGGCCGTCACCGTGCGCAAAGACATGGTGGGCACGGTTTTCGAATTGGGAGATCTTCTGGCCGGCAAGCCGAGCCCGGTCTTTACCAAGGCAGGGTTGAAGCATTTTCCGCGCATCGATGTGCAACTGGACCCCTTCGGCGACACCGACCACAGCAAGTACTTTATCGTGGATCGCGGCCTGGTGATCCTGGGCGGCATGAACATCGCCGACGAATATCACACCCAGTGGCATGACTATATGGGTTGCATTGCAAGCGAGGCCTGGACCCGCGCCTTCGAAGAACGGGTGTTGAACGGCGGGACGTGGCCCGATGAAGCGCCTTTCGTCGTCACGGTCAACGACCGCAAGGCCACCGAGATCCAAACCGCGCTGATTGAAATGATCGACCACGCGGCTGAAACCCTCATTATCGAGCATGCCTATTTTTCGGCGGATGCCATCATCGGCGCCGTCCAGCAGGCCGCCCGACGGGGTGTGCAGGTGGACATCGTCCTGCCATCGGAGCCGGACACCCACGGCCCCGCCAACCAGGTGACCATCAACCGCCTGTTGGCCTCTGCCTCGGGCTCCAAGCTGCGCCTCTTTTTTTATCCCGGCATGTCGCATGCCAAAGTGGCCCTGGCCGACGGCGTCATTGCGGCCGTGGGCTCGGCCAACCTCACCCCCCGCAGCATGTGGAGCAGCAAGGAGATCGTGCTGTTCGCCCACGGTCGCCCGGAGGATGCCTTCATCCGCAAGCTGCGCGATCAGCTCGCCGCGGACATCGCTGCCAGCCGACTGGTGACCGAGCCGTTTGCGCTCAGCTTCGGTGAACGGATCAAGGCGCTGGTGGGCAAGTATGTGTGGTAATCGAACAGTCGGTCGATAATGTCAAACAGACATTCTTTTCATTTATTCTCTATCTAATTGTTATTTTATTATTTTTCATTCTTCTGGCCCACCGACGCGCCCATCCACATATTGAATTCCCGGCGGGGTTGGTGTAAGTGTCCAGACATCCGCCGGTCCCTTTGTCCGGTTCGTTCCGCTCCGACCCAACCCCTTAACATCGGGAGGCTCCATGGCAGTCTCGACCAAGAAGATCAAATCGACCGCTTCAGCTTACGCCTATCAACTGCTGATTAAACATCTGCTGCGCACGCCGCTGATCTATACGCCCCGCCAGGAGATCGTCTACCGCGACAAAGTGCGCTACACTTACACCGAATTCAATGCCCGGGTGAACCGGTTGGCCAACGCCCTGACCGCCATGGGAGTGAAGCCGGGGAACACCGTGGCCGTCATGGACTGGGACAGCCACCGCTACCTGGAGTGCTTCTTCGCCATTCCCATGATGGGCGCGGTGCTGCACACCATCAATATCCGGTTGACGCCCGAGCAGTTGATCTACACCATCAACCATGCCGAAGACGACGTGATTTTAGTCAACCGGGAGTTTCTGCCCATGCTCGAAGCCGTCAAGGACCGCTTCGAGACCGTCAAGAGAATCGTCCTGATTTCGGACGAAAGCGCCCCGGTCCAGACATCCCTGAGGCTCGACGGCGAGTACGAAGCCATGTTGGCCGCCGGCGCCGACCATTTCGACTTTCCCGATTTTGAGGAAGAGAGCATCGCCACTACCTTTTACACCACCGGCACCACGGGGTTGCCCAAGGGGGTCTTCTTCAGTCATCGCCAGATCGTGCTGCACACCTACACCATCATGGCCACCTACAGCGCCTACAAGTCCCAGGCCAACCTGGACTCTTCCGATGTCTACATGCCCATCACGCCCATGTTTCACGTGCATGCCTGGGGCGTGCCCTATCTGATGACCCTGCTGGGCGCCAAGCAGGTCTACCCCGGCCGCTACGAGCCCGATTTGCTCCTCAAGCTCATCGCCGCCGAGGGGGTCACCTTCTCCCATTGCGTGCCCACCATCCTGCACATGCTGCTGACCAGCCCGGCGGCCAAGAACACCAATCTTAAGGGTTGGAAACTGATCATCGGGGGCGCGGCCCTGCCCCGGGGGTTGGCCCAGGCGGCCATCGATATGGGCATCAATATCTTCGCCGGCTACGGCATGTCCGAAACCTGCCCGGTACTCACCGTGGCCAATCTCAAACCGCACATGCTCTCCTGGAGCATGGAAAAACAGCTTCCAATACGTTGCCGCACCGGCCTGGCGGTGCCCAACGCCTATGTGGAAGTTGTCGACCCCAACGGCAAGCCCCTGCCCCACGACGGCGCCAGCACGGGCGAAGTGGTCGTTCGCACGCCCTGGCTCACCCAGGGGTACCTCAAGGACCCGGAGAAGAGCGAAGAACTGTGGGCCAATGGCTGGCTGCACACCGGCGATATCGGCCAAATCGACGCGGAAGGCTACCTGCAGGTGACCGACCGCCTCAAGGATGTGATCAAGACCGGCGGCGAGTGGATCTCTTCGCTGGCCCTGGAAGACATCATCAGCCGCCATCCGGCGGTGAGCGAAGCGGCGGTCATCGGCGTGCCGGACAACAAATGGGGCGAGAGCGCGATGGCCCTGGTGGTGCCCAAGCCGGAGTTCAAAGACAAGGTGACCGAAGAGGAACTCAAGGATTTCTTCAAACGCTTCGTGGACGAGGGGCTAATCCCCAAGTACGGCATTCCCAAGCGCATCCTCATCGTGGACGCCATCGCCAAAACCAGCGTGGGCAAACTCAACAAAAAAGAGCTGCGCAAGCAGTACAACTGAGAAGGAGATCGGATGGCGCACCCCAACGACAACAAGGTCATGAGCGCGAAAGAGGCCGTCGCCCGCTTCGTGCAGGACGGCGATGCCCTGATCATCGGCAACTACACGGTGGGCACCTGTGCGGAGCTGGTCTTCGAAATCTGCCGCCAGGGCCGGAAGCACTTTACCCTCTACTCCCAATCGGGCATCCTGGATGTGGATGTCCTGATCAACGCCGGCTGCGTGGACCGGCTGGTCACCACCTACGTGATGCGCTCGGGGGGCAAAAAAGGCGGCGGCGCGGTCGAACGCGCTCTGCAGGCCGGCACCCTTGCGATGGAAGATTACACCAACTTCAACTACAATGCCCGCTTGATGGCCGGCATGCACGGTTTCACCTTCATGCCGGTGCTGGAAGGGGTCATGGCCACCGATCTCTTCCGCAAGCGCGGCTTCATGGGCGACGACAAGTACCGCGTCATCCCCTGCCCCTACACCGGCAAGCAGGTCCTGACCGTACCGGCAGCCAATCCCGACGTGTGCATCGTACATGTCCAGCGCGCCGACCGCCACGGCAACGCTCAGTACTGGGGCGCCATGGGCAGCGTGGCTGCCGCCGCGCTGTGCAGCAAACGCATCATCGTCTCGTGCGAAGAGCTCGTGGAGCACGACGTGATCCAGTCGAGCCCTCATTTTACGATCATCCCGGCCTTCCGGGTCGACGCCGTGGTGCAGATCCCCTGGGGCGCCCACCCCACGGAAGTATTGGGCTATTACAATCAGGACAGCTTTTTCTACGGGTTGTTCCGGCAAGCCAACACCACGGCCGACGGCGCCCAAGCCTGGATGGACGAGTGGGTGTATGGCTGCCCCGACCGGGAGGCCTACCGCGACCGCTATGCAGCGCGCTTCGGCACGGGCATGATGGACAAACTGCGCGCCAAGGCCTTCTACTCGGCGCCGGCCAACTATGGGGCGGCCTTTACATCGGTGTGGGACGAAACCGGCCGCAACCGTCTCCTGGGCCTGACCTTGGAAGAGATCGAACAGAAGATGGCCGAAAGGGGGCTGCTCCATGAGTAAACCCTACACGCTCAACGAACTGCTGATCATCACCTGCGCCAAGGAGATCGAAGACTACCAGAACGTGATCCTCGGCGTGGGGCTGCCCACCACGGCCGGGGCCCTGGCCAAGGCGCTCTTCGCGCCGCACGCCACTTTGATGATGGAATCGGGGATCATCGATTTCGAACCCCTGGTGCCCCTGCACCACATCGCCGACGCCCACTCCTGCCGGGGCTTCTCCTATGCCACCGATCTGTTCACGGCCTTCACCATGACCTATCGCGGCTTCGTGGATGTCTGCTTCCTGGGGGTGGGTCAGATCGACAAGTTCGGCAACCTGAACACCACTTGCATCGGCGATTACGACCACCCGCAACTGCGCCTGCCGGGATCGGGCGGCGCCGCCGATTTCATCTCCTACGCCAAGAAGACCGTGTTGACCTTGCGCGGCGGCCAATTCGTGGAGAAGCTCGATTACTTCACCTCGCCGGGCTACCTGGACGGCGGTGACAGCCGCGACCGCTCGGGGCTCTTCCCCCAAGGCAGCGGGCCTTCGATGCTGCTGACCACCAAGGGGGTGTTCCGTTTCGATGACCAGACCAAGGAGATGTATCTGGCCCAGATCCATCCGGGCGTCCGCTTGGAGGATGTGCGCAAGCAGATCCCCTGGGAGTTGAAGGTCTCGCCCGAGCTCACCGTCACCTCTCGCCCCACCGATGCGGAGATCGATTTCGTGCGCCGCTTTGCGCCGGCCGAATCCCTGGGCCGGGAAGCGGCCACCGAACTGGCCATCGCCCATGCCGTGGACCGGGCCCAGGCCCGGGGAAAGAATGGGAAAGACTGAAAACATATGCAAACCTTTTTCAATCCACGCTCGGTGGCTGTTGTGGGTGCCAGCGCCAAGAACCTTGGCAACCATGTGGTGTTGAACCTCAAGACCGGGTTTAAAGGCGCGATCTATCCGGTCAACCCCAACTACCCGCAGATCGAGGGTCTGACCTGCTATCCCTCGATCGATGCCATTCCCGGTCAGTTGGATCTGGCCATCGTCATCGTGCCGGCCCAGATGATTCCCACGGTGCTGGAGGCCTGCGCCCGCAAAGGCACCCGCCGGGTGATCATCGAGAGCGCCGGCTTTTCCGAGACCGGCCCCGAGGGCCGCGCCCTCCAGGCGCGCTGCGACCAGATCGCCCGGCCGGCCGGCATCCGCCTGTGGGGCCCCAACTGCATGGGCGTGGTGGATGTGCGCCAACAGCACTTCTTCACCTTCATGCACCCCAACATCCGCAGGGAAGGATTGCTGCCCGGCCGCATCTCGCTCATCGTTCAAAGCGGCATGATGTCGGCCATCTTCCTGGCCGAGCTGGCCCGCCGGGGAATCGGCGTGGCCAAGGCCTGCTCCATCGGCAACCGGGCCGACGTGGACGAGTGCGACCTGATCGAATACCTGGAGCAGGACCCCGACACGGACGTGATCGCCCTCTACCTGGAATCGATCTTGCGCGGCCGGCGCTTTACCGAACTGGCCCAGGGGGCCAAAAAGCCCATCGTGCTGCTCAAGGGCGGCCAGAGCCAGGCCGGCGCGAAGGCGGCCATGAGCCACACCAGCAGCCTTGCGGGCAACTCCCGCTTGCTCAAAAGCGTGCTCTCCCAAGCCGGCGTGGCCATGGCCGATAGCATCTTCCAGATGATGGACATGGCCCACACCCTGGCCATGCTTCCGCAACTGAACCCGGCGGGCCGAGTGGCCATCATGACCTTGAGCGGCGGCGCCGGCATCCTGGCCTGCGATGCCCTGGAGCGTGGCGGCTTGACCATCGCGCCCCTGGCCGAGCAGACCCGCGAGCGCCTGGCGGAAGTTTTTCCCGCCTGGATGCCGCCTGCCAACCCCATCGATCTCTTCCCGGCCGTGGCCCAGCGAGGACGCGTGGTAGCCTTCGAAAAAGCCTTCGCGGCGATTTTGGCCGATCCGGACATCGATTTGATCGTCATCCATTACGTGGCCGGCATCGATGCCGGGGTTCCCGATATCCAGGGCATGAAAAGCCTTGCTGACCGAAACCAAAAAACCGTGTTGTTCTGGTTGATGGGCCTGGCCGAAGGCAAGCGATTGGTGAGTGAAACCGCTCGGAACGCCGGCATCGCCGTTTTTGACGACGCCACGCGTCTGGCCGAGTGCGTGGCCACGGCGGCGCGCTTTAACGCCCGCAAGGCGGCCGCCGAATCCGAACCGCCCAACGCCATAACGCCTCCCTCCTCGGCCGCCGCGCCTTTGTCCGTCACATCTCCGCTGTGGGACGAATTCGACAGCAAGCAACTGCTGCGCGACTGGCGCATCCCGGTGGTGGACGAGCGCATCGCCGCCGACGCGGCCCAGGCCTGGTCCTTTGCCCAACAGGTGGGGTTGCCGGTGGTGCTCAAGGGCCTGGCACCGGGCAAGGCCCATAAAACCGAACACGGCCTGGTCAAGCTGGGCCTCAGTGACGAGCGTCAGTTGGCGGAGACGTTCACCGCCTTGCAGCGCCAAATGGATGGCTTGGGGCGCATCCTGGTGCAAAAGCAGGTGGCCTTCGAGTACGAACTGATCGCGGGTTTCGTCCGCGACGATCAATTCGGGGCCTGCGTCATGTTCGGTTTGGGCGGTATCTTTGCCGAACTGGAACCGGATGTGGTCTTCGCCCTGGCGCCGCTGGACCTGGCCGCGGCCCTGCGGCTAGTGCGCGCCTTGCGGAACAGACGCTTGATCGAAGGCTTCCGCAGCATGACGCCGCTGAAACAGGAAGTAATGGCCCAACTGCTGGTGGACCTGGGCCGCCTGGGGATAGCCTATCCCCGGATCGCCCAGATCGACATCAATCCTCTCGTGGTGCGCGCGGGCCTGCCCATGGCCGTGGATGCCAATGTGGTGCTGAAATAAAGAAGAAGAGGAACCGGAAAATCCGCTATTGATCTAGGGTTGATGCCGGGGTAATAGAAGACCGCTTCAACACCCCTCGGATAAGATCAACCATGATATCGGAAACACCCGCGCATCGAAAGAATCCACGGGCGTATACGCTTCGCGCCCGGACCTTGGTTGAAATGCTCCACTTGCGCGCGCGCAAGGAAGATCATTTCCTCGTCTTCATGGACATGCAAAACAATCCGCACCCCATCGGCGTGGCGGATACGGTGGCGCGCTGCCAACAGGTGGCCCGCCGCCTGATCGCCAGGGGCCTGGCCAAGGACGACAAGGTGGTGCTGATGCTGCCCACCTGCCCGGAGTTCGTCTATCTCTTCTTCGGGACCCTCATGGCCGGCGGCGTGCCGGTACCGGTCAGCCAGCCCGCGCATGCCAGCCATCTGGATAAATACCTGGAGGGCCTGACCCACATCCTGCGGGATTGCGAAGCCAGATTCTTCATCGCCTACGACAAGCTAGCGGATCTGGGCCACGGCTGGGCCGGGCTTGATCACTTGCGGGACGGGCTGATCTTTCCCCGAGAGCTCCTGGCGCCACTTCTGGCAGATGACGATCGAATCCCTTTGCCTGAGTTGAATGCCGAGGACGCGGCGCTGATTCAATACACCTCGGGCACCACCGGCCTGCCCAAAGGGGTCGTGCTCTCCCACGCCAACATCTTGCACAACCTGCATGCCATTGGCCTGGCCAGCGCCGTCGTTCCCGACGACCTCGGCATCAGTTGGCTGCCGCTCTACCACGACATGGGTTTGATCGGTGGGCTCCTTACGGCCATCTACTGGCAGAGCCGCATGATCTTCATGCGGCCGGAAGCCTTCATCTTCAACCCCCACTGGTATTTGCACAACATCGGCCGCTTCGGCGTCACCGTGGGTGTTTCCCCCAATTTCGGCTACCACTACTGCGTCACCCGCATCGGCGACGAGGCCTTGGATTCCATCGACTTGAGTTCCTGGCGCCTGGCCCTCAACGGCGCCGAGCCCATCGATCGCCTTACCCTGCAAAAATTCCGTGAAAAATTCCGGCGCTGCGGTCTACGCGAAGATATCTTTCTGCCGGTCTACGGCATGGCGGAAAACAGCCTGGCCGCCACCTTCCCCTCGCTGGCGGCGCCCACGGTGGTGCGCCGCTTCGACCGCCGCATGCTGGAAGAGCGGCATCTGGCCGTGGATGCCACATCCGATGACCCCAGGCAGGTCATCGACCTGGTGTCGGTGGGCTACCCCGTGCCCGGCCAGCAGGTACGCATCGCCGAAAAGAACGGCGCCACCTTGATGGAACGCCAGGTTGGGCAGATTTTGGTAAAAAGCCCGAGTCTGACATGCGGCTATTACAAAAACCCCCAGGCCACCCAGAAGACCATCCAGCAAGGCTGGCTGCATACCGGCGATCTGGGGTTCATCCTGGACGGGCAGCTCTTCATCTCCGGACGCATCAAGGAGATCATCATCAAGCGCGGCAAGAACATCTATCCCTACGATGTGGAACGCGTGGCCGCCGCCGTTCCGGGCGTCCGGCTGGGCGGATGCGCGGCGTTCGCGGTGCCCAACGAGCAGAGCGGCACCGAGGATCTGGTGCTGGTGTGCGAAGCGGCATCAAAAGATCCGGCCCTTCTGGCGCAACTGCCCAAAGCGATCGCCAATGCCAGCCTGGAACGCCTGGGCCTGGCACCGGATCGGGTGCGGATCGTGGCCAAAGGCAACGTGCCCAAAACCACCAGCGGCAAGCTGCAGCGCCTGCTCTGCAAGCGAATGTACCTTCAGGGAGAACTGCGCGACCTGCTCGCCGAATCCGCCTGAGAAGCCACCTCCCATATTTTGTTCTGGATCAAACCCCAGAATTGGAGTATCTACCGTAACGTTAGGCGCACCGTTAGGCTTCGATTCTTCGGCCGCGCGAAGCCATGCACCGCGCGGCCACCCAATGCAGACAAATAGAATGAATATGCAAACCATGGGGTTTTGTATGGGCACTGTATCGACCGATACCCTGGAACAAACGTTTATTGCCATCGTGGCCAAGCTGGCCGGTACCTCCGCGGAGCGCATCCGCTTAAGCGATCGCTTTGTCGGCGACCTGGGCTTCGATAGTTTGAAGACCATGGAATGCCTGGCGCGCGTCACCGACCTTCTCGAGAAGCAACCCGACATCGACGCGCTGCTCGAACGGCAAACCGTGGGTGAGGTCATCGACTACCTGAGAGGGTACCCGTCTTGATATCCTTGGGAGAGGAGTCAGCATGCATCTTTTGATCAATGCCGAGGTCCGCCAGATGGCCGAATCGGTGGCGCTGCTCAGAGCGCGGGACATTTACACCTATGGCCTGGAGGTGAGTTCGGCATGTAACCATCGCGTCCGCGTCAACGGCGTGGAACGGATCAATTTCATCTCCAACAACTACCTCGGCTTTTCTTCGCATCCCAGAGTCGTGGAAGCGGCCGGCATGGCCTTGCAACGGTACGGGGTGGGCACGGGTGGATCGCCGCTGATGTGCGGTACCACGACGTTGCACACCCGGCTCAAGGAAAAAATCGCGGAAGCATATCAACAGGAGGCGGCCGTGCTCTTCGCCAGCGGATACCAGGCCATGCTGGGTGCCATCCAGGGCACCCTGGGCCGTGGCGATCTGGCGCTCATCGATCAGTTGGTGCATCGCAGTATTGTGGATGGCGTGATCCTCAGCGGCTGCGACAAGCGCATGTGGCTGCACAACGACATGGAGGATTTGGGCGCCCTGCTGGCACGCACGGGCGGCAAATACAAGCGCCGGCTCATCGCCGTGGATTCGGTCTACAGCATGGACGGCGACATCGCCGACCTGCCGGCCATCAAGGCCCTGGCCGACCGCCACGAAGCCTTGATCCTGGTGGACGAAGCCCACAGCCTGGGGGTCATCGGCCCGCGGGGCCGGGGCCTCCTGGAGCACTTCGCCCTGCCCGAGGGCGCCCACATCATCGCCGGCACCTTTTCCAAATTCGCCGGCGCCGTGGGCGGATTCGTCACCGGTCCGGCCGATTTCATCACCCACCTGACCCACACGGCATCGGCCTTTATCTTTTCGGCCTCGCTGCCGCCGGTACAGTGCGCCGCGGTGCTCGCCGCCTTTCAGTTGTTGGACGAGGAGCCCCAATGGCACCGGCAACTATGGGAAAACGTGCGCTACCTGCTCGACAGCCTGGCCAGCCTGGGATTCGACACCGGACGTTCCCAAACCCCCGTCATCCCCTTGATGATCCGCGATCCGGAAAAAGCCATGCTGTTCAACAAAAGCATTCTGGAACGGGGCGTGTATGCCTCGCCCGTGGTGCACCCCGCCGTGGCGCCGGCCGAATCGCGCATCCGGCTGGGCGTGATGGCCAGCCACACCCGGGAAGATCTGGACATCGCCCTGGGGATCTTCCAGAAAAGCGGCAAAGAATTGGGCCTTATATAACGCGACCGCACGCTGCCAAGGCACCTTTGACATTGCCGCAAGCGATCCTACTTATTGATCCATCGCCATGATCGCGACGGAATTCGGCGAAGGAAGGAAAGGTTCGCTATGGAAATAGATGAAAAACTCACCGGAATCGGCGAAGGGCTGCTTCCAGGCTTATTGGGCATCGAGGTGCTTTCCGTCACCCCTGGGGCAGCGGTGATGCGCATGCAGGTGGCGCGCAAACTGCTGGCGCCCAACGGTTTCCTGCACGCCGCCTCGGTCGTCGGGCTGGCCGACACGGCCGCCGGCTACGGCACCATTGCCAGCCTGCCCAAGGGCGCCAAAGGCTTTACCACCATCGAACTGAAAAGCAATTTCACCGGCACGGCCAGGGAAGGCACCTTGCTTTGCCACGCCAACGCCGCCCACAGCGGCCGCATGACCCAGGTGTGGGACGCCAAGGTCACCCACGAGCAGACCGGCAAAACAATTGCCCACTTCCGCTGCACGCAGATGATTTTATTCGATGGATTGAATGAGTGTTTGAGTTGACAGAAATCGATGTTCAGTTCTTGCAGTACGCATCGACTTCTTTTTCGGCCTGTTTCAACTCCTGTTCATATTTGAACCGCTTGTACTTCTGTACGTCCTCGTCGCGCGCCTTTTTCCAATCACTCTTTTCATCGGCCTGTTCGCTGTTACGGTTCCGACTGGTCCACTCCAAGGCGTATCTTTCCACTTCGGGATTATCGTATTTATGGAAGCTTGTGAAACGAAGGTCGGAGAGTCTCTCCTTGGCCTTTTTACATCGCGCCTGCAACTCTTCCATGGCCCGGGGCTCTTCCTTGCCTTGCTGCATTTTCGAATCCCCGCTTTCTTTTTCGGAATGTTTCTCTGATTCAGTCGTGCTCCGCGCGGGACTCCGAGTTGGATTCGTTCCGCCGGCATCCCTTTCGGCGCCCTCCCGTTGGATGCGTTCTTCCTCTTCGTTGGACCGATCGAATTCAGGAGAAGATTGCGCCCGATCGCCGGCGCCGTCCGTGTCGGTGTTACTGAAATGGCGCACGCCGTTGGCATCCACCCAGGAATAGATATCGCCATGGGCGCCCAGCGGTGTAAAAATAAGCAGCAAAAGAAGAGTCGCCGCCATTGAGTTCCGTTTGTATTCAAGCATAGCCCCCCTCCTTTCGTCGGATGGAATGGACCGGCTAAACAATGGTTCTGCCGATAAAGGCAGCCACATCCGCGATCACCTCATCCCGGTTGATTTCGTTGAACACTTCGTGCTTGGCCCCTGCGTAGATCTTCTCCTGGAAGCGCGTACCGCGCAAGAGGTTCATCATGGGCCGGGTGGCTTCCAGCGGCACCAGCGGATCGGCCTCGCCGTGAATCCAGAGGGTGGGAAGATCTCCCAAGGCCGGACCGGCCTGGACGGCTTCCAGGGTGGTAATCATGGCCTGGAGCATCTTACGCTTGAAACCGCCATGCCAAACCAGCGGATCGGCGGCATACGCTTGGCCGACAGCCGGATCCCGGGAGAGAGCGCCAGGGTCCAAAGGGATCTCGGGGATGGGGTCCATACCCAACAGAAACTTCAAACCATCCTTAGCCCCGAACATCGGGCCGGAGAGCACCAAGGCCGACAGCTTGCGGCCGTGGTGCTGGGCATAACGGGCGGCGATCATCCCGCCCATGGAGTGACCGATGAGCACCATGGGACGCCGGGGGTGCTTTTCGGCAGCGCGCAGGGCCACCCCGTGCAGGTCGTTCACGACCGTCTCGAAATCCTCGATTAAACCCCGTTCGCCCGCGGAGCGTCCATGTCCCTCATGATCCGGCCCAAATACGGCGGCGCCCGCGGTATGCAGGGCGTCGGCCACATGCTGGTAGCGGCCGATATGCTCGCCGTATCCGTGGCACAACAGGGCGATCCAGGCGGCTTTGGGGTTGGGCCATTCCCGGACATGACGCTCGCCACCGCTTACGCCTGAAAATGTCCAATCCTGGGCGGTTGCCATCCTTTCCTCCTTCCGAGGAGCGCGCGCATGCTATTTGCCCAGCAACGGCGCCATGTAACCGAATATGTCGGTGCCGCTGGCATGGGGCTTGGCTTGATCCAGAGCCGAGATCTCGGCGAACTGTCCCCGGATCTCTTCCGGCGTGATGGTCCGATGGCCGTCGCCGATGCAGACACCGTTGCCCGATACGACTGCGGTGCGGCCATACCAGCCGGCACCCATCACGAAGGTCATGCCGCTGACGCTGTTCTCCTCGGAGGCCAGATAGAGCACCATGGGCGCGTTGAATTGCGGTTTGAGCTTCTCTTCCATGTTGGCCGGGAAGATATCGCTGGTCATGCGCGAATAAGCGGTCGGTGCCACCGTGTTGACCTTGATGTCGTAGTTGGCAACCTCCAGCTTGAGGCAGTTCATCAGACCCACCAGGCCCATTTTGGCCGCGCCGTAATTGCACTGCCCGAAATTGCCATAGATGCCCGACGTCGAGCTGGTGAAGATGATGCGGCCGTAGTTGGCGGCTTTCATCAGCTTGACGGCCGGTTGGGTGACGCAAAAAGCGCCCTTCAAATGCACCGCGATCACCAGGTCCCACTCCTGCTCGCTCATCTTGAGAAACGACTTGTCCCGCAAGATCCCGGCGTTGTTCACCAGGATATCCACCTTACCGAAGGCATCCACGGCGGTCTGGACGATGTTGGCCCCGCCCTGCATGGTGGCCACGGAGTCGTAGTTGGCCACCGCCTGGCCGCCGGCCGCCTTGATTTCAGCCACCACCTTGTCGGCCGCGGATTGGTCCGCACCGGCACCGTCCCGGGCGCCCCCCAGATCGTTAACCACCACCTTGGCGCCCCGGGCCGCCAGTTCCAATGCATACATGCGGCCAATGCCTTGCCCCGCGCCGGTCACGATCGCCACTCTGCCGTCATATCTGATGTCTGCCATTGCTGCTCCTTTGATGTGTGTAGGGGTTGATCGCTCTGGGTTGAAAGGCCCTTATACTCCTCTTGATTGGAGAATGAAAGCATTGCGTGCACGAGAAAATATTCGACCATGCTGAACAAATGCGCTTCCCAGGACGGCTTTGTTGTAATTTTTACTTAGGGTTGCTAAGAAGTTGGCGCATAGTTTCCAATACCATGATCGAGAACGGAGACCCCATGGACAACATCGCTTTTCGACCGGCCACGGAACTGGCGCGCCTGATCCGCAACCGTCACATCTCCAGCCGTGAACTACTTGAAATCTTTCTATCGCGCATCGAAAAATTCGACCCACAGATCAACGCGGTAATCACCCGGGATGCCGAGGCGGCCCGCCGCCAGGCCCTTCGCGCCGACGAGATGCAGGCCCGGGGCGAAGCCCTGGGACCGCTGCACGGCGTGCCGGTCACCATCAAGGATGGCTTCGAAACCGCCGGCCTGCGAACCACCTCCGGCGCACCCATCTATAAGGACCATATCCCCCGGCAGAATGCCGTGGCCGTTCAGCGCTATGTGGACGCCGGGGCCGTCATCATGGGCAAGACCAATGTGCCTTTGTTCTGTGCCGACTCCCAAAGCTTCAACGCCCTCTTCGGTACCACCAATAACCCCTGGGATCTGAAGCGCACCCCCGGCGGTTCGTCGGGCGGCGCCGCGGCGGCCCTGGCCGCCGGGTTGGCCGGCCTGGAACTGGGCAGCGACATCGCCGGATCGATCCGGTTGCCGGCTGCCTGGGCCGGGGTCTACGGCCACAAGCCTTCCTATGGCATCGTGCCCTTCCGCGGCCACATCCCGCCGCCGCCGGGCATCTTGTCGGAAGCGGATCTGTCGGTGGCCGGGCCTTTGGGGCGCAGCGCCGGCGACCTGAAAATGGCGCTCAAGATTCTGGCCGGCCCCGAGGGCTTGCAGTCCGTGGGTTGGAAACTGACCCTGCCCCCACCCCGGGCCAAACGCCTGAAAGATTACCGCGTGGCCGCCTGGCTGGAGGACGCGGCCATACCTGTGGACCGCGAGGTGGCCGACGGACTGAACGAAACGGTAGCCGCCCTGCGCAGGGCCGGGGTCCAGGTGGATGAGACCGCCCGGCCGGCGATTTCCACTCCGGAGGCGATGCGCACATTTCAGCAATTGCTGTTCCCAATCATAGCAACCGGTTTTCCCAAAGAGGTCATCGAGGTTCTCAAGCAGATGACTCAAAGCCCGGATGATGGGAGCGATCTGGCCCGTTTTGCAAGGGACGCCCTGCAGAACCATCGCGAATGGCTCGGCGCCAATGCCAGGCGCCATTCCCATCGACGCATCTGGGCCGACTTCTTCGGTAAATACGATATCCTGCTCTGCCCGGCCGGCAGCGTCCCGGCCATCGAACACAACACCACCGAAACCCAGATGGATCGGCGCATTTCGGTCAATGGAGTGTCACAACCTTATGGTCTTTTGATGGCCTGGGCCGGCATTTTCACCTATGTTTATCTTCCGGTCACCTGCGCGCCGGTGGGGCGCACCCCCGGCAACCTGCCGGTGGGCATCCAGATCGTGGGTCCTTATCTGGAGGATCGCACCACCATCGATTTTGCCGAGCGCCTGGCTCGGGAAATCGGCGGTTTTACACCGCCGCCGGGATTTTGATCGCAACCGCAGGAGATCATGATGCACCACAGGCTCTTCAAATGGTTGCTTAACTGCTACCCGCCCTATTGGGCCACGGGCATCGTGATTCGTTCGGTTTCGCCCGATTACCGGCGCCTGACCGTCCGGATGAAGATGCACTGGTACAACCGCAACTACGTGGGCACCCACTTCGGCGGATCGCTCTACGCCATGACCGATCCTTTTTACATGCTGATGCTGCTCCAGGTCTTGAGCAAAGAGTATCTGGTGTGGGATCAATCGGCCCGCATCGACTTCATCAAGCCCGGCAAAGGCACGGTGACAGCCGAGTTCGAGGTGACGCAGGCGTTGCTGGATGCCATCGCGGAGAACACCACCGAGGGCCGCAAGTACTTGCCCGAACTGTCCGTGCGGATCACGGACGAGACCGGCGAGCTGGTGGCCCTGGTGACCAAGACGATCTATGTGCGCCGAAAGCGCAAAGTGGAAAGATAAACTACCGGCCGAAGATCTGGTCGAAGCGCATCAGCAGCGCCAGGTCGCCCTCCACCGTATAGGCTTTGGATAAGAACAACTGTTGGCCGTCGCTCTTGCCGGTGAGGATATCCATCCACACCCCGAAGGGCGAGCGGACCACCAGGCTGGGCTGGGCGGCCGCACCTTCGAACGCCTGAATGGTGCCGTCGGCGATTTTGAAATGGCAGGCGCCCTCCACCTCGCCCGAGAAATCGAATTGAATCGACGCCCGGGTATCGCCCGCTTTTTGGGGGTTAAACCCCATGGACATGAGCATCATGAAGCTTTCCAGAGAGTCCGGACGGGGCGGCCGGCCGCGCTCGGCAAACTCCTTAACGGTCAACCCTTCGGCGATGCAACTCTTCCACATCAGGTTACCCATGGTGCGCCACGCTATCGGGTCTTCCTCGATTTTTTGCCCGAACAGCGCCAGGGTTTCGGCCGAGACCTGACGGTTTTGCACCAGCTCGCGACCGGCCTGATGGGCCGCCGCCAGAATGCTCTGGGCCTTGGGGGCGTAGTAAGCGGTGGTCAGGGCTTCGGCGCCGGGCCGATAGAGTTCGGCCAGCAGCTTCTTGGCGAAGATGAATCGTGCCCAGGACGAGAGTTGATCGAACACCGACGGTTCGTGGAAACCGGCCACCGACAACATCACCATGCCCGGATGCGGATGGCGCAGGGGATGCACCGTGCGACCTTGATATTCCATCAAAAAGGGCTGGAGTATGGGCAGGGTGCGCTCGATGAAAGCCTTCAGGGTGGCGTTGACCGTGAAATGGTAAAGCGGTGTGGCGCACACCACGATGTCGGCGGCCAGGAACTTGGGCAAGAGCGTGGCGCTCATGTCGTCCTTGTGGACGCACACGCCCGGCGTTTTGGTCCAGCAGGTGAAGCAGCCGATACAGTTTTTGATCTTCTGCTGGCGAAGGTGAACCACATCGACGTGCGCGCCGGCGGCCTGCATGCCTTGAACGAGATGGGAAAGCAAAAGCTCGGTCTTGCTCTGTCCTTCACCACGCGGACTCGAATTAAGGGCGAGTACTTTCAAGGGTTTCTCCTTTGACGAGGTTGCATTTGGCCGGAACGGCAACGGATCTTAGACGCGTTGGCAAGCATCATAGAAAGGGACGTGCGCCAAGTCAACCCTTGAACGGTCCATAGTTTTGTGTTCTAATTTAAACAGTAGCATTCAGCGCGTCGGATCCAGGACGGATTTCAACCCGATGACTCCCGACGCCACCGGTCCCATCCTTATCATCAACCTTTCCGGCACCATCGATCATCGGCTATCAAAGGAGACGATATGGAGGAACTTCAGCAGCAACAGCAACGCTTCCTGCGCCGGGCCTTTATTAAAAAGGTCCTGCGCCGCATCATCGGCCTGATCGTTCTGTTGTGCCTGGCCTACGGCCTGGTGGCCCTGGTGTACGCCTCCAAGACCATCTATAAGGTCAAAATGAACTATGCCGTGGTCTTGGAGCGGCTGGGCGGCCTGCGCGAAGCGGTGACCGCGGTGGGCTGGCACGTGCGCCTGCCGTTTTTCACGCGCATCGAACAGGAGGTGACCCTGATGAACCAGCAACTGCTGTTGGGCGGCCAGGAAGAACCGATGCGCATCATCTCCAAAGGCAACGTGGCCCTGTGGACCTCGGCGGTGCTGACCTACCGCATTCGCGATCTGAATGTCTGGGCCATCGAAAACCAGAACCCCATGAACCTGCTGCAAGGCGATTACGACGGCATCGTCAAGGATCTGCTGCAAGCCGAACCGGTGGACCAACTGATCTCCGATCGCGAACAGGTGAAAGACAAAATCTACGCGGCCCTTAAAGCCCGAGCCATCAACCAGGGCGGCCCCACCCTGGAGGGCAAGTACGGCATCGAGATCGTCAGCTTCGTGCTCAAGGAGACCCGCTTCGGCGACAAGCTGGTGGAGGCCACCGAGGAGAAGAAGCGCCGCGAACTGATCGCCGAGGCCGAAAATTACGCGGCCGATCAAGAGGCCAGCCGCATCCGCAAACTCTATGCCGCTTATGTGGACGGAATCCAGGCCCTGCAAAAGAGCATCGGCCGCCCGGACGGCTCGACGGATAATGCCATCCTGCAATTTTTGACCCAGCAAAAATGGGCCACGGCCTATGAGAAGGACCAGGAGGGTCAGAACACCATCGTGATCCAGAATACCGAATCGTCGCCGGCCCTGACCCTGCCGGCACCGGCGCGGCCGGAGGTAAAAGCGGAAAGCAAAAAGTAGGAAGCTAAGGCATATTGCCTTTTAAAAGCGGAGATACGCCATGGCCCGCCGTCTGACCCGCAAAGTGACCTATGTACGCCTGCCCGAACAGCGTATTCACGAAATCCAGGCGCTGGTGGAATCGTGGTCCTTTGAAACCCGGGCCTTCATGCGCGCGCGGCTCAACCAGTACAAACCGCCGGCCGGGTGGCTCAACGCCGCCATCGAATGGCTGCTCGCCTTCTTCATGGAACCCCCGGACAAAAGCTTCCAGGTGCTCAGGGACCCGAACATCCTCACCGATTGGCAGCATCGCTTCGCCTTGTCGGGCCAAACCAACCCCCAGGATGCCTGGAACCGCATTCTGGAAAAAGAGGTCACGGCCAGGGACTATCTCTACCTGTTGAGCCTGCTGGACCAAAGCCTGAGCGACGTGCACGTACCGGTGGAGCTGCAAACGTTGTTCGAGAAGATTTACCGCGCCCATATCCGCAAGGAGTACATGGCCGACCCCGCCATCCCCAAGGCGCCGTTACTTCTCTTCGTCGGCCCATCGGGCAGCGGCAAAACCTCCACGGTGACCCAGGCCATCGAACGCGTGATCTTCAACGACCAGGTGCTTCCGGAAATCGACCTGGAGCAGAAGAAAGAGGCCCTGCTGGCCAACGAGCCGTTCTGGAAGAGCGTGGAGGAGATCGATCCCTCCCTGGCCATGGAGATTGCCCACCTCAAGCGGCTCAAATTCTACAAGCGTCTTTCAGGTCTGCCGGTGATCAACTGGCTCTTCAGCCACTCCATCCGCCGCCACCTCTCGCTGCTGGAAGAACAAGGTCTGCATGTGGATTACGCCATGGTGACGCCCAACGACTACCAGACCGCTTTGGCCGGCGAGCCGGGAAATTACTTCAAGCGTGCCTTGGGCGATGCGCGCAAGCCTTCCATCCGCCACGTGGAGGAGGCCCACAGCGCCTTCGGCCGCGTGGAGAGCCACGCCGGAGGCGCCGAGCGCCAGCAGCGCACCCTCATCGACACATCCAATATCGTCATCGACGAGATCATCAGCGGCAAACGGGACTGCCTGCTCATCGCCACCACCGATCAGCCCGAACGGTTCGATGCCGCCATCTACCGCCGCTTCGTGGAAAAGGGCCAAATTGTCAACATCGCCGATTTCTGGAAGAATCCGGCCAACCTCAAAGAGGTGGTGCGCCTGGAGCTGCAACGCCACGATATCGCCGTGCGGCCGATGGAAACCTCGCCCCGTCAGGACCGTCCGGCCAGCATCCGGCCCGAAGCATTGGAGCAAACCGTGGAGTGGATCTACAAAGTCTTCAACGAGCGCACCCTGAAGGTGATCCCCTCCTATGTGCGCAAATTGATCCACTCCATCGTCGAGATCAAAAAGGATTTCGACACAGCCTACCTGCAGGACCCCATGCTCGTCCGCCGGGCATTCGAATTGGTGGCCCAGAACTCCTACGGAGACCTGTACAAGAAGATTGTGGACCGCATGGATCGCCATGTGCGCTGGGAAGAGTATGTGGGCGGCATCAAGGACATCTTCTCGGAGATGGTCAACAACTGCCTTTACTACAATATCGAGGAAGAAAAAGGGGTCGTGCTCAACGGACCGCCGGGCGGCGGCAAAACCTTCCTGGTGCGCACCTGGCTCAGCGAAAACAAGGATGTCCACGATATCGCCACCAGCGCGACGGCCCTGCAAGATCCGGCCAATCCCATCGACGGGGCCGTGGAGAACATGGAAAAACTCTTCGACATCGCCAAGATGATCGCCCCCACCGTGATCTTCTTCGACGAGGGCGATGCCCTGGCCCCCCGGCGCAGCGCCTCGGGCGGCTCGCCCACCGACAAGCTGACCAACCGCTTCCTCAACCTGATCGACGGGGAGGTTCCCCTGCACCGCGTCTTCACCGTGCTGACCACCAATCGGCTGGACATCATCGACCCGGCCCTGGTCCGTTCAAAGCGCCTCAAGGTGCTGGAGATCAGCGGCATGATGAGCAAGGACGATATTCAGAGCATCGTGGCCATCTCCCTGGAAGGCATCCCCCTGGCTGCCCATCTCTCCATTCAATCGATTCTGGAGGCAGCCCAGGGACTTTGCAACACGCCGGCCGATTACGCCGCCTTCGTGGAGAAAGCCAAGGCCCTGCGCAGCACCGAATACGAAGTGCTGCTGCGATTGCGTCAAATGGAAAACGCGGACCGGGAGAACAAGCTCAACTTCATCAAATTCAACCTCAAGACCCTGATGGGCATTGTGGAGGCCATCGACCTGGCACCTGCCCTGCGCGCCCAGATCAAAGCCGCTCCCCTGGCCATCGCCGATCATTTCGACCCGATCAACGCCGCCTGCCGGCGCATCCAGGCACCCGAACAGTATCCCCTGACCCGGACCCATTTGCAGTCGGCCAAGCTGGAGATTTCCCAAAGCCCCACCAAAAAGGGCAAGGTACAGCTCGACGAATTTCTGGAAGCCGAGCTGAGCCAGGAACCCCAGGTGGGTTTCATCATCGGCGTGGGCGCCAGCGATGTCGCCGGCGTGCTGTTGCCCATCGCCACCAGCCTCACCTATCGGGTCTCGGACCGCAATGTGCTGGTCACCGGCGCAGTCTCGTCAGCAGCAGCGGCCGCCGCCGAACTGGAGATGGCTGTGCAGATGACCCAGCAATCGGCCCAGGAAGCCTTGACCATGGTCAAGAACTACTTGCAGGGGTTGGACCCCAAGGTGAGCACGGCCCGCCTGCTGGGCAATTTTCTGGAAGATTATACCATCCACCACCAACTGCTTTCGGCCTCGTACAACGTGGGCGGCCCATCGGCCGGCTATGCCCTGGCCATCAACACCTTGTCGGCCCTCATGCTGATCCCCGTATTCAACGATTTCGGCATCACCGGCGCCCCCTGGACCAAGGGGGTCAAACCCGGCGAGGTGGGCGGCTCGGTTATTATCGGCGGCCATAAGAAGAAGGCCGAAAAGGTGCTGACCTACCTGCGCCGCATGTACATGCCGCTCAAGAATTACATGGATTTGGAGCAGGACTTCCTCATGGGGTACTGGTCCCAGGACAAGGATATCCTGGGGGTGACCCATTTCGGAGACCTGATCCCCGAAGTGGTTTGCCTGGACCCGGCCTACGAAGAACGGTTGCGGGAGCTCATTCACCTGCGCATCCAATACAAACTGGCCAAGTACAAGAACGAGCCCCCTTCCCCCGGCACCAAGGAACGCATCCTGACCATCAAGGAGGCTCTGCGCGCCGAAGTGGAAAATCGCATTCGCGAGCGTCTCAAGGCCCTGCGCCACTACCTGCGCAGCCCCACCCGCGATCCGCATCTTTCCCTGGCCGAGATCTATCGCTACAAACCCGGTCCTGTCGCCGGTTGGACCGAACCCCTCCTGCGCCTGGTGGAGCGCCTGAAACCGCGCAGACCCCCGCTGCCCAAAGAGTAAGGGGCTGCCATTCGCGCGTGCTTTTCACAAAACATTCCCGCTCGCCCCACGCAATAATAATATAACAAATCATATAGTTAACCAAACACCGAGCGCGATCCGGTTCAGGGCAGGCGCATTGATTCTAATCTTTTTTAATTAGGTGCCGAAAATAAAAGAGCATGCACCACGATTTGCCGAGTGGCGCTCTGTGGACAATACAAATTGTGCGTTCATTACATGGGATAAACGCCAGCAGGTATAATTGGCGGAGGGTTCATGAAAAGCAATAAAGACTCATTGATGCCCGCCTCAAACGAGGGGCTGAACAAGATTGAGCTGCACCCCATCACGCTCTCCTTTCAAGGCACGCTGGAAAAGGACTTCCTTGAAAATTACTTCGTCAATTCCCTGAGGATGGTGCGTCTCTCCCTTCTGGCGGGCATCGTGCTTTATGGGCTTTTTGGAATCCTGGACGCGATCCTGATTCCGGAAATCAAAAACAAGCTCTGGATCATCCGGTTCGCCGTGGTGTGCCCGTTTATGATGGGGATGATCGTTTTTTCCTATTTTCCCGTTTTTAAGCGCTATTTCCAACCAGCCATGGCGCTGACCATGATCGCGTCCGGCGGCGGCATCATCTACATGATCGCCATCCTGCCGGCGCCCATCAACCAGATGTATTATGCCGGTTTGATCCTAGTTTTCATCTGGGGGTACACCTTCACCCGGGTGCGTTTCGTGGCCGCCTCCACGGCCGGCTGGATCCTGGTGGCGCTCTACGAACTGGTGGCCACCCAGATCATCCAAGGCACTTTTTCGATTCTGCTCAGCAACAACTTCTTTTTCATCAGCGCCAATCTGGTGGGGATGTTCTCCTGCTACTTCATCGAACTCTATACCCGCAGGGACTTTTTCCTGGCCTTCCAACTGGAAAACGAGCAGGAGAAGGTCAAGATCGTCAACCGCCGCCTGGAAAAGATCGTGGCCAAACGCACCGCCCAGTTGCTGGATAAGAACAAGGAGTTGAGCGAGGAGATCGAGGAACGCAAACGCGCCGAGCATCGCCGCGCCGAATTGGAATCCAAATTCCAGGAAGCCCAGAAGCTGGAGGCCATCGGCCGCCTGGCCGGCGGCATCGCCCATGACTTCAACAATCTATTGATGGGCATTCAAGGCAACACCTCCCTGATGCTCCTTAAAACCAAACCGGATCACCCGCATTACGAAAAGCTCAAAAACACCGAGCAGTATGTCATCCGCGGGTCCGAGTTGACCAAGCAATTGCTCGGTTTTGCCCGCCGCGGCAAGTATCAGGTCCATCCTACCAACCTCAATGCGCTGATTACCGAATCTTCGAATCTCTTCGGTCGCACCAACAAGGAAGTGGCGATCCATCTCGAACTCGAAAAGGAATTGTCGGTGGTGAGCATCGATCGCGGGCAGATCGAGCAGGTCTTGCTCAATCTGTTGATGAACGCCTGGCAGGCCATGCCCGGCGGCGGCAGCCTGCGCATCAAGACCGAAAACGTCACCCTGGACCCGTCCCGGGTGCAGGGACGCGAAGCCAAACCCGGCAACTATGTCAAGACCGGTGTAATCGATACCGGCATCGGCATGGATGCCAAGACCATGCAGCGCATCTTCGATCCTTTCTTCACTACCAAGGAGATGGGCCGCGGCACCGGCATGGGCCTGGCCTCGGCCTATGGCATCATTCAGAATCATGGTGGATTCTTCGAAGTTCAGAGCGAGGTAGGCGTGGGCAGCACCGTCGCCTTCTTCTTGCCGGCAACCAACGAAACCGTGGTCCCGGATGTAAAACCCGAACCGGGGAAGATTCTCCACGGCCATGAAACCATTTTATTGGTGGACGATGAAATCATGATCACCGACGTGGCCACGGAAATGCTGCAAAGCCTGGGCTACAAAGTGAAGGTGGCCATGGATGGCCAGGAAGCGCTCGAAATCTATGCCGTGGAAGGACCCAAGATCAATCTGGTGATCCTCGATCTGATCATGCCGGGCATGAGCGGCGGTAAAACCTTCAGCTTGCTCAAAGAGATGAATCCGGACATCAAGGTCTTGCTCTCCAGCGGATACAGCTTGTCCGAAGAGGCCAGCATCATCTTGGAGAACGGATGCAACGGCTTTATCCAGAAGCCTTACAATATCAACGATCTGTCCAAAAAAGTCCGTGAGGTTCTCGATCAAGCCCGAGGTAACTCGGTGGTGGGCGACCAGCGCGATGCAAGCACTCTTTTGGCAGTGTGATGCACCTATTCTTATCCAACCGCTCCTGGTTCGACACAGGCCAAGAGCTTGCGAGGGGCAAAGGAGTTGAAATGGCAACGTTAGAAAAAGAGTTCGTTGAGGTCTTCAAAGAGCTGGAAAGCGGTCACCTGGAGCTGCGCAAAAAACTCAATAGCCTGACCGACAAGGGCAGCGCCCTGGAAGAACGACTGACCCGCGAAATTGAAATCTTCGAACCCTGGCGCTTCAAGCTCATGGATAAGCTGGGAGGAATGACCGCGCGCTTCCAGAAAAACGAAGATGAGGCGCACCGGCGCTACATCCGGGAATCGAAGTATTTCGAAGCTGTTCAAGAAGCCCCTTTTTATTGGCGTATCATCAATAAGCCCAACGGGTACGCCGGCGATGCCCAAATGATGACCTTCATTTACCGCAATCAATTCGAAGGCAAGACGCCCTTCGGCATGTTTCTGCATAAGCACGCCGTCTCCACCAAAGCGTGTCAGGCGGTGCGCAACCGCAAACTCTTTCTTACCCAGCAGATCATCAAGGTCAACGGCGGCAACATCCTGAGCCTGGCGGCCGGTCCGGCCCAGGAGATCACGGAGCTGCTGGATACCTACAAAGACGACCATTTCAAGTTTCTGGCGTTGGACCACGACATGGAGACGTTGAAAGCCTATGACGTGTCCGACCGCGAACCGCGCTTCAAGTATGCCCTGGCCAATGCCTTCCAGATCATCTCGGGCAACTATCTGACCGCCCGGCCGAGGAAACTCATGGAGCAATTCTGCTCTCCCCGAAAGGATTTCCAGGGATTTCGATTTGTCTTCAGCCCATTGAAATATGAGATGAACTATTTGCAGAAGGAGAGCTTCGACCTGGTCTACAGTTCAGGCCTGTACGACTATATCCAGACCTTCCCCCTGGACGACAGCAAAGGCACCGTGGCGCTGACCAAAAACCTTTTCGATCTGCTCAAGCCCGGCGGTACCCTGGTGGTGGGCAACTTCACCCACGGCAACCCGCCGGACCTCAAATTCGTCATGGAGTATGTCTATCACTGGTTCCTCTTCTACAGGGATGAGCAGGACATGCTGGAGTTCGCCCGGTCGATTCCTGAAAGCGACATTCAGGAAATCTCGGTGGTCAAGGAGTCCCTGGGAATCAACTACTTTCTCAAAATCACCAAGAAACCCGTTTAGCTGCGCACCAGCAACCCCTCAACCATGGATACCCTCGCCGTGAAGGCCATGGCGAGGGTTTTTTTCATTACCCAACCGACAATCGGTTGAGTCCAGAGGCATGCCATAGTAGAAGGTGTTTCCAACAAAGCCGCGCCTTTGGAAAGGGAATGCCATGAACTTTTTGAAATATCATGCCCTGGGCAATGACTACTTGGTGATTTCGCCGCAGGATGCCCCCGAGGGGCTCGCTCCGGAACGGATTCGGCGGATCTGCCACCGCAACTACGGGGTCGGCTCCGACGGCATCCTGCTCGGCCCCTTGGAGAGCCGGGTCTGTGATTTCGGCTTGCGCATCTTCAACCCCGACGGCAGCGAAGCCGAAAAGAGCGGCAATGGTTTGCGCATTTTTGCCCGGGCCTTGTGGGACCAGCAGCAGGTCGCCCAATCGCCGTTCACGGTTGAGACCCTGGGCGGCGCGGTGACCTGCACGGTGGCGCCGGGCGGCCGTTCGGTCACCGTGGCGATGGGGCGGGTCAGTTTTCAGAGCACGGACATCCCGGTCGGCGGCCCCCACCGGGAGGTGCTCAACGAAGAGATCGTCGCCGCCGGCCGCACCTTCACCTTTTGCGCCGCCACGGTGGGCAACCCCCATTGCATTGTGTTCTCCCCGGCCCCCTCGCCCGAAGAGGCCTGCCGGTATGGCCCCTTGATCGAAACCGATGCGCGCTTCCCCAACCGCACCAATGTGCAATTCATGCGGGTGATCGACCGGAAAAACATCCAAATCGAAATCTGGGAGCGCGGCGCCGGCTACACACTGGCTTCGGGCAGCAGCAGCACGGCCGCGGCGGCGGTGGCCAGGCGTCTCGGATTATGTGGCGACCGGATTTGCGTCCAGATGCCCGGCGGGCGGATCGAATTGAGTTTCGATGACGATTTCGCGGCGACCATGACCGGATCGGTGACGCGGGTGGCCGCAGGCAAAATGGCGGAAGAGATGTTTGCATGATCCGATTGCGGCTTGAAATCGCCCACCGATTATGTGAGAGTATCCAACCGCAAGTACCTGAAGTGATACCTGACCGATAAAGGAGGTGTGGTTATGGGGAAGAAACGGAAATGTATTGTGAGCCTGGTTTCGGGAATGACTTTGGCAATCGGAACGGCGACCGCGGGGCCGCCAACCCCCGTGGTGGTTGGGTCCCCTGCCCCCCAGCAGAAAATCACGGTCACTAGCCCCAATACGCAAATCCCTACTGCGACGCCGCCTTCGGCGATAAAGATCAAGGAAGATGCCAAGCCCGGTCAGAAGCTGATGGATAACAATCTAGGCAAAACGACTTCAAATCAAACGAAGATAAACGAAGATGTGAAGCCAACGACACAACAACCGGTAAAGGTTTTGGATGACGCCACCTCCGGCAAAGCGTATGACTTGACCCGGAGATAAGCCCCTGCAGAGGCCTGGATGGGTATCCTGAAACGGTTGGGCCAGTGCCTCGCCTTCAGACAGGCTAACATACAAGCGCCGTTGCTTCCGAGGTTTTCATGATCGTCGATCTTGTCGCCATGCCGTGGGGGGACTTCGGATCCCCCTCCGCGGCCTTGGGCGCCCTATCTGCTTACTTGCACCACCATGAGCCCGATTTCCAAGTCACGTGCCACTCGGAGCACCTGGCGGTTTCAGAACGCATCGGGAGCAAGGTCTATGGAACGATAAACGATAAACGCCTGATCGCCGATTATCTGTATCTTGCGCTCCTCTATCCCGAAAGCCGTGCGTCCTTGCGCGCGGCCTTCGGCCCCCTGGCCGCCTCTTTTACCAACGGCACGCCCGAATCTCTGGCGATTGGCGAGGGCTCCTGGGAACTTCTTTTTGACCGCCTCCACGGGCAACTGAGCGACCATCTGAATGAGGTGGCGTCCGCGCTGGCCCTCACGTCCGACGTCGTCGGTCTCACCACCTCCTTGCTTCAAACCTTTCCCAGTCTGGCGCTTGCCAGGCGGATCAAAACCTTGGCCCCCAGCGTGTGCATTGTTCTGGGGGGCGCGTCCGTGCAGGGCCAACTCGGTCTTTCGCTCTTAGAGGAATTCGATTTCGTGGATTACGCCATCCAGGGAGAGGGCGAGATGCCTTTGGCGACACTGCTTCGGAATCTGGCCGACGGCCGCGCGGTCGATCCGGCCGTGCCGGGACTTATCACGCGCGCGGCGGCGGAACATCCCGCGCTGCTGGAAGGTCGCTGGGAAGCAGCCGATCTGGACCTATTGCCGCCGCCGGATTACGACGAATATGCCCGCAGGGCCGATCAATACAGCATTATCTGGAACATCCCGGTGGAAGGATCACGCGGCTGCTGGTGGGATCGGTCTGCGAAAACCGGAAATCCTCGTGATCGCTGTTACTTTTGCAATTATTCTATTGGCACCTATCGCGAAAAAAAGGCGCCCAGGTTAGCCCGGGAAGTTGATTTCTTGGCCACGCGCTACCAGAACGTACGGATTGCTTTCTGTGACAATGCCGTGCGCCCCCAAGGAGTGACCCAACTGGCTGACGCCTTGAAGAAAAAGAAAGAACAGCTTTTCTTCTTCGTTACGCTTCGCGCCAATATCGCACCACGTGAAATACTCAGTCTCCATGAAGCGGGCATGGGGCGCTGTGAATGCGGTATCGAAGGTCTTTCCAGCTCGTATCTGAAGCGCATCAATAAAGGCACCACCGTCATTCAAAACCTTCAGGTGATGAAGACCTGTCATGAGCTCGGAATCTGGAACAATACCCATTTGATTACCGAGTTTCCCGGGTCAACTGCGGCGGAGGTCGAGGAAACCGTCCGCACGATTCGCAATGTGGCGCTGGCGTACTACCCGTCCGCAACGGTTGGCGCGTTCTGCCTTTGCGTGGGAAGCACGGTGGATCGGTTGCGCGAGGCGTATGGTATCGCCAATATCAGGAATTTCGAGGAGTATCGTTGCTGCATGCCCGACAAGACCTGGACGCGGTTGCAGCTTGTCGATCGGAATTGGGACGCTCCTGCACCGGTGGACTGGACCTCCGTGCGCGAAGCGTGCGATCAATGGTATGACCTTCATGAACGCTTGCGAAAAGACGAGCGCTTCCCGTTTACCCATCCACTTTACTATCATGATGGCGGCAGCTTCCTGGAAATCGTGGATCGTCGTCACGGCTGCCGCACGTTGACCTTACCCGAGCCCTGGCGTTCGGTCTACCTATTCTGCATGGAAATCCGCAGCCATGCCCAGCTATCTGAACGCTTTGCCACCGCTGCCACCGAGCTTGACCCCATCATCGAAAGATTGGTGGCCGAAAAGGTTTTATACCAAGAAGACAGGCACTACCTTTCCCTGGCGGTGGCTACGACGCCGGAGCTTGCCTCGCGCCGCATCCGTGCCGCTTCCCGCCGCCGCTCAACGCGTCGCGCCTCGCCGTAGAAAAGGGGAAAAGCGCGTGGGGTGTTCGTGTGGGCTTCGCGGGCTCATGGCCGCACCCAGCGGCCGGCGATGCACATGGCCTCGATAGTGCCCAGCGCCTCGACAAGGTTCTCCGGCGGGCCGTTCACGGCTATAAAATCGGCACGGCGGCCGGTCACCAACTCGCCCCGCTCCACCATGCCCAGCAACCGGGCCGCATGGCCCGTGGCGCATGCTATGGCCGCTTCCATGCGCAGCCCGGCCATCACCAGCAATTGCAATTCCCGCCGCACGGCCGCGCCATGGTCCACCCCCTGGCTGCCGGCGTCGGTGCCGAGGGCCATGACGACGCCTAAAGCCTGGGCCTGACGCACCTGCGCCAATTGGTGTTCGGTGGTGCGACGGGCCACATCTCGCTGGGCCACCGTCAACCCCTCGGCCTGGGATAGGGCCGCCATGGGGATGAGGGTCGGCACCCAGACGATACCCATTTCGGCCATGCGCCGCAGGTTTTCCGGTCCCATGAAATAGCCGTGTTCGATGGAGTCGCAGCCCGCCGCGAGGGCCATACGAACGGCGCTTTCGCCGTTGGCATGGACCATCACCGGTCGTCCGGCCGCATGGGCGGCGGCGACCATCGCCTGCAACTGATCCTGGGAGAACAGGGGCGGCCCCTGGTGACCGAATTGGTCGATGCTGTTGAGGCCGGACTGGATCAGCTTGAGGTGATCGCCGGCGGCCAGACTGGACGCTATGGCCTGGGCCGGCGGCCGGTCCGTCGGCAGCGCCCGGCCGATCATGGCGCCGTAGCGCCCCTGGAGGTGCCACGCCGGCCCTGCGGCTTTCACGGTCAGCGCCGCTGCCGTATCTGAATTTCCCTGACGAAACGCCAGCGTGATACCGTGACGATCCCCGCCATCCCGCACCGCCGCGACGCCGCACTGCCAATGGGCCTGCAAGTGCGTTCGAATTGCGGCGCGGACCTGCTCCGGTGCAAAAGTCAGTTGGGCCTTGCGGGCCTGAACATCTTCCGTTCCCGAAAATACCAGGTGCACATGGGCATCCATGAGCGCCGGCAGCACAGTGGCCTGGGAGAGGTCGACGATCGGCCGGTGGTCATCGCGATAGGGCTCGACCGCCAGGATCTGCCCGGCGCGCAACACAAGGCAGACATCCTTGAGCGCTGGACCGCCCCGGCCGTCCACGAGCCAGCCCGCGCGTACCCGTTTGCTTTCAGCATGATGGGATGTCGTCATCGCCAACTTCCTCTCCCTTGGCATCATGCCGGTTTGAGCACTCCCGTCAGGTAGCGCCGGAGTAAATCCAGCGCCAACATGGCAAACATCTGCTTGTTCATCTGGCGCTGCCCGAAAGAGAGCGTCAAGCGCCGGCTGATGGTCTCCTGGGGGCCGGCCAGAGCGCTGCAAATGGTGCCCACCGGCTTTTCCGCCGAGCCTCCGCCGGGCCCGGCAATGCCGGTGGTGGCAAGGCCGTAGGTGGCTCCGGCGGCGCGGCGCGCGCCTTCGGCCATCTGGCGGGCGGTCTCTTCGTCCACGGCCCCTTTGCGGGCCAGCGTCTCTTCGGACACGCCCAATACTTTTACTTTGCTGTCATTGGCATAGACCACGGCCGATAAGAGAAAGTAGTCCGACGAACCCGGCGTGTTGGTCAGCCAATTGGCGATCAGGCCGCCGGTGCAGCTTTCGGCAACGGCCAGGGTTGCGCTGCGCTGGCGCAGCAATTCGCCCACCTCGGCGGCCATGCTGCGCTCGTTCACGGAAAAGACATTGGGGGTCAACCGCTCCCGCGCCCACTGCACCGCCTCGGCCAAGCGCGCCTCTCCCTGGGCCGCATCGGCACTGTTTAAGTAAAGTTTGACCTGGATCTCGGGAAACTTGGCACGCAGCCCCAGTTTGATGTCGGGATAAAGCCCGGCGATGGCGGCCACCCGTTCGCCCACGATACTCTCGGGCAGGCCGAAGGTGGAGACCACCCGCGTCAGGCGGAACTGGGGCGCTGTCCCCTGCAAGGCGTGCAAGGCCGGCAGCACCTGCTCGTGAAGCATGGCCCGCATCTCATGGGGTACGCCGGGCAGGAAGAAGAAGGTGCAGCGATCGATGCGCATTTGAAATCCGGGGGCCGTGCCCAGGGCATTGTAGAGGCAACGCGCCCCTTGGGGGAAGAAAGCCTGCTTGCGGTTGGAATCGCTCATGGGGCGCCCGCGCTTGCGGAAGAATGCTTCGATCTCTTCCAAGGCCCGGGCGTCGGCGACCAGGGAAACGCCGGCCGCCTGGGCCGCGGCCTCGGCACTCAAGTCATCCTGGGTGGGTCCCAGCCCGCCGGTGACCACGGCCGCATCGGCCCGAGCTCCGATTTCCTTGAGCACCGCTACCAGCATGGACAAGTCGTCGCCCACGGCCAGGTGCCGGGTGACTTCGATACCGTTTTGCTCGAGCAGTTCGGCGATCGAGGCGGAATTACTATCCACCAGGGCGCCGGTACGAATTTCGTCGCCGGTAGCCAATATTTCCGCTTGCATAGGTTTTATTCCTTTCGGCCTCGAAGCATTTGCTTTGCTTTGATCAGGTTCACCCTTATGCCCGAAATAAAAAAGGCCCGCGCGATCGCGCAGGCCTTTGGCATCTAGTTGGAGGCGGCATCCGGATTTGAACCGGAGAGTGGAGGTTTTGCAGACCTCTGCCTTACCACTTGGCTATGCCGCCAAAAAAAAATGGAGCGGGAAACGGGATTTGAACCCGC
>JACRDD010000038.1 GCA_016218685.1 Desulfobacterales bacterium | reverse complement strand
GGGTTCGACTTCCTGCATACCCCCAATATCGCCCTGATCATCGGCCCCTACAGCCCGGACCTCGCCGATCCGCTGCGCAAAGCCGCGGGGATTATCGAAGACAACATGAAAGCCGGTCGCATCCCGGACGATGGCTTTCTGCTGCTGGCCTCGGTGCCGTACGATGAGATCGGGGTCGACCGGGCGCGGGCCGAATTGAAGTCCCATTTTCTTTCGCGCTTTGCAGCCGAAGTACTGCGCGACGAATTCCGCGACCTTGCCGAAAAGATGTTCAAGCACACCGCGGTGCTCGACTGGCGCTCACGCAACCTCGAACGGATCGATAGCCAATAACGGTGGGGCGTTGCTCGGGCTGAGGAGCGCAAACAGCGCCTGACCACCGATGCCGGGATTGAAAATAGCATGAACATCTCCCTCATATTCGGAACCGCCACTATCGATTGGGTAACCTTATGCGAAGTATTCAGGCTGGCGCCCCTGGGCACGCGCGAGCCCGAAAAATTGAAAATGGCGGCGATGAACAGCCACACGGTATGTTCCGCCTATCTGGACGGGCGAATCATCGGCTTCGGCCGGGCCTTGTCCGATGGAGCGTATCAATCCGCCATTTATGATGTGGTCGTGCTGCCGGAATATCAGAAGCAAGGCGTCGGCCGGGCGATCATGGAAGCCCTTTTGGAGAAATTGCCGAAAAATGCGCCCGTGTTGATCTATGCCGCGCCCGGAAAAGAGAATTTCTATCGGAAATTGGGTTTCGGAAAGTTAAAAACAGGGATGGGATTGTTCCCGAACCCTGCAATGTCCAGGGCCAAAGGCTACTTGGAATGAGCGGATGACGATGAAGGAAATGAGAGATACCCAACAATACCGGCCGGCCCCGTGAACCAGAATAGCGATCAGCTCTTTAAACGAAATGCATCCGCCGTCGCCTTGGTAGAATTCTTCTGGGGCCTCGGATTTCCGGTCCTCATCGAATCCACCTTCCTGCAGATCTTCTTGAAGAATTTTGGCGCCGGCGATTTTCTCGTCGGCCTGGTGCCGGCCATCCTGATGACCGGCCTTTCCCTGTTTCCCCTCGTTTCCAGCTATCTGACCCGCAATCAGGAACGCAAGCGCGCCCCGGTGCTCTGGCTGCATGTCGTCTGCTCCTTTGCCATTATGGCCTTTGGAGCCTTCCTGCTTCTTGTGCGCGATCAGGCCCTGATCCTGCCCACCTTTTTCATTGCCTATATGATCTTTTCAGCCTGCCTCGGGCTGACCTTCCCGGTCTGGCTCAACTTCCTGGTCAAGATTTTTCCGCCCAGCCGGAGCTTACAGGGGCTGGCGATCATGTACGCCGCCCAGAATGTTTCCAAAATCATCGCCAGTCTCTTCATTATCAAGGTGGTGGAGACCTATGCCTTTTCGCTCGCATCCGCCGCCTGGGTCTTTTTAGCCGCCGGCCTGCTCTTTCTTGCAGGCTCATTCTGCTTTTTGCTGACGCGCGAGCTGCCCGCCGCCGAACCTCTGCTTCCGTCGGAGGGTTCCTTCTTCCAGCATACCTGGCGTGGGGTGACGGACATCGTGCGCAACAAAAACCTGCTCAAATATCTGGCAGGAGATTTGGACAACTACGTCGTACTCACCATCATCAGCTTTTATGCCAACTATGCCACCCAGTACTTCGGCATCCCGGATTACAGTGCCGCCGGGCTGTTCGTCGCTTTGATCTATCTGGGCGCGATCCTGGCCAACGTCACCCTGGGCACCATGAACCTGCTCAGTTTCAAACAAAAGTTCCTCTCGACGAAAATCGGCACGCTGATCGTCCTGATCATCCTGATGGCGGTGCCCTGCCTGCCGGGATTTCTAGTGGCCAGCCTGTTGATGGGCTTTTGCAGGGGGACGCGCAGCATCATTTATTCACCGGCCGTCAAAATGTTCTCCGATCGACCGGACGCCACCCGCTATTTTGCCATCGTGCCCCTGCTGACCCTGGTCTTCGGCTCGGGGTATCCTCTCTTTTTCGGTCACATGTTAGAACGCCTGAACCACCTGGGCGCCCTCGCCTACCAGATCATGTTCGGCATCAGCGGTTTATGGGTAGCGGCGTTTTTCGTGATCGGATCTTCGGTGGCGTTTTCGCCTTCCAAAAATAAATGATAACCCTGTGCGCAGCGCCTATTCCTCAGCCAGGATGGCCCCCAGGATCTTGACCGCATCGGCGACAAAATTGGCGCAATACGCCGCCTTGATATTCTTTTCCACAAACGTTCGGTGCCCCTCTTCGGAGAAGACATCCAGGCCGATGAGCCTGGGGCAGTCGATCTCTGCGTGCAGGGCTTTGAAGCGCTCGACGAAAGCCCTGTTCTTGGCGATGACCCGCTTCAAGCGCTGCGGGTCGCCCGGATGGGCGAACCCATGCTGCATCCCGATCACCAGATAGGCGCCGCTGACCGCCCCGCAGGTGCCGCCCACCCCGGCCCCTCCGGCCAGCGGCAGTGAGATCTGCCGGGCAAGATCCAGATCCAGATCGAAATCCCGCGCATAAACGGCCAGCACGGCCTGGGAGCAGCGGTATCCATCCATGAACTCTTTGACGGCCGTTTCGTGCTTTTCCATGTTCTTTCCTCCATTGTTTCCGGTTGACAACCCGACGCCTCCAGGGGGAGAAATAATCCATCGATAAGGTGGTGTCCAACGCAACCTTTTGATGGTTTGGTTGCGGTATCATGATTGACGGAAAAACAAAGGGAGGTGCAAATGAACCGACGATTTAACCCTACCGGCGCAAAAGCGTCCCAGGCGTTCAGGCGGGCCGGGCGCGTGGCCGCGCAGGTTGCCCTGCTGCTCGTTTTCTGCAGTGCGCCGGTCATGGCGGACGGGAAGGATCTGCGGGCGTTCTATATGCAAAACTGCGCCGTCTGCCACGGGCCGGACGGCTCGGCCGTCGACGCGGAAGGCAAGCGGCTCAAGGGCCGGGACTTTACTAATCCGGAGTGGCAGCGCGACGCGCAGGACGACCAGATGGTCAAGGTCATCTTGAAAGGCAAGTTCTTCGGCTTGGCCATGCCGGCTTTCAAAGACGCCCTCACTCCGGACGAGGCCCGGCAAATGGTCACCGAGATCATCCGCACGAGCAAGAAGGGACAGCCGATCGCAGCGGAGGCCAAAGGGCCCGGCGTGAAGTAGCGCTTTTCCACATGGACCCATTGCGAGTAGCTCGCCCGAAGCGACAGGAGGCACCCATGACCAAAGCCATCGAGGCGTACCGAACGTTCGGCCAGCGCATCGAAGCCCTGATCCGGCCGGCCACCTTTCCGCTGGCGGTCAAGATCGTCCGCTCCGCGGCCGAGATTCCGCCGGAGTTCAAGCGCCCCTCCCGGGACCTGGGCTTGCAGAACTTCGTCTGCCAGAATTTCAAGATCGCCCGCACCTACGGCTGGAGCATGGCCGTCACCGCGGCCGACACCAACTGCAAGCTGGCGCGGGCCGTGTACGGCTGGGACGTGCTCACCGAGGAAGAACGCGAATGGGCCGAGGCGTTCAGCGTCGGGCTGTATGCCCAGGACGGGCCCACGGCCGGCAAGTTCGAGCAGCACCTGCACCACCTGGCGGACCCCTTCGAGGGGCTGCTGATCGCGCCCCTGACCCGCTGCAAGTTCGAGCCCGACACGGTCATGGTCTACTGTCTGCCCGGCCAGGCCATGCGTTTCATCCAGGGCTACCTGTTCATGGAAGGCGGCGTGCTGGCCTTCAGCGCCGCCGGGCGGGTGGGCTCCTGCCACGAGGGGGTGATCAAGGCCATCAAGACCGGTCAGCCGCAGTACGTCACCCTGGGCAACGGCGACCGCATCTGGGGTGGGGCCCAGGACCACGAAGTGATGTTCGCCTGCCCGGCCGGAAAACTGCCGATTCTAATGGAAGGGCTGGAACGGACGCATGCCGCCGGCCTGCGTTACCCCATCCCGCAATACATGAACTTCACGCCGGGCTTTCAGGCCGCCTTCGAGCAGGCCGCCATGGAGCGCGCCGGCGGGACCATCAAAACGCCGTCTCCTTAGCACCCCAGTCGTGGTTGGAAAGAGGCCGCGGCCGAGCAACGTTTCCGTTCCTGAATCCTGAACAGGGTTCCGATACGGGTCATAATTGCGTTTTGACCAAAAACAGGTCAAACATTCCTTTACTTTTTCAGATCCTCTTTGTAGCATGCCGCCTCGCTGAAGGCAGAACAGCGGCTACGGGCGCCACTGGGCGGGGCGTGAAACCAGGTCGGCATCGTGCCCACATCGCTGGAGCATGGCCAACCGGTTCCATTCGAATTCGCTCGTTTAGAACGCAGGTTAGAGGACGTTCGTCTTTAACGATAAGAATTCATTGGAGAAGGAGAAGCACGCATGGCACAACTGATCACCGACCGCCGCGACATCGACTATGTTCTGTTCGAGCAGCTCGACACCGAGGCCCTGCTCAAAACCGAAAAATTCAGCGAATTCACGCGCAAGACGCTGGATCTGATCATCAACGAGGCGCGCACCTTCGCCCTCAAGGAGCTGCTGCCGGTGTGCGCCGAAGGCGACCGCCAGGGCGTGACCCTGGAAGACGGCGTGGTCAAGGTGCCGGCCTGCTACCACCGCCCCCACAAGCTCTATATCGAAGGCGCCTGGACCTCCCTGAGCGAGCCGGCCGAAAAGGGTGGCCAGGGGTTGCCGCCTTCGGTGGCCCGGGCCGTGGCGGAATACATGGTGGGCGCCAACTATTGCTGCGTCAACTACGCCAACTTCGGCCACGGCACCGGCAAGATGATCGATCTGTTCGGCACCGAAGAGATGAAAAAGCTCTTCGTCAAAAAACTCTACACGGCCGAATGGACCGGCGGCATGCTGCTCACCGAGCCCGAAGCCGGTTCGGACGTGGGCGCCCTGACCACCGAGGCGGTCAAGAACGACGACGGCACCTACTCCCTCACCGGCACCAAGATCTTCATCACCAACGGCGAGCACGACCTGAGCGAAAACATCATTTCTCCGGTGCTGGCACGCGTCAAGGGCGCGGCCGAAGGCACCAAGGGCATCTCGATCTTCATCGTGCCCAAGTACTGGGTCAACCCCGACGGCACGCTGGGCGAACGCAACGACATCGTCTGCACCGGCATCGAAGAGAAGATGGGTATCCATGGCAGCGCCTGCTGTACCATGACCCTGGGCGGCAAGGGCAAGTGTCGGGGCATCTTGCTGGGCCAGGAGAACCAGGGCATGAAGGTCATGTTCCACATGATGAACGAGGCGCGCCTGAGCGTGGGCTTCCAGGCCTTCTGCCACGCCTCGGTGGCCTACATGTACGCCCTTTCCTACGCCCGGGAGCGCATCCAGGGCAAGGACATGACCGGCGGCAAGAATTCGCCCTCGGTGCCCATCATCCGCCACCCCGACGTGCGCCGTATGCTCATGTGGATGAAGTCCCACGTGGAAGGCATGCGCAGCTTCATCTACTTTACCGAGAGCCTCTTTGCCAAGACGGCCCTGGCCTGCTCGGACGACGAGTGCAACTATTACAAGGGCTTGATCGAGCTGTTCACCCCCCTGGTCAAGGCCTACTGCGCCCAGCGCGGCTTCGACGTCACCGTGCAGGCCATGCAGGTCTACGGCGGCTACGGGTACTGCAAGGAGTTCCCGGTGGAGCAGCAGTTGCGCGATTGCAAGATCGCCTCGATTTACGAAGGCACCGACGGCATCCAGGCCATGGATTTGCTGGGTCGCAAGATCGTGGGCGACGGCGGCAAGGCCTTCGGTGAATTCCTCAAACTGTTGCAGGAGACGATCGCCCAGGCCAAGGCCCAGGACAACCTTGCGGGCCTGGCCCAATCCCTGGAAGTGGCGGCCAAACGCATCGGCGAAGTGGCCGGCCTCCTGGGCCAGACCGTGGTCTCGCCCAAAGTGAAGCAGGCCTTTGCCCACGCCTTCCCCTTCCTGGAAGTCATGGGTGACGTTATCATGGCCTGGATGCACCTGTGGCGCGCCTCGGTGGCCGTCAAAACCCTGGCCAAGGGCGCCAAGGCCAAGGACGAGGCCTTCTACCGCGGCCAGATCAAAACCGCCGAGTTCTTCATCCACACGGTCCTGCCCTGCACCATGGGCAAAATGGAATCCATCGCCCGGATGAGCAACGCGGCCAACGAAATGGACGAGGCCGGGTTCGGGCTTTAAGCGTTACAAATAAACAGCGCCCCGCGCGCGAAAATAAAATCAGAAATTGGAGGTTCCTCAATGGCCGGCAAATTCATCAGCATGCGCAACCTGAAGTTTCTTTTGTATGAAGTATTCGACACCGTCGCCCTGACAAAGGCCCCCTATTACCAGCAGCACAATCAAAAATCCTTCGACCTGGTGCTGGATGCGGCCAACAAGATCGCCCAGAAGAAGTTTTACCCGCTGTTCGAGGAGATGGATCGCAAGCCCCCCTATCTCGAAAACGGGCAGGTCAAGGTGCATCCGGCGGTGCGCGACATCATGATCGAGGCCGGCGACGGCGGCTGGATCGGCGCGGCCTTCCCCGAGGCGTGGGGCGGCGAGCAGTTGCCCCATATTCTCCACTGCGCCTGCCATCTGATCACCTCCGCGGCCAACTACTCGGCCGGCGTCTATTCGGAACTCACCTCGGGCGCGGCGCGCCTGATCCACTCGTTTGCTTCGGACGACTTGAAGCAGAAGTACCTGCCCAACATGATGGCCGGCAAATGGCAGGGTACCATGGCCTTGACCGAACCCCAGGCCGGCAGCTCGTTGAGCGACATCACCACCTCGGCCTACCCCACCGACCAGGGCTACTACCGCCTCAAGGGCACCAAGGTGTTCATCTCGGCCGGCGACCATGACGGCGCGGACAACGTGGTGCACATGCTGCTGGGCCGCATCGAGGGCGCCCCGGCGGGCGTCAAGGGCATTTCGTTGTTCCTGGTGCCCAAGCTGCGCGTGGAGGGCGCCCAGTTGGTGCCCAACGATGTCAACGTCTCCCAGGTGTTTCACAAGATGGGCTACCGCGGCGCGCCCATCACCGAACTGAGCTTCGGCGACAAGGACGCGTGCCGCGCCTACCTGGTGGGCGAACCCAACCGCGGACTGGGCTACATGTTCCAGATGATGAACGGCGCCCGCATCGGCGTGGGCCTGGGCGCTACGGCCATCGCTTCCGCGGCCTATTATGCCTCCCTTGATTACTGCAAGACCCGGCCCCAGGGCCGCAAGCTGGGCCAGAAAGATCCCAAGACGCCCCAGGTGGCCATTATCGAGCACGCCGACATCCGGCGCATGCTGCTGTTCCAGCGGGCGGTGGTGGAGGGTTCGGAAAGCCTGTTGATGCAGTGCGCGCTCTACGAAGACACCATGTACTGCCGGCCCCGGGAAGAGCACGAAAAGTACGAACTGCTGCTGGACCTGCTGACCCCCATGGCCAAAACCTATCCGTCCGAGATGGCGATTCTGTCCACCAGCCAGGCCATCCAGTGCCTGGGCGGCTACGGCTACTGCGAGGATTTCCCGGTGGAGCAGCACTTCCGCGATTGCCGCATCCATCCCATTCATGAAGGCACCACCGGCATCCAGGGCATGGACCTGCTGGGCCGCAAGGTGGTGATGAAAGACGGCAAGGCCTTCATGCTCTTCCTGGAAGAGGCCCATGCCACCCTGGCCCAGGCCCAGGGCCTGGCCTCCGTCGAACCGCTCTGCCGGCAGTTCGAAGCGGCCTTGAAGAGCTTGGCGCAGCTCACCGCCCAACTGGCCGGCTCGGCCGCGACGCGCGGCGCGGAAGTCTACCTGGCCGACGCCACGCTCTACCTGGAGATGTTCGGCATCATCGCCATCGCCTGGCAGTGGCTCAAGCAGGCCGTCACGTCCCAGAAAGCCCTGGACGGCAAGGCCAAGGCCGCGGACCAGAACTTCTACCAGGGCAAGCTGGTCACGGCCAACTACTTCTTCGCCTACGAGCTGCCCAAGATCGGCTATCTGGTCCAGCGCCTGACCGACGGCAATCCGCTGACGGTGACGATGGAGAGCAGCTTTTTCAACGACTGATGCTGCTTTGAAGTGACCTTCAAGGGCGTTGGGGACTTCCCAACGCCCTTTGTGTTCTGGACATCCGGCCTCGCCATGGGTATGATGCCGGCCATTATGTGGACCACGATGATCATCCTATCGGTTCTCTTCTGGATCGGCACCCTGATCGTGGTGCCGCTGGTCATCGTCTGGCTACCCGCCGACTATCTGGCCGATGAAGACCGCTTCCCGGTGCGCGAACGGATTCCGTCCATCTGGCGCTACCCCTACCTCATCGTCAAAAACATCTTCGGCGTGCTCTTCATCGCGGCCGGCCTGGCCATGCTGGTGCTGCCCGGCCAGGGCCTCCTGACCCTGGCCCTGGGGCTGGCCCTGATCAATTTTCCCGGCAAGCACCGCCTCATCCAACGCATTCTGGGCCAGCGCCGGGTCCTTTCGGCCATCAACCGCCTGCGCGCCCGCGCCAAAAAACCTCCCCTGGAAAAGCCGCCCGCCGCAGCTTGACAAACCACGGGCGGATTGGAATGATACCCCACCCGAGCCGGTTCGGCCGGCGATGATCGCTAAAGCCGAAGGACTAAAAGGCCGATCCTTCTGGGTGAAGGAAGGACGGACGCGCACCCATGACCGCAGCCCCCAAAATTTTGTTACCCGTACGCCAGGAAGCGCCGCGCCGCACCTGTCTAGCCTGCGGTGGCGCCCTGCCGCCCCGGCACCGGCGCTATTGCGCCAACGAGTGCCGCATGCAGTTGCTGGCCACCCTCAACCGGCGCACGGGGCTGCTCAAGGCGCTCAACATCCGCTACGCCACCTTCCACTTCACCGAATTCGTGATCGTCATGGACATGCTGCCCTACGACCGCGAACAGATCTTCAGCTACATGCTGCCGCGCTCGTTCGGCAAGAAGCCGGTGGCCGACTTTTGCGACCTGTCCAACATGCTGGGCAGCCAGTGGTGGGATATCCGCGACCGCACCAAGAAGCGCTACGTGGCTTCGGAGCGCTTGCTGCAGCAGGCCCAGAAACCGCCGCTGCCCAAGGAGGCGGTGATTCCTTCGGCGTTGATCGTACCCTCCGTGCGCGCCAGCAGCCTGATCGCCCTGGAGCTGCGGGCCGGCGATCTCTCGCCGGCCAACATGCAGGGCCGCATCAAGCAGGCCTATCGCCGCCAGGTCAAACGCCACCATCCGGACATCGGCGGCAATGCCCGCATGTTCAGAACGATTCAGGAAGCGTATGAAAAATTGATCGAGTGGTCGAAGAATCCCACCTATATCCGGCGCAGCGGTTTTCCCGACAAGTGGCTCTATGAAGGCCTCAACAACCGCTGGCTGCAGCCGATCATGCAGCGCAAACCCGCGCCGCCATCTGAATGAAACCGCCTTTCAGGCTACTAAGGGGTCTTGCCGGCATTCTTCTCGAGCAACTGGATGATGCGTTCCTGCTGCTTGAGGATCTGCAGGTTGGTCTCCACCGTGTAGCGCGTGGCGATGGCGATCTGGTGCAGGTAATCCTCGGACATGTTGGTGGACAAGGTGCGGTTGCCGCCGGTGCTGTCGGATTGCATGGCGCGGTTGAACTCTTCGGTCAGATCCAGGTAGATGCCCACCGGCGGGTAGGCATGGCGCTGGCCGGGCGCCTGGGGCGGCCGCTCGTCGCCGGCTCGCACGGCCAGGGGAAGGGTCAGCAGCAGTGCGGTGCCGAGGAGCATCCATGGGCGGATTTTCATGATGACCTCCTTTAAGGGATGTTAGAATTCAGAGAATATCAAGTAATCGGCCTCCTCGATAGTCACCCCATCAGGTCCGGGGGCTTCGGACAGTTGCGGCATGATCACCACATGCGGCACCGCGCCGAGCTTATCCAATTGGGCGGGTATGCCCAGCTTGTGGACATGGCCAGCGCCGGCCAGCAGCACCATGACCGTATCGGGGTGCTGGTCCAGGTATTGCGTCGCGTGCAGGGCCATGGCCGTGTCCCAGAGCAGTTGGGCCTGGCAGAAGTGGTCGAAGGTCATGCGGCCATGGGGGTGGAAACCGTAGGCTTCGCGCACGAACTCGCGGTACTGGGGCGTGACCTCGCAGGAGATCTCCCCCAGCGCGCCCTTCTGGCTCTCGGACAGGGAGTCAAAGCCCTCGCGGGCCACCTGGCGCGTAACCTCCCGGGGTACGTTCAGGCCCACCATGGGCAGCCGATTCTGGCGGGCGTAGTCGAAAATGGGTCGGTACAGGGGCCAGTCGAAGTTCCAGTTGTCCAGGTAGATGGGCCTGAAGGCCGCCTCGTCGAGGCCGCCCGCCACCCAGCGGTCCAGCTCGGCCTGGGCATCCTTGCGGAACATCTCCAGCCCGATGGCCACCTTGCGCCCGGAGCGGTGCAAGGCCTGGATGACGGCCAGTTGGGCCAGATGATGGGCCTGCTCGGTGTGGTGTTCGCCCACGAGCACGATGCGCGCCGGTGCGAGGCGCGCCAGGGCCGCTTGGTCGGCAACTTCCCGGCCCGCGGCCAGGTCGTAAAGGCGGAGCGTTTCCGGCGCGGGGATCATGGCCCGGCAACCGGAGACGAGCGCCAGCACCGCCAGGGACCAAACCAGGAACCGGAGAAGATGTTTCATGGTGACGACTCCCGCTCCGGCCGTGCCGGAGATTTCAAGTGAAGGGTTGCCTATCGTCGGAAAGCATGCAAAGCATAGAACCCATGAACCGCTTCTGGCAAGGCAAAACCCTGGCGCAACTCGGCGCCGACGAGTGGGAGGCCCTGTGCGACGGCTGCGGCCGCTGTTGCCTCGAAAAGCTCAAGCGCCCCACCACCGGCAAAGTCCAATATACCCGCGTGGCCTGCCAACTGCTGGACGTCCATACCTGCCGCTGCACCCACTATGACCTGCGCCACGTCCTGGTTTCCGATTGTGTCGAATTGCGGCCCGACAACATCCCCCGGCTGCGCTGGCTGCCCAGGACCTGCGCCTACCGCCTGGTGGCCGCGGGCAAGGATCTGCCCGCGTGGCACCCGCTGGTGAGCGGCTCGGCCGATTCGGTGCACGCGGCCGGCATCTCCGTGCGCGGCTGGGCGGTCTCGGTGCAAGCGGTGCATCCCGACGATCTGGAGCAGTATATTCTCAAGGAGCGGCTATAGCGTGGCCTGGTAGGTGGTGATGTCCGTGGCCAGGAAGGCGCTGCTGCCGTACAGCTTGGGGGCCAGTTCCGGCCAGCGCTCGGGGTGCATGGTGGTAAAGACCCGCTGGAACATCACTTCCATGAGGTGGTCCACGGTGATGGCGGGCTGGGGGGCGTCGAGGGTGGCCTGGGCCTGCTGCTTGTGCTCCAGCCGGGTCTTGAACTTTTCCAGCAGTTCGAAATAGAGCAACACCTGACTGGCGCTCTGGCCCTGGCCGCTTTCGGCCTCCTGGGCCAATTTGTTCTTCATCTGGCTGATCTTTTCGGATGACGCCTGCTTAAGAAAACGGCGTTTATCGCCGCTGTTGAAGAAGGATTGCTCGGCCACGGCGCGCTCCACGGTACGCTCGATTTCGCGCACCTCCTTGTGCAGGCTGGCCTTGATTTCCGGCACGAAGGCAGCCGGCACCCGCACCTCGACGCGGGCGAAATCGGCGGCATTCTTGGCCATGCCTTCCTGAAACTCGGCCACCGCGCTGTTCCAGAAGAGCCGCTGGATGGCGGCCACCTCTTTTTGCACGTCCGGGCCGGCCGGATCGAGCAACCGCAAGCGGTTGAGGATTTCGGGAAAGATATGGGCCGTGGTGCCGAAGAGATTTTCGCCGGTAATGATGCGGTAGAGGATGGCGATGGTGGCGTGCCAATCCTGGAGATGCAAAATGGTGCGCAAATCCTCATAGACTTCCATTAACAGGGAGTTGGGCATCAGGTGGGCCGGCGTGGCATACAGCGGCGTGCCGGCCAGTTGGGGCTGGGGTATCAGCACCGGATCTTCGGCGTCCACGGCCACGGCCGTCTCCACGTCGATCAATCCGATGGAGTACTTCTCGGCATCGTTGAGAAAGCCGGGATAATCCTCCGGGTTGCCGGCCACGAAAAGGTTTTCCGGCTTGAGGTCGCGCAGGGCCAGGCCCCTTTCCCCGATCCAGGCCAGCAGGTCCAGAATGTTGCTGCACAGGCTCTCCACCGGCCGCAGGTACTGGGTAAAGCGCGTGCCGCGGATATACTCCTTGATCCGGCGGCGGTAGGGGTTCACCACGGCGCGGTTGTCGCGCATCACCTGGGAGAGCAGCTTGTTGGCCTGGTCGGTCAGCGCCTGGGGCAGGTCGTGATCCTCGCGCTGGATGATTTCGCCGGCCACATGGCATAAAAACCACTGGCGCAGGTGATAGGTGGAAACGGTCTGGGTCGCGCCGGCGGCCGCCACCAATTGACGCAGGTTCTCTTCGCAGTGATGGTATACCTCCTGGAGGGCGTGACACACGGCCCCCGACTCTTCGCCATAGCGGCACACAAAGGCATGGTGGTCCCAGAGCAGCTCGGGGTGCTGGCGGGCTTCGTCGATCAGGCGGCCGTAGCCGGCGTGGATCTCGTCCAGGGTGGTGCTCAGGAAGTGGTGCTTGGCCAAGTCCATGAACAGGGCGAACGAGTCGCCGATCTTCAAATGCTCCTGGAGCTCGGCGTTGTTTTCCACGAGCTGGAAGTATTTGGCCTCCAGGGCCTCTTCGCCGACCGGGGCCTCCTGGGGGAACGAGTGCACCAGTTTCAGGATCACCGACACGCGCGGCACGATGCACAGCCGGGGGGCCAGGCGCGACACGATGCGGCCCTCGGTTTCGATCTGGCGCTTGTAATCGCTGAAACGGGTCATGGGCGTGGCCGGGATCTTAATCACCATGTGGCTGTCGTAGATCACATAGAAGCATTTGCTGCGGCTGCCGCCGCCCTGGCCCAGCAGGCCGATGGACATGCGCCGGCTCATCCACTCCTCGTCGATCAGGATGCGCATTTCGTAGGTTTCGTTGGGACAGGTGGGCCGGGTCTCGGTGCGCACGATCTGGGCCGGCACGTCCGCTTCGGCCTCGTTCTGGCGCTTGAAGAGTTCCAAAAAGAAGCGCAGCACCTGCTGCTGATCGGAAAGCTTGACGGTGTTCTTGTGAGCCTTGGGCCTGGGCTTGGATGGGGTCGTCGGCCGCGTCTGGCCGGGCGCCGGCGGGGCGGGCCGCGCGCCGGATCGTTCCAGGGTGGTGGTCACCACGACGCTGCCCCGCGGCCGCAAGAGCATGGCTATCAGGATCGACACCACCAGCACCGGGGCGCCCACTACCCAGCGGGCATAGAGCCGCACGAACTCGGCGTCGATGCCCACGCTCGCGAAGCGCGCGGCCATGTGTGCCCTGAAGCGGGCCACCACCGAAGGCGACGAGGGCTCCAGGTTGCGCGGCCCATCGGTCGCCGGCCCGGAAAGCGACGGCGCCAAGCTTCCGACAGGCTCCTGTAAGGGCTGGGCGCCCCAGGCGCCGGCCGCCCAGCAGAGGGCGAACAGGAGCATGAGGAGGATGGCGCGCAGGCGGCGCCCTTTGGTTTGGTTATGCGTTGCCAATCGTCACCGCTAAGCGGCCAGCCGCTGTCCCAATTGGATCTGGAGTTTGACCGGCCCGATTTCCACGACATCGTCGTGAATGAGTTTGACCGTTCCTTTGACGCTCACGCCGTTGCGTTTGGGCCGGATCAGGCCGCCGACGTAACGCAGAAAGTAATCCCCGGACTGCTTGGTGATCACGGCCGCCGGGCTGCCCAGCAGCAGGGCCCAGGTGCCGCCGATGACGATGTCCGCATCGCTGTTTTTGCCGATGGTCACCTGGTGCTTGTAGAGGGCAAAGGTTCCCTGGCCCCCTTCCAGAAAGGTGAGGTGGTCCCCGGCCGGGCCGAGTTTGGGCGGCGGTGACGTCTTATCCGGCGCCGGCCGCTTTTGCTCCTCGAAGCGCGCGGGCGGCGATCGCAAGACCATGGTGCGCGTGGCGTTCAGGGTGCCGGGCGATTCGGCCCGGGGTTCCGGGCTGGGTGCCACGGCGATGGCATCGGCCCAGTCGGCCTGCAAGGTGTGTTTGCCGATGGTGATCATGTCCCGGTCTTCAATGGGGCCCTGGGTGATGGCGACGCCGTTGCACCGGGTGCCGTTTTTGCTGTTCAAGTCGGTGAGCGTGATCACGCCGTCGCGGTGATCCAGCCGGGCATGGTGACCCGAGACCGTCAGATTTTCGATGATGATGTCGTTGTCGCCGTGGCGGCCGATGGTCAGGGCCCCTCCCGGCGTCAAGGGATAGGCGTTGAGGATCTTGTCTTTGAACATCAGGATCAGCTTGGGCATTTTCCGTCTTTCTTTTAAAGCAGACCGATATTACAAGTAATTTTCAAGGCCCCGGGGGGTTTGACAACCGGAGCGGTGTGCTTAAAATTCCATGCAAATATCAGACCACCGAAAGGGAGCATACCAAGGAGCTTTATATGCGGTTAGACAAATTCACCATCAAGTCCCAGGAACTCATTCAGCATGCCCAAAGCCTGGCGGCCCAACAGCACCACCAGCAGATCGAGCCCGAGCATTTGCTCGGCGCCATGCTGGCCGAAAAAGAGGGCGTGGCCCGGGCCATCCTGCGCAAACTGGGGGTCTCGCCCGACGGCGTGGCCCAGGAGGCGACCCTGGCCCTGGAGCGCTTGCCCAAGGTGAGCGGCGCCGGCAGCGAGGCCTACCTCTCCCCGCGCAGCCGGGCCGTTTTGGATGCCGCTTTTGCCGAGGCGGCCAAGATGAAGGATGAGTACGTCAGCATCGAGCACCTGTTGCTGGCCGTGGTGGATGAAAAGAGCGGCGACGCCCGCCGCATCCTGCAGCGCTACGGCGTGACCCGCGAAAGCATCCTCAAGGTACTCCAGGAGATCCGCGGTTCCCAGCGCATCACCGACCCCAATCCCGAGGAGAAGTACCAGGCCCTGGACAAATTCAGCCGCGACCTGACGGCCCTGGCGCGCCTAAACAAGCTCGACCCGGTGATCGGCCGCGACGACGAGATCCGGCGCATCGTGCAGGTGCTCTCGCGGCGCACCAAGAACAACCCGGTGCTGATCGGCGAGCCGGGGGTGGGCAAGACCGCCATCGTGGAGGGGCTGGCCCAGCGCATCGTGGCCGGCGATGTCTCCGAATCGCTCAAAAACCGCCGCCTGGTGGCCCTGGACATGGGCGCCCTGATCGCCGGGGCCAAGTACCGCGGCGAATTCGAAGACCGCCTGAAGGCAGTGTTGAAAGAAGTCGAAAAGGCCGAGGGCGAAGTGATCCTGTTTATCGACGAGCTGCACACGTTGGTGGGCGCCGGCGCGGCCGAAGGGGCCATGGACGCCTCCAACATGCTCAAACCGGCCCTGGCGCGCGGCACGCTGCGCTGCGTGGGCGCCACCACGATTAACGAGTACCGCAAGCACATCGAAAAGGACCCGGCCCTGGAACGCCGCTTCCAGCCGGTGCTGGTGACCGAACCCACGGTGGAAGACACCATCTCCATCCTGCGCGGCTTGAAAGAGAAGTACGAAGTACACCACGGCGTGCGCATCCAGGATGCGGCCATCGTGGCCGCCGCCACCTTATCGGACCGCTACATCGCCGACCGCTTCCTGCCCGACAAGGCCATCGACCTGATGGACGAGTGCGCCTCCAAGCTGCGCATCGAGATCGACTCCATGCCCGTGGAGATCGACGAGGTGCGGCGCAAGATCACCCAGGCCGAGATCGAGCGCCAGGCCCTTAAAAAGGAGACCGATGCCGCCTCCAAGGAGCGCCTGATCAAGCTGGAGAACGATCTGGAGACGTTGCGCGCCGAACTGGCCCAGATGAAGGCCCACTGGGACCAGGAGAAGCAGTTGATCGCCAAGATCCGCAAGATCAAGGAAGATATCGAGCAGAGCGGCATTGCCCAGCAGAAGGCCGAGCGCGAAGGCGACCTGGCCCGGGTGGCCGAACTGCGTTACGGCCGGGCCATCGAACTCCACAAGCAGATGGAGCAGGCCCGGGCCGACCTGATGGCCCTGCAAACCACGCGCAAGATGCTCAAGGAAGAGGTCGATGACGAGGATATTGCCGAGGTGGTCTCCCGCTGGACCGGCATCCCCGTCAGCCGCATGCTCGAGAGCGAGCGCGACAAGCTGGTGCGCATGGAAGATCGCCTGGCCCGGCGTGTCATCGGCCAGGAGCGCGCCATCGAGGCGGTCTCCAACGCCGTGCGCCGCGCCCGCTCCGGGTTGCAGGACCCCAACCGGCCCATCGGCTCGTTCATCTTCATGGGGCCGACGGGTGTGGGTAAAACGGAGCTGGCCAAGGCCCTGGCCGAGTTTATCTTCGACGACGAGCAGGCCATGGTGCGCATCGACATGTCCGAGTACATGGAAAAGCATGCCGTGGCGCGCCTGATCGGCGCACCGCCGGGCTATGTGGGCTACGAGGAGGGCGGCTACCTCACCGAGGCGGTGCGCCGCCGGCCCTACTCCGTGTTGCTCTTCGACGAGATCGAAAAGGCCCATCCCGAAGTCTTTAATGTTTTGCTCCAGATCCTGGACGACGGCCGCATGACCGACGGCCACGGCAAGACCGTGGATTTCAAAAACACGATCATCATCATGACTTCCAACGTGGGCAGCCAGTGGATTCAGGAGCTGGGCAGCAACCAGCGCGCCGAGATGGAGCGCCGGGTCACCGAGGCCCTGCGGGCCAGCTTCAAGCCCGAGTTCCTCAACCGCATCGACGAGACGATCATCTTCTTCAATCTCTCCCAGGAGCAGATCGGCGCCATCGTGGACATCCAGTTGCAGCGCCTGGCCAAGCGCCTGGCCGAGCGCAAGATCACCCTGGAGCTGACCGACAGCGCCCGGCGCCTGCTCATCGCCCACGGCTACGACCCGATCTACGGCGCCCGGCCCCTCAAGCGCGCCATCCAGCAGTTCATCGAAAACCCCCTGGCCCTGGAGATCCTCAAGGGCCAGGTGCTGGAGGGCAGCCACCTGCGGGTGGCGGCCGAAGGCGATGGGATGGTGTTTACTTCCGGTGGCTGATTTTCTCTTCGATGACCCGTAACAACGCATCGGGTTGGATCGGCTTGGCGAGAAAACCGTCCATGCCCGCGGTTGCGCACGCCTTGCGGCTTTCGTCCACAGCCCGGGCGGTCATGGCCACCACCGGCACGCCGTGATCGAGCACCTTGGAGGCCGGATCGCGGATGGTGCGCGTGGCTTCATAGCCGTCCATTTCGGGCATTTCCACGTCCATGAGCACCAGGTCGTAGGGGGTCGTCGCCAGGGCCTCGATCGCCGCCTGGCCGTTGGGCACCGCGTCGGCTTGAAAACCGAAACGCGCCAGCAAGTGCAGGGCGATCTTCTGGTTGATGGGATTGTCTTCGGCCAGCAGGATGCGGGTGTTGCCCCGTTTGGCTTCGGACAAGGTGTGGCTGGTGACCAGGGGGGCGGCTGGCGCTTGCTTTGGCCCGCGGCCGAGCACGGTCAACAGGCAAGCATGCAACTGGTCGGGGCGCACCGGCTTGGTCAAATAAGCGTCGAAGCCGATGCGTTTCATATCCGCGGCGTCACCGCGCAGGCCCAACGAGGTCAACATCACCATCGAGGCCGCCTTCAGATCCGGGTCGGCCTTGATGCGGCGGCCCAGTTCGGCGCCGTCCATCTCCGGCATCTGCATATCGGTGATCACCAGGTCATAGGCCGCGCCCGCCTTGGCAATGGCTCGCATCAGGGTCAGGGCCATAGCGCCGCCGCCGGCGCAGTCGCAGTCGCAGCCCCAGCCTTTCAGGAGACGCTCCAGGATCGCCAGGTTGGTCTGATTGTCGTCCACGATCAAAACCCGCTTGCCCTGCAGGCTGCCGGGGGTCGCGGCCGGTTGCGGTTGCGCCGGCGCTCCCTGCGCCTTGGCCAAGCGCAGGGCGACCCTGAAGGTCGATCCTTGACCCAGTTGACTTTGTACCCCGATCTGCCCGCCCATCAGTTCGGTCAAGCGCCGGGCAATCGCCAGGCCCAGTCCCGCGCCGCCATACCGGCGCGTGGTGGATGAATCCAGTTGTTGAAACGATTCGAACAAACGGGCCTGCTCGTCCGGGGAGATGCCGATGCCCGTATCCTTGACGGCAAATCCAATCGCCGCCATGCAAGGCTCTTGGGCCTCCAAGGTGACCCACAGACCAACCTCGCCGTGTTGGGTAAACTTGACGGCATTCTGGATCAGATTGGATAGGATCTGACGCAGGCGGCCGGGGTCGCCCATGAGGCGCGCGGGCACCTCGGGGTCGATATGGTAGACGAACTCCAGCCCCTGCTCCTGGGCCTGGGCCGCGGGCAAGGTGATCAGATCCTCGATGGTCGCGCGCAGATCGAAGTCGATGGTTTCAAGATCCAGTTTGCCGGCTTCGATCTTGGAAAAATCCAGAATATCGTTGATGACCGTCAGCAGCCCGTCGGCGCAGCGTTTGCCGGTCTGGACGTAGTCGCTCTGCTCGGCGTCGAGCGCGGTGCTTTGCAGCAGCGCATACATGCCCATGATGCCGTTCATGGGGGTGCGGATCTCATGGCTCATGTTGGCCAAAAATTCGCTTTTGGCGCGGGTGGCCTCCTCGGCCTTCTCCTTGGCCCGGATCAGCTCCAGCTCTTTGGCCTTGCGCTCGGTAATGTCGCGGCCGACGCCGCGAAACCCGATGGGCCGGCCGGCATCGTTTTTCATCAGCGAAATGGAGCTTTCGACAAAGGCCCGCCGGCCGTCGCGATAGACCACCTCATATTGCAAATCGCGGCTCGGCTCGCCGGTCGCGTAGATCCGGGTGTAGGCATCCAATACATGCCTGGCATTCTCCTCATCCATGTAGCTGCGATTGTCCATGGTCCGCAGCTCAGCCAGGCTGTAGCCGTATAAGCCTTCGGCGGTTCGATTGAAGAAGATCATCCGCCCCTTCAGATCTACTTCGAAATAGATGTCCTCGATGCTTTCAAGAATGTTTTGATACTTCTCCTTGCTCGCCCGCAAGGCCTTTTGAACAGCGTACTGCTCGGTCACATCCCGGGTAATGCCGCTGAAACCGACGGGTTTGCCCTTATGGTTGCGGATCAAGGAGGCCCGATGTTCGATGGTAATCAGCGATCCATCGGGGCGGGTCAGGGTGGACGCCAAAACACCGGTGCGGCCGGTCTCGTAAACCTCCGCATAGACCTTGATGTTTCTATCCCGTTGCTCGGGCGTGTGATTGTAGTCCAGACTGTTGGAGCCGATGACCTCATGGCGCGGGCGGCCCAAATGGGCGAGGCCCGCGTCGTTGGCAAAGGTAAAAACGCCGGAAAGGTCGATTTCCAGATAGGCGTCTTTCAAGGTTTCAATGAAGGTGCGGTACTTTTTTTCCTTGAAGCGCAGGGCCCGTTCGTTTTTGCTGCGCTCGACCGCAAACAAGATGCTTCGGCACAAGCGTGAGGCGCTGAGCGAGCCCTTGAACAAAACTCCCTTGGCGCCTTGGCGGGCAGCCTGGGGAACCAGCGCCCGATGGTCATCGTCGAGCAACACGATGATGGGCAGGTCGTCGACCGCCCCCCTCAGTTTTTCCAGTGTCTCGGTGCCGGAACTTTCCGGCAGCGATAGATCCAGCAGCACCACATCGAAAGCGTGATCGGACAGGGCGGCCAACCCCCGGGAAAGCCGGTCCGCCACCCGGGTATGGCAATCGAGCCCCTCGGTTTCGGCCAGGGCCCGGTGGATGCGCCGGGCATCCTCCGGATTGTTTTCGATCAATAATAGATTCATGGGCTTTTCGGTGCTCGTCGGTTTCGCTCCTCGGTGGCGGGACCGTCTCCCGGCGGGCCGGCCAGGGCCGCGGCGATGGCCTTGCGCAGGATATCGGCCTGAATCGGTTTGGAAACATAGTCATCCATGCCGGCTTCCAGACACTTTTCGCGGTCCCCCTTCATGGCGTGGGCGGTCAGGGCGATGATGGGCACGCGGTGCTCGAGAACCGCCGAGTGGGGATCGCGAATGACCCGCGCTGCTTCCAGCCCGTCCATTTCAGGCATCTGGATATCCATGAGCACCAGGTCATAGCGGCTCTTTTCCAAGGCCGCCACGGCCAGCCGGCCGTTGATCACCGCATCGGCGCTGAAACCGAATTGGGCGATCAGGTGCAGGGCCAGTTTCTGGTTAATCAGGTTGTCCTCGACCAGCAGTATGCGTGCTGCGCGTGGTTGGTTTTCGACGGGAATTGGGATCGGCGCCAGCTGCGCGGGTCCGGTCTCGCCGAGGCGATTGGGGCCTTGGTTGAGCACGGTCATCACGCAATCGAACAACTGGGAGCGTCGCACCGGCTTGGTCAGATAGGCCGCATAGCCGATGCGCCGCATCTCCGCCGCATCTCCGCGCAAGCCCTGGGAGGTGAGCATGATCAACGGCGTATCCTCGATCGCCGGATCGGACTTGATCCGTCGGCCGAGCTCCGCGCCATCCATCTCGGGCATGCGCATATCGGAGATGACCAGGTCGTAGGGCGCGCCGGTCTTGGCCACCGCCTTGAGCAACGACAGGGCGACCGCGCCACTGGTGGCATGGTCATGGTCCCAGCCCCAGAATTTAAAATAACCGGCCAGGATATCGAGATTGGTTTGGTTGTCGTCCACGATCAAAATGCGTTTGTGGCGAACGGTTTCAGGCACCTCGAAGCGGCGTCGCGCGGTGCCTTCCTGTTTGGCGAAAAGGGCCGTAAACCAGAAGGTGGCCCCCTGCCCCACCTCGCTTGCCACCCCCATTTCACCGCCCATCAGTTCGGTTAATTTTTTGCTGATGGCCAAACCCAGGCCGGTGCCACCGTACTTGCGGGTGGTCGAGGCGTCCACTTGCTGAAACGACCGGAACAGACGTTCCTGATCGGCTTTGGAGATGCCGATCCCCGTGTCCTTGAGCGCGAAACGAATTTTGACGGTGTGCGGATCTTCCTCCAGCAAGGTAATGGATAAAACGATCTCGCCGCGTTTGGTAAATTTGATGGCATTGGTGGATAGATTCATGACGATCTGCCGCAACCGACCTGGATCGCCGATCAAAAAGGAAGGTACATCCGGGTCGATGCGATAGATATATTCAAGTCCCTTGGCATGGGCCTGGATGGCCGGCAAGGCCGTCATCTCCTGCACGGACTTGCGGATGTCGAAATCGATGGTCTCGATATCCAACCGGCCGGCCTCGATTTTGGAAAAGTCCAAGATGTCGTTAATGACGGTCATCAGGCTGTCGGCGCTGCGCTTGCCGGTCGCTATAAAATCGGCCTGTTCGGCAGTCAGGTCGGTGGCCAGCAACAGGTTGTACATGCCGATGATGCCGTTCATGGGGGTGCGGATCTCATGGCTCATGTTGGCCAGAAAATCGCTTTTGGCCAGGGTGGCCTCCTCGGCCAGGGCCTTGGCCAGGGCCAGGTCCCATTCAGCATGTTTGCGCTGGGTGACATCCCGGGCAATTCCGCGGAACCCCACCGGCTGGTTCCCATCGTTCCTGATCAAAGAGACCGAGCTCTCGAAATAGCGTTTGGAACCATCCTTTTTCGATACTTCATACGGCAAGCAGGGTTCGGGTTTTCCGGTTTCGAAAATCGTCTTGCTGGCCAGGTACACTTTTTCCGCGTTCCCCGGGTCCATCAGGTCGCGATGGCTCAAGCCCAGCAATTCTTCCCGGCCGTATCCCAGCAGTCGGGGCAGCGCATCGTTGCAAAATTGGAAGCGGCCCTTCAGATCGGTCTCGAAGTATCCTTCATCGATACTGGCCAGAATGTTGCGGTATTTTTCCTCGCTTTCCTTTAAGGCAATTTCGTCATTTTTCTTTTGGGTCACGTCCCTGGAAATGCCGCTGTATCCAATGGGGTTTCCAGAAATATCGCGCATCAGCACGAGCGACAGTTCGGCGTACAAAATGGTGCCGTCGGCCCGGCGCACTTCATCGTCAATGACCTGGTCGTAAATCCCGTTGGCGGAAAGTTCCCTTAAGGCCTTCTCGATCCGCTCCGCGGCCGGGGGCGAAGAAAAGGCGCGCCGTTGCGACCCGATAAGCTCTTCCCGCGAGCGTTGCAGGTGCTGGCACAAGGTGTCGTTGACGTAGGTGTAGGCCCCATTCAAATCGGTCTCGTAATAGGCGTCTTCCAAAGTTTCGATGATGGTCCGGAATTTGGCCTCACTCTGGTGGAGCGCCAGTTCTTTTCGGTGGCTTTCAACGGCCACGAGGATCGCCGCCGACAAATCGTCGGCCTCGAGCTCGTCCCTTGGAAAAAGGTGGTGCGCCCCTTGGCAGGCAATCTCGATGCAGCGGGCGGGGTTGCCGGAATCGTCCAGGGCGATGATGGGGATGCGGGGGGCCGCCTGCTGCATGCGTGCAAGGGTTTCCAGGCCGGCGCTGTCCGGAACAACGAGGTCAAGTAAAATGAGATCGAATTTCCAAGCACAAAGCGCCTTCAACCCATCGGCCAGGTTTTGGGCCACATGCAACTGGCACGGTAGATGGTCGAGGCCCGACAGCATGGCTTCGATGCGGCCGGCTTGGGCGTCGTCGTCTTCCACCAGAAGAATCTTTAAACAATTGTCTTTATGGCCCATGCTCGTCCGGCACCCCGCGCATTCGATGCTGCTGTTCTATTATCGGCCGTCGCAGGCGATGCATGAATCAATCTCCAACTCGCGCCAAAGGGGGCGCATCTACCCGCGGCGCGCTGAATTGAAGGTTGTCATCGGCCGCAACTCTCTGTAATGTAAAAGGCATCCCATGAGGTGCCTTAGATCATGAGCGTTACGGCCAAAGAGCGTTTGCGACGATTCTACGCCCAGTTCAGCGGTGACGACCACGTGTTGATTCCCATCGTGGCCGATCCGGATGCCATTGCCAGCGCCATGGCGGTCAAGCGGCTGTTGTGGCGCCGGGTGGCGGGCGTGACCATCGCCAATGTCAACGTGGTCAAGCGCACGGACAATCTGGTGCTGATCCGGCTGATCGGCGTGACCCTGATCCCTTTTGAAGAGATCGACCCGGCGCGATTTAACCGCGTGGTGCTGGTGGATGCCCAGCCCGATCACCACGAACGGCTGGCGACCCTGGCGCCCCAGGCGATCATCGATCACCACCCGCTGGGCGCGCGCAGCCAGGCCGCCTTTATGGATATCCGTCCCAAGTACGGCGCCACGGCCAGCATTTTGATCGAGTATCTGCGCGCCGCCAAGATCAAGCCCTCCACGCGTCTGGCCACGGCCCTGTACGTGGCCATCAAAACCGACACCAGCAATTTCGAGCGCCACACGGGCATCGAAGACTTGCAGGCCTTTCAATTCGTCTTTCACCTGTCCAATATCGCCCTGGCCCGGCGCATCGAATGCGCCGAGATCCGGCTCGACTTCCTGAAGTACTTCAAGCGTGCCCTGGACGAGATGCACCTGCGCAAGGGCCGGGTCTTCGTGCACCTGGGGTCGGTGAGCCATCCGGACGTGTGTGTGCAGATCGCCGATTTCTTCATGCACACCGATACGGTCAAATGGAGCGTCGTCTCGGGGGTGCATCAGCGCAAACTGGTGGTGATCTTCCGCAACGACGGCCTGCGCACCGATGCCGGCAGGGTGGCCAAGCGTGCCTTCGGCAAATGGGGCTCGGCCGGCGGGCATAAAAGCGCGGCCCGGGCCGAAGTGGCCCTGGAGGCCCTGGAAGCGGAGACGAACACCAAGGAGGGTGCCAGGCTGGCCCGCTGGATCGTCCAAAGAGTCGAAAAAGGCACCGGCAAGGGACGCAACCGCTCATGAACGTAACCCTTCTCGGTTCCGGTACCTGCGTGCCGCGCCTTGCGCGCAGCGCCTGCGCCGTGCTGGTGGAAACCAAGGCGGCCAAAATACTGCTGGATCTGGGTCCGGGCACCATGCGCCGCCTGCTGCGCTGCGACGTTTCCATCTTCGATCTGACCCACATCTTCCTCAGCCATTTTCACCCGGATCACAGCGCCGAACTGGTGCCCCTGCTCTTCGCCACCAAGTACCCGGACCCCCTGGCGCGCGCGCGACCCTTGCACCTCCTGGGCGGCAGCGGCTTGAAGCGTTTCTATAAAGCTCTGCAAGGGGCCTATGGCGACTGGATCGTGCTGCCGGCCGGGCAACTGCTCGTGGGCGAGATCGATACGCTGGGCGGTGAGACCCTGCATTTCGACGACTTCAAGCTGACGGCCCGGCCTGTGGCCCATCGGCCCGAAAGCCTGGCCTGTCGCATCGAGGATGCCGACGGGACGGTGGTGGCCTATTCGGGCGACACCGAACCGTGTCCGGGCCTGGTGGAGGCAGCCCGCCGGGCCGATCTCTTCATCTGCGAGTCGGCCATGCCCGACGAACACAAGGTGCCCGGCCACCTGACCCCTCGTTTGGCCGGTCAAATGGCGGCCCAGGCCCAGGCCCGGCGGCTGGTGCTGACCCACCTCTATCCGGCCTGTGACGGCGTGGATATTGTCAAACAGGCCCAAGGCACGTATAAAGGGCCGGTGCTGGCGGCCGAGGACCTGATGAATTTCGTGCTGCCCTAACGCGATCTCCAGGTAAACAAAGATGCGATACTACCCCATTTGTTTGGATATCCAGGAGCGTTGCTGCCTGGTGGTGGGCGGCGGCCAGGTGGGCACGCGCAAGGTGCGCACCCTGCTCGATTGCGGTGCCCGGGTGACGGTCGTCAGCCCCGAGGCCACTCCCGAACTGACCGAAATGGCCCAGCAGGGACGGATCGTCTGGGAGCCGCGCGATTACCGGAGCGACGATCAGAACGGCATGTTTCTGGTGATCGGCGCCACCGATGTGGAGGCGCTCAACCGCCGGATCCAGCAGGATGCCGAAGCGGCCGGGCGGCTGTGCAACATCGCCGATCAACCCGAGCGCTGCAACTTCGTGCTGCCCGCGGTGATCCAGAAAGGCGACTTGATGATCGCCGTCTCCACCTCGGGCAAGAGCCCGGCCTTTGCCAAACATCTGCGCCGCTTGCTGGAGGGTCAGTTCGGCCCCGAGTACGCCATTTTCCTGGACCTGATGGGCGCCGTGCGCCAGCGCTTGCTGGCCCAAGCCCATGCTCCGGAAGAGCACAAGCCCATTTTCGAACAACTCATCTCCCGGGGCCTGCTCGAATTGATTCGGAGTGACGACCGTGCGGCCATCGACCGGATATTGGCCGAAGTGGTGGGCCCCGATTTTCTTTACGAGGATCTCCTGGGTGAAGAGGCTTAGGCTTTCGAATTACAAGGAATGACTATGCAGATCCTGTTCGTAGCGGCCATCCTATTATATATGCTCAGCACCGCGGCTTACTGCGCCTACCTGTTCCTCCAGCACGAGCGCTTGCAGCAGGCGGGCGGTGCGCTTCTGACCGCCGGTTTTGTCTGTCAGACGGCTGGGCTCGGCTGGGCCTTTGCCGCCAGCGGCCATGTGCCGGTCAACAATCTGCATGAAACCCTTTCGGTGGCGGCCTGGACCCTGGTGGCCGCCTTTCTGGCCCTGCGCGCAAAATTCAAACTCAAGATTCTGGGTGTGTATACGGCGCCCCTGGCGGTCTTCGTTCTGCTGGCGGCCACCCAATTTCCCCGGGAGCCGTTGCAGCCCGAAAACCTGCTCAAGGGGGTTTGGCTCACGACCCACATTCTGGCCACCTTCCTGGGCGATGCGGCCTTCGTATTGGCGGCCGGCGTGGGGATGCTCTACCTGATCCAGGAACGCAACATCAAAGCCAAGACCCGCGACTTCTTCTTCAAGCGGCTGCCGTCGTTGGATCTGCTTGACACGACTGGGTATGCATGTATTGTTACCGGTTTCACCCTGCTGACCATCGGTTTGATCACCGGCATGATCTACGCCAAGATCATCTGGGGCCGGTTCTGGCAATGGGACGCCAAAGAGGTGTGGTCGGCCGTGACCTGGATCTTTTATGCCGTGCTGCTGCACGAGCGCCTGGCCGTGGGCTGGCGCGGCCGCCGGGCGGCCATCATGGCCATCGTGGGGTTGGGTGTGCTGTTGTTCACCTTTTTGGGCGTTAACTTTTTGCTTTCCGGGCATCACGGGCAGTTCACCCAGTGGTAGCGGCGGACGGCCGGTAGCGGGTCATGGATAAGATTGTCCTCATCGGATTGAACCATAAAACGGCGCCCATCGAGATCCGCGAATGCCTCGCGTTTTCCGAGAGCGATGCCTGCACGGCCCTGGCCGGCCTGTGCGCCGAGCCGTCCATGGACGAATCGATCCTGCTCTCCACCTGCAATCGCGTCGAGCTGCTCTTCACGGCCCGGGAGATTCCGGCCGCCATCCAGGCCGCCAAAACGTTTTTGGCCCAGCAAAAACAGATTCCCCTGGCCGACTTCGAAGCCGCCCTCTACCTGCACCAGGGCGAGGCGGCCGTGCGTCATCTGTTCCGGGTGGCCGCCAGCCTGGACTCCATGGTGGTGGGCGAGCCCCAGATTCTGGGCCAGGTCAAAACCGCCTACCGGCTGGCCACCGAGCAGAAAAGCTCGGGGGTGATCCTCAACCGTCTGCTGCACCGCACCTTCTTCGTGGCCAAGCGCATCCGCACCGAGACCGGCATCGGCGACCATGCCGTGAGCATCAGCTATGCCGCTATCGAACTGGGCCGCAAGATTTTCGGCAGCCTGGAGGGCAAGCGTGTGCTGCTCATCGGCGCCGGCGAAATGGCCGAGCTGGCCGTGGAGCATCTGATCCGCAATCGCGTGGGCCAGGTGGTGGTGGCCAATCGCACCCTGGAACGGGCCATGGTCCTGGCCGCCCAATACAAAGGCAGCGCCATTCGCCTGGAGGAGGTGGCCGAGCAGCTCGGCCGCGCGGACATCATCATCAGCTCCACCGGTTCGCCGGAGTATGTCCTGCGGGCGCCGGAAGTGAAGGCCGCATTGCGCAACCGGCGCAATCGGCCGCTCTTCTTCATCGACATCGCCGTGCCCCGGGACATCGATCCGGCCATCAACGACATCAACAACGCCTATGTGTACGACATCGACGACCTGAATACGGTGATCGATACCAACATCGAGGATCGCCGGCGCGAGGCGGTCAAGGCCGAGCGCATCATCGACGAGGCCGTGATCCAGTTCCGGCAGTGGTTCGAGGGCCTGGAGGTGGTGCCCACCATCAAAGCCCTGCACGCCAAGATCCGTTCCGCGGCCCAGGCCGAAATGGAAAAGACTTTCCAGCAACTGGCCCACCTGAATGCCGAGGATCGCAAGGCCATCGAACGCATGATGGAAAGTACGGTCAATAAGGTATTGCACGATCCGACCCACTACCTTAGAAGCAATGGGTGCCGCGGCGACCGTTCGGTGTCGCTGGATGTGGCCCGCAAGTTGTTCAAGCTGGACGAATGAGCAAGGAGGATGACGTGAAAAAGATCGCTTTTTTGTTTCCCGGTCAGGGATCGCAGAAGGTGGGCATGGGGCAGGATCTGTTCCAGGCCCATGACTACGTGAAAGAGTTGTTCGGCGCCGCCGATCGGGCCACAAATCTGCCAATCACCCAGCTCTGTTTCCAGGGCCCCATGGAGGCGCTCACCGAAACCGTGAATTTGCAGCCAGCCATCACGGTGGTCAATCTGGCCTGCCTTTCGGTGCTGCTGAAAAAAGGGATTCAGCCCACCGTGTGCGCCGGCCACAGCCTGGGCGAGTACAGCGCCCTGCATGCGGCCGGGGTGGTCTCGGCCGCCGACTGCCTCAAGCTGGTGCACAAGCGCGGCGAGCTGATGCAGCGCGAGGCCACGCGCCATCTGGGGGCCATGAGCGCCGTGGTGGGCTTGACCATCGAGCAGGTTAACGCCCTCGTGGCCCAGGCCGCGGTCCAGGGGGTGGTGGCGGTGGCCAACCACAACAGCGCCGACCAGATCGTCATCACCGGCGCCCCCGAGGCGGTCAAGGCCGCCGGCGAGGCGGCCGCGGCCCAGGGCGCCCGGGCCATCCCCCTCAAGGTGAGCGGCGCCTGGCACAGCCCGCTGATCCAGGGGGCCGAGGCCGAATTCAAGGCCTTTTTGGAGAGTGTGACCTTCCAGGCGCCCAAGTGCCCGGTCATTCACAATGTCACGGCCGACACGGCCGCCGACCCCCAGGCCATCAAGACCCTCATGGCGCGCCAGCTCTGCAGCCCGGTGCGCTGGTACGACACCATGACCCGCATGGTGGCCCAGGGCATCGAGGTCTATGTGGAGATCGGGCCGGGCAAGGTGTTGACCGGATTGTTGAAAAAGGTGGTTCCGGCGGCCGGCGGCGCGCGCCTCTACAACGTGAGCGACGCCGCTTCGTTGGAGAAATTTATCCAGAGCGAAGCGTAAGGACGGCGAACGACGGCCGCGCGCGGGTGATGCGAGCGGCCGTCGCTACGGTGGGTTTGGCGATAGCTATTCGGGCCGATCTTCCGGCTCTACCCAGACGATATGCTCCTTATTGATAAAGAGGGTCTTGCCGCTGACCGTGCCGTAGCTGGCATCGACGACCACTACGAATGGCCCCTTCTGGAGCGTGAAAATCTCGGAGACCCGCTGGTGGGGTGAGATGTTGACCCGGCCCTGGACCGTGGAGCCGTCGCTGGTTTTGATGGTGATCGTGCGGTAATCGGTGCGGTGGGGCTGTTCTTGGCTTGTCATGGCGCGTCCTTTCGGTTATTTTACCTTTACATTAACAATTCCATTGTGATATCGAAACTTCTTTTTATCGGCCTAAACCTGTTGCGCAAAGAGAGTTGCCTATGAAAAAAAAAGACATCAAGTTTTTTGAGGACCTTCTGCGCAAACGCCTCCAGGAGCTGTTGAGCCAAGCGGATGATACCGTGACGGGAATGACGGAGCAAAAGGAAAATTTTCCCGACCCCACGGACCGCGCCACCTTGGAGTCCGATCGCAACTTCATGCTGCGCATCCGGGACCGGGAGCACAAATTGATCAAAAAGATCAAAAAGGCCCTGGAGCGGGTGGAAAACGGAACATTCGGCATTTGCGAATCGTGCGGTGAGGAGATTTCCGTCGAGCGCCTCAAGGCGCGACCGGTCACCACCCAGTGCATCGAGTGCAAAACCAAAGAGGAGGCGCTTGAAAAAGCCCTTGGACTCTAATCGCCTCGGGGCCATCGATCTGCATATGCACTCCACCGCCTCGGACGGCACCTGCACGCCTTCCGAGCTTTTAGAAATGGCGTCCGGCCTTGGACTGGGCGCCATCGCCATTACCGACCACGATACGCTCGAAGGTTGCCGCCAAGTCTTGGGCGGCACCCTTCCATCCCAGCTCCTCTTCCTCAGCGGCGTCGAAATCAGCACCAAGGCCCCCGATGGTTTCTCCATGGGGGGCAGTCTGCACATTCTGGGTTACGGCGTGGATGTCAACGACGCGCCGCTGCAACAGGCGTTGGTCGAACTGCAGCAGGCTCGGGATTCGCGTATTCCGCGCATCGTCGCGTGCCTCAACCAGGCCGGTGTTCCGGTGACCATGCAGCAGGTCATGGATCAGGTGGGCGACGGCAGCCCCGGCCGGCCCCATGTGGCCCGGGCCATGATCCGCATGGGCGCTGTGGCCGATGTGGACGAGGCCTTCGATCGCTATCTGAGCAAAGGCCGTCCGGCCTACGTGGACAAATACCGCATCCCCTGCCAACGCGCCCTTGCGCTGATCCGAGGCGCCGGTGGCGTGGCGGTGTTGGCCCATCCCTATCTCGTGCCCGGCGGCGAGACCGAGGTGTTGACACCGTTGGTCCGCGCCTTGTGCGACATGGGGCTGGCGGGCCTGGAGGTCTATTACCCCGAACATTCGCCCCAAGCCGTGGCCTTCTACCTCGAGGTGGCCCGCCGCTTCGGTCTGCTGGTCACCGGGGGCACCGATTTTCACGGCGATTTGCTGCCGGAAATAAAAATGGGTTGCGGTCGCGGAGATTTGAACGTTCCCTTTGCACTCTACCAAGCCTTGACGGCTAAAATCGCGCTTAACAGATGATTTGAAGACCATGGATCGGGCTAGCGATTATCACCCCCTGCAAGTGACGCTCGGGCATCACTTCACCGTAATGACCCTGCTGGAGGAGGCCTTGCGCCACAGCTCGTTCGTCAACGAGCAGGCGGGGGCCGGCTTGCGCGACAACGAACGCCTGGAATTTCTGGGCGATGCCGTGCTGAACCTGGTCATCGGCCACCTGTTGATGCGGGCTTACCCGGCCTTGCGCGAAGGGGATCTGTCGCGCATCCGCGCCAACATGGTCAACGAAACCCAACTGGCCGAGGTGGCCAGGGCATTGGATCTGGGACGCTACCTGTTGCTGGGCAAGGGCGAGGCCCAGACGGGCGGGCACGAGAAAAATTCCATTCTGGCCAATGCCGTGGAGGCCGTGGTGGCCGCCGTGTACCAGGACGGCGGGTTCCAAGCGGCCTTCGCCGTCATCGAACGCCACTTCCGGCCCTTTATCGAAGCAGCCGTCGACAGCATGGGTGGCCAGGACTACAAGAGCCGGTTGCAAGAGGCTGTGCAGGGCAAGTTTCGCGAGGTGCCGCGCTACCGCGTGGTGGAAGAGCAAGGCCCGGATCACGACAAAACCTTTTCCGTGGTCATGACCGTGGGCGACCTGGAAACCCGCGGCACAGGCAAGAGCAAAAAACTGGCTGAACAGGATGCGGCCCGCAAGGCCCTGGCCCTCGTCAACGCCCCCTAGCGACCGGCGGATCGCTGCATGCAAACAAATCCATCCCCCAGCAAGCCCTTTGTGGTCCCGGTTTTTCTGCCCCATGCCGGATGCCCGCACCGTTGCGTTTTTTGTAACCAGCACAGCACCACCGGCCAGGACGAGCCGCTGCCCTCGCTGAGCGCCATCCGCCGGACCATCCGCGAGTTCCTGGCCCACCGCAAGGAGCGGGCGCGCCGTACCGAGATCTCGTTTTACGGCGGCAATTTTTTAGGCCTGGCCCCCGAATTGATTACGCTGCTGCTGGCCACGGCCGCCGGATTCGTCCAGGAGGGCCAGGCCGACGGCATCCGTTTTTCCACCCGGCCGGACACCATCGATGCCGCCCGCTTGAAGCTCATCGCCCGCTTTCCGGTCACCACCGTGGAGCTGGGCGTTCAATCCATGAACGATGCAGTGCTGCAACAATCCCAACGCGGACACACGGCCCAGTCGGTGCGGGAGGCGGTGGCCCTGCTCAAAACCCGGCCCTACATCCTGGGCTTGCAGATGATGGTGGGTCTGCCCGGCGACACCCCGGCCACGGCCCTGGCCACGGCCCGCCAGATCGCCGACCTTGCGCCCCAGTTCGTGCGCATCTACCCGACCCTGGTGCTCAGGGGCAGCCAGTTGGCCCTGCGGCACTTCCGGGGCGAGTACACGCCCCTGTCCCTGGAGGCAGCGGTGGCCCTGGTGGCCGACCTTTACCAGATCTTCCGACGCCACGACATCGCCGTGGCCCGCATGGGCTTGCAGGCCGGCCCGGAACTGACCCCCGATGCCGATCTGGTGGCCGGTCCCTTCCACCCGGCCTTTGGCGAGATGGTGCAGTCGGCCCTGTGGCTGGATGCCATCTCCCGCCATCTGGAAAAGGAGGGGCTGCAAAAAGGGGATGTGGTGCTGGAGGCCCCGGCTCGCCTCTTGTCCCAGATCAAGGGCCAGAAGGATTTCAACCTCCTGGACCTGCTGCAAAAACATCAGCTCCGGTCCCTGGAGGTGCGTGCCAATCCCGACCTTGCCGAAGAGACCGTGCGGATCAACGGGCAGCCCTGCGCGCGCTGGTGAGCCCGGACCAAGTTGAACAGCCCAAAAAAGAAGAGAGCAGCGGCTTGGGCCGTTTGCTCTCTTTGGCTCTAATTCGAATGTTGGCGCTATCGTCCGGCGGCAATCCCCAGGGAGAAGCCCGGCTCGTTGATCGTGGCCGAGAAGGAGAACCCCGGAGGCGGGGGCGGGACCATATAAACGGGGGCCGGTGCGACATAGACCGGGGCCGGAGCGGGCACATAGTATGTGTGGTGCTGGACCACCACAGGCGGTGGCGCATAATAGTGATGCACGCGCACGGGCGGTCCGTAATAATGATGCACCTGCTTCGGTCCGTGGTGCGATCCGTGACCGTTATGGTGATAGCCGTAGCCACCTTGGCCATGATGGCCTCTGCCGCGCCCGTCGGCCCAGGCGTTGCCCGCCATGAGCACCGCCAGCACCGCGCCCAACGCCAAAAACCATTTGATCGGGTTTTTCTTCATATTTTCACCTCTCTAGTATCTTCCTCCGGTTTTTTACCCAAAAAGCCTTGGGGCCACCTTTTGGCCCTAACAGACGGCCGGATCAAGCAAAAAGTTTACAGCTTTTTTACAGTTTGCCCGAGCGGATAATGGAAAAGATCAGCCACAATCCCAGGATGGTGGCGATGAGATAGCCCGCGATCCCCAGCACCTGGGTGACCGATATGGTCTCCAGGCCGAAGCGGTTGATCTCCAGCAGCAACAGGTTCTGGGAGGAGTTGAGGATCAGCGAGGCGGCGATGATCGAGGCGGCCAGCACCAGACCGATGGTCAGGCGGTTGAGGCCCGCTTCGAACTTGCGCGAGGAAGGTTCCAGGCCCTCGTGGCGCAGCTCCAGGTGGTGTTCCCCCAGGGCCAGGCGGCGCAGCAGTTCGTGGGTCAGCTTGGGCACCGTGCGCAGCAGGCCGCCGGCGCCGCGCAGCTCGCGGCCCATGTTCTTGAAAATTTTCTGGGCTTCGTAGCCTCTTTCGAGCAACTGCTTGGCATAGGGCCGGGTGACCTCCAGCAGGCTGGCTTCGGCGCCCAGGATCTTGCCCAAGGCTTCGGTCTGGATAAAGGTCTTGAGCAGCAGCAACAGGTTGCGCGGCAATGCGATATGGTAACGGCGCACCAGGCGCATGGTCTGGTCGTAGACATCCTTGACCGCGATGGTTTTGAGCGAGCGGCCGTAGAACGGTTCGCTGATCTCCTTGAGATCGGCGCGCAGCGCGGCAAGATCCATGGTCTGCAGGTCGATCAGTCCGGCCCCCTGGAAGGCCTCCATCACCAGATCGTAATCGTGTTCGGAAAAGCCCAGAAAGACGTGGGCAATCTGCTGCATGGTCTCTTCGTCCAGGTAGCCCACGATGCCGAAATCCACCAGGCTGACCCGGCCGTCGCGCATGACGATCGTGTTGCCCGGGTGGGGGTCGGCATGGAAGATGCCGGCCTGCATCAACTGGCGCGAGAACGAGCGCAGGCCGATGAGGGCCACCTCCTGGGGATCGATGCCGGCCTCCCGGATCTCGGCCACGTGGTCCATCTTGATGCCGTCGATATGCTCCATCGCAAGGACCGAGCGGCTGGTGTGGGTCCAGTACACCTTGGGGATATAAATCTCGTCGATATCGGCGAAGCTTTGGGCAAAGCGCTCGATGTTGCCGGCCTCCACGAGCATGTCCAGCTCGCGGAAGATGGTGCGTTCGAACTCCTTGACCAGGTTGGTCGCGCCGATCACCCGGCCCAGCTCGGAGCGCTTCTCGATGCGGGCCGCGAAGAAATACATCAGGTCGATATCCTTGCGGATGCGCTTGTCGATGCCCGGCCGGATCACCTTGACCGCCACCCGTTCGCCGCTTTTCAGGCGCGCCGAGTGGACTTGGGCCACCGAGGCGGCGGCCATGGCGCGCGGCTCGAAGTGGGCGAAGAGCGTCTCCAGGGGCTGCTGCAGCTCCTGTTCGATGGTCCGCCGGATCTCGTCAAACGGCACCGGCGGCACGCGGTCTTGCAGCTTGGTCAACTCTTCGATGTATTCGACCGGCAGGATGTCGCCGCGGGTGCTCAGCAACTGCCCGAGCTTGATGAAGCTCGGCCCCAGCTCTTCGAAGACCCGCCGGATACGCGTCGCGTCCGGCAGTCCCGATTTGGCGCCAACCCGGCGGCGGCCGAAAAGCCGCTCGGAAAGCTCGCCCAGGCCGTGCTTGATCAGAATGTGGGAAATGGCGGCAAAATGACCGATGCCGCGGATGCGGCGGCTACCCGAGAGCAGTTGCATCGCGCCATCCTTTATTCCTGGGTATCTTCTTTTTCTTCGACTTTATTGATCGGCGACCAGCGGCGCGCGATCTCTTCCAGTTTTGCCTTATCGGCCACGTAGCTCTCCACCAGGCCGCAATCGGCGCACACGTAGTTGTCTAAAGGCGCCATGGAGAACAGGCCCACCGGAATACAGTTGCTGCCGAAGGGGCCGCCCTTGAGGGGCAAATCGTCGGCGGTATAGACATTGCGCGAGCCGCACTTGGGGCATGTGCCGTTTTTCATGGGATCTCCTTCCGTGTAGAAATTAGATGGGGCGGGTGTCGGGTGATTTATGAACCAAAGCCCGGCACCTGTCAATCTCCCTTGTGACGGCCCGCTCCCCGGCGAGGGCGTGGCCGCTAAGGCCGGGCACCAGCCGAGTTGACCTCGTGTGCGCGCATCGCTGCCACCAGTTGGACGATCGCGTCCGGAAGGGCGGTCACGGACTTGCCGGTGGAGAGCGCCAGGCAATAGATGTGAGCGACTTTTTCCAGAAGCTCGGCGTGCAGAATGGCTTTATCCAGCGTCTTGCCCAGGGCCAGGATACCGTGGTTCTGGATGATGTAGGCGTTGGCGTTGTTCGAAAGCTTCGTTTCCACATTGCGCGCCAGCTCCGGGCTGCCGGAGAGGGCGTAGGGAATGATCTCCACGGCCGTTCCCAGGGAGAAAGCCACTTCGTCGAAGAGCGCCGGTATCGGCGTGTCGAGCAGCGCGAAGACGCTCCCATAGATCTGATGGGTATGGACGATGGCCTGAACATCGGGCCGCCGACGGTAGATAATGCTGTGCATCCCGGCTTCCATGGACGGCTTGAGGGTGCTTTTGCCTTGGATCACATTGAGGTCCAGGCCCAGCACGAAAAGGTCCTCGGCCGTCATCGCCTGGTAGCTCAGCGAGGAGGGCGTGATGACCATGGACTCCTTATCTCCGCGCATGGACACGTTGCCGCCCGAGCCCCTGAGGGAACCGAAATAGCCGTGTTCCGAAAGCCATAAACTAGCCGCCAGCACATCCTTCTTACAGGTTTCATATGTGGTCATGGCCCAAATTTCTCCTCTGAACGAAAAAGAAGTAAATAAATGTTGACTTGAAAAATTTAATGCTATTAAAATAACGAAAATTCAAGACCAAATTCAATATGCCGACCTTGCCGAGAGCAGGGAACCTTTGTTTCATTGCACCCGAAAGATTCGTCTCCGGCCGAGCCGGAGCAAAGCTATCGTCATGTGCCGGTTTGTGTCCGTGCAACCATTGAAAGCAAAGGAGAATTTAATGAAGCGCTACGCAAACGGAAAATCCCTCTCGATCTCCCTATTCCTGGCAGCGATCCTCTTCTCTGCGTCGGTCGGCCCCGCGCTGGCCGCCGAAGGTGCGTCGAGCAGCTACACCCCAGGCACCTACGGCGAGTTTTCCATGAATTACGCCCAACCCGGAGTGTATGTCCGGGAAAACGTGGTCTACGTCACCGGGACGGTCGATAATTATCCGTACCAACCGGGCGTCGAGTTCAATTTGGACCAGACCACCTGGTTCAACCTGCTGGCCATCACCTACGTTTCCGAGAAGAAGCTCCTGGGCGGAAACTACTTTTGCGTAGCAAACATCCCCTACGGCTTTTCCGCCGAAATCGATGTGGATGTCGAAGTGCTCAATCAGCCCTTTCAATCGACGGAGGACCGCGCCTCGGGCCTGGGAGACATCCAGGTAACCCCCATCGGCCTGATGTGGCATTCGGGTTACTTTCACTTCACCCTGGCTGAAAACGTGGTCTTGAAAACCGGCGAGTACGATGCCAACGAGGCCATCAACATGGGCCGCAACTACTACTCCTATGAAACGCTCTTCGGCATGACCTGGCTGCACGAAAAGGGAGGCCACGAGATCTCCTTCCTGGCAGGTTACATGCTCAACGAGAAGAACAAGGACACGGACTACCGCACCGGCGATGAATTCCACATCGACGCCACCGTCGCCCAATACTTTTCCGAAAGTTTCGGTATCGGCATGGTGGGATATTACTATAAACAAATGACGGATGACGAGAGCCCGAATCTGGATCTAATTGACGCGAACAATCCTTTCTTGGGTCTGCCGGCGGCGGACGGCTACAGGAGCGAAGGCGCCGGCGTGGGACCGGCCCTCATGTGGTCGCCGGCCAAGAATTTCCAGATCATTGCCAAGTGGATCACTGAATTCGGCGCCGAAAATCGCTTCGAGGGCGACTGGGGATTCCTCTCCGCCAATATCAAATTTTAAGCGACCGCTTCAAGCGACCCCCCCTGCTCTCGGGAGCCGGAAAAGAATTTTCCGGCTCCCGAGAGAGTTTTTTCATCCTGCCTTTTCCAGACTCAGGGCGCGATCGATCTTTTTGTGAACCAACCGGTCGACATAAGACCCGGGTAAAATCTTCAGCAGTTTGTACTCCAGGCTATTTTTAGCCACGATATATCTTAACTTCGGTTTGGCCAGGGTCAAAGCCAGGTGAATGCTTTCGGCCACCGCCCTGGGCGGCAATCCGGCGCTTTGGCCTTTGGCAAGGGCCTGCCGGCCGACGGCCAGGGCCTCCTTGCCGAAGAGGGAGCGGGCATATTTCTCCGGATCGATGTTCCGTCTGGCTTTGTCCCAGATAGCGGTGGCGATGCACCCGGGTTCGATCAGGATCACGCGCACCCCGTGCCGCGTCAGCTCCCGGCGCAGGGAATCGGAATAGCCTTCCAGGGCGAACTTGCTGGCGCAGTAGGGACCCACGAACGGCGTGGCGAAAAAGCCGCTGTCGCTGCTGATCATCACGATGCGGCCTTGGCTTTGATGGAGCAGCGGGAAGAAGGTTCGCGTGACGGCATGCACCCCGAACAGATTGACTTCGAACTGGGCGCGCAGGGCGTCGGTCTCCACATCCATGAGCGGTCCGGCTTCGGTGATGCCGGCGTTGTTCACCAGGCCGAAGAGGCCGGTGCCCTTGGCTTCGATAGCCTGGCGGGCGGCCAGGATCTCTTGCGGACGGGTGACATCCAACCGGAGCGCGGTGACATTCGGAATTTGGCTTAGTTCTTCTAATGCGCCCCGGTCCCTGGCGCCGGCATAGACCTGAAAATCGCGTGCCGCCAGGTACTCCACCGCAGCCCGACCGATGCCGCTGCTGGCGCCGGTGATTAGAACCGGGAGTGGCTCGTGGGACATTATGGTCTTCCATTCTAGTGGCTGAACACTTCAACACCGGTGAATCCGGCAACCCCGGTGCTATCTAAGTAGCGCTAGATCTTGAAATCGGTTTTCTTGCCCCAGACGCCGAGGGCGATGCCCAGCTCTTCGTGCTGCTTGGCGTACTCTTCCACGGGAATGTTCTTCATGGCGGCGTCGATGGCCTGGCGCAGGGCGCGGGCGCCGGCCCTGGGTCCCTTGGGATGGGCGTGGATGCCGCCGCCCGAGCCGATCATGATGTCTTTGCCCACCGAGCGCAGGATATCGGCCACGTTGGCCGGCGTGATGCCGCCCGAGGGCATGGGCATGGTGGCCTTCAAGTTGCCCATGGGATAGGTCAGGCAGCGGGTGGTGGTCATGAAGCGATCGTGCATGTAAATTGCCTTGCCGCCCATGGAAAAGGGCAGCACAATGGCGTCGGCCCCGCACAGGCGCGAGATCTTGCCGAAGATGATGGGCGACGAGATGCCCTGGTAGGGGGACATGAAGTAGGCGCCGGCCAGGTCCATGTGGGCCAGAATGGGTACGTTGATGGCCGGGTCGTCGGCCAGGGCGCGCATGGCTTCGGGACCCACTGCCAGGTAGTTGACCATCATGGCGTTGGCGCCGGCATCGATGCAGCGCTTGGCCAGGTCGAACATGCGCGGCAGGCGGTCGGTGACATTGACGGTGTAGAGCGTGTGTTCGCCGGTCTCCTCGAAGACCTGCCGTTCAATAGCCATGTAACTCTTCACGCGCTGCACCGCGTCGTTATAGCGCATGTTGGCGATCAGTTCGTCGTCCTTGATTACGTCGCAGCCGCCCAGGGCCGCTTCCTTGAAGAGTTTGGCGCCCACTTCCAGGGGATAGCCGCTGCACGGTTTGATCATGTTGTTGAGCAGCGGCCGCTCCTTTTTCAGGCCCAGGGCCTGCCACCAGCCGTCGAGGCCGAACTTGGGGCCGTTGTACTGGGCCAGGGTGGCTTTGGGAATGCGCAGGTCGAGCAGTTTAAAATTGGGCACCAGGGAGATGTTGCCGATGGTGGCGGTCAGCATCATGGGCAGTTGGTCTTCGACATTGGCCGAGGGAAAGGCGACCTGCAGGATATACTGCCGGCGCTTCACATCTTCGGGCACGCCGTATTCGTAAAAGGGCGCTTCATAGACGCCGATCACCTTGGCCACGTGCTTGGCGCGGATCTCGGGCGTTTCGCCGGGCACCGGCACCCAGGTGCCGGTGGTTTGTTCGATGGCCAGGATCTGGCCCATGAGGGTCATGTCCATGGTCCGGTCGGACTCGATCCAGTAGGTGGCAACGATGTGATTCTCCATGTCGATGCCCTCGGGCAGCGCGATGGGCTTGTCGGCGAAGGCATCCATTTTCTTCGTATTCTCGGTGGTCATAATTTCAGCTCCTTCCGTGTTTGCAATTAAAGATCAGCCTTTGGGAATCAGATCGAGAAGATATTGCCAGACCGCCAGGGTCTGCTTCAAGGCCGCGTCGTCATGCTGCATGCAGGTGTACATGCGCGTGCCGGCCAGGGTGCACAGACCGTGAGCCATGGTGATCACCTGGTAGTCGTCGGCCACCTGCTTGCGGTTGAGAATCTGCACCAGGGCATCGGCGGCGGTCAGGTCCACGGAGAAAAAGGCCGTGGTCATGTAGTGCATGATCGGTCCGAAGTTGTAGACGAAAAAGCCCAGATCGGGCCGGGTGGCGAACAGATCGTTAAGCGCCTGGGTGAGGCGGTTGGCGTAGGCCGTGGACTTGCCCACGGCGTCGTGTTCTTCCATGAGTTTTAGGGCATGGTAGCAGGCGGCCGTGGAGATGGGATTGGCCGCCAGCGTGCCGCCCACGAAGACCTTCTGGCCCAGGCTGCCGGCGCAAACACTCATCACATCTTTGCGGCCGCACACCGCCCCCGAGGAGGGGTAGCCGTGGGTGATGATCTTGCCCAGCACGGTCAGGTCGGGGGTGATGTCGTAGTACTTCTGGGCGCCGCCCATGTCCAGGCGGAAACCGGTGACCACCTCGTCGAAGATCATCAGTGCCCCGTATTGGTCGCAGAGCTGGCGGATGGTCGGGTTCCAGTGCGGGTGCACCGGATGGGCCCCAGACTCGCCGCCGATGGGCTCCACCAGGATGCCGGCCACGCCGCCCTTGTCCTGATGCTCTTTGAACGCTTTTTCCAGGGCTGCAAAATCGTTGGGCGGCACGTCCACGATGTGGCTGAAGCATTCGGCCGGTATGCCCTTGGCCTCCAGGGCCCCGGTCTGGGGAATGTGAATGGAGTAGACCATCTGGTCGGCCCAGCCGTGGTAGCTGCCGCCGATCTTGATGATCTTCTGCTTGCCGGTAAAGGCTCGCGCGATACGGATGGCGGCCATGTCCGCCTCGGTGCCCGACTGCAGGAAGCGCACCATCTCCACGCCGGGCATGTGCTTGATGATCTGCTCGGCCGCCAAAAGTTCGTACTCCGAGGTCAGGCCGGTGGCCGGCCCTTTCTCCCGGATGATCGATACGATCTTCTCATCCAGGGCTTCGAAGCCGTGGCCCAGGATGATGGGCGCGCCGCACAGCAGGTAATCGATGTACTCGTTGCCGTCCACGTCCCAGATCTTGTAGCCCTTGGCCCGGTCCATGGCCAGCGGAAAGGGCTTGTTCTGGCTCAGGTTGTGCTCGACGCCGCCGGGGATCAGGCTCTTGGCCTTCTCGAAAATCGCCACCGAGCGCCGGGTGCGCTCGGCATAGCGCTGATGCTCGGCCGCCAGCTTCTCCTTGGGGATCGGGCGGGGCGGCCGGGAAAGGATTTCTTTTCTTCGGGCGACGATTTCCTCATATTGCATATGCGTGCCTCCTCCTTTGCTCGAAACGAATCGGTCGGCCCGCGGGCGGGTTATTCCCGCAATTCGCAGGCAACGTCCAAATCTTTGTTCAGCCGGGCGCAGGCCTTTTTTTGGGCCTTGTAGTGCGATAGGTACTCTTTGAAGCGCTCATCGTAGAGCTTGCGATGCTCCGGGTTGGGTGTGTATTCGGCCTTGATCCGGATGCACTGCGGAATCTCTTCCACCGTGAGATGGCCCAGGGCGATGGCGGCCAGGAAAGCGGCGCCGCGGGCATTGGAGAAGATCGGGTCCTGGACCTGGCGGATCTTGCGATCGAAGATGTCGGCCAGAATTTGCGACCAGACATCCGAGTTGGCGCCGCCGCCGATGAAGTTCAGGTGGGCGAACGGCCGGCCCATGAACTTCTCCACGGGCTGTAAGAGCCACTTGGAGTTGAAGGCCACGCCCTCGAAGACCGCCCGCACGATGTCTTCGCGGGTATTTTGCAGCGACAGGTTGAACAGGCTGGCCCGGATATGGCAGTCTTCTACGGGCGAGCGCTCGCCGTAGAGCCAGGGGGTAAAGATTACGCCGTTGGCGCCGGCCGGCACCCCGGCAACCACCTGGTCCATGAGCTTGAAGATATCGGGCGCATTGGTTTCGCGCAGCAGGTCGTCCTTGTGGTAGAGCACGTTGTCGCGCAGCCAGGTCAGGCATTTGCCGGCGCACTCCTGTTCGGAGAGGATCAGGTAGCGTCCCGGGATGGGGCTGGGGAACGATCCGAAGTTATGGGCGATATCGGTCTTCTTGAACGGCACATGGGCCGAGATCCAGGAAGAGGTGCCGATGTACAGATGACCCTCGTAGTCCCGCACGGCGCCCGAGCCCACGCCCGCCGATTGCACGTCGGGCGTGCCGCCGATCACCGGCGTGCCCGGGGCAAGGCCCAGTTCCCGGGCGATCTCGGGCTTGACCGGCCCCAGAATATCCAGGGCGCCGATCAGATCGGGCAGCTTGTCACGCTCGACGCCGGCCATTTTCAGCAGCTTGTCGTGGTAGACGATGCGGGCCGGATCGCGGTTGTCGGTGACCCAGTGCAGCAGGATCGAATCGTAGGTGGCCGCGAAGCGCCCTGTGAAGCGCAGGTTGATGTAGTCCTTGGGATCGAGGAATTTGTAGGTCTTGCGGTAGAGCTGCGGCCGGTTCTTCTTCAGCCACAGGATGTGGCAGAGCGGGTCTTTGCCCGATCGCGCGGGCGCGCCGCCCGTGAGTTTGAGCCAGTTGCGGAACTTGAACAGCGAGTAGCCCTGGACATTGATGAAACCGTTGAGCCGCTCCCGGATCGCCTCGGCGCCCCGGCAATCCATCCAGATGATGCCGTTCATCAAGTGCCGGCCTTCGCGGTCCACGGGAACCGTGCCCGACCATTGGGCCGTGACGCTGACGGCCACGATCCGTTCGGGCGGCACCAGTCCCATGGCGAGCAGGCGCTTGGCTGTGGTCAGAATGGCGTTCCACCAGGACTCCGGGTCCTGTTCGGCGCCGCCGCCGGGCAGCAGGATGACGGCATTGTTCTGGAACTGGCTGCCGATCACTTCGCCGCGCACGGAGACCAGCGTGCTCTTGGGGCCGGAGGTGCCCAGATCGATGGCGAGAATATACTTTTCCGCATTTTGCATGCTTGTACCTCGGCCGATCCTTAATCGGTGACAATGCGCATGGCGTTCTCCACGATCTTGTCGAGCACGCCCCCCGGGTCGGCGGTAATCTCCCCCAGCACGCCGCTGTTGTAGAGCGAAATAATCCCGTGCAGCAGGCTGGTGGCTTGAATGGCCAAAAATTCCGGATCGGCCGAAGAGGTCACCGAAAGGGAGGCGCGATACTCCCTGATCACCTTGACGGCCAACGAGCGCACCTTGAGGGAGCTGCGAAATTCTTCATCGGACAACGCCTCCTGGGGCGTGCCGACATAATCGCTATGCTGCCGGATGCGGCGGTTGAACATAATGTCATAGATGTTGACGTTCTGCGTGCCGAACGCCACGAAAGCCTGGGTCATGCGCCGATAGCGTTCCAGGGGCGTCTTGGCCTTCTGGACCGCCGCGCGCAACTGGTCGTGCAGCATGCCGTAGGCCTTTTTGTGGATGGCGATCAGCAGTTCGTCCTTGTTGGCGTAGTAATTGTAAAGATTGGCCGCCGTCATCTTCATGCGGGCGCCGACCTTGGCCATGGACAAGCCCTCGTATCCGTTCTTGACCAGGATGGCGAAGGCACACCCCAGGATCTTTTCGCGGACCGCATCGACCTCTGCGGTGCTTCTGGTTTTTTTAGGCATGGTTAAATCTCATCCGTTTGAACCATTTTCGATTCCCGCAATTTCGAAATAAAAACGATGTTGAGCGCCGTGAGCGCGATGAACACGACCATGGCCGGGGTTTTGGACCCGCCAGCCACCGTCAACAGATCCATGCCGAAGACAAACAAAATGCCCGAAATCTGCCCGGCAAACAGCAGCAATCCCTGGGAGGTGGCCTCGGGGGCCGGATAGGAGACTTCGGCGGAGTACTGGTAGCAGATCGGGCCGCCCGCCAGCAGGAAAAAACCCATGCTGAAACAGGCCGTCAGGAGCAGGGCGTAGTTGCCGGTGAACGTCAGTCCGATCAGCCCCGGCAAGGCAAACAAGGTCGTGATGAGGATAAATACTTTTCTTTTGCGCAGCTTGTCGGAAAGCAGAGGCAGAATGGATGCGCCGATGATCCCGCCGATCATGAGCATGGCGCCGGCCATGCCGGCTTCGGTGATGGTAAAGCCGCGCGGCCGCAGGATCTGTTCGATCCAGGTGGTGATGGCGTTGAAGATGCCCAGGGCGATGAAGAAGACCAGCAGCAGGAAGCGCATATCCCTTTGCCGTAGCGTATGCTTCAGGCCGGCCAAGACCGCGATGCGTTCGTCGTGGCCTGGCGGGCAGGGCGGCGTGGGCGGACGCTCCCGGTTGATCAGCAAAAAGAGCGCGGCGCCGGCAAAGGTGGCCAGGCCATAGATGCGCAGCATCGTTTCCATGCCGTAGGTTTGCAGCAGCAGGGGCGTGGCCGCCATGGCCACGATGATGCCCACGAACTGCGCCAGCACGGAAATGCCGGCCTGGGTGGCGCGTTCGTGCAGCGGAAACCAGCGCACCCCCAGCTTGGTCACGGCGTTCAGCACAAAGGGCTGCGCCACCGCCAGGCCGACCTGAGCCAGCACCACCAGCCCGTAGCGCGCGCCGAAGAGCCCCTTGAGCAAGCCGAAGATGCCCAGCAGCAGGGCGCCGATGCCGATGCCCACGCGGATGCCCCAGGTATCGATCACATAGGAAGCCGGAATGGAAATGAAAACATAGACCAGCATGAAGATCAGGGAGAGCAGATCGATCTGCAGGGGGCTGACCTGATAGAAAGCCACCGCCTCGCTGGTGATGGGCGCAAAGGTGATCCACTGCACCTGCATCAAGGCATTGATGAGGAAAAAGAAGAACAGAATAACCCAACGATACCCGTAAACCTTGATGCCGCTCCGATCCGCCACCATCAGATGCGCCTGCGCCATGCAATCATCTCCTGCGTCAGCGTTATAAAGGGCCGGGTATGATTTAATACCATTCAATTAATAGGCGTAAGCTTAAAAGTCAACAGATGATTTGGCGATGGAAGGGCGCAGCGATAGCATTATTCTGCAGGGCGTATCGAATCGGGGTCTCAGGGCGGCTGGTGGGAACGGGACAGGCTCCCCCCTTGAGAGGGAGCCTGCCCGCATAGACTCAGTTTCGCAGCACGGCCTGCTTGGCCGCAGCCATCTTGCGCTTGAAGTTTTCGAAGACCAGTTGGACGGCCACCGGACTGGAAAATGAGGCCCGGGGAGAGAATTCCCGCAGGGCGTGAATCTCTTCGTCCGTGGGGATCGGAAAAGAGCCGAGTGTTTCGGCCACCTTCAGATCCCAGGGGATATCCTTTTTGACCCGCTCCACGGTCACGCCCGGGAACAGGGCATCCAGATACATCTCCTTGGTCTGCTCATGGAACTTGAAGATGCCCTTGGAGGTGAGCAGCACGCTCGGTCCCGAGCCCGGGGTATAGCGGCCCGAGGCTTCGCGTTCGTTGCCGCCGCCCAGGTAGCCTGGGGAAGTGATGTAGGGCAGTTTCTCCACGAACTGACCGCCTTTCATGGTCAGGATGCTTTTTTTGGCATAGGCGTAGAACTCGGGGGCCCCACCGGCGGCGCTGATGCGCTGGGCGTCCGGCGGCGTGCCCAAGTAAGAGGTGTTGATGTTGCCGAACTTGTCGATCTGGCCCACGCCCAGAAAGGCTTTGTCCAGGTAACCGGCATGGGTGATGGTGGTAAAGACGCTGAACAGATCGGTGGCGTAGCCGTAGCCGCGCGTGGCGCTGGCATCGGCCACGTGCATGGGCAGCACGCGCGGCTCGAAGTCGCAGATGCCCGACTCCATCATCAGCACCGCCTCGGGCGCATGGGTCTTCTTGGCCACGGCGCCGGCGATGATCGGCAGGCCGATCCCCAGAATGGCCACATCGCCGTTCTGGATCTGGCGCGCCGCAGCGATCACGAGCATCTCCTGGCGGGTAATCTGCTTACTTAACATCGACGATTTCTCCTTTCTCCGCGATCAGCTTCTCCAGTCCCTGCATGTCTACGCCCAGATCGTTGGCAATGCCGTTGTGGTCCCAGCCGGACTGGAAGGGAATGCCGTAATTGGCCGGCGCCGAGTGGAACGAGCGCGCCAGGTAGCGGTTGAGCATCTCCTGGCCGAAGACCTCCACGTAGTGCTTCATGTAGGCGGCCCGGCTGGGCAGGCCGTAGATCCACTCGTCCATGTACTTTTGCATGGTGTCGTCGGATTTGAAGGCCTGGTTGATCAGGCTGAACATGGCCGTGTCCAGGCCGCGGTAGCCGGGGATTTCAAAAGGATGGCAGCCGTAGGGCTCTTCGATCACCGCGCTGACCCGGAAGCCGGGCACGATGGTGTGGTGCGGGCTGGAGCGGATCACGTCGTACTCCACCAGCTCTTCGCAGGTCACGATGATGGTCCGGCTGGCCAGACAGGCATGCACGGTGGACCCCAGACCGCCCCAGTGCTGGGCATTGCCGTTTTTGTCGGCGCGCTGCACGTGCAGCACGCACACGTCCGGGTTGGCCGCCGGAACCACCGGAATGGTCTTGCCCGTGAAGGGACAAGTGGTGGTGCCGAACTTCTTGTCGCCCATGAAGCTGCGATACTTGAAGACATCCGAGTCCATGATGGCCGGCAGCACCGGCATGTACGAGTAGCCGTAGGCCCCGGCGGCCAGGCGCGCATTGTAGGTGAAGTTGGTGTAATCCTCGATCTGCAGCTTGCCGGCCCTTTGATACTGCTCGATGATCCCGCCCCGCTGGCTGCCGCCCCATTTATAAATGAAGGCCGACACCATTTTGTCCACGCAACCGCCGAACACCAGAAACTCGCCGTCGAACGAGCCGGACTGGCTGTAGTAGGTCAGTCCCCTGCGACCCTGGCGAATGATTTCGTAAATCAGGCTGGTGGGCATGCTTTCGTTGTAATTGCCGGTGATCAGGCTGTCGCCGTCCTTGACGAACCGGCTGACCGCCTCCCGGGTGGTCATCACCTTGGAACCCGATTGAGCGCCCATGACAAACTCCTTCCTCGTTCCATCGAATTTGAATCCCAGGCCGGTGTGATCCCAAAGCCAAACGTCGGCAGCGGACAATCCCCCCGGCCATTAAAACAACTGGCCGCGTTGTCTTAAAAAGGAACGTTTATAGACTTTTTGCCGGCAACGTTCAAGACGTTTGCTCGAGAGCCGGCGTTTTTAGGTGAACCCTCTTGGCGCCCACAAAAAAGGGCGGGCGCCCCTCGCGAGGCGCCCGCCCTGAATGCATTCGGCTGCTGATGGCCGCGGGTGGCTGACTAATACTTCTCGAACTCGTTGTCCTGGCCATCGCCCGCGGCGCCCATTTCGATGCGCACGCCGTTGATCTGTTCGGGCCGGCTGCGATCGGCGAGCTTCGCCTTATCTTTTTCTTTCCTCGGGCGGCGCCTGGGTTCGCCGGGGACCGGTTGGATCTTCCTGGCAACGCGCACCGGGGCCGGGGTCGGGGCCGGGGCAAGGGCGCGCGGCTCCTCGCGCACTTTGAAGAAGGCGATGGCGCCCTGGAGCTGTTCGGCCTGGCTCGACAGCTCTTCGGCCGTGGAGGCCATCTCTTCGGAGGTCGAGGCGTTCTGCTGGATCACCTGGTCCAATTGCTGGATGGCGCGGTTGATCTGGTCGGCGCCGGAGTTCTGCTCGGTGCAGGCCGAGCTGATCTCCTGCACCAGTTCGGCGGTGCGTTTGATGTCGGGCACGATGCGGTCGAGCATGGTGCCGGCCCGTTCGGCCACCTCCACGCTGGTGCCCGACAGGCGGCTGATCTCGCCGGCCGCCGTCTGGCTGCGTTCGGCCAGCTTGCGCACTTCCGAGGCCACCACGGCAAAGCCCTTGCCGTGCTCGCCGGCCCGGGCCGCCTCGATGGCAGCGTTCAAGGCCAGCAGATCGGTCTGGCGCGCGATCTCTTCGATGATCGAGATCTTCTGGGCGATCTGCTTCATGGCGCCCACGGTCTCCACCACGGCTTTGCCGCCGATGTCGGCATCTTCGGCGGCTTTGAGCGCGATCTTTTCGGTCTGGATCGCGTTGTCGGAATTTTGCCGGATATTGGCCGCCATCTGCTCCATGGACGAGGAGGCTTCCTCGGCCGAAGCGGCCTGCTCCACGGCCCCCTGGCTCATCTGCTCGGAGCTGGCGCTGAGCATCTGGCTGCCCGTGGCCACCTGGTCGGCGGCGGTCTTGACCTCGGTCACGAAGGTGTTCAATTGCTTGACCATGGCTTGCAGGGCGTTGCCCAGGGTGTCCTTTTCCGAGAGCACATTGACCTGCACCGCCAGGTCGCCGCCGGCGATCTTCTCCGCGACGCCGATGGTGGCACGCAGGTTGGCGACCATCTTCTCCAGGGCTTGGCCCAGGACATCCTTGGCAGAGAGCTTCTGGATGTCGACGTTCAAATCCCCCAGGGAGATCTGTTCGGCCACCTTGGCCGTGGCTTTCAGATTGGTGACCATGTCGGTGAGGGCCTGGCCCAGGGTGTCCCGATCCGAGAGCTTGGTGACCGTCACCTCCAGGTCGCCGGTGGAGATCTGCTCGGCCACGTGGACCGTGGCCTTCAAATTCTTGACCATGGTGGTCAGGGCGTGGCCCAGCGTATCCTTGTCCGAAAGCAGTTGGACCGTGACGCCCAGATCGCCCGTGGCGATGCGCTCGGCCATGGAGACCGTGGCCTTGAGGTTGGCCGCCATCTGGCGCAGGGCATCGGCCAGGCGGCCGACCTCATCCTTTTGGGCCACGTCGATGGTGGCGCTCAAATCCCCCTGGGCCACCCGTGCCGCGAAATCGACCCCCTTTTGCATGGGGCCCACGATGCCGCGGGTGATGAGCAGCGAAAGGGCGATGGCCAGCAGCACGGCGGCGGAGATGACGGCCACCAGCACGACGAACGTCACCCGATAGGTGCGATCCGCGGTTTGGCTGGCCTTGTCGGCGGCCTCCAAATTGATCCCCGTGAGCTGATCGATGACATCGCGCATGGCTTCGAACTTTTGCTTGGCCTGGCCCAGGGTCAGGTCGATGGCCGTGGTACGTCCGACGCGCGTATCGGCCTGGCGATTGTCGACCACCGCGCGGGAGACGCTTTGCCATTGCTCCCGTGCCGTTTCGAATTTGGCGATCAGCGCTTTTTCTTCCGGCGTGGCGGCAATGGCCTTGTACTTCTGCCAGCGCTCGTCGGTCTGCTTCAGATTGGTCTCGTACTCCTTGACCAGCTCGGGAAACTCCTTGGCCGTGACATCCGAGAAGATCATGGTGCGCTCGGCCACCAGCAGTTGTTGCAGGTCGCGATCCACCTCGACCAGCAAGTCGATGCTGGGCAGGTTGACGGCAAAGATCGCTTTGAGGAAATGGTTGATGCCGCGAATCCCGTTATAACCCGCAAAGCCCACGATGATCATGGAGATGGTGACGATGCTGAACCCGATGGAGAGTTTTTGTTTGATTTTAAGATTGTTAAACTTCTGAAACATGCGGTTTGCCTCCGAACAGCTTTCTTATTCTAAACCTTCCGAACCATAGAATCGGTCATCCTCAGGCCGCGGCTTTGCTCTGGACTTCATCGACCGGCGGCACCATGGCCAGCTCCTCGGCCAGGAAAATGCGGTCCACATTGAGGATGATGATGAATTGGTCGTTGTGCTTGCCGATGCCCTTGATGAACTCGGTGTTCCACTTGGCGCCCACCGTGGGGGCCGGCTCGATGCTCGCGGGTTCGATGTCCATCACATTGTGGACCGCGTCGGCCAGGGTGCCGATGATGGTCAGCTCGCCGTTCAAGGCGATCTCCATGACCACGATGCGGGTGTCCAAGGTCTGCTCGGTGGCGGGCAGCTCGAACTTCTGGCGCAGATCCACCACCGGCACCACGCTGCCACGCACATTAATCACCCCGCGCATGAAGGCTGGCGCCCGGGGCACCTTGGTGATGACGGTGACATCCAGAACCTCGCGCACCTGGGAGACATCGATGGCAAACATCTCCTCGCCCAGTTTAAAGGTCAGGTATTGATGCAGCATTTCTTTGTTGAATTGCTCGGACATGGCAGTTTCCTTTTCTCCATCGTCGGCCCGGGAGCGCATCAGGCCTCCCTCCTCGGTGCCTGGGCCGTTTTCGTGGGGTCCTTACCGGCCGCATGGAGACAGGTTCACCATCCGGGCGGCCGATAAGGCCACGCAAGTTCAATATCGGGCGTTTTCGATAAGACATTAGCGATTTCGAGCGAGGGCGGACCTTCAATCAATTTTTTTGGGTGGGATGCCTGCGATGCAATTACATGCCCATGGCCAGCACGAACCCCTGGGCTATGGCGCGCTTGGCGTCCAACTCGGCGGCCTGGTCGGCGCCGCCGATCACATGGGCTTGCAGACCCCGGGCGGACAATGCGTGAAGCAACTCGCGGGCCGACTCCTGGCCCGCGCAGACGATGACGTTGTCCACTTCCAGGCAGACGCTTTCGCCCCGGCGGCGGATGTGCAGCCCCTGGTCGTCGATGGCTTCGTATTCCACCTTGTTGAGTTGCACGACCTGGCGGTGCGCTAACTCCTTTCGGGCGATCCAGCCGGTGGTTTTGCTCAGTTGGGCACCGATCTTGCCCGGCTTGCGCTGGAGCAGGTAGACGCTGCGCACCGCTTTGGGTGCCCGCGCGGCATCGGCTTTGAGTCCGCCGGGCCGTGTGCCGCTGATATCGATGCCCCAGCGCCTCAAGAAGCGTTCCCGGTCGGGTTCGCCCGTGGGCAGCGGCTCGGTGAGATACAGGGCCACATCCACGCCGATGCCGCCCGCGCCGATGATGGCCACCCGCCGGCCCACCGGTTGCAGGCGTTGCAACAGATCCGCGTAATCGAGCACGCAGGGGTGGTCGGCGCCGGCCAGCGCCGGCCGACGGGGCACGACACCGGTGGCCAGGACGATCTCGTCGAAGCCGCCCTTTTGCAACAGCTCCGCCGTGGCCGGCGTTTTCAGATGGACTGTCACGCCCAGCAGCTCGAGCTGCCGGCGAAAGTAGCGCAGGGTCTCGGCGAACTCCTCCTTGCCCGGGATGCGCACGGCCATGTTGAGCTGGCCGCCGATGCGGTCGGCCTGTTCATAGAGCGTCACCTGATGCCCACGCCGAGCCGCGGTCACGGCAAAGGCCAGGCCGGCCGGACCGGCCCCCACCACCGCCAGGCGCCGCGGCCGCGCCGCCATGTCCAGCGGATAGTCGGTTTCATGCCCTGCCCGGGGATTGACCAGGCACGAGGCGGTTTGGCCGCTGAAGATGTGATCCAGGCAGGCCTGGTTGCAGGCGATGCAGGTGTTGATCAAGTGGGCCCGACCGGTGGCCGCTTTGGCGATGAAATCCGGATCGGCCAGCAGGGGCCGGGCCAGGGAGACCAGATCGGCCTGGCCTTCGGCCAATAGGGCCTCGGCCACTTCGGGGGTATTGATGCGGTTGCTGGCGATGAGGGGTACCGCCACGGTGCCTTTCAGCCGCGCCGTGACCCAGGCAAAGGCGGCCCGGGGCACGCTGGCGGCGATGGTGGGCACGCGTGCCTCATGCCAGCCGATGCCGGTGTTGAGCAGGCTGACCCCGGCCTGTTCCAGGCGCCGGGCCAGCAGGGCGATCTCTTCCCAGGTGCTGCCCTGCTCCACCAGGTCGAGCAGGCTGAGTCTGAAGATAATAATAAAGGTGGGGCCGGTGGCGGCCCGGATGCGCTCGACGATGGCCAGGGCAAAGCGCATGCGCTGCTGGCTGCCGCCGCCCCAGGCGTCGTCGCGCTGGTTGGTGCGCGGGGCGATGAACTGATTGATCAGGTAGCCTTCCGAGCCCATGATCTCGACGCCGTCATAGCCGGCCTGGCGGGCCAGGCGGGCGCAGCGCACAAAGTCGAAGATCTGGCGTTCGATCTGCTCGGCGGTCAGGGCCGTGGGTTTGAACAGGTTGATGGGCGCCTGGATGGCCGAAGGCGCCACGGCCCGGCGGTGGCGCGCATAGCGGCCGGCGTGCAGGATTTGCAGGCAGATTTTGGCCCCTTCGGCGTGCACGGCCCGCACCACCTTGCCGTGGTTGCGCACCTCGGACTCGGTGGCCAACTGGCTGCCCGGTTCGGCGATGCACCCTTCGGTGTTGGGCGCGATGCCGCCGGTGACGATCAGCCCCACCCCGCCCCTGGCCCGTTCGGCATAAAAAGCGGCCAGCCGCTCGGGGCCGCCCGCTTGGGTCTCCCAGCCCAGGTGCATGGCGCCCATCACCACCCGGTTGGGCAGCGTGATGGGTCCCAGGCTCAGGGGCGAGAGCAGGTTGGGGTAGAGCGGGTGGATCATTTAAAGCGGCTCCTTATTCGGAACATCGGCTGCTGGGACCATTATAATGCAGGTTGGGGCGCCGGCGGCAAGCATGATGTTGCCACCGCTGCCATTATCCTAAAGAAACCGGTGCCTGCTGCCGATGAAATAGGGACTGACGCTTCCATAAGCGAAACCAACGGCGGCCACTTCCAAAACAAAAAGGGGTCCCGGACAGATGGGAACAGGTACATGGCTCTGGTCAAAGTTGAAAAGTTGACGGAAGGCGCGGTGCTGGCCGAAGACGTGATGGACGGCAATGCCCGTTTGTTGCTGGCCAAGGGACAGGCCATCGGCGACAAGCAGATCCGCGTGCTCAAAATGTGGGGTGTTTTCGAAGTGGAGGTGGAAGGCGCCGGCCCGGCCGTCGAATCGGATCTGTCCGGTATCGATTCCGAACAGATGGCCATCGTGGGCGCCCAGATCAAAGCCGCGTTCGGCGCCGTGGACATCCAGCATCCGACGGTCAAGGAGGTCGTGCGGCTTTCCATCGAATACCGCTTGAGTCATGGTCGGCCCGCTCAACCGCCGGCCGCGCCTCCGAAGCCGGCCCGGCAAGAGCCCGCCAAACCGTCCGAGCGTTCCACGGATGTGGCCGCCAAGATCGAACGCATCGATGTCAAGCTGCCCGAGGTGCCCTCCCTGGTCTTCGAGCTCAACGAGATCATCTCCGACCCCATGTCCTCGTCGGGTGCCATCGGCCAGGTGGTCAACAAGAGCCCCAGCCTGACGGCCACCTTGCTGCGCATCGTCAATTCGGCCTTTTACGGATTCCGTTCCAAGATCGACAGCATCTCCCGGGCCGTGACCCTGATCGGTTCCAAAGAGGTTTCCAACCTGGCCCTGGGCATCACGATCATGGAGACCTTTCGCGGCATTCCCAAAGAGATCATGGATGTGGCTTCGTTTTTGGAGCACAATCTGGCCTGTGGCGTGGTGGCCCGCATTCTGGCGGCCCACAGCAACATGGCCCACAGCGAGCAGCTCTTTGTATCGGGCATGCTCCACGACATCGGCCGCCTGGTGTTGTGCAATTACTTTCCCGAGGTGTTCCAGCAAACCCTGGCCGAAGCGACCGGTTCGGGCCGCTCCTTGTTGAAAGCCGAGCAGACCGTGCTGGGCTGCACCCATGCGCTGTTGGGCAAAAAGCTGCTCAACAAATGGAAGCTGCCCCTGGCCCTGGAAAACAACGTGTTCTATCACCACCAGCCGTCAACCTCGCCCTCGCCGGAGAGCGCCGCTATCATCCAGATGGCCGACATGGTCGTGCACGGCATGGGGGTGGGCACCAGCGGCGAGCAGATCGTCCCCGGCTTCGACGCCAAGGCCTGGGAGCGGCTCAATTTGCCCACCAGCGCCTTGCGTTCGCTGCTCAAGCAGTCCGAGCACCAGATCGAGACGTTCCGCGATTTGCTGCGCAAAGGATAACGCCATGACCCCTGCGGACAACACCTTAGCCAAGCTCCAGGCGCGTATCGATCATTTGGAAGAGAACCGCCGGTTCATCCAAAACGCCTTGGAACGGGTGTTGTCGCTGGCCAATTTCGACGTCAACGTCAACGATGCCGACGGCCGCGAACGGTTGCTGGCGGAGGCCACCCAGCGCATCCTGAAGATCATCCCCATGCGCGGCTGCTCCATCTATCTCGTGGATGACGCCACCGCGGAGTTCAATCCGGTCTTCTGCCGGCCCTGGGACTTGTGCCCCGATGTGCAGGCCCAGGTGGAATTCATGATCGAAGAGGGCTTCTTCGCCTGGGCCATTCGTGAACGGCGCGGCCTGTTCGTCACCTCCCAGGACCACCAGCACCATTTTCTGCTGCATGTCATCGCCAACAGCTCCCGCGTGCAAGGCATGTTCATCGGCTGGATGAATGACGGTGAAGGCGGTCAGGTGCCCGACACCACCTTGAGCCTGCTCTCCATCACCCTCTTCAACCTGGCCAATGTCATGCAGAGCCATGATCTGTATCAAATGGTGCGCAGCCAGAACCTTCTGCTGGAAGAGAAGGTGGCCCGGCGCACCGAGAAGCTGAATCAGTCCGAGCAGCAGTTGCGCGAGGCCATGGCCCACCAGGAGCGCCTGGCCCAGGAGGCCGAGCAGGCCAATCAGGCCAAAGGCCATTTCCTGGCCAACATGAGCCATGAAATCCGGACGCCCCTCAACGGCATCATCGGGTGCACCGAGCTGATTCTCAAATCCGACTCCCTGGCGCGCTGCCGGGAGCTGGCGCGCATCTCCCTGGACGAGTCGGAGCACCTGCTGCACCTGATCAACAATGTGCTCGACTACTCCAAGATCGAGGACGGCAAAATCGAGCTGGAGCAAGTGCCCTTCGATCTGTTCGAATTGATGCAGTCCGTGGTCGGCGGCCTGCGGGTCCAGGCCGAGGCTAAGGGAATCCGCCTGGAGTTTCACATGTCGGGCGGCCCCGAGCCCAAGGTGATCGGCGATCCGTTGCGCCTGCGCCAGATTCTGGTCAATTTGGTCAACAACGCCATCAAGTTCACGCGCGAGGGGTCGGTGACACTCTCCCTGTCGCGGGTGACCGCCGCCGGAGCGGCGCAGCAACAGCAGTTGTGCTTCGCGGTCATCGATACCGGCATCGGTATTCCCAAGGAGCGCCAGTCCGCTATTTTCAAACGCTTCACCCAGGTAGACGAGAGCACCACCCGGCGCTATGGCGGCACCGGCCTGGGCACGGCCATCGCCTATCAATTGGTCGAGCTGATGGGCGGACGGTTGACGGTGGACAGTCAACCCGGCCAGGGCACCACCTTTGCTTTCATGCTGGATATGGAACTGTGCGGCGGAGAGGGAGCGCTGGTTTCCCTGGACGGCGAGACGATCGGCGCCCAGGGCAGCCCCGGCGCCAAGGAGCTGCCGGGTGCGATCCTGGTGGCCGAAGATACGCCGGTCAACCAGATGGTGATGCGCCAGCACCTGGAGGCCCAAGGCCATGAGGTGGCCTTGGTAAGCAATGGGCGGGAGGCGGTCTCCGCTTGCCGTACCCAGCGTTTCGATCTGATCGTCATGGACGTGCAGATGCCCGAGATGGACGGCCTGGAAGCGACCCGCCGGATCAAGGAAAGCCTGGGGCCGACAGGGCCTCCCATTGTGGCCCTGACGGCCAACACGGACAGCAAGACCCTGTCGGAGTGCGAGACGGCCGGCATGGACGCGGTGCTCACCAAGCCCATCCGGCGCCAACCGCTGTTGGACGCGGTGGCCCTGTGGCTGCACCGATCCAGGGATCGGCGCAGCCGCCTGGAGGCCGGCCTTATGGCCCCTGCCCTGCCGCGCGGTTCGAGCTTGACCGTGGCGGCCGCCCCCCTGGATTGGGAATCGGCCCTGTATGAATTCGGCGAACCGGAGATCGTCCGGGAGGTGGTCGAGCAATTGATGCAAAGCATTCCGGGCTATTTCGAAGTGATCCATAACGCCTTGCAACAGGGCGATTTCGAGGAGATTCAGCGACGCGCCCACGCCATCAAGGGCGGCGCGGCCACCGTGGAGGCCAAGCCACTTTCGGCCGTGGCCGCGGAGCTCGAAGAACAGTGTAAACAACCAGCGCCAAAGGAGGTGGTCGCCATCGTGGAACGGCTGACGGCGGCTTTCGAAACCTTCAAACAATATGTGGACACCCTGCCATTCAACCGGTGACACCGAACAGCGATGGGCCCCACCAGCGGTGGGCCGCCCCGGGAGGTATGCATGAAGATTATGATCGTGGATGATGAGATGGCCGCCCTGACTAAGATGAAAGTGCTCCTGAGCGCATTTGGCGAGTGTACGTTGTGCACCGGCAGCCAGCAGGCGGTGCAGCTTTGCGCCAAGGCCATCGAGGGGGGCTATCCTTTCGAGTTGATCACCATCGACATTCATCTGGGCCAGGCCGACGGCAACGATTTGCTGGAACAGATCAATCAGCTCGAGGCCCGACAGCGCGCCACGCCGGCCAAAAAACTGATCATCACCGCCTCCGGCACCAAGGAGAACCTGGTCAAGGCCTATCAGAAAGGCTGCGACGGATTCATCGTCAAACCCGTGCAGCGCGACGCCCTGGAGCAGAAGATGCTGTCCCTGGGGTTCGTCAAGAAAGGCGCGGAGGCGCCCCCCGCGGCCGCCAAGCCCTAGCCGAGGCGACCCACGAGTCTGGTATCGCCGAACATCGTGTGTCATCATAATAGAGGTTGACACCCATCGGCCCCATGGCCTAAATTCCGATCCATTCCGAGCGAACGTTCGGCTTCGTTTCGAAAAGGAAAGGAAAAGCATATGTTGAATACCGAATTGTGCAAAATCTTAGGGATCAAGTATCCCATCATCCAGGCCGGCATGGGGCCCTTCAGCAACAACAAGTTGTGCATCGCCACGGCCAACGCGGGGGTGCTGGGGCTGCTCTCGACCAGCGGCATCACCAGCAAACAGAATCAGCCCGCAATCTACAAGCACTTCGCCGAAACCGGCGGCGCCTCGCCCGACGATGCGCCCGAAGTCATCTTCCAGAAGATCTATCAGCAGACCTTCGAGCGCACCAAAGAGAGCGGCGGCATCTTCGGCGTCAACGTGATGGTGTCGGCCGAGCTTAAACCCACGGCCGAGATGATCATCAACACCGCCATCAAGATGCGCAAAGAGAATCCCGAAATGCACGAGCGGTTCAAGGTGATCTTCACTTCGGCCGGCGATCCCGTGGGCTGGGGCGATAAGATCAAGGGCGCCGGCTTCAAGTGGCTGCATGTGGTGCCGTCGGTCAAGGGCGCCGAGCGCTGCCGCAAGGCGGGCGTGGATATCATCGTGGCCTCGGGGCACGAGGGCGGCTTTCACACCTCCTGGGAGCCGGTGCACAGCATGATTCTGCTGCCCGCGGTGGTCGAAGCCATGGCGCCCCACGGCGTGCCGGTGGTGGGCGCCGGCGGCTTCTGCGACGGCAAGACCCTGGTGGCGGCCCTGGCCCTGGGCGCGGCCGGCATCCAGATGGGCACGCGCTTTCTGGCCACCCAGGAGAGCGATTTCGCCAAGCTGTGGAAAGAGGGCATCGTCAAGGCCGGCGACCGCGGCACCCTGGTGGCGCGCGGCTTCGTGGGCCCGGCCCGCTGGATCAAGACCCCGGCCAGCCTCCAGCATCAGCAGAACACGCTGCAAAAGGCGCCGGGCGTTTTCTTGGGAACCCCCGACGACGGCCAGAGCAAGGGGGCCCAGGAGTTGATCGACTTCGAGCGCGCCGGCATCGACGCGACCTTCGCGGGCGACGAGAGCAAGGCGCTGTACGCCGGCGGCGAGTGTGCCCAGCGCATCGACGACATGCCGAAAGTCAAAGACCTGGTCGACCGCATCGTGGCCGATGCCCGGGCGATCATCGGCGGGTTTCCCAAGCGTTACGTTTAACCGGCCATAAGAAGTAAAAGCAGAGGGGGCGTTCCCGTAGCGCGGGAATGCCCCCTCTTTTATTCTTTATGCTTCGCTGCTATTCCTCGGCGTACTTCAGCGAGCATAGGAAATGCGGTTCTTCGGTGTCGCAGTCGAAGTTAAGATCGCGCACGTCGAAGTGCTTTTCTTGCGGTTCTTCTTTCACCCAATTTTTAGGGGCGTCCGATCGATTTGTCATAAGCCACCTCCAAGAAGCGTTGAATCGTTCTTCAATCAGTTGGAGGAAAGTTGTGCACCATATTTCGGATGTCAATGCCGGGGGTATCCCTGGCCGCCTTTCAAGCTTGCCTGGCCGGTGACGGTATTGTATGAACCAGCCTTGGCAATTCTATAACTAGGCGCGAGGGAGATGACGGGAATGGAAGCGATCAAGAATTTTTTCAAGCAGGATAAATTCGCGGAGCACGTGGGCATCGAGCTGCTCGATGTGTCCGAGGGCTGCGCCCGGGCGGCTTTGGATATCAAGCCGCACCATCTGAATGCGGTGGGCATCGTGCACGGCGCGGCCATCTTTTCCCTGGCCGACCTGGTGTTCGCCATGGCCTCCAACTCCCACGGCACGGTGGCCGTGGCCGTCAATGCCAACATTTCGTTCATGAAGGCGACCAGCAGTGGACGGTTGACGGCGGAAGCCACCGAGGTTTCCAGGAATGCGAAACTGGCCTCCTACACTATCCGGATTACCGATGAGCAGGGGCAATTGATTGCTCTGTTTCAGGGAATGGTTTACCGAAAGAAAGACAAAATCGTCTAGAAGCATTTGATCACCCGCCGGCGAGCCCGGCAACCGCTTCGCGCCACACGCCGCCGAATCAAGGGCTGCTAAAAGCGCGCTGCGGGCGCCCTGGAAACTCGCTGCGCTCAGACAGTCCAGGGCGCTTATCCTCCGCTGCGCATAAGCAGCCCTAAGATTCGTCGTCTGACGTGTCGCGAAGCGGTTGCCGGGCTCGCCTACTTGCGTGCTAATCGAGAAAGGCCGCGAGTCGCGTCGAACGCAACAAATCGCGACGGCGATCTGAATTTGATTTCCAGAGCACTTCGTAAAAGTGGGTTGGGCGTTGAATCTATATGAATAGTCGGGGTTTCAGCGTTTTTAGGGTCGAAATTTCTTGATCTCGATCTCTTTCAAGATCTTGTAATGCTTTTCGTTACCCGTCAGGATCGGTAGCCCGTGAACAATGGCCGTGGCCCCTATCAATGCATCCGCCAACAGCATGGAATGGCTTAGAAAGTGCTGTTCGACAAAGAACATCGCTTTCACGGAAATCTCTTCTGAAATGTAGATAATTTTCGAATCCCACGCCTGCAGGGCCTTGCGTAAATCGCTTAGTTCTCGCTTATTGCGCATGCCTTGGACCAGTTCCATGTAAGTCACCACGGAAATGAAAAAGTGCTTCGATCTTTCGATGACGCTATATGCTTTTTCATTGCCTTTCATGTACCAGATCAGGACATCCGTATCGACCAACATTTAATATCTCCCTTTTCTCGAGTCACGGACATACCGATCAACGTCTCGCACCATTTCGTTATCTTTCCAAATACCGAACAGTTCGTGCTTTGTTATTTTTCCCTTATCCTCCTTGTAGGGGATAAGTTTGGCGCAAGGTTTTCCGCGATACGTGATGACCACCTCCTCGCCCCGATTGACTGTATCGAGAAGCTTTTTGGAACAGAACCTCAGATCTTTGGCCGTTGCTTTCATTATAATGCACCTCGCCCCTTCTAAAATAGATACTTCGAAGTGTAAACTCGTAGAAGGGATATGTCAACGCACAATTCTCGGTAAGATAGGCGGTCGATCGCTATTGAATTAAAAAGCGGCCCTTTTCAATTACTTTTTCCGGTATCTTGAAAAGATTTCCACTTCAGCCCATCGAGCTGGTCCAGTATCTCTTTTTGCCTCGAAGCCTTCACGTTGCGGTACTCCTGCCATATGGATATGCCTGCTTTGGAGAGGCCGTCGACCAATTCCGGCACCGCGGCGATGGCGGCGATGGCCAGCGGATTTTTGCGATCCGGTTCATTTCGGATAACCTTTTCGGTGACAAACGAAGTAAAAGCCACGCGCTGGTCGGCCGCCGTTTTCAGTTTGCGTTGGAATTCGGCGGAGGTGTCGACGGAGCGGTCGTTACTAAGATCGTATTTCAACTGCCCCAGAAGGCCGTCGTACTCTGCCTTGGCGGTGGCGTAAAGCTGGATGCCCTCGGCGTATAGGTGCATATCTTCCTTGCCGAATTCTTTCAGGATCATGGCATGGCTTTCCCCCAAAGATTGCTCTTTGGCCAAGAACCCGATAGCTTCGGAAAAAGCGCCTTCTTGCCCGGCCTGCCCTACGTCCGTAAAGATCAAAAGATAGCATACAAGCACAGCCGCCGATATGCAGGCCGATCCGATGCTGATCCACCAACCACTCCTGGTTTTCGATACCATATGCGCCTCCATTTCCGCTTTATTTAACCCGGATGATTTTGTAGTCCTCGACCGCTTTGGGCTTGGTGCTCACGGGCTTCTGAGCCCCAAGTGTCAGCTCCTTCACTCGCTCAGGAAGGAATACTTCCAGCTCGGCGATTGAGATGAGCCGATCCTTTTGATAGTCTGCTGCTCCGGCAATGCCCTCAAGCAGTGCGCTGGTAAAAACCCCATGTTGCAGTTCCTCTTTTTCCAGGGAAAACTGCTTGCCCGTGGAAGAAGCGAACACAATCACTCCGGCGTCCGCGTCGGCCAGCTCGTTGGCGAATTTGTCCACGTCCGGGGCCTGGCCATCGGCCTTGGCGCCGACCTGGACACTGCCCGAGCGGCAGGAGTCGAAAAAGAACACCGTCTTGCCCGGGATATCGCTCAGGTACTTGAGAAAGTCGTTCTTGTCGATGCATGTGCGCGGCAACCGCGCGGTGTCGGCGTCGCAAGGCAAGAAATGGTAGTTGCCCTTGGCATCGTTGGTGCCATGGCCGGAAAGAAAGACCATGGCCACATCCCGGCTGGTGGTGTCGCGCATTAGCCACTCCAGCCCATCCAGGATTTTATCCTTGGTTGCCGCCTGCTCCTGGTCCGCGCTGACCAGCAGGCGGGCCGTGACCTTTCGGTAAAGGCCGCCCTCTTGGGCTTTGACTGCCTGTACGAAATCCTGGGCATCCTTGTGGGCATACTTCAGATTCAGATGGGGTTGCGCGTAGCGGCTAACTCCTACCGCCAGAACGTAGAGATTGGGCTTGTACCAATCCTCCACGCCCTCCCAGTTGGAATAAAAATCGGCAGGCTCGCTGGTGCCATGCTGATTCTTGGCGAGCAGAGAGACAGTGGCGTTCTTCGACGGGATCTCGATGGTGAGTTGGCCGATGCGCACATCATCTTGGGCAGTCTCGATTTCATCCTTCAACACCCGCGCCGGCCGGCCGTCCACGCGGGCCTCCAGCGCGGTGATGGGTCCGGTGGCCGATTCGGCCTTGTAGATAATAGTTAGGCGAGTGGATCGGGTTTTTTCGCCGCTGGCAGGCGAGAGGATCTTGATGGTCGGCGGCAGGATAGCTTGAATATCCGTGGCAACACTCTTTTGGCCCCGGGCCTGATCGGCCAGGGCCAGGGCTTTCTGAACATCCAGGGTGTCGATCACCCGCGCAAGCACGTCCGGCCTGTAGAATTGCCGCCGGAAACGAGCGGCACCGTAGAATTCAGGTGTGCCGTGGCCTCCGCGGTTGATGTGCCAACCTATAAGATCTTCGGCCCCGGCCGAGGCGTGGTAATAGCCCTGGGGGGTCCAGGCCACCCAGCGTTGGCCGTCCTTATGGGGAAATAGCGCCAAAAGCTCCTTACCGTCGCTCAAACGGTACCAGCGCAGGGTGCCATCCGCGAAACCGGCCACTGCTAGTCGCCCGTCGCCGCTGATGTTCACAGAGGGGGCATTTCCCGGCCCATCTACCGCCCAACAGAGTTTGCCGATGCGATCATAAAAGCGCAGGGCAAACTCCGTTCCCAATAAAAACCCCTTGCCATCCGCTACGATAGCCAGGCTGCGGGAAATTTCATGTGGCTTCAGGGATAGGGGGGTACCGTTTAGAATAGGGTCGTATTGGTCTTTCCAATTGCTGACTTCCAGGCCTTGAGCCTGGACAAGCGGGGCAGATAGGTGGTTGTCAGCAGGCGGGTCAATTTCCAGGCGCCAGGTTTTAAGAGAGAAGCTTGCTGACCGCAGCCAGCATGGCTCATAGCCGAACAGTATCGTATCTCCATTTTGGGAAAGGCGGATGCCGGCTTCACCATTTTGCATGCGGAAATCGGCTATTTCGCCGCGCTGTTGCCAAACAGACCTGCCGTCAGGAGAGAGTATTGCCACCAGCGGTTCTGCTGATCCGAGAACCAAACTGCCGTCCGTAAGAGGTATTATGCCTATGAGGGTATTCTGTACTATCGTGAAATCGGTGAATCCGCCTTGGCCGGCCCCGGACCATCGGCGGATGGCTTTGCTCTTTCCACCAGCGTATAGAAAGCGGCCATCCTTTGACCATGCGGTATTGGCAAGGTTGATGGAACCCAACCCTCTGGTATCGGCTGAAAAGCGCATAGCCAGGCTATCTGCCGCAAGCACATCCACCCGGATAGTGTCACAATATCCAACGGAGATACTCTGACCGTCGGGGGAAAAAGCAACCTGATAGGGCTCTTTTCCTCCAGGAGCTTTCATTTTTTTAATGAGCCGAAAATTCTTGTCGTATCGGCGAATAAACCCATCATCGCAGGTGGTCACCAGGTATCCAGCATCATCGAAATCAGCCCAGTAGCTGCTGTCGGCATACTCCCGGTCTTCAGCGACCAATTTATAGGTCTCGGTTTCATATACCCGCAGTCCGTTGGGGCCCCACATTATGGCCGCAAGATAACGACCGTCAGGGGAATATTTTAAATGGGTTATCGAATTTGCAAGCCCACCGATAGCCTGCCGGATCTCCCCTGTGCGGCAGTCGAATATGTAGATGGCTTGCCCGCCGGGTATTGTGCTTCCGGTCCAGCCGCCTGCAGCCACCACAGTCCCGTCTGGCGAGGCAGCCACGCCGTATACTTTTCCTATACTACCTGGGCCTTGCGGCACTCGCAATGTACGCAGCAAGCGCCCGCTCTCCAGGTCCCAGATGCGGACGCTTTTGTCTTGGGAGCCAGACACCATAAAGCGCTGCGCGCGATCCAGGTCGATTCTAAAGATCGGCGCAGTATGCATGCCAGTCTCAAGCTGAAGAAGCGGCACCCTGGGGAACTCCTCGGAAACCTTGGCTGGCACCGCAGGGGCGGAAATCGACTTCAATTGGGGTTGAACTAATCCCATGCAGGCATAAATAAGGAAGATGGCGGCGATGCCAAAGGCCCATAGAAACTTAATATCTATTACTCGCGGGCGTGACATGCCGTAGCCTCCATATTGCCGGCGGAAAATAGTTCTCCGCTCTTGCTTCGGTTAGAACGCCACTGCGACCGACGCACCCGCATTCGTTCGAGGGCGACAAGTTCTGAAGCAGCGTGATTTAGTGTGTGGATGGGAAGGTGCTTTTTTGGGAGCAAGTATGTCAAGCAAGTGCCGGTATGTCAATGCCATCATTAATACGGCATGTTATCCAACCTCATGCAGTGCTATCACCTGGGCCACCTGTTCGGAGATGTCGCGGCCGGCTACCCGGGGGGCGTCGCCGGTGGCGGTTTGTACTTTTTGCAGGGCTCGGCCCTGGATGCGGTCGCCGCGCAAGGCCAGGCGCACCAGGATTTGCAGGGCGAAGAAGCTGAGCAGCAAAACGATGGCGATGGTGAGCAGGGCGTGGAGGAAGAAGTCGCCGCTCAGGTAGGTTTTGCTCAGGAAGCTGGCGGCGGTGAGCCAGCCGACGTAGACCAGAAGTACTACCGAGGGCAGATTGAAGAGCAGTTGGAGGGCAAAGCCGCTCAGGGTTTTGGCGCTGCGTTCGATTTCGGTTTCCAGGGTTTGGGCCCACAGGTGGCGCAGGGCGCCGGTGAGGGCCGGGGTTTCGTCGGCGGTCTGGCGGCGCACCTGGGGATCGAAGCGGCCTGCTATAAGCCGTTCGGCGATGTCGGGCCAGTGGGTGCGCCAGCTCTGTTGAAAGGTGGCCAGGGCGGTGTCGGCCCGGTTCTGGTCGCCGAGGGTCGAAAGGGCCGCGCCGATCTCCTTGTGGCGCCGCCAGGCGGAGACCAGGCCCCAGAGCTGGGTCAGGGGGTTGCCCCAGCGCACCAGGGCCGCCAGGCCGGTGCCGAAGAGGATCAGGCGCGACCAGATGGCGATCATCCAGCCCACGGGCCCGGTCCAGCGCTGGGCCAGCATTTGATAGAGGCGGGCGTGCACGCCCACCACCATGCGCTGGTCGTCGGCGCGCAGGGCCTCCACGGCCCGGGTCAAAGCCTCTTGTTCGGCCGTTTGCCACTGGTCCAGGGCCTGGGTGAGGGCCGGCCGGTCCTGGGCCGCGGCCTGGCGGACCTGTTCGGCCATGAAGTCGCCGATGCGCTGGGCATTGGCCAGGCGGCGGTCCGGGCCGAAGCCCGGCTGGCCGAAGGTGTCGAAGAGCAGGCGGCGCAGCTCTTCGAATTGATCCAGGTCGTGGCGCGGGCCGGCCTGGGGCTCCCATTGGGGCCGTTGCAGGTGGCGCCTGGCCGAGACCAGCAGCAGGCGCTGGGGCGGGGTGTCCCACGCCTGACTCAGGTAGGTGTTGAATTCGGGGGCGATCTCGGTGGTCAGCTCTTTTTCCCCCAGGCGGTCCACCTGGTTGAGCACGGCCACCAGCGAGGCGCCGTGGAAGCGTTGCACCAGGGGGGCCATGAAGTCGGCGTGGTCCCGGCGCTTGGGGTTCTGGGCATCGAAGACGCACAGCAGGATGTCGGATTGTTCCACGGCCCGCAGGATCAACGGCCGGTGCAGGTCGCTTGCGGTGCTGTCGGTGTCGGGGGTGTCCACCAGGATCATGTGGCGCAGCAGGTCGGCGGCCGGGCTGGAACGCACAGTGGCCTGGCCGGCCCCATCCGGCCCCAGCAGTTGGGCCGCGGCCTCGGCGTCATTGGAGAAGAGCACCAGGCCGCGCGTGGTGGGCCGGGTGTGGCCGGCCGGCGACAGGTCGTCCACGCCGGCCAGGGCGTTGAGCAGGGTGGACTTGCCGGCCCCGCACGGGCCCACCAGGGTCACCACCAGGCGCCGGTCCATGCGGCTGCGCAAGCCTTCCATCATGCGTTGGGCTTCGGCGGCCTGCCGGGCCAGGGGGCCGGCCGGCTGCCACAGCGGCACCCGGGCCAGGCGCTCGGCCAGCCGGGTGACGGTCTGGATGTGGGTTTCCAGTTGGCCCACGGCCGCCAGTAACGCCAGTTCGCGATCCATCATGGCAAGATCTCCTTGAGGCCCGAAAGGTCGGTTGCCACCCGGGCCAGCAGGGCGTCGGCCCGGTCTCCGGCCGCATGGGCCTGGGTCAAGACGTCGCCCGTGATCTGCTCTTCGAAGAGCGTCTGCACGGCGGTGAGCTTGTGGGCCAGCCAGGTCTGGGCCACGGGCGCCAGCATCTGTTCCAACTGGCGCTGATCGGCTTTTTTCATGCCGGCCGTGGCGGGGATGGCGATCAGGGCGTAAAGGTCGTGCAGCCCCAGCAGGCCGGTGAGTTTGATCTTGATGCCCACGGCGCCGGCCGGGTCGCCGGTGTGCAGGATGTAGGTGATGGCTGCCGTGGCCGGGATCACGTTGAGCAGGGCCGCGAAGGTCTGGCGCAACTGGTCCAGCACGCCCATGCGCTGGCGCAAGGTGTCGGCCAGGGCGGCCAGATCGCGCTCCAACTGGTCGGACCAGCTCAGGAGCAGCTTTTTTTGCTCCTGGATGTAGCTCAAGGTGGCGCGCCAATCCTTTTGACGGGCCCGCTGCTGGGCCGCGTGCACCACGGGATGGGCCGGCTGCAGGCCCTCCGGGCCCTGGATCTGGGCATCCACGGTCTGCTGGTAGAGGGCCGTGGCCGCCTCGAGCAGATCCATGGCCATGGGGCCGGCCGGATCGTCATCCCGGAGGGGCTCGGGTTCTGGGGCGGTGCTCAACCGGCGCGCGGCCGAGAGCACCAGCTTCAATGGCCACTCGACCACCTGGCCGGTGCGGCGCATCACCTTGATATGGGCCGGATCGCCCTCCAGCCAGATCTGGGCGAAGCGGCGCAGTACGCGGTCCGTGGGAAAGCGGCGCAGGGCCTGCTGCACGCCGGCGCGCTGGGCCACTTCCAGGGCCGTGGTGTAGTCGGCCAGGCGGGCGCGCTCCTGGCGGGCCAGGCGGTGCAGGGCGGCTGCTTGTTGGGCGGCGTCCTTCAGCATGCCGGCCAGCAGCCGGCGGCGCATGGGCAGGGGGTCCAGCTCGGCCAGCAGGTCGGGCAGGTTCGGGCCGCCGCCGATGGGCCGGATCTGCATGGGCGCCTGGCCCGCGGCCACCCGGTTGTCGTCGTCGGCCCGGAACAGGCCCAATACATGGTGTTTATGATCCGGGCCGTAGAGGTTGGCCGCCACGGTCAGGGCATGCTCGCGCACTTCGGCATCGGTGAAGCTGGGATAGACCCGGTAGACCAGGCAGCAGGGCCGCGTGCCCAGGCCGGTGAGCAGCCGGGCGATGAAGTCGGTGTTGTCGCGGTTGTTGTAGGTGGCGTTGGTGAAAATATAGATGAAGGCGTCGGCGCTCTCCAGGCTCTGGCGGGCCAGTTCGCGGTTGGCGTAGTCGCCCCGGGCCCCGGTATCGATGTCGGGGGTGTCGAGCAACACCACCCGGGAGGGCCCGCCGGTGACGGTGCAGTAGAGCGGATCGCCGGGGGTGGTGAGCTGGGCGCTGTCGGTCAGGGGCTGTAATGCCGTCCCGAAGATCTGGGCCAGGGCCTCGAACAGGGCCGCGTGGCGCGCCTGGGCTTCGGGCAGGCCGGCCAGCACCCGGCGGTTGAGGCCGGCCCGGCCGCCGGTGGGTGATATCGTCCGGCCGATGAGGGTGTTGAACAAGGTGGATTTGCCGGCCGAGCCACCGCCGCAGATGGCCACCACCAGCGGAAAGTCCGGCGCCAGCTTGGGCAGCAGCTTGACGTCCAGGGCGTGGGTCCAGGCCTCCAGCGCGGGGGTCGGGTCCATGTTCAGGGTCGCCAGCAGTTCGGGCAGGTCTGCCCGGATATCCCGCAAGGCCTGCATCACCGTGTCGTCGAAACCCATGCGATTTCCCTCTTCTTCCAGTTAGGGGCCACTATAATCCCAAACCGCCGGTTGACAAAGCCCAATCCTTGGCTAGGGTAATGCAAGACGTCTTGCGTTGAGTGTGTGGAGGGTCCAGCATGGCTTGGCAAAAAGTTCCGGGATTGGCCGGACGGCTTTATACCCCCGATACTGCTCCCGGCGGCGGGAAGCAACGCTGTGCGGATTGCTACGCCTGCCAGCAGTGCAGCCATGAGCGTTGCGCGGTGTGCGCTCCTCCCAAAACAGAATCTTGCGCGCCTTCATCATCCAAGGAGGTGATTCCATGAAACCCATCGATTGTCTGCTCGAGCGTCCAAGCAAAATCGCCGTGGCCGTGGCGTTGATGGTCATAACCTTCTTCCTGGTCGTAATCGGTTTGACTGTGCTGCCCGTGTTGGGCATTTTTCTGGCGATCCCGGTGTTCTTCATCGGCATGACCTTTTTCTTTGCCCCGCGCAGCCAGGAGTGCTCTATCCGGTCCTAAAGGGAATTGTTCCGATCACATACAAAACCCGGTCTCCGGCGACCGGGTTTTGTCATTGCGGTGCAGGGGCGACCGCCGGTCGCCCCTACTTCAATTGGTCCCACATGGAACGGCCGCGGTCCAGGGCGCCAGGGCGCGTGCCTGTGGAATGGCCGGAGGGCTGGGGGCGAACCCCCCGCAGGCGCGCCACCCGTTCCTCGATGGGCGGATGGGTGGAAAAAAGGCTCATCAGGCTGCGGCCCGAGAGCGGATTGACAATGAACATATGGGCCGTGGAGGGATTGCTCTGCATGGGCAGGCGCTGGTTGTAGGCGCCCAGTTTCTCCAGGGCCGAAGCCAGGCCTTCGGCCTTGCCGGCAAATTGGGCGCCGCTGGCGTCGGCCAAATACTCCCGGGAGCGGGAGATGGCCATCTGCACCAGCATGGCGGCAAATGGGGCCAGGATGGACATCAGGATCAAGCCCAGGCCGCTGGCGCCGCCCTCCTCGTCATCCCGATGGCCGCCGAAGATGGCCGACCAGCGGGCCATGTTGGCCAGCATCATGATGGCGCCGGCCATGGTGGCGGCGATGGAGCCGATGAGGATGTCGCGGTTTTTCACGTGGGCCATTTCGTGGGCCAGCACGCCCATCAACTCGTCGCGGCCCAGGAGTTCGAGCAATCCCTGGGTGACGGCCACCACGGCATGTTCCGGATTGCGGCCGGTGGCGAAGGCGTTGGGGGTCTCCTGGGGGATGATGTAGACCCGCGGCATGGGCAGGCCGGCGTTGCGCGCCAGGGCGTTGACCATGGCGTAGAGGTCGGGGGCTTGCTGGGCCGAGACCTCCTGGGCGCGATACATGCGCAGGACGATCTTGTCCGAAAACCAGTAACTGAAGAAGTTCATGCCGGCGGCAAAGATCAGGGCGATGGTCATGCCCTGGCGACCGCCGAACATCTGTCCGATGAGCATGATCAATACCGTCATGAGGGCCAACAAGAACGTGGTGCGAAGCTGATTTCCCATTTTTCTTCCTACTCCTTTCGAAAGCTGGCTCGCAATGCGAGAGTCAAATATAGGATCGTTCCCCCGGCATGCAAGCCAAGGCGGCCCGCGAGAGAATCGCCCCCAATCCGCTTTCTCTCTTGCAAATCGCCGCGATTTTTGGTGAATATGGCTCCATTTCAGTTGAGCGTTCAAATTATCAATCTTTTAGAGGTGCCGCATGGCCGACGATTCATCCATCAATGATCCACCCGAGTCGGACAAACCGTCCGAAGAGAGTTTTGCAGAAATGTTCGAAGCCTATAGCGCCGGCATGAAGGAAGACCTTCGCATCGGCGACAAGCTTCATGCCCGGATTATCTCCATCAGCGACAGTTCGGTTTTTGTGGATACCGGCACCAAGAACGACGGTGTCGTGGATATCCAGGAGCTGAAAGACGAAAACGGGCAGTTGCCCTTCGTGGTGGGCGATGAGTTGGATCTGTACGTGGTGGCCATGGACGAGAGCGAAGTGCGCCTGTCCAAAGCCATTTCCGGCGCGGGCGGCCTGGATATGCTCAAGGATGCCTACTCCGGCGGCATTCCCGTGGAAGGGCGCGTCCAGCAGGTGATCAAGGGCGGCTTCCAGGTGGAGGTGCTCAAGCGCCGCGCCTTCTGCCCCATCAGCCAGATCGACACCCAGTATGTCAACGCGCCCGAGAACTATGTGGGCCAGACCTTCCAGTTCGTCATCAAGAAGCTGACCGAAAACGGCCGCAACATCGTGCTCTCCCGCCGGGACATCCTGGAGGCCGAGCAGAAAAAGGGCCGCGACCTCTTCATGAAGGATCTGACCAAGGACCAGGTGTTCGAGGGCCGCATCACCCGCCTGATGCCCTACGGCGCCTTCGTGGAGCTGATCCCCGGCCTGGAGGGCATGGTGCATATCTCCGAGCTGAGCTGGTCGCGCCTGGAAAAGCCCGAGGATGCGGTGCAGCCCGGTCAGACCATCCGGGTCAAGGTGCTGCGCATCGAGCCGGGCAAGAAGGGCCAGAAGATCGCCCTGTCGGCCAAGCAGGTGGAGGGCGATCCCTGGGATCGTCTGCCCGAACAAATCAAGTCCGGGGCCAAGATCACCGGCAAGGTGACCCGCTGCACCGATTTCGGCGCCTTCGTGGAAGTACAGCCCGGCGTCGAGGGTTTGGTGCATATCAGCGAGATGAGCTACACCCAGCGGGTGCACAAAGCCCAGGATGTGGTCCAGCCCGGACAAACCGTGACCGTGGTGGTTAAAGAGATCGATATGGCCAAACGCCGCATCGGCCTGAGCCTGCGCGACGCCGAGGGCGATCCCTGGGCCGATATCGACCAGAAGTTCGTGAAAGGCCAGCCGGTGGAAGGCACGGTGGAAAAGCAGGAGAAGTTCGGCATCTTCGTGAGCCTGGCCCCCGGCATCGTCGGCCTGCTGCCCAAATCGGCCCTCAGCCGCTCGCCCAGCGCCGGCCAGATCGAGAAGCTCAAACCCGGTGACCGCATTCCGGTGACCATCGAGAGCCTCAGCAGCGCCGAGCGCAAGATCTCCCTCAAGCCCCGGGATGCCGGCGACGAGGACGAATGGCGCCAGTTCCAGAAAGAGGCCCCCGCTCCGAGCAATTCCATGGGCGCCCTGGGCGAAAAGCTGGCCCGGGCTCTGCAAAAAGATGACAAGAAGTAAGGACCCGTGCCCATGGCCACAGGCGATATGTATGATGTGGTGATCGTCGGCGGCGGGCCCGGCGGCCTCTCGGCGGCTATTTATGCCATGCGCGCCGCCTTGAAGACCGTGCTCATCGAAAAGGCGGTGCCCGGCGGCCAGATCAACCTATCCGACAGCGTGGAGAACTATCCCGGCTTTACCCACATCGGCGGGGCCGAACTCTCCATGCGTTTTGCCGAGCATGCCCGCTCTTACGGCCTGACCGAGATCAACGAAGAGGTGGCGGCCATCGAACCGGGGCTGGAGCATCACACCGTGCGCCTGGCCGGCGGCCGAGCCCTTGCCGCCCATGCCGTGATTCTGGCCACCGGCGGCACGCCGCGCAAGCTCAAGGTACCCGGCGAGGACGCCCTTTACGGCAAAGGGGTTTCTTATTGCGCGGTGTGCGACGGTTTTTTCTTCCGCGGCAAGCAGGTGATCGTGGTCGGCGGCGGCGACAGCGCCTGCGAAGAGGGCCTATACCTGGCCAAGCTGGCCGAAAAGGTTTACCTGGTGCACCGCCGGGATGCCCTGCGGGCCAGCATGATCCTGCAACAGCGCGTGGCTGCTGAATGCAAGATGGAAGTGCTCTGGAATTCCGTGGTCGCCGAGATCAAGGAGAGCAACGGGGGCGTCAGCGGTGTGCGGTTGCGTGACACGCGCAATGGACAGGAACGGGACATGCCCATCGATGGTATCTTCATCTTCATCGGCTTCGATCCCAACAGCCAATTGATACCGGCGGGCGTCCGGCGCAACGTCGATGGTTTTGTGCTCACCGACGACCAGTGCTCTACGGCCATTCCCGGCATCTACGCCGTCGGCGACCTCAGAGAGAGATACGCTCGCCAGATCGTACTGGCTGCCGCGGATGGCTGCATGGCCGCCCTCTCGGCCGCGCACTATGTGGAGGGCCGCAAAGCCAAGGATGCCGTGAGTTGTGAGTTGCCCGCCGGCCTCTAGCTGAGGCCGCTTCTATTCAATCAAGGCCCCGCCCCTGGTTTTCCGACCAGGGGCGGTCTTTTTTTGGCCATCAAAAATATTGCATTACTTATCGTCTGTGGCTATATTCGTAATGCGTTTAAGGGGCGAACGGAGGTGCCTATGGTCGAGGATGACAAACTTCAATCCCAAACCACCTTTGCGGATCTGCGCGGACGGCAGTCGGTGCGGGCCACCTTCAAGCTCACCGACATGTGCATCGAGGCCATCGGGATTGTGGCGGCCCAGTTGGGCATCAAACAAAAATCGCTCTTCGACCATCTGTTCAGCGACACCCGGGCCCTGAGCACCATCGCCAGCAAATTCCGCAACGCCCGGCTCGACGCGGCCAACCGCATCCAGAAAACCTTCGTGATCAGCCGCGGCGCCCTGGTGAGCCTGGAGGAGGTCGCCCGCAACTACAATGCCCCCCGGGACGCCCTCATCGAAATCTCGGTGCAGCGCCTGCTGCCCATGATCGCCGAACAGCGCCAGCGCCACGCCAAACGCAAGGCGGTCTTCGGCCGTATTCAAAAACATCTGGAGGATGGGCGCAAACTGCTGGCCGAGGCCTACGCCGAGCTGGGCCAAGAGGAGCTGATCACCGACCGTCTCAATGCCGCCATGGCCATGTACGAAAGCGCCTTCAAACACATGAACGCTTTCATCGAGAAGAGCGAGGGCATCGAAAGCTTCGAGCCCGATGCCTTCACCACGGTCGATATCGTTTTTGAAGAGGAGTGATTGGGGCAGAAAAAGATGCTTCTGGACACTACTCGATATCGATGATGAGCGGCACCACATGCAGTTGGCGGCTCTTCTCCACGGTGGCCCCCAGCTTCCAGCCCTTGCAGCGCCCCTGTCCGTCGAGCAACTGCGCGATGGCCGCCACCAGCCCCTTGATGTCGATGACCGGGTGGCGGGAGAAAACCGTGGGCAGGCCGTAGGTCAGGTTGCAGGCCAGACACTTGCGCGGCCGCTGGCGCAGCTCCAGGGCAAAACGCAGTTGCCCCTCCTGGAATCCATCATAAACCAGGCGAATGTCATAGGCCCCCTCTTTGGGGTCTCCCAGCAGGGCGTCGAAGAAGCGATCGGCCCGCTCGGCCGGGAACAGCTTCTGGAGTTTCTCGGGTGTGAAGAGCGCGGCAAGGGTGTCGGTGGTGTTGGCTTTCATGGGGCGATCCATCGGCAACAGGTCCTTTGTGTTCGGATGGCGTATCGAACGCCATTCTCGTCTTCGGATGATTCACGCGTTTCGCTTATACAAATATTCTTTTCGTAAAGTCAAACAGGCCCGACCGTATCCGGCGTTTTTGACTTGCGCACCCGGGTCGATCCCTATAATACTCCGAGGAATTCCACATAACTCCCGTTCGGTCGAGCGGGCAACGGCATCCAGATCGAGAAATGAAGGAGCAGGGCATGAAAAAATTCTTCGCGGAGTTTTTCGGGACGTTTTGGCTGGTATTGGGCGGTTGCGGCAGCGCGGTGTTGGCGGCGGCCTTTCCGGACGTGGGCATCGGCCTGCTGGGCGTCTCCCTGGCCTTCGGCTTGACGGTCCTCACCATGGCCTTTGCCATCGGCCACATCTCCGGTTGCCACCTCAATCCGGCCGTCTCCGTGGGGTTGTGGGCCGGCGGCCGTTTTCCGGCCGGCCAACTGGTACCCTACATCATCGCCCAGGTGTTGGGGGGCGTGGTCGCCGGGGCCGTGCTTTATGTGATCGCCAGCGGCAAGGCGGGCTTTGACGTAACCGCCGGGTTTGCCTCCAACGGCTTCGGCGCCCATTCGCCCGGCGGGTATTCTTTGTCGGCGGCCCTGGTGTGCGAAGTGGTCATGACCGCGATGTTCTTGATCGTGATTCTGGGTTCCACCGACGAGCGCGCGCCCCAAGGCCTGGCGCCCATCGCCATCGGCCTGTGCCTGACCCTGATTCACCTGATCTCCATTCCCGTCACAAATACTTCCGTCAACCCGGCGCGCAGCACCGGCGTGGCGATCTTTGCCGGTGGTTGGGCCTTGCAGCAGTTGTGGCTTTTCTGGGTGGCGCCCATCATTGGCGCCGTGCTGGGGGCGCTCGGTTACCGCTTCATCGGCGCCAAAGAGTAAACGGCCAAAATAAAGAAGTTCACGCCGCGAGGCATACCAGGCCCTTGAGATAGTGGGCTTCGGGGAAATTCAGGGACACGGGGTGGTCGGCGGCCTGGTGCAGGTGGCCGATCACCCGGACCGTGCGTCCGGCATCGGCGGCGGCATCGGCCACGATCTTCTGGAAGAGGGGCGGTGCCACCAGCCCCGAACAAGAGAAGGTCAGCAGCACGCCACCCGGTCGCAACAGCTTGAAGGCCAGCAGGTTGATATCCTTGTAGCCCCGACAGCCCTTGTCCATCTGGGCGGCCGAGGCCACGAACTTGGGCGGGTCGAGCACGATCAGGTCGAATTGGCGCCGGCTGTCGCGATAGGTGCGCAGCAGCTCGAAGACATTGGCGGCCACATATTCCGCGCGGCCGTCGTCCAGGCCGTTGAGCTGTGCGTTGCGGCGCGCCAGGGCGAGCACGTCGGCCGAGGCATCCGCCTGGATGACCTGCCGGGCCCCGGCCCGCAGGGCCCACAGGCCGAAGCCGCCGGTGTAGCAAAAACAGTTGAGCATCTCGGCCCCGGGGCTGAAAGCGGCCACCAGGGCCTGGTTTTCGCGTTGATCCAGGTAAAGCCCGGTCTTGTGGCCGCGCACCAGGTCAGCCCACAACGCCACTTCGCCGGCCCGTATTTCGAGCAGATCGGGCGGCGCCATGCCGCACAGCACGCCGCTGGCCAACGGCAATCCCTCCTTGGCGCGCACATCGGCGTCCGAACGCTCGTAGATCCCACGGCAGGGCAGCAGTCGCTCCAGTTCCGCAACGATGGTCGCTTTCCAGTGTTCGGCGCCGGCCGATAGAAACTGGCACACCAGAAAATCCGCGTACCGATCCACGATCAAACCCGGCAGGCCGTCGGATTCGCCATGCACCAGGCGCACGGCTGTGCAGGGGCTGAGCAGGGGCATTTGGCGCCGGGCCGCCAAGGCCTCGGCCAGGCGCCGCTGGAAGAAGCCCGCATCGATGGCTTCGTGTTCTTCGAAGGACCAGACGCGCACGCGGATCTGGGACTCGGGCGAATGGGCGCCCCAGGCCAGAAAGCGTCCGTCGGCGGCGCGCACCGCCACCATGGCGCCGGCCGCAACGGCGGGTGCCTGGCGCACGGCCCCGGAGAAGATCCAGGGGTGACGCCGCAACAGAGATTTTTCGGCTTTGGGTGTAACGACTACCGTGGCGCTGTTTTGCATATCGACCCTTCCGGGGTGTTCAGGCAGAGGGTTTGGCTTTGTCCAGGAGCTTGCGCAGCGCCTCGGCCAGTTCGCTTAGAATAATCGGCTCATGGATGGTCGTCTGGGCGCCCAGACGTGCGGTCGACTCCGGCGTCGGATCGGTGCCGTAACCCGCCGTGAGCATGATGGGCAGGTCCGGCCGGATCGCTCGGACGCCGCGGATAAACGCTTCCAGGCGGACTCCCGAAAGGAATCGGGTGATCAGCAGCAGATCGAAGCGCTGGGGCTCGGATCTGAGCTCCACCGTGGCTTCCTCCGCACTCCCGCACACCTCCACGCGATAGCCCAACTGTTCCAGCTTGGACAAAAGCAGATCGCCCGCGGCACCGGCCGAAGGGCTGACGAGCATCAGCCGCTCCTTGCCCTTGGGCATGCGCTCCATGCTGAAAGCGGCCAGCTCTTCCGGCCCCTGGATCACCGGCAGGTAGACATTGAAAGTGGCGCCCTCCCCGACCCGGCTGTCGAGGGTGATGGCGCCGCCGAAGCGCTTGACGATGCCGTGGGACACAGCCAGGCCCATGCCCGTGCCCTCACCCGGTTTCTTGGTGCTGAAGAACGGATCGAAGATGCGGTCCTGGATTTCGTTGGGGATGCCGTGCCCGGTGTCGCTGACCGACAGCCGCACGAACGGTCCGCGGCCGGCCTGCACATCTTCGGGCAGGGGTTCGGCCTGGGGATCGGCCATGGCCAGGCGAACGGTCATGGTGCCCCGGCGACCGCCCATGGCGTGGGCCGCATTGGCGCACAGGTTCATCAACACCTGATGGATCTGGGTGGCGTCCACCGATACCATGGCTGCGCATTGCAGCTCGCGCACGATCTGTATGGAAGAGGGCAAGGTGGCCCGAATCAGGTCGATGCCGTCACTGACCAGTTGGTCGATGCGCATGGGTTTGACCTCCACCTCGGTCTGGCGGCTGAAGGTCAAGATGCGGCGGATCAGTTTTTTGGCATGGTCGCACACTTCGAGCACCTTTTGGATGGCGGCCCCGGCCTGGGCGTCGGCTTTGGCGTGGCGCCGGGCCATCTCCGCATGGGCCATGATGGCCGTCAACATGTTGCTGAAATCGTGGGCGATGCCGCCGGCCAGGGTGCCGATGGCTTCCATCTTCTGGGATTGCAGCAGTTGGACCTCCATGCGTTTGTGCTCGGTCAGGTCCTGCCACGATTCGATGGCGCCGATCACCTGGCCGTCCGCTTGGCGCAGCAAGCCGGCGGTGCCGTACATCCAGCGGCCCTCCAGGCCGGCCGGCTGGAAGAGAAATTCCGCTTCGCAGGCCCCCTCCAACAAAGTGGACGCCGCGCAGGTAGTAGTGCTCTGACCGGCCGCCTTTTCCAGGAGCTGTTGGCTCAGCGGCGGCCGGGCATTGCGGTAAAAAGCGACCCGATGTCGGTCCGTGCCCGCCATCCGCGTGGCGGGCTCGCCGGTCAGCTTTTCGCAGGCCATATTCCAGTGGGTGATCAGATTGTTGCGGTCGACCACGAAGGTCGGCATGGGCAGTCCCTGAACGATCTGGTGGAGCAGCACTTCGCGTTGCTCGATCAAGCGGGTTTTGCGTGCCACGCTTCTTTTCAGGGAGACGTTCCAGACCAGGACCAGCGACGCCAGGCCGAGCAGCAGACCTGCGCCCAGGAGCCCGTATTGCCAATACCTTTGCTTCTGTTCGTAAAGCGAAAACCATTTCAAATACAAGCGGTCGTACTCACCGCTTTTTTGCACCAGGGAGAGGCCCTCGTTTAGCCTGGCCAGCAGATCGGCATTGCCGGCGGCCACGGCAAAGCACAGTTTTTGGGTCAGCACCGGCGGCCCGATGGTCTCCAGGTTTGCCAATTTCAAACGCCGCATCAGCTCCAGGCCGTGCAAGCGCGGCAGCACGGCGGCATCGTGCTGACCCGAACTGAGCCTTTGCAGCGCCTGCTCGGGATGATCCACGGTGACGATCCGGGTGGTAAAGTTGTTGGCTTGCAGCCAATCGTGGGCATAGACGCCGCTGACGACGAGCACCTCTTTGTCTTTAAGATCGGTAACCGAGCGGTAGGGGGCGTTTTCGCGCACAAAGATGGCATAGGTGACCACATCATGGGGCACAGAGAAATCGAACAGGCGGTCGCGCTCATGGGAGTAGAGCACGCCGGTCAGGGCATCGATCGTGCGCGTTTCCAGGGCCTGGCGCATCTCTTCCCACGGGCCGGTGACGATGGTGACCGCAAGGCCGGCCTGGCGCGCGACGGCCCGCATCAGCTCCACGGTGTAGCCATCCGGTTGCCCGCTGCCGTTGACGAACTCATAAGGTGCGAAGTCGCTGTTGCTGCCGACCCGGATCGCCTGTGCGGGCGCTTCCGCGGCAGCCGCGCGGCCGGCGGGCAGCAGGCTGCCGGCCATGATCACGAGGAGCGCCAGCGACAGACATAGATACCCGCGGGCCGGTGCGGCCGCGGACCGCGGCGCCGGCATGGATGCACAGGTTGCCAAGCTTTTCATTGCTTTTATCGCCCCCTCTTTCCGAGCCGAACTTTCGAAGCATACGCCATGGCCGTTCATAGTATATGCGCGGCCATGAGTAAACATTAAAGCCCGGGCGGACACCGCAGGCCCCCTGAAACGCTTCGCCCGGGCAAGTTTTTATCGAATAGTCAATATAACCTATTGCTTTTTTTGGGACTGGGCCGCATTCTAAAGCAGGCGGGAAAATCGGGCGTGAATCGGCCGGGCCGCGCCGAACCGGGTGGTGCGCCCCTTTGCGAGAAGATATTGGGCATGAAAGCATACTTGGACAAAGGCATCAACAGGTTCTTCGGCTGGCTGGAGAGCATTCCGGGCAACCTGGCCATTCCCGGCCCCTCCCGGGAAGATGAAATCTCCTACTGGCGCGAGCGGGTCTTGCAGGTGCTGGTGGTCACCGGGCTGGTGATGGGTTTCATCGTGCTGCTGGTCTCAGCGATCTTTCTGGTGAGGAGCGGGTACTGGCAGGTGGCCGTCTTCGATGCCGTCGTCTACACGATCATGGGCGCCGTGCTGGTTTTACGCTCTTCGGGCTATGCGCTGCGCACCTTCCTGATCCTGGCCACCATGTACGCCCTGGGCGTGTGGCTGAGCATCACCCTGGGACTGTTGAGCGGAGGACCGAGCTGGCTCTTTGCCTTTGCCGTCATCGCCGGAATACTGCTGGACCTCAAGGCGGCGGCCTGGGCCATTCTGATCAACACGGTCACGCTGGCCATGCTCGGCTGGATGTGTCAGCAGGGATGGGTGGCCGTGGGGCAGCCCTTTTTTCCCAGCGCCCATCGCGCCCTGCTTTCCGGCGTCAATTTCATCTTTCTCAACGCCTTGATCGCCTTTTCCATCGCCCAGTTCACCCGCGGCCTGCAAATCACCTTGGCCAAGGCCCATCTGGCCCATGAATCGTTGCGCCACGAAATCGTGGTGCGCAAGCAAATTGCCCGCTCGCTCAAAGAGAGCGAGGAGAAGTACCGCCTGCTGGCCGAGAACATGTCCGATGTGCTTTGGTCTCTGGATATGGATCTTCGGGTGACCTATATCAGTCCGGCTGTTGCCGCGCTCTTGGGATGGTCGGGCGAGGAGCAAAAGCGGTTGGGCTTGGCCGGCACCATGACTCCCGAGTCCCTGGAAAAGCTCCTGACCCTTTATCGAGAGAAGAAGGATGAGGCCGAGATCAATGGCAATTACAACAAGTCGATCACCCAGGAAGTGACCTTGCTGCACAAGGACGGCCATACCATCCCCGCCGAAATCCGGGCTTCGTTCCACCTGGGCGAAGATGGCAAGCCCATCGGCATTTTCGGCGTGACCCGCGATATCTCCGACCGGGTCAGGGCCCAGCGCGAAAAAGAGGAGCTGGAAGCCAAACTGGCCCAGTCCAAGCGGATGGAGGCCATCGGCTTGATGGCCAGCGGCGTGGCCCACGATTTGAACAATGTCTTGTCCGGACTCGTGAGCTATCCCGATCTGCTGCTGCTGGACATGCCCGAGGAGAGTGCGCTACGCAAGCCCCTGGAGACCATCCGCGCCACCGGTCAGAAAGCGTCCGAAATCGTACAGGATCTGCTGACTCTGGCCCGCCGCGGCGTTCAGAACATGGAGGTGGTCTGCATCAACGAGGTCGTCCAGGAGTATCTGGAGTCTCCCGAATTATATGAAATGCTCAAACGCCACCCCGGCGTGCAGGTCCAGCCGCGCCTGGCCCCCGACCTGCTCTACATTCAAGGCTCGCCCATTCATTTAAAGAAGGCCTTGATGAATCTGGTGATCAATGCCGCCGAAGCCCAGCCCGAGGGCGGCACCATCACCATCGGCACCCTCAACTGCTATCTGGAAAGGCCCGCCGAGGGCTTGGCGCACATGCCGGCCGGCGAGTATGTACTGCTCAAGGTTTCCGATGACGGCATCGGTATTGCCGAAGAGGATTTGAAGCGCATCTTCGAGCCTTTTTTCACCCGCAAGGTGATGGGCCGCAGCGGCACCGGCCTGGGCATGGCGGTGGTGTGGGGCACGGTCCAGGATCACCATGGCGCCATCGTCGTTCACAGCCGAAAGAACCGGGGCACCACGGCCGAGCTCTACTTTCCGGTCACGCGCCAAGCCCCGGCCGTCAAGGCGCAGGAGCCCGCCACCGAAGCCTTCATGGGCAGCGGCCAGCTCATTCTGGTGGTGGACGATGTGGCCGAGCAGCGCGAGATCGCGGCCGACATTCTCGATCGCCTGGGATACAAGGCAACCACGGCGCCTTCGGGCGAAGCGGCCCTGGAGTACCTGCGCCGGCAGCCCGACGGCGAGGTGAGCGCCGTGGTCCTGGACATGATCATGGCCCCGGGCATGGACGGGCTGGACACTTACCGGCACCTCACCCAGATCCGGCCGGCCATCAAGGCCATGATCGCCAGCGGCTTTGCCGAGACCGAGCGGGTCAAGGAGGCCCTGCGTGCCGGCGTGGGCGCCTACATCAAAAAGCCCTACATGCTCAAGGATATCGGATTGGCTTTGAAGCAAATTCTGGCCGATCCGGTGCCGCTTGCCGAGGAGAGCGCGGAGCGGGCCGATTGTTAATCGGGCCGGCTTCTGGTATAGATGGCCCTCGCGTCGCCACTTGAAACCGCAGGAGGTCCATCATGACCATGACTACCGCCAAAGACATCATGACCACCGAAGTGATCACCCTGACCCCCGAGACCGATATCGTCCAGGCCGCCAAGGTGCTGCTGGACAACGGCATCAACGGTGCGCCGGTAGTCGATGGCCAGGGCCGCCTGACAGGCATTTTGTGCCAGAGCGACCTGGTGGTGCAGCAAAAGCGCCTGCCCGTGCCCACCATTTACACCCTGCTCGACGGTTTCGTCACCTTCACCTCTTCCAAGCAGATGGAAAAGCAAGTGCGCAAGATCGCGGCCCTCACCGTGGCCGAGGCCATGACCCCCAACCCGGTGACGGTCAAGTCGGATACCGGATTGGAGACCATCGCCGGCCTGATGGTCGACAGCCATTTTCACACCCTGCCGGTGGTGGACGATGGTCGCCTGGTGGGCATCATCGGCAAGGAAGACGTGCTCAAGACATTGCTGTTTGCGCCCAAGGGGCATTAGACGATAAACGTATGAAAGCTTACACCTGTACCGAATATCGCCAGGAGATGGTGTTGCTCAGCCTGCGCCGCCGCCTGGCCGACCCGGCCCTCGATCCTTCTGAAAAAAAAGAGCTGGAAGCTCAGGTCCGCAGATTGGAAGCGGATATGGGCATGAGTTAGTGGCCATCTCCGAATGGACACCAACACCGTGCCGGGATTCTATAAATCCTGCATCTCCAGTCGATGCTCCAGGTTGATGGCGGCCGCCACGCTCTGGGCCGCCGGGCAGTGGGGCAGATAGGCGGCAAAGGCCGCTTCGGCCGCCGGCCGCTGTTCCGGTTTGAGCTTCAGGCTGTAGTGCACGTGGATGCGGGTGATCTTGAGCACGCCGGCGACGTTTTCGATATCGCCGGTCACATCGGCGCGATAGCGCTCTTCGGGGGTAGGGACTTTGCTCATCGCCAGCAACGTGGCGAAAGTGCCCATCATTCAGCCGCCCACGGCGCCCACGAGATGGTCCAGGGTGGCCGCATGCTCCTTTTCAGGCTCAACCTTGTAGAACCCCTTGATGCCGCCATGCACGCCATAGTAGACCGGCTCGCCGAAGCCCTTGATGAGCGCCTTGCGCGTGGGACCTCGCTCCCTGGTAATGACGATTTCGGATCGATGAATGATATCTCCCATATGGGCCTCCTTTGGTCTATTTGGCGGACAACATAGGACCGATGGGATCGGCTGTCAGCGGCGGCGCCTCAATCGGCCACAAAAGAGAGCAGTTCCAGCGGATGGTGGACGATATGCCGGGCACCGGCCGCCTTAAGCTCCTCCACCGGCCGGAAACCCCAGGCCGCGCCCACCCCCAGCATGCCGGCGCGCCCGGCGGTCTGCATGTCCACGCCGCTGTCGCCCAGAAAGATGCAGGCCTCGGGCGCTACGCCCATGGCCCGGGCCGCGGCCAGGGCCTGGACCGGATCGGGCTTTTTGGCGATGCCGTCCTGCTGGCCCAGCACCGCGCGAAAGGCAATGCTCGGGAAGTAGTGAGCCACCATCTCTCTGGTGAACCGGTGGGGCTTGTTGGTGACCACCGACAGGGCCTTGCCCTGATGCGTCAACGCCGCCAGCAATGCTTCGATGCCGTCGTAGGGCCGCGTCTGGTGGTGCCAGTTTCGATTGTAGTCGGCCAGCAAGGCCGCCAGGCTGCTCTCGATCGTTCCTGGCGAGCGCTGCTCTGCCGGCAGGGCGCGGGTTATGAGCATGCGCGAGCCGTCGCCCACGAACCAGCGGAACGCCTCCAGGGGGTGGGTGGCGAAACCCTGGCCGGCCAGCACCCGGTTGACGGAACTGCCCAGGTCCTCCAGGGTGTCGAGCAGCGTACCGTCCAGATCGAAGATAACGGCGGAACAGGTCATGGGGTCTTCCTTTGCATATCGACAGGATTAAAGTCCTATATCGCGTCCGGTGATGGGGGGCAAGGACCGGCGATGAAAGTTGAGCTGTTCTGCCGTTATCGATAAGGTGGTACGAAGCACTGGATTTTTAAGGTTGTTGACAAGGCCGCGGGGATCTTGGTTATAAGGGGTGCGGCGACCGGCGCCGACGCAAGGTTCGGTCCCATGGACCGAGGGAGGTATGTCCATGAACGCTTTCTTCCAACGCTCGCTACCCTGGCTCGTATGTCTGGCATGGCTGGCCGCGGCCTCGCCCAGTTGGGGCCAGGAGTGCCTCAGCCTGTCGCCCTCCATCCAGGCGGGCAAGGACCCCTTTGCCGCCATCGAACCCCGGGACCTGACCGCGGCCGAACACGAGGGGCTGGTGCGTCTGTTCAAATCCCTGGCCGGCAACTGGCAGGGCCGCGCCGATACCTTCTTCTGCCGCAGCACGGCGGACCCGGCCGATCGCATCGTCGAGAAGCTGGCCGCCGGCGCCAAGGTGGAGGTGGATTACTACGGCAACCTGGTGATGGACGGCGAACTGTTCAATGAGGCCGACCGGACGCGCGCCGATAAGGATCTGTACCTCTACCTCAACAACCGCCGGCTGCGCATCGACCACGACACCGGCGCCGGCGACGTGGAGATCCAGAACATCTCCGAGCGCGGGCTTTCCTTTTTCTACCGCCGCGTGGTGGCCACCGGCAGCACCGGCGGCTCGGCCCGCCGGGAGTATTTCTTCAGCCTGCACGTCGAAGGCAAGCGGATGCAGATCGAACAAACCATCTACGTCCAGGGCAAGTTGAGCTCCGGCTACACTTTGCTGCTGGAGCGTTGAGGCATTCCTATGGATATCCAGATCGATGAACGCGAAGCCCGGGTGCTGGGCTGCCTGATGGAAAAGCAGTTGGCCACGCCCGAATACTACCCGCTTTCCCTGAACGCGCTGACCAACGCCTGCAACCAGAAGAGCAACCGCGATCCGGTGGTGGCCTGGGATGAAACCAGCGTGGAGGAGATCGCCGAGGGCTTGATCCAGAAGAAAATGGTCAACAAAAGCCTGGTGGGCCGGGTACCCAAATTCGAGGAGCTGTTCACCGGCGGCCGCAACCTGGTGCCCCGGGAGGCCGCGGTGCTGTGCGAATTGCTGTTGCGCGGGCCCCAGACCCCCGGCGAGCTGCGCAGCCGGGCCACGCGCCTGGCGCATTTCGAAAGCGTCGAAGAGGTGCTGGCGACCCTGGCCAACCTGGAATCCTGGAATCTGGCCCTGCGCCTGGCGCGTCTGCCGGGCCACAAAGAGTCGCGCTACACCCACCTGCTGTGCGGGCCGCCCAAGGCCGGTGCGGAAGCCAAGCTTGCAGCCGAGGCGCCGGTCCAGCCACCGGCAGCCCAACCCGCCGCCGAGCGCCTGGAGAGCCTCGAAGCCCAGGTGCAGGCCTTGCGCGACGAGGTCCAGCAACTGCGCGGCGAGCTGGAAAGCTTCAAGAAGCAATTCGCATGAAGCGGCGATCGCGGGTCATACGGCTTGTTCTGGCCGGGGCGCTGCTCTTCGGCCTGCAAACGGCCGCCGCGGCATCGGCCGCCGCTGAGCAACGGAAGGTGGTCGATCCCACCGGCCGCACGGTGCAGGTGCCGGCCGACCCCCGGCGGGTGGTGGCCCTGGCACCCTCGGTGACCGAGATCGTCTATGCCCTGGGCCAGGAGACGCGCCTGGTGGGGGTCACCCGCTACAGCAACTATCCGCCGGCCGCCGAGCGGCTGCCCCTGGTGGGCTCCTACATTCAACTGGACGTGGAGCGCATCGTGGCTTTACGCCCGGACCTGTGCATCGCCGTCAAGGACGGCAATCCCATCGCCGCCGTGGAGCAGCTCGAATCCCTGGGCGTGGCGGTCTTCGCCATCAACCCCCAGGATCTGGAAACCATCATGCAGAGCGTGACAGCCGTGGGCGGACTGCTGGGGGCCGAGGAGCGGGCGCAAACGGTGGTCGGCGACATGCGCCGGCGCATTGAGAAGGTCCAGGCGCGGGTGGCCCAGACCACCCGCCGCCCCACCCTTTTTTTCCAGATCGGCGTGTCGCCCATCGTATCGGTGGGCAGCAACACTTTCATCCACACCCTCATCGAGCTGGCGGGCGGTGTCAATGTGGCGGCCGGCCCCAGTCCCTACCCGCGCTTTTCCCGGGAGCAGGTGATCGCCCTGGCGCCCGAAGTGATTGTCATCTCCGCCATGGAGCGCGCCGCCCAATTCGAGCAGGTCAAGGCCGAATGGATGCAGTGGCCGGCCATTCCGGCGGTAAAAAGCCAAGCGGTCTTCATCGCGCCCAACGACCTTTTCGAGCGTCCCTCCCCCCGCCTGGTTGAGGCCCTGGAGACCCTGGCCGCCTTTCTGCACCCAGAGCTTTTCAAGGAGCGGCCATGAGCGGCGCCGCCCCGCATCTGACCCGGCGCCTGCTGGCCGTGACACTGATCCTGGGAGGCGTGCTGCTGGCCGCCGCCTGCCTGGGCCTGGCGGCCGGCTCCACCGGCGCGGGGCTGGGGGATGTGCTGCGCAGCCTGAGAGGCGGCGAAGAGTATCGCTTGCTTCACGACATCGTCTGGCGCCTGCGGCTGCCCCGGGTGCTGCTGGCCGCGCTGCTGGGGGCCACCCTGAGCCTGGGCGGCATGGTGTTCCAGGCCCTGCTGCGCAACCCGTTGGCCGAACCCTACATCCTGGGCGTCTCGGGCGGCTCGGCCATCGGCGCCATCGTGGGCATCCTGCTGGGCCTTTCGCGCTTTCCCGGCGTGTGGCTCACGGCCTTTGCCGGCAGTCTGGCCACCCTGGGGGTGCTCTTTCTGATGGCCGCGGGCCGCTCGTTCGCGCGTTCCAACACCCTGCTGCTCTCGGGGGTCATGGTCAATGCCTTCTGCGCGGCGGTGATCATGTTCCTGGTCTCCCTGGCCCAGGACAGCCGGTTGCACAACATCATCTTCTGGCTCATGGGCGACCTGGCCGCGGCCACCGGCGACAAGGTGGCGGCCCTGGCCGCCACGGTGCTGCCCTGCTTCGCCCTGATCTTCTTGTATTCCCACAGCCTGAACCTGATGGCCCTGGGCAGCGACATGGCCCACGGCATGGGCGTCAACGTCCAGCGCACCACGGCCCTGCTGCTGCTGGTCACTTCGCTGATGGTCAGCGCCACGGTGAGCTACTGCGGTCTGGTGGGTTTCGTGGGCCTGGTGATGCCCCACATGCTGCGCCTGGCCCTGGGCCCCGACCATCGCGTGCTGGCGCCGGCCTGCATCCTGGGCGGCGCGGCCTTCATGGTGGTGTGCGATGTGCTGGCCCGCACCCTGCCCAGCCAGGGGGAGATGCCCGTGGGGGTGATCTCGGCCCTGGTGGGAGCGCCATTGTTTGTCTACTTGTTGCGCAAAGAAAATTAAGGGAGAAGCCGAGGCATGACCAGCGCCATTGCCGTAGAAAATCTGGGCCACGCCTTCGACGGCCGTACGGTGCTGGCGGAGTTGAGTTTTGCCGTGCCGGCCGGCTGCTTTTTCACCATCATCGGCCCCAACGGCTCGGGCAAGACCACGCTGCTCAAGCTGCTGGTGGGCTTGCTGCGGCCCCAGGCCGGCGGCATCGCCGTGCTGGAGCGCGCCATCGGAGACTACCCGGCCCGGCAGTTGGCCCGCACCATCGCCTATGTGCCCCAGAGCGTGCCGGCCACCTTTGCCTTCAGCGTGCAACAGGTGGTGCTCATGGGCCGGGCGCCCCACCTGGGGTTGCTGGGCCTGGAGGGCGCCGCGGACCTGGAGCTGGCCCGGGAGGCCATGCGTCTGGCCGACGTGGCCCAGTTGGCCAACCGGCGCCTGGACCAGCTCAGCGGCGGCGAGCAGCAGCGGGTCTTCATCGCCCGGGCCATCTGCCAGCAACCCAAGATCCTGTTGCTGGACGAGCCCACCGCGTCCCTGGATCTGGCCCACCAGGTGGCGGTCATGGATCTGATGGAGCGCCTCAAGCGCGACCAGGGTATCACCATCGTGATGGTCTCACACGACCTGAACCTGGCGGCCATGTACGCCGACCGGCTCCTGCTGCTGGACCGGGGCCGGCTGGCCGGTCTGGGCCCTCCCCGGGAAGTGCTCGATTTCAACCTGCTGGAGCGGGTCTACGGCTGTACCCTGCTGGTGGACAAGAGCCCCCTGGGGGAGTATTCCCGGGTGCATCTGGTGCCGGGGCGGTATCTAATTTCAAGATCGTCTTGACAACCTTTCGGCAAATGCGATAGGGCCAAGGCATATTTTGTTCAGGCGCTCCGCATGGAGCTGAAAAGGGAACCCCGTGAAACTCGGGGACGGGCCCGCCGCTGTGACCCCGCCCGGCACCAATGTGTCGGGAACCTCATGCGCCCCGTGAGCCACTGTCCATGGACGGGAAGGCCGCGTGTGGGGCGGGGAAGTCAGAAGACCTGCCGGAACAATCAAGGCCAAGTTCAATGGCGTGGACCACCATTGACCGCATGAGCTGGCCCAATAGATCAGCGGATAAAAAGGGACATCCCGGATCGATCAATTTCGGTCCGGGATTTTTTTTGCCCGGACCCGGCGGACGCCGTCGATACAGGGAGGAAGAGCATGAAGCGTACGGGATTGGGTTGGATCATGGGCATTATTTTGCTGACCGGCACGTGGGGTTTGCCCGCCTGGGCCGAAGAGGCGGCCGGTCAAGAGACCTCGCCGGTCATGGGGGAGGTGGTGGTGACCGCCAGCCGGGAAAAAGAGGCTGTGGCCAAGGTGCCGGCCAGCATCACGGTGGTCGATGCCGGGCAGATCCAGCGCAGCAACGCCAAAAACGTCCCCGAGCTGCTGGCCGAATCGGGCCTGCACGTCAGTGACATCACCGGCAACCAACGCAGCTACACGGTGGACCTGAGGGGTTTCGGCGAAAGCGCGCCGACCAACTTGCTGGTCATGGTGGATGGCCGGCGCATCAACCAGGCCGACTTGAGCGGCACCGACTGGACCTTGATTCCCTTGGAGCGCATCGAGCGCATCGAAGTGTTGACCGGCACCCGGGGCGCCGTGCTTTACGGCGACAACGCCACCGGCGGTGCGGTCAACATCATCACCAAGGAGGGCCAGGGCCTGGGCGGCGACGTCACCGCGGCCTACGGCAGCTATGAAACTTTCGACTACTCGGCGGGCGTCGGCGGCGCCGCCGGCATGACCGCTTTCAATCTCACCGCCACCTATCAGGAGTCCGACGGCTACCGCGACAACAGCGCCACCCGGGCCAAGAGCGCCGGTGGCACGGTCAAGCTCGATCCCAGCGACATCGTCAGCCTCAATTTTAGCGGCGGCTACCAGCAGGACAAGGCCCGCCTGCCCGGGGCCATCCTGCAAAGCGACTTTGCCACCGGCACCGACCGGGAAGAGAGTCTGCATCCCAACGATTTTGCCGATACGGAAGATTACTACGGCAAAGCCGGGCTGGAGTTGTTCTTTCTGACCGATGACGCTTTCCGGCTCGACTTGGGCTATCGCAATCGGGATGTGGATCAATACGCCTCGTTCAGCGAAGGGTGGTTCAGCGGCGACACGAGCATCGAAACGCTATCCGCCTCGCCCCGCCTGACCTTCCAGGAGAGCTTCGGCGAAGTCTCCAACCGGCTTATCTTCGGGGCGGACTTCGGCAAGACGGAAGAAGAGATCGCCAACACCTCCATGTTTTTTGGCGACAGCAGCTTCGGGCAGTACAACTTCGAGAAGAAGAGTGTCGGCTATTTTGCGCTGGACGATCTCGGGGTGACGCGCCAGTTGACTCTTTCGGGCGGCTACCGCCACGAGCGGGCCTGGTTTTCTTTCGACACGCCGGAAACCATCCGGCTGGACGAAGATGCCGCCACCGCAGGCATCAATTACGCCCTGGGCCGCGCCAAGGTGTACGTGAACTACGGCAAGAGCTTCCGCTACCCGCTGTTCGACGAGATGTTCGACTTTTTCAACAGCCAACCGAGCGGGGTCTTGCAACCGCAATCCTCCCATGACCTGGAGGTGGGCACGCAGTTCGACATCGTGGACAATTTGACTTTTGGCTTCAACATTTTCCACCTCGACACCGAAGATGAAATTTTCTACAACCCGGTATCCTTTACCAACGAGAACCTCGACGGCGATACGTTGCGCGACGGTTTTGAAGTCAAATTGAACTATCTGCGCAACGGCTGGTCGGCCGGCGCCGGCTATACCTATACCAGCGCCGAGATCGAGGGCGGCCAATATGACAACAGCAAGATTCCCAACGTGCCGGAGAACAAGGCCGTGGCCAACCTGGGCTATGCCTTCGACATGGGCCTCTTCGTGGGCCTGGATGCGATCTACACCGGCACGCGCTACCTGGTCAGCGACTTCAACAACGTTTCCGTCAAGCAGGAGGACTATACGCTGGTCAACGCCAAGCTGAAGTACGACTGGCGCTGGCTGACCCTCTTCGCGAACCTGAACAACATCTTCGACAAGACCTATGCCTCCTACGGGGGTTTGAATTTTGCGGGCGTGCCCGGTTATTACCCGTCTCCTGAGTTCAACCTGTTGGCCGGCGTCAGCGCCCGCTTCGGCGGAAAGTAAAGCAAGGAGGGGCCATGGCGCACCTTTTCAATGCCGGCATGGCTTTACACCCAGAACGATTCGAGGCCCATGGCGTCAGGGGGGCGTCCGCCGCCGACATTTTCGCCGATGCGGTGGCCGCGGACGAATCCGGCCGGGAGGCGCCCCCTTCCGGCGCCTTCGACCCGAAGCGGCCCGACCGGTGGGGCCTTGCGGTCCTTGGCGCCCTGGCCCTGCATCTGCTGTTGTTGGCCGTGCTTTTGTCGGCCTCGAATCGGGAACAAATTTTGCCCAGCCTGGGCGCGGCCCCAAGCCGGGTCATCACCATATCCCTAGTGGAAATGCCCGCCATAGCCGGAGCGGCCCAGCCGTCCGCGCCTCTGCCGCCGGCCCCTGCCGTGGTTCGCAAGCGCCCGGTGACTCCCAAACCCGAGGCGAGCAGGCCCCCCCCATCGACGAAAACGCAGCGCCCCGCGCCACAGCCGGCCAACCCCATGGTTGTCGAAGCGGCCTCTCCGGATGGCCTCCCCGAGAACACGGCCTCGGCCGATGGGCGTACCTCGGTCGAACTCCCATCCCGAGGAGACGATGGTGTCGCTCGATCGGAAAGCGTTGCTCTCGCCCAGGCTTCGGTGCCGCTCTACGATCTGAATCCGCCGCCGGTCTACCCCCCGGCGGCCCGGCGCCGCAACCTGCAGGGCACGGTGCTGCTGGAGGTGCTGGTGGATCGGGAGGGTCAAGCCGCCAAGGTGGAGGTACTGCGCGGCAGCGGCCACGAGCTGTTGGACCACAGCGCTCTCGACAGCGTCCGGCAGTGGCGCTTTGCGCCGGCCCGGCGCGGCGGCCGGACCCAGGAGATGTGGGTCCAGGTGCCGGTGCGCTTTCAACTCCAATAAAAAACCGTGCGTTGGCACCTGAAGGTTCAGGCCGCGCAACGCACGGAATGGGCGGGGACTTGGGGGCGGCGATGACGCTTAGAAGGCGTAGGAGACCGTGAGGCCGCCGTAGAATTCCACATCATGGCCATAGGGGACACCGTTGTCCGGGTCGAAATCGGCCAGCACGTCACTATCCAGGCTCTCCGTATACGCGAGCTTGGCACCGACATTCAGGCCTTCGGCCAAAGCATAGGTCAGGCTTCCTGAAATGGTGCAGTCATAAAAACCGTCTTCGGTACCGCCGCTGTAGTATTCACCGAAATTTTCGCCGGCGTAGCCGAGCTTGGCACCGACCTCCATGTTCAATTTATCCATCAGCTCCATGGCATAGGTCAGGCCCAGGTCGGTGTAGTAACTGTCCACCATGTCGAAGTCATAGTAAAAATCGAAACCCGCCGACAACCCGCCGAACAGTGGATAGCTCAGGCTTCCGTATACCTCGCGAGTGCTGAGACCGCCTGCAGGGAAAAGATACTGGATGACACCCACGGTAACTTCCAGATCGCTGACTTTGAAGCCATAATAAAGGGTCAGGTCGACTTCGGAGAACTCATTGTCGTCGGGTGCGTCATTGTAGTACTCATCCAGATCGTAATTGGCCCAGACATTGGCGCCGAAGCCGTTCTTGGAGACATCCAGGCTGGGTTGCAGCACCGGGCTGTCGTTGACGGTGATGCCGCGCCACACATAGGCGGACATTGCATCGAGGGTTGCGGTGGCGTCGGCGGCCCAGGCCGGGGCGCCGGCCAAAACGATTGCCAAAGCGATAAAGGGAATCAAGCGTTTCATGGTGTTCTGTTTCTCCTCTTATGGTGTGCCATATTGTTGGTTAAAAAAGGCGATTGCTATTTGTGTCCGGCCGCGCGGTCCGAGTTGCGATACGGCATGGGCTCACCTCCTTTCAGGATGACCGGCGCGCCAGGTGTCCGCAATCTATGCCTGCTTTCAGAGCAGATTGCATGCCAGACCCGTGCGACGGGTTTTCTTTAGGGCGATTGCTTGCAAAAGTAAAGAGTTATGGTGTAGATTGCACCTTGCGCGCGAAAACTCGGTTAGGGATACATTGATACAATTATGTAATTCAAAACTCTTTTTGCGACATACTTGTATGTTGCGCGCCAACCTAAGCGACGAGGCAACGCATGCAACCGATCGAATTCGAAGGAAACCGGCCCTGGCGCATCGCCCATCGCGGCGCCCGGGACGAAGCGCCTGAAAACACCCGCGCGGCCTTTACGCGCGCGTTGGGCTACCCCATCGACGGTATCGAGCTGGATGTGCAGATGAGCGCCGATGGCCGCTGCGTGATCTATCACGACGCCACCTTGCGGCGCGTGGGCGGCGGCGGGCGGCGCGTGGGCGACGTAACAATGTCCCAGCTCGCGACCCTGGATTGGGGGCGCTGGTTCCATCCCGACTTCGCAGGCGAACGGCCGTTGACGCTGGACGAGACCCTGGCCGCTTTCGGGCCGCGCACCCGGCTGCTGATCGAGATCAAGTCCTCCCCGGCCGAGCAGCGCACCGGTCACAGCGACCGCCTGACCCGCGCGGTGATGGCCTGCCTGGCAGCGTTGCCGGCCGATGTGCCCGCCGACCATATCCATGTGCTCTCGTTTGATTTGCAGGTGCTGCACCTGGCGCGACGCCTGGCGCCTAACTGGCGCTACGTGCTCAATCTGCCCGAACGCGACCCGGAACAGGCGATGGCCTGGCCGACGGCGGAGCTGGAGGGGATCTGGGCCGTGGACGGCCGCATCGCTACCTGGACGCCGGCTCTGGTGGCCTGGGCCCGGGCGCGCGGATTGCGGCTGTTTACCTACACCTGCAACGGGCCGCGTCAGGTGGCCAAAGCCCTGGACCTGGGGCTGGATGCCATTCTTAGTGACCGGCCGAAATGGCTGACGGAGTACCTGAAGCGCTGAGGTGGAACGGCTTCAGGCTTCCCGGATGTGGCCGTACATGTGCCCGAGTTCGGGGAAGATCAAGGCTTTGCAGGCCAGTTGGCAGGCCTTGAGACTGCCGGGCAGGCAAAAGACCAAGCTCCGGCCGATGACGCCGGCCGTGGCCCGGGAGAGCAGGGCCGCCGAATCGATCTCTTCAAAGCTGAGCTGGGCGAAGATCGGCCCGAAGGCGGTCAGTTCTTTTGCAAAGAGCGGGCGCACGGCTTCGAAGGTGACATCCTTGGGGGTGATGCCGGTGCCGCCGGTGAGGATCAGGGCCTGGGGATTGGGGTCGTCCAGCAGCCGCGCGAGCGCGGCGCGGATGGCGCTTACGGCGTCGGTGACCACTTCGTGGGCCACCACCCGGTGACCTTCGCGGGTGGCCCGCTGGGCGATCCATCGGCCGCTGACATCGTCTTCCAGCGAGCGGGTGGTGGAGATGCTCAGGACCCCTATGGTGAGGCTTTCGGGGCCTTTAGCGCGATGTTCGTTATGTCCCATCTTCTGCTCTCGATGCTCCGGTCAATGTGACCCGATCCTGGTCGTCCGATTCTTGAAGCAATACATTGACCATTTCATTTCTGCGGGTGGTCAGGCACTGGCCGGTGTAGTTGCTCTGGATGGGCAGCTCGCGGTGGCCGCGGTCGATGAGCACGGCCAGCTCGATGCGGGCTGGCCGGCCGAAGTCGATGAGCGCATCCATGGCGGCCCGGATCGTGCGGCCGGTGAAGAGCACGTCGTCCACCAGGATGATCTGGCGACCGTCCACCGAAAAAGGAATGACGGTCTTTTTGACCACCGGGTGGGCGCTCAGTTGGGTCCAGTCGTCGCGGTAAAGGGTGATATCGATTTCGCCCACGGGCACCTCGGCCCCCTCGAAATGCTTCATGTGGCTTTGCAGCCGCCGGGCCAGAAACACCCCCCGGGTGTGAATGCCGATCAGGGCCAGGTGGTTGCCCTTGTGGGCCTCCAGGATTTCGAAAGCCATGCGCTTGAGGATGCGGTCGATGTCGGTGGCGTCCAGAATGTGCCGGGCTGTGGCCATGTGCCTCGTCCTTGGTTTAGGTTGTGGGAAGGGCCGCGCAGCCAACTCATATAACAGGCTGCAATCCCTTGGCAACAAGGGAATCCTTTGACGCCCCGGATGGCTTGGCATAGGATGGCCCCTTTTAGGAGTGATGCCCAGGATGCAACCGCAGGTTTCCATGCCGCCCTTCATGCCCGCCACGCCCGACGAGTGCCGGCGTCTGGGCTGGTCCGAGTTGGACGTGGTGCTGGTGACCGGCGATGTCTATCTGGATGCCCCCCACATCGGTGTCGCGGTGGTCGGCCGGCTGCTGCTGAAGGCCGGCTTTCGGGTGGGCATCATCGCCCAGCCCGACATCCAGTCGGATCGCGATATCGCCCGCCTGGGCGAGCCGCGTCTCTTCTGGGGCGTCAGCGGCGGCTGTGTCGACTCCATGATCGCCAACTACACCGCTTCGGGCCGCCGCCGCCGCAGCGACGACATGACCCCCGGCGGCCGCAACGACCGCCGGCCGGACCGTGCCGTGCTGGCTTACAGCCATTTGATCCGACGCCATTTCAAGCAGACCGTGCCCATCGTGCTGGGCGGCATCGAGGCCAGCCTGCGGCGCATCTCCCATTATGACGCCTGGTCGGATGGGGTGCGGCGCTCCATCCTCTTCGATGCCAAGGCCGATTTTCTGCTTTACGGCATGGCCGACCAGAGCGTGACGGCCCTGGCCGAAAGGCTCCAGCGCCGGGAGGATGTGCGCGACCTGCGCGGGCTGTGCTACATCAGCCGGGAGTTGCCCCCACCGGTGGAAGGATTTCCAACCCCCGACGGGCTGCTGCCCCCCCATGCAGAGGTGATTCGGGACAAGGCGGCCTTCAGCCGCATGTTCTCTCTGTTTTACGAAAATGCCGATCCGGCCACGGCCCGGCGCCTGGTCCAGCAGCAGGACACGCGCTACCTGGTGCACAACCCGCCGGCCCTGCCGCCCGAACCGGCGGCCCTGGATGCGGTTTACGAGCTGCCCTATGCCCGGGAGGTCCATCCTTATTATAGGCGCCAGGGGCCGGTGGCGGCCATGGAGACCATTCCCTTTGCCATTACGACCCACCGCGGTTGCTTCGGCGAGTGCCGCTTCTGCGCCATCACGGTGCACCAGGGCCGCCAGGTGGTGTCGCGCAGCCAGGCCTCGATCCTGCGCGAGGCCGAGGCCATTGCGCGCCACCCATCGTTCAAGGGGGTTATCCCGGATGTGGGCGGGCCCACGGCCAACATGTACGCCATGGGTTGCGGCCGGCGCACGGCGGCGGCCTGCGCTAAAAAAGGTTGCCTTGCGCCCAGCACCTGCCGACGGCTGACCGCCGACCACGGCCCCCAGATCCAACTGCTGCAAGCCCTGCGGGCCATTCCCGGCGTGCGCCAGGTGTTCGTGGCCTCGGGCGTGCGCTACGACCTGATCCTCCAGGACCGGCGCGCCGGACGGCGTTATCTGGAAGAATTGCTGCGCCACCACACCTCGGGCCAGCTCAAGATCGCCCCCGAGCATGTCCACGACCCGCTGCTGCGCCTCATGGGCAAACCCGGCCGCGCCCAGTTGGCGGCCTTTCTGGAAATGTTCCAGGAGGTCAACCGCCGCCTGCCCCGGCGTCAATTTCTGACCTACTACTTCATGGCCGCCCATCCCGGCTGCGGCCTGGACGAGATGCGCGCCCTGCGGGCCTATGCCGAAAAAACCTTGCACCTGATTCCCGAGCAGGTGCAGATCTTCACCCCTTCGCCCTCCACCTGGGCCACGCTCATGTACTACACCGGCATCGATCCCTTCAGCGGCGCGCCCATCTTCGTGGAACGGGGCCTGGGAGCCAGGATTGCCCAGAAGTCGGTAATGGCCGCTGATCGGCCCCGCCGGCCGGACCGGGGCGAAGCGACCCGCCCGAGGCCCAGGCGTGCCCGGCCAAAGCATTAGGCGCGCTGTTGGTTGCTTGATTTCATGGGCCGAATCTCTTATGGTGCGACCGCTATGGAGCCATACCCCCTCAGCGCCATCGTCATTGCCGACGGCCGACAGCTTTCGGCGGCCGATGCTGCGGCGCCGGCCATGCCGGACCCGCCCCAACTGGAGCGCGCCCGGGCCGCCGTGGCGCCGTTGGCGACCGACATCGTCTGGGTGGCCGCCGATCCGTCGACTTTGCTGGCCTGGGATGGCCTGATCGTGAGCGATCACGGCCAACCGCCCGATCTTTTGAGCGCCATCCATGCCGGGTTGTTCGCGGCGCGTCACGACCAGGCCCTGGTGCTGGCGGCCAGCCAGGCGCTGCCCTCCGGAGCGGTACTGGCGCTATTGCGGCGGTCGGCGGCGCCGCGTTGGGATGGCGTGTTTCTGGAGGCCGCCGCCACGGCCCAGCCCCTGCCGGCCATTTACCACAAACGCTGCCTGAAGTTGCTGTCCCGGCAACTGGGTGAAGGGCGCCGCCAGGCGGGCGGATTTATGCGCCAGCTCCACCGCCACCTGATCGCCGAGGATCTGGTGCGCCAGGCCGATGGGCAATGGGCACCGTTGTTTGCGCCGGAAGACCGGCGATCGGCCGAACCCTGAAATCGAGGAGTCGTTGCATGGATCTCAATGCCCTTGTGGCCCAAATCAAACGCCACCCAGAGTTCGCCCGGGTCGGCATGGTGCTCTGTCACCAGGGGGTGGTGCGCGGCGCCGCCCGGGACGGCCGGCCGGTGCGCGGCTTGCGCGTGGCCGTGGACCGGGCGCGCCTGGCCCAGGTGGTGGCCGAAAACAAACGGCGGCCGGGGATCGTGGAGATCCTGGTGCACATCGAAGCCGACCGTGACCTGGCCGTGGGCGACGATGTGATGCTGCTGGCGGTGGCCGGGGACATCCGGGAGAATGTCATCGCGGCGTTGAGCGCTACGTTGAATGCCATCAAGGCCGAAGTGACGCACAAGACGCAGTATTTTACCTAAGCCCCGTTGCGCGGGGTTGTTGGGGTGATCCGCCCGTAGGGGCGACCGGCGGTCGCCCTTTCGCGTGACAGAAGGAGTTCCCATGACCGATCTTACCCATATCGATGCCCAGGGCCGGGTGCGCATGGTGGATGTGAGCGCCAAGCCGGCCACCGAGCGCAATGCCCGGGCCCAGGCCGTGGTGAAGATGAGCCCGGAGATGTTTGCCATGATCCGCGATCGACGCGTGCCCAAGGGCAACGTGCTCGAGACCGCGCGCATCGCCGGCGTGATGGCGGCCAAACAGACCTCGACCTTGATCCCCATGTGTCATCCGTTGAACCTGACCCACGTCCAGGTGGATTTCTTCCCCCAGGACGAGGCGCATGCCGTTCGCATCGAAACCCTGGCCCGCTGCGTGGCCGGCACCGGAGTGGAGATGGAGGCGCTCAGCGCGGCCGCGGTGGCGGCGCTTACCGTCTACGACATGTGCAAGGCCTATGACCGCGCCATGGTCGTTACGGATCTCTTTTTGCTGGAAAAAAGCGGCGGCAAGAGCGGGCGGTGGGTACGGGAGATCAAAAAAGATGAAAGTTAGGGTGCCATGACGATCGGATCCAGAACCAGCGTGTTCCTGACATGGGCCGCTCTTTTGGCCGCCAGTTTGCTGCTGACGGCCTGTCCGCCCAAGCCCATTACCCTGGAAACAGCCCTGGAGCGGCTCGCGCCATCCGATTATCCCGATTTTGGCGATGACGCCCGCTTCGACCAACTGGCCCAGGCCATCGAAATGAGCCTGGCCTACCTGCGCAAGCTGCCGGCCGACCGCCCGGTCATCTTCGGCCCGGACAGCTACACGGTGGCCCACCTGATCCGTTCCCTGGAAACCTTCGCCGCCATCGCGCAAGAGAATCCCGCGGCCGAGACGCTCAACCGCGTCATCCGCGAGCGCTACCGGGTCTATGCCGCGGCCGGGGATGCCGAAACCCGCAAGGTACTGTTCACCGGCTACTACGAACCCCTGCTCCAGGGTAGCCTGACCGCAACCCCCGAATTTCCGGTCGCCATCAACTCCCGTCCGGTCGATCTGGTGGAAATCGATCTCTCCCTGTTCGCCGACGATCTCAAGGGCCGGCGCATCGTGGGCCGCTACGCCGGACGCAGCGTCACGCCCTATCCGGCGCGTGAGCAAATCCGCCGGGAGCCCGATTTCGAGCGCCTCGCGCCGCCGCTGGCCTGGGTGCGCGACGAGGTCGATCTGTCCAACCTCATGATCCAGGGTTCGGGCAAGGTGGCCCTGGCCGACGGCCGCTTGCTGCAGATCCAGTTCGATGCCTCCAATGGTCATCCCTTTCGCAGCATCGGCCGGTTGCTGATCGACCAGGGCAAAATCAGCGCCGAACGGATCTCCATGCAGACCATCCGGGAGTATCTGCGCCAGCATCCGTCCGAGGCCCCTGCCATATTGAATCACAACCCGCGCTACATCTTTTTCCGCCTGGCCGAAAGCGGCCCGGTGGGGGCCCTGGCCGTGCCCATAACGCCGTTGCGCTCCATCGCCGTGGACCGCAGCCTCTTTCCCTCGGCGGCTCTGGCGTTTATTTCCGTACCGGTGCCCAAGGTCGACGCCCAGGGCCGCATCGCGCGCTTCGAGCCCCGCAACGCATTCGTGCTGGCCCAGGATGCCGGCAGCGCCATCACCGGCGCCGGCCGCGTGGACCTGTTCTGGGGGCATGGTCCCGAGGCCGAGCTCGCGGCCGGTCACATGAAGAACGAAGGCCGGCTCTATTTTCTGGTGCTCGCTCCGGAGCCGCCGGCCCCTTGAGCCGCCAGGGCGCAGAACCAGCGGCGCCATGCTTGACAAGGGTTGGCAAAGACCATACAAGAGTTCACCATTGTTGAAAGGAGTCCTTTATGTTCGGCATCGGCATGCCCGAACTGCTGTTGATCCTGGCGGTGGCGCTCATCGTGATCGGCCCCAAGAAGCTGCCGGACCTGGCCAAGTCCCTGGGCAAGGCCCTGGGGGAGTTCAAGCGCGCCACCAACGATCTCAAGCAGAGCATCGAAAAAGATACCGGATTGGACGAAGTGCGCCAGAACCTGCGCGAAACCGGCCGGGATGTCCGGCGCTCGTTCGACGCCACGGAGGCACAGGCCCCAGCGGCCACCCCAGGCCCCTTGGCCGGCGGACCAACCCCTGCGCCGACGGACCACGAAGCGCTGGCCGATGAAGCCGCGGCGGCGGTCGATGCCGCGGACGCGCTGCCCAAGCGCGATACGCCCCAAGCCAACGACCCCAAGGTAAAAAAAGCGGAATGAGCGATCACGACAAACAGCCTTTCACCGCCCATCTGGAGGAGTTGCGGTCGCGGCTGATCAAGGCGAGCATTGCCGTGGGCCTGGGTTTCCTGCTCTCCTACGCGTTCAAGGAGCAGATCTTCGATATTCTCACCGCGCCCCTGATGCGGGTGATGCAACACGGCGATCACCTGATTTACACCAATCTGCCCGAGGCCTTTTTCACCTTTTTGAAGACCGCCTTCTTCACGGGAATCATGCTGGCCTCGCCGGTGCTGTTGTACCAGTTTTGGATGTTCGTGGCACCCGGGCTCTATGATCGCGAAAAAAAGCTGGCCCTGCCCATTCTTTTGCTCTCAACCCTGTTCTTCGGCGGCGGCATCCTGTTCGCCTATTTCGTGGTGTTTCCCTTCGGATTCAAGTTTTTCGTGGGCTTTGCCAGCGAGACCGTGCGGCCCATGCCCGCCATGCGCGAGTATCTGAGCTTTGCGTCCAAGCTGTTGCTGGCCTTCGGCCTGGTGTTCGAGATGCCCATGGTGATCACCCTGTTGGCGCGTCTGGGCATCGTATCGGTGGCGCAGCTCAGAAAGTTCAGGCGCTATGCTATCCTGCTCTTTTTTATCGTCGCGGCCATCCTGACACCGCCCGATGTCATCTCCCAGATTCTCATGGCCCTGCCCATGATGCTGCTTTACGAGATCAGTATCCTCGGTGCGCACCTGGTCGGCCGCAAGAAAGCGGTTGACGACACGAACGCTGACACGCCGGTGGAGAGTTGATAGAAAACCGGCTGAAAGCTTTACCAACCCTTGGCAAAGGAGGTGGAAAATGACGAGGAAAAGTTATTGGGCGCTGATGATTGTGTCGGTTATGACCTTGTTCCTTTTGTCGGTCGGTGCCATTTACGCGGCCAGCGCACCGGTGGAGATCAAGATGGCGTCTCCCTATGAACACAAAAAATCCATCGCCGTCTTTACCCACCAGAAACATGTCGTGGATTATAGAATCACCTGCGGCCAGTGCCATCACGACGACAAGGGGCAACCGCTGACCAATCTTAAAGACGGGGACCCGGTCAAGAAATGCTTCGATTGCCACAACAAACCCGGGGAGCTCAAAGGCAAGGAGGCCAAGGGCTTGGCCGATAAGGAGCTGCGCGCGTATCATGCCAATGCCGTGCACGACAATTGCGTGGGTTGCCACAAGAAGTACAACAAGGAGAATAAAGACAAAGGCAAGAGCGCGCCCCAGAAGTGCGAGGAGTGCCACCCCAAGAAAACTCAGGAGTAGGTTTAGCGAAACGGCGCGCAGCGACGCGAAGAAAATTCTGAAATAAGAAAGGGCCGGTTGCTAGTGCAACCGGCCCTTTCGGTTTGTTTTGGTGGCCCTTCGGCCCGCTCTTAGGTATCCTGGGCGCGGTCTCCCATCGCCCCGGGTTTCCTTGGCGTCCGCCATGCCATACGCGATTGACGACGGCGCCGATTGCCGAGTTCTCTTCTGGCCCAGTGTATACTTCAGTCCGGTTTGGCAGAACCGTGTTGGCTTACGACGGTCTGTTGAAGCCTTGTCGCGCGGGAATAACTATACTTCTTCGAGATCGGAGACCGATTCTTCGCTTTCAGAAGTATTGCCGACCCATCTGACCAAAACATGGTTCGGCTTGTCTTGCACGACCCCTTCAACAATCCCGCAGTAGCCCGCCACTTTACGACTGAATTCCCTGTAGGTAACTATCGCGCCCTGGTTCATCATCGAACACCTCTCAGCTTTAGTGACAACGAGAAGAGCAAGATCTGTGCCGGTCAACTTGAAGCCCTCCTTATCCGGAAGAGAGCCTTTATAATTACAGGTACATACCTCTAGGCTATCACCTCCCGGTCCCCCTTGAACGTCCGGAAAATGCGCGTGCCTGATAAAAGCAGTACCTAACACCTGTGGTGTCAACTACACAATCGCTTAAAGCCAAACCTTCTGGGGATAGTCGGTCAGAGCCGCCAGCGCCGGTGGGCCAATCCGCGGTCCAAGGAGTGCTGGAACTGCGGAGAAACCCGGAACAACCGATCAGCTCTTTTGCCAGCATGGAGTGGCCATATCAACCCTCGCAGGCGTTTGCAAGAGCTAAGATGGCATCCAAGGCAGGATTACATGTTGCGCCGATACTGCCCGCCCACGGCGTAGAGGGCCTGGGTGATCTGGCCCAGGCTGCACGCCCGCACGCAATCCATCAGGGCTTCGAAGATGTTGCCGCCGGCCAGACAGGTCTGCTGCAAGCGCCGCAGGGCCTGGGGGGCGGCGTGGGCGTTGCGCTGGTGGAAGGCGGCCAGGCGCGCGAGCTGGGACTCTTTCTCCTGGGGCGTGGAGCGCGCCAGCTCGATGGAAAAGTCGTCGGCGTGGCGCTCCTGGGAGGTGTGCGGATCGCGGAAGGTGTTGACCCCGATGATGGGCAGATCGCCGGTGTGCTTGAGGGTCTCGTAGTGGATGGACTCCTCCTGGATGCGGCTGCGCTGGTAGCCGGTTTCCATGGCGCCCAGCACGCCGCCGCGGCTGCTGATGCGGTCGAACTCGGCCAGCACGGCCTCTTCCACCAGATCGGTGAGCTGATCGACGATGAAGCTGCCTTGCAGGGGGTTCTCGTTTTTGGCCAGGCCCCACTCGCGGTTGATGATCAGTTGGATGGCCAGGGCCCGGCGCACCGACTCTTCGGTGGGCGTGGTGATGGCCTCGTCGAAGGCGTTGGTGTGCAAGCTCTGGCAGTTGTCGTAGATGGCGCACAGGGCCTGCAACGTCGTGCGGATGTCGTTGAACTGGATGTCCTGGCTGTGCAGGGAGCGGCCCGAGGTCTGGATATGGTACTTGAGCATCTGGGAACGGGCGCCGGCGCCATAGCGTTCGCGCAGGGCGATGGCCCAGATGCGCCGGGCCACGCGCCCGATGACGGTGTACTCGGGGTCCATGCCGTTGGAGAAGAAGAACGACAGGTTGGGTCCGAAGCTGTCGATGGGCATGCCGCGCGAGAGGTAGTACTCCAGGTAGGTGAAGCCGTTGGCCAGGGTGAAGGCCAGTTGGGAGATGGGGTTGGCCCCGGCTTCGGCGATATGGTAGCCGGAGATGGAGACGCTGTAGAAATTGCGCACCTTGTGCTCGACGAAGTACTCCTGGATGTCGCCCATCATCTTGAGGGCGAAATCGATGGAGAAGATGCAGGTGTTCTGGCCCTGGTCCTCCTTGAGGATGTCGGCCTGCACCGTGCCGCGCACCGTGGAGAGGGTCTGGGCCTTGATGGCCGCGGCTTCGCCCGGGTCCGGGTCGCGGCCCTGTTCGGCGCGGAAGCGGTCCAGTTGCTGATCGATGGCCGTGTTGAGGAACATGGCCAGCATGATCGGGGCCGGACCGTTGATGGTCATGGAGACCGAGGTATTGGGACTGCACAGGTCGAAGCCGTCGTACAGGGTCTTGACGTCGTCCAGGGTGCAGATGCTCACGCCGGCATTGCCGATTTTACCGAAGATGTCCGGCCGCCGGTCCGGATCGTAGCCGTAGAGCGTCACCGAGTCGAAAGCCGTGGAGAGGCGCTTGGCCGAGCTGTCGGCCGACAACATTTTAAAGCGCCGGTTGGTGCGTGCCGGGTCGCCTTCGCCGGCGAACATGCGCATGGGATCTTCGCCGGTGCGCTTGAGGGGAAAGACCCCGGCCGTGTAGGGAAAGTAGCCGGGCAGATTCTCGCGCCGCAGCCAGCGCAGCAGGGCCCCGGGCTCGTCCAGGTGGGGCAGGGCGATCTTGGGGATCTTCTGTCCCGCCAGCGATTCGACGGACAGGGGCGTCCGCACCTCTTCGTCGCGCACCGTGTAGACCAACTGCTCCTGGGTGTACGCCTCGCGGGTCTGTTCCCACTGGCCGACGAGACGCTCGCAGTTGGCGTCCACCTGATCGCGGGCCTTGGCGATCTCTTGTTGGAGCGATGTCAGCAGCTCAGCGCGTCCTCCCGCAGAGAGGGCCTGGGCGCTCTGGGTGAGGTGCCACACCCGGCGCAGGGCCTCGGCCTGGCGCTCGGTGTGGGCGTGGTAGACGCGCACGGTTTCGGCGATCTCGGACAGGTAGCGGGTGCGCTCGGGCGGAATAATAATGGTCTGGGAGCTGGAGGTACGGCCCGCCGGCTTTTTGAGACCCGAGACCAGGCCTACGCCGGTCTTGGCCGCGATGGCCTCCAGCAGGGCGTGGTACAGGGCCGTGACGCCGTCGTCGTTGAACTTGGCGGCGATGGTGCCGAAGACCGGCATCTCTTCCACGGGCCGGTCGAAGGCGTTGCGATTGCGCTGCACCTGTTTGCGCACGTCGCGCACCGCGTCTTCGCCCCCGCGCTTTTCGAACTTGTTGACCACCACCAGGTCGGCGAAATCGAGCATGTCGATCTTTTCCAGTTGGGAGGCGGCACCGAAGTCGCTGGTCATCACGTAGATGGACAGATCCACGTGTTCGACCACGGCGGCGTCTCCCTGGCCGATGCCGGCGGTCTCCACGATGATCAGGTCGTAGCCCGCGGCCTTGGGCACGCGCACGATATCCGCCAGGCGCGCCGGGATTTCACCCGCCGAACGGGTGGCCAGCGAGCGCATGAAGACGCGCCGGTCGCCGATGGCGTTCATGCGGATGCGGTCACCCAGCAGGGCGCCGCCGCTCTTGCGCCGGGAGGGGTCGGCGCTGAGCACGGCCACGTGGATGCGGTCCTGATCCAGCATCAGGCGCTGGATCAGTTCATCGGTGAGCGAGGATTTGCCCGAGCCGCCCGTGCCGGTGATGCCCACCACCGGCACCGTCCGCCCGGCGGCCTTGGCGCCCAGCGCGGCGCGCAGGTCGGCCCACTGGTCGTCCGCGCCGTTCTGTTCCAGGGTGGTGATCAGGTTGGCCACCAGGGGCGGGTTGTCCGGCGAGAGCCGGTCCAGGGCCAGCTCGGCGCGTCCGGCCCGGGGAAAATCCAGGCGGCGCACCATGTGCTCGATAATGCCCTGCAACCCCAGGCGCGCGCCGTCTTCGGGCGTGTAGATTTTGGCCACGCCGTAGGCCTCCAGGGCCTGGACCTCGGCCGGCACGATCACGCCCCCCCCGCCGCCGAACACCTGGACATGGGGCACGCCCGATTGGCGCAGCAGGTCCACCAGGTATTTGAAAAATTCCATGTGGCCGCCCTGGTAGGAGGAGACCGCCACGCCCTGGACATCCTCCTGCACGGCCGCGTCCACGATGTCCCGCACCGAGCGGTTGTGGCCCAGGTGGATGACCTCGACGCCGGCATTCTGCAAGAGGCGGCGATACATATTGATGGCGGCATCGTGGCCGTCGAAAAGCGCCGTGGCCGTGACCACCCGGATGGGATGCAGGGGGACGTAGCGTTCATTGGCAACCGACATGAGGCCTCCTTTGAAGCGCGTGTCGTCCGGGATGGGACGTTCGCGGCATCTCCCTGTCACCGCCCTCCATGGCGGCCCAGGGCGTCCTTGCCCGGCCGAGGGGGACACGCTGTCCAATCATTATGAAATTTGACGCTGGCGTCAACTGTTAACCCGCGATGCAGCCCTGCGACCAAAGTTACAATCGCCGCTCTTGACACTTTCTCGAAGGCGATGAGATATTGCTTGGCAATGACCCGTGCGGCAACGGCGCCTGGACAGATATGAAGGTCGGGGCACCGTTAACGCGCCGAAGCCCATAAGGAGGTGGCGGTGGATTTCGATTTGACCCGGGAGCAGGAGATGATCCGCAGGGAGGTGCGCACCTTTGCCGAAAAGGAGATCGCACCGGTGGCCGCCGATTTGGACGAAACCGAGACCTTCTCGTCCGAACTGACCCGCAAGATGGGCCAAATCGGTCTGTTCGGCATGTTCGTGCCCGAAGAATATGAAGGCCAGGGTCTGGACTATCTGGCCTACATCATCGCCGTGGAAGAGATTGCGCGCGTGGACGGCTCCCAGGCCGCCACCATCGCGGCCGGCAACTCTCTGGGCATCGGCCCGATCCGCTATTTCGGCACCGAAGAGCAAAAGCGCCGCTTTTTGCCGCCCCTGTGCCGGGGCGACGCCCTGTGGGGCTTCGGCCTCACCGAGCCGGGGGCCGGCTCCGACGCCGGTGGCAGCAAAACCACGGCCGTTAAGGAAGGCAGCCACTGGATTCTCAACGGCAGCAAGATCTTCATCACCAATGCCGCCTGCGACCTGACGTTGGGCGTGACCGTCCAGGCCATCACTGGCACCCGCGCCGGCGGCAAGCCCGAATACACCTGCTTTCTGGTGGAAAAGGGCATGCCCGGGTTCCAGGCCCGGCCCATGAAGCGCAAGATGATGTGGCGCAGCTCCAACACCGCCGAGCTCTTCTTCGACGGCGTGCGCGTGCCGGAAAAGAACATCCTGGGCAAGCCGGGCGACGGCTTTCACCAGATGCTTCAAACCCTGGACGGCGGGCGCCTGTCCATCGGCGCCATGGGGCTGGGCGGCGCCATCGGCGCCTACGAAGCGGCCATGCACTATGCCAAGCACCGCGTGCAGTTCGGCCAGCCCATCTCCAAGTTCCAGGCCATCGCCTTCAAGCTGGCCGACAGCGCCACCGAAATCGAGTGCGCCCGCAACCTGCTCTATAAAGCCTGCTGGCTGCGCGACCGCCACCGGCCGTTCGCCAAGGAAGCGGCCATGGCCAAGCTGTACTGCTCCGAACTGATGGGCCGCGTGGCCGATCACGCCGTGCAGATCCACGGCGGCTACGGATTGATGAAAGAGTACGGCGTCGAGCGCTTCTACCGCGACCACAAGCTGCTGGAAATCGGCGAAGGCACGTCGGAAGTGCAACGGATCGTGATTTCGCGGCATATTGGATGTTAGCAGATTGTTCTGAAAATTGATCGATTCCAACCCAAGGAAGAAATCATCATGGAAGAATTGGTTCTGTTAGAGATCGAAGACCACGTAGCCACCCTGACCCTCAACCGACCCGAAACCATGAACTCCTTCAACGTGGCCATGGTGCGGGCCCTGGGCGAGCGCCTGGCCGAGCTGCGTTTCGACAAGCGCGCGCGCGCGGTGATCGTCACCGGCAGCGGCGACAAAGCCTTCAGCGCCGGTGCCGATCTCAAGGAGCGCGCGGGCATGACCCCCGAGCAGGTCAAGGAGTTCATCTTCAACATCCGGCGCCTGATGGACGACGTGGAGCTGTTCCCCCGGCCGGTGATCGCCGCGGTCAACGGTGTGGCCTTGGGCGGCGGCACCGAACTGGCCCTGGCCTCGGACATCCGCCTGGCTTCCGAGACGGCCACCATGGGCCTGACCGAAACGCGCCTGGCCATTATCCCCGGCGCCGGCGGAACCCAGCGTTTGCCGCGCCTGGTGGGCAAAGGCATCGCCAAGGAGCTGATCTTCACCGGCCGGCGCATCAACGCCCAGGAGTCCTTGCGCATCGGCCTGGTCAATGGTGTTTACCCGCCAGCGGAGTTGCTGGCCGCTGCGCGCCGTCTGGCCGACGAGATCGGCCAATCCGGTCCCATTGCGGTAGAGCAGGCCAAGTACGCCATCAACCGCGGATTGGAGACCGACATGCAAACCGGCCTGGCCATCGAATCCAACGCTTACTGGCTCTGCATCCCCACCGAAGACCGGCTGGAAGGATTGACGGCCTTTCGGGAGAAGCGCAAGCCGGTGTATAAAGGGAAGTAATCCAAAGTAGAAGGCTGAACCCAGCAAATCGAGAATAGGAGACAACGCATGAGCGAACATGATTACTGGAAGATTTTTCCGCGCATGCCGCGCGAGGTCATGATCGGCGACATCACGATCCGCGACGGTTTTCAGCATCTGGAGAAATTCATCTCCACGCGGGCCAAGATCTTCTACCTGGAAGAGTTGATCTTCGCCGGCTGCCGCAACATCGAGGTGACCAACCTGGGCAACCCGTTCCTGATGCCCCAGTTCAGCGACGCCGACGAGCTGTTCAAGCACCTGCGCAGCGACCGCTTCAAGGAGCGCTGCGCCAAAAAAGGCATCCCCTACGACCAGATCGTGCTCACGGCCATCACCATCCGCGAGCCGGCCGTGGACCGCGCCATCCGCATGCGTGAGCAGGGCATAGGGCCGGATCGCGTGCTGATGATGGTCTCCACCGAAGAAGAACATCATTTTGCCAATTCGGGTTGCACCCTGCCCGAGTATTGGGCCGAGTGCGAGCGCGCCATCCGCAAGTGCAAGGATGCGGGCATCAAGATGTGCGGCACGGTGAGCACCATTTGGGGCAGCCCCATCGGCGGCGCCACGCGCCTGGAAGATGCCGTGGAGTTCACCAAGCGCTGGCTTTCCATCGGCGCCGACGACATCGAGCACGCCGACCACGACGGCAGCGCTTCGGCGGCCCAGGTCTACCGCTATTTCTCCATGATCCTGGACGCGATTCCCGATCCGGCCGTGCACCTGGCCCACTTCCACGAAACCAAGCGCGTGGGATCGGCCTCGGTGCTGGCGGCCCTGCAGGCCGGCATCCGTAACTTCGAAGCCACCCTGGGCGGCATGGGCGGCCAGCCGGCCAACTTCCTGGACGACTGCCCGGTGCCGGGCACCGGCGAGTACTACTACGACGATCCGCGCTTCGTGGGCTTGATGTGCCTGGAAGATATGCTGGTGCAGGTCGACGAGATGGGCATCCGCCACGGCTATGACGTGGATCGCATCCTGTGGCTGGGCCGCCAGATGGAGAAGACCGTGGGCCACCGCCTGCGCTCGGAAGCCATCATCAACGGCCGCACGCTCAAGGAGGGCCACCGGGAATATGCCCGCCCGGGCCTGGCCAAACGCAAGTCTAAAAACGGCGAGACGCCGGACCAGAAACTGCCGGCCGGCTGGGGCCCGCAAGCGGTTCTGCCGGCCCATCTGCGGCCTTAGAAGCGCAACTTTGAAAGGAGTGTTATCATGGCAGCAGCAGAAAAACCGCCGATCAATGTCGATTACTTTGCGGACCTGACCGGCGATATCGCCGCCTGCGACGACACCTGCCGGGAGCACATCGGCGACCGCATCCGGCGGCTGCGCGAAGAAAAAGGGCTTACGATCACCGCCTTGTCCCAGCTCACCGGGTTCGACGAGGAGACCTTGCAGGCCATCGAAGACAACCGCCTCAACCCCCAGCTCGGCACGATCATCAAGCTGAGCAAGGCGTTGGACAGCGCCCTGCGCCGCCTGATCGCCGGCGAAGGCCAGCGGCTGTGGGCCGTTACCCGCAAGAACGAACGCCATGTGGTGGAGCGCTCGTCCACCGGCAAGGGCAGCAAGGCGGCTTACACCTACATGAGCCTGGCGCCGGAGGTCAAGGGCCGCCACATGGAAGCCCTGGTCGTTCAACTGGAAGAAATGCCGGACCAGGAGCGCTCGGTGCACGGCGGCGAAGAGTTCATTTACGTCCTGGAAGGAACCGTGGTATTGGACATCGGCGCCGAACGCTTCGAGCTGGCCCCGGGTGACAGCGCCTATTATCTTTCCACCACGCCCCACCTGCTGACCGCCAAGGGGGGCCGGGCCAGGATCGTAGCGGTTATCTACAGCGAGTGACCACCAAAAGGGCACGATGAGCGACCGGCTTTCCTCAACTCTTCTCCGCACCTGCGTGGCGCCCGAGGGGCGCTTTCTTTTTGGCGTGCACCAGCCGAATTTCGCGGTGGCCAACCTGCGTTCCGGGGAGTATCTGCAACCCCTGGGCTTGACCACCGACGGCACGGTCTGCCTGAACACGGCCAATTTTCCGCCCGGCGACGTGGATGAACCGTCCGCGGACTGGATTTACGAGATTCCCAATCCCTTCCCCTTCCGGGGCACGACCTACATCGGCAGAACCTGGGCCGAGCGGGCCGCGGCCAATTTGACTAGGATCGCCATCCCCGGCCGGCCGCCGGTTTCCCTGACCCGCGCGTTGCGGGACCATACCCGGGAAGCCGAGGCGGACGACCTTATATGTCGCCTGCCCCGGCCACTGCAGTTGGCGCTGGCCGCCACCTCCACCGATCCCGACGATCTCATTCCGCTGGCTCACGCCAGTTGCGACTTTCAAAGCGACCCCCAGACCTGTCAGCCCCTGGGGTTGATCTACCGAACCGAGCCGTCCGGTGCCCAGCGGGCCGTGATCCACGACGAGCAGCTCTTCGACGCGGTGGCCAACAACCCCCATCTGCCCGATCTTTACAAAGAAGTAATGGTGCTGCGGCCCGGGACCCAGGGCCAGAGCGAGATCGTGGGCGAGTGCCGGCGGCCGGGCAGCCATGTCTTCGAGTATTTGCGGCGCAACAGCTATATCCCCTGGGGCCACTACGCCGCCAACATGGCCCCTGACGCCGTGCGCTACGCGGCCGGCGCCCTGACGCCGGACGACGTGGCCGCCATGCGCCATCTCTACTACCAGCGCACCTACGAAAGAACCGCGCGCATGCTTCACATGCCGGTCTCGGTGCGCCGCCGGGAGCTGGGCGTAGAAGAGCTGGAAGTATTGCGCCAACAGATCCTCGCGGCGCTGTCGCAGGACCCGAACCGGCCCCTGGCCTTTAACGCCACCTTGTGGGGCTGGAATTACGGCTTCGACTACGCGCCCAACGGCTATCGCCTGCACGCCTCCCACCAGCAGATCCACCAGCAGTATGCCCTCGTTCCCGCCACGGTGAGCGCCCAGGACGGCCAGCCCCTGCCCGCCTACGCCTGCGGCGACCAGATCCAGGAATTCATCCAAAGCTACCAACGCGCCCACGGCCGCCCCTTTTTCGACTGCTACCTGCAAGCCATCGCCGCCAACCGGCGTATGGATGGCCGCGCCGACCGCCCCGCAAGCCTCGTGGTGCACCAGGACGAGCACGTGCTGCTCTTCGCGCCCAAGGCCCAGACCTCCCAGTGGGAGCTGCAATTGATGACCCGCCTGGCGGCGGGCAACATCCTGGAAGCCGACGCCGCCGTGCGGGCCAGTCTGGACCAGGCCCTGCTCAAGGCCATGCAGGCCCTCACCGGCCTGGGCGCCACCATGATCACGGTGATCGAATTCTCCAAGCGCTTCGACGACGCCGACCGCGACCAGCGCCTGCTCTACTCCTTCCTGCCCCGCCTGCCCGAATCGCCCGGCGCCTTCAGCGAAGCCCAACTGCGCTGGATCAACGGCCACTACCCCGAAGACTTCGCCGCCGCCTGCCGGCTGAAGCTGGCTCAATGGTCTGATTAGCAGTATAGATTTTAGCGCCGTTGACGCTGAAAAGCGCGTTGACCTATCCGGCTCGAGTGCGTAAATAGAGCCGGGCGGTTGCCCTTCTATTGCCGATAGCCCCAGGAAGGTGATCAATGAATCAGTTAATCGAACTGGATGAAATTACCAGGCGGATCTTTTCCATCCGGGGTGTCAAGGTCATGCTCGACCGGGACCTGGCGGAGTTGTACGGCGTCGAAACCAAAGTTCTCAAGCAGGCCGTTCGTCGGAACATCCGGAGATTCCCCGCAGATTTCATGTTTGAAATGACATATCAGGAGGTTGCCAACTTGAGGTCACAAATTGTGACCTCAAGTTGGGGCGGCGCGCGCTATCAACCGATGGCCTTTACGGAACAGGGGGTCGCGATGCTCTCCGGGGTTTTGAACAGCGACCGGGCCATCGACGTCAACATTCAGGTCATGCGGGCCTTTGTGCAACTCCGGCACCTGGTTCTTCACAACGCCGAGCTCAAGCGCGAACTGGATGCGTTTCGCGAGTTGACCGAGGAGCGCTTCCAGCTCGTCTTCACGGTCCTGGATCAGTTGGTTTCCGACGATGGGGCAGACGACCGTAGGATCGGATTTATCGAACACAAACCAAATCGGCCTTAGTGCCCCCGCTTATGGTGAAGTACTAACCTTCTGCGAGACCCACGCCCATGCACATTCCCCAGCACGAACGCCTGCGCCGCCTGTTCTTCAAGGGCTTTACGGCCATGGACCTGGCCGAACCCCTGGTCTCGTTCGATGTCGAGGCCGAGGCCACAAAGGTCCATCAATTTCTGCTCGAAAAAGATTTCGATCTGGTGGGAATCCGTGAGCAGGGCCTGGTGCGCGGTTATGCCCGCCGGGAAGCGCTGACCGCCGGCCGGTGCGGCGATCACCTTGTGCCGTTCGGCGCCGGGGGCGAGCTGGTGCCGGAGTCGGCCAGCCTGGTGGCGGTGGTGGGCGCCCTGGCAATCCACCGGCAGTGCTTCGTCACCATGCTCGATCAGCCGGCGGCGATCGTTACCCTTTCCGACCTGGAAAAGCCGCCCATGCGCATGTTTCTCTTCGGAATCATCACCCTGGCCGAAATGGTCATGACCGAGATTTTGCGCCGCAGGTATGCCGACGGCGCCTGGCAGGCGACGCTCTCGGCCGGGCGCGTGGAAAAGGCCGCGGCCCTGCAGGCCGAGCGCGAGCGCCGCGGCCAGCGGGTCGATCTGATCGACTGCCTGCAATTCGGCGATAAGGGTTCGATTCTCTCCTATGACCAGGCCTTTCAAAAAGCCCTGGGATTCACGTCGCGCCGGGAGGTGCGCCAGGCCGTCAAGGAGCTGGAAACGCTGCGCAACAACCTGGCCCACACCCAGGCCATCGTTCCGGACGGCTGGCAGCGGATCGTGATCGTCTGCGACCGCATCGAGCAAAATCTGGAGCGGCTCTACGGCATGCAGGCGCAGGGGTGATTTGTCCGCCTCTCAGCGCTTGAAGCCGCTCTCCTTGCCGCTGGCGAGCAACGTCTTCGCATCGATCGATCCGAAGAGTTGAATGAGCTTGGCCACGATGCCGGTCCAGCCGGTCTGGTGGCTGGCGCCCAATCCCGCCCCGTTGTCCCCGTGGAAGTACTCGTAGAACAGGATATGGTCGCGCCAGTGGGGGTCGGTCTGGAACTTTTCCGATCCGCCATAGACCGGCCGGCGGCCATTTGCGTCCAGCAGGAAGATGCGGGTCAGGCGATCGGCGATCTCCTTGGCCACCTCAAAGAGATTCATCAAATGGCCCGAGCCTGTTGGGCATTCGATTTTGAAGCTGTCTCCGTAGTAAAGGTAGAAGTTCAGGAGCGACCGGATAATCAGGGTGTTGACCGGCATCCAGATCGGGCCGCGCCAGTTGGAGTTGCCGCCGAACATGCCGGTGTCCGATTCGGCCGGCAGGTAGTTGACGCGGTACTCCTGGCCGCCCGCGTTGAAGATGTAAGGGTGGTGCTCGTGGAACTTGGAGAGCGAGCGGATGCCGTACGGGCCGAAAAATTCGTTTTCGTCCAGCATGCGCGAGAGGATGCGGCGCAACCGCTGGGGATTGACCAGGGCGAAGATGCCCCGCTCGTTCACCCCCAGGTGGCCGGGACCGGTGGGGTGGATGCTTTCCATGAGCTCGGGCATCTGTCCCACGCGGGCCAGCACCGCGGCCGTGGCTCCCGGAACGCGTTCGCGCTGCCAACGCTCGATGACCGTCGCGGCGCACAGCGGCAGCAGGCCGACCATGGAGCGCACCTTAAGGCGCGTGCCGCTGCCGTCGGGCAGGCGCAGCAGGTCGTAGAAGAAGCCGTCCTCTTCGTCCCACATGCCGTCGCCGCCGGGCTTGTTCATGGCCGCGGCGATATAGAGGAAGTGCTCCACGAACTTGAAGACCATGTCTTCGTAGGACCGGTCATGGGGGGCGATCTCCACGGCCAGTTCGAGCATGTTCTGGGTAAAGAGCGCCATCCAGGCCGTGCCGTCGGCCTGTTCCAGGTAGCCGCCGGTGGGCAGCGGCGCGCTGCGGTCAAAGACGCCGATGTTGTCCAGGCCCAGAAAGCCGCCCTCGAAGACATTCTTGCCAAAACGATCCTTGCGGTTGACCCACCAGGTGAAGTTCAGCAGCAGCTTGTTGAAGGCCGTTTTGAGAAAATCGAGGTCGGCGGCGCCGCCCAGGGCCTGCTCGGTGCGGTGCAGGAACAGGGTGGCAAAGGCGTGTACCGGCGGGTTCACGTCGCTGAAGTTCCATTCGTAGGCCGGCAGTTGGCCGCTGGGATGCAGGTAGAGGCCGCGCAGCATCAGCTTCATCTGCTCCTTGGCGAAGTCGGGGTCCACGATGGAGATCGGCAGCGTATGGAAGGCCAGATCCCAGGCCGCGTACCAGGGGTACTCCCACTTGTCGGGCATGGAGATAATGTCGTCGTTGATCATGTGGAACCACTCCCGGTTGCGGAACTGGCGGCTGCCGTGGTGCAGGGGATGGGCGCGGTGCTCTTCCAGCCACGAATCGGCGTCGAAGTAGTAGTACTGCTTGGACCAGAGCATGCCGGCGATGGCCTGGCGCATCACATTGGCCGCATCGGCCGAGACCGTTGGCGGGGTCACGGCGCGGTAGAACGCATCGGCCTCGCCCAGCCGCGCGGCAAAAATTTGGTCAAAGCCCGGTCCGAAGGGGTTCGGGGTATCCGTTGCGGCCGGGGGGCGAGCGGCGAGGCGCAGCCGCACGGTGGCCGTTTGACCGGGGTCGATCTTCAGCCGGTAGTGCGCCGCGGCCTTGGTGCCCAGGTGCTCGGGGTTGACCGCTTCCCGTCGGCCCTGGACCACGCAGTCGTTGATGCCGTCCTTGAGGTAGGGGCCCGCATTGGGGTAGTCCAGGCGCAGCCGGATGTGGTTGGTTTCGTTCTCGGTGAAGAGCAGCGGCGCATCGCCCTCGCACTCCAGGCGGTACCTCCCGAGGACCGGATGCTCGGCCTGAATGGCGCGGGTACCGGCCGGGCACTCGATCTGCCGGAGCATCGGTTTTGGGGAGGGCCTGGCGATCCATGCCGCCCAGTCGTTGCGGAACCACAGGGTCGGCAGCAGGTGCAGCTCGGCCGCCTCCGGCCCACGGTTGGCGGCCGAGATGCGCACCAGGATCTCCTCGGGACCGGCCTTGGCGTACTCCACGAAAACATCGAAGTAGCGGTCCTCGTGGAAGACCCCCGTGTCGAGCAACTCGTACTCCATCTCGTAGCGGGTGCGCCCCCGGTTGGTGTCCACCAGGTTGGCATAGGGAAAGGCCGCCTGGGGATACTTGTAAAGGTACTTCATGTAAGCGTGGGTCGGCGTGCTGTCGAGGTAAAAGTAGTACTCCTTGACATCCTCGCCGTGGTTGGACTCGCTGTTGGTCAACCCGAAGAGGCGCTCCTTGAGGATGGGGTCCTTGCCGTTCCACAAGGCCAGGGCAAAACAGAGCCGCTGCTTTTCGTCGCAGATGCCGCCCAGGCCATCCTCGCCCCAGCGGTAGGCCCGGCTGCGGGCGTGATCGTGGGTGAAGAAGTTCCAGGCATCGCCATTTTCGCTGTAGTCTTCGCGCACCGTGCCCCACTGACGCTCGCTCAGATAGGGACCCCATTGGCGCCAGGCGACCCCTTCGCGGGCCTCGGCCAGGCGCTTTTGCTCGGCATTTAGTTTGATCTCCGTCATTCCAAGCCTCCTTTGGTGTCTGCATATGTGGCTGAAAGTATGGTTGCCAAAACGGCTTATAAGAATACTTGTCTGTGGAGCCCGCGCAGCGAGAGCCAGGAAGAAGAAGTACGGCCTATCCGGTGGGAATGGTCACGACGGGCGTGCTGCCTTTATCCCCCGTCTCCACCAGGGTAAAGACAAACATCAAAAAGGTAAATAATTTTTTGGAACGCAAATCCCGGTCGTCGATCCAGAAATAGGCGTTGCGATAGGCCACCGACACGAAGGCCTCGGCCGGTTTTTCCGGCGAACTTTGAATCCGGATCATGGGGGCGACCTTCTCGCCGGCCACCGTTTCCGCGAAGGTGGGCGAAACCCTTTTTTCCTCCACATCCGAGGCGGGCACTTCGATATCCGTGGAGATGTCCACGAGCACTTCCAGGATCGAGCGGGTCAGGATCGCGATCTCTTGGTTGTCCCTGGGAATGGCGCCATACGCTACCCGAAATTCGCTGGCCTGGGGGTCCAAGCCCAAAATACCCCGGACCTCCCTGGACATGGCGTCGATGGCCGGGTCCGCTTTTCCCCGGATCACCAACAAGGCGGCCTCTTGTTTGTCTACTTTCGTGTGGCGCATCCCGATGGCCCCGGCCAACTGGATCTGTCTCATTTTCTGGACCAGGGCCAAAAACTCGGGGTCGGTGGCATAGGCCCGCATATCGCCGCCAAAGCGATTGCGCAATCCGTTGATCTCGTGGACCAGCAACCGGAAGACCAGGTCCACCGGATAGCCGCCCTGGACGAGGCTGAGGATGGCCGAGGGAGGAATGGGGGACATCAGGCTGCGGGCGAATTTGTCGCCGATGACCGGGGTGAAGGTGATGGTCGGGCGCTCGACATAATTGCCGGTGGCCCCCAGGGTTTCGGAGGTGCTCCAGGGATTGTTGTTGAGCGTCGCGCCCAGACTGATCTGGCCGCCGATCTGGTACTGGCTGATCACCGAGGAGACATCCAGGAAGACCGGGGCATCTCCGTAGCGGATTTTGATCAGGTTATACAGCATCTGGCGTTTCCACGAATCGGAAATGGCCGCGTTGTAGTCGAAGCGGTCCCGGGAGACGGTCGTCGGCCCGAAACCGGCGCAGGCTGAGAGGCCTAAGATTCCCGCAAGCAATAGAGCTCCCTTTCGATACATCACCTCGCCCTCCTATTGAAAGTTTCTTGGGTGCTCATGGGCTGAGTGGAACGAAGAGAATCAGACCATTCGGGACGGATGCGGTCACCAGGGTGCGTTCAGCAAGGAAATGCCAGAATACCCGCTCTCTATCAAGGTTGAGGCCCCTCGGCCTATAGGACCTTGGTCCTATGCAAGGCCATCAATAGGTCAGGGTCTCGATGCCCGCGGAGAAGTATTTGTGGGTGATCGCCGCCAGGGCGGCCCTGAGCGGTTCGCCCTCCTTATCGCTGAACTCCCGGTAGAGCGCCGGGGCCAGGGTGGCGAACAACTCCACCAGGCGCGGGTCGAAATGGGAGCCTTTGCCCTGCTCCAGGATCTGCATGGTCTCTTGCAGGGAGAGGGGCTTTTTGTAGGGACGTTTGGAATTCAAGGCGTCGAAGACATCGACGATGGCGAAAATCCGCGCGGCCAGGGGGATCTCTTCGGCCTTCAGGCCCTTGGGATAACCGTTGCCGTCGTACTTCTCGTGATGGGCGCTGACCACATCGGACGCCTCCTGGAGCCACGCCGAGCGCTGGACGATGTCGCCGCCGTGGTTCACATGGGTCTTCATGACGGCATACTCCTTTTCGTCCAGGCGGCCGGGCTTGAGCAGGATCTCGTCGCGGATGCCGATCTTGCCCACGTCGTGGAGGAAGGCGCCCTTGATCAGGCGCTGCATGGATGCTTTTTCCATGCCCAGGGTCTCGGCCATGCGCACCGCATAGAGGGTCACCCGGTAGTTGTGGGCATCGGTGTCGCTGTCGCGCTTGGCAATGGTGCTGCCGAGCACGGAGAGCGTCTCCAGGTTGGAATCCAGCAGCGTTTCCGAATAGCGGGCCAGGCGGCGGGTCAGGGTCAGAATCACCGGGTAGAGCATGGCCGTGGTGAAGAGTACCACGAGCAGCATGTAGCCGATGGAGCGGAAGGTGTTCTTGCGCACCTGGGCCGCCGTAAGGTCCGACAGGGCGAACATGGCTTCGGCATGGCCGATGACGGCATGCTCCGGGGTCTGCACGGCGACCACCAGATGGATGTAGGGCCGGCCCTCCAGGCGCTCGACCTGGTGAAAGGGCGCTTCGGGGGAAGGAAAACGGCTCTCGGTGGTGCTCACGAAGCGTTGGGCCAGGTCGGCCCGGGGGTCATCGGCCGCTTTGAAGACCCCTTTTTTTTCGCCGGCGGATGTATAGAAAAGGGCGTAGACGAAATCGCCGTAATGCTGGCGGGGGCGGATCGGCAGGCGGCCCCCGGCGAGCAGTTGCCGGAAGGCCTCCTCGGGCGCGAGGCCCTGCTGCTCGGCCAGTTGGCGGGTGTGGTAGACCAGCAGGTCCAAACGGTTCAGGGCGTCTTCGACCACGTTTTGGCCGATGTTCCGGGACTGGGTGGCGTAGATCAAAAGGCCGAAGGCCAGGGCGATGAGCAGGCCGGTCGCCACGACGCGCAGGGCCAGGGTGCGGTAGACGAAGGCGGATAACGATCGGGACGGCTTGGCGGTTTCCGGCATAGCGCCTCCTTCATCTGTCTGGGCTTCACTCCTTCAGGCGGGCGCCGGTGATGGCCGTTTCGGGCAGCTTGTCCGGGCAGGGCGACACCCGGATGTACTTCACATTGTTGTAGGGGATCGTGTACATGGCGCCCTCGACCTCGATGACCAGCAGTTGTTCCTTCAGCGTGCCGCGCAGGGCCGTGACGATCTTGCTGGGATCGTCGATCTGCTTGGGAAACTCGAATTGCATGTCGGTGCCGTCGGTAAAGGCGATGGTGATGCGTCGGTCGTTTTTCATGGCGTGCCTCCCGGATTATTTTTTCTAGCGCGTCAACTGCCGGTACTTGATGCGGTGCGGCCGCTCGGCATCGGCGCCCAGGCGGCGTTTGCGGTCCTGTTCGTATTCGCTCCAGTTGCCGTGGAAGAAGAGCACCTTGCTGTCGCCCTCGAAGGCCAGGATGTGGGTGGCGATGCGGTCCAGGAACCAGCGGTCGTGGCTGATGACCACGGCGCAGCCGCCGAAGTTCTCCAAGGCCTCTTCCAGGGCGCGCAAGGTGTTGACGTCCAGGTCGTTGGTCGGTTCGTCGAGCAGCAGCACGTTGGCCCCTTCGCGCAGCATCTTGGCCAAATGCACGCGGTTGCGCTGCCCGCCCGAAAGCGTGCCCACCTTCTTCTGCTGGTCGCTGCCCGAGAAGTTGAAGCGCGCCACGTAGGCCCGGGAGTTGACCAGCCGGTCGCCCAACTGGATCTGCTCGTTGCCGCCCGTGATCTCTTCCCAGATGCTCTTCTGGGGGTCCAGGGTGCGGCTCTGGTCCACGTAGGCCAGCTTGACGGTTTCGCCGATGCGGATCGTTCCGCTGTCGGGCTGCTCCTGGCCGGTGACCATCTGGAAAAGCGTGGTCTTGCCGGCGCCGTTGGGACCGATGACCCCCACGATGCCGCCGGGCGGCAAGCGAAAGCTCATGTTCTCCACCAGCAGCCGCTGGCCGTAGGCCTTGCCCACGTTATCGGCTTCGATGACCACATCCCCCAGGCGCGGCCCGGGCGGAATGAAAAGCTCCAGATCCTTCTCCTGCTTCTGGCTCTCCTGGGAGAGCAGCTTTTCATAGGCGCTGATGCGCGCCTGGCTCTTGGCATGGCGGCCCTTGGGCGACATGCGGATCCACTCCAGCTCCCGGGAGAGGGTCTTCTGGCGGCTGCTTTCGCTCTTTTCTTCCCTTCGCAAGCGCTCCTGCTTTTGCTCCAGCCAGCTCGAGTAGTTGCCCTTCCAGGGAATGCCGTGGCCCCGGTCCAACTCCAGAATCCAGCCGGCCACGTTGTCCAAAAAGTAGCGGTCGTGGGTCACGGCGATGACCGTGCCGGCATAGGCTTGCAGGTGGTGCTCCAGCCAGGCCACGCTCTCGGCATCCAGGTGGTTGGTGGGTTCGTCCAGCAGCAGGATGTCCGGCTTTTGCAGCAGCAGCCGGCACAGGGCCACGCGGCGTTTTTCGCCACCCGAGAGTACCTTGACCTGCATGTCGCCGGGCGGGCAGCGCAGGGCGTCCATGGCCATCTCCAGCTTGGAGTCCAGGTCCCAGGCCTCCAGGGCATCCAGTTTTTCCTGTACCTCGCCCTGGCGCTGGATCAATTTATCCATCTCGTCGTCGCTCATGGGTTCGGCGAACTTGTTATTGATCTCCTCGAACTGCTTGAGCAGGTCGACGGTGGTCTGCACGCCCTCTTCGACCACGGCGCGCACGGTCTTGTCCACGTCCACCAGCGGCTCCTGCTCCAGGTAGCCCACGGTGTAGCCCGGGGCGAGCACGGTTTCGCCGTTGAAGTTGGTGTCCACGCCGGCCAGGATGCGCAGCAGCGAGCTTTTGCCCGAGCCGTTGAGGCCCAGCACGCCGATCTTGGCGCCATAAAAGTAAGAGAGGGAGATATCTTTGAGAACCGGTTTCTGGTCGTAGAATTTGCTGACCTTGATCATCGAATAGATGATTTTATTGACTTCGTTGCTCACGGAATGACGCCTCCTGACGGATCGATTGGGGGTATGGTCTGAATATGAAAGGGGCGGCCCGGCCCCTCTGCAAGGAAAGTACCTGCTCCGGGTTAGCGTTTGAAAACCGCTGATAGCGTCCTGTGTAAAACGACAGGGCTATAAAATCAATGCTTTTTAGGCGGGCAGGGCGTCACGGACGGCCCGGCATCCGCCCGCGGGGAGCGGACGCCGGGTACCTCGGGCCGGCGGGCAGGTGCTATTTGGGTGGGAATTTGGCCGGGTCGATGACGAACCAGACCTCTTTGACGCCCTGGCCCTTGGTGTCGCCCGCGGCTTTGTCCATCACGAAGTAGTAAAGCGGCCAGCCGCGGAAGGTGGTCTGCTTCTGGCCGTCGGCCCGGGTGATGGTGCCGAAATCCGCGGCGTTGACCCCGGCCGGCGGGGCCACCGTGTCGCGTTGATAGATCGGCCATTTTTCCAGGCAGCCGGCGTCGCAGTTGCTGGTTCCGGCAGCATCCTTGGCGAACCAGTAGAGGGTCATGCCCTTGGCATCGGTCAGGTAGGTGCCCAGGCCTTCTTTGGTGGCGGTTTTGATGGCATGGTGATCGGCCAGGGCCAGGGAGGCGATCAATGCGCCGAGGGTGACGGTCATCATAAGTATGGAGAATTTTTTCATGGCAAGCTCCTTTCAAAGCCCCGTGGGGCAGGTGTTTTGTTTGCGTTTTGGTTAGGTATACGCAGCCGGTTCGGTTTTGGATTGGATTTAATTCGCCTTGACAGCATTGGGGCCTCCATTATGTTTGCCCAACACCTTTGCCATGAAGAACCTTCAGCAGGATAAGCGCGTGAGCCCCAGCGAAGATGCAGCCCTCATGAACCGGATCGCCCAAGGCGACGAGCGTGCCTTCGACCGGTTCTACGAGCGCCACAAGGCCGCGGTCTATGGTCTGGCGCGAACTGTTTTAGGCGAACCGGCCGCTGCCGAAGAGGCCACCCTGGATGTGTTCGTGCAGATCTGGCGGCACGCGGCGACGTACGACGCCCAAAATGCTTCGGTGCGCACCTGGCTGCTGGCCATCGCCCGCCACCAGGCCATCGACCGCCTGCGGCGCATCCAGGCCCGCCCGGATCAGCGTGGGCCCCAATGGGACGATGCCGCGCTGGATTCGCTTTCGGCTCCCGGTGACCTGGAAGAGGAGGTCGTCGAGCGGGAAGAGCGACGGCGGGTGGTTCGCGCCCTCCGGGAGCTTCCCGAGACGCAGCGGCAGGTGCTGGCCCTGGCCTATTTCAAAGGCTATGCCCATGGCCGGATCGCCCAAACCCTGGCCTTGCCGCTGGGCACGGTCAAGACGCGCATGCGCGCGGCCATGCAGCAATTAAAGGTGGTTTTGGGAGAAAAATAGCGCTCCGGCCAGATCCAAAAGGCCGCAGCGTGCGTATGGCTTAACAGAAGTGCAACCGTCCGGGAATGTTATGAACAGTGAATGTGATCAAATCCTTGAGCTTTTGCCCTCCCTGGCGCTCGGCGTTCTGGAGGCCGACGCGCGCGAGCGGGTCGCGGCCCATCTCGCCCATTGTGAGCGCTGCCGATCCGAGGCGGGCGACTATGAGGCGGTGGTTGTCCAACTGGGGCTGGGCGCGCCGCGGGTTGCGCCCCCCGACGCGTTGAAGCAACGGCTCATGCGGCGCATCCAGGCGCCGGTCCGCCCGCGGGTGCGGCGACCGTTCGCCTGGTTTTCGCGGTTGTTGTTCGGCTGGCCTCGGCTGGCGCCTATCGGGCTGCTGGCCGGCGCGGCCTTGACCCTCATTCTGGGACTTTCCAATTACTACCTCTGGCGCCAGGTGCGCACCTCCGGTCCCGGTTCCGGCCTGGAGAGCGTGAACCTGGTCCACCTGCGTCCTACTGATGCGGCTCCCGGGGCCAGCGGCACGCTCTTGATGGCCAAGGATGGGGCCTGGAGCATGCTGGTGGTGCAAGGGTTGCCGGCCCTGGATGCCGAGCGGCAGTACCAGCTCTGGCTCATCGCCGACGGCCGGCGCACCAGTGGCGGCGTCTTTTCGGTATCGGCCCAGGGCGAGGCCCAATTGAAGGTGAGCTCGCCCCGGCCCATGGCCGGCTACGAGGCCTTCGGCATCACCATCGAACCGAGGGGCGGCAGCCCCGGGCCCACCGGAGACAAAGTGCTGGGCGGCCGCCTGGCGCGCACGGATGCCTGAAGAAAGATAGTCCGCTTATCGCGTGGATCTGGCCCCGCGCCTGACCAAAGCCATGAGCAGGTCGTGAACCACGCTGGTGCCGCGCATTTTTCGCAGGATCAAAAGATAGATGCCGGCCAGGACGGCGATGACGAAGTCCTGAACGCTCTGGAAGATCGCCAACTGGATCACGTTGCCCCAATCGCTGTAGCCCATGGAAAAATTCAGCTCCAGGGGCCAGAAGAGCGACACCGGTGCACTGGTCAGGAGCATGTCGGCAACCACGTGGGAGAAGATCAGCAACCCGCACATGGCGAAACCCAGTTGCGGGCCGCGGGACCAGCGCCGCATGAGCCAAGCGGCCAGGTACCCGGCCACCAGGGCGAACAGCAGGCTGTGGGTCGGGCCGCGGTGAAAGGCACTGCCGTTGCCGGTGAGCAGCAACCCGAAGAGGATGTCCAGGTCGGGCAGGTTGGCCAGGAGGGTGATATAAGCGAACAGCGCCAGGCGGTTGCCCGGCCGCTGGGTGGTTTGGGCGGTCTCGAAAGCCACGAGACCGATGGCGGTATGTCCTAAAGGCATGGGCATGGGATCTGCCTCCTTTGATAGATGCAGTGAAATTGCTTGAACCGTTCGCTACCATAAGCAGGTTTCGTGCCTGCACGCGGCGCGCCCTTGCGGCCCACGGTGCCTCTCAGCCGATTCTGATGTAATGGAGATGGGTTGCGTCCGCCAACATGACGACTGTGCCTATGCCGGACGGCGTCGTGCGTTCCATTGGGGTATGAAAAAAAGGAAAGAATTGGAAGCGCGTTACCCTAAACACGGCAAGCGCCGGGGCAAGGTTCAGCCGCCGCGGGGCGTTGCCCCGGCGGCCAGGGCCAGATCGCGGATGGCCTCGTAGGGGTGGGCGCCCACCAGGCGGCGGCCGCCCATTTGAAAGGTGGGCACGGCCGTGATGCCCATCTCCCGGCTGCGTTGCCAGTCTTGATCCACGGCGGTTTCGAACCGGCCCTCGTCCAGGACCGTGCGGGCCACCTGGGGGTCCAGGCCAACGGCCGCGGCCAGCTCCATGAGCACATCCATAAGCGCGATGTTGCGGCCATGGGCAAAGTAGGCTTCAAAGGCCAGGAGATGGAACGCATCGCCCCGACCCTCCGCCTCGGCCCACTTGCCCAGCACCTGGGCCCGGCGGCTGTTGTAGGTCATGGACCGTGCGGTAAAGGGCAGCCCCAGGCCTGCGGCCGTGCTCTTGAGCCGGGCCAGGACGGCCGGAATGTCCACGCCCCGGCCGGCAAACAGATCTTCCAGGCTGCGGCCCGCTTCCGGCGTTTCGGGGTGCAGCGGAAAGGCCGTCCAGCGAACGGTCAGATCCAACTCTTTTTGTGCTCGTTCAATACGCCCGGTAATGAAGTAGCACCACGGTCAGATGTAGTCCGAGAAGATTTCCAAAACTGGCGGCATGGGATTACCTCAATTTAATAGTTTCGGGCATTATGAAGCAATCGGGCTCAATGTCAAATGTCGTAACCGACCGGATAGCTTTTAAGCATTGCCTTGACTTTGCCGCCACTTTAAAGTTTATTGTGATAATTCCAACATTTGTTATCGATACTCGCTCGGGTGCATCTACCTATATTTTATTGAGTTTCGGCGGCCATGGAAATCATAGACAACATCAATCATTTCTTAGGTGACAGCCTCAAACGAACCATCGGCCCCAACTCAAAATTAAAGATAGCCGCCTCTTGTTTTTCCATCTATGCCTACGAAGCCCTTAAAGCGGAGCTGTCAAAGATCAAGTCGCTTGAATTCATCTTTACATCCCCCACCTTCGTCCCCGATCAGGTCACGGATAAACTGAAAAAAGAAAAACGGGAATTCTTCATCCCCAAGCTGCAACGGGAAAGCAGCTTGTACGGCACTGAGTTTGAGATCCGTCTGAAAAATCAACTGACTCAAAAAGCCATCGCCAAGGAGTGTGCCGAATGGGTTCGCGCAAAAACGACCTTTAAATCGAATCGGACCAATTCGCCCATGCAGCAATTTATTTGCGTGGATGATGAGCGGACCTCATCGGTATATCTTCCCCTCCAGGGCTTTACGGCCGTTGACCTGGGATATCAGAAAGGAAACGCGGTATCGAATTTTGTGAACAATTTGACCGATACCGGCTCGGTGGCCACTTATCTCCAGCTTTTTAACCAGATCTGGCAGGACAAGGATAAGGTCGAAGAGGTCACCGCAAGCATTTGCGATCACATTGAAACCGCCTATCAAGACAACGCGCCGGAATTTATTTACTTCCTGATCCTCTACAATATTTTCAATGAGTTTCTGGAAGATATCTCGGAAGATGTGTTGCCCAATGACCGCACCGGCTACCAGGAAAGCCTGGTCTGGAACAAGCTTTTCAATTTCCAAAGGGACGCAGCCGTAGGCATCATCAACAAACTGGAGAGCTATAACGGGTGTATTCTCGCGGACAGCGTTGGGCTCGGAAAGACATTTACCGCCCTGGCGGTCATCAAATATTATGAGCTACGCAACAAATCAGTGCTGGTGCTATGCCCCAAAAAATTGACCGACAACTGGCTCAACTACAATCAGAATCTGGTCACCAACATTTTCGCAAAGGATCGCTTCAATTACACGGTGCTTTGCCATACAGACCTTCAGCGCGAACGGGGTTACTCGCTGAACATACCCCTGGACCGCATCAACTGGGGCAACTTCGACCTGGTGGTCATTGACGAGTCCCACAACTTCCGCAACAACGAAATCTACCGGGACCGGGAGACCCGCTATCAAAAGCTGATGAACCGGGTCATCAAGTCCGGCGTCCGAACCAAAGTGTTGATGCTCTCGGCCACCCCGGTCAACAATCGCTTCAGCGATCTGCGCAACCAACTGGCCCTGGCCTATGAAGGCGACCCGGACAACCTCAACAAACGGCTGCATACCGAGAAAGATATCAACGAGATCTTTCGAAGAGCGCAGGGCGCTTTCAATAGCTGGTCGAAATTGCCGCCCGAACAGCGCACCCCGGCCGCCATTTTAGAGGCCTTGGATTTCGATTTTTTCGAACTGCTCGACAGCGTCACCATCGCCCGTTCCAGGAAGCACATTCAAAAATTTTACGACACCAAGGATATCGGACCCTTCCCCATTCGCAAAAAGCCGCTGTCGTTTCATTGCCCCTTGACCAGCCGGTCCGATGTCATGGGCTTCAACGATATTTTCAATTGCCTCATATCCTTGAGCATGGCGGTGTATGCGCCCTTCCGCTATATCTTCCCCAGCCGGCTCGCGAAGTACGAGGAAATCTATGACACCCTGATCATGGGCGGGCTCTCGCGCCTCAAGCAGAGCGATCGTGAAAAAAGTCTCCAGGCCCTGATGACGGTCAATCTGCTCAAGCGGCTAGAGAGTTCGGTGGAGGCGTTTCGGATCACTCTGCAAAAGCTCCAGAGCCATCATCAAAGGGTTCTGGCCAAGATTGAACGTTTCAGGAAAACAGGCGCGGCCGACAGCTTTGATGATCTCTCGTCCGCCCTGGAATACGCGGAAGCCGACGAAGACGAATTGCCGGATGAGGAGGACGCTACCATCGGCGGCAAAGTGCAAATCAATCTTTCGGATATGGATTTGGACTCATGGGAATTTGACCTGCATACCGACCTTGACACCATATCCCGGCTTTTCGCCGAAATGCGCAAAATCACCCCGGCGGAAGATGCGAAGTTGACGCATCTCAAGGCGTTGATTCAAAGCAAAATCGAAAACCCCATCAACCCTGGCAACCGAAAAATTCTTCTGTTTACCGCCTTTGCCGATACCGCCGGCTATCTTTACGATAACCTGGCGCCCTATCTCCGAGACGGGTTTCAATTGCACACGGCCAAAGTCACCGGCAGCGGCAACTATAAGTCCACTCTGAACCGCACCTATGACTTTCAGTCCCTGCTGACCCTGTTTGCTCCCATCGCCAAGGAAAAGGCTGTCATTCTGCCGCAAGAAACCCAGCAAATCGATCTTCTCATCGGCACGGACTGCATCTCCGAAGGGCAGAACCTGCAAGATTGCGACTTTTTGGTGAACTACGACATCCACTGGAACCCCGTGCGCATCATCCAGCGTTTCGGCCGCATCGATCGCATCGGCTCGCGCAATTCGGAAATCCAACTGGTCAACTACTGGCCCGATATCTCCCTGGATGACTACATCAACTTGAAAGAGCGCGTCGAAAGCCGGATGGTGATCGCCGATGTCACCGCCACCGGCGATGACAATGTGCTCCGGGCCGAAGCCAATGACCTGGCCTACCGCAAAGCCCAACTCCAGCGCCTGCAAGACGAGGTGATCGATCTCGAAGATGTCAAAACCGGCGTCTCCATTACCGATTTGGGATTGAACGACTTTCGCATGGACCTGGTCAATTACGTCAAAAATCACGGCAACCTGGACGGCGCGCCCAAGGGCATGCATGCGCTGGCCGCCGCCCAACCGGACAAGGGGTTGATGCCCGGTGTGATCTTTGCGCTGCGTAACACCGACCAGGGCGTGAACGTCAACCAACAGAACCGGCTGCACCCGTACTATCTGGTCTATATCCTGAGCAATGGCGAGGTGCTGATCCGGCATACGGAGGTCAAGAAAATCCTCGATCTTCTGCGCACCGCCTGCAAAGGCCAACCCGAGGCCATCCCGCAACTGTTTCGACCGTTCAACCGGGAAACGCGGGACGGTCGCAAAATGGACGCCTTTTCCAAACTGCTCGGGCAAAGTATTCACTCTATGATCGAAACCAAAGAGGAAAAGGATATCGAAAGCCTGTTCACGGTCGGCGGGACTACGGCCTTGCGCAATACCATCAGCGGCCTGGATGACTTTGAACTGATCGCCTTCCTGGTCGTTCGAGACGGGGCCGTTTAGAAATGTACGCCTATCCGCCCCAGGCACGGGTCGATCGCCGGTTGCCCAAAAGCGTGATCTATAAGAACGCCAAGCCATCGAAGCCGGTCAAAGACCTTTTTGCTTCCCAGGTGATCGACATTGTTTGGAAATACAAGCTGGCCCAGGAGACGATCAATCTGCCACCCAAAGAGGGCTACACGGAAATTCAGATTTTCGACATTATGCTCAAAGGCCCGAGGCTCGACCCGAAGATTTTGGCCACCATCGATAAAGCCATTCCCTATTCCCTTTTTTTTCGCCTGCATCTTGAAGATCGCATCAAGCGGGTGGCCGCCTTCAAGCGGCCCAATCAATCGGGGGAGAGGCATTGGGTGGTCGGCGCCTATTTTGAAAGCGGGTGGCGATCCGCCGCTGCGCCGGAATCGACCCTGCCCTTGGCCCTGGACCTCAGATCCCTTTACGAACAGATGCTGCTACCGTATATAGACCTTCCTCGCCGCAGCGACGAAACCCTGGCGGCGCTGGTGGAGCGGCACCAACGGATCAGGAACAAGCAGCGGCAGTTGAAGGCCCTGAAAACCCAAATGGGCAAGGAGAAGCAATTCAACCGCAAGGTGGAGCTCAACGCGCTTGTTCGCGAATTAGAGGACGAATTACGGCTTTTGACCGCCCCATAAAGCAAAACGAAGCGGAGCACCCATGGATAAGCTAAAAATGCAGAGCCCCAATCTGGTGGAGAAAAATATCGACAAGATTGCGGCGCTGTTTCCCAATTGCATTACCGAAAGCCGGGATGAAAAAGGCAAACTTCAACGAGCCGTGGATTTCGATCTGCTGCGGCAGGAATTGTCGGAAGCTGTCGTAGAAGGCCCTAAAGAATGTTACCACCTCGACTGGCCCGGCAAGCGGGAGGCGCTGATTATCGCTAATGCTCCTATCGCAAAGACCCTGAGGCCGTGCTGGGAAGAAAGCGTGAACTTTGATACCACCAAGAATCTGTTCATTGAAGGCGACAATCTTGAAGCGCTAAAGCTACTTCAGGAAACCTACCTTAGTAGAGTTAAGCTAATTTATATCGATCCTCCTTATAATACAGGCAAGGACTTTATCTATAAAGATAATTTCACTGTATCAAAGGAAGAGTTCGAAAAAGCTTCTGGAGAACGAACCGAAGAGGGCGGAAGGCTCGTCAGCAATTCGGAAAGCCGGGGGCGCTACCATTCGGATTGGCTGTCCATGATTTATCCTCGGCTTTCCGTCGCTAAACGCCTTCTCAGCGAGGAGGGTTTAATCTTTATTAGCATTGATGATGCGGAGCAAGCATCGCTACGAAAAGTGTGTGACCAAGTTTTTGGGGAACAAAACTTTTTAGCACAGCTTGTATGGGAAAAAGGGCGTAAAAATGACGCCAAATTCTTTTCCGTCGGCCATGAATACATGCTTGTATATTCGAAAAATAAGACTTTTCTAAGAGAACGGGCCGAGATTTGGCGCGAGGAAAAGCCGGGGGCTAGGGAGATTTGGGAAGAATTCATGCGACTCAAAGCAATTCATGGTGAAGACTATAGTGCCATAGAAATAGATTTAAGCCAGTGGTACTCAGATCTCCCCAAGAGTCATCCTGCAAAGAAGTGGTCGAGATACAAAAGAGTGGACCAATTCGGCCCATGGCGTGACCGGGATATTTCATGGCCTGGAGGTGACGGCCCCAGATACGATGTCATTCATCCCATAACGAAGCAACCCTGCAAAGTTCCTGAACGCGGCTGGATATATGGGTCCCCTGAGGAGATGAAGCGTCAGATCCGGCTCGGTCTGGTCGAATTTCGCAAAGATCATACAGAACCTCCTTTTCGCAAGGCCCACATTCGACCGATTCCAGAAGAGGGCCAAGAGGAGACCCTCGACAACGATGAGGGAACAGAAGAAATTAGCGAGGATATCGAATTCGCTACGCAGGTTCGTGGTTCATATTTTTACAAGCAATCCCAGGTTGCGGTGAAATATCTGCGTGACTTGATGGGCGCGAAGGTTTTCAGTAATCCCAAAGATCATGAAGAGCTTGCTCGCTTAATCGAATACGTAACTCCGCGTGACCGCAAGGCTATCATAATGGATTTCTTTGCGGGATCAGGTAGTACCGCCGAGGCAGTATTTCGGGCCAATTCCACATATGGAACAAACCACCAGTTCATTTTAGTGCAATTGCCCGAATCCCTCGAAGATGCAATGAATTCCACTACTGGAAGTGCGAAAAAGACCGTTCAAGCGGCGATAAAAATGCTCAAGAAGTACGGCAGACCCTTAGTTCTCTCAGAGGTCTCAAAAGAGCGTGTGCGGCTAGCAGGAATAAAAGCCTTAAACGAAGGAGGGCATGATAACTGGCAAAGGGATATCGGCTTCCGCGTGCTGAAGGTCGATTCGTCCAACATGGCGGATGTCTACTATACGCCGGATGATATCAATCAAAGTCAACTCGATCTTTTTACCGAAAACATCAAGTCGGGCCGCAAATCCGAAGATTTGCTCTTCCAGGTCTTGTTGGACTGGGGCCTGGAACTATCACTGCCCATCGTGAAGGAAACCATTGATGGCAAAATTGCTTTCTTCGTGGATGGCAATGCCCTGGCGGCCTGTTTCGAAACCGGCATTAACGAGGAGATGGTCAAGGTCTTGGCCGAACGCAAGCCCTTGCGGGTGGTGTTCCGCGATGACGGTTTCGGCAGCGACAGCGTCAAAATCAATGTGGAGCAGATTTTCAAACTCCTTTCTCCCGACACCGAAGTAAAAACCATATAGAGGCCAGGCGCCGCCCCATGAAATTACGATTCAAGCAACAAGCCTTTCAAACCGAAGCGGTCAACGCCATCGCCGATTGTTTTGCCGGCCAGCCCAAGTTCAATGGCTTCAAATACCAGATCGACCCGGGCAAAGAAAAAGGCCGGAAGGATCAATACCCCACACAGACCCGCCTGGACTTGGACCTCCACCAATCCGGCTTCAAAAATCATGCCTTGGTTCTCGAACCCCACCAGTTGCTGCACAACATCAATGCCGTCCAACAGTCGCTCAATCTCAATCTTTCCCCTAAACTGGCGACTTCCAAGGTGTGCAAGGTCAACCTGGACGTGGAGATGGAGACCGGGACCGGAAAGACCTACTGCTACATCAAAACCATGTTCGAGCTGCACAAGCGCTACGGCTGGTCCAAGTTCATCGTCATGGTGCCGTCCGTGGCCATCCGCGAAGGGGTGTTCAAATCCTTCGAAATTACCGCCGACCATTTCATGGAGCAGTACCACAAGCGCATCCGCTATTTCATCTACAACTCCAAGGAGCCCCACCAAATCGAATCCTTCTCGTCCGATGGCGGCATCAATGCGATGATCATCAATGTCCAGGCCTTTGCCGCCAGGGGCAAGGATGCCCGACGCATCTACATGGAGCTGGACGATTTTCAATCGCGACGGCCCATCGACGTGATCCAGGCGAATCACCCGATTCTGATCCTGGACGAGCCGCAAAAGATGGAAGGCCCGGCCACCACCAAAGCCCTCGAAGAGTTCAATCCTCTGGCGGTCCTACGCTTTTCCGCCACCCACCGGACCGAACACAACAAGGTCTATCGTCTGGATGCCCTGGACGCCTACAACCAGAAGATCGTGAAAAGGATCGCCGTGCGCGGCATCACCGTCAAAGGACTGACCGGGACCAACGCCTATCTCTATCTCGAATCGATCCGCATTTCCTCTGCCCATCCTCCGCTATCCAGAATCGAGTTCGAGATTCGGCAGCAAAACAGCATCAAGCGGGTGATCCGTACGTTCAAAAAAGGGGACAATCTTTTTGAACTATCGGGTGAGTTGGGACAGTACGAAGGCTTCGTGATCGCCGATATCGACGCGACCCGCAATCGCGTCGATTTTGCCAATGGCGTTACTCTTTTTTCGGGCGAGGCCACGGGCGACGTGAACGAGGCGACCCTGCGAAGAATTCAAATCCGTGAAGCCATCGCGGCCCATTTCGAAAAAGAGCAGCTCTTGTTTCCCCAGGGCATCAAGGTGCTCAGCCTCTTTTTCATCGACGAAGTGGCCAAGTACCGCAGATATGAAAGCGGTGTGGAGCAGCCCGGCGAGTATGCAGTCATGTTCGAGGAAGAATACAACGCGGCCTTCAATGAGATCATGACCATCGAAAACACGCCCTATATGCGCCACCTTCAGGGCATCCCTACCGCCAAAACCCACGACGGCTATTTTTCCATCGATAAAAAAAGCAAGCGCTTGGTTGACCCGGCCACCAAGGGCAAGGATCGGGAAACCGATGACGTGGAAGCCTATGACCTGATTCTCAAGAACAAGGAGCGGTTGCTCTCTTTAAAGGAGAAAGTACGCTTTATCTTCTCCCATTCGGCGCTCAGGGAGGGCTGGGACAACCCCAATGTCTTCGTGATCTGCACCCTGAAGCACAGCGACAGCGCCATTGCCAAGCGCCAGGAGGTGGGGCGTGGCTTACGGCTGTGCGTCAACCAGCAGGGTGAACGCATGGACAGCCGCGCCGATGTGCACGACATCAACGTCCTGACGGTTGTGGCCAGTGAAAGCTATAAGGATTTTGTGGGCGCCCTGCAAAAGGAGATTTCCGATTCCCTTTCCTCCCGCCCGCGCAAGGCGGACGAAACCTATTTCACCGGAAAAATTCTACGGGGTTCGGATGGCGACGTGACCGTCACCGCGCAAATGGCCAAACAGATCTATCGGTATCTGGTGAAAAACGATTATACCGACGACCACGATGCGGTCACCAGCGAATACCACGACGCTAAAAGGAGCGGGACCCTGGCGGAATTGCCGTCGGAACTCCTGCCGTATTCGGAGGGCGTTTTTCAACTGATCGACAGCGTCTTTAGCGATGCGGCCTTGCCCAAGCTCGATAACGACCGTAATGTCAAGACCATCGCCCCCAACAAGAATTTCGAAAAGGCCGAGTTTAGGGCACTATGGGATAAAATCAACCGCAAGGCCGCCTATACCGTACATTTCGATACGGCCGAGCTGATTAAGAAATGCGTGGTCGTTCTGGACAAGGAGTTAAAAGTCACCAAACTGCAATACCTCATCGAGCGGGGCGAGCAAAAGGAAACCATCGATCACGAGAGCCTGCAAAAAGGGCAAGGTTTCGAGGTTCGCGAAAACCAGACCGGCACCTTTACCCACTCCATCCATTCCGCCGTCAAATACGACCTCATCGGCAAACTGGCCGAAGACACCCAACTGACCCGCAAGACCATCGCCGCGATCCTGAAGGGGATGAACAACGCCGTCTTCGCACAGTTCCGCGTCAATCCCGAGGATTTCATCCTCAAGGCCGGCACCCTGATCAATGAACAAAAGGCCACGGTCATCGTGGAATACCTGGCCTATGATCCGGTCGAAGACCAACACAGCATCGACATCTTCACCGCCCAAAAACCCCGCGACGATTTCAGCAAGGCGGTCAAAACCGAACGCCATATTTACGACTATGTCTTCACCGACTCCAACACCGAAAAAACATTCGTCCAGGAATTGGACAAAAGCATCGAGGTCGTCGTTTACGCCAAACTTCCGCGCAGCTTCTTTATCCCGACGCCCGTTGGCAACTACAACCCCGATTGGGCCATTGCCTTCAAAGAGGGTGCGGTCAAACACGTCTACTTCGTCGCCGAAACCAAAGGCTCCATGTCCACGCTGGAACTCAGGGCCATAGAAAAATCAAAAATAGAGTGCGCGCGGAAATTCTTTACGGGGATTACCAGCGATCAGGTCAAGTACGACGTGGTCGATAGCTATGGAGCGTTATTGAATCTGGTCGCGAATTAGTGTGTAGGGGATGATTTTCTGACCTGGTGTGACCGGATCTGTCACATCTCTAAGTGATAAGGGGGATCAGAGGCAGTTCCATGCGCTCTTGATCCATTGAGATCTTTTTAGTAATGGGAAAGATGTAAGGCCCAAACAAATTCAACCCTCCCTTTAGCGAAGCGACAAGATGAGCGAAGCCAGAGAAATAAGAGACCCGGTATTTAATTTTATCCAGCTTACTGGAACCGAGGCCGAAATCGTCAATAGCTCGGTGTTTCAGAGGTTGAGAGGCATCCGGCAACTTGCATTTGCCAATCTAGTCTATCCAGGAGCGTTGCATACCCGATTTGAACATTCTCTAGGCGTTTGTCATGTCGCCGGTTTAATGGCAAAGGCGCTCGGTGTCGATCCAAGCAAGGATGAATATAGGCTCTTGCGCCTGGCCGCTTTGCTCCACGATATCGGGCATGGCCCATTTTCGCATATATCGGAGGATATCCTCGATATTTATTCTGAAAAAGATGCATCGAAAAACACATACAAGATTCATGAATCCATAACCGCCGACATCATCAGGCATAACGAAGAATTAATCATTCACCATAGCGAAAGAGAAAATATCATAAAGCTTTTGGCTCACGGTTATAGCGATCCGTTGCTGCGCTCCATCGTATCCGGTCCGCTCGACGCGGACAAACAGGATTACCTGCTCAGGGATAGCTACTTCTGCGGCGTGAAATACGGCGTGTTCGATCTCGGGCAGCTCCACCGGGAATTAAGGGCTGTAACCGATGCAATCGAAGGCAAACATTTAATGATCAGCAAAGATGGTGTGCATGCACTAGAGCAGTTCGTATTGGCAAAGTATTATATCTCCAATCAGGTCTATCGCCACCGTGTAAGACTGATCACTGACCAAATGCTGATCAGAGCCATCACCAGAGGCATCGACTCCGATCAGATCGAAGCACTTCAAAATCTATATACCTACAAATCCGATTCGGCTTATTTGAAAGAATACCTGAGATGGGACGATGCAAAATTCATGGTCACATTGACCGACCGGAAGTTTGAAGGCAAAGAGTGCCATGATCTTTTAAGTCGTTTAAAGAAAAGAAATCTACTGAAGAGAATTTATCAGCGCCAAATCAAAGAGCTGCCCGAGACATGTAGATTTTCGGTTTCAGGAATTTCAAAACCTGAAAACCGGGTATTGCGGGCACAACTGGAAGCGCATTTATGGGGCCCCATTTGCAAATTGGTTGCCGATAAATGCAATGGTGAAATAACATGCTCTCCTGACAATCCGCACTTTTTGATCGTTCATGATTATAAAATCAAATCAGTGCGCGAAATGTCCAGAAATGACGAAGCCCCAATCCCTGTCGAAAAAGAGACTGGGGCGCCGTCTACATTCGAAGGGGAATCAACGCTTTTCAATTCCATCAATGAAAAGCTCAACCAAGCGTTCATTGAAATATATGCGCCGATAAGGTATGACACACCCGTGGATAGAAACAAATTAACGAAGATCATCGACGATGTCGTTACAAAAGAAATAGACAACTTCTTCAAGGGAGGCAAAAATGCAACCACGTGATTTTGTACTTTTTGCACACGGGGCATTCAGAAGAATTGAGGGCCGAACCGCGCTCCAAAAAATTGTCTATTTTATATCGGTAATAATGAAAGAGGAGCTAGGATATGGTCCACATTTCTATGGACCATATTCATCCAAGGTCGCAGAAGCGAATTCAGAGTTGAAAGAACTCAATTACATCAGTGAAGACTCAACGGTGTACGGTTTTAATAACCAAGGGTTTGAAGTAACCAAATATGATTATTCGTTAACAGACGATGGCTTAAAGCTGTTGGATAGAAAGAAGAAAGAATTCGAAAAAGAGTGGGAAAAAATTTCAGCCATTGCCGAAAGAATAAAATCGGCAGGAACTATGCACTACATGGAATTGGCTATGGCAGCCAAGGCTTTTATCATTATTGATCAAGAAGGTGGCACAGCATATAGAGAGACAATTAAAACCAAAGCCAAACAGCTTGGCTGGTCAATTGACGACAGAAATCTCGATAACGCACTTACTTTTTTGGAAAAGATAAATCTTGTAACTTGGAACTAAAAAAGAAGGCTGAAAAGCCCAAAATAGCAAAGGCTGTCGCCCCGGCATGCGGGACGACAGCCTTACGTTTTTATATAAATACTACCGATTCGCCTTGCGGTAGCCCAACTGATCCTGGGCGATGATGGTCTTGCAGATGTTGGCCGAGCCTTCCACCATGACGTAGGTGGGGATGTCGCGGTAGTAGCGGGCCACCGGGTACTCGGTGGAGTAGCCGTAGGCGCCCATGATGCGCAGGGCGTAGTTGGCGCACTTCATGGCGGTTTCGCCGGCGAAGTATTTGGCCTGGGCCACTTCCATGCCGTTGCCCAGGTTGCCGTCGTCCTTTTGCAGCGAGGCGCGGTAGACCAGCAGGCGGGCCGCTTCCACGTCGCACACCATCTGGGCGATGAGGTCCTGGTTCATCTGGAACTTGCCGATCGGCTGGCCGAACTGCTTGCGCTCGTTGCAGTATTTGGTGGCGATGTCCAGGCAGGCCTGGGCGCAGCCCACGGCGCCGGCGGCGGCCGACAGGCGGGTGTTGTTCAACGAGCCGAAGACGATCTTGGCGCCGTCGCCCACCTGGCCCAGCAGGTTCTCCTTGGGCACGCGGGTGTTGTCGAAGAAGATCTCGCCGGTGGGCGAGCTGTAGGAGCCCATCTTGTCCAGGTCGGTGGTCTTGATGCCGTTGAAGTTGCGCAGCTCGACCACGAAGGCCGAAAGCCCCTTGCCGCCCTTGGACTTGTCGGTGAAGGCGTAGACGATCACCACGTCGGCCTGGTTGGCGTTGGAGATCCAGGTCTTGGAGCCGTTGAGCACGAAGTGGTCGCCCTGGTCGTCGGCCAGGGTTTCGATGGACATGATGTCCGACCCGGCATTGGGCTCGGTGATGGCAAAGCCGCCCAGGTACTCGCCTTCGGCCAGTTTTTTGACGTATTTTTTCTTGGCGGCCTCGGTGCCGTATTTAAAAATCGGAAAGGCGCAGCCGATGGCCGACAGGTTGTACTGCACGCGCAGCGAGCTGGAAACGCGGGCGATCTCTTCGGTGATGATCGAGGTGGCCAGCCAGCCCATGTTCTCGCCGCCCCACTCTTCGGGGATCACGGCGCCGAAGAAGCCCAATTCGCCCATGGGCTTGATCACTTCCTTGACCGGCAGGTAGTGGTTGCGGTCCCATTCGTCCACGAAGGGGGCGATCTTCTTCTTGGCGAAGTCCTGAACGGCCTTGCGCAGCATCTCGTGTTCTTTAGACAGTTTGAAATCCATGTTGACTACCCTCCCATGAGTAGAAGTATGAAGATTCGGTCGATCCGCTTGGGGATCGCCGTTATTTACGTTCCAGCACGGCCGCGATGCCCAGGCCGCCGCCGCCGCAGATGCACTCCAGGGCCAGGCGCGTGCCCCGGCGCTTCATCTCGTGCACCAGCGACACCAGCACGCGGGTGCCTGTGGCGGCAATGGGGTGGCCCAGGGAGATGCCCGAGCCGTTGACATTGACCTTGGGGTAAGCGTCCGGACCGACGCCCATCTCCTTGAGATCGGCCAACACCTGGGCCGCGAACGCCTCCTGCACCTCGATCAGCTCCATCTGCTCGATCGTGTGGCCGGACTTGGCCAGGGCCTTGTTGACCGCCACCGGCACGGTGCGGTAGGCGTGGCGCGGGTCGTCGCCGGCCACGGCGCACACCTTGAAGGTGGCCAGGGGCGCGATGCCCAGGGCTTCGGCCTTTTCCCGGGTGGTGACCACCACGGCGGCCGCGCCGTCGTTCTCGGTGGAGGAGTTGCCGGCCGTGCAGACGCCGCCCATAACGGGCTTGAGCTTGGCCAACTGCTCGATGGTGGTGTCGGTGCGCGGGTTTTCATCCTTGGCGATCATCAGCGGGTCGCCCTTGCGCTGGGGAACGGGCACCGGCACGATTTCGTCGGCGAACTTGCCGGCCGCCATGGCCGCGCAGGCCTTGCGATGGCTCTCCAGGGCCCACTGGTCGCAAGCCTCGCGGGTGATGCTCTCCACCTTGGCCGCGGTTTCGGCCCAGGCCATCATGGAGGGCAGCACGCCGAAGCGCTTTTCGGGCTGGGACATGACCCGCGCGCGCTGGATACGGTCATAGAAGCGCAGGCCCCAGATGGCCAGGTCGCCATGGCCGCGGGGCATGCCGCCGCTGCCGCCCACGCCCGACTTGATGGCGCCGGGCAGGTAGAATTCGGCGTTGCTCATGCTCTCCACGCCGCCGGCCACCACGATCTCGGCCTGGCCCGACTGGATCAGGGCCGAGGCGAAACGCACCACATCCAGGCCGGTGCAGCAGCGCCGGTCCAAAGTGACACCGGGGATCGAATCGGGCCAGCCGGCCGTGAGCAGCCCCATGCGGGCGATGTTGACATACTCGCCGTTTTGATAGGACTGGCCGAAGACCACCTCGTCCACGTCCGCGGCCGCGATGCCGGCCTTTTGAATGGCGGCGTTCATCACCAGGGCCGCCAGATCGTAAGCTTCGATGTTTTTCAGGGCGCCCATGTAGCTGCCCACCGGCGTTCGCACGCCACTGATAATGACCACTTCCTTCATAGCAGTTCCTCTGTCCGTTAAGTTTTAAGAGATATCGAACGGCGCCGCCGGTCCCTGGACCGCCGGCGCTGTGGATGCGACACGTTCGTTCCGCAACGTCCCGCCTTCCCGCCGGGGCGGCGCGGTGGTTCTTCGAGGGGAGGTGGGCTGCCAGCCGTTTTGGAATGGAACCAAGCCGCACCACATAACAACATCCGCCCGGGGTGTCAACACTGGGCTAAGGGGCCGGGTGTTCCGCGACCAGGGCCTAATGGGCTGAATTTTTAGGTGTTTACAAAACAGGCGGTTGTAACGGCAGGCCGCGCGCGGCGGCCTTCCCCAGACGATGATGGGCCGCCGATTCAGGGTCTATTTGGGAGTTGACATCCTTGATCTTTGATGATTAGGTGTCCGATCAATCATTGATCCAAGCCAAAGGTATTTAAGGAGATCCTCATGAAACAAAAGTACGCCATCATTCGTGATGACGATCAGAAGACCCTGGTCGTGCGCGAATACGCGGAGCTGGACAAGGAAATGATGTCCCTGCTGTGCGAAGAAACCTATGCCCAGGACAAGATCAACGCCGCCATCAAAGAAGGGCCCTTGTCGGTGATCACCGCCATCCGGACCAACAACATGTATCCGCCGACCTTGTTTGCCCAGGCCATTGCCCAGGCCATTACGGGGTTGCTCACCGAAGGCGGCAATCAATCCGCCGAGCTCTTCTTCGACGACAAGGATCTCTTCAACCAGGAAATCGTCATGCCGCCCGAAGAGGCCGATGAAGAGGTGGATGAAGAGGTGGATGTGGACGATCTGCTCGATGACGCCATCGACGACGATTTCGAGGACGACAAGGTGCTCAAGGAGCTCAAGTCTTCGATCCAGGTGGCCGACGACGAGACCCCCGACATCGACGACGTGGTGTAAGCCCTCGGCTCAGGCAAGCCGGGGCGGAGCGCAATTGGTTTGGATGAGGATCGGATTGATGATGTAGTTGCCGCTCTGGATGTTTCAATCTTAAGAATGCAAGTGCCCATCTGTTTGGATGGGCACTTTTTTTACGACCCGCCGGCACCGAAGGTCTTAAGTTTGGCAGCCAATTGCCGCGACGATTGCTGGCCGGGGATCTTTTCCACGATGCGACCCTGCCGAACCACCAGAAGCGTCGGGACGCCCACGATCTGGTATTTGTCCGCCAAGGCTTCGCCGACATAATAAATCGGAAACGGCAATTCCAATCGGTTGACCATGAGCTGGACCGCCTGGACATCGCCCTTGTCCATGCTCACGGCGACGATCTGGGCATTTTCCGGCTTGGCCTTGCGATAGAGCTTGGCCAGGTGCGGCAGCTCCTCCCGGCAAGGCGGGCACCAGGAGGCAAAGACGGCCACCAGTCCATTGAACTCCTGGGCGCTGATCAAATTGTGAAACTGTTCCGCGTCCAGGGAGCGGACCGGATTGGTGGTGGGCGGCGGCGGACCGCAGGCGATCAAGGCCAAGATCGCCAGGGCTGCCAGGGAGCGCTGAATGTCGGGCCAGAGGTGTCTCACGAAACCCTTCCTTTTGGTTGGGGTCAGGGACCATCGCCGCCGGAGCAGTTGGGGGTGCGCGGCATCATCGTTCGCATGATAAGCTTCAGGCCGTTATTGGCAAGCCCAAAAATGCCCGCCGTGCCTTGCGTCCTTCCGGGTTTGATGCTAACAACACCCCCATGTGCCTTGCCATCCCTTCCCAAATCGTGCAGATCGACGGCCATGACGCCACCATCGACGTGGCCGGCGTCCGCCGCCGGACCAGCCTGATGCTCCTGGAGGAGGTTCAGGTGGGCGATTACGTGATCGTACATGCCGGCTTTGCCATCCAGAAGCTCGATGCCCAGGCCGCGCTTGAAACCCTGGCGCTGTTGCGCGAGGCCGCCGCGGCGGCCGACAAAGACGTTCCGTCCTAACTTCGTGAGTCATGGATCATCGCCAACCGTCCGTCCATAGGCCCGTCGTGGCCAAGGAAATTCACATCCGCGGCGTCGTCCAGGGGGTCGGGTTCCGACCCTATGTGCACCGCCTGGCCCACACCCATGGCGTGCGCGGCGAAGTGATCAACACCAGCGCCGGCGTCACCCTGCGGGTGGAGGCGCCGGCCCCGGCGCTGGACGCTTTTCTGGCCGCCCTGCCCCGGGAGAAGCCGCCCCTGGCCCACATCGTGGCCGTGGAGATCCTGGATCGACCGGTGGACGGGTATGCCGGCTTCAGCATCCGCGCAAGCCGGGCCGATGCGGCGCGCACGGCCTTGATCTCCCCGGACGTGGCCGTTTGCGACGACTGCCGCCGGGAAATGTTCGACCCCCAAGACCGGCGCTTCGGCTATGCCTTCATCAACTGCACCAACTGCGGGCCGCGCTACACGATTATCGACGATGTCCCCTACGACCGGCCCAATACCGCCATGCGCGGCTTTACCATGTGCCATCGCTGCCAGGCCGAATACGACGACCCGGCCGACCGGCGCTACCATGCCCAGCCCAATGCCTGCGCCGACTGCGGCCCACGGGTAACGCTGCTGGATGCGGCCCGGCAGCCCCTGCCCGGCGATCCCATCGTCGCGGCCGCGCAACTGCTCAAAGAGGGCCGCATCGTGGCCATCAAGGGTCTGGGCGGTTTTCACCTGGCGGCCGACGCCCTCAACGACGCGGCTGTGGAACGGTTGCGGGCGCGCAAGCACCGCGAGGAAAAGCCCCTGGCGGTCATGGCGCCCGACCTGGCGGCCATCGCCGGATTCGCCCATCTGGGTACGGCCGAAGAAGCGCTTTTGGGTTCCATCCAGCGTCCCATCGTGCTCTTGCCCAAGCGCTTGCCCGAGCGCCTGGCCTTTTCCGTGGCCCCCCGCAACCACTACTACGGCGTGATGCTGCCGTACACGCCCCTGCACCACCTGCTCATGGCCCAGGGCTTCACGGCCCTGGTGATGACCAGCGGCAACCGGAGCGAAGAGCCCATCGCCATCGACAACGATGAGGCGTTCGAGCGCCTGGGGCAAATCGCCGATTGCTTCCTGGTCCACGACCGGCCCATCCGCCTGCGCGCCGACGACAGCATCGCCCGCCGGGCCGACGGCCAGACCCGCCTGCTGCGCCGCTCGCGGGGCTTCGTGCCCCTGCCGATCTTTCTAAAGGAAGAACTGCCCATGACCCTGGCCTGCGGCGGCGAGCTGAAGAATACCCTTTGCCTGACCCGTGGCAACCAGGCCTTTGTCAGCCAGCACATCGGCGACCTGGAGAATCTGGCCAGCGAAGCATTCTTCGGCCAGACCGTCGCCCATCTCGAGCGCATCCTGGACATCGCGCCCCAGGCCCTGGCCTGCGACCTGCACCCCGATTATCTCAGCACCCGCTGGGCCAAGGCCCAAACCGGGCTTCCCGTGATCCAGGTGCAGCACCATCATGCCCATGTGGCCGCCTGCATGGCCGAGCACCAGTTGACCGGCCGGGTTCTGGGCCTGGCCTTCGACGGCACCGGCTACGGCCCGGACGGCACGGTGTGGGGCGGCGAAGTGCTGGCCGCCGATGAGGTTGGTTACGAGCGCCTGGCCCACCTGGCCTGCGTGCCCATGCCCGGCGCCGCGGCGGCCATCAAGGAGCCTTGGCGCATGGCGTTGGCCTGGCTTGACCAGGTGTACGGTGAGCAGTTATGGGACCTGGGCTTGCCCATCATCCGGCAAACCCCCCGGGACAAGGGCGAGATCGTCCTGCAAATGCTCCGGCGCCGGGTCAATGCGCCCTTGACCTCCAGCCTGGGCCGGCTCTTCGACGCCGCGGCCGCCATCATCGGCCTGCGCCGGAGCGTGGCCTTCGAAGGCCAGGCCGCCATGGAGCTGGAGATGATCTCCGACGGCCGGGCCCAGGGAGGCTATCCCTTTGCATGGCATCCGGGCGCCATCAAACAGGTGGATGGCGCCGCCATCGTCCGTTGCCTGGTGGAAGATATTCTTCGCGGCACGCCGGCGTTCATCGTCAGCCGGCGCTTCCACGACACCCTCATCGACGGCTGGGCCGCGCTCTGCGAAGCGCTGCGTGACGAATCCGGCCTTGGGCGGGTGGTGCTCAGCGGCGGCTGCTTCCAGAACACATTGCTGCTGGAAGGCCTCGGCGCCACCCTGCGCGCCCGCGGATTCGAGGTTTACAGCCACCAGAGCGTGCCCACCAACGACGGCGGGATTTCGCTGGGGCAGGCATTGGTGGCGGGAAGTAGAAAGAAGAAAGCATAGGCTCTATATGAACGATAGCAGTAAACTCTTCTCCGAAGACTTTCGCGACCCGGCCCTGGCCCGGAGCCTGTTGCGCGGTATCGCCCGCCGGGCCGACCGGCCCATGCGCCTGATGGAAGTCTGCGGCACCCATACCATGGCCATCTTCCGCCACGGCATCCGCACCCTGCTGCCGCCGACCATCACCCTGCTCTCCGGGCCGGGCTGTCCGGTGTGCGTCACCGACGCCCAGGAGATCGATGCCTTCATCGCCCTGTCCCAGCATGACGAGGTCATCGTGGCCACCTTCGGCGACCTGATTCGCGTGCCGGGCAGTTATACTTCCCTGCAAAAAGAGTCGGCCGAGGGCGCCGATGTGCGCGTGGTCTACTCGGCCATGGATGCCGTGCAACTGGCCCAGGCGCAGCCGGACAAGACCGTGGTCTTCCTGGGCGTGGGTTTTGAAACCACGGCGCCCACCATCGCCGCGGCCATCCTCTCGGCCCAGGCCCTGGGGCTTGCGAACTTCTGCGTCTATGCGGCCCACAAAACCGTGCCGCCGGCCCTTTCGGCCCTCATGGGCCACCCGGCCGTGGCCATCGACGGCTTTCTGCTGCCCGGCCACGTGTCAGTAATTATCGGCCTTGCCGCCTATCGCGACTTTTTCCAGGCCCATCCCACCCCGTGCGTGGTGGCCGGCTTCGAGCCCCTGGACCTGCTGCAAGCCATCGATGCCCTGGTGACCCAGGTTGCCGACGGCATTCCGGCCCTGGAAAATTGCTACCCCCGGGCCGTGACCGACAGCGGCAATCCCAAGGCGCGGGCCGTCATGGACCAGGTGTTCATGCCCTGCGACGCCCGCTGGCGCGGCCTGGGGCCGATTGCCGGCAGCGGCCTGGCCATCCGGCCGGAGCTGGCGCGCTTCGACGCCGCCCGGCGCTTCAAGATCGCCGTGGTGGAGATGCCGCCGCCCAAGGGGTGCGCCTGCGGCGAAATTCTCATCGGCCTGAAAACACCACCGCAATGCCCTCTGTTCCGCAAACGCTGCACCCCCATGGACCCGGTGGGCCCCTGCATGGTCTCCAGCGAGGGCACCTGCGCGGCTTATTACCGCTACCATGGTGGAACTGATTGACGTTTTCCGCCTTTCCTTGTAATCGCGGTAAACAAAGAGTTTTTAACATCCGAACCGTTGTGGAGGAGCGCAGATGGCTTCCTGGCATCGCGTCGGCACCTACGAGTCCGCGGCCCTCAAAGAGGCCAAGGCCGAAAGTGCCCGTAAAAAGCTTCAAAAGAAAAATCCCAATATCCGTCCGGTGATTCTCCAGGGCCGGGGCATCGCCCATCGCTGGTGGGGCAAGGCCTGGTGTCATAACCTGGAGCGCTATGCCGAATTCGCCCGGCATGTCGACCAGGGCCGCCAATACGTGCGCTACGGCACCGTGCTGGACCTGCAGATCGCCCCGGGCCAGATCATGGCCCTGGTGCAAGGCTCCCGGGAAAAGCCCTACAAGGTCCAGATCCACATCGACCGCATCGCCCCCGGCGATTGGCGCCCGCTCTGCCAGGCGAGCGAAGGCCGCATCGATTCGCTGCAAGCCTCGTTGGACGGCGATTTTCCCAAGGCCGTGGCGGAACGCTTCACGCGTCAAGGGCAAGGGCTGTTACCCTTGCCCGAAGAGATTCATTTCGAATGCACCTGCCCCGAGGGCGACGGCTTGTGCAAGCATGTGATGGCCGTGCTCTATGGCGTGGGCGCCCGGCTGGACGAGGCGCCGGAACAGCTTTTCCTCCTGCGTCAGGTCAACGCCGAGGAGTTGATCCGGCCGGCCGCGACCGAGGATCTCGACCCTCTCGATGCGCCCGCGCAAGCACCGGCGCCCGCCAAAGCCGCCGGCGCCCGCCAGCGACGGCTCGCCAAAACCGCCGGCCCGCCGCCGGCCGGCGATAAGCGCAAAATGAACGCGCCCCCTGCCGCCAACGGCCGGCGGCGCCGGATCGTGGTCAACCCCGCGCCCCAGGCCGCTGTTCCGGCCCAACCCGTCAAAGCCGAAAAGCGCCGCGCGGCCGTCAGGGAAAAGGGCGCTTCGTCCGCCGCGGCCGAAAAGATCCTGGAACTCATCCGGCAGTCGGCCCATGGGATCGACGCCGACACCCTCCAGCGCCGCACCGGCCTGGCCGTGACGGTGATCCGCACCGCCGTTTACGCGGCCCTGCGCAAAGGCCTGATCCGGCGGGTGGGCTGGGGGCTGTACAAGGGGGTGTGACGACGCCCCCACATGGAGGTGGCCTGCGGACGTTCACCAGAATCAGAGGCCTGGCATGCAAAGCGACAAAATCCTTCTCGACCACGGCAGCGGCGGCAAGCTGGCGCACCAGTTGATGATCGACCTGCTGCTGCCGCTGTTCGACAATCCGCTGCTGGCGCCCTTGCACGACGGCGCAGTCTTCGATGTGGCCGCTGGCCGCCTGGCCTTTTCCACCGACAGCTTCGTGGTGGACCCGATCTTTTTTCCGGGCGGCGACATCGGCGACCTGGCGGTCAACGGCACGGTCAATGACCTGGCCATGTGCGGCGCCGTGCCGCGCTACCTGAGCCTGGGGCTGATCCTGGAAGAGGGGCTGCCCCTGGCCGATCTGAAACGCATCCTGGTCAGCATCCGGGCGGCCCTGGACAAAGCCGGGGTGCAGTTGATCACCGGCGACACCAAGGTGGTGCCCCGGGGCGCGGCCGATAAAATCTTCATCAACACCGCCGGGATCGGCGTGGTGCCGGCCGGCGTGGTCATCGGCGGCGACGGCGCCCGGCCCGGCGACTGCATCCTGCTCTCCGGAACCATGGCCGATCACGGCATCGCCGTGCTTACCCAGCGCGAGGGGCTGCGCTTCGAATCGGATGTGGTCAGCGACACCGCGCCGCTGGGCGCCATGGTCCAGGCCATTCTGGCGGCGGCCCCCGGGGTGCGCGTGCTGCGCGATCCCACCCGGGGCGGCGTGGGCACGGTGCTCAACGAGATCGCCCTGCAATCCAAGGTGGGCATGGTCATCGATGAAGAGCTGCTGCCCGTGCAACCCGCCGTGGCCGGCATCTGCGACCTGCTGGGCTTCGATCCGCTCTACCTGGCCAACGAGGGCAAGCTGCTCTGCTGCGCGCCGCCGGACCAGGCCGACGCGGCCCTGGCCGCCATGCGCCGGGACCCCCATGGCCGCGACGCCGTCCGTATCGGCCAGGTGACGGCCGAACACCCCGGCCGCGCGGTGATGCGCACGCGCATCGGCGGCCAGCGCATCGTGGATATGCTCTCGGGCGAACAACTGCCCCGCATCTGTTAAAGGACCCCGGACGAGATGAAACGCGGCCTCGCGCTCTTTTTTTTGTTCTGCCTGTGCGCCTGCGGCGGCCGGCAGGAACACCTGCTCTCCGGCAAGACCATGGGCACCACCTACCATATCAAGGTCGTGGCCGGCCGCACCTTCGATCCGGCGGCGGTGCAGGCCAGGGTGGAGGCCTGCCTTGGGCGGGTCAATCAGAGCATGTCCACCTTCCGGCCCGACAGTGAGATCAGCCGCTTCAATGCCTTGCCGGCGGCCGACACCCCCCTGGCGATTTCCGCCGATTTTCTGAGCGTCATGCAGATTGCCCAAGATATTTATCGCCTCACCGGCGGCGCCTGGGACGGCACCGTAGATCCACTGGTGAACCTGTGGGGGTTCGGAAAGGCCGGCGCACTGCACCAGTTGCCCACGGCCGAGGCGGTCGAGCGGGCACGGCAGGCGGTGGGCTTTGACCTGATTGCCATCGACGCCGGCGGTCGCCTGTCCAAGCGGCGGCCCGAAGTGACCCTGGACCTGGCTTCCATCGCCAAGGGCTACGGCGTGGACCAGGTGGCGGCGGTGCTCTCCGAACTGGGCTTCAAGGATTACGTGGTGGAGATCGGCGGCGAGGTCTATGCCGCCGGCGCGCGTCCCGACGGCACCGCCTGGCGGGTGGGCATCAACCGGCCCGAGGCGACGGCAGGCCTGGATGCGGTCTACAAAGTGGTGCGGCTGGACAATCGGGCCCTGGCCACCAGCGGCGATTACCGCAATTTCTACCAAGTGGACGGCAAGCGCTATTCGCACATCATCGACCCGCGCACCGGCGCTCCCATCACCAACCAGGTGGTCAGTGCCTCGGTGGTGGCCCCCGACTGCACCCGGGCCGACGGCCTGGCCACGGGCCTGATGGTCATGGGGCCGGAAGCGGGCATCGCCCTGCTGGACCGGCTGGACGGGGTGGAGGGCCTGATCGTCACGCGCCAGGCCGACGGTACCTTTAAAGATTATGGGTCCAAGGGCATGGCCGACCTGATGGCAGAGTAACCCACAAGCTCCCCGCCCGGCCGGGATAACCATTGACATTGAATGGCTTGTCCGATAAAAAACCGGGGAGTAATTTTCTAAGCCAATGAAATGAAGTACTTATATGAATAGCGGGCCTTGGGTGAGGAAAAAGGCTAGTACAAAGGAAAGGAGTACCCCGTGGAAATAGTCGTATTGCTGAAACAGGTACCCGCCACCGAGTCGATGATCGCGGTGGCCGGCGACGGCGTGTCCATCAAGAGCGATGGGCTCAAATATGTGATCAACCCCTACGATGAGTTGGCGGTGGAAGAGGCTCTGGTCATCCGCGAGGCCCAGGGGGGCTCGGTGACCATTCTTTCGGTGGGACCGACCAAGGCGGCCGAGGCCATCCGCACCGGCCTGGCCATGGGCGCCGACAAGGGCGTGCTCATCGATCCCGGCGACCTCGTCCTGGACGGCCTGAACACCGCCAAGCTGCTGGCGGCGGCCCTCAAGAGCCTGCCCCACGAGTTGATCATTGCCGGCCACCGGGCTGTGGATGACGATAACTTTCAAGTGGCCACGGCCGTGGCCGAGCTTTTAGGTATCCCCAACATCGCCATGGTGGTCAAGCAGACCATCGCCGGCGGCAAGATCCGCTGCGTCTGCACGGTGGAGGGCGGCACCAAAGAGGTGGAGGCGCCGTTGCCGGCCCTGATCGCCACCCAGCGCGGGCTCAACAATCCGCGTTACGCCAGCCTGCCGGGCATCATGAAGGCCAAGAAAAAACCCCTGGAGACCAAGAAGCCCGCCGATCTGGGGCTCAACGTGGCCGATTTGCAGCCCAAGGTCACGATCAAGGCGCTCAAGGCGCCGGCCGAGCGCAAGGGCGGCCGGGTCATCGCGGGCGATTCGGTGCAGGCCAAGGCCGCGGCTTTGGCTAGGGCGTTGCACGAAGAAGCGAAAGTAATCTAGCTATATATAATAAGGAGCGGATCATGACTCAGAATATATTGGTGGTTGCCGAGCAGGCCCAGGGCGCCTTTCGCAAGGTGACCTTCGAGGCCTTGAGCGCCGGGCGCAATATGGCCGCAGGATTGGGCGGTGCCGTGGAGGCGGTGGTGATGGGCAGCGGGATCGCGGGTTCGGCCGCGCAACTGGCCTCCTATGGTGCCGCGAAAATTTATGTGGCCGACGATGGCGCGCTGGCCGAGGCGGCCACCGAAGCGTATGCCAAAGTGTTGGCCCAGGTGATCGAAAAGGCCCAGCCGGCGGTGGTGCTCCTGGGCGCCACGACCCAGGGCAAGGATCTGGCGGCCCGCCTGTCGGCCCGTCTGAACGCGGCCCTGGCCACCGATTGCGTGGCCGTAAAGGCCGAGGGCGGCCAGGTGACCGCCACCCGGCCCATGTACGGCGGCAAGATCCTGGCCGAGGTAAGCCTGGCGGGCACGCCGGTGATTGTCTCCCTGCGGCCCAACACCCAGACCGCCAGCCAGGCGGCCGGTGCCGGCGTGATCGAAAAAGTGGCGGTGCAGGTGGGTGAGCTTCGCACCAAGGTGGTGGCCCAGCAGCTCGATGCCGGCAAGGTGGATCTCACCGAAGCCGATGTGATCGTCACCGGCGGCCGCGGCATGGGCGGCAAAGATTATGCGGCCGTCGAAGCCCTGGCGGCGGCCCTGGGCGGCGCCGTGGGCGCCTCGCGCTCGGCCGTGGATGAGGGCTGGCGGCCGGCCGCGGACCAGGTGGGCCAGACCGGCAAGACCGTTTCGCCCAACCTCTACATCGCCTGCGGCGTGTCGGGCGCCATCCAGCACCTGGCCGGCATGTCTTCGTCCAAGGTGATCGTGGCCATCAACAAGGACCCCGAAGCCCCCATCATGGCCAAGGCCGATTACGCCATCGTGGGCGACCTGTTCGAAGTACTGCCGGCGTTGACCGCGGAGATCAAGAAGTTAAAAGGATAAGAACTCAGCCCTGGTAGGCTTTCGGATTTTGAAAAACAAAAGGCTGCCTCTTGGGAGGCGGCCTTTTGACTTATCGGCGGCTTGTTGCTATGGAACCGTAACTTAAATGGAAAACCCAATGCCTAAAAGCGCTTTATGCTAATTTACCTGGAAAGCCTGGGCTGTGCCCGCAATCAGGTGGACAGCGAAACCATGCTGGCCCAGCTCCGGTCGGCCGGCATGCAGACGACGGATGACCCGGCCCAGGCCGAGGCCATCGTGGTCAACACGTGCAGCTTCATCGAGGCCGCGGCCGACGAGTCCATCGACGCCATCCTGAACCTGGCCCGACATAAAAAGGAAGGCCGTTGCCGGCGCCTGATCGTCACCGGCTGCCTGCCCGAGCGCTACCGCCAGGAGATCGTGGACTCCCTGCCCGAGGTGGATGTGTTTCTGGGCACCGGCGCTTATGACCGCGTGGTGGCTGCCGTGCGCGGCGGAATGGCGGCCGGCGCCTGCCTGCTGCCCGATCCGGATGCCATCGACACCCTCCGACCGGTATCGCGCCGGCCCTTGACGGCCCACACCGCCTACCTGAAGATCGCCGAGGGGTGCAGCCGGCACTGCACCTATTGTATCATTCCCAAGCTGCGCGGCCGCCAGAAGAGCCGGCCGAAGGAAACCATCCTGGCAGAAGCCCGGGAGTTGATCGGCGGCGGCGCGCGGGAGCTGACCCTGGTGGCCCAGGAGACCACGGCCTATGGCCGCGACCAGACACCCCCCGGGAACCTGGCCGATCTGTTGCGGGCCCTGGCTGGCCTCGATTCCCAGGTGTGGCTCCGCGTGATGTACGGTCACCCCGAGAGCCTTGGGCCGGACGTCATCCAGGCCCTGGCCGCGCATGCCAATATCTGCCCCTACCTGGATCTGCCCATCCAGCACGCCAGCGAATCGGTCTTGCGGCGCATGGGCCGCCGGTATAATGAGCAAACGTTGCTGCGGATCTTCGAAGATCTGCGCGCCAAGGTGCCCGGCATCGCCCTGCGCACCACGGTGCTGGTGGGGTTTCCCGGCGAGAGCGAGGCGGACTTCGCGCAGCTCAAAGCGTTTATTGCCAAGGTGCGCTTCGACCACCTGGGGGTTTTCGCCTATTCGGACGCCGAGGATCTGCCTTCCCACGGACTGACGGGCCATGTGCCCGCCAAACGGGCCCAGGCCCGGGTGGACGAGCTGATGGCCGTGCAGCGCGATATTTCGGCCGAGAACCTGACGCGCTACCTGGGCCGGACCCTGGAGGTGCTGGTGGAAGAGCGCCAGGAGGATGATTTCTGGATGGGCCGCAGCATCTATCAGGGGCCGGAAGTGGACGGCGTGACCTTCATTCGGCCCTCGACCCAGGCGGCCCTGGCCGTGGGCGCCAAGGTGCGCGCCCGGGTGGTGGAGTGCATGGACTACGATCTGATCGCAGAGGCCTTATGACCGATTTGAAGCAAAAGATTCGCGCCGCCGTGCGGGACGATCTGGCGGCCATCGAACAGGCCCTGGTGGAGAACCTGCACCCCCAATTCGACCTGGTGCAAAAGGTGGCCGGTCATCTGCTGTTTGCCGGCGGCAAGCGCCTGCGCCCGCTGCTCATGCTGCTGGCCGCGCGCCTGTGCGGCTACCGCGGCCCGGAGCCCGCGGCCAACTTCGCCGTGATCTTCGAGTACCTGCATGCCGCCACCCTGATCCACGACGACGTGGTGGACGGCGCCAGTCTGCGGCGCGGCCAGACGGCGGCCCACCAGGTATGGGACCCGCCCACGGCCGTGCTCACCGGCGATTTTCTGCTGGCGCGCTCGCTCTCCCAGGCGGTGCTTACCGGCCGGACCGAAGTCATGGGCGTTATCGCCGGCATCACCGAGCAGATGTCCCAGGGCGAGATCCGGCAGCTCTCCCACAAAGGCGATCTGACCCTGACCGAGGAGCGCTACCTGGAGGTAATCCGCTGCAAGACCGCCGTGCTTTTCCAGGGCGCCTGCCGCGTGGGGGCCCTGATTTCGGATGCATCCCGGGAGCGCCAAAGCGCCCTGGACGATTACGGTTTCCACCTGGGCATGGCCTTTCAGATGGCCGACGATCTGTTGGACTACACCCAGGAGAGCGAGGTCCTGGGCAAAGCCGCCGGGGCCGATCTGCGCGAGGGCAAGCTGACCTTGCCGGTGATTCGCGCCTTGCAAGCCGCCGAGGGGCCGGATAAAGAGTGGATGACGGCCCTGATCCGGCGCGGCGACTTCTCGTCCGAGGCCTTCGGAGCGCTGGTGGCGCTCCTGGCGCGCTACGGCGGCCTCGACTATACCCGCCGCCGGGCGGCCGAGCATGTCCGTCAGGCCAAGGAGGCGTTGCGGATTTTCGGCGCTGCCCCCGCCGTCGAAGTGCTGCACGATATCTCCGATTACGCCTGGTCACGGGTCTCTTGAAGGTACCTTAAGGAGAAAAAGGATGAAAATGCGCGCGCCCCTGGTCTTGATCCTGCTGTTCCTGCTGCTGAACGTGGCAACCGGGGCCCAGGCCCTGCCGGAAAACGGCGAGCTCTCCGTCCTGGGCATCGGCACGAGCAAGGTGCGGGCCGAAGGCATGGCCGCCGGCCGCGAAGCGGCCCTGCAGGCGGCGCTGAACATGGCCGTGTTCCGGGCCCTCACCGACGTGGTTTCGCCCGAGGCCATGGCCGGCCAGTTCCAGGCGATCAACGAGACCGTCCTGAACCGCACCGATCAGTTCGTGCGCGACTACAAGGTGCTCACCGATGCCACCGTGGGCGATACCTACCGGGTGGTGGTGCAGGCCACCGTGGTGGTGGGCCGCCTCAAAGAGAGTTTGAAAGCCGGCGGCGTGCGCATGGGCCAGCGCGCCTATCCGCAGGTGCTGGTGTGCGTGGCCGAGCGTCGCGCCGGAGTTCTCGCGCCGGTCTACTGGTGGCGCGGCCGCACGGAAGTCATCGAGAATATCTCGCAAACAGCCCTCTCCAAGGCCCTTGCCGATGCCGGCTTTCCGCTGGCGCAGCCCGCGGCCGTGGCCCTCGGCGCCTATCCCCCCGAACTGGGCGATGCCGATGCCGTGGCCCTGGGCCGCCAGTTTCAGGCCGAGGTGGTGGTGACGGGCGCGGCCTCGGCCGATGAGACCGGTTCCGCCCCGGCTCCGGGAAGCGGCTATCGCGCCGTGATCGCCCTGCGGGCCTTGCGCGTGGCCGACAGTCGGCAAATCGCCCTCGCCCAAAAGGAGATCACGGCCGCCGACCCGAGCGGCGACGGCCGGGAAGCTTTGGGGGCCGTTGCGCTCCAAGCCGGCCAGGAGCTGGCGGCCCAGATCGGCCAAACCTGGTTCAAGCAGGCGGCGGCCGAGAGCCGTCTGGAGGTGGTGGTCAAAGGCGTGGGCGGCAAAATCGCCAACTTCGTCAAGTTCCGCGGCGCCTTAAGCGCCCTGCCGGGGGTGGACAATGTGCTGCTCAAAACCATGATGCCCGACCAGGCCATCCTGACCCTCAGTTATCAGGGCACGGCCCGCTCGCTGGCCGACGCCATTCTGGCCCAGAACTTCCAAAGCTTCACAGTTACCATGGAAGGGGTCTACCCGGAGGCCATTCAAGTCACCATCGTGCCGCGCTGAAAGAGGAAAAACTATTTTGAAGCGATCCACCGCCACGATCAGCATTCCCAACATCCTGACGGTGGTGCGCATCTTGCTGACGCCGGTCTTCGTGATCCTGCTGCTGCGCGAGCTTTACCCCCAGGCCTTGATGGTCTTCGCCATCGCTGGCCTGAGCGACGGCCTGGACGGCTTCATCGCCCGCTATTTCAACCAGCGGACCGTATTGGGTGCCTATCTGGACCCCATGGCCGACAAACTGCTGCTGGTGACGGCCTATGTCATGCTGGGCATGCTGGACGTGATCCCCGACTGGGTTGCGGTGATCGTCATTGCCCGGGATGTGATCATCGTGCTGGGCATCGCCATTATCGCTTTGACGGCCAAGAGTTACGAAATCCGGCCCAGCCTGGTGAGCAAAGCCACCACCGTGACCCAGATTCTGCTGGTGCTGCTCGCGCTTTACGATCCGGCCGCGGCCAAACTCATCGCCCTGCACGCGCCGTTGATCTGGATCACGGCCGTAATCACCACCTTCTCCGGCCTGCACTATATCTTCATCGGCATGCATATCTTGCAGGAGAACAACGAAAAGACAGAATAGGGGTCGGGGTCTTTTAGCGAATATAGACGGTACGCCTTACAGGTAGAGCGTCTCTCCCAGCTTGAGATCCACGTGACTCTCGCGCAGCCCTTCGGCTTGCATGGCCTTGGCCAGATCCATCGGCGGGAAGTGTACCGGTTCGTCGCCCAGCCGGAAGCTGCCCCAGTGCACCACCATCAACTGCTTGGCGTTGAGCTGCTTGAAAGCCGTCACTGTCTCCGCAGGGTTCATGTGGCTGGGCGCCATGAACCAGCGCGGCTCGTAGGCCCCCAGATTGATGATGGCCAGGTCGATGGCGTACTCCCGGCCGATTTCATGGAAGCCGTCGAACCAGGCCGTGTCGCCGGATACGTAAATCGTCCGTCCGCCGGGCGTCTTGATCAGGTAGGAACCCCACAAGGCCCGGTTCGGTCCGGCGATGGGATTGCGCATGGTCCAGTGGTTGCAGGGCAGCAGCGTGATCTCCCAGCGGTCGTCGTTGTAGACATCGAACCAGTCTAAAGGGGTGCGCCGCTGCATGCCGATGGATTGGAGCACATCATCGTAGCCCAGGGGCGCGATGACATGCGTGGCCGGATCGAAACTGGAGAGGGTGGCGGTGTCCATGTGATCGTAATGGCCGTGGGTTAGCAGGATGTGGTCCACGGGCGGAATGCGGCTGCGATCGAAGGCCAGGGGTGAGAAATCTTCGATGAACCAGAAGATGTCGTCGAAGACCGGATCGATGATCAGGGCGCGCCCCCGATCCTTGATCAGCACGCTGGCGTGTTTGATGAAGGTCACCGACAGCCCCCCATGGTCATGGAGGTTGTCCCAATCCACGCGCACCGGCGTGACCGGCTGGGCGTCCAGGTGGGCCTTGAACCGGTTTTCGCTCAACAGCCGCCAGCGCAGCAACTGACCGAACTTGCGGCGCCGGGGCACGCCCAAGGGGTTGAGAAAAAGGCCATCCTGGCCATGGTGGGCCTTGGCCGCCGCCAGGGCGCGCAGGCTGGTGCCGTTCAAGGGCCGGTAATGAGGCTGGGGCGGCCCGGACGGATCGATGGCGGCCCGCGCCGCCGCGGTCGGGGCCACCATATGATAGAGGGCCATGGCTTGCAGGCCCGTGATCATTTTCTGGAGAAAGACTCTGCGATGCATGGTTCGACACTCCTTCGATTCGGATCGCTGGACAAACATAACACCCCATCCCAGGCGGTCAACTCGCCCTTGATTTGGCCTTGACACTCCCCACCGCCGATGTTAACAAAGCCGTACTTTTAGGCACGTAGCTCAGGGGGAGAGCGCTACCCTGACACGGTAGAAGTCCGCGGTTCAAATCCGCGCGTGCCTACCACTCGAATTCAAAGGGTTGCGACGATGCTCGTAACCCTTTTTGCTTTGGCGGCGTTCCGGCAAGGGGCGCCGCGACCAGGGAGTCGTTATGCGCCGTAATTTTTCTGCCTGCCTGCTCGTTGGGTGCCTCGCGTTGGCGCTGGGGTCCGGTTGCACCGCCCTGCAAACCAGCGCCACGACATCCGCCAGCGGGTCGTGGTCCGGCCCGGCGCCGTCGCCCGCGGCCCCCCCCGACTGGACCATGGCCGCCACCGGCGCTTACATGGGAGACCGCGGCCGGGTGTTTTATGCCATCGGCAGCGCCGGCGGCATGCGCAACACCACCTTGCTGCGGGCCACGGCGGACAACCAGGCCCAGCAGGAGATGTCCAAGATCGTCACCGGCTATGTGCGCGCCCTGGCCCAGGCGGCCGGTCCCGAAGGCGAAGGCGCGCCGCTGCACCTGCTCATCAAGTCCGCCCTGCAAAAGGCGCGCATCGTGGATCACCGCCCGGGTCAGGCCGGCGGGATGATGGCCCTGTGCCGCTTGGAGCTCGCCACCTTCAAACAGATCCTTTCCGCCGAGGGTGAGCTGGAACCGGCCCTGCGCAAGCGCATGCTGGCCGAGGCGGATCGGGTGCACGACGAAATGGCCGGCGCGCCCAAGGGTTTCTAAACGCGTGATCGGGGCTTGCCTTTGGCACCCATTTGTGCGACTCAATTTGCATTCCATTGGATGAAAGAACATGTGATGAAAAGCGCCATTCAGGAATGGATACTTAACGCCGCCCGCAAAGCCCACGCGGCCGGCGTGTTGCCGTCGGATCTCTTTCCGGCCGTGGAAGTGGATGAACCCAAGAGCGACGCCCATGGCGATTTTGCCACCAACTTCGCCATGCTGTCGACCAAGAGTCAGAAGCTGGCGCCGCGCAAGATCGCCCAGGCCCTGGTCGATCACCTGTCGGACCCCGAGGGGCGCCTGGCCCGGGTGGAGATCGCCGGTCCGGGCTTCATCAATTTCTACCTGCAACCGTGGGCCTGGCCGCCGGTGGTGGCCCAGGTATTGGCCCAGGACGAGCGCTACGGCGCCTCGAATATCGGCCAGGGCCAGCGCATACAAGTCGAATTCGTCAGTGCCAATCCCACCGGCCCCCTGCATGTGGGCCACGGCCGCGGCGCGGCGGTGGGCGACAGCGTGGCCCGCATTCTCTCTCTGTGCGGATACGATGTGCAGCGCGAATACTACATCAACGACTCCGGCCGCCAGATCCAGACCCTGGGCCGCTCGGTGATTCTGCGCGCCCGGCAGGCCCTGGGCGAAGAGCTCGCCTTTCCCGAGGATTGCTACCCCGGCGACTACGTGCGCGACATTGCCCAGGACGTGCTGGCCGAAAAGGGCGCCGACTTCATCCGCCAGGCCGACGACGCGGCCGTGCTTTACTGCGCACGCTTTGCCGCCGGGAAGATTATCGCCGGCATCCGCCAGGACCTGGAACAATTCGGCATCGGCTTCGACCTGTGGTTCAGCGAACAGAGCCTGTTCGACAGCGGCGAGGTGGCGCACTCCCTGGAAGAACTCAAGGCCCGGGAAGTGGTCTACCTTCAGGAGGGCGCCTGGTGGTTCAAGACCACCGCCTACGGCGACGAAAAGGATCGCGTGGTGGTGCGTCAGAACGGGCAGACCACCTACTTTGCTTCGGACATCGCCTACCACCGCAACAAGCTGCGGCGCGGCTTCGAGCGCATCATCGATGTCTGGGGCGCCGATCACCACGGCTACATTCCGCGCATGACCGCCGCCGTGGAAGCGGCCGGCGGCCGGCGGGAGCAGTTCCAGGTGCTGCTGGTGCAGTTGGTCAGCCTGCTGCGCGGCGGCCAGCCGGTGGCCATGGGCAAGCGCTCGGGGGATTTCGTGACCCTCAAGGAAGTATTGGACGAAGTGGGCCGGGACGCGGCGCGCTTCATCTTCCTGACCCGCGATTACGTCACGCCCCTGGATTTCGATCTGGAGGTGGCCAAGCAGAAGTCCAACGACAACCCGGTCTACTACGTGCAGTATGTGCACGCCCGCATCGCCAGCATCCTGCGCAAGGCCCAAGAGCAGGCCGTGGCCGATGTCGCCTGGAACGCGGCGGCCGGCCGGCGCCTGGTGGAAGCCGAAGAGATCCAGTTGATCAAGGCCCTGGCGCGCTATCCCGAAGTGGTGGCGGCCGCGGCCAATGCCCTGGCGCCCCACCGCATCACCTTTTTCCTCATGCAGTTGGCGGCCCTGTTCCACGCTTATTACAACAAGCACCGGGTGCTCACCGAAGACAGCGACTTGACCCTGGCCCGGCTCTGCCTGGTGCTGGCGGTGCAGAAGACGATTCGCAACGGGCTGACCTTGCTGGGCGTCACGGCGCCCGAGCAGATGTGAGGCGGATGGCTTGACCGAGGCGCAAAGCAGCAAATACACATTTCGATTGACGCCCAAGGGGATGCTGGGCTGGGGCGTGCTGACGCTTTTTATGCTGGGCTGGATGTTTGTGCTCGGCATTCTGGTCGGCCGGGGCACTGTGGCGTTGCCGCGCAAAAGTAAGGTCCTGAGCAACGATTTGGCCGAGCTGAAAGAGAACGACCTGCAAAAGGAGCGTGAAGCCATCGCGTCCATGGCCAAGGCCAGCTCGGATCAGAACCTGACCTATCCCGAGGCACTCAAAATGGCGCCCCCCAAATCGACCGTCCAGCCTCGACCGTCGGCCACGCCGGCAAAGCCCAAAGCCACACCGGCGCCCACCGCCGCAACCAAGCCCAAGGAAGACTTCCCGGCCCAACCGACGCCCGGCCCCCAAGCGGCGAAAAAGTCCGAAGCATCGGTGGCGCCCAAACCGGAAGCGCCGCCTGCGCCAGAACCACTGGCATCCGCCAAGGGGCGTTTTACGGTCCAAGTGGCGGCCTTCAGGGATCTGGAGAGCGCCAACAAGCTGGTGGCTGCGCTGCGCGGCAAGGGCTACCCCGCCTACCAACTGCGCAACGAGAATGACGCCAAGGAGGCCTGGTTCCGGGTGCGGGTGGGCGCTTTCGACAACCGGCCGGACGCCGATGGCACGCTTAAAAAACTTCAGAGCGAGAAGTTCAAGGCGGTGGTGGTTGGGACACCATAAAGCCACCGCCCCTACGAGAGGCAAACCGATGAAAATCAGTACCGAAGAACTGCTCCACGTGGCCCGACTGGCCCGGCTGCGCATCGATCCCCAGGCAGCGGATAAACTGGCCGGCCAGGTGGCCACGATCCTGGAGTATGTGGATACCCTGGCCCAGGTGGATACCGAAGGCGTGCCGCCCACAGCCCATGCCATCAGCGTGACCAACGCCTTCCGGGAAGATCGGCTCGCCGGCCACCTGCCGCCGGACCAGGCCCTGGCCAATGCGCCGGCCCGGGAAGAGGATTTCTTCCTGGTGCCCAAAGTGATCGGGTGACGGCCATGTTCAAGGTTTGCCCCAAATGTGAAACCCAGTGGCCCACGCGCGAGGATTACCTGGGCGATCCCGGCCTGCAACTGGTGGGATACCAGGCCAACTTCAAGGCCCTCGAGGCCGGCATCCTGCTGTTCAACCACACCTGCCGGACCACCCTGGCCCTCATGGCCGAGGATTTCAAGGACCTTTACGACGGCCCGATCTTCGTGGAGCGCGCCACCGGCAGCGACGAGTGTGGCGGCCACTGCCTGCACAAGGACGATCTGGGGCCTTGCCCGGCCCGTTGCGAGTGCGCCTATGTGCGGCATATATTGCAGTTGATCAAGAGCTGGCCCAAGACCCCTTCGGATTGCGCGGATAGGGCTATTTTTTCCACAATGCAGAAATAAGGCTTAAACACGATCATGAGCTTACACACCCTGACCATTGCCCAGGCTCGCGACCTGCTCAAGCGCAGAGAGATTTCGTCGCTGGAGCTGACCCGGGCGGTGCTGGATCGCATCACCGCGCTGGAGCCGGCGATTCAAGCCTTCCTCACCGTCACGGCCGAGGCCGCCCTGGCCGAAGCGCGGCAGGCCGATGCGGCCATCGCCCAGGGTCGCATGGCGCCGCTCACCGGCATCCCCATCGCCATCAAGGACGTGATCTGCACCCTGGGGGTGCGCACCACCTGCGGCTCCCGCATTCTGGAACGCTTCGTGCCGCCCTACGATGCCTTTGTCATGCAGCGGCTCAAGGCCCAGCAGGCGGTGATGGTGGGCAAGCTCAACATGGACGAGTTCGCCATGGGCTCGACCACCGAGCACTCCGCCTTTCAGGTCACCCGCAATCCGTGGAATACCGCGTGTATCCCCGGCGGCTCCAGCGGCGGTTCGGCCGCGGCCGTGGCCGCCGAGATGTGCCTGGCCAGCCTGGGCTCGGACACCGGCGGATCGATCCGCCAGCCCGCTTCCCACTGCGGCGTGGTGGGTCTCAAGCCGACCTATGGCCGCGTGTCGCGCTACGGCTTGGTGGCCTTCGCCTCGTCCCTGGACCAGATCGGGCCGTTGGGCAAGACCGTGGCCGACTGCGCCGAAGTGATGCAGGCCATCGCCGGTCACGATCCATCCGACGCCACCAGCGCCCCCAATGCTGTGCCCGATTACATGGCGGCCCTGAACCGTGGGGTGCAAGACCTGCGCATCGGCATCCCCAAGAGCTATTTTGAAAGCCAGGGGCTCGATCCCCAGGTGGCCGCTGCGGTGCGCCAGGCCATCACCACCCTGGAGCGATTGGGCGCCACCATTGTCGATGTCGCCTTGCCCCATACCGACTACGGCGTGGCCGCCTATTATGTCATCGCCCCCTGCGAGGCCAGCTCCAACCTGGCGCGCTTCGACGGCGTCAAGTACGGCCTGCGCGACGGTGGCGCCGACGAGCTGCTGGATATGTACCGCGCCACGCGTTCCCAGGGGTTTGGCCCCGAGGTGCAGCGCCGCATCCTGTTGGGCACCTATGCCCTCTCGGCCGGCTATTACGACGCCTACTATCGCAAAGCCTCCCAGGTACGCACCCTGATCATGCGCGATTTTGCCGCGGCTTTCCAAAAGTGCGACCTGATCGCCTCGCCGGTGACCCCCACGCCGGCCACGCCCATCGGGGCGCACGCCGACGAGCCCCTGGCCATGTATCTTTCGGACATGTACACCCTGAGCGCCAACCTGGCCGGTATTCCCGGCATCTCCGTACCCTGCGGATTTTCCACCGACGGCTTGCCCATCGGCTTGCAGCTCCAGGCCGCGCACTTCCAGGAGGAGCGTTTGCTGGCCGCAGCCCAGGCCTTCGAACAGGCCACTGATTTTCACAAAAGGAAACCGGCCCTATGAGCATCCAACCCCAAGGTGAAAACCTGCGCAAGGCGGTCAAGTGGATCAGCGACCAGCGCCAGGACGACCCGGACCTGTCGGTCAACACCCTCATCGACCGGGCCTGTCTGACCTTCAACCTCACGCCGGCCGAGGCCGCTGCCCTGGAAGCACTGTTGCGGGGCGACGATCCCGACACGGCCCCGGGACCATAGGCAACGGCGGCCCATGGCGCGCATCCGCATTCTGCCCGATATCCTGGCCAATAAAATCGCGGCCGGCGAGGTGGTCGAACGGCCGGCCTCGGTGGTCAAGGAACTGGTGGAAAACGCCCTGGATGCCGGTGCCGACCGCATCGTGGTCGAGATCGAAAACGGCGGCCGCGCCCTGATCCAAGTGGCCGATAACGGCGCGGGCATGGGTCGCGACGATGCCCTGCTGGCCTTGGAGCGTTTCGCCACCAGTAAGTTGCATTCGGATGACGATCTGGCGGCCATCCGCACGCTAGGGTTCCGGGGCGAGGCCCTGCCCAGCATCGCAGCCGTCTCCAAACTGACCCTCACCACCCGGGAACCGGACGCCGACAGCGGCACCCAGGTGCGCGTGGAGGGCGGCAAGATCCTCCAGGTGACCGAAGCCGGGGCCGCGCCGGGCACCATGATCCAGGTGGCCCAGCTCTTCTTCAACACCCCGGCCCGGCGCAAGTTCCTCAAAAGCACCACCACCGAAACGGCCCACATCGCCGATACGGTGGCCGGCATGGCCCTCGGGTACCCCCAGGTCCATTTCAAACTGCTGCACAACGCCAAGACGGTCAAACAGTGGCCCAAGGTCGGCGATCCCGCTGTGCGCGCCGCAGATGTGCTGGCCTTATCGGCTGCCGAGTTGATATCCATCGCTGCATCGGATGGCGATCTCTCTTTGAGCGGCGTGGCGGCCCCGGCCCGCCAGGCCCGGGCCACCTCGCGGTCCATCTACCTCTTCGTCAACGGCCGCCGGGTGCGCGACCGGGTGATGCAGCACGCCCTGCTGGAAGGCTTTCACGGCCGCCTCATGACCGGGCAGTTTCCCCTGGCCGCCCTCTTTCTCACCCTGCCCTGCGACCAGGTGGACGTGAACGTGCACCCCACCAAACACGAGATCCGTTTCTTGGATTCGCGCCGGGTCCACGCCCTGGTACAGGCCGCCGTGACCCGGGCGCTGGCCGCCGCCGAAAAGCGGCTGTGGGCCGCGCCCCAGGCTCGGGACCCGGAACCGCCTCAGGCGGTGGCCGAACCCGCGGCCCTCTATTCCCGCACTGTTCCGCCAACTAACGCCCATGAGTTGCCGGCAATCCCAACGGCGCCCACGCCGACCCAAATCGTGCCCACCACCTCGGCCGCCGCTCCGGCCCAGCAACCATTGTGGGCCGGCCGCCGCTTCGCCGACCTGACCGTCATCGGCCAGTTTCGAGGTACCTATCTCATCTGCCAGGACGGCGACGACCTGATCCTCATCGACCAGCACGCGGCCCACGAGCGCATCGTCTACGAGGCCCTGGGCCAAAAGGCCGGCCGGATCGAAGCCCAGCACCTGCTGCTGCCCGAAACGGTGGAGTTGAGCTTCGGCGAAGCCGCCCTGCTCATCCAGCTCATTCCCGGCCTGGCCGCCCTGGGCCTGGAGATCGAGCCCTTCGGCGGCAACACCTTCGTGGTCAAATCCTTGCCCACCCTGCTGGGCGAGCAATCGGCCGAGGGCCTGGTACGCAGCCTGGTAGAGCGCAACCTGGAGACCGGCCTGGCCGCCGGGCTCGATAGGGCCATGGACGAGTGCCGCCGGGTGATGGCCTGTCACCGTGCCGTGCGCGCCAACCAGCGCCTGAATGAAACCCAGATAAGACATCTGCTGCTTCAACTGGACCAATGCCCCAACGCCTCCCACTGCCCCCATGGCCGGCCCACCTGGATTCGCTGGACGCTGCGGGAATTGGAAAAAGCGTTCGGCCGCACGGGTACCCCCGCGGCCCAAGATATTGTGCCGGAAATTGGCAAGGGGGGGTACGGGTAGTCACTACGGCCATCCAAACAAACGCTCAAACCCACGACCGGAGCGATTCTGCGCCCAATGATGTTACAGAATGGCCGAATGATAAGCCGGGCCGGCAATGCCGACCCCGAATGCGGCACGGTATCTGGCGTTGTTGAAAGAAAAAATCCTTGACAGGAATTTTAGGCGTTGTTAGGGTAGCCGCATGTTGAGGTGGCCGAATGTCATCGAACCACCGCCAATAACTGAATTGGGCCTACTATCCAATTGAAACGATGCAACCCGCGATGCAGAAGTCTCGAAAGGAAAATGCCTGAGGGTAAGGGTTTGGCGGCGGCCGATGGGTTTGGCCGTTTTTGTTTGTAGTGGTTTGGCTTTTTATTAACCCATGTCTTTGAAGGAGGACAACAGATGAAGAAACTATTGGTTGCTCTTTTGGTTCTGGGGTTGGCAGCCCCGGCCATGGCCGCAGAAGTGGCACTCTACGGCAGTTTCCGGACCCATTTGGGGTACTATGATGTTAGTGAAGAGTATGGCAACGCTGCCACCGTCTCTGCCGCCATCCCAGCTGTAGTTGCCGGCCCGGATCAGGACGGCTCTGTCTATGCAGGCCAAGGTTTCGATGATGCTGGCACCACGCTGAGCCTCAGCGGCCAGAGCCGCTTTGGCGCCAAGGCCAAAGTCTCCGACACCCTGAACGCCGTGTTCGAAGCCGGTCTGACGGAAACGACCCGTGCCGCTGGTCAGGCTCAGGACATCTATCTGCGCTTGGCCTATGGCGTGTGGAATTTCGGCGCGGGAAATTTTATGTTTGGTAAGAACTACACCCCTGCCACCTATCTGCTCTATTCCAATCAGATGGGCGATCTCGGCGACCAGGGCGAAGCCATCATGCTGGTCGGCGGCATCACCTATGCCGGCCGTCAGCCCCAACTGCGTCTGACCTTCGGCGGCTTTGACATTGCCGCCATCGAGCACAACACCAACGCCAACACGGCTGTTACGGGCTTAGCAGCCAATGATCAGGATTATATCTTCCCGAAGTTTGAAGCTTCCTACACCCTCAACACCCCTATGTTCACCATTCGGCCGGCGGTCGGTTGGCAGACCTATGACGCCGTCATCCGGACACTTGGTGGGACCGAACAAGAAGAGAGTGTCACCAGCTACCTGGGCGCCTTGGGCGTCCAGTTGCGGTTCAATCCGGTTTACATCAACATGACCGGATCTTACACCGTCAACGCCGCCAACTATGGGATCTCCAACTTTGCCATTGGCATTCCTCAAAGCCCTGCTTTGGCTGCTGCGGTGCCTGCTACCGGTGGTCTTGTTGGTAACATCTTGGGTGCCCGTTATTTTGATAACGACGTCCAAGATTCCGAATTGATCATGGCTACCTTCGTGGTTGGCGCCAAACTGAGCCCCATGCTGAAAGTGGAAGCCGGCATGAGCTACAACAATGTTCAGGTCGATACTTCGGCCACTGCTACCGCCGAGCAGACCGGTTTTATCTACTACGTCCAGGCGCCGATGACTGTTGCGCCGGGCGTCACGATCACCCCGGAAGTTGGCATGGTTGATCGCGGAGATTTTCAGTTGACTGGTTTCGCTGATCAGGATCAGGGCGATATGACCTACGGTGTGGTCAGCTTCAGGGTTGACTTCTAATTTCCTGAAGTTCTTTTGTTCTTGTGAAACACAAAGCCGGGGCCTTTTGGCCCCGGCTTTTCATTTAGGCTTTTTCCTATTTCTAATACACGTATCTCTTGCTGCACCTATACCTGAAGTTTAGAGGTAAACTCCTCTGCGATGGCCAATGTGTACCACCAAGACTGTGAGCATGTTGTCTTGGATCTCGCAAACTAAACGATAATCACCCCCCCGATATTTCCAGAGTCCGATCCAATCATGGCACAATGGCCTTCTAAAACTGCGGGGGTCTTCATCCGTTGCGATGCGCTGGGATAGGTAAGGCAGGATGTAATTGCCCAGCTATGTATTGGGAAGAACGGCCGGGTAGGTTGCAATGCAGGGGCGAACACAAGGTTCGCCCCTGCGAAGTCCGCCGGTAACCGGATTGCCTTAACGAACCGGCTTCAAATCGAAAGCCACCAGGCTGCTTTGGGCGTCGGTGAAGATGACGGCGCCCTCCTTGGTGACGACGGCGATCAGCAGTTCGTTGGTGCCGTCGTTGTCGAAATCGCCGATGGCGAAATCCTGAATGCGGCCGGAGAGTGTGCGGGTTTTCCAGGCCGGGGCCAATCCCAGGCCGTCCCAGGCCAGGGCTTCGATCTGGCCGGAGCTGAAGATGCGTTGCTGGGTCATGAGACGCCGGGCACGGTCATGATTCTGGATCACCAGTACCTCAAGTTTGTTGTTACCGTCCAGGTCGGCGGTGCGGATGCGTATCGGCAGGTATGAGATGGTGTTCATGTTGCCAATGGCTTTGGAGGGCGGTTGGTAGTAGAGCATGGTGCCGCCGTATTTGTCTTCGCTCAACCACTGCCGTTTGCCGTCAGGGGTGAGGAGCTGCAACTGCTCGCTCTCATCCAGCACGACGATGCTCTCGCTGCCATTTTGCATGATGTCCCCATAGGCAAAGCCCAGCAGGTTGCCTTTGCGTTTGAGGACTTGTCGTTCGGGAACATACTCGCCGCCCTTCCAGGCCATTTCGAAAATGGGATCGGCGTAGATGCTCTCGTCGTTGACTTGCTTTTGGCCCAGCAGCATATCCCCCAGGGCGGGATGGCGCGCCACGCTATAGTAGTAGCGGCTTTTTTTGACGATAGGCACGAAGTTCCGACCGTCGAATTCGTACACCGAAGATTCCAGCGCGTTAAGGTTCGAGGCGAACCCGGTGACAAAAATCTCGGGGGTGCTGTTGCGATTGATATCGCCGATGCTGACGCTGATAAAGCGCATCAGGCCGCCTTTGATCTCCGCCACGCTCTGCTGCTTGCCTTGGACGAAGCGGTAGATGAAGATTTGTTCTGGCGTGGCGACCACGGTCTCCTGCTGGCCATCCTTGTCCACATCGCCGACATCGATGCCGTTGATCAGGTGCTCGAAGCCACGGGATTTCCAGAAACCGGGATCGCCACTGGCCAGGGTGCCGGGCGCGGGCACGAAGGCAGGATTAAGGGCGCTGCTGCTCTGCTCGGTGGGCGCGGCCGCACTCACCAGGGGACTGGGTGGCAGGCCTTCGGCGGAGGCCACTTGTCCGCTCTGCAGCAGTTTTTCCGGATGCATGTGGATGTCGGGTTGGGCGGCGGAAGCGGCGGCTGCGCCGGCGGCAACGGCTGCCCCAGCACCGACAGCGGCCGGGGCGGCTGCGGCAGGTGCCGTGACACCGAACAGCTTGCTGTTGATCTCGCCGGCCATGACGTTGATCTGGGGGATCACCTCGCCCATACCGTTGGTCTGCTTGAAGAAGGTCAGCGGCTGCCGGCCACCGGTGATGTCCAGGGTCTTGGCGTCGATGCTGACGCTCTCGCCGAGCACGGTCAGGCTGCCGTGGATGGCCACATCGGCCCCCAGCTTGCCGGCCACCGCCTGGGCCAGTTTGTCGCCGCTCAGCCCCTTAGCTTCGGCCATGGCGTTGGTCGTGGCGATCGGATCGAGCACCTCCACCTTGCCGGGTGACGCCAGGCGCGAGCTGAGCATCTCCACGATGCCTTTTTGCAGAAAAGTGTAGTCCTTGTCGCTATGAATGGCAAAGGGCAGCACCGCGACCTTGGCCGGAGCGGCGGCCGCGATGGCGGGCAGAAGCAGCAAGCCAAAAAGAATGGTTGGAACCACACGCGTGCTATTCAAGCTTTTCAATGTTAACTCCTTGTTCAACCCTGATTTAATTTATTGGCGAGGATCTCGTTCACGATCTTGGGATTGGCTTTGCCCTGGGTCGCCTTCATCACCTGACCCACGAAGAAGCCCATCAGCTTGGTCTGGCCGGCCTTGTAGCGCGCCACCTCGTCAGCAGCTTTGGCCAGCACGGCGTCGATGGCCTGTTCGATGGCGCTGGTGTCGGAGACCTGGACCAGTCCCCTGGCCTGGATGATGGCATCGGCCGTTTGGCCCGAGGCCGCCATTTCATCGAAGACCGTTTTGGCAATCTTGGCGCTGATGGTGCCCTTGTCGATCAGTTGCAACAAGGCCACCAGGCCCTCCACGGCAATCGGCGACTGCTCGATGGATTTCTCCTGGCTATTGAGCAGGCCCAGCAGGGGGCCCATGATCCAATTGCTGACGGTCTTGGGCTGGTTGAAGTGCTTCAGACAATTTTCGAAATAGTCGGCCAGTTCCCGTGAACCGGTGAGGATAGCGGCATCATATTCTGGCAGTTGGCACTCTCGGACAAAGCGCGCCCGGCGCTGGTCGGGCAGTTCGGGCAATTGAGCGGTCACCGCTTGGATCCAGGCCCGATCGACGATCACCGGCGGCAGGTCGGGATCGGGGAAGTAACGGTAATCGTGGGCATCCTCCTTGCCGCGCATGGAGAGGGTCACGGCCTTGTCGGGGTCCCACAGGCGGGTCTCCTGCACCACGCTGCCGCCTTCCAGGAGAATTTCGGTCTGGCGGGCGATCTCGTAGCGCAGGGCCTTTTCCACGTGCTTGAACGAGTTGAGGTTCTTGATCTCGGCGCGGGTGCCGAAGGCCGTGGTGCCTTGGGGACGCAGGGAGACGTTGGCGTCGCAGCGGAAACTGCCCTCTTCCATGTTGCCGTCGCCGATGTCGATCCAGCGGATGATGGCGCGCAGCGTGCGCAGGTAGGCGCCGGCCTCCTCGGGCGAGCGCAGCTCCGGCTCGCTGACGATCTCCATGAGCGGCACGCCGGTGCGGTTCAAATCCACGCGGCTGACCGGCCGGGTCGGGTCGTGGAGCAGCTTGCCGGCATCCTCTTCCATGTGGATGCGGGTCAGGCCGATGCGCCGGGTCTGGCCATCGACCTGGATTTCCACATGGCCGGCCAGAGCGATGGGCAGTTCGTATTGGGAAATCTGGTAGCCCTTGGGCAGGTCGGGATAGAAGTAATTTTTGCGGGCGAAGCGGCTCACCTCCTGGACCGTGCAGTGGGTGGCCAGGGCCATGCGCAGGGTGAATTCCACCACTTTTTTGTTGAGTACCGGCAGGACCCCCGGCATGCCCAGGCAGACCGGGCAGGTGTGGGCGTTGGGGGCGCCGCCGAAGCGGGTGGAGCAGCCGCAGAAGATCTTGGTGTCGGTCTTGAGTTGGGCGTGCACCTCCAGCCCGATGACCGGTTCGAATGTCGTCATGATCGATAGATCCTTTATTATGGACCGGCAGGCCTTTGAAAACCGGCCCAAACCCGATGACTTTGGCCAATCCGCCCCGCCAAGTCAAGGGATTTATACTTTGACAAGCGCAGAACGAATGGGTAGTAGCGTAGACGCTTTTTAGCAGGTAACGGCGCCATTGGCAAATGGGGTGGGAGTCGATCAATGCGTTACTTTTTGTGTGTCATCGGCATGGTGATGATCGTGGAGGGGCTACCCTATTTCGCCTTTCCCGACAAAATGAAGCCCTGGCTCCAGAAGCTCATGGAGATCCCGAACCCCTCGCTGCGGCGAATGGGGTTTGGGTTGATGGTGGCGGGGCTGGCGCTTGTATATATAGGTAGAAGTTGAGGACCGCCTTTGGCGGACAGCGCTATGTTCAGTCTAAGCGACTACGATTACGAACTTCCCGACGCCTTGATCGCCCAGCAACCGGCGGTGCAACGGGATCATTCACGGCTGTTGCACTTGGAGCGGCGCACAGGCCGGGTGGGCCACCGGCGGTTCGATGATGTCGTGGATTTGCTTGCCGCCGGAGACGTGCTGGTGCGCAATAATACCCAGGTGATTCCCGGCCGCCTGCTGGGCCGCAAGGAGACCGGCGGCCAGGTGGAGGCGTTGATCCTGGACTATGCCCAGGGTGCGGCGCAAAAGGTCTTCACCTGTCTGGTCAAGGCCTCCAAGCGTCCAAAACCGGGCACGCGTCTGGTTTTCGACCAGGGCCTGACGGCCACGGTGACGGCCCTGCAGGAGCGCACCTGCTCGCTGGCTTTCGAAGGACCGGCCGATTTCGAGCAGGTTTTGGAGTGCATCGGCCATGTGCCGTTGCCGCCCTATATCCGGCGTGGGGATACGGAGGCCGATCAACGCACCTATCAGACGGTTTACGCCAGTCAAAAGGGGGCCATTGCCGCGCCCACGGCGGGTTTGCATTTTACGCCCGAGCTGCTGGCGCGCCTGCAAGCCAAAGGGGTGACCGTCGTCGATGTGACCCTGCACGTGGGCTACGGCACCTTTTTGCCGGTGGAGGCTGAAGATATCCGCACCCACCGCATGCATGCCGAGTGGTTCAGTTTGCCGGCGGCCACCGCCGACGCCGTTAATAGGGCCAAAGCGCAAGGCAAGCGCGTGGTGGCCGTGGGCACCACCTGCGTGCGCACATTGGAGTATTGCGCCGATGAGCATGGCCTGCTCGGCGCCCGCAGCGGCGAGTGCGATCTGTTCATTTATCCGGGTTATGCCTTTAAGATCGTGGATGCCATGATCACCAATTTTCACCTGCCTAAATCGACCCTGTTGATGCTGGTGTCGGCGTTTGCGGGCAGGGAGAATATTTTAGCGGCGTATGCGGAGGCGGTGCGGGAACACTATCGCTTCTACAGCTACGGGGATGCGATGATGATTATGTAGGGGCGACCGGCGGTCGCCCTCTTCGCGGATCGCTCTGCCTAACACGACGGGGTTGATCGTTCAAGGGCGACCGCCGGTCGCCCCTACGGTGAGAAATATGTTCATTCTTCAAAAATCGTGTGATTCGACGTCCGCCCGCGCGGGGGTATTGACAACCCCCCACGGGGATATCGAAACCCCCATCTTCATGCCGGTGGGCACCCAAGCCACGGTCAAGGCCGTGTCGCCCGAGGAGTTGGAGGCGGTGGGGGCCCAGATTGTTTTGGGCAACACCTACCATTTATATCTGCGGCCGGGGACCGAGACCATCGGCCGCTTCGGCGGCTTGCACCGCTTCATGCACTGGGATCGGCCGATCCTCACCGACAGCGGCGGTTTTCAGGTCTTTTCCCTGGCCGAGCTGTCCAAGATCTCCGAAGAGGGCTATGCGTTCCAGTCCCACCTGGACGGCGGCGCGCGCCATCTGCTGACGCCGGAATCGGCCGTGGAGGTGCAGATGGCCCTGAACAGCGACATCATGATGTGCCTGGACCAGTGCATCGCCTATCCGGCCGAGCGCGATCAGGCCGCGGCAGCGGCCGATCTGACCACCCGCTGGGCCCGGCGCTGCAAGGCGCGCTGGCAGGCCGAAACCGATTGCCCCAATGCCCTCTTCGGTATCGTCCAGGGCGGGATGTTCAAGGATCTGCGGGCGCGCTCGGCCGAGGAACTCGTCGCCATCGGCTTTCCCGGGTATGCGGTGGGCGGCCTGAGCGTGGGCGAGCCCAAGGCGCTGATGCTGGAGATGGCGGCCCACACCCTGCCGCTGCTGCCCGCCGACGCCCCGCGCTATGTGATGGGCGTGGGCACCCCGGCCGACCTGGTGGAGATGATCGCCCTGGGGGCCGATATGTTCGATTGCGTCATGCCCACGCGCAACGCCCGCAACGGCCAGCTCTTCACCGCCGCCGGCACCCTGAACATCAGCAACACCCGGCACCGCGACGACACCGAGCCCATCGAACCGGGCTGCGATTGTTATACCTGCCGGCACTATTCCCGGGCCTATATGCGCCATCTTTACCAGGCCAAGGAGATCCTGGTCCACCGGCTGGCCACCATCCACAACCTGCATTTCTATTTGCGGCTTGTCAAAGAGGCTCGGATCGCTATACTAAAAGGAAATTTCGAACAGTTCCGGAAAGAGTTTCACGCCAGGATTGATGCCGGCTAAAACGTAGGGGCGACCGGCGGTCGCCCTGGATGCTACGGGGGCTGTTATCTCGCCCGCGATGGATGAAAGGAAAATCCCATGAAAGCAAAAGTCGAAGCAGCCATTCAGAAGATCCGCCCCATGCTCCAGGCCGACGGTGGTAATGTGGAGTTGGTCGGTGTCAGTCCCGAGGGCGTGGTGCAGGTGCGCTTGAAGGGCGCCTGCTCGGGATGCCCCATGTCCCAGATGACCCTGAAAAACGGCATCGAGCGCATCATCAAGAAAGAGGTCCCGGAAGTAAAGTCAGTGGAAGCGGTGAAGTAAAAGGAGTCGACCCATGTCCGTGGCCCAGAAGATCAGCGCCGTGATGACCCAGGCCTCCTGGATCCGTAAAATGTTCGAAGAGGGCGCCAAGCTCAAAGCCCAGCACGGCGCCGATAAAGTGTTCGATTTCAGTCTCGGCAACCCCAACCTGCCGCCGCCGCCGGAGTTCCACGACACCCTGCGCGATACGGTCACGGCCTGCGGCTTGGGCGATCACTGCTACATGCCCCAGGCGGGGTATCCCCAGGTGTGCGTGGCGGTGGCCGATTATCTGGCCGCCGAACAGGGGGTGACCCCGGAGGCGGCCGACATCATCATGACCTGCGGCGCGGCCGGGGCCCTCAACGTGATCTTCAAGGCCCTGCTCGATCCGGGCGACGAGGTGATCGTGCCCACCCCGTGTTTTGTCGAGTACCGGTTCTACGTGGACAACCATGGCGGCACGATCCGCATGGTCCCGACCCGGTCCGATTTTACCCTGGACCTGGCGGCCATGGCCGCGGCCATCAATCCCAAGACCAAAATCATCCTGATCAATTCGCCCAACAACCCCACCGGCCAGATCTACTCGGCCGAGAGCCTGGCGCAGTTGGGGGCGCTGCTCAGGCAAAAGAGCCGGGAACTGGACCGAACCCTCTACCTGGTCTCCGATGAACCCTACCGCAAGATCGTCTTCGACGGCCGACCGGTGCCCAGCATCTTCCAGGCCTACCCCGAAAGCCTGATCGCCACCTCCTACTCCAAGGACCTCTCCATACCGGGTGAGCGCATCGGCTTCGCGGCTGTGAATCCGGCAGCCACCTGCAAGCACGACATCCGAGCGGCCCTGGCCCTGACCAACCGCATCCTGGGGTTCGTCAACGCGCCGGGCCTGATGCAGCGCGTGGTGGCCTGTCTCCAGGGCGCCAGCGTGGACATGGGGCAGTACAAGCGCAAGCGCGATCTGCTCTGCGAGGGGTTGGCGCGGGCCGGCTACTCTTTCGTAACGCCGCCGGGGGCCTTCTACCTCTTTCCCAAGACACCTATCGCCGATGATGTCGCTTTCGTGCGCGAGCTCCAGCAGGAATTGATTCTTACCGTGCCGGGCAGCGGCTTTGCCGGCCCGGGCCATTTCCGCATCGCCTTTTGCGTGGACGACCAGACCATCATCAACGCCCTGCCGGGATTCGGCCGGGTGATGGCCAAATATCGTTAACCCACCCACCCCATGGAGTGCCTATGAAAATCCTCAAGATCGATCACTTGGGCATCGCGGTCAACAGTATCGACCAAGCTTCCAATTTTTGGACCAAGGTTCTGGGCTTGCATTTTGAAGGCAGCGAAACCGTGGCCGAACAGAAGGTGACCACCGCATTTTTCCCCGTGGGCGAAAGCGAAGTGGAGCTGCTCGAGTCCACCGCGCCCGACGGACCGGTGGCCAAGTACATCGAGAAGCGCGGCGAAGGCATGCAGCACATCGCCTTCCGGGTAGAGGACATCGAAGCGGCCCTGGCCGAGCTCAAAGCCAAAGGGGTGCGTCTCATCGACGAAAAACCGCGCATCGGGGCTGGCGGCGCCAAGATCGCCTTCCTGCATCCCAAAGAGACGGGCGGGGTGCTGGTGGAGCTGTGCCAGCGGGACGCCTGACCGGGAATTTCGGGCCGAACCTTTTGCCTTGACACAGGGCTTTTTCCGGGATTATAGTTCCGAAAAATGTAACAATGTTACTTTTTTGGAAGCAGAGTTCGTTTTTCCAATGAAATCCGACAGGACCCGGAAAAGCCCATCATGAAGCCGACTGTTCTTCCGACTATTCCACCGCGCAGCGCATCACGCAAGGCTTCCGCGTCCGCAAAAGTCCGAACGGTCCAAGATGCAGTAACAATGTTACCGCCATTGCGGCCCGAGGTTCAGGCCCGTCTGGAGCAGGCGGTGCTCGATATCTTTTCCAACGCCGATTTCCACCAGGCCAATATCCGTGACGTGGCCAAGCGGGCCGGGGTCAGCTTCAGCACCATCTATAAGTATTACGGCAGCAAAGAGCGGTTGGTGTTTGCCTTCGTGGATATCTGGCTGGGCAAGCTGACCGAGCGCATCGTGGACCACCTCCAGGGCATCGAAGACCTGAAGGAGAAGTTGCGCAAGGTGCTCTGGCTGCAGCTCGATTACTACGAACGCCACCCGCACCTGGGGCGCATCCTGTTTCTGACGCTGCCCATGGCCACCTGGATGGCCGACGAGACCTTCACCCAGAAGAAGATGATCCATCTCTACCTGGACGTGCTCAAAAAGGGGCAGGCCCAAGGAATTCTAAATCCGGAAGTCCGGGCGAGCGTGCTCCTCGATTTCATGCTCGGCCTGGTCCAGCGGACGGTGTTCATGTGGTTTCAACGCGGTCAGAAAGAGGGTTTGGCCGCCCAGGCCCACGTGCTCTTCGAACTGGTGTGGCGGGGCATGTCCGTCGAAAGCAAAGCAAAAGCATAAAAGGAGAAGCGCATGGCTCAGCATCCCAACATCGACCAATGGAAGGCCCTGGCCGCCAAGCAGCTCAAAAGCCCGTCGGCGGACGTGTTGAACTGGCAGACCCCGGAAGGCATCACGGTCAAGCCGCTGTACACGGCCGAGGACCTGGAGAAGCTGGAGCATATGGGCTCGCTGCCCGGCTTTGCGCCCTATGTGCGCGGGCCCATGGCCACCATGTACGCCGGCCGGCCCTGGACCATCCGCCAGTACGCCGGATTCTCCACGGCCAAGGACTCCAACGCCTTTTACCGCCGCAACCTGGCGGCCGGCCAGATGGGGCTCTCGGTGGCCTTCGACCTGGCCACCCACCGCGGCTATGACTCCAGCCATCCCCGGGTGGTGGGCGATGTGGGCAAGGCGGGGGTGGCCATCGATTCGGTCGAAGACATGAAGATCCTCTTCGACCAGATCCCCCTGGACAAGATGTCGGTCTCCATGACCATGAACGGCGCCGTGCTGCCCATCCTGGCCGGCTACATCGTGGCCGCCGAGGAGCAGGGCGTGCCCCAGGAGAAGCTTTCGGGCACGATCCAGAACGACATCCTCAAGGAGTATTTGACGCGCAACACCTATATCTACCCGCCGGTGCCCTCCATGCGCATCGTGGCCGACATCATCGCTTACAGTTCAAAGCACATGCCGCGCTTCAACACGGTGAGCATCAGCGGCTACCACATGATGGAGGCCGGCGCCACCTCGCTGCTGCAACTGGCCTTCACCCTGGCCGACGGCCTGGAGTACGTGCGCGCGGCGCTCAAGTCCGGCCTGAGCATCGACGACTTCGCCCCGCGCCTTTCCTTCTTCTTCGGCGTGGGCATGAACTTCTTCATGGAGATCGCCATGCTGCGGGCCGCGCGGTTTTTGTGGCACGAGCTTGTCAGCCGCTTCAACCCCAAGGACGCGCGTTCGACCATGCTGCGCACCCATGTGCAGACTTCGGGCTGGAGCCTCACCGAGCAGGACCCCTACAACAACATCATCCGCACGACCCTGGAGGCCCTGGCCGCGGTGCTGGGCGGCACCCAGTCGCTGCACACCAATTCGTTCGACGAGGCCGTGGGGCTGCCCACCGACTTTTCGGCGCGCATTGCCCGCAACACCCAGTTGGTGATCCAGGAGGAGTCCCAGGTGTGCCGGGTGGTGGACCCCCTGGGCGGCTCCTATTATATCGAGGCCCTCACCGGTGCCCTGATTACCGAGGCGCGCAAGATCATCGCCGAGGTGGAAGCACTGGGCGGCATGGCCAAGGCCATCGAGACCGGCATGCCCAAGATGCGCATCGAAGAGTCGGCGGCCCGGCGCCAGGCGCGCATCGACCAGGGGCTGGACGTGATCGTGGGCGTCAATAAATACCAGACCAAGGACAAACCCCTGGAAGGATTGCTGGAGGTACCCGAGACCGTGCGCCAGGAGCAGATCGATCGTCTCAACGAGATCAAGGCCAAACGCGATCCCCAGGCTGTGGCCCAGGCCCTTGCGGCCGTGAGCCGGGCCGCCGAAGGGGGCGAGAACCTGCTGGCCGCCTGCATTCCGGCCGTGCGCGCCCGGGCCACGGTGGGCGAGATCTCGGATGCCATGGAAAAGGTCTTCGGCCGCTTCGTGGCCACCACCCAGGTGATCTCGGGCATCTACGCCTCGGAGTACAAGGATCCGGCCGTGATCGACAGCCTGCGCAAGCGCACCGAAAATTTCATGCAGCGCCAGGGCCGGCGGCCGCGCATCCTGCTGGCCAAGATGGGCCAGGACGGTCACGACCGGGGCATCAAAGTGGTGGCCACGGCCTTTGCCGACTTCGGCTTCGACGTGGATATCAGCCCCATGTTCCAGACCCCCGAAGAGGCGGCGCGCATGGCCCTGGAGAACGACGTGCACGTGGTGGGCGTCTCCACCCTGGCCGCCGGCCACAAGACCCTGGTGCCCCAGTTGATCGCGGCCCTCAAGGCCCAGGGCAGCGAAGAGATTCTGGTGGTGGCGGGCGGCGTGATTCCACCGGCCGATTACGACTTTCTTTTCAAGGCCGGCGTGGTGGGGGTCTTCGGCCCCGGCACCTCCTTGATCAAATCGGCTAACGAGGTGCTCAACGCCCTGGAGAAAGCATAACCCGGTGACCCCTCTCGCACCGAGCTATTATATAAAAGGTGTGTTGACCGGCGATCGGCGCATTCTCTCCAAGACCATTACCCTGGTCGAAAGCCGCCTGCCAGCCCATCGCGAATTGGCCCAGAAACTGTTGGAGGGGTTGTTGCCCTCCACCGGCCGCGCGGTGCGCCTGGGCATCTCCGGCGTACCCGGGGTGGGCAAGAGCACCTTCATCGAAAGCTTCGGCATGCTGCTGGTGGCGCGCGGCCACAAGGTGGCGGTGCTGGCCGTGGACCCCAGCTCCCAGCGCTCCGGGGGCAGCATTCTGGCCGACAAGACCCGCATGGAGCGCCTGGCCACGTCGCCCGCGGCCTTCATCCGGCCCTCGCCTTCGGGCGGTACCCTGGGCGGCGTGGCGCGAATGACCCGCGAGACCCTGCTCCTGTGCGAGGCCGCCGGCTTCGATGTGGTGATCGTGGAAACCGTGGGTGTGGGCCAGAGCGAGGCCGCCGTGGCCGGCATGGTGGATTTCTTCCTGCTGCTGATGATCACCGGCGCCGGCGATGCCTTGCAGGGCATTAAAAAAGGCATCCTGGAACTGGCCCATGCCGTGGCCATCACCAAGGCCGACGGCGAAAACCTGCCCCTGGCCGAGCGCACGCGCACGGAGTTGGAGAACGCCCTGCACCTGATGCATCCGGCTTCCCCGAGTTGGACGGTGCCGGTGGTCACCTGCAGCGCCATGAGCCTGTCAGGCCTGGGGCGCATCTGGGAACTGGTGCAGGAGCACCGCCGGCGCCTGGGGGCCACGGGCGAACTGCAAGCCCGGCGCAAGGAGCAGGACCTGGAGTGGATGTGGTCCCTGATCCGCGACGGACTCCAGGAGCGCTTCCATCAGCACCCGGGGGTCCAGGAACAACTGCCGGCGCTGGTGGACGGCGTTCGCCACGGTCGGGTGACGCCCACCGGCGCCGCGCGCAAACTGCTTTTTTTGCTTGACAACGAAGGTATACATAAGAAAGAAGTGTGAGCTCCGAAAATCGCGAAAAATTCTCGCCCCGTTCACCTTAAGGGAAAGGAAATCGGTATGGGCAGTGTGGAAGATAAAATCAAGGCGCTCAAGGCACGCGAAGCCAAAACCCTTGAAATGGGCGGCGCCAAACTGGTGGCCAAGCACAAGGAAAAAGGCCGCCTGACCGCCCGGGAACGGCTCGACGAGCTGTTCGACAAAGGCACCTTCCGGGAGCTGGACATGTTCGTCCAGCACCGCTGCGTCAACTTCGATATGCAAAATGAGCAGATTCCTTCGGACGGCGTCGTCACCGGCCACGGCCTGGTGGGCGGCCGCCCGGTCTTCGCCTTTGCCCAGGATTTCACGGCCCGGGCCGGCAGCCTGGGCGAGATGCACGCCCAGAAGATCTGCAAGGTGATGGATCTGGCCATCAAGGCCGGCGCGCCCCTGGTGGGCCTCAACGATTCGGGCGGCGCC
>JACRDD010000035.1 GCA_016218685.1 Desulfobacterales bacterium | reverse complement strand
GGAGATGAGGGGGATCGAACCCCTGACCTCGGCGTTGCGAACGCCGCGCTCTCCCAACTGAGCTACATCCCCGTGATGTGGCGCCCTTCATAGCAAATCGATGCGGCCGAAACAACACAAAATTTAGAGCGTCGTGGGCTCGCCGGCGCCGGCTTGCAGGCTGGCCCAGACGATCTCCACGGGGTGGCGGATGGGCTGGCGGCCCAGGTGCTCCATCTGCATCTGGCAGGTGGGACAGTCGGTGACGCCCAGGTCGGCGCCCGAAGCGGTCAGCTTGTGGGCCATGTCGGCGCCGATGGTGGTGCTCAGGTCGTAGTTGCGGGCCAGCAGGCCCCAACTGCCGGCCATGCCGCAACAGTGACCCTGCAAGTCGACCAGGCGGGCGCCGGGCACTTGGCGCAGCAGGTGAAGGGAACTGGCGGCCTGGGCTTGCAGCCGCAGGTGACAGGGTTGATGGTAGGCCAGCTTGCTGGGGATGGCACCCAGCGGGAGCGCCGGGCCATGGGTCTGGATCAGATGGGAGATGTGGGTGGTCTTGGCCGCCACCTGGGCCGCCTGGCGCTGGTCCAGGAGATAGGACCAGTCCTGCATCAAGGCATAACCGCAGGAGGAGCAGGTCACGGCCACATAATCGACTTCGGAGAGCAGGCGGCCCCAGCTTTGCAGATTGCGGCGCACAGCCCGCCGTGCCGCACCGGTCAGGCCCTTGGAGAGTTGGGGCAACCCGCAGCAGAACTGGAGCGGCAGATGTACCTGGCACCCCATGCGGCGCAGCGCGCCCACGGCGGCCTCGCCCAGTCCCGGCCGGATGTAGGCCGCGTAACAGCCGGCATAGTAGAGCACCCGCGGCCCGGAACCGCCGATCCTTGCGGGCAGGCGCTTGGCGAGCGGCCGGCGGTCGAAGCGAATCATCTGGCGTTGGGGCGCCAGACCGAAGCAGCGCGCCGCCAGCCGGGTCGCCGACGGATGGGCCCACAGGGGGGCCGCCACGGGGTCCAGCGGGTGGGTCAACCGGGCCGCCGTCTCCACCTGGGCCGTCAGCCACTCGGACCAGGCGGCGCCATAGCGCGCCACATACTGGGCCTTGGCTTCCATGGCCAGCTTGGGGATGTTCACGTTGGAGGGGCACTCCAGGTAACAACTGCCGCAGTTGACACACTGGGCCATCACCCGGCGCAACGCTTGCTTGTAGAGCGCCTTTGGCTCCACCACGCCGCTGATCAAGGCACGCAGCACATTGGCCTTGGCCTTGGGTGCGGCATCCTCGTCCCGGGTGAACTTGTAGACCGGACACATGCGCGTGGCCGTGGTGAGGGTGGTGCACTTGGAGCAGCCGTGGCAGCGCTCCACCTCTTCGGCGAAAGCCCCGGACCAGTTCAGGCGCAGGGTGGTCGAAGTTTCGCCGCGGTACTCGCGACCGTAGCGCAGGTTGTGGGTCATCTGCTGGGGATCGTCGCGCAGCTTGATCTCGGGGTTGAACACCGCCTGGGGATCGAGCAACTGTTTGGTGCGCACGAAGAGCTCGTAGATCGAAGGATATTTGCGTTTGACGTAGGCGCTGCGCAGACGGCCGTCGCCGTGCTCGCCGGAGACCGTTCCGCCCAGGGCGTCCACCAGTTCGTACACGCCGTCGGCAATGGGTTTGAGCAGCGCCAGGTCGTGGGCATCCTTCAAATCAAGCAGCGGCCGGGTGTGCATCAGCCCCTTGGCGATGTGGCCGTAAATGACGAAGGGCACCTTAAGGCGTTCGAAGAGCGCGTAGATGCCCTCGAAGTAAGGCACCAGGCGCTCCACGGGCACGGCCGCGTCCTCCACCAGGGCCAGGATCTTGCGGCGGCCCTTGAGCCGGTACAAGGTGGGCACCGCCGCCTTGCGCACGGCCCAGAAGCGCTCTTTTTCTTCGGCTGAAATGGCCACATGCGCGGCGCGGCACCCGCCGTCGTCGGCCAATTGCCGGCGCAGACTTTCGGCTTGCCGGCCGCACGCCTCGGCCGACGGACCGTCGAATTCGATGAGCAGCACGTTGTCGATGCCGTCGGGAATCGCCCGGCGCAGGGCGGCATCCGTATCGCAAGCCAGGCGCAGCAGCGATTTGTCCATCACTTCGATGCCCGCGGGCTGCAAGGCCATGGCCTGCTGCACGGCCCGGGCGGCCTGGACGATATGGTCGAAGTAGGCCACCACCAGCGTGTCGGCCGCCGGCTTGGGGATCAGGCGCAGGCGCAGCCGTGTGGCGATTCCCAGCGTGCCTTCGGCGCCGCACAGCAGGCGGTGCAAGCGCAGATGGCCATCGGCCAGCAAGCCGCGCAGGTTATAGCCGGCCACGTTGCAGGCGATGGGCGGGTAGGCCCCTTCGATGGCCGCGGCGTGTTGCTTGTAAAGCCGGGCCAACTGGGCCAGGGGCCGGGGCAGATTGTCGGGGTCGGCGGCCTGCAGCGCCGACAGCATTTCCAGGGAACCGTCGGCGAAGACCACCTGGGCATCCAGCAGGTAGTCCGCCACGTTGCCGTACTTCACCGAATGGGCGCCGCTGGCGTTGGTGGCGCACATGCCGCCGAAGGTGGCGTACTCGCCGCTGGAGGGGTCAGGCGGAAACCAGTACCCGCTGCCCTTGAGGGCCGCCTCCAGCTCGCCGAGACGAAACCCCGGCTCGCACTCGAACCAGCCCTGCTCCGGCGCCAGGCGCAGCAGCCGGTGCATGTACTTGGAGAAATCCACCACGATGCCGTCGCCCACGGCCGAGCCGCACAAGCCGCTGCCCGCGCCCCGGGGGTGCACGCTCAGCCCCTGGCGCACGGCAAAACGCACCGTCTCCTGAACATCTACGGCGCAGCGCGGATAGACCACGGCCGCCGGCATCTTGCGGAAGATGCTGGCATCGGTGGACAACTGGTAGCGCCTTAGCGCATCGGTCCAGACTTCGCCCCGGAGGCGGGCGGCCAGTTCATCGAAAGGTGGGCTGATGGATGGAGACGCTTTCATCTTTATCGTCGCACGAGCCTAAAGGTATTGCCGATAACCGTCAGACTGCTCAGCAGCATGGCCGCCGCCGCCACCAGAGGGGTGAGCAGACCGGCCATGGCGATGGGCAAGCTTATCATGTTGTAACCCAGGGCGCACCAAAGATTCTGGCGCACCGTGCGTTCCACCCGGGCGGCCCAGGGAAAGAAGCGCTGCAATTGGGCCGGGTTCCCGGCCATGAGGGTCAGGGCCGCGGCATGCTGGGCCAGGGCCGTTCCGTTGTAGACGGCCACGCCCAGATCGGCCTGGGCCAGGGCCGGGGCGTCGTTGATGCCGTCGCCCACCATGGCCACCCGCCGGCCCTCGGTTTGCAGCCGGCGCACCCGATCGGCCTTCGCCTGGGGCAGCAGATCGCCATGGGCCTGGCGCACCCCGATGGCCGTTGCCACATGCCGGGTGGCGGCCTGGGTGTCGCCGGAGACCAGGAGCACGGATTTGCCGGCGGCTTCCAGGGCCGCGACCAGGTCCCGCATGCCGTCGCGCAGGCTGTCGCCGAAGTAAAAGCGTGCCCATGGCCGGCCGTCCACGCCGAGGAGCACTTCCGACTGGGCCGAACCCTCTTCCGGGGGCATGCTCTCCGTGTCATCGTTGCCGGCGGCGAAACGCCGCGTACCGATACGCGCCATGCCTTCCTGGATGCAGCCTGCGATCCCCTCCGGGTGCGCCTCCCTTTGGGTCACCGGCCGGGGCGCCACGCCCTGGGCGCGGCCATATGCGTCGATGGCCCGGGCCACGGTGTGATCGATGCCCTCTTCCAGACCGCAAGCCAGGGCCAGCGCCTGCTCGGCAGAGATGCCGGATGCCACGGCCATGCGCGTCACGCGCCAGCGGCCGTGGGTCACGGTGCCGGTCTTGTCCAGGATCAGGGTGTCGATCCGCCCGGCCTGTTCAAAGGCCGCGAAATCCCGCACCAGCAAGCCTTGCCGGCCGGCACCGGCCACCCCGGCCACCCGGGCCAGGGGGATGGCGATGCCCAAGGCGCAGGGGCAGGCGATGACCAGCACCGTGACCGCCCGCACCAGGGCCTGCTCCGGGGCCAGCCCAAAGGCCCATGCCAGCAGACCGGTGGCCAGGGCCAGCAACGCAATCAGGGGTACGAACCAGCGCAGGATGCGGTCGGTGCGGCTTTCCCATTTGCCTTTTTGGGAGAGGCAGGCCGTCACCACGTCGATCATCCGGCCCAGCAGGGCCTCGGCGCCGACCCGCTCGGCGCGCGCCACGATGCGTCCCTCGATCAGGCGGCAGCCGCTGACCAGGCTGTCTCCGACACCCAGCGCCACGGGCCGCGGCTCGCCGGTGACCGCCGAGGCATCTACCCGGCCGCCGCCCGCAACCACCCGGCCGTCGGCCGGCACCACCTCATCGGGCACGACCAGGAAGCAATCGCCGGCCATAAGCTGTTCCGCGGCCGCATAGCGTCCCTGGGGCAAAGCCTGGTTCCAGATGCGCACCTTGGTGGGCCGCAGGGCCAGGAACCCTTCCAGGTCCCGGCGCACGCGCTCCTTGGCGCGGGCCTCGAGCCACTTGCCCAGGAGCAGCAAGGTGACCAGCATGGCGGCCGTGTCGAAGTAAAGATGCAGGCTGCCCCGTTGCCAGTTGACCAGGCTGTAGAGATAGGCGCTGCCGGCCCCCAGGGCGATGAGCAGTTCCATGCCCGGCGCGCCGTGACGCAGGCCCGACCAGGCCTTGCGCAGCAAGGGGCCGCCGCCATAGGCCATCACCGCCGTGGCCATGACCACGATGGGCCAGGAGATAAAGCCGATCCCTTCGCTGCCGAGGGTCGTAAAGAAGCCGGAGTAAAGCGCCCAGGAGAGCATCATGACATTGACCGACAACAGGGCCGACACGATCAGGCGCACAAACTCGCGGCGCCATGGCCCACGGCCCTCCCCGTCCGTTTCGGCGGCGATTCCATATCCCAGCGCTTGCACTGCGCGCCGGATCTCTTGGGGCGTCGTCCGCACCGGATCGTAACTGCCGCGCATGCGGTCGGTGGAGAAATCGCAACGCACGCCCGCCACGCCGGTCAAACGGCCCACGGCGGCGGCGATCACCCAGGCGCAGGCCGGACACCACATGCCGGAGATCTGCTCTTCGAAGGGCAGCAAATGGGCGGCTTCGTCCGGGGCCGGCGCGGCACGCGCAGGGCCATCGGCGGACAGCCCGGCCAACTCCGCTGCCGATGCCGGCACCACGCCGGCGGCCACGCAGCGACGATAGAGTTCGCTCTGCTTGAAGCGATTCGGATCGGGGCTTTCGGTCGCCTCCATGAGCATGGCGAAGACCATGCGGCAGCCGGCGCAGCAATAGCGATAGGTGCGCTCGCCGTAATCTGCCGTGAAAGCATTGGACCGCACGGGTAGTCCGCACAGGTCACAGGCGGGAACAGCCTCGGGTGCTATGGTTGAACTCCTTATCGTCGTACTCGTTAGAAATTGAGCGTCATCAACAGTGACGAATGCTCCGCATCCCTTGGCGCGATGTTCTCGTCGTCTGGCCTGCCGGCCAGGTCTCCGCCGCACTGGGCCTCGATCATGGCCATCCCGCGCGCCATATGATCGATGAACGCCTGGGCCGGCATCATCTCGCCATAGGTCCGGGTGAACGAGTAGATGCAGATCTTTTTTTCCTGCATGCGCCGGGCGATATCGGCGGCCCCCCGCATAAAGTGAAGGGCCCGTTTGGCCAGGCCCACCGTTCGCACCGGAAAAAAGTCCCACCAGGCCACGGCCGTACAGAAGTAAGTGGTGGGCCGATAGGCCTGGAGCGAAATCGAGTCGTCATGGGTAACGGTGATGACCTTATACATTTTTTCGATCAAGGCATAGGGGCTCTCTTTGGGAAGTTCTTCGCGCAAATAGCCTAGCTGATATTGGAAATCGGTCACCGGCCGATGCACGACCGTCCAGCGGGCGTCCAGCGCACGTTCCGAATCGCCGAAGAGCAGCGGATCGCTTTTCAACACCGCGCTCAGTATGAGCACACTGTTGAGCAGATAACTTGCCCGGATGCCCGTGGGCGAGACGATCATGCCCATGCCGAAAAGGTCGGCGGCCCGATCCAAACCGGCCATCACTTCCCGTTGGCGGCCCTCAAGGTCGCCCGCCGCAAATACGCCCCGGCGCAGGCCGCGCAGGGTGTGCATGGCCTGGGCCAGATGCACCACCGCATATTCGCAGTAGAAATCTTCGGATTGAAACGCACAGCTTTGCCGGATGAACTCGGCCTCCTGGTGGGCCTGCTTGAACAACCCTTCGGCCACTGTGAAAGCGCGCGCATCCAGGGCCAGATTGCGAAAGAGCACCATGCGCAGCGTGCGGGCGTTCAAGTGGGTGGGGTCCAGGCTGAGCACGATGCGCAGGATTTCGAGCGCCTCCCAAAATCGTCGCCGGTAGTAGAGCGTTTTGGCGATTTCCAGACCCAGCAGCGAGTTGTGCGGGAAACGAAAGAAAGTTGCGATGGCATTGGTCCCGGCGTCGGCTTTGGCGGCGTCGCTGTTTTCCGACCAGGGGGTACCGGCCAGGGCCGTCATGGAACTCTCGTGGCCGCGCAGGATCTTGTCCGCCAGCAGATCGGGCACGAAATCGAAGTAAAGGGTGCTCCACAACCCCACCACCCACCAGATGGTGAGCGTCTCGCCGTTGAACAGGGTAATCTCGGCGGGCTTGGGGCACAACAGCGCCCGGATGTCGTTGATCAGGACACACTGGCGGACATAATCGGTCAGACGGATGACCGGGTCTCCGGGCAGCCGGGCATTGAGCACGGGCAGCAGGTAGTTGTCCAGCACGGCGAAATCGCCGGCGGCAATACCGATGGAGAGAAAGCGGTTCGGCGTGAAGTATTTGCACAAGGCCCAACGGATGCACAACTGGTGAGCCAACGAAACCGCGGCGATCAGGCACTTGCGATAGAAAGCGGGGTTGCTGATGGGCTCCTCTTTGGGAAAGTCCACATAGAGCGTGGTGATATCGTGGGCGCGCACCTTGCCCCAGCGGCCGTAAGAGAAGCGCACGATGGATTCGTCGATGTAGTTCTTGAGCTCCTTTTTGAGCCAGCCCACGATCTCGTGGTCGATGACGTCGCCCCGGCTGTAAAGAGCGAATCCGATGCGCACCCCCTCCTTGTGCTCGGTCCGGGCCTTGGCCCCCCGGCACAACCCCACCAGCATCTCGTAGTTGAGGTGCGGTCCCAGGTGGGCCCGGTCGTAACCCAGCCAGAACGCCAGGGCGCGCAGCACGTTCTGCTTGTGGGCGGTATCGGCCACCTCCTTTTTCAAGCGCGTGATCATCGAGTTGCTCACCTTGGGCAGGGCGACGCGGTGTTCTCCGAGCAGGGCGTTGATGCGATCGGTCAGGACACGCGCCGACAACGCATGCTCGATCAACGCCTCCTTTTGATCCAGAAACTCCTCGAATCCCAGATGGTCGGGCGGCCGGCACGCCGCCGCATCCCGGGCATGGGCGCCAACGAAGGCCTGCAGTGCCGCCGGCTCGGATGCGGCGATAATGGCGTTACGGGCCGCAAAATCGACGAAGGATTGCAGTGCCGCCTGATTCTCGGTGTGGCCCGCGAAACGGGCGAAGCTTTCGGCCGTGGGGAAAACCGCCATCAGGGCAGCGGCGGCGCGCTCCTGTTTCCGCATCTTTGCATCCTTAATAAATTATGGTGGGCTCTGGCGCCCTTGGGACCAGTGCAGGACCTGTTTCAACTTCAAAATGAAGCGCATTTAGATTCTATAGTTAAAAACAGTGCAATGTTTTACTTTAAAATGAATAGTTTTATGAAACAGTACCTCTAATTGACAAGTGTTTCAAGTTAAACGTACTGTTTCCACCATCAACATCCCCGAATCGGCCCGGCCGAACCGGCACAGGCCAACCGCACCTAAATCCAACCCAGAGGGAGCCACACATGGACCATTACAAACTCTTCATCAACGGCGAATTCATAGACGCCGCCGACGGCGCCACCTTCGAGTCCATCGACCCGGGCACGGGCATGCCCATCGCTACGGTGGCCAAAGCCGGCAAGGCCGATGCCGAAGCGGCCATTACCGCGGCGCGGCAGGCCTTTGACAGCGGCGTGTGGAGCCACATGACGCCCCGCGAGCGCATGGCCAAGCTCAACCTGTTCGCCGACCAGGTCACCCAGCAGACCCTGCGCCTGGCCATCACCGAAGCCATGGATTCGGGCCAGATCATCGGCCTGAGCAAATACTGGGGCATGCTCGGCGCCCAACTGCTGCGCAACTACGGCCATTATGCCGCCACTCAATTCCCCTGGGAGGAAGAGATCCCCTATGCCGGCAATGTCTTCGCCCCCGGGCGGGATTATATCCGGCGGGAACCCATCGGTGTCTGCGTGGGCATCATCCCCTGGAACTTCCCCATGAGCATGGCCTTCTGGAAGATCGGCCAGGCCATCGCCATGGGCAACACCATCGTGCTCAAACCGGCCACGGCCACCCCCCTGGGCGCGTTGATCATCGCCGAGGCGGCCAAAGCCGCCGGCATTCCCAGAGGCGTGATCAACATCATCGCCGGCCCGGGTGGCGAGCTGGGCAATACGCTGTGCACCCACCCGGGCGTGGATAAGATCGCCTTTACCGGCAGCACCGAGGTAGGCCGCCAGATCATGAAGCTGGCCTCTGACACAGTCAAGAAAGTCACCCTGGAATTGGGCGGCAAGTCGGCCAACATCATTTGCGATGATGCCGACATCGACCTGGCCGTGGAGGGCGCCCTGTTCGGCACCTTCTTCCACCAGGGCCAGGTGTGCGAATCGGGCACGCGCGTATTGGTCGCCTCCAAAATCTACAACGAATTTATCGATAAGATGAAACGGCGCGCCGAGAGCCTGCGCGTGGGCTATCAATTGGACCCCGCTTCCCAGCAGGGCCCGCTGGTGAGCGCGGCCCAACTGGCCACCGTGGAACGCTATGTGCGCCTGGGCAAAGAAGAGGGCGCGGAGATCGTTACCGGCGGCCAACGCGCCCAGGTGGCCGGCCTGGACGGCGGCTTTTACTACCAGCCCACGATCTTCGCCAGCGCCAAGAACAGCATGCGCATCGCCCAGGAGGAGATCTTCGGGCCGGTGGTCTGTGTGCTCAAATACGACGGCGAAGAAGAGGCCGTGGCCATCGCCAATGACTCGATCTATGGTCTGGCCGGCGGCGTCTTCTCGCGCAGCAACGCCCGCGCCGAGCGCATCGCCCGCCAGATCAAGACCGGCACCATGTGGATCAACAACTACCACGCCTTCGGCGATTTCTGCCCCTTCGGCGGCTACAAGCAATCGGGCGTGGGCCGCGAGCTGGGTCATGCCGGTCTGGCTGAATACACCCAGATCAAGCGCGTGCATGTGACCGCCGGTGCCGATCACAAGAGCAATTTCACCATGAAACTGTTCTCCGACGATCCCAAGATTCCCTTCGTGCAGTACATCACGCCCACCCTGGTGCTGGCCGGCCATGGCGCATTGGCCGCCGTTTACCGGGAGGTGGTCCGGCTCAAGGCCCGGCGCGCCATGATCGTCACCGATGGCGGTGTGCGCAAGGCGGGATTGACCCAGATGGTGCAGGAAGCTCTGGGCGATTTCTGCGTGGGCGTCTTCGACAATGTCGCCCAGGACACTGACCTGGGCACCGTAGATGCCGCCACCCAGATGGCCCGCGATCTGGGCGTCGACTGCATCGTCAGCGTCGGCGGCGGCAGCGTCATCGACACGGCCAAGGCGGTCTGCGTCACCTTGAAAAACGGCGGCCAGGCCGACGACCACCTGGCCATCATGCGCCTGAGCGAGCCGCAGACACCGCACATCTGCATCCCCACCACCTCGGGCACCGGCAGCGAGGTCACCAGCGTCTCCGTGATCAAGAGCCAGACCGCCGGGCGCAAAGCCTATATCGTGGATCACTTCATCGTGCCCAACACCGCCATCCTGGACCCGCGCATGACCATGTCCCTGCCCAAGGGGCTGACCGCCACGACCGCCATGGATGCCATGACCCATGCCATGGAGGCCCTGACCAGCACCATGTCCAACGCCATCTGCGAAGGCCACGCCCTGCAAGCCATCCGCCTGATCGCCGAAAACCTGCCCAAAGCCATCGCCGACGGCAAGGACGAGCAGGCGCGCCTGAACCTGCAACTGGCCGCCACGGCCGCCGGCTGGGCCTTCAACATCGCCCAGGTGGGGTTGGCCCATTCCATGGCCCACACCCTGGGCATGCTGGCCAACGTGCCCCACGGCGCGGCTTGCGGCCTGGTACTGCCCTCGGTGATGCGCTTCAATGTGGATTACGCCGCCGACAAGCTGGCCCTGGCGGCCCAGGCCCTGGGGGTCAACACGGCCGGTATGAGCAAGAATGACGCGGCCCTGGCCGCGGCTGACGCAGTGGAAAAGCTGATGAAGGCCGTGGGTCACCCCCTGCGCCTGCGAGAGGTGGGCGTCACCGAAGAGCATTTGGCCATAGCCGCCTTCCACGCCATCGCCGACACGGCCACCCTGTTCAATGCCCGGCCGGTGAGCGATCCCATGCTCGTCGATGCCCTGTACCGGCAAATTCTTTAAGCGGTGCCTCCCGGCCTTCTCCTCTCCCTCCTACCCTCCCGTTCGGACGGGAGGGGGAGGGCCGGGGGCTTTTTCAAGGGCAGCGTGAGCCGGGCATTGGTTCCCTGCCCCACCCGGCTTTCCAAAGTAATGCATCCGCCATGTTCATCCACGATCTTTTTGACAATCGCCAACCCCAAGCCGGTTCCCCGCGCACGGGTCGTGAATAGCGGTTCAAAGGCGTGCGCCAGGGTATTTTGATCCATGCCGATGCCGTTATCGCGTACCCCAATAACCAGGCCGTCGTCTTCCAGGCGGGCTTCGATATCGACGCCTGGCCCAAAGGAGATCCCACGCTTTTCGCTCTCTTCTGCCCTGGCACGGACCGCTTGGGATGCATTATTGATCAAGTTGATGATCACGCGTTGCATTTTTTCCCGATCATAGGAGACCTTGGGCAGATCCGCAGCAATCCGCAGATTAAGATCAAACTCTTTATGCTTCCGCTGGGCTTCGACGACCTCCGCCAGCCATAGGGCAACATCCTGATAAATCGGTACGACGGATCGCCCTTCCGTATACTCCAAAAGATCCGCCACAATAGCATCACAGAGCGATACCTGCTCATCGATCCGGTTAAAGTGCTTTATGATTTTATCATCGCAGCATTTGATCTTGCGATGGAGAAAAAAGTTGGAGGATCGGATGACGCTCATGGGATTGCGCAATTCATGACTGACCGTGGCAGTGATTTGGCCCAGCACCGCCATCTTCTCCTTTTTGACCAACTCTCTCTGGGTCGCCTTGAGTTCATTGGTCTGCTCAGCCACCATCTGCTCCAGACTTTTGCGATAGCGGACGAGTTCGTTTTCGATCTGTTTGCGCTCCGTCACGTCACGGACGATGCTTAACAGCACCCGACGCTCCCCGTGCATCATCTGCTGGCTGCTGACCTCCACAATGGCTTTGGAGCCGTCTTTGCGCATATGTTGGGTTTCGAAAAACAAGCCTTTGCTTTCCGCCGGATCTTCCCGAAAGCGGGGCATGGCGTCCCTGGCTTCGGGAGGATGGATTGCGTTGAGCGACATTCCGAGAAATTCGGATTTTGTATACCCAAGATGGCGGCAAGCGGCGTGGTTGACGTCCAGGAAACGTCCCGTTTGCATGTCATTTAAAAAGATGGGGTCGGCGGCGGTCTCGAAGATGGTGCGAAAACGGGCCTCGCTCTCTTCCAAGGCTCTTTGGGTCGCCTTCAGTTCGCTGATCTCCACCGTCATGGAGATGATGCAGTCCTGATCCTGAAAATGGATGAAGCGCATGGAGATGAGGGTTTCGATGATACGGCCGTTCTTGAGTCGAAAGGGAACCTCCATGCTATCGACATGCCCATCTCTTTCCAGCACCGATAGCAATCGGTCGCGATCGGAAGGGATCGCATAAAGGTTGAGATCGAACGGGGTGCGCCCCAGGGCCTCTTCCGCATCATATCCGGTTCGCAGCGTAAAGGCTTTGTTGACTTGCAGATAAACGCCGTCGGAACGTCTGGTAATGGAGATGTTGTAAGGCGCCAAATCCAGGATGGTGCGATAATTCTCCTCCCGTTCCGCCAGCGCTCTTTGGGTGGCTTTGAGGTTATCGATGCGGGTCGAGATATACAGCAGGCAGTCTTCACCCTTATAGCGCAGAGGCCGGGCGGAAACGAGGCTTTCCAGTGTTTTTCCGTACTTGTCCTGAAAACGGATTTCCAGGTCGTCCACATATCCCTGTGCGGCAAACAGCTCCAGAAACCGTCTGCGGTCTTCTAAATTGGTGTAGAATTTCAACTCCGGCGGTGTATGGCCGAGGATCTCCTCGCGGCGATAGTGAACGCGGCGGCAGAACGAATCGTTGACTTCCTGGTAGATGCTGTCCCTGAGGCGCGTGATGGCGATGGAGACGGGAGCGCCTTCGATGATGGTGCGATAGTTCTCCACACTCTGCCGCAAGGTTTCCTGGGCTGCGTTCACCGCCTCGATATCTTGGGAGATATACAGCATGCAAAGCTGCCCGGAAAAATAGACGGGCCTGACCGAGATGAGGCCGTGGGCCAGTCTGAAATCCTTGCGGCGGAAGGTAACTTCAAAGCCGTCCAGCGTTGCTTGGCTGTGAACGATCGCGCGCATGCGTTCCCAATCGGCCGGATCGTGAAAAAGATTCAACTCCTGGGACGTTTTGCCCCGGATGTCTTCCGAGCCGTAGCCGGTGTAATCACAAAAGGCCTTGTTGCATAAGAGATATCGCTGGTCCGACATGCGGTTGACGGCGATGGCATAGGGCGCCGCATCGAAGAGGGCGCGATAGTCGTCGTGCGTCCGGCCTGAATCCTCCGGCACCCTGGCCGGCGGTAGTGCCTGGTCAGGCGCCGTCAGCGGCTGTCCGACCTTCAGAAGACAAAACCCCTTTTGATTGTCGGCCGGCAATTTAGAGACAGCGCTGACTTCCTGAAAATGCGTGCCGTCTTTTTTTCTATGCCGCACCACGTTGCGCCAGACGGGCCGGTGTTCAAGATGCTGGAGAATACCGGCCAGAGATTCGGAAGGGGTTTCCCAAAAATCTACCAAGGGATTGCCGGCCATTTCACTGAACGCAAATCCCGTTGTCTCAAGGCACTGCCGATTCGCGTATTCAATGATGCCGTCGGCACCGGCCAAGACGACGCTGCCGGGAATGGATTCCAGATCGATTTTTCGCCTGGCGCGTTTCATAGGCGGGTTCATTCGAACGCCTTTCCCTTCTTATCTTGCGACAAAGGTTATAAAAACAGCCGATCACGGCATTTTTAAGATTACTTTTAGCATAGATTCAACTCTTAAAGATAGCCAGGGGAAAGGCGCTGATGGTCAAGGGACGCTGCGATGCTGCTGTTTTTGGCCCCCATAGTAAAAATAGGGGCACTTATTAGTAAAACCGGGAGCCAAATTTAGGGCGCCCCTAATTGCCAGCCGTGCGGTGCTCCATTAGAGTGGGGTTACACAATGTAACGACAGGCAAAGAGGGGAATCGGCAAGAGGTTCGATGGGGCCGGCTATGGCCGGTTCCATCGGAACCGCTTGGCCGGCGAAAGGCACCCCCGCGACACAAGTCATGGAGACGGAATCCGGAACGCAGAAAGGAGCACGCAATTGAAACGACTATTGAAACCCATTTTGTTGGCGGCGCTGGCCGCATCCCTGGCGATCGGCACCGCCTGGGCGTGTGACCCGCCTTTCCCCACTCTGGTCAAAACCAAATTCGGACCCCTGCGAGGCTTTTACAACACCGAGCAAACCGTGGCCTGGACCGGCGTTCCTTTTGCCAAACCTCCGGTAGGCGACCTGCGCTGGAAGGCGCCCCAGCCGCCCGAAAAGTGGACCGGCGTGCGGGATGCCACCCAGCCGTGCGTGCCGTGCGCCCAGATCGCCACCACGCCCGATTGGCTTAAAACCGGTACGATGGCCGGCAGCGAAGATTGCCTCTACCTGAGCATCTACCGTCCCAACACCATGCGGATGGGTCTGCCGGTCTACGTCTACTTTCATGGCGGCGCGAACCATTTCGGCTCGGCCAATGACTACGACGGCTCCCAAATCGCGGCCAAGGGAAACATGGTGGTGGTTATCGTGCAACAGCGCATGGGACCGTTAGGCTGGTTCACCCACCCGTCCCTGCGCCACGGCGAATCGGCCCTGGACGATTCAGGCAATTTCGGCACCCTGGACAATATCCGCGCCCTTAAATGGATCCGCCATAACATCGAGGATTTTGGAGGCGACCCCGAACGCGTGACCATCACCGGCGAGTCGGCCGGCGCCCACAATGTAATGAACATGGTGATCTCACCCCTGGCCGCCGGCCTCTTCCACGGCGCCATGAGCCAGAGCGGCGGCATGAATCCCAAAACCGTGGCCCAGGGCGAAGCGATGGCCAACCAGATTCTGTCCCTGGTGCTGGCCCAGGAGGGCCTGACCCTGGCGGAGTTCAACGCCTGGACGCCTGAAGAGCAGGAGGCCTATCTGCGCAGTCTGGATGCAAGCGATCTGTGGCTGCCCTTGAACAGCGCCATCGGCACCATGACATTCGACGCTTTCCAGGACGGCACCGTGGTGCCGGCCAGCGTAACCGCCACCATCCGTTCGGGCAACTATAACAAGGTGCCCATTATCCTGGGCGCCAACAAAAGCGAAACCAAAGCCTTCATGCCCCTGTACGGACCAGCGCTGAGCGCGCAACTGGCACCCTATGGCCTGGAACTGCCCTGGATCAAATTGATTTATGTACTCAAGGGAGTCATTCCTTCCATCGATTATGTGCTGCCCACGGCCTTCGACAAGAAGCTGTACCAGGTGTCCGGCTACTATGGCAGTCGCAACTGGCGCGCCAAATTCGTCGATGAGCGCGCCCGGGCCTTGAAAGAGCAACAGGGTAATGTCTGGGCCTATCAGCTCAACTGGGGCGAGCCCGGGACTGGACCGGTGCCGTTCGACTTCATCTACGGCGCGCTGCACACCCTGGACATCCCGTTCTTCTTCGGCCAGGAGAGCGACATCTGGGGCTATGCCTTTAGGCCGGAAAACGACACCGCCGGCCGCAAGGCACTGGCCGATACGATGATGAAGTACATGGCCAACTTCGCCCGTACCGGCAACCCCAACAAGGGGCCTGCCGAAGGATTGCCCCAATGGAAGAAGTGGTCCAATGAGACCGGCGCCGAAAAGGCGATCCTCTTCGACGCCAACGCCGAGCAAGCCCTGCTGAGCATGAGCACCGAGGAGGTCTCCATCGCGGCCGAACAGGCCAAACTCTACTATGAAATCTCCACCTGGGACCCCATGCAGCAAAAAATCTACGGCTGGGTGCCCTTTGCCTTCCAATGGCAGACGGCGGAATAGCCCGCCATCGGCGGCCTTAGAAAATAGCGCGTCGGGTTACCCGACGCGCTCGACTTCCAAGACGTTCTTGATCTTCTTGAGGGCGGCCACGAGTTGGCCGAGCTGGTCGGTGTTGGCGACTTCCAGGGTGAAATAGCAAGAGACCATCTTGTCGTTGTCGGTCTGGGTGTTGGCGGAAAGGATGTTGGCACTGCCTTTGCTCATGCTGGAGGCCAGGTCGGCCAGCAGCCCCACGCGGTCCATGGCGCGCACCTTGATCTTGACCGGGAAGGATTCGCGCGTGGCGGCGTCCCACACCACTTCGATGAGCCGCTCGGGGTTGGTTTTAACGGCATTGACGCAACCGGCACGGTGCACGGTCACGCCGAACCCGCGGGTGATGTAACCGACGATCTTGTCGCCCGGCACCGGCTGGCAGCACTTGCCGAAACGCACCAGAATGTCGTCGGCTCCCTTGACCACCACACCGCTGCCGCTTTTCTTCTTGCGCACCCGTCCCATGATCCGGTTGAGCAAGGAGAGTTGATCCTCTTGCTCCTCGGTTTTGGGCATCAATTTGCGCACCAGTTGCAGAGGCGTGATCTTGCCATAGCCGATGGCGATGATCAGATCGTCCAGGGACTTGAGCCCGAAGCTTTCCACCGCCTTGTCCATTTCGGGCGTCTTGAGAAATGCATTGAAGTTGAGGCGCACCTTGCGGAAGGCCTTTTCGCACATTTCGCGGCCCAGGGTCAGGCTGCGCTCTTTCTCCTGGGTCTTGATCCACTGGCGGATCTTGGAGCGCGCCTTGACGGTCTTGGCGAAGCTGAGCCAATCCTTGCTGGGCTGGTGGCCCTTCTGGGTGACGATGGCCACGCTCTCGCCGGTCTGCAACTGGTACTTGAGCGGCACCATGCGGCCGTTGACCTTGGCCCCCACGCATTGATCGCCCACCTCCGAATGGATGGCATAGGCAAAATCCACGGGCGTGGCCCCCTTGGGCAGAGACTTGATCTGGCCCTTGGGAGTGAAGACGTAGATGTCGTCGGGGAACAGATCGATGCGCACGTTTTCGAGAAATTCGTTGGGGTCTTTGATGGAGGCCTGGTTCTCCACGATGTTCTGCACCCAGGCAAAGGTCTCGGCGGTCTTGGGATCGGCGGTCTTGCCCTCCTTGTAGCTCCAGTGGGCCGCGATGCCCGATTTGGCCACCTGATCCATCTCCCGGGTGCGGATCTGGACCTCCATGCGTTCGCCGAACGGCCCGATCACGGTGGTGTGCAGCGACTGGTACATATTGGGCTTGGGCATGCCGATGTAGTCTTTGAACTTCTTGGCGATGGGCCGCCAGAGGGAGTGCACCAGCCCTAATGCCTCGTAGCACTGGGGGATGGTTTCCAGGATGATGCGAAAAGCGATGATGTCGTAGATTTCGTCAAAATCCAGGTTCTGGGTGGTCATCTTCTGGTGGATGCTGTAGTAATTCTTGTAGCGGCCCAATACTTCGCACGGCAGGCTGTTCTCGGCCATTTTCCGCTGGATCAGGGCTTTGACCGTTTGGATGTACTTTTCGCGCTCCTCCTTGCCTTTATCCACCTGGCTTTCGATAAACGTATACTCGGCCGGCAGGGTGTACTTGAATGAGATATTCTCCAGCTCGTTCTTGATCCAGTAGATCCCCAGGCGGGCGGCGATGGGGGCATAGATGTCCAGCGTCTCCTGGGCGATCTTGCGCTGCTTGGCCTCGCTGGAGTGATATTGCAGGGTACGCATGTTGTGCATGCGGTCGGCCAGCTTGATCAACACCACCCGGATGTCGTCGGCCATGGCCAGCAGCATCTTGCGGATGCTCTCGGCCTCGCGCGCCTCGGCACTGGAAAAGGGCAAGGTGCTCAACTTGGTGACGCCCGAGACGATGTGGCGCACCTCGGCGCCGAACATGGCGCCGATCTCTTCGGCCGTGGCATGGGTGTCTTCGATGACATCGTGCAGCAAGCCGGCGGCCACGCTGACCATGTCCAGCTTCATGTCGGCCAGGATGCTGGCCACCTCCAGGGGATGAGAAAGGTACGGCTCGCCCGAGAGGCGCACCTGGCCGTCGTGCACCTTGGCCGAAAAGATGTAGGCCCGGTCGATGAGATCCAAATCGGCATCGGGGTTGTAGTCGGTGATCTTATCGATGATGTCGTTGATTCGAATCATAGGTTGCCATTATCGATTCGTTGAATCGCCGACCCTTGAATAGATGCAGGCACGCGATCGGTTCCTGAATTCAACTGGCGCCATTATAGCGCCTATCCGGCTCAATTGTCACTTCCCCTAATAAGCTTTCGCGAACACCACCCGCCGCCGGCTCTCCTTGCCGCAGCAGATGCAGCGCCCCGCCTCCTCGGGGGCATCGAAGGGGATGCAGCGGACCGTCACCGTCAGATCCTCCTTGATCTTGCCTTCGCACTCGGCCGCGCCGCACCAGTGGGCCATGGCGAAGCCGCCGTGGATCTCGGGCTTCTCGGCGTTCTGGGGGGTAAAATAGGCATAAAATTCGCCGCGGTCATCGATGGGCCGGGTGTTGGCCTCCCGGAAGGCCCGGGCGCGGGCCAGCAGGTTGGCCTGGATCTCGTCGAGCAGGCCGCCCACCTGGGCGATGAACTGGGCGCGGCCCATGGCGCTCTTCTCTTTGTGGGCCTTGTCGCGGCGGCCGACAAAGACCGCATCGCTTGCGATGTCGCGCGGACCGATCTCCAGGCGCAGGGGCACCCCTTTCTTGATCCACTCCCAGCCCCGGGCACCGCCGATGTCGCGGCGGTCCACCTCCACCCGCAGGGGCCGGCCATGGTAGAGGGTCTGGCCCAACTCGGCCGCCAACTGGTCGACATACGCCATGACATTGGGGCGATCCTCTTCCTTGTGGGCGATGGGCAGCAGCACGATCTGGGCGGGCGCTATGCGGGGCGGCAGCACCAGGCCGTCGTCGTCGCCGTGGGTCATGATCACCCCGCCGATCAGGCGCGTGGAGGCGCCCCAGGAGGTGGTCCAGGCCAACTCTTCTTTCTCTTCCGCATTCTGGAAGCGGATGCCCGAGGCCTTGGCGAAATTCTGCCCGAGAAAATGGGAGGTTCCGGCTTGCAAGGCTTTGCGGTCCTGCATCATGGCCTCGATGCACTGGGTGTCCACGGCGCCGGGAAAGCGCTCGGCCGGCGATTTACTGCCCCGGAGCACAGGCATGGCCAGCAACTCTTCGGCCAGGCGGGCGTAGACCGTCAACATCATGCTGGTGCGGTCCCGGGCCTCCTGGGCCGTGGCATGCGCCGTGTGCCCCTCCTGCCAGAGAAACTCGCTGGTGCGCAGAAAAATGCGCGTGCGCATCTCCCAGCGCACCACGTTGGCCCATTGATTGATGAGCAGCGGCAGGTCGCGGTAGCTGGTCACCCACTTGGCGAAGGCGTCGCCGATGATCGTCTCGGAGGTCGGCCGCACCACTAAAGGTTCGGTGAGCGGCCCGCCGGGCACCAGCCCACCATTGGGTCCCTTTTCCAGGCGGTGGTGGGTCACCACGGCACACTCCTTGGCGAAACCCTCCACGTGCTCGGCCTCCTTTTCCAGGAAGCGCAGGGGAATGAACAGCGGGAAGTAGGCGTTCTTCACGCCCGAGGCCTTGAACATATCGTCCAACTCGTGCTGGATGTTCTCCCACAAGGCATAGCCCCAGGGCTTGATCACCATGCAGCCGCGCACCGGCGAGTTTTCGGCCATGTCCGCGGCCTTGACCACCTGCTGGTACCATTCGGGGTAATCTTCTTCGCGAGTCGGAGTAATCGCGGTTTTAACTTTTTGGGCCATAACAAAAGTCCTTTTTATTTTTTATGCTCTTTTTCCCATCGATCCACTTCCTGCAAAAGTACTTTCACCAACTGCTCCTGGGGCACTTTTTTGACGACCTTGCCCTTCTTAAAGAGAATACCCTGACCCTGGCCGCCGGCCACGCCGATGTCGGCTTCGCGCGCCTCGCCCGGGCCGTTGACCACGCACCCCATGATGGCCAGCTTGACCGGCGCGACGTGGGTGAGCAGGGCCTTTTCCACCTGATCCACAACCTCCATCAGGTTGATGTTGCAGCGGCCGCAGGTGGGGCAGGAGATGATCTCCGGGCCCCGGCGGCGGATATTCAGGGCTTTGAGGATCTCGAAGCCCACGCGGACTTCTTCCACCGGGTCGCGGGTCAGTGAAACCCGCAAGGTGTCGCCGATGCCTTCGGCCAGCAGCATGCCGATGCCCAAGGCCGACTTGACCGTGCCGGCGTAAAGCGACCCGGCCTCGGTGACGCCCACGTGCAGCGGGTAATCCACGCGCTCGGCCAGCAGGCGGTAGGCCTCCACGGTGCGCAGCACATCCGAGGCTTTCAACGAAATCTTGATCTCATGAAAACCGGCCTTTTCCAGCAGGGCCACATGCCCCAGGGCGCTCTCCACCATGGCCGCGGCCGTGGCACCGCCATAGCGCTGCAACAGCTCCTTTTCCAACGAGCCGCTGTTGACGCCGATGCGGATGGGCAACCCCAGATCCCTGGCGCAATCCACCACGGCCTGCACCTTCTTTCGGCCGCCGATGTTGCCCGGATTGATGCGCAAGCCGTCGGCGCCGCCCTTTGCCGCCGCCAGGGCCAGGCGGTAGTCGAAGTGGATGTCGGCGATCAAGGGAATCTTTATGCCGGCCTTGATGGCCGCGACCGCCTCGGCCGCGGCCTCATCGGGCACGGCCACGCGCACGATCTCGCACCCGGCCGCCGTAAGGCGCACGATCTGGGCCACCGTGGCAGCCACATCCTGGGTCGGCGTATTGGTCATGGACTGCACCGTGATGGGCGCCCCGCCCCCCACGGCCACCGGCCCCACATGAATTAAGCGCGTTAATCTACGTTTGATTTCAATGGCCATAACCGGTGCATATACTGGATTCCGGTGGCAAATACAACGGGGCGGCATCGCCATGAATCGGCAAAGGGCCACGAGCGCCATAGGGGTAAGTCTTGCTTTCACCCCATCGTATATTCTCCCGATCTTGCTGAATTATTGCTTGCGCCGAAGCCCTTACTTGTTCTATTTTCCAAATACTTTTCAGCAACTTCAGGAATCCTCATCCTATAAAACAAGACGAACGGCAATTTCTGAGGGCTTTAGACAAGCATCTATGGAATCGTGCACTTTTTAATGGATGAGAGCAGGGTGATTACATGACCACCGCCCCCCAACAAATCGACCTCTGGCGGCAAACCCCTTCGGAACACCAGCGGCTATAGTTCAAGGAGGCCAAAGCGCAGTTCGACAACCAAAAGCTTTACGAGTATTGCGTGGCCTTGGCCAACGAAGGAGGCGGGCGATTGCTGCTGGGCATCGGCGACAAGCCGCCGCGGCCGGTGGTGGGAACCAAGGCGTTCCGCGATCCGGTGGCCATGGCGGAGAAGCTTTTTCACGCCCTCGGATTCCGGGTGGAAATCGAAGAAGTGGGCCACCCGGATGGCCGCGTGCTGGTGTTCACGATCCCGTCGCGACCCCGGGGCACCGCCTATCATCTGGACGGCAAGTACCTGATGCGCGCCGGCGGGGCGCTGGTACCCATGAGCGAAGACCATTTGCGCAAGGTCTTTGCCGAAGGCGAACCGAGCTGGCTGGAAGAACACACGCGCAGGGGTCTGGAGGCCCAGCACGTGGTGGCCCTGCTCGACACCCAAACCTTCTTCGACCTGCTCAAACTCCCCTACCCAAGTCACCGGGACGGCGTCATGGACCGCCTTTCGCGGGAACGGTTGATTGACACCCTCGACAGCGGGTATGCCATCCGCCGCATCGGCGCCCTTTTGCTCGCCAAAAAGATCGACGATTTTCCCGACCTGGCCCGCAAGGCCGCACGCATAGTGGTCTATACCGGCACATCCAAATTAGAAACCCGGCTGGATCAGACATGGGAGAAGGGTTACGCCACCGGCTTTCAAGGGTTGGTGCAGCTTATCATGAACCAGCTCCCCCAGAACGAGATTATCGAAGATGCCTTGCGCAAAGAGACCAAGCTTGTCCCGGAAGTCATCATCCGCGAGTTGGTCGCCAATGCCCTCATCCATCAGGATCTGACCATCTCCGGAACATCGATAATGGTCGAAATCTATGTCAACCGGGTTGAAGTATCCAGCCCCGGCGAGCCGGTGGTGCCGGTGGAGCGCTTTATTGACGGTTATCAATCACGCAATGAGCGATTGGCGGACCTGATGCGGCGATGTCATATTTGCGAGGAAAAAAGCAGCGGTATTGATCGTGTGGTGGAGGCAGCCGAAATATTCCAGTTGCCCGCGCCGGATTTTCGCCCAGGCTATCGTCGGACAAACGTGACCATATTTGGCCCCAGGCCGTTCGAGGAGATGGACCGGCAGGATCGCGTGCGGGCGTGTTATCAACATTGTTGCCTGCGGTACGTAATGGGTGAAAAAATGTCCAACCAGAGTCTGCGAGAACGCTTCCGACTGCCCGAAGAACGGGCCGAGACGGCATCGAGAATCCTGCGGGATGCTTTGGATGCCAGACTGGTTAAGCTCGACAATCCTGAGGCGGCTTCGAAACGCTACGCACGCTATGTCCCTTTCTGGGCTTGAGCCTATTTTGGAGCTAAAGTGATTTGGACGTTTGTTTATCGATAACATGTTGGAAAAAGAACTAAGTCTTATTTAGATGCAAATCCTTGGCGAGCGTGGTGGTCACCGACCGTAACGATCTGGACGGCCAGTTGTTCCAGACCTTCGGTCAGAATCGTCTTCACCGCGATACAGAAAATCTCGCCCGAAAGGGAGGACGAGCTGCAACAAGCCGAGCGGTTGTCGGATGAATGGAGCCTGGAGTGATAGTTTGTTAACAAAAAGGGCGATCACAAGGATCGCCCCTACAACATTGCAAAAGGTCCGATGTCCCTAAATCCGGCAGAACGGATTGTACTTCTTCTCCTTGCCGATGGTGGTGGCTTCCATGTGGCCGGTGTAGACGGCGGTGTCGTCTGGCAGGGTGAAGAGCTTGGTGTGGATGCTGCGGATCAGGGTGTCGAAGTCGCCGCCGGGGAAATCGGTGCGGCCGATGGACCCGGCAAAGAGGGTGTCGCCCACGAAGACCGCTTTGTCGGCGTGCAGGGAGATGCCGCCCGGGGTGTGGCCGGGGGTGTGCAGCACCTTAAACTGGATCTGGCCCACGGTCACCGTGTCGCCGTCCTGGAGCAACCGGTCGGGGGCCGGCGAATCTTCCGAGCGCATGCCCCACATGGCCGCGCCCCTGGCCAGTTGGGCCAGCATGGGGGCGTCCAGGGGATGGATCATCAGGTCGGCGCCCGAGGCTTTTTTGAGCGCCTTGTTGGCGCTCACGTGGTCGAAATGGCCGTGGGTGTTGATGATGGCTTTGAGCGTCAGCTTGTCTTTGGCCAGGGCCAGCAGGATTCGGTCGGCATCGCCGCCCGGATCGATGACGGCGGCGTGGCGGGTGGCATCGCACCCCACGATGAAGCAGTTGGCCTGCAATGGGCCCACGGGCATAGAGCGTATGATCATGATCGGATTTCCTTTGACTTAATCCCCATTGACCGCCTCCTGTTCTTCATCCATGAAAGGCATGGGCGTGGGGGTGGTTTGCAGCTTGCCCTGCTCGATGGCGATGCGGATGCTGTCCAGGATGCCGTTGATGAAGGCCCCGGATTCGGGCGAGCCGAAGCGCTTGCCGATGTCGATGGCTTCGTTGATCGAGACCTTGGCCGGAATGTCGGCGCAGTAAAGCATCTCGAATGCGGCGATGCGCAGGATGTTGCGGTCCACGCAGGCCATGCGCCGCATCTTCCAGTTGCTGGAATGGCTTTCGATGACCTCGTCGATGTGCACCTTGTTGTCGAGCACGCCGGTGACCAGGTATTCGAAAAAGGGATAGAAGCGTTTGCCGGGCGGAAAAGAGCGGCAGTATTCGGACAAATTGCGCTCGGAAAAAGCGCAGCTCATGTCCATGCTGAACAGGGCCTGCATGGCCAGTTCTCTTGCTTGTCTGCGGGTTCCCATATCAGATCTTTTCCACCGCTCCCATCAGGTTGGCCATCTCCACGGCCGCCAGGGCCGCGTCCCAACCTTTGTTGCCGGCTTTGCTGCCGGCGCGCTCGATGGCTTGCTCCAAATTGTCGGTGGTCAGTACGCCGAAGATGATGGGCAGGCCGGTTTCCATGCTGGCCGCAGCCACGCCCTTGGAGACTTCGGCGCTCACGTAGTCGAAATGAGGAGTGGCCCCGCGGATCACGGCGCCCAGGCAGATGACGGCGTCATGGCGCTTCTTTTCGGCCAGCTTGAGGGCCACCAGCGGGATCTCGAAGGCGCCCGGCACCTTGACGATATCGATATCCTCGGTTTTGGTGCCGCTGCGGGTCAGCGCATCCACGGCGCCGCCCACCAGCTTGTCGGTGATAAAATCATTGAAGCGGCTCACCACGATGGCGAACTTCTTTCCTTGGGCGACTAAATTGGCTTCGACGATGTTGGGCATCGATCATCCTCCAGTTAAGATCCTAAAATTATATTTACTTCTCAAACCCTGCATGCTCAATGACCGTTGGTTTCCAGTTGCAACAGGTGGCCCATCTTGAGTTTCTTGCACTCCAGGTAGCAGCGATTGTATTCGTTGGGCGGCACCTCGATGGGAATCTGCTCGACGATGCTCAGGCCGTAGCCGTCCAAGCCCACCATCTTCTTGGGGTTGTTGGTCAGCAGGCGCATCTTGCGCACGCCGATATTGCGCAGCATCTGGGCACCGATGCCGTAGTCGCGCATGTCGTCCTTGAATCCCAGTTGGCGGTTGGCTTCGACCGTGTCCAGCCCCTGCTTCTGCTGCAACTCGTAGGCCTTGAGCTTGTTGACCAAGCCGATGCCGCGGCCCTCCTGGCGCAGGTAGATGATCACGCCCGTGCCTTCCTTTTCCATCATGGCCATAGCCCGGTGCAGTTGATCGCCGCAATCGCAGCGCATGGAGCCGAAGATGTCGCCGGTCATGCACTCGGAGTGCACGCGCACCAGCACCGGTTTCTCGGGATCGATGTTGCCCTTGACCAAGGCAATGTGCAGCAGGTCGTCCACATCGTTTTCGAAAGCGATGATCTTGAACTCGCCGCCGTGATCGGTGGGGATTATGGTTTCGGCCGCCCGGTGGACGAACAGCTCGTTGCGCATGCGGTACTCCACCAAGTCGGCGATGGTGACGATCCCCAGGCCGTGCTTTTCGGCAAATACGGTCAGGGTGGGCATGCGGGCCATGGTGCCGTCCTCGTCCATCACTTCGCAGATCACGCCGGCCGGCTTGAGTCCGGCCAGGCGCGCCAGATCCACCGAGCCTTCGGTCTGGCCCACGCGCACCATGACGCCGCCGGCCCGGGCGCGTAAGGGGAAGATGTGGCCGGGCCGCACCAGGTCGCTGGCCTTGGCGCCGTCAGCTACGGCGGTGAGGATCGTGGTGGCGCGGTCGGCGGCCGAGATGCCGGTGGTAACCCCCCGCTTGGCTTCGATGGAGACGGTGAAACCGGTTTGGAAGGGCGAGGTGTTGTTGCGCACCATGGAGGGCAACTCCAGTTGGTCGCACTTTTCGCCGGTGAGGGACAGGCAGATCAGGCCCCGTCCGTATTTGGCCATGAAATTGATGGCTTCGGGCGTGACTTTCTCGGCGGCCATGGTCAGGTCGCCTTCGTTTTCGCGGTCTTCGTCATCCACCAGGATGACCATTTTCCCGGCGGCGATCTCTTCGATGGCTTGTTCGACAGTAATGCGTGGCATGTTCTTCACTTCTCCAATTCAAAAGGGCGGCCGTCCAACTCCTAACGGTCCAAGAACCCTGATTTTGCAAGCAAGGCCATATCGATGCCGCGGCCCGGCGCTGCGGCCGGCGCTTGGCCGCGGGTCAGAAAGCGCTCCACATACTTACCGATCAGATCGGTCTCGATGTTAAACCCATCCCCCTCCCCTTTCAGGCCGATGGTGGTCATCTGGGCCGTGTGGGGGATGATGCTCACCGTAAACCCATGGTCGTCGCATTGATTGATCGTCAGGCTGACGCCGTCCACGGCCACCGAACCTTTGACGATCATGTAGCGCGTCAGCTCCGGGGGTGCGCTGAAGCGCAAGACTATCGCCGTGGCCGCGCGCTCCCGGCTCTCCAGGCGTCCCATGCCGTCGATATGACCCGATACCAGATGGCCGTCCAGGCGGTCGGAAAGGCGCAGGGCCCGCTCCAGATTCACCCGCTGGCCGATCTTGGCAGCGCCGAAGGTGGTCTTGGAAAGGGTTTCGGGCGACACATCGGCCGTGAAACGATTGCCGGCCAGAGTGGTCGCCGTCAGGCAGGCACCGTTGACCGCGATGCTGTCGCCGATGCGCGTGCCAGCCAAGTCGAAATCGGCGGCCACGGTGATGATCCGGGCCTCACCTGCCGCGCGCATTCCCACCAGGGTTCCCAATCCTTCGATGATGCCGGTAAACATACGAACTCAATGCCCGGTTGTCATTCACTCACAAAAAGTGGCAGGAACAAACCACTATCCCTTATGCCGATACCCGACCACCATAATATCTTCGCCTACCCGCGCCACCGTCACATCGTGCAGGGCGAGGGCATCCTTCATCCAAGCGGCTCCTTGGCCGCGGAACATGGGCGTGCCGTCGTCGCCGCCGAGCAGCTTGGGGGCGTAGAAGAACACGACCTTGTCCACGATACCGGTGGCCAGGGCGCTGCCGGCCACCTGGGCGCCGCCTTCAATGAGCAGGCTGGTGATGCCCATCTTGCCCAACTGCCCCATGAGGGCCGCCAGATCGATGTGCCCCTTTCGGACGGCGGCGTCCAGAATGCGCGCGCCGCTGGCCGATAGCCGGCGCCGGTCCACATCCGAGGCCTCGGGTCCGCACACCACATAGGTGGGCGCCGTGGAGGCCTGGGTGAGCACCTTGGCGCGCTTGGACATGCTCAGCCGGGTGTCGAGCACCAACCGGATGGGGTCCTTGCCCTGGCCCTCGACCAGGCGCGCCGTCAGTTCGGGATCGTCGGCCTTGACCGTGCCGACCCCCACCAGAATGGCGTCCATGGCGTGGCGCAGACGATGCACGTGCGCCCGGGCCGCTTCGCCGGTTACCCAGCGGGCATCGCCCGTGCTGGCGGCGATGCGTCCATCCAGGGTGGCGGCCATTTTGAGCACCACGAACGGACGCTTGGTGGCCGCAAACTTGATGAAGCTCTCGTTCAGCCGCCGGGCTTGGGCCTCGCGCACCCCGCAGACCACCTCGATCCCCTTGGCGCGCAGCATCTCATTGCCGCCGCCCCGGACGTCGGGGTTGGGATCGGCCATGGCCACCACCACCCGCCGGATGCCGGCGGCCAGCACCTTTTCGGTGCAGGGCGGCGTGCGGCCGAAATGGTTGCACGGTTCCAGGGTCACGTACAAGGTGGCGCCGACGGCACGCTCACCGGCGGCATCGAGGGCATTTACCTCGGCATGGGCTCCGCCCACGGCCTGGTGAAAGCCCTGGCCCACCACCTGACCATCCCGCACCACCACGGCCCCCACCATAGGGTTGGGAGCGACAAAGCCGGCCCCTTGGGCCGCGAGTTCCAAGGCCATGTCCATGTAGTCTTCATCGTTCATCGCCGTTCGCTTAGTAAGGTTTTCAGTTCGGCCACAAAATCGTTCACATCCTTGAATTCACGGTACACCGAAGCGAAGCGCACGTAGGCGATATCGCTCAAGGTGTGAAGCTGGGCCATGATCTTCTCACCCACCACCCGGGACGGAATCTCTTTTTCGCCGGTTTCGCGCAGGTCCCGCTCCAGGTCGTCGATGAAATCCTCGATGGCGTTCATGCTGATGTCCAGTTTCTGGCAGGCCTTCTGCATCCCCGAGCGCACCTTGTCGCGGTTGAACACCTCCCGGCGACCGTCCTTTTTGACGATCATGATGGGAATCTCTTCGATGTGCTCGTAAGTGGTGAACCGTCGGGTGCAGTCGATGCACTCCCTGCGCCTCCGGATGACGGCGCCGTCCTTGCTCACCCGGGAGTCGATCACCTTGTTGTCCATCTCGCCACAGAAAGGACACTTCATGCAGACACCTCCCCTTGGTTGCCAGCCAGTTTCAGCAGTTCGATGCCGGCTTCGGCCAGCATTTCCGTGGACAGCGGGTCCGCGTAGCCGTCCTGGTAGACGATCCGGACAATCCCCGCGTTGATGATCATCTTGGCGCAAATGGAACAGGGCTGATTGGTGCAGTAGAGCGTGGCACCCTTGATGGAGACACCGTGATAGGCCGCCTGGATGATGGCGTTCTGCTCGGCGTGAATGCCCCGGCACAACTCATGGCGCTCGCCCGAGGGCACGTTGAGCTGTTGGCGCAGGCAGCCGGTCTCGGCGCAGTGGCGCACGTTGCTGGGCGCGCCGTTATATCCGGTGGAGAGCAGGCGGCGGTCCTTGATCACCACCGCCCCCACGGCCCGGCGCAGGCAGGTGGCCCGCTTGGCCACCAGGCAGGTGATGTCCATGAAGTACTCGTCCCAGGAGGGGCGCTCACGATCCATTTACATCCTCCTCCAATCGCCGGAACTGCTTAACTTTCAACGTTCACCCACCCAGCGGCTTATGCGTAGAGTGGGAAAGCGCGGCACAATTCGGCCACTTCCAGTCGCGTCCGCTCCAAGATGCGCGCATCTTCCATGTTTTTGAGCACGGCCACGATCAGCCCGGCGATCTGGCGCATCTCTTCGGTGCCCATGCCGCGGCTGGTGACATAGGGGGTTCCGATGCGCACGCCGCTGGTCACCACCGGGCCGCGTTTGTCGAAGGGCACGGCATTTTTGTTTACGGTGATACCGGCCTGGCCCAGGGAGGTTTCGGCCGCTTTGCCGGTGATGTCCCATGAGGTGAGGTCCACCAGCATCAGGTGGTTGTCGGTGCCGCCGGAGACCAGTTGCAAGCCGGCGCTTTGCAACCCGGCGGCCAGGGCCTGGGCATTGGCCAGCACGCGCTCCTGGTAACGCTTGAACGAGGGCTGCAACGCCTCCTTGAAGGCCACGGCCTTGGCGGCGATCACGTGCATCAAAGGCCCGCCCTGGATGCCCGGAAAGACCTCGGCGCGCAGCTTGTCGCCGCAGGCCGACTTGGCCAGGATCAATCCGCCGCGCGGCCCGCGCAGGGTTTTGTGGGTCGTGGAGGTGACCACATCGGCCCGGGGCACCGGCGAGGGATGCAGCCCCACGGCTACCAGGCCGGCGATGTGGGCCATGTCCACCATGAAGAGGGCGCCCACTTCCTTGGCGATGTCGCTGAAGGTGTCGAAATCCAAGATGCGCGGATAGGCACTGGCGCCGGCCACGATCATCTTTGGACGATGCTCCTTGGCCAGGCGCCGCAGGTTGTCATAGTCGATGGTGCCGGTCTGCGGGTTAACCCCGTAATGTACGAAGCGATAGAGTTGGCCTGAAAAACTCACCTTGGCGCCGTGGGTCAGATGGCCGCCGTGGGCCAGGTCCATGCCCAGCACGGTGTCGCCCGGCTGGAGCAGGGAAAAATAGGCGGCCATGTTGGCCTGGGAGCCGGAGTGGGGCTGCACGTTGGCATACTCGCAGCCGAACAACTGAATGGCGCGCTCAATGGCCAGGCGTTCGGCCACGTCCACATATTCGCACCCGCCGTAGTAGCGCTTGCCGGGGTAGCCCTCGGCGTATTTGTTGGTCAAAAGGCTGCCCTGGGCGGCCATGACCGCCTTGCTGGCGATGTTTTCCGATGCAATCAGTTCCAGGTGACTGGTCTGCCGTTCCAACTCCTGATCCAGTACTTTGGCGATTTCAGGATCCACTGTGGCGATAAGCTCGTTGTTCAACTTCTTCTTTCCCCTTGTCCGTATATTTAGCTTCTATCGAAACTCATGAAACTTATGGTTCTTGGCCTGGTGTATCGAACAGGTCCAACCGCCGCTGGTGGCGACCGCCCTCGAAGGGGGTTTCCAGCCAGGTGCGCACAATTTCCAGGGCCAGCACGTCGCCGATGACCCGGCCGCCCATGACCAGAATGTTGGCGTCGTTATGCCGGCGGCTCATGCCTGCGGAAAACAAGTCGTTGCACAGGGCCGCGCGCACATGGGCAAAACGGTTGGCCACCATGGACATCCCCAGCCCGGTGCCGCACAGCAGAATCCCGCGCTCCGCTTGCCCCTTGGACACCCGGGATGCCACCTGCATGCCGATTTGGGGGTAATCCACGGAGGCCTCGCTGAAGGCGCCCAGGTCCTCCACGGCAACACCCTTTTCGATCAAATAGCGCTTGATGGTCTCCTTGAGCCCGAATGCCGCGTGGTCACATCCGATGAGAATCTTCATCGTTACCCTCTTCTCCTTTTTCCGATAGCCAGAAACCCGGCAGCTTCGGCATGCCCTGGCACCGCAAATATCCACCGGTCGTGTCATCCCGGTAGCGATACCCCCTATATATAAGGTGGCGACTGCATCTCATAGCTTTATCTCGGGTGGATCGCAAGCAAAAATCGGGACCGGAGAGCCCCGCGCGCAGCACCATTCAACCGGGAATCTGAGCCTGCCAAGCCGGCTGAGGTCATCTGCTTTTCCTGGACAGATTAGAAAAAAAAGCCGCGCGCTCAATGAACCCGGCGCGCGGCTTTCGATTTTCTCTTGGGCGGATTTAGGGCGTGTACTTTTTAAGGATCAAGGAGGCATTGGTGCCGCCGAAGCCGAATGAGTTGGTCATGGCATAGGTCACGACGGCCTTGCGCGCCACTTTGGGCACATAATCCAGGTCGCACTCTTCGCCGGGATTGTCCAGATTGATGGTGGGTGGCAAGATGTCGTGGGTCAGAACCAGTGCCGTGAAGACGGTTTCGATGCCGCCGGCGCCGCCCAGCAGATGCCCGGTCATGGATTTGGTGGAACTGATCGGTACCTTGGGGGCGTTTGCACCAAATACCGTCTTGATGGCCCGGGTTTCATACAGGTCGTTCAAGGGGGTCGAGGTACCGTGGGCATTGATGTAGCCGATCTGGGATGGCTGGATGCCGGCATCGTCGATGGCGGCCTGCATGCAGCGCGCCGCGCCTTCACCGTCGGGCGGCGGGGAGGTCATGTGGTAACCGTCGCCGCTCATGCCGTAGCCGGCCATTTCGGCGTAGATCTTGGCGCCGCGGGCCAGGGCATGATCAAGGGATTCGAGGATCAGCATGCCACTGCCCTCACCCACCACGAAGCCGTCCCGATCCCTGTCAAACGGACGCGAGGCGCGCTGGGGATCATCGTTACGGGTGGAGAGCGCTTTCATGGCACCGAAACCGGCAATACAGGTGCGGGTAATCACCGACTCAACGCCCCCCGTGATCATGGCATCAGCCTTACCGTACTTGATGATTTCGTAGGCATCGCCGATCGCATGTGCGCCGGCGGCGCAGGCCGTGGCCACCGAGGAGTTGGGGCCTTTGGCGCCGAACTGAATGGAGATCATACCGGGGGCCATGTTGCCGATCAGCAGAGGAATGAAAAATGGGCTGACGCGCTTGGGTCCGGCGGTATCCACCGTACGGGCCGTGACCTCCAGCATATTCAAGCCGCCCAATCCGCAACCAGTCAGGACCCCGACGCGGTGGGCATTCTGGCTGTCGATCTTAAGTCCCGAATCCTCCAAGGCCATACGCGACGCCGCAACGGCGTAAGCAATGAATGTTTCCGTGCGTTTGGCATCTTTCTTGGCCATGAAATCCTCGGCATTGAAACCTTTAACCTCGGCGGCGATCTTGGTGCCGTAGTCGCTGGTATCAAACCGGGTGATTTCGCCCGCACCGGACTTACCGGCAATCAGGTTCGACCAGGTTTCGTCAACGCCGACACCCAAGGGGGTGATGAGGCCGATTCCGGTGACCACTACCCGTCTTTCCAAAAGAACCTCCTTCTAAGTCGCTGGTACGCATCTAGAACAAACCGGGGGCCCCCACCTCGAACGGACGGAAGACCCCTGCGGCAGATCGGACGGCTCGCCGCTGGGGCGCCTGGAATATCTTTCTATTCCCGCTCCCGGTACGGCGGCCTTCGATAAATGTGCGTTCACCGGCGGCAAACGCCCTGTCGAACGGCAGTATCAGTGGGCGTTGATGTAATCGATGGCGTCCTTCACGGTCACCAGTTTTTCGGCATCTTCATCGGAGATATCGATATCGAATTCTTCTTCCATGGACATGATCAGCTCCACCAGGTCCAAGGAATCGGCTCCCAGATCGTCCACGAAAGAGGCCTCGGGTACTACTTCTTCCAGGTCCACACTTAACTTCTCGCTAATGATTTTCTTGATTTTATCTTCAACCGACATCTACTTTCTCCTTTCAATGAGTGAGTGCTACCTGCCATTACAGACAGCTTCGTGGAATTACATGAACATGCCGCCGTTCACATGCAGCACCTGTCCGGTCATGTAGGCCGCCGCGTCCGAGGCCAAAAAGCCCACGACGGCGGCGACTTCTTCGGGCTGGCCCATGCGGGCCATGGGAATCGAGGCCAACATGAGGGTCTTGACCTTTTCGGGCAAGTTGGCGGTCATGTCGGTGTCGATGAACCCCGGGGCCACGGCATTGACCGTGACGTTTCGGGAGGCGTACTCCTTGGCGGTTGTCTTGGTCAGACCGATGAGGCCGGCCTTGGCTGCCACATAGTTGGCCTGGCCGATGTTGCCGATCGCCCCGACGATCGATGAGATGTTGATGATCCGGCCACCGTGCTGCTTGGCCATGATGCGCGCCGCGACCTGGGTGCACAAAAAGGGGCCTTTGAGGTTGACATTGAGCACCGCATCCCAATCGGCCTCTTTCATGCGGGCGATCAGGCCGTCCCGGGTGATGCCGGCATTGTTGACCAGCACGTCCACGCGCCCGGCGGCATCCATCACCTGATCGAAAAAGGCGGTCACCTCGGCCTGCACGGCCACATTGGCCCACAGACCTAAGGCTTCGCAGCCCAGTTGACCCACCTGGGCGATGGTCTCGGCCGCGGCCGCCTTCTCGCCCTCGGGATCGGCGGGTGAAAAGTAGTTGAAAAAAATACGGGTGCCCGGCGCGGCCATGGCCTTGCAGATACAGCGACCGATGCCGCGGGAGCCGCCGGTCACCACGACAACGCGTTGGTTCTTCTCGCTCATGCTTACCTCTCGAAAATGATGTCCGCGATGCGATCCATGTCCTTGGCCCAATTGGTCCGACCGGCCAGCATCTCGGTATAGGCGATCTCCGTCAGGTGCTGCTGGGCCGCGGCGGCTTCGAGATCGCCGCTGGAGGCGATCTTCAAGGCATTTTCACCCACCAGTTGGGTCACTTCGCCGGCGAAGACCCGTGCCATGGCCCGGTACTTTTCGGCGTCGGCCGCCTGGGCCTGGGTCAGTTTGACCGCCTTGCGCGCCAGGGCCGCGCCCACTTCAACATAAGTCATCATATCGGCCAGGGCGAACATGATGGTCTGCTGGCGGGTGAGGCGATGGTTGTGGGCCAGGTCGATGGTGCGGTTCAGGGCCCGGGCCGCCAGGGCGTAAAAGCGGCAGCCGGCATCGGGCACTTCGACGCCCAGGCGCTCCATCTCCGCGGCCACGCGGCCGTAGAACTCGCCCTTGCTCTTGCGGCTGCTCTTCCAGCGGAAGGTGCTGATGATGCTCTGCTGGATCTCGCTGGTGCCTTCGTAAATGCAGGTGATCTTCACGTCGCGCTTGATCTTCTCGACGCCGAACTCCCGGATGTAGCCGTAACCGCCCAGGGCCTGGATGCAATCGTTGGCCGCGCGGTCGGCCGCCTCGGTGGTGAAGAGCTTGCCGATGGAGCCTTCCACCTGCAGGTCTTCTTCCTTGCTATCCAGCAGTTCGCCGATTTCGTCGATGTAGGCATCGGCAGCTGCCAGGCGCACCACGTTGGGCACGATGAGCTTGTGGGTGTAACCTTGCTTTTCGGAAAGGGGCGAACCGAACTGAATGCGCTCCTTGGCATACGGAATGGCGATCTCCATGGCCGCCTCACCCGCGCCCAGGGCCATGGAGGCCACCATCAGGCGGGTGTAGCCGAACACCACGTTGGATTGCTTGAGGCCCTTGCCCGGCTCGCCGCCGATAAGGTTTTCGATGGGCACGAAGACATCATCGAAGGTCAACGGCGAGGTGTTGGAGGCGCGGATGCCGTGCTTCTCTTCGCCCTTGTGCTGCTTGAAGCCCGGCGCGCCCTTTTCCACGATGAAGAAGGTGTGGCCTTCGGGGGCCTCGGCCAGCACGGTCACGAAGTCGGCGTAGCCGCCGGTGGAGATGAACTGCTTGTTGCCGGTAATCTTGTATCCGGTAACACGGCCATCGCCGTTGGTCACCGGCACGGCTTTGGTCTTGAGCGAGGCCAGGTTGCTGCCGGCCCCTGGCTCGGTCACGGCATAGGCCACCAGGGAGTTACCCTCGGCGATGCGGCCCAGCCATTTTTCTTTCTGGGCATCGGTGGCGCCCACCAGGATGGGATCGGCCCCCAGTTGGATGGCGAAAAAGCCGGTGGCCACGCCCAGGCAGATCTTGGCCATCTCCTGGACCACCTTGCAGCAGTCCCGGGCACCGCCGCCCATGCCGCCGAAATCTTCGGGGATGAACAGCAACTGCAGGCCGATCTCCGGGCCGAGCATCTCGCGAATTTCGGCTTCGGGGAAAATTTCGACCTTGTCCCACTCCAGAATATTTTCTTTGGTTAACAGCTTCTTGCGCAACTGTCGGACCGTGTCCACAACCATCTGGCGGGACTCGAGATCCAAACCCCGGTATGCGTTCTCATTCATCGATGACGCGTCCTTATAATATAGAGCTTATGTCCGAAATTATTCTTTTTCGGTCTCAACGGCCGTCCGGCCTTTGTATGCGCCGCAACTGGCACAGGCATGGTGCGACTGGATCGCTTCACCGCATTCCGGGCAGGTGGACAGATTGGGAACCTCTTTTTTCTGGTGGGTGCGCCGCTTGTCGCGTCTTGACTTGGAAATCCTATGCTTTGGTAAGCCCATGAGTCATCTCCAAACTATAACTACTTGTTATTTAATTAGATTTATTACCTTCACCACCGTAGGCGAAAGCATCTAGTAGTTAAATTAGAGCGGCTTGTCAAGGAGTTTTATCCCTGGGCCCGCGCGCGCCGCTTGTGACCCCATCGGCGATATGCTATGAGAGCACCCTTCTCCGGTTGCCATTTTTAGCAAAGCGTAGCCTATTTACTCCATTGGCAAAGGCAAGCGGGGGAGGCGTGGATGGCATCACCCGCAGGCAAGGTGGTGAGGCGATTCCGGATGCGCTGGCACCAGCCGGTCAAAGTTCTCTGGTCGGCCTGTTTGACTAGTTCGCCTTACTCATTTTTAAGTTAAAAGTAAATTACATAAAAAGGATATAATATCAATGGCCTCCGTACGAACCCGCTTTGCCCCCAGTCCTACCGGCTACCTGCACGTGGGGGGGGCGCGCACCGCCCTGTTCAACTGGTTGCATGCCCGCCATACGGGGGGATGCTTCATCCTGCGGATCGAGGATACCGACCAGGTGCGTTCCACCGAACCGTCGGTCCAGGCCATCTTCGACGCTTTGCGCTGGCTGGAGATCGATTGGGACGAAGGGCCGTTCTTTCAAAGCCAACGCCTCGATATTTACAACGCTCATATCGACCGACTGGTGGCCGAAGGCCATGCCTACCATTGCACCTGCACGCCGGAGCAGATCGAGGCCATGCGTGAAAAGGCCCGGGCCACCGGCGACAAGCCGCGCTACGACGGCACCTGTCGTGAAAAAGGCCTGAGCGCCGGCCCCGGATCAGTGGTGCGCTTCAAGGCACCGGCCACGGGCACCACGGTGGTGGAGGATGTGGTCAAAGGGAACATCGTCTTTGCCAACGAAGAGTTGGACGACTTTGTCCTGCGCCGCAGCGACGGCATGCCCACCTATAACTTCGCGGCCGTGGTGGACGACGTAACCATGCGGATCGACACCATCATCCGCGGCGACGACCATGTGATGAACACCCCCAAGCAGATCCTGATCTACAATGCCCTGAGTCATCCCCTGCCGGTCTTCGCCCACGTGCCCATGGTGCTGGGCAATGACCGCACGCGCATGTCCAAACGCCATGGGGCCACCTCGGTGACCGCCTACCGCGACATGGGGCTGCTGCCCGATGCCTTCATCAACTTTCTGGCCCGCATGGGCTGGTCCTACGGCGACCAGGAGTTCTTCACCCGGGCCGAGCTCATCGAAAAATTCACCCTGGACCGGGTGGGCAAATCGGCCGGCATCTTCGACCCGGTCAAACTCGGCGCCTTGAATGCCGACCACATCAAAGCCACATCCCCCCAGGCCTTGACGCGGCATCTGCTGCCCTTCATGCAGGCCCAGGGGATCGCCGCCCAGGACGATGCCTTTCTGCATGGCGTCATCGCCACGTTGCAGGCCCGCAGCAAAACCCTGGACGAGATGGCCCGCCAGGCCCATTTCTACTATGCCGAACCGGTGGCGCTGGATGAAGCGGCAGCCCAAAAATTCCTGACTGCCGAAGCCCTGGAACTGCTGCGCGCCTTGGCCGAGCGCCTGTCGGCGCTCGGCTCTTTTGGCGAAAAGGATCTGGAAGCTGTCTTCCTTGAAGTAATGGAAGCCTTTAAGATCAAACTGGGTAAGATCGCCCAACCGCTGCGGGTGGCCCTGACCGGCACCACCGTGAGCCCCGGCATATTCGAGATCATGGTCGTGCTGGGCAAAGATCGGGTGCTGGCGCGGCTGGAGCGGGCCATGGCCTATATCGAAAAGCGTTAAAGGAAACCCCTTGACTCACGACCCCGTTTTCATTATGTACGGGGCACTTCGCTGGGGGATCGTCTAGCGGTAGGACTACGGACTCTGACTCCGTCTGCCGAGGTTCGAATCCTCGTCCCCCAGCCAAATAAAAATAAAGGGTTGCAGATTCAGTTCTGTGACCCTTTTTCATCTGTGTGAGACTTTTTTCTGGCAAGCTCGAATACATTAAGGCGACAAAGCCTTCAAGCGTAATTGGTCTTCGGAGGCCGTGGAAGTATCATAGTGCCTATCGCGAATGGGAATCGTTAACTTGTTAACAGTCGTTAATATACCTATTCACCCGCTGCCAATCCATCCGAACCGCGCGTCCCGGTTTTCAAATTAACCGGTTCGGGGGTGTCACTCTGCCGATAGACCGATTTACTGCTCTCCTGCGGGCGCCGGCTCATTTTCTGAGCTTAAAAGCCACAAGGGCCTTGATGCGCTACACCTGCTAACCCTCCCTGTTAATGTTGTCTTTGGATTCGCGCACCGAGGCACCCTGACAAAAGCGATAAAATTCATTGTTTCAGGCCGCTTAACCCCATCGCAGTCTCTTGGCACATCCTTTGCTCAACACTGTGCGGCAGTTATCGTGTTAACACCACACGAAAGAATTGAGAATTTATAAAAGGAGAAAAACGGTGATCAAACGTCTTGTTCTCGGAGTTGTTGCACTGACGCTGGGCCTGGTTTTTATCAGCCCCGCCGCGGCCTTGGAAAAAGGTAATCCGCGCAAAGGCAAATATACCTATCGCAAGGTGTACTCGACCTGCATGGCGCGCGGCGCTGTGGAATCCCCCAAGCCGACAGTCAACCCGGATGCCAAAACCCGCGCACAGTGGGATAAGGTTTTTGCAAACAAGGATTTTGCCCAGTTCGGCTGCGATCAGGAATGGGCTGCACTGCCAGCGGAAGATCTCAACGATATCTACAGCTACCTGTGGGAATTTGCAGCGGATTCACCCACCCCGGCCAAATGCAAGTAACCCACTTAACATTTTCAGGTTTGTGGCAGGAAAAGGAGAAAAACCATGCGAACGCGACAGGCTTTTAACTTCGTAGCGGCCTTGGGCATGCTGCTCGTCCTTATGACTGGATGCAGCACTACACCTCCCAGCGCACCGGTGACCCAGCCGGCAGCGTCGGAAGCCGGGCCCTTTCATGCCATCGTGGACGTTGCTTTCGTTCAACAACACGTTCAGTCGCCCATGCCTGAGGGGGTTATGCTGATCGATTCGCGCCCCCGGCGTCCCAAGTACGATGAAGGGCATATTCCCATGGCGATCAGCATTCCCGAAAGTAAATTCGAGCAAATGCGGGACATGCTGCCAGCGGATAAAAGTGCCCTGCTGATTTTCTATTGCGGAGGACCGGCCTGTGACCTGAGCCACAAATCGGCGCGCAAAGCGGAAGCCCTTGGCTACACCAACGTCAAGGTATTCTCCGACGGCTTTCCGGGCTGGATGAAAGTCCCCGGCAATTTTGCGGCCGTTTCCACCGATTGGGTCAAACAACAGATCGATGCCAAGGCCGATATGGTGCTGGTCGATTCGCGGCCCAAGCAGGGAAAATACGACCAGGGTCATATTCCCGGCGCCATCTCCATTTCCGACAGCCAGTTCGACAAACTAACCGCCCAACTGCCCGCCGACAAGAATAAAATGCTGGTCTTCTATTGCGGTGGACTGGCATGCCCCTTGAGCAGCAAGTCCGCATCCAAAGCCATCGCTTTGGGGTACACCAATGTCAAAGTCTATCCTGAAGGCTACCCGGGATGGGTGGCGGCGGTCGGTGCGGAGACCGTAACCGCGAAGGCTGCCGATGCGGCTCCCGTGGCCAAGCCCCCCGCCAACAGCATCAAGGCCGGCAAAGCCGAAGGCACCATCGACCCGGCACAGTTCAAGAAAATCCTGGCCGAAAACCCATCTCAAATCATGTTGATCGATGTACGCGACAAGAATGAATACGACAAGGGCACGTTGAAGACGGCGATCAATATACCGGTCGACGATCTGGAGAAGAAGATTTCGGCGCTCCCGGCGGACAAACCGATCGTCTTCGTGTGCGGCACCGGCGCGCGCAGTGGCGAATCATACTACATGGTCAAGGATAAACGCCCTGAGCTGAAAGAAGTCTACTACCTGGATGGAGAACTCACCATCCACAAGGACGGCACATTCGTGCTCAAGGAGCCGGCCTAGCCAAACAAACAAATCCTCAGGTGTGTTCCGGCCATTCGCCGGTCGGAACACACCGCCCAAGCGCCGTTTTTGGCAGGACCTTTCCTTAAAAGGCGGCAAGCTGCCCTGCAAAATCCTCAAGGTGCTTCGCAACCAACCCGTGAATTTGAACCTTTTCGTCCTCTTTCAATCCAGCCTCCTGCCGCATATTTTTCGTCAATCTCAAACAGATCGGGCGTTGAGCGATGGCAATACCGTGTTCCATCAGGAACATCACAAGCTGTTCCCCGTTCATAATGGATGCAACTATTAGCTGATTGCCAGTCAACCCGTTTACGCCAAGAATTCTTACACATCCCCGTCAAAGCGCTTAACACCTAAACGGCCGCCCGTTGATTAAAAAATCTAATGCAATGATATGGGACCCAACGTGCTACAATTGAGAGAGCCGATAATAAATTTCAATCGATGGGCGTTCCAAGGACTGATTACCAGCAGGTTTGAAGCAACCGGAGTTACAGGATGAATTTCGATAAAAAGACGGCCCAAAAAATCCACACGCGAAAGATACAATGTGCCACTTACAAATGTTCCCATGATACCTTCATCGTCGAAGGTGTTTTGAAAGATGATCGCCTGGCTGATTCGTATGGACCTGTAGGGCTCCGATCCCCTGGAACCATTCACCATATGACCATAAGGATGCTGGTGAAGGGGCTCGACCTTCTTATCGAGGATATCGAGGTTGAGATGCCAACGCTTCCGAATGAATATTGCATCGAAACGATCAAATGCCTTGACCCTATTAAGGGAATGCAAATCGTTTCCGGGTTCACATCAAAGGTGAAAAGCCTTGTTGGTGGTGTTAAGGGATGCGTTCATTTGGTGGCCCTACTGACCGCCATGGCACCAGCGGCATTCCAGGGGGTCTTCAGCGGTATGGATCGAAAATTTAAGGCTCCAGGAATTATCGGACAGAAGATGGAAAATACCTGTTGGGTGTGGCGTTCAGATGGCCCCTTGATGCGCCAGCTTAAAGATGCCGAAAACGATATCAACTGAGAGGATTTAATTTTTGTCAAATCAACCTGATTCAATCAAATGCTCTGACGAAACCAAGCAAATTATCATCAACATTCCCTGCCGACTGGCCGAGAGAGTCCAAAGGTACGCAACGGAACACGACAGCACTGTAGCGGGCGTGGTCATTGAAGCGCTGGATGCGTTGTTGGGTGGACGCACAACCGATGGTTTCAGCAAACGGCCAGGGTAAAGGGAGGTATTTCCGCAGCGTCCAGGCGACATGGTTGAGCATGCACAGCCACCGGTATGGCACCCACTCCACCGATGGGTCGTCGGCCAGCGCCAGGGCCAGTGCGCGGCCGATATAACCGGAGATCCCGGTGATCAGAAGATGCTTCAATGAGCGCCTCCCTTCCCAGCCGCTGAAGAAAAGCCCAGCATTTTAACCATCGGCCGTTGGGCAAACGGAAAAAGCATGACCGCCCAGCGCAGCAGACGCATCATGAAACCTACCTCCCAATGCAGCTTTTTGCCGTGCGCGGCTTGCCAAACCACGTGGGCCACCTCCTGGGGGCGGAGATGAATCCCCAAACGCTTGACGCTGGTGGCCGCGACGGCGGCCTGCACAATCATAGGCGTGCGGACAAAGGGCGCCATGATGTCGCAGACGTGAATGCCCAGCGGTTCGAACTCGATGTTCAACGCTTCGGTCAGCGCCTTGACGGCCGCCTTGGTCGCGGAGTAGACGGCCAGTTCAGGCGTGCCGTACAAGGCCGAGGCCGAAGACATATTGATGATGCGCGCCCCCGCCGTCCCTTTCAACAGGTCAAGGCAGACGGCGATTCCGTTGAGAACCCCCAGCAGATTGACCTCGACGATGCCTCTCTGTTTTTCCAGAGCAATGGTCTGGTGATGCCCCATGGCGAGCGTGCCGGCATTGTTGAACAGGATGTCCAGCCGACCGCCGGTTCTTTGGCCGACGGCCGCCGCAGCCTGCCTGAGGCTCTCCGGCCGGGTGACATCCGCGACTTTGAGAAGAACATTGCCTCCGCCGATTTGCTCTCCCAATTGCTTCAAGGCCGCTTCGCTCACATCGACGGCGCCCACGAACCATCCCTTGCGGGCGAAAAGCAGGGCCGTCTCTTTGCCGATACCCGATGCCGCACCGGTGATGAAAATGCTTTTCTCCACATCCACCTCATGATGATGAACAATGTTATCTATGGTTTTCAAGGAGCGGGATTGGACCATACAGGGAGCGATGTCCGCCATCGCCCCCCCCCTGTATTTGGGCCGTACACTAAAGTCTAGTTAGCAGACTGTCAGGCTTTTTCCAGAATATGGATGCACATGGCCGCCTCTTCCACGCCGATGTTGCCGCCGCCGTTTTCGGCCAGGCCCAACCGGGCGCCTTCCACCTGGCGACGGCCGGCCGCGCCGCGCAGTTGAAGTCCGATTTCATAGATTTGGGCCAGGCCCGACGCCCCGATGGGATGACCGCGGCACTCCAGGCCCCCGCTGGTGTTCACCGGCTGTTTACCACCCAGGCGGGTGGCGCCGGTTTCGGCCCAGGGCCCCCCTCCGCCGGGCGGGCAAAACCCCATGGCCTCGGTTTGGTGCAGTTCGCCATAGGCGGTGGCGTCGTGCAACTCGGCCAGGCTGATGTCGGCCGGGCCCACGCCGGCCATGGCATAGGCTTGGTGAGCCAGCCGCTCGCCGATGTCCTGGCCGTCCAGTTCGCGATCGGTGCCGGTGCCCAGCACCGAGGCGCGGATCTTGATGGGGCGCGCGTTTTTCAATTTTTTCAGGTAGGACGCCGAGCAGACGATGGCTGCGGCCGCCCCGTCGCCTATCGGTGCGCACATGGCGCGGGTGAGCGGATAGGCCACAGGTTTGTCGGCCAGCACCTGCTCGACCGTCATATCGGTCTGGTACTGAGACATGGGGTTGAGCGATCCGTGAAAGTGGTTCTTGGCGCAAATCGCGGCCAACTGCCGCTGGGTCGATCCGAAGCGGCTCATATGCCAGCGGGCGCCCATGGCATAGGCGTCCATGAAAATGCTGCGGCCTTCGCCGGGCGGGCTCTGGTCCGGCGGAATCTCGACCGCGAGCGAGCGGCCGGTCCGTTCGATCATTTGGATGTGGGCTTCGAAGTTGCCCACGTCCATGCACGAGGCGTAGGCGCCCAGCGATAGTGCCTTGTTGGGATGGGTGATCTTCTCCGATCCCACGGCCAGGGCCACCTCATACATGCCCGCGCGGATGCCGGTATAAGCCATATGCAGGGCGGTTGCGGCCCCGGCACAGGCGTTTTCAACGTTGGTGACCGGAATGGCCTGGATGCCCATGGAGCGCAGGATTACCTGGCCGCGGATGGAGTGCTGGTTGGCGAACATGCCCCAGAACGTATTGGCGAAAAAGGCCGCCTGGATATCTTCCTTGACCAGCCCGGCGTCGGCCAGGGCCAGGCGGACGGCCTCGTGGGCCATGTCGCGCACATCGCGGTCGGGATATTTTCCGAAGCGCAGCATTCCCAGGCCGATGATGAAAATGTCGTTCATGGATATCTCCTCTTGCAGGCGGAGGCCGAATCGCGATCGGCCCGCCTCTGTATGCTACAAGTGGTGAGCCGCCGTGATCATGAGCGAATCGTTGGCCCCGTCCTCGATCATGCTCGCCCGAGCATCCCGGAAGAACTTCTCCGGCACGTAATCGCGGCTCACACCGTTGCCTCCGTAGATCTGTACCGCCTCGCTGGCCACTTCGAAGGCCGTATTGGTACTGAACACTTTGGCGGCGATGGAGTACTGGATCATCGGCGGGGTGTTGTTGTAGTTGAAGATCATGGCCGAGCGCGACAGGGCGCGCGCCGCCTCGATCTTCATGAACATGGAAAAGAGTTTGTGCTTGATCATCTGGTGCTCGAATAACGTCTTGCCGCCCTGGACGCGCTGCTTGGCGTACGCCAGGGCCTCCTCATAAGCGGCCCGCGCCAGGCCGACGAAGATGGCGCTCATGCCCGCGTTGGCCGTGGAAAGGGTGATGTCCAGCATCGACTCGTAGCTGTCGGGCTCGACCAGCATGTACTCCCGGGGAATGCGCACCCCGTCGAAGAAAATCTCCCCCTGATTCAGGGCACGCTGGCCCAGCTTGTCCAGCGGCCGCCCCCTTTTGACCCCCGGCAAATCCAGCGGCACTACGCAAATGCCGCCGCCGGCCATGCCCATGGACGGATCGATGTGGGGAAACAGCAGGCAATGGGTGGCGATGGTGCCGTTGGAGACCCAGGCCGCCTTCTGGCCGTCGATGACGTATTCATCGCCATCCAGCCGGGCCCGGGTCTGCCCGGAGATCTTCGGATTGTGGAAGCTGTCGGTAAAGGGGCAGAGGATGTCGGTGCCGTGGTCCGGCTCGGTAATGCCCCAGCAGCCGATGATCGACGCGTCCGTGCATTGGCAGAAAGGCTCGATAATTTCTTCGATCAGGCGCTCGTTGGGCACCATGGAGGCGAAAAAGGCCGGAAAACAGGCCACGCCCAGGCCGACGGCGAAGTCCGCGCTGCCCCAGCCCAGTTCTTCCAGGATGATGTTGGTCTCTATGGGGTCGGTGGCCAGACCGCCGTAGGTGTCGGGCAGGAAGATGGTGTGGTAGCCCAGCTCATAGCCCTGCTGCATAGTGCGCCGGAAGACAGGACTTTTGATGACTTCGGCCGGGTCGTGCAGCTTGTCCAGCTCGATGCTGGCCGGCCGCAGCACCTCCTTGGCGAAGCGGCGGGTCTCCTCTTTCATGGCGATCTGGGGCTTGGTCAGCTCCATGTTCAATTCATTGTATCCGTTCATGGGAGTGCTCCTTCCGTAACGCTCGGCGTTTTCATTTTGCGAACGCGAACACATTGGGCGCCGACGGGGAGAACTGCTGGCGCAGCACCCGGTCGAGGGCCTTTTCCGAAATGGTCTTGGGGATCTCTTCCACGATCTGCAGGAAGGTGGGGATGAAGTTGGGTTCCAGTTGCCGGCGGCATGTATCGAAGATCGAAACCGGATCGATGCGGGCGCCGTCGAAAACCGCCACGGCCGCCACCAGGTCGCTTTCGCCGGGAGCCCCGGAGGCCGCCGGGATGCCGTAGACGCACACCTCGCTGACGGCCGGATGACCGCCGATCACCCGTTCAATGTGGTCGGGCTGGATGAAGTCTCCGGCCCGGCGCAGTTCACTGCCCTTGCGGTGGCGGAAGAAATACCAGCCGTTTTCGTCTTTGCTGACGATATCTCCCGTGCGCAGCCAGCCGCCGCGGGTCTTCTCTTCGGAAGCCGACTTGTTATCCAGGTAATCGACCTTGGTATCCCCCTTGGTCATGCGGCAGATCAGTTCGCCCGAATCGCCAGGCGGCACCGGCTGGTCGTACTCGTCGACCACCTTGAATTCCATCATGCCGGGGATCGGTTTACCGAAAGAGCCCACCGGCCCGACCCCGGGCGGCTTGTAAGCAAAACCGCCCTCCACGGCGCCGTACCACTCCAGAATCCGCACGGAGAAGCGTCGCTCGAACTCTTCCCAGATGGCGGCCGGCGTTCCCGCACTGATCACGGTTTGCACCGGATTGTCTGCGTCGCTGGGCCGGGGCGGCTCATTGAAGATGCCCGCCATCATGCCGCCCAGCAGCGAAAAGCTGGTGCAGCCGTAGGTGCGGCAGATGTCCCAGATCCGGCTTTTGGTGAAGCGGGCCGAGAAAACCGCCTTGATGCCCGCGCCGATGGCGGGAAACAGCGTGACCGCCTGGGCGTTGCCGTGGGTCAGCGACAGGCCGGTGTATAAAACATCGGACGGTTTGTACTTCCACACCAGCTTGGTCACGATGTTGTACATGCCGAAGCGGTTGTTGCGGATGGTGACCCCCTTGGGGTCGCCGGTGGTGCCGGAGGTGTAGATGATCTCCATGGGGTGGCGCACGTCCATAATCTGCTGCCGGACGCGCTCCCAGGAGGGCTTCTCGAGGGCTTCGTTGAGGGCCGGATGCCGATCGGAGACGGCCAGATTCTGTTCTTTGCGCCAGGCGACGAAGACTTTCCGGACCCCGGGCGTCTGGGGCAAGACCTCTTCGAGCTGGGGCAGCAGTTCGCCGCTGACGAACACTGCTTTGGCATTGGCATGGCCGAGCAGGAATCGCAGGCGCTCACCCCGGCTGCGCGGATCGATGGGCACCAGGATCGCGCCGATCACCGGTCCGGCCAAAAAAGCGTACACGAATTCGGCATGGTTGCGCATGAACACGGCATAGGTATCGCCCTTGGACAGGCCGCTGTCCAACATCAGCCGCGCGACGCGGTTGGCGTTCTCGTGCAGGCGGCTGTAGGTCAGGACGTCAGGCGCGCTGTCGCCATTCTCGAACACGAAAATCTCCTGATCCGGATGCTCCTCGGCCTTCATCTCGATCAAATGCGAAACGATCGCTTGGTTCAAATAGGCATTGGATGACATGGTTACCTCGCTTGCAAACGTTGATCACTCTTCCACCGCGCCGATGAAACCGCGATGATAGGTTGGAAATTCCTTGGCAAAGATCTCGTCCCAGTGCTCTTTGGTCCAGAACTCGTGGCGGTCGAAGTAGGGATTTTTCCGTGCCGCGCTGACCGACACGCTGACGCACAGGTCCACATCGGTGATGATCTGCAGGGCCAGGGCCGAGAACGCGAGGGTGGAGAAGACCCGGCAGTGCAGCCCCAGGCGGTGCGCCATGCTGGCGGCCGCGTTGGCGGCGATGCCCAGATTGACATTCTTGAACAGGCACGAGGGCCCGTTGGCGGTCAGCGAGTTCACTTCCTCGGCGGCGTTGAGCTCCTTGCAGGTCCGATACCCGCAAGCGCCGCAGTTGTAGTTCAAATCCGAACGGCGCTTTTCGCCGATGACCAGCAGCGCGCAGGGCTCCTTGATCAATTGCACCAGATGGCGCCCGTCGCGTGCCGCCAGGGGCGACATGTCGCCCAGCGAGAAGCAGTACTCGGCGATCTGCTCCATCTCTTCCCTGCCGACGGAGATGATCTTGACGGTGTTGCGGTCATTGAAGCGAAAGCTGTTATGGGCGGCCAGGGCCATCAGTTCCACGGCCCGCGAAAGGCCCGCGTTGACCATTTCGGCCATTTCGATGATTGCCATACTCTCCTCCGGTTAGCTGTAGATCGACCTGAATTGGGGCCACAGACGGTTGATCATGCGATCGTTCATCGACCGCTGGTTGATCTCCGCGTATTTGGGCGGGATGTCCCGGAAGGGACTCTTCTCGGTGATGGAGATGGCCACCGCCAGGGCGAATCCTGTGGCCCGCGGCAGAACACCCATGCGCAGGGCCGCCGCCCCGACCGACCAGTACACCCCGTAGTCGATGCCCAGGTTACGGGCGGCCGAAACCATCCCATCCACGGCATAGGCGATGTTGGCGGCTCTGAAGGTGCACAGGGGGCCGGTGAAAGCCACCTCCGGGTCGGCCGGCAGCTTTTCTTCTTCCTTAAGGTATTCGCACACCATCTTTCCGCACATGTTGCAGTTGATGTCAGCCGGATCGGTCAGACTGCGCAGCGAGGTGGTGATCAGCAGGGCATCGGCATCACGCACCATGGCCGCATCGCGTTGGAAGAACTCCCAGCTTTTCTTGATTCCGGCCATCTCTTCCATCTTCTGGCAGATATCTTCAATGTCGCAATCGTCCTCCACGGTATGGATGGTGCACTCGCCCACCCCGCCCACCCGCGGCGTGGTGGTGCCCGATGCCAGCATCAGGCGCGCCGCGATGCGGACGGCCTCCTTGCGGTCGGTTTCGTACTGCTTAAGGCTGCGTTCCATAACTCCTCCTCCTGGATGTCAATCGACGGGCAGATCGTGGGAACGGGCCCAATCGGGATAGGCTTGATAGGCCGGACCGAGCATGGGCAGCAGCTTGAGGACCTTGGGCATCGGTCCCTTGGCCTTGATCAAGCCCTTGGCCAGGGCGATGGGCAGGGAGATCTGCTTGAGCCAGAATTTATGGCAAGTATCACCGCTCAGGGTCATTTCCACCGTGGCCTTCTCGCCGGACAGGTCCCAGAACACCTTGCCGTGCTTTCCGTCCCCGGGCGTGACCCACAAACCCGCGGTGGGGTCGGAGATGTTGAACTTGATGGTGATGCCGGCCCCGGCAAACTTGGGACCGAATTCCGGATCGGCCAACAACTTTTCGAAGAGACCGCCCAGCACCGCCTGCATCTTTTCCTTGGTTTCGAAGACAGCCATGCTTCCTCCTTTTTCCTTTTCAATTGATTCCGGTGCGTGGCCATTGAAAGGCCACATACCAACCGGTCGCATTACCGACTGATTGGTCGGTTTTTTTGTATCTTACCCGCCAGTTCATTGTTGTCAACAATTTTTTGAATGGTATTCATCATCCACAACGGATTAGCCGATAGGCCCTGAAGGTCGGCACGAGGATCCATTTGGCGGCCGAAGGGCCGAGCCCGAAACAGCGCATGATTTGCCCTGGACGGCTGTGCAACGGCAGGTTGTTCGGTTCGAACAGGGGCAGGTGGTGAGGCGGCCGGCGGACTACGGAAGGATTTGCTTTGAGGTCATGTGCGGCAAGAGAAGGCCACGAATGGCTTTCTTAAAAGAGCTGACCGCCCATTCACGGGAGTGCGCCTCGGAATCCAGATACCAGCGGGCGCCGATCCCCTGGTAGATGGCTGAAATCGCGCGGGCGGTGGCCTCCGGATCATCCAGGTTTTTGAAGGTGCCCTCGGCGATCCCCTGCTCCAGCGCCTCCTTGAGCAACCCCACCCAGTTGTCGATCCAATCGTGGAATATTGCTCTGTGCTCCGTGTCGCGCACGCTGATGGCCATGATGTCGAAAAGCAAGGGGTAGCCGACATTGACCGTGGGATCGTCCCGGTTGTACAGCCAGTCGAACGACAACACCCTGTCCAGCGGATGCTTGTACTGAGCCATAGTAGCTTCGCTGCGCTGGAAAATGCGCTCGAAAAAATATTGGAATACCGCTTTGAACAGATCTTTTTTCGAACGATAATAATGGGCCAGTCCGCCCTTGGATAGGCCCGCGGCTTGGCAGATATCGTCCATGGTGACATTGGCGCTGCCCCGCTCGGAGATGGCGATCAGACCCGCCTCCAATATTTGCTTTTTTCGAATCGCTTCCAACTCAGCTATCGGCGGCATCCGTATTATCCTTTGTGCAAACGTCGGGCAGCCATCATACCCCCGATCGACTTTTTGTCAACCCGATCTGTCCGATAGGGTAGTCCGCTGCTCCAGGCAGGTGGTTGGAGGCGAAAAAGGGTTGGGCCTCTCGGCGCAACCCTTTCCTCGATTTCAACTTTTCATTTCTTTTCAAGCCTTACCCGCACTTGGTGTAGCCGCAAAAGTGGCAGGTCTGGCACCCCTCCTCGAAGCTGATGGTCTGGCCGCATTCGGGACAGGTGGCGCCCATCAGGCTTTTGCCCGGCGCACTTTTCTGGACATCGCCGTTTTTGAGCAGGTAGCGCCGTTCCAGCACCCGGGCGATGGCGTCGGGGATCGAGAGCACCAGCCCGCCTTCTTGAAAAATCGGATGTTCGCCGCCGATGCCCTTGAGCTGGTCCACGATCAGCTTGACTTCCACTCCCGAGCGCAGGGCCAGGGAGACCAGCCGGCCGATGGCCTCGGTCTTGGCGGTGGTCGAACGGCCAGATTTGCCGATGGTGGCGAAGACTTCGAAGGGCCGGCCGTTGAATTCGGTAACCGTAACGTACAGATGGCCATAGCCGGTGCGGGTCTTGGTGGTGAAGCCCTCCAGGGTCTCGGGCCGTTCGCGCATGGCGATTTCGTGGGCCTCGGCCGCTTTTTCGCTGGCCGTGGCGCCGGTGGCGCCGGTGGAGAGCACCTGGTTCGCTTTGCTGCCATCGCGGTAGATGGTCACGCCCTTGCAGCCCAATTGATAGGCCAGGTCGTAGATCTTGCGCACATCTTCAGCCGTGGCGTCACGGGGCAGGTTCACCGTCTTGGAGACGGCGTTGTCGGTGTGCTTCTGGAAGACGGCCTGCATGCGCAGGTGCCATTCGGGCGCGACGTCATGGGCCGTGACGAAGACCGTCTTGACATCGTCGGGAATGCCCTCGACGTGCCGGAGCGAGCCCTGCTGGGCGATGGTCTCCATCAGCTCCCGGGAGTAAAAGCCACGCGCCTTGGCCACGGCCTCGAAGATCGGATTGACCTCCAGCAGGCGGTCATTGTCCATCACGTTGCGCACGAAGCTCAGGGCGAAAAGCGGCTCGATGCCGCTGGAGCAGTTGGCGATGATGCTCAGGGTGCCGGTGGGGGCGATGGTGGTCAGGGTGGCGTTGCGCAAGGGCGCCTCACCCTTCTCACTATAAATGCTCTGGTCGAAGTTGAGGAAGGCCCCCCGCTTTTCGGCCAGGGCCCGGGAGGCGGCATGGGCCTCGTCCTGGATAAAGTGCATCAGCTCGTCGGCCACGGCCAGGGCCGCTTCGGAGTTGTAGGGAATTTTCAGCAGGTAGAGCAGGTCGGCAAAGCCCATGACCCCCAGGCCCACCTTGCGATTGCCTTTGACCATGGCCTCGATGGCTTTGAGGGGATATTTGGACATGTCGATGGTGTTGTCCAGGAAATGGACCGCGCTGTGCACCACCCGGCCCAGTTCGTCGTAGTCGATGCGCGCCGCCTCGCCCTCAATGGTCACGCAGCGCGCCAGGTTGATCGAGCCCAGGTTGCAGGCCTCCATGGGCAGCAGCGGCTGCTCGCCGCACGGATTGGTGCTTTCGATGGCGCCCAGGGCCGGCGTGGGGTTGTCCCGATTCATGCGGTCCAGAAAGACAATGCCCGGATCGCCGTTCTTCCAGGCCTGCTGCACCAGGGCCGTGTAAACCGCGGCAGCCTCCAGGGAGCCGGTGACCTGGCGCGTGGAAGGGTCGATCAGGTCATAGCTGGCGCCAGCCAGCGCGGCCTGCATGAAGGCATCCGTGACGCCCACGGAGATGTTGAAGTTGTTCAGCTCGTCGTTGCGCTGCTTGCAGAAAATAAACTCCATGATGTCCGGGTGGTCCACCTGCAAGATGGCCATGTTGGCCCCGCGGCGGGTGCCGCCCTGCTTGACCTGCTCGGTGGCGGTGTTGAAGATCTTCATGAACGAGACCGGCCCGGAAGCCACGCCGCCGGTCGTCCCCACCATGGCGTTCTTGGGCCGCAGGCGCGAGAAGGAAAAGCCGGTGCCGCCGCCCGACTTGTGGATCACCGCGGCATTTTTCAAGGTGTCGAAAATGGCCTCCATGCTGTCTTCCACCGGCAGCACGAAACAGGCGGCCAACTGGCCCAAACGGCGGCCGGCGTTCATCAGGGTCGGCGAGTTGGGCAAAAATTTCAGATCGGTCATGAGTTCGTAGAACTGCTCTTCCACGGCCTGGGTGTCGGCGTTGGGATCGCTCTTGAGCTCGGCCTGGGCGATGTGGCGGGCCACGCGGCGGAACATCTGGCCGGGTTTTTCCAGGGGCTTGCCGCTGGGGTCCTTGCGCAGGTAGCGCCGTTCGAGCACGATGCGGGCATTGTCCGATAAATGCAGGCCGTTGCGCACGAAGAGCGATTTGTTCACCGGCACCTCCACGGGTTTGGATACGCCGTGCTCTTCCAGGGTGGCCTTGACCACGGCCTCCACGACGGGCGAGGTGACACGGTGAATTTTCAGCTCTTCGATGGCCTCGCGCACAAAGCGGCTGATGGCGGTGGCTTGTTGGTTGTCCATGGGATGCTGCGCCATCAGGACCCGGGAGAAACGCTCGTCATCCCAGCTATAGGTCGCCATGTCGATGACGCCTTCCTTGGTTTCAATTAGTTTGGCTTTACGACCCACGGGCTTTGCTCCTGTATAGATGATAGGTGGTAAGATGATGGGGCTCGGGTCGGCGCCGGAGGAGGAGTTGCCCGCCTTGCCCGGAGCCATCGTAACGTTGAAAAAACTGACCGCCGTACCGGTGAGGCACGGTCGCCGTTTGCGAATCAGCGGATGATGTTGGTTTTGTATTCTCACAAGATGTTGTGTGTCAACAGGAAATTTCGACTACATTTTGTAGAAATTTTCCATTGACAGCCAACAGACGATTGGGGTAACAGATTCATCATTCTGCACGTTTTGCTGCTTTTAACCCGTTAATGTACCAAGCACCTCATTGAACCAGTGACCCCGTATCCCTGATGTAAGCCTCGACAGCCGTGGTGCCTCCTCCAGAGGCGAGTACAACCCGATCCGATTAACCTTACCACCCTTCCCAAAGGAGTCAGCGGTGTTTGAACAAATCAAGAAAAGAGATGGACGCATCGTCGAGTTCGATTCCACCAAGATCACGGCCGCCATCGCCAAGGCCGGCCAAGTCACGGGCGAATTTTCCGAGCGCGAAGCGCGCAAGCTGACCCTGCGCGTCCTGACCCTGGCCCACGAACTGCGCCTGGGGTCCCAGCCCGAGGTGGAAGAGGTCCAGGACATCGTCGAACATGTATTGCTCGAATCTACTTATCACCGCACGGCCAAGGCCTACATTCTCTACCGCGAGCAGCACGCCCAGATCCGCAGCATCACCACCAAGGCCAACGTGGAGCTGGTGGATCATTATATCCAGCGCCAGGATTGGAAGATCAAAGAGAACAGCAATATGTGCTACTCGCTGCAGGGCCTGAACAACTACATCTCCTCGGATGTGACCTCCGAATATTGGCTCAACAAGATCTACCCGCCCCAGATTCGCCAGGCCCACAAGGATGGCGATATGCACATCCACGACCTGAGCCTGCTCTCGGTCTACTGCGTGGGCTGGGACCTGAAAGACTTGCTGAAAAACGGCTTCAAGGGCGTGGAAGGCAAGGTGGAGAGCGCACCGCCCAAGCACCTGCGCTCGGCCCTGGGCCAGATCGTCAACTTCTTCTATACGTTGCAGGGCGAGGCCGCCGGCGCCCAGGCGCTTTCCAATTTCGACACCTTGCTGGCGCCCTTCGTGCGCTACGACCACCTGAGCTACGACAAGGTCAAACAGGCCTTGCAGGAGTTTATCTTCAACATCAACATCCCCACCCGGGTGGGCTTTCAGACCCCCTTTACCAACATCACCATGGACCTGTGCGTGCCCTCGATCCTCAAGGACCATCCGGTGATCGTGGGCGGCCGGGAGCTGGACGAAACCTATGCCGGCTTCCAGCCCGAAATGGACCTGATCAACCGGGCCTTTGCCGACGTGATGATGGCCGGTGACGCCAAGGGACGGGTCTTCACCTTTCCCATTCCCACCTATAATATCACCCCGGATTTCGACTGGGACAATCCCAACCTGGATCTGGTGTGGCAGATGACGGCCAAATACGGCATCCCCTACTTCTCCAACTTCGTCAACTCCGACATGTCGCCCGAGGATGCACGTTCCATGTGCTGCCGGCTGCGCCTGGACAACCGCGAACTGCTCAAGCGCGGCGGCGGCCTGTTCGGCGCCAACCCGCTCACCGGATCGATCGGCGTGGTGACCATCAACCTGCCGCGCATCGGACACGAGGCCGAAGGCGAGAAGGATTTCTTCGATCGGTTGGAAAGCAAGGTGCGCCTGGCCGTGGAGAGCCTGATCATAAAGCGCAAGGTGCTGGAAAAATTCACCGAAAAAAATCTCTACCCCTACTCGCGCTTCTACCTGCGCGAGGTCAAACAGGGCAGCGGCACCTACTGGAAGAACCATTTTTCCACCATCGGCATCATCGGCATGAACGAAGCGTGCCTCAACTTCATGGGCAAGGACATCGGCACCATGGAAGGCCAAGCCTTTGCCCTGCGGGTGATGGACTATCTGCGCGACCTGCTGGCCAAGGTGCAGGACGAAACCGGCGACATCTTCAACCTGGAAGCCACGCCGGCCGAGGGCACCTCCTACCGCCTGGCCATGCTGGACAAGAAGCGCCACGGTGCCATCATCTGCTCCAACGAATCCGAATTCCGTAAGGGCGCCGCGCCTTACTACACCAATTCGACCCAACTGCCGGTCAACTACACCGACGATCTGTACCAGACTTTTCAGCTCCAGGACCATCTACAGACCAAATACACCGGCGGCACGGTGCTGCACGTCTTTTTGGGCGAGCAGCTCGGCAGCATCCAGGCGGTCAAATCCCTGGTGCGCAAGATCGCTTCCAACTATCGCCTGCCCTACTTCACCTTGACCCCCACCTTCAGCATCTGCCCCTCCCACGGCTACCTGCGGGGCGAACAGGTACGTTGCCCGCAGTGCAGCCAGGAGACCGAAATTTACTCCCGGGTGGTGGGCTACCTGCGGCCGGTGAAGCAGTGGAACGACGGCAAGCAGGCCGAGTATGCCCTGCGCAAGACCTATCGCGTGGAATCGGTGGACCCGGAGCTGAGCGTCACCGTGGTGGCCAAGGCGCCACAGCCGCCGGCCCAACGGGAGCCAAGTTCAACGCCGGCCGAGGCGCCCCTGCGCGAACTGGCCGGCGCCGCTTCGCGCTGACACGGTTCCATGATCCTGGCCGGTATACAGAAGACCTCGCTCATCGACTTTCCCGACAAGATCAGTTGCGTGGTCTTCGTCACCGGCTGCAACTTCACCTGCCCTTTCTGTCACAATCCTGAGCTGGCCCGGGGCCGCTTTCCCCAGCGGATCACCCTGGACCAGCTCTTGGCGTTTCTGGAACCTCGGCGCATGCTGCTCGACGGGGTCGTAATCAGCGGCGGCGAACCCACCCTCTCCCCGGGCCTGGCAACGCTGTGCCGCGCCATTCGCGAAATGGGCCTATCGGTCAAGCTGGACACCAACGGCAGCCGGCCGGAGGTGCTGGCCCGCTTGATCGAGGAGGGCCTGCTCGACTACATCGCCATGGACCTCAAAACGGATCTATCCCATTATGGCCCGCCCCTGGTGGCGGCCGAAGAGGCGGGGCCCATTCGCGCCAGCCTGCGCCGCAGCATCCACCTGATCATGACCAGCGGCCTGGATCATGAATTTCGCACCACCTGCGTGCGGCCTTTCGTGGACGCGAACATCATTATAAATATCGCCCAGGCCATCCAAGGCGCCCGCCGCTATGTCTTGCAACCTTTTCGGGACGTTTCCCTGCTGGACCCCGTCTTTTTGGCCAGCCAGGCCCCCGGATTTACCCCTTCCGAAATGGAACAGCTCAAGACGGTCGCCGCGCCAATCGTAGCGCAGTGCTTCATCCGCTCATGAACCCCAAAAATGTATGCAACCTTCCTTCATTTAATTTGTTTGACATTCAGTGGCTGTATCTCATTCATTTTTTGCCTTGACATCATTACCCCCCTTTTCTATGGTCTAAAATGAAAATCAAACCCACCGAGGAGGCCACCATGACCGATGCATACAAAAAGGCATTTGAACGATCCATCAACGATCCGGAAGGTTTCTGGGGCGACGCGGCCGAGGATATCGTCTGGACTCAACGTTGGAATAAAGTCTTGGATGGCAGCAACCAGCCGTTCTACCGCTGGTTCGTGGGCGGCCAACTCAACACTTGCTACAATGCCCTCGATCACCATGTGGCCATGGGACGCGGCGATCAGGCGGCCCTGATCTACGACAGTCCAGTCACCAGCACGGTCAAAACATTTACCTATCGCCAACTGCGCGACGAAGTTGCCCGTTTCGCCGGCGTTTTGAAAGCCCAGGGGGTGGCTAAAGGCGACCGGGTCATCATTTATATGCCCATGATTCCCGAGGCGGCCATCGCCATGCTGGCCTGCGCCCGCATCGGCGCGGTGCATTCGGTCGTGTTCGGCGGGTTTGCCGCCAACGAACTGGCCACGCGCATTAACGATGCCAAACCCAAGATGATGGTCTCGGCCTCGTGCGGCATTGAGGTACAGCGTGTCATTCCGTACAAACCGCTGCTGGATGCCGCGATCCAGATGGCCCAATTCAAGCCCCAGAAGTGCGTCATCCTGCAACGGCCCATGCAGCGCTGCGACCTGATCCCGGGCCGCGACCTGGATTGGCAGGAGGCCATGGCTGGGGCACAACCGGCCGATTGCGTGCCCGTGGCCGCCACCGATCCGCTCTACATCCTTTATACGTCGGGCACTACCGGGCAGCCCAAAGGGGTGGTACGCGACAACGGTGGCCATGCCGTGGCCCTCAAATGGAGCATGAAGGCCGTCTATAACGTCGATGCCGGCGAGGTCTACTGGGCCGCTTCGGATGTGGGCTGGGTGGTGGGCCACTCCTATATCGTCTATGGCCCGCTGCTCAAAGGGTGCACCACGATTCTATACGAGGGCAAGCCGGTGGGCACACCCGATGCCGGCGCCTTCTGGCGCGTGATCTCCCAGCACAAGGTGAGCACCATGTTCACGGCGCCCACCGCTTTCCGGGCCATCAAACGCGACGATCCCGACGGCCGCCTGATCAAGCAGTATGACCTGTCCAAGTTCCGGGCCCTGTTCCTGGCCGGCGAGCGCTTGGACCCCGACACCCTCAAGTGGGCACGCAGACAATTGAACGTGCCGGTAATCGATCACTGGTGGCAAACCGAAACCGGATGGGCCATCTGCGCCAATTGCATGGGGCTGCACACCTATCCGGTCAAAGAGGGTTCGCCCACCAAGCCGGCGCCGGGCTGGAACCTTGCAGTGCTCGACCCGGAAACCAGAGAGCCGGTCAAGGCCGGAGATATCGGGGCCCTGGTGGTCAAACTGCCGCTGCCCCCGGGCGCCTTGCCCACCTTGTGGAACAACGACCAGCGTTACATCGAATCCTACCTGGCGGAATTTCCGGGCTACTATAAGACTGCCGATGCCGGCTTCATCGACGCCGACGGCTACGCCTATGTCATGACCCGCACCGACGACATCATTAATGTGGCCGGCCATCGCCTCTCCACCGGTGCCATGGAGGAGGTGCTCTCCGACCATCCCGATGTGGCCGAGTGCGCGGTGCTGGGGGTGGACGACGCCCTCAAGGGACAGGTGCCGGTTGGCTTCATGGTGCTCAAGGCCGGCGTCAAGCGACCCGAACAGGAGATCATCGCCGAGGTGATCAAGATGGTGCGCGAACGGATCGGGCCGGTGGCGGACTTCAAGAAAGCCACGGTGGTCAAACGGCTGCCCAAAACGCGCTCGGGCAAAATTTTGCGCGGTACGATCCAAAAAATCGCCGACAACAAAGATTTCAAGGTACCGGCCACCATCGACGATCCCGCGATCCTGGGTGAGATCGAAGCTGCCCTGGGCACCATCGGGCTGGCCAAATCCCGTCCGAAATAGCCGCCTGGCGCGACCTGCATTGTATTCCGGAGGCACCTGCGGGCGCCTCCGGACAACCCCCTTCCCGCCTTTGCCATAAACGGGTACAATTGAGAACTGTCCGCCGGTGCCTAGTTGCGCCGCCGATAGAACGATCGCTCTTTTTACGAACACGATTTTCCATCCTCGAATTCCACAACCCTCCGTAATTGGTATAATTTGCTTGTATTTAAAGCATTAAAGCGCTTTGTGAGCAGCGACCTTTTCGCGACAAGCTGTTGACAACCTTGCCGGGCTTGGCATACAAAAATTTAAATACTGAATGGAGTTCAGTTTCTTATTGTGTGCGGGCATACCGAATCCCGTTGCGAGCGTCTGTGCTGGTTTGAACCTTTCAACCAAGGACTTGTACCATTGGCCGACCACCCACCCAAGGTAATGGGCACCGATCGGGCGCCCCCTCCACCGTTACCTTGTCCTTCATCCACAAAAACCGAAATTCGGCCGGCAGGCCGGCAAACGGCAACCCCGTGTTACTCACGAGCGAAAGGAGAGATTATGAAAGGCAAGAGACTTTTATGGGTCGTGATCATGATGGCGGCGATCGCCTGGACCTTCGGAGCATCCGCTTGGGCGGCCGACACGATCAAAATCGGCGTCATCGGCCCCATGCAGTTCGTGCAGGGCAAGGGGCACTGGAACGGCGCCACCATGGCGGCCGATGAGATCAACGCCAAGGGCGGGGTCAAGGTCGGCAAAAAGATGATGAAGATCGAGCTGGTGCAAGCCGACTCCAATGAATTCCTCAACGTCACCGACGCCACCAACGCCATGGAACTGCTCATGACCAAGCACAAGGTGGACTTCGTGGTGGGCGGCTTCCGCACGGAAGCGGTGCTGGCCATGCAGGACATCGCCATGGAGTACAAGAAGATCTTCATCGGTTGCGGCGCGGCCCATCCCGAGCTGTGCGAACGCGTAGCCCAAAACTACGATACCTATAAATACTTCTTCCGCGGCACGCCCTTCAATTCCAAGTTCCTGGTCAAGACCAGCTTCCTGCACCTGAAATACGTAGGCGATCTGCTCAAGTCCAAACTCAACATCCCCGCACTCAAGGTGGCCATCGTGGCCGAGAAAGCCATGTGGGCCGATCCCATGGTCAGCGCCACCGAAGGTTACCTGCCTAAAATCGGCATGGAAGTGGCCGGCATCTGGCGGCCGTCTTCGGTCGCCACCGATGTGACCGCCGAACTGTCCGCCATCCAGCGCTCCGGCGCCCAGATGATCTTCACCATCTTCTCATCTTCCGTGGGCATTCCCTTCGCCCGCCAGGCCGGCGAGCTGAAGATCCCGGCGGTACAGGTCGGCATCAATGTGGAGGCCCAGAAGGACGGTTTCTGGGAAGCCACCCAGGGCCTGGGTGAATATGTATTCACCATGGCCACCTACACCCAGGGCGTGGAGTACAACGAACTGACCAAACCGTTCATCACCACCTACGTCAAGAAATACGGAGAGACCCCCACCTACACGGCGGATACTTATTCGGCCATCGTGCACTCCCTTGTGCCGGCTATCGAAAAATCGGGCACGCTGGACGCGGATAAGATTGTGCCGGTGTTGGAAGAGAGCACCGCCATGGTTCCCTCGGGCATCGCCAAATACTATAAGGACGAGCAGGGGCGCCAGACCCACGACCTGACCTGGGGGCCGGGATACCTGACCAGCATGGGCGGCCAGTGGCAAGCCGGCAAGCTGGTGGGCGTATGGCCCAACAAGTGGAAGGCCTCGGAAGATGCGCCCGAAATCACCTATAAAGGCATCATCGACTACAAAATTCCGCCCTGGGTCGAGGCCGCCTACAAAAAGTAAACCCTCCTCTCCCACAGGATCAAGCCACCACCCCGGTCGCCAGTGCCGCGACCGGGGTGGCCGGCCCGCTCCGCGCAACGAGGTATTATGGTATTCGACATCCTGATCACCAGCCTGATCAACGGCAGTACGTACGCGATGCTGGCCATCGGCTTTTCGCTGATCTTCGGCGTAGCTCGCATCGTCAACATCGCCCACACGGCCTTTTACATGGTGGCGGCCTACTGTATCTACTTTACCACCTACCGCATGGGCTTCAATCCGGTGAGCGCCATGCTCGCCGCGATCGTCTTCGTCACCTTCCTAGGCTACATCGCCTACACGCTCTTCATCAAACCGATCCGCGAGCATGAGCAGGCGGTGCTGATCGGCACCATCGCCCTGGCCATCGCCTTTCAAGAGGTCATGATGCTGATCTTCACGGGCGATTACCTGAGCGTGCCGGCCTTGATTAAGGGCTATACGTCCATATTCGGCGTCAAGGTGTTCTACCAGCAACTGCTCACCTTCGCCTCGGTGCTGGTGATGCTGGGGTTGATGCGCCTCTTTTTGCTGCACACCAAGCTGGGCCTGGCCATCCGCGCCACGGCCCAGGACCGTGAAGTGGCCAATCTCATGGGCATGGACGAAAGCCGCGTGGCCATGATGGCTGTACTCATCTCCGTGGGTCTGGCCGCCGCCACCGGCGCGGTGATCGTGCCCCTGACCACGGTGGAGCCGTTCATGTGGAACCATCCCCTGATCATGATGATGGCGGTGGTGGTCCTCGGCGGCATGGGCAGCATCAAGGGCAGTTTCTATGCGGCCTTCATCCTGGGTTTTGCCGAGGCGCTGGTGGTTTTCCTGATCCCGGCGGGCGCCTTCCTCAAGGGCGCCGTGGCCCTCTCGATCATGATCCTGGTGCTTCTGGTCCGGCCCGCCGGACTGTTCGGCGTTCAATTCGAAGAAGAGAGATAACCATGAATCTGCTGCGTTACTACCTTCGCAAGTTCTACACCCTGTTGAAAAACGAAATCCTGGTCCTTCCCAGCCGGGTCGCGGTCCTGATCTTTTTCGTGACCCTGCTCCTCATCCCTTTGCTGGTGGACGATCCCTACCTGCTGCGGGTGCTGATACTATCGAGCATCTTCGCCATCTTCGCCGCCAGTTGGGATCTGCTCTCGGGCTTCACCGGCCAGGTCAACTTCGGCCACGCCCTGTTCTTCGGCGTGGGCGCTTATGGAGCGGCCATCCTCAACCGGGAGACCGGCATGCCGCCCTGGGCCAGCATTCCCCTGGGGGCCGTGGCTGCGGTGGCCGCGGGCCTGACCGTGGGCATTCCCTGCCTGCGGCTGCGCGGCACCTACCTGGCGCTCACCACCCTGGCCTTCCCGATCATTTTGATGGGACTGGTCTTCGCCTTTCCCACCCTGACCGGCGGTGAACTGGGTATCTCCGGATTGAGCCGCCTGGCCATGTCGCGCATCGCCAACTATTACATCGTGGTCATCGCCATGCTGGTGCTGGTCAGCATCATGTGGAAGATCACCGATTCCAAGATGGGCATCATCTTCCACGCCATCCGCGAAGACGAGCTGGCCGTCAAGGCCGCCGGCATCAATACCACCAAGTACAAATTGATCGCCTTTTGCCTCAGCGGCTTTTTCGCCGGTTTGGCCGGCGGTCTTTACGCCCACTTTATGCGCATCGCGGGTCCTTCGACCCTGGAGGTGGGCATGTCCTTCCAAGTGGTCATCTGGTGCGTCTTCGGCGGCATGGTCACCATCTGGGGGCCGGTGGGCGCTGTGTTCATCCTCTTTCCCATGTTGGAGCTGTTCCGAATGCTGCCCGAGATCCGGCAACTGATGTTCGCCATAGTGGTCCTGGTCATCCTGCTCTACATGCCGGGCGGCCTGCTGCCGTGGTTGCGCAGCAAAGTGGAACACGAGTGCCCGCGCTGCAAAATCCGCAACATCGCCACGCGCAAAGTCTGCCGCGTCTGCGCCGCGCAAATACATTGAACCGTTGTGCCGCTCAGGCGGCTCCGCATAGAACCAGGAGGGACATAGGACAATGGATGCAAAAGAGCTCTACACCAGCAAGCCGTGGCTCAAATTTTACCCCGAGGATGTGGCACCCGACGTGGAGATCCCCAACGTCTCGGTTCCCGACCTGCTCGACCGTACCGCCGAAAAATTCAAGAAGAAAACCGCCCTGGTCTTCTACGGTCGCAAGATCTCCTACGGTGAACTGATCGACATGGTCAACCGCTGCGCCGCGGCCCTGGCCGGCCTGGGGGTCAAGAAGGGCGACACGGTGGCCATCTACCTGCTCAATTCGCCCCAGTTCGTCATCAGCTACTTCGGGGCTTTGAAGGCCGGCGCCAAGGTGACCCCGGTCAGCCCGGTCTACACCAGCAAAGAGGTCAAGCACCAACTGGAAGACAGCGAGGCGCGCACCATCATCTGCGAAGACATGCTCTATGCCAACGTCGAACGCGCGGGGGCCAAACTGGACAACATCATCATCTCCAATCTGGGGGATTTTCTGCCGCTGCTCAAACGCGCCTTTGCCAAGAAGATGATCAGCAAGGCCTATCAGGGCCTCAAGCCACCCACGGCCGACGAAATCAAGCGCCTGGGCCTGCACGTCTTCAAAGATTTCATCGCCGCCAAAGGCACGCCGCCGGCCATCCAGTTCGATCCCGCCAAGGATATCGCCGCCCTGCCCTACACCGGCGGCACCACCGGTCTGCCCAAGGCCGCCATGCTGACCCACCGCAACATGGTGGCCATCTATGTGATGGGCAAAGCCTGGTGGCCCTTTGTCCAGGAGGGCAACGAGACCGTGATCGCCTTCCTGCCGCTCTTTCACATCTACGGCCAGGCGGTGTTGATGCTCTCGGGCCTGACCCAGGGCCACACCCTGGTGCTGTTCACCACCCCGGACATCGAAGAGATTCTGGATGCCGTGGAACGCTATCAGGCCTCGGCCTTCTATGGCGTGCCCACGCTGTATGAATATCTGAAGGAGCATGAAAAAACCGGGCGGGTCAACTGGAAGAAATTGAAGATCGTGGTTTCGGGCGCGGATACGCTGCACGACTCCACCGCCGAAGGGTGGGAACGGCGCACCGGCATCCCCATCCTGGAAGGCTTCGGCATGACCGAATGCACCTCCATCAGCCACGGCAATCCTTACAACCGTCCCAAGAAGGGCTCGTTCGGCATGCCCATCTGTGGGATGGATGCCGCCGTGATCGACATGGATGACCTCAGCTTCAAGCCCGTGAATCAGGAAGGTGAATTGATTTTAAGCGGCCCCAACGTCATGCTCGGCTACTGGAAGCGGCCCGACGCCAACGCGGAAACCTTCATCGAGATCGACGGCAAGCGCTGGATGCGCACCGGCGACCTGGTGCGCATGGACGAAGAGGGCTACTTCCACTTCTTCGACCGCAAGCGCGACCTGATCAAGCACAAGGGCTATTCGGTCTTCGCCCGTCACGTGGAAGAAGTGCTCTACATGCATCCCCAGGTCAAGGCGGCCGGCGTGGTGGGCGTGCCCGATCCCAAGGTGGGCCAGCTCATCAAGGCCTACGTGGTGCTGCAAAGCGAGGCCCGCGGCAAGATTTCCGAGGAAGAGATCATCGCGTTCTGCAAGCAGAACATGGCCCATTACAAAGTCCCCGGCATCGTGGAGTTCCGGGGGGAATTGCCCAAGACCGACGTGGGCAAGGTCTCGCGCCGCGAACTGCGCGAAGAGGCGGAGGAGATCTGATATGACCGCACCTTTTTTGGAGGTCGCCCACCTGAGCAAGGGGTTCGGCGGATTGAAGGCCACCAACGACGTCAGTTTCAGCATCGCCCGGGACGAGATCGTGGGTCTGATCGGCCCCAACGGCGCCGGCAAGACCACCTTGCTGCGCCTGATCACCGGCATCCTCAAGCCGGACAGCGGCGCGGTGCGCTTCAAGGGCCAGGACATCACCCGCATGAAGGTGTGGGACATCGTCAACCTGGGCATTGCCGGCACCTTCCAGAACATGCGCCCGTTCCGGCGGTTGCCGATCATCGCCAACGTCATGGTGTCGTGCCTTTCGCCGCGCTCCATGAAGACCGGCGAATGGGTCAAGCGCATCGAAGCCAAGGCCATGGATGCCCTGGAGTTCGCCGGCATCTCGGACATGGCCCTGGAAAAGGCCTCGACCCTCTCCCAGGGCGACCTCAAGCGCCTGGAGGTGGCCCGGGCCATCGCCACCGAGCCCGAATTGCTGCTGCTCGACGAGCCCTTCGGCGGCCTGAGCCCGGCCGAAACCGACCTGATGGCCAAATCGGTCAAACGCTTGCACAAGGGCGGACGCTTCGGCCGGCTGCACAGCGAAGGCCCGGCCATGATCATCATCGAGCACAAACTGCAAGCCCTGATGAAAATCGTGGACCGCGTCATCGTCCTCAATTACGGTGAAGTCGTGGCCCAATGCTCGCCCGCGGAAGTGGTCCAACACCCTGCCGTGATCGAATGCTACCTGGGCAAAGGAGAGATCTAAGGTGCTGGAAATCAATAATCTGACGGTCAATTACGACAAGGCGATGATCATCAACGACATCAGCCTGAAAGTCAACGAAGGCGAGCTGGTCAGCCTGGTGGGCCCCAACGGCGCCGGCAAATCCACCACCTTGCGGGCCATCACCGGGTTGGTTACCTGGGAGCGCAGCATCCACCGCGGCAGCGACGAAGGCGTCTCCATGCAGGGCACGGTGGAGTTCATGGGCAAACGCATCGAACGCACACCGGCCCACCGCATCGCCGAAATGGGCCTGATCCACTGCCCCGAGCGCCGGCGGCCCTTCAAGGAGATGAGCGTTCTGGAAAACCTGCACGCCGGGGCCTACCTGCTCAAGAACAAAGAAGAGATCCAAGAGAACCTGCGCAACGTCTTCCAGCTCTTTCCCCGGCTCAAGGAACGTTCGGCCCAGGTGTCGGGAACCTTATCCGGCGGCGAGCAACAGATGCTGGCCATCGGCCGGGCGCTGATGTCCAACCCAAAGCTGCTGTGCATCGACGAACCCTCAACGGGCCTGGCGCCCATCATGCGCGCCGAAGTGTTCCGCAAGATAAAAGAGATCAAGGAGATGGGGATCACGGTACTCCTGGTGGAGCAGGAGGTGAGCACGGTCTTCAAAATGACCGACCGCAACTACGTTTTGTCTTCCGGCAAAATCATCGCTGAAGGCAAGGGCGAGGAGTTGCTCAAGGACGAGGTGTTGCGCAAAACCTATCTAGGCATGTAGGCGCTACAAAATATTGCTATTCCGATCCGTGGGCGGGTATAAACCACTGCATAATCGTTTCAAATGCCCACGGAAAGAAGTCCGCATGCTCTCTTTTAGCCAGATCGGCCTGTTCACCATCGCGTCCATTGCGTTGATCTTCACCCCCGGACCCGACATCATCTATGTCATGACCCGCGGTATGGCCCAGGGCCGCCGGGCGGCCCTGGCCGCAGCGGCCGGCTTTGGCCTGGGCAACTTCGCCCACACGCTGTTCGCGGTGCTGGGGCTGTCGGCCCTGCTGATGGCCTCGGCCACGGCTTTCCAGATCGTGAAGTGGGCTGGCGCGCTGTACTTGATCTACCTGGGCGTTCAGATGATCCGGCACGCTGCCTCGGCCATGGGCACCGGCGGCGCGGCGCCCATGAGCGGGTGGGCCGTGTTTCGGCAGAGCATCCTGGCCAACATCCTCAACCCCAAGGTGGCCATCTTCTTTCTGGCCTTCTTTCCCCAGTTCGTCGATCCGGCCCAGGGCCGCCCGCAACTCCAGATGGCCCTGCTCGGGACTCTTTTCGTGATTCTGGTTCTGATCTGCTTCGGCACGGTGGGCTTGTGCGCCGGATGGATTGGCGCCTGGCTGCGCCGAAACGCCCGGGCCGAAGTGCGCATGGGGAAAATCGCCGGCAGCGCGCTGATCCTGCTGGGGTTGAGCCTGGCGTGGCCAAACCGGGGGTAACCGTCCAGATTATAAACTACAGCGCAGCCCCTCGCCTTCACCCATCCCCGGGGCGACGATACGGTCGCGACCCATGGCCTTGGCTCTGTATAGGGCGCAATCGGCGCGCTCCACAATGGATTTGGCCGGCGCCACGCCTTCGGGAAGCAGGGAGGCCACGCCGAAACTCAAGGTCACAAATTCGCCGGCCTTGGATGCACGGTGCTTGATCATCAGCTCATGGACCGCACTCCTGATCTCCTGGGCGACCTGGGCCGCACCCAGCAGATCCGTGTTGGGCAGCAGGATGGCGAACTCCTCGCCGCCATAACGGGCCACCATGTCCATGGGCCGTTTGAGGGTGGCGCTGATGGCCTGGGCCACGGCATACAAGATTTCATCGCCGCGCACATGACCATAGGTATCGTTGTAGGCCTTGAAATAATCGATGTCGGCGATGATCAGGCCCAGGGGTGCGCCGTCGCGCCTGGCCCGGCGCCATTCATCGTTCAAGCGCTCGTCGAAGCGGCGGCGGTTGGCGATCTGGGTCAGATCGTCCAGGGCCGCCAGGCGCTGCAACTCTTCGTTGGCCTTTTGCAGGGCCGTCTCCACATGTTTGTAGCGGCTGATATCGATGAGGGTGCCCACCAGCCGTAGGGCCACCCCCTGGGTATCGCGCTCCACGGCCCGTCCCCGGACCTGAATCCAGCGCCATTGCCCTTCCTGGGCCAGCATGCGGATCTCGATCTTGAAGGCTTCCTCGCCGCTGCGCGTCGCCGTTTGAATGGTGTTCTTCAACAAACTGACATCATCGGGATGGGTCAGGGTAGTCCAGGTTTCAAAACTGGATGGCAGCTCTCCGGCTTGGTAGCCCAGCAAGGTGAACCAGCGCGGGCTGTAAAAGATTTCATGGGATTGCACCAGGTAATCCCACAAACCCTCCTCGGCCGAATCCAAAGCGAGATGCAACCTGCGCTCGCTGATCTGTTTGGCCTGTTCGGCGCGCAAGCGCTGAAGCGCTTCGACAAAGGAAAGGGCCAGGGTTTGCACGTCGGATTGATCGATGAAGGCATACCCCTGGGGATTGTTGGCCAAGGCGATGAAGCCCGGCACGCCGGCCTTGACCGGCAACGGGACCACCAGCAGCGTGCGAATCTCGGGATACTCCTCCGGCAACGGGCGCCACAACGGATGCGCGCCGGGCGCCGGGAAGGCCTGGGCCTGGCTGATTTGCATCAACTCCCGCCAGAAATTGTTCATGGGAAAACCGGATAGGGCTTCGGCGGAGCAAGGCCCGAGCCGGCCCGCATCGGATGCCATGGCCAGGACCCGCCAGCAGCCCTCCTGATTCTCGACGATAAAGCCGAAGGGACTTCCGGTCAGCTCGCGGCCGGCACGCAAACAAGTGCCGGCCAGGGAGTGCTCGCTGCGGTTGGCCACCATCTGGTTGAGCACCTGGTTGATGGCCTCCAGCAGCTTGGATTTGCGGGAAACCTGTTCCTCCACAAGGTCGCGCTCCAGCATTTCCAGTTGAAGCCGTTTGTTGACCCGGATCAAGTCCGACACCTGGTCGGGCGCCAGATCATCGATCATCCCTTGCTGCCGAGGTGCCTGCTTTTCAATATCATCCAGCTCCTTTAGATCTTTGGCCGTCAGCAGTTCAGGATAGCCCGCCTGGTGGATGCCCTGGATCAAGTTCTTAGTCCACGTCAGCACCTTTTCTAATTCTCCGGCGGTGCCTACCTCGGCCAAGGCGGCCTTTCGCTGCTGCGAATTTGCCAGGGGAATCCGATCTGTTATAGACAATAAGGACAACGGCTTTTTCTCTGGCAAACCGTTATCCTCGCGAACCGTTTTCATCGAAAGCCTCTTTTCGGACCATGCCGGGGACGCCCCGCCTTTGGCTTGCCTCCAAAGGCGGGGCCCCCATATAACAACCCCTCAGCCCCGCGGCCGCCCTCACCCCAAGGGGCCGCCCCCGCCATAAAAAAACCGGATTGCCTGCCAGGCAACCCGGTTTATGGTTTCTCGATCCAGGTGACCCGGCTATCCACATCTGTGGACCCGCAGCTTTCCGTCCTCCGGTTACCCGAAGTTTGGCTTTTTCTGGCAAAACGCTGTTTCGAAGAAAAGCAAAGAGAGTGCCAAGGATCTCACTCATCAGCCGGCTTTCGATCTAACCAACTATAAAAAGGAATCTTTTTGCATGAAACCGGATCGCGCCCCTGGCTTGCCGGCCAACGCGGATATGTAATCCCGGTCCCAAAGATGGGAACTCTTTTGCCAAGATTTGGGCAATTCCTTCATGCTTGACACCCTCCGGCTGCTTCTCTATATTGCGCCAGTGATTCTGCCGCTAAAGTTTTGTGGATAATATCCGATAGTTTGATATGCTTAACGATCCACACGCAAAACGGAGGCACAATTGCAAGAGCTCCCTTTGCGGAAATTCGGGCGCATACTTGGTGGCGAAAGGAGATCTATAATGATGACAAAACGCTGGATATCAACAGCCCTTTTCGTGGTCTGCCTCGTGATCGGGCAAGCTAGCGCCAGCGCCGGCTCTCCCACGCCCATGCAGACGGTCAAGGAGCGTATCGATCAAATCATTTCGGTATTGAACGATCCCCAGTACCATACCCCGGCCCGGAAGGAAGCCCAGCGGGACAAAATCTGGGAAATTTCCAAGAATATGTTCGATTTCACGGAGATCAGCCGCCGTACGGTGGGCCCCAAGTGGGACAGCTTCTCCGATCCGGAAAAAAGCCGGTTTACGGATGTCTTTATGCAATTTTTGGGTAACACCTACATCGACAAGATGCAGGGAGAATACCACAACGAGCAGGTGGTCTATCTTCAGGAGATCGTCAAGGAGCCCCAGGCCCTGGTCAGAACCCAACTGAAGCGCGAAAATATCGCTCTGCCCATCGATTACCGCATGAAGCATGTAGAAGATAAATGGAAAATCTACGACATCCTGGTGGAAAACGGCGTGAGCATCGTCCAGAACTACCGGGTGCAATTTCAATCGATCCTGCAAAAGGAAAGCCCGGCCCAGTTGATTGCGCGGCTGGAAGAGAAGTTGAAGGAACAGCAGTCCCAACTGGGACAATAAACGGCAACGCCCCGGAAGAAATCTACGGGCTAGGAAATGAACCAGAAAACTTGGCCGGCCCTGGCAGCCATTTTCATCGTCATCATCGGACTCTTCGGCTGCGCCGGCTCGCGTGCCAAGGCGCCGGCTGAAGCGCCAGGCGCTCCGCCGGCAAGCCCCACGGCGCCGGCCGCGGTCCAGGCCGAAACCACGGCGGCCTTGTCTGCCCCCGATCTTTCCCCGCTGGCTCCCGAAACCCAAGCCCAGGCCCCGCTGACCAAAGCAGAAGAGATGCTGTTGGAAGACGATACGGATTGGTCGCTGCAACCGGATGAAGAGATCTATACGGTGGCCGATCCCCTGGAGAAGTACAATCGAGGAATTTTCTACATCAACGACAAACTCTATTTCTGGGTCCTGAAACCGGTAGCCCAAGGCTATAGCTTTATCCTGCGCCCCCCCGCGCGCAGCGGCATCAAAAACTTCTTTTACAATGTGGCCGCCCCGGTGCGCATCGTCAATAACATCCTGCAGGGCAAGGGCCGGGCCGCCGAAGCCGAATGGGCTCGCTTCCTCTACAACACCACGGTCGGCGTGCTCGGTTTCGGCAACCCGGCGGACAAACACCCCGAACTCAACCCTGCCGAAGAGGATATGGGCCAAACGCTGGCCGGGTATGGCTTGGGGGATGGCTTCTACCTGGTGTGGCCCCTGCTGGGGCCCTCGACCCTGCGCGATACGGCCGGCATGGTGGGGGATCGATTCCTGAACCCGGTGGGTTTCGTGGAGCGCTGGCAAGACTCGCTGGCCCTGAGCGCCACCAAGGAGGTCAACAACCTCTCGTTCCGCATCGGCGATTATGAATCCCTGAAGAAAGCGGCCCTGGACCCCTATGAATCCTTCCGCAACGCCTATATCCAGTTGCGCCAATCCAAAATCAGACAATAAGGAGCGGGCCGATGACCCCATTGATTTCACTGGCCGAAGCCAAGGCCAAGGCTTTGGAATACATGCACAAGGGCTATCACTGCGGACCGGCCGTGATGCAGGTGATGTGGCAGGCCTATGACATGCGGAACGAAGATTTTCTGTGGGCCGGCATTCCCTTCCTGTCCGGCATCAGCGGCCAGCAACAGGCACCTTGCGGCGCGGTTTCGGCGGCGGCGGTGGCCCTGGGACTGCGTCATCGCGCCCCCCTGAACGACAAGCATGCGGCCAAACAGGCGCGCGAGGCGATCCGCCGCTCGTCCAGCCGCATGGTTCAAGCCTTTGCCCGCAACTTCGGCGATATCACCTGCCACGGCTTGCTCAACATCGATTTTTCCAAGGAGGGCGAATACAAGCGCTTTCGGGAATCGGGCATCTGGAAAGAGAAGTGCGAACGGTACGTGCAATACGTCATCGAACAGCTTTATGCCTTCGAAGCGGAGACCGGCCCAACCCCGCCATCAGGCGCCCAATAGCTCGCGGATGGTCCGGGAGAGCTCGTCCACGCGGAAAGGCTTCTGCAAAAAGGCCCCACCCTGCCGGTGGGTGACCCCTTTGCTGCCGCCGCTTTCAAGGTACCCACTAACCATGATCACTTTGATTTCGGGATCGATGGCCCGCATCATCTCCACGGCCTGATCGCCGCCGATGCCGGGCATGACCATGTCCATGATCACCAGATCGATGCGACCCGGATTGGCGCTGAAGATCTCCACCGCCTCCTTGCCGCCCAAGGCGATCATGGCCTCATACCCCAGGCCCGCCACGATTTTGCTGGTTACATCCACGATCACCCGTTCATCATCCACGATTAGAATGGTTTTGGGCGCGCCCTCGGCCTTGGGCGGCGGGGAATCCGCTTTCGACACGCTTTTGGGCTTGGCGGCTGGCAGAAAGATGGTAAAGGTGGCGCCACGGCCCTTTTCGCTTTGCACCGTGATGATACCTTCGTGGCTTTTGACAACCCCATAGACCGATGCCAACCCCAAGCCGGCGCCACGGCTGAAATTCTGGGTGGAGAAAAAGGGCTCGAAAATGCGCTCCCGGGTGGTCGCATCCATGCCGATGCCGGTATCGGCAACCGTGATTTTGACATACCGGCCGGGCTTGCGGTCGAATGCCTGAACGAACGCCTCGTCCAGGAGGACATTTTCCGTTTCGATATAGAGAGATCCCCCGTCCTTCATGGCCTGCCCGGCATTGACGAACAGATTCATGAAGACATGTTCCATCTGCTGGCGGTCCACATCCACCGACCAGGGCGATTCGGCGTACTTCTGAAAGATGCGCACCTCCGGCTGGGTCCGACCGAAGAGCGCGGCGGCGCTGCCGACGATCTGATTGATCTGGGCGGCCTGGACCGAACGGCGGCCGTCGCTGGCGTACCCCAGCAATTGAACAGTCAGATCCGCGCCTCGTTTGATATGCCCTTCGATGGCCTTGAGCCGCTCGTAGTGGGGGTGCCCGCTGTCGATACCCATGAGGATCAGGGAGACGCAGCCTTGAATGCTCATCAGCAGATTGTTGAAGTTATGAGCCACCCCGGCGGCCAGGGTGCCGATGGCTTCCAGGCGCTGGGCCTGGTTCAGCAGCGTGTTGAGCCGCTCGGTTTCGGCTTCGGCCGCCTTGCGTTCCGTAATATCGCGGCAGATACCCCTAAAGCCCACCGGCCGGCCAGCCGGGTCCCGGATCAGGTCAACGTTCATATCGAGGTAACGCACCTGCCCGCTCTCCTGGCGGATCTCGTAATCGTTCACCTTGGCGGGTTGTCCGGTGCGGTAGATCCGGTTGAAAATGGCATAAATGCGCTTGGCCGTCTCCGGTGAGGTGTAGTCGCGGTTGTTCATGCCCAGGAATTTTTCGGGAGGATAACCGAAGGTCCGAAAAGCGGCGGCATTGCAGAAAGTCATGTCGCCGCGCAGATTGACCTCGTAACAGGCATCCCCCACATTTTCCATGAAGTCGCGGTAGCGTTGCAGTTCCCGTTCGCGCTGTTTCTTGTCCGTGCGGTCCCGGGTGATGCCGCGGAATCCGAGTGCCTTGCCCCGGGCATCGCGCATGAGGGCCGCCGATACTTCGACATGGCGCAGGGAGCCGTCCGGAAGCTGGATGGCATAATCGAAGATGCTGGAAGGAATCCCAGTCTGGTAAATCCGATGGAAAGCGGTATAGATGCTTTTGACCTCCTGGGGCGGCGCGAAATCGCGGTGGTTCATGCCCAGGAGCTTTTCGAAGGGATAGCCATGAATGCGGCACATGGCCTGGTTGATGAAGGTCAAGGTGCCGTCCAGGTCCGTCTCGAAACAGCCATCCTCAATGCTCTCCACGAAATCACGGTAACGCTCCAGCTCCGCGACCCTGAGCTTTTCATCTTCGCAGGTATCGGGGCCGGTGGCGCCTGTGTTCCCAGACGCGTGGCCCTCCGCCCCGAGTTTCAATTCCCGCGCCGGCCGTTGCAGCGCTTTGATTCGATCGATCAATTGGGCCTTGGTCAGTTTGGTTAGATCCATCCAGGAACCTCACGGTAATCGCCACGCTTACGGGCGTTTCAGGGATACAGGGGGCAGGGGAGATGGCGGTGGACGGTCTGTAAGACCATCCGGGAGAACCATGGGGAAAAATCAGCCTGCTTCGGAAAAAGAGTTTGTCCACAGTGCTTTAAACATACACCAGGGTTTGCCGCTCTGGCAATGGTCCACTTGCCGCCTTAGCGGATCAGAGACCGGTTTGCACGATCAGCTCTTTGCGGTAGTGATCCAGTAAGGTGGCCTTGGAAAGCAAGCCGACGAACTTGTTCTTTTCCAGCACCGGCAAAACACTCAAGCCCTCCCGGGCCATCAGGTCGAGCACGCCGGCCAGATCGTCATCGGGCCGCACGGTGGGAATGTCGCGCTCCATGATCTGCTCCACCAAAAGCACGGGGTGCATCTGGGGGTTGAACAGATAGGGCCGGATGCGGTCCACGAAGACCATGCCGACATACTCCCCGCTGACCGGATCGGCCACGGCGAACAGATAGCTGCGGGAGTGTTCCAGAATCTTCATGAAATCGGTCATGCGCATGCTGCCCGGAACACTGGTATGGTCGGTTTCCACCAGTTCGGCCACGGAGATATCCGAGAGCACCTGGGCATCGGTGCCGGGGCGCTGATAGATGCCTTTTTCGATCAACTCACGCAGGTAGAACGAGCCGGGTTCGATATAAGAGCAGAGCGTGGAGGTCAGGGCCGAGACGATGACCAGGGGCACAATCGCGTTGTAGCCGCCGGTGATCTCCACCACCAGGAAGATGGCGGTGAGCGGCGCCTGCAGCATGCCGCTCACCAGACCGGCCATGCCCAGCAGGGCAAAACAGCCTTCGCCGCTGAAGCCGATTGCCGGCAGGATGCGGACCAGAAGCCGGTAGTAAACCACGCCCACCAGGCTGCCGATCATCAGGCTGGGCGCGAAGACCCCCCCGGAGCCGCCCCAACCGAGGGTCAAGGCCGTGGCCGCGGTCTTGGCCGCCCCCACCAACACGGCCAGCAACACCCCTTGGGTGAAAGTGCCCTCGATCATCTGCTGCACCGAAGCATATCCTTCGCCCAGCACCACCGGCAGCCAGATACCGATCACGCCCACCAGGGCACCGCCCACGGCCGGGCGCAACCAGGCCGGCAGGGGCGTGCGGCCGGCGATCTGGTGCATGCCTTTGAGGCTGCGGCCCAGGATCGTAGAAACCACGGTGGCGAACAACACCACCCCGAGGCTGGCGACGATATCCGCCCCATGGATGCTCAGGCCCTGGCTCTGGAAGGCGATCTGGTTGCCTTGCAGCATGCGGCTCACCTCGGTGCCGGCCACGGCGCCGATGGCGATGGGAATGATATTGAAGGCACGCCACTCGGCCAGAATTACCTCCAGGGTGAAGACCATGCCGGTGATGGGGGCATTGAAAATCGAACCGATGGCGCCGGCCGCGCCGCAGCCCAGCAGGATCACCCGCTGGCGATCATCCAGACGAAAAAGCCGGGCGATATTGGAACCCAGGGCCGCGCCGCTCATGATCACCGGCGCTTCCGGCCCGGCCGACCCGCCGCTGCCGATGGTCAGACTGCTGGAAACCAGGCGCGAGAAGGTAGAACTCAGACGCAAACGCCCGCCCTGGCGGGTCACGGCCTGGACCACCTCGGGCACGCCATGCCCGGCACGCTCTTTCAAGACATAATTGAGGAAAAGGGCCGAGAGACTGGCGCCGGCGGCCGGCAGCACGAAGCCCCACCAGTGCGGATGCAGGCCGTGGAAGGTTGCCGCCATGAAGTGCAGGCAGCGGTTCAAGGCGACGCCGGCCAAGCCGGCGCAGGCGCCCACGAATCCGGCCAGGGCGATGACTGTCAGGCGCTGGTCCACCCGCAGGATGGTCCAGCGCCGGCGGACGGCATCTATGAGTTCGGTGTGGCTCAAGGGCTTGCCTTCTAATTGTACGCGTACTAGTACCGATTCGCTGAGCACGCGCACAATTGGTCGATATTCAGCTTACGGCGTCTGACTCCAACTGCGCCACCGTATCCAGCAATACCTCGGCCGGCGGCGCGGTCAGCAGCAATTCCCGGAAGACGCGGTTACGCAGATGAAAGGAGAGTTTGGAGAGCAGGCTCAGATGCAAACGGGTGGAGTCGCTGAGCATCACCATCAGCACCGACACCGGCCGGCCATCCACGGCCTCGAAATCCACGGGGCGCGCCAGAAAGCAGGTGGTGATCTGGGGCAGGGCCAGGGAAATTCCAGGGTCGGAGCGCGGATGGGGCAAGGCGATGCCGTGGCCGATGCCGGTGGAGGCCAGCTCTTCGCGCTCGACCAGCTTGGCCAGCACCGCGCCACGCTCCGGCGGGGCAAGATTGGGAATCAGGTCCACCGCGGCGTGCAGCGCTTGCGCCTTGGTATCGGCCGCCAGGCCGGCGAAAACACCGCCGCGGGCCATGGCCGGCAGGATGCCTTCCGCCTCGGGCGACATCGCCGGGGCCGTCAGGGCCGAGGTTTCGGCGCCCAGATGCAACTGATGGTCGGCGGCCCAGCGCTGCAACATCTCCAAGCGGATGAAATAGCCGCCGCGGAGGTGTTGCATGGGAATCTTGCCCTGACGCACCCAACGCTGCAAGGTTTCCACCGGCATCCCCAACCGGAGGGCCACTTGTTGAATCGATAACTCGGTCACTCCTGCAAAATTCCTTTCATCTGACCCGGACCGGTCCGTCGCTGAACGATCCGCTCTTGCCTTGAACAATCAATTCAATGTAAATCAGTCGAGTCGATAGGTACAGCCAAAAAATAGAAACATTTCCGAATTATTTATAAGGAGAACACATGACCCGCTACGAATGCCCATGTGGTTACGTTTACGATCCGGCCGAAGGCGACGCCGAGCACAACATCCCCATCGGCACTGCCTGGGAAGATCTACCCGACGACTGGGTCTGCCCCAAATGCGGCGCGGAAAAGGAGTACTTCGAACCGCTCACCTAAGCCACCCCCCGAAGCGCAGGCGCCAAAGCAAAACAGGCGCAGCGGCCAGGATCGCGAACAGCAGCCCAGCCAGCCATAGGCGCCGGCCGGCCAACCCCACCCGCGCCACGGCCGGGGCAGCCGCCGTCGGGTGCCGCCGGCCGATGAGGGCTGAAGTAAAGCCGGCGGCGCCTTCGGCCGCCACAATCGCCAGCAGGCCGAAGAGCGCAAATCCGGCCCGCCCCTGCTCCCTGAGAAAAAGACACCAGGGACAGGGATGGGCGAGTACTTCCAACAGATAGGGGGCCGTGGTGGTCTTGAGCGCCATGACGGCCCCTCCGATCCACAGCAGCAACAAACCGGCGGCCAGCCCGGTGGAAAGCGGCCCGATGCGCCCGGGCCGGCGCCATTGAAACCATCCCCAGACGATGATCGGCGGCACGCCCCCAAAACAGAGCGCGGCCCAGGTCCGGGCCGAGATCATGGCGCCCATCGCTTGGCCGCCCGGGGATGCTGCCTGGGCATACAGCACGGCGCAACAGCTCACCGGCCCCTGGGATTGCACCGCGCCCATGGCCTGGCCGAAGCGCCAGGTGGCGAACAAGAACAGGGGCGCAGCCAGCAGCAGCAAGCGGCCGTGGACGAGCGCCAGGGGCATGTCGGGCCGCTGGTCGTCGATGGCCGCCACCACCTGCCAGCAGTAGAGCAGCAGGATCGTCAACAGCCGCAGCAGCAGGGTCTGCGGGCCGGCCGGTCCCAGGGCCTGGAGCACGCCGGTACCGCACATGGCGCCCGGCACGTGGGCCACCCAACTGTTGCCGATCCCCACCACCAGCGCCGCCAGGGCCACGATCTGCAACCCCAGGACCCAGCGCCCCTGGTAGATGACCAGGGCCAGGGATCTTTCGCGCACGAGCTGGTCGCGATCGCTCTGCTCCGGTAGCCAGCGGGGCAAGAGCGCCAGCAAGCGCAAACCGGCGGCCAGGTAAATGGCGCCGGCCGTCAGGTCCAAGAGCCAAATGGCCAGCACCAGCGGATGCCCGGTCATGGGCAGCGCTCCAGCCGCCCGTGAGCCAGACGGTAGCGGGATTGAAAAAGATCGGCGGCGGCCAGCCGCGGGTCATGGGAGCAAACCACCACGCAGCCCCCTTGGCCGGTGGCCTCCTCCAGCAGGCCCAGCACCCCTTCGATGCGGCCGTCGTCCTGAAAGGCGCTGGGTTCGTCCAGCAACAGAAAGCGCGGTTGGCCGATTAAGGCCCGGGCCAGAGCCGCCCGCTGCCGCTCGCCGCCCGAAAGCCGTGCCGGCGTGACCTCTTCCAAGGCGCCCAACCCCAGCCGTTCCAGCAACTGCCGGGCCTCGCCCAGGACAGCGGGCCAGCGCTCCGGCCGCGGCACACACGGCAGAAGTACATTTTCCAGAAGAGTGACATCGTTGAGCAGGTGCAGGTGCTGAAAGACAATGCCCACCATTTGGCGCCAGCGCTCCCGGTGGGGCGCGGACCAGCGCGAGACCGGTTGGCCGTCGGCCCACACCTCGCCGCTGGTGGGCCCCAGCAAGCCCGCCAGCAGGTGCAGCAAAGTGCTCTTGCCGGCGCCCGTGGCGCCGGTGATCAGGCAGGCCCGGCCGCAGGGGAAAGCCGCCTCGATCCCGTCCAGGAGGCGGCCGCCAGTGGATCGCTCGAAGGTCAGGGCGCGGCAGGCCAAACCGGCTGCATTCATCGCTCGGCCTCCGCGATAGATTCGGCCGGGTCCTGGATCACGGCTTGCCAGCCGCTCCAGAAGAGCGCCGCCGAGAACGGCAGCGCCACCAGCAGCATGCCCAGCAACAGCCCGCCCGCGGCGCTCTGACCGGAGAGGTGCAGCGGGAGCGGCGCGCCGGGCAGCCCGAAGATCCAGCGGCCCACCCAGGTGGTGCCGGGCGCGAACAGCAACAAATAGGCGGCGGCACTGCCCACGGCCACGGCCGGCCCGGCGATCAGCAGCCCGCGGTACAGGTGCAAGCGCAACAGATCGCCGCCGCCCCAGCCCAGGGCCTTGAGCACGCCAACCTCCCAGCGTTGCCGGCGGCCGGCGGCGCCCAGCGCCGCCACCACCAGCGCCATGGCCGCCAGGGCCGGGACAAAACTGGCCAGCAGCCAGCCGGTGCGCCGGTCGATATCGTCCAGTTGGCGGCGCAACTGTTCCCGGGAGGTCGTAATGGTCACCGGCCACGGCAGGACGCTGGCCAGGTCCGGCCGCAGGGCCTCGGCTTCCTCGTCGTGGAAGACCTCCAGGGCCAGATCGGTGGCCTGGTCGCCCGCCAGTCCCAACAGCAAAAGGGCGTCCTGGCGGTTCAGCACCACACCGTCGTGCAGCGCCGCAGCGGCCGAGCGCGGCAGGTATCCGACCACCTTGAAACCCAAGGCGCGGCGCCCCTCCAGGAAAAGCGGCTGCGCCGTAGCCAACCATCGCCCGGCCGTCCCCAAGAGCGCTTCCCCGGCGCGGGGCAGCGGCACGTCGGCCGGCCAATCCGCGGCCGCGGCGGCATCCACCCCCACCACGGTCCAGGGACCGCCCGGCCCCTGGACCACGCCCCACACCCGCGGCCTGGGGCGCAGCACGCCGGCCACGGTCTGGACGCGTTCAAGGGCCTCGGCCACCGGCAGCGGTGCCCAGCCGCCGGGCGTCACCCGGCGCACCACAAGATCCGGGGCCTGGGCGGCCCATTGAACGCTGGCCAGGCGTAAGCTTTGGCCCAGCAGCAGCACCAGGGTCACAAGGGTCACCAGGAGCGCCAGGCAGACAAACAGAAGCAGCGCGGAAAAGGGCTGACGCCCCAGATCCCGGGCGGCCCAGGCGATCAACGGCCGGTTCCAGAAGCAGAAGCGGGTCATGGCGCGGCCTCCGGCGGGTAGTGCATCCCATCGCCGGCCGGCCACAAGGCAGGCGTGGAAAGCCCCAGGCACCCCACCCAGCGGGCCGCGGTCTGTTCGGGCCGACCGCCGCGCAGGCCCATGTCCAGCCCCATCAGCCCCAGCAGCAGCCACGGCAGCAGCAGGGCGGCGATCACGGCCCGGCGGGCCTGTCGCCAAGCCCCGGGCCAGATGGGGGGCGCCGGCGCGGGGCAGGGCCTCGTTACTTCTTGGGCGGGAAGAGTTTTTGCCACAGGGCATCATCCATCTGAGCGAGCTGAAATACGATTGTACCGCCATGGCGCGCCTTGAATTGCGTCACCTCCGCTTCGCCGGCAAGGGCCACCAGGGCCGGTCCCATGGGACCGACGACGTCCGAGCCGGCCACCCACCAGGCCTTATGGGCATCTAGCGGATTGCCGCTGAAAAAATCCTGCACCACCATGCGCTCAATACGCTCCCGAGGCACGTTGAGATGCGTGGCGGCGTCATGCCAGGCGCGCAGCAGACAGCCGTTGCCGCAGAAGTAAAAGGTGCGACCGTCGGCCACGCCCATGGCGGCGGCCGTCTTGGGGCGCTTGGCCGGAAACATGCCGCACAGCGGGCAGCGGTCCTGGTTGCTGAGCTGCATCCGGCCATCGGCCGCCAACGGCACCAGGGCCGCCACCGGCCGCGCGGGCACCGCGGGGGCCGGCGGATCTGCCGCGGCCGGTCCAAGCAGCGATCCCAGGATCAAGGCGCCAACCCATACGATGGCCAGGAGACGAGTGCGGCTTGACATAATCCTCCTTTGCGATAGAGAAGAGATATTTCTCCAGGCACCTTAACGATTTTCGCCCCCTGCTTCAAGCCGTAATCGCGGCGGCGAATTTTCTTCCCCGACGGAGGCCTCCATCGATTCCCTTGCCATGTTTTTGTTGGGTTTGTTCGGCAGCGGCCACTGCCTGGGCATGTGCGGCCCCTTGATCGTCGCCCTGCCGGGGGCCTATGGTCAATGGCGCGCCCACTTCCTCTACCATGCCGGCCGGCTTTTCGCCTATGCGGTGGTGGGTGCATTGCTGGGCGGTGCGGGACAAGGCCTGATCGGTCTGGCCGACCTGCCGGCGGGCGAGTCCGCGGCCTGGACGGCCCGGCTCCAGGTGATGCTCTCTTTGCCGGTGGCCCTGTTTTTGTTGCTCTTCGGCCTGCACCGGCTGGGGATGATCCCCGAGCCCGCCTGGATGGCCAAAGCCATGCCGCGCAAGCTGCCCGGCTTCGACCGGGTGATGCGGCGGGTGCTGGACCGCCGCGGCGCCCTGTGGCTGGCGGCCATGGGCGCCCTGCTGGGCCTGCTGCCCTGTGGCTTGTCCTACGGCGCCTTTGCCCGGGCCATCACCGCCGGCAGTGTGCTTCAGGGTGCCTTTTGGACCTCGCTCTTCGGCCTGGGCACGCTGCCCGCCCTGCTGCTTCTGGGCGGCGGCGCGGCGACTTTATGGCAGCGCTTCCGGCCCCAGGCCGAACTGCTGGCCGGGTTGATCATGGTGGGCATGGCCGTGACCCTGCTCGGCGATGCCTGGATCGCCCTTTGTTGACAAGATTGACAAAAGGGTCGGAAATTGGCACATCAGGAGTGCGCAACTTCACTTCGACCGCAATCCCCACAATCGAATACAGGAGCTCGACTTGACCTTTATGCCCGCCAGCATGCCCGCGACCTTTCTGCGTCGCCTCCAGCTTTTCTTCGCCTTATCCCGTACGCCCCACGGCCTGATCGATATGGCCGCGCCGGCCGTGGCGGCGCTTTTGTGCCTGGGCCGCTTTCCGTCCCTGGCCGTGACCGCAGTCGGCCTGGTCACCGTGTTCGCCGGGTATACGGCGGTCTACGCCCTCAACGATCTGGTGGATTACAAGGTGGATCGGCGCAAGGCCGACGCCGGCGGGCTGCGCAACGCAGGCAGCGATCTGGACGCGGTGATCATCCGCCACCCTTTGGCCAAAGGCATCTTGAGTTTCCGGGCCGGCCTGGCCTGGACCGGCGGCTGGGCCCTGGTGGCCCTGTTGGGCGCCTATTGGCTCAACCCGGTGTGCCTCTATCTTTTCCTCTCCGGTGCCATACTGGAAAGTATCTATTGCAAGCTGTGGCAGGTGACCCCCCTGCGTGCCCTGGTCAACGGCGCCGTCAAGACCCTGGGGCCCCTGGCGGCGGTCTATGCCGTGAACCCTTCGCCCGCGCCGCTCTTTGTGGTCACCCTCTTCTTCTGGCTCTTTGCCTGGGAGATCGGCGGGCAGAACATCCCCAACGACTGGACCGACATCGAAGAAGACCGCCGCTTCAACGCCCAGACCATTCCCATCCGGCTCGGTTTGCCCCGGGCCGCCCTGATCATCGTGGGCTGCCTGGTGGGTGCCCTCTTCTTGAACATCGCCATCTTGTGGGTGTCGCCGCTGAGCTTCGGGCCGGTCTTCATGATCGCCGCGGTCGGCATCAATCTGCTGCTATTGCTACACCCGGCTTTTGTCCTGGGCGAACAGGCCCAGGCCGCCCAGGCCATGGCGCTCTTCAACAAGGCCAGCTACTACCCCCTGGCCAACCTGGTTCTGGTCCTGTTGCGCATGGCGTATGAGGCCTGATTATAAGCAGGCTTTTTACCCCCGAAAATTAGGACTTGCCCGATTGTCGATCAAGGTTGCGATATAGTACCCTGCAAGCAACAAACCATGATCGCTTGCCCCGCCCTTACAGCTCAAGACTAAAATTAAATTGATCCCACCGGAAGGGTCCGGCCCGCGGCTTATCGCACTGGAGGAAGAGATGAAAAGAGCGCTACAAAAACGGGAAAATGTCTTCTTATCGTTGTTCCTGGCCGCACTGTTGTTGTTCTCCCTCGCCGCTTGCGACGGCGGTTCCAGCTCAAGCTCAAGCTCAAGTTCGAGCTCGAGTTCGAGTTCCGGCGGTTGCGATGCGGGATCGAGCAGCAGTTCCTCGTCCAGCAGCTCCAGCGGCACGATCCCCACACCGACGCCCACGCCGACACCCACACCGGGCCCATCCGAGCCGGCCGTATTCCAGCCAGTCAACACCGGTCCGGGAGGAACCACTTATACCGATGCGAACCATTTCCGCATCTATTCGAGCGGCAGTTCGGCGAATCTGGCCCTGGCGCACGTGGAAGCGGCCTACAAATGCTTCGTCACCGATTGGGGCTTCCGCTCCACGGGGTTATCCACCCTCGACAGCCAAAACGATGGCCCCTGGTACAAGATGAATATCTATCCCAAATCCATGAGCGCCGGTGGATACATGCAATATGACGCAAACAAGGGGCTGGCCTACCTTGAAATCAACTCCGGCTATGTGACCGACCCCAAGATCGTTGTCCACGAATACGGCCACGGGATCACCCTGCATGAAATCAATTGGATGGATCAAACCCGCACCGGTGCCTGGTGGGAAACCGTGGCCAACTGGGTGGCCGACACCTACCTCAACTCAACCTACTACGACGATGTCCGCCAGCGTTATGGATTGGCCGCGGGCAGCACCCTCATTGACCTGAACAAGGTCATCGGCCAGTCGTACTACACCATTGTCCACGCTCAAAACTACTACCAGGCCTGGCCCTTCCTTACCTATATGACCAACAATCCGGACAACTATGCGGGGTTGGGCCGCATGACGGTGCCGAACTTGTTTCGCAATCACCGGCGCAACAACGAGACCCCCCTGCACGTGCTCGAACGCATCGCCGCGCCGGTCCGGGTGCAAACCATATTGGGACGCTACTGGGCACGCATGGCCTATGTGGATATCCAACACCCGCGGGCGCAGCAAGCTTTCCTTAATGGCCGCGGCAGCTTGAACTTCGCCAACTGGGACGCCTACGGCAGTCAAACCTACCGGGTCAAAGCCGATCGCCGGCCGATGTATGGCGGGGCGAACATCACCCCCCTCAAAGTGACCGGCAACGGCAGCGTCAGCGTCGTCGTTACCAACCTGGGCAATGGCTTGCAGGGCAGTAATTTCACCGCCACCTTGGCCATCCGCGCCGGCAGCGGTTCCGTGCGCTACGTCAATTTAGCGAACGGCTCAGGCCAGGCGATCATTGGGACCGGCGAAGAGGCCAGTCTGGTGGTGGTCAATACGCCGGATAGCCTGATTCAGTACGATGCGTTCGAAAGCACCACCAACAGCCCGGAATGCGTGGGCTTGAATTATCAGGTTCAAATCACGGGAGCGGTTCCGACCGCATAGAGAAGGGAATCTAGGCCCTGGAGCTATCCCGGCAGCGCCGGGATAGCTCCGGTCGTGCGGCTTATTTCAGTTCGCTGGACGGCACGGTCAGCACCACCAGGCTGGATGGACGTTTGGGGTCATTGTAGATCTTCGTGACATTCCCCTTGGCCTTGGCCTGCTGCGGCAGCGGCCAGATGCCCATCACCTGGTTGCTGGCGCTGATCGCGATCCGCAGCCGGTGACCGGCGCGAATCAAAGCGGCCGCCGGGAAGATTTCCACCTGTACCAGCACCGGTTCATTGGGCTTCAAGGGCTGCCGGGAGGCCGCCGTAAACGGATGCCAGGGTTGAACCATGACCCCATTGACATAGCGTGACCGGCTGGCATCGACGGCACGCAGGGCCGCGGACTGAATGCCGGTTGAAATCGGCGTGGCCTTGCCAGACATATCCACATCGTCTATGCGCACGGCGATGGCGGCCTCGGGATTGGTCGCGGACATCCAGATATCGGCCTGCATCGGTCCGTTGATATACAGATCCGCAAACGACGCGGCGGTCTCGTAGATCAAGGCGTCCTGTTCCTCTTCCACAATGGCGCTGTTGGAGTGACACGGCTTGGGAATCAAGCCGTCGAATCCCAGGGACCATTGCACGGCGCTGCTGGAGCAGTCGCTGCCGTCATTGACCGTCACCTCGCCGGTCACTCTCTGCCCATCTTCACTGGTCGTAATGTCGACCACCGGCGCTTCCGGTTCGAAGATAGCGTGGGAAGGCTCATTATAATAAGGTGCCCTGTCGGTCAGGCGCATGTTGCCATGCAGATAGTAGCGCTTGGGTAACGCCTTGGGATGCGGCCAGTCCGTGGCGGTGGCGTACCGCTGCGTGCCCAGCCGTCCGTAACCTTCCACGTACTGGGTGACATTGGGCAACGCATCGACGCCCGTGTTGATGCCTTTCAGATAACGATCGAACCATTGCAGCAGCAGGTTCTCCGATCCCGGCGCACCGTTGGAAACGGAATTGAAGTGGCCGAGCATGGCATCCAGAATGGCCTGGACGTGCGCGCCCGGCACGATCAACAGCTTGGTATTGACCTTATTTTTGAGCTGTTCATACAGCAACGGCTCGTCCCGCTGAAAGATGTCGTTGGTGCCGCCGATAATGAAGGTCGGCACACGGATATCCTTGGCCTTTTCCAGGGCCGAGCGGACCGCCCAGAAATCGCCGTCATCCGTGGCAGTGCCGACCACGCCATCCAGCCCGTTATTGATGGTGGGCAGATACCAGTCGTCGATGGCGGCAATATGGTCCTGGGTGGCGGCCTCGATCTGCTCCGCGAATTGCGGGTACAAAAGTTTGGCCGGGCCATTGGCCACGCCCAGGTTCTGGGTCAGGGTCAGCCAAATATTGATGAAATAGGCGTCGAGCATGCCGCCCGGCGCGACGGTGCCGCGGTAAGGGTCGCCCATGGGCACCACGGCAAACACGGCCTTGACGGCCGGATTCTGCTGCTCGGCGGTCAGCAGGGAGGTAATGCCCAGGTAAGAGGTACCGGCCAGGCCGACGTTGCCGTCAAACCAGGGCTGCCGGGTGATCCAGTCGACCGCATCCCCATACGCGGCTTGTTCTTCGGCGCCGATCAGCGCGCTGAGGCCCGAGGACATGCCCGTGCCGCGCACATCCACCGCCACGGAGATATACCCGCGCCGGATCATGTACTCGTCCTTGCCGCCGATCATCAGGGTGGTCTGGGAGGGAATGACGCTGCCCATCAGATTGGCCATGTCGATGCGGTAGGCCGTCTGGGTGAGAATGGCCGGAAACCGCCCCGCTATCGCATTGCCGTCCTTATCGGCCGGAACCGAGACCAGCACGGCCAGCTTGCCGCCCTCGCGGGTGTCGATGAACTGCAGGGGCAAGGTGACCGCTCCGGGGTAGTCGGGATCGCGCGCATAATCTTTCCATTGCGCATCGGCGTTGCTGGTGATCGCGGGGTTTGCCTGGCTGACCGCGCCGCGCGTGCCCAGGGTGGTCGTCCCCGGGGCCGCGAAGGCGGACACGCTGGTCATCAGTATGGATGCGACGGTAGCAACCCACAGCCACGTCAACAGCCTTGACGGCCTGGGCCATAGAACAATTGCCGACAATTTCTTCTTCATCGATGCCTCCTCTTTGCTTGAATCGGACCTGGAATGAGTTACATGGGCGGGAAATGCTATTTGTTTTTACAAACAGCGATAGTGGCTGTTTATATTCCTTTGCCCAGACCGGCACAATCGGGGAAAGCCTAATTCTCCGCGAGGAAAAACCCCATCTCGCCCCGGACAGGCCAATTCGTCCGGAATGCGCCGGCCGCCAAGAGCCCGCCCAGGACGCAAAACGCGCCACATAAGGCCGTTGACAAACCCAGGGGCCTTATCTATAGATGACAGTCACAGACGCTAGGGGTGCGGTTCCCGCTGAGAGGACTTATCCAACCCTTAGAACCTGATCCGGGTAATACCGGCGAAGGGAAGCGGCGATAAACGGAACCATTCATCGTTATTCGAGATCAAGCCGCTGTCCCGCCCGCCGGGAAAGCGGCTTTTTGATTTTGAGCGTCGGGAGCATGCGAATGCAAATCACGATCAACGGCAAGATCGAGCAGATGGATGCCTGCACCATCGACCAGTTGGTGCGCCGGCAAGGGTTGAAGCCCGAGGCCCTGGTGGTCGAGCACAATCGGCGCATCGTCCAGCAGGCCCACTGGCAGGAGATCCAACTCAGGGAAGGCGACAGCCTGGAACTGCTGCGCTTCGTGGGTGGAGGTTGAAGAGATGAGCAAGGACGTATTGACCATCGGCGGCAAGGTTTTCACCAACCGGCTGTTCACCGGCACCGGCAAATTCGCCGACAACCGCCTCATCGCCGGCATGCTGGCGAGCAGCGGCTCCCAGATGATCACGGTGGCCCTGCGCCGGGTGGATCTCTCCGCGGGCGGCGACAACATCCTGGAGTACATCCCCAAGAGCGTGACCCTGCTGCCCAACACCTCGGGGGCGCGCACGGCCGCCGAGGCGGTGCGCATCGCCCGCATCGCCCGGGAGGCGGGCTGCGGCAATTTCATCAAGATCGAGGTGATCACCGACACCAAGTACCTGATGCCCGACAATTACGAAACCCTGCACGCCACCGAGACGCTGGCCAAGGAGGGGTTCGTGGTGCTGCCCTACGTGCTGCCCGATTTGCCTTTGGCCAAGCGGTTGGAGAACGCCGGGGCCGCGGCAGTCATGCCCCTGGGGGCGCCCATCGGCTCCAATCGAGGCCTGGAGACGGCCAGCCTCATCGCCTTGCTGGTGGAAAACTGCCAGGTGCCGGTAGTGGTCGATGCCGGCATCGGCCGGCCGTCGCAGGCGGCGGCGGCCATGGAGATGGGGGCCGACGCGGTGCTGGTCAACACGGCCATCGCCACGGCCCAGGACCCGGTGAGCATGGGGCGGGCCTTTGGCATGGCGGTCGAGGCGGGACGGATGGCGTATTTGGCCAGGCTGGCCGAAATGAGCGCTTTGGCCCGGGCCTCGTCGCCGCTCACTGGATTTTTGAACGAATAAGGATTCCAATGTCCTTTTTCTCAGTCATAGAAGATTACCAGGCTTTCGATTTTGACGCTTACTTCCAACAGGTCAGCAGATCGGAGGTAGCCCGGGTGCTGGCTCGGGAGAAGCTGGAAGCTCTGGACTTTCTGACCCTGCTCAGCCCGGCGGCCACGGAATTTCTGGAACCCATGGCCGGCAAGGCCCAGCAATTGACCGTGCAGTACTTCGGCCGCACCATCCAGCTCTTCATTCCGCTTTATATCGCCAACCACTGCGCCAACCAGTGCGCCTACTGCGGCTTCAACCGCGCCAATGCCATCGAGCGGCGCAAGCTGACCCTGGAAGAAATCGAAGCCGAGGCTCGGGCCATCGCCGCCACCGGCATGCGCCACCTGCTGGTGCTCACCGGAGAAGCGCGCGAGGTGACCCCCATGGCGTATATCGAAGCGGCCATCCGGCGGCTCAAGCAGTGCTTTGCCTCAATCTCCATCGAGATGTTTCCCATGCAAGAGGCCGAGTATCGGCGGCTGAAGACGGCCGGCGTCGACGGCCTGACCCTCTACCAGGAGGTGTACGACCGGCAGATCTACCGAAAGGTGCACCTGGCCGGTCCCAAGACCGACTACCGCTTCCGCCTGGAGGCTCCCGAGCGGGGGGCACGCGCCGGCTTCCGGGCCGTGAACATCGGCGCGCTGGTCGGCCTGGGCGAAAAGCGCCGGGAGGTCTTTTTCACCGGCCTGCATGCCCGCTACCTGGATGACCGCTACCTTGCAACCGAGATCGGCGTATCGCTGCCGCGCTTCAATCCGGCCGAAGGCGACTTCCAGCCACGCTACCCGGCGAGTGACCGGGAGTTCGTCCAGTTCCTGCTGGCCCTGCGCCTCTTCCTGCCCCGGGCCGGGATCACCGTTTCCACCCGGGAGCGCGCGGCCTTCCGCGACCGCCTGATGCATTTGGGGGCCACGCGTTTTTCGGCCGGCTCGTGCACCGGCGTGGGCGGTTATGCGCGGCCGGACCGGCGCCAGACGCCGCAGTTTGAAATTTCGGACACCCGCGATGTGGCGCAGGTGGCGGAGGCCATCGCGGCCCAGGGGTATCGACCGGTGTACAAGGATTGGGACCTGATCGCATGAAAGTGGGCATCGCGGGTGCGGGGGGCATCGGCTCCAATGTGGCGGTCTTTCTGGCCCGCAGCGGCGTGCGCCGCTTCAAGCTCGTGGATATGGACCGGGTGGAGGCGGGCAACCTCAACCGCCAGTTTTACTTCCGCGACCAGATCGGCCGCTTCAAGGTGGCGGCCCTGGCCGAAAACCTGCGGCGAATCGTCCCGGATGCCGAGATCGAATCGCTGGTGGCGCGCCTGGACAATGCTTCCATGGCCACCTGCTTCGATGACTGCGACGTGGTGGTCGAAGGCTTCGACGGCCGCGCCGAGAAGAAAATGCTGCTCGAAGCCCTGGCGCCCGGCGGCCGACCCATCGTGTCGGCCTCGGGGGTGGCCGGCTGTAATCTGGACGGCATCCGCACGCACTGTTTCGGCCAATGCACCGTCATCGGCGATTTTTGCACCGACGCGGACCAGTCGCCCTGCCATGCCCCCAAGGTGGCCCTGGTGGCGGCCATGATGGCCCACGTCGTACTGGAAAAAGGAGGTTACTATGACTGCCCAACCCAAAAATAGACCCACCCTGCCGCCGGGCATCTACGGCATCACGGCCGAAAAATTCTCCCTGGGCCGCGGCAACGTGGCCGTGGCCGAGGCCATGATCGCCGGCGGCGTCACGACCATCCAATACCGCGAAAAGCGCCCGGACAAAAGCCACCGCCAGATGCTCGACGAGTGCCGCCGCATCCGCGATCTGACCCGGGCCGCCGGCGTGCTCTTCATCGTCAACGACTATGCGGAGATCGCCCTGCTGGCCGAGGCCGACGGCGTGCACGTGGGCCAGGACGATCTGCCGGTGCCCGAGCTGCGGCGTCTGCTGGGGCCGGAGAAGATCATCGGGCTCTCCACCCACTTGCCCGAACAGGCGCGCGAAGCCGTCGCCCTGGGCGCCGACTACATCGGCGTGGGGCCGATCTTTGCCACCCAGACCAAGGCGGATGTGGTCGATCCCGTGGGGTTCGCCTACCTGGAGCATGTGGCCCGGCACAGCCCCCTGCCCTTCGCGGCCATCGGCGGCATCAAGGAGGGCAATATCGCCGAGGTAGTAAAGCGCGGCGCCAAGAGCGTTTGTCTGGTCACGGAAATCGTCGGGGCCGCAGATATCGCCGCCAAGGTGCGCCAACTCAGGACCTATTTGAAAGCGTAGTATTCAAAGGAGAAATTCGATGTCATACCAAACCCAAATGCAAGCCGCCCGCCAGGGCGTCGTCACCCCCCAGATGGAACAGGTTTTGGGCGAGGAGAAAATCTCCCGGGAAGATCTGCTGGCGCGGACGGCATCCGGCCGCATCGCCATTCCGGCCAACCGCAAGCATGTCAACCTGCGCGCCCGGGGCATCGGCCAGGGCCTGAGCACCAAGGTCAATGTCAACCTGGGGGTCTCGGAAGATTGCTGCAACATCTCCCTGGAGCTGGACAAGGTGCGCCGGGCCATCGAACTGAAAGCCGACGCCATCATGGATCTTTCCACCTTCGGCGCCACCCGCGAATTCCGACGCCGGACCATCGACCTGAGCCCGGTGATGATCGGCACCGTGCCGGTGTACGATGCCGTGGCGCGCTACGGCAAGGATGTGCCGGCCATCTCGGTGGATGAATTCTTCGAGACGGTGAAGATCCATGCCGAAGACGGCGTGGATTTCGTCACCATCCACGCCGGCCTGACCCAGATGGCCGTGGCCCGTCTGCGCCAGAGCCCGCGCCTGACCCACGTGGTCAGCCGGGGCGGTTCGGTGCTGCTGCACTGGATGACGGCCAACGAGCGGGAAAATCCCTTTTATGAGCATTTCGACCGCTTGCTGGAGATCTGCCGGCAGTACGACGTGACCATCAGCCTGGGCGACGGATTGCGGCCCGGCTCGCTGCATGACGCCACGGATGCGGCCCAAATCCAGGAGCTGATCGTGCTGGGGGAGTTGACCTTGCGCGCCTGGAAAGCCGACGTGCAGGTGATGATCGAGGGGCCGGGCCACGTGCCGCTCAACGAGATCGCCGCCAACATGCTGCTGGAAAAGAAGCTGTGCCACGGCGCGCCCTTCTACGTGCTGGGTCCCCTCGTCACCGACGTGGCGCCGGGCTACGACCACATTACTTCCGCCATCGGCGGCGCCATCGCCGGGGCCCACGGCGCCGACTTCCTGTGCTACGTAACCCCGGCCGAACACCTGCGGTTGCCGGACATGGACGACATGAAGGAGGGCATCGTGGCGGCCCGCATCGCGGCCCATGCCGCCGACATCGCCAAGGGGCTGCCCGGGGCCATCGAGTGGGACCACGCCATGAGCCACGCCCGCAAGGAGCTGGATTGGCCGCGCATGATGGAACTGGCCATCGACCCGGAAAAGGCGCGCGCCTACCGCGCCTCGTCCCAACCCCAGGACGAGCAGGTGTGCACCATGTGCGGCGACCTGTGCGCCGTCAAGCGCAGCCGGCAGGTGCTGGAAGGACGTTAGTTAACCCGTTTCAGCGCAATCCGGCGGCGGCGCTCTCCTCCACAAGGGTGTCCCAGGCGGCCCGGCCCTGGCCGTCGGCTTGGCGCAGCCCCAGGGTCGCCAGGTAGGCCATGAAGTTGGCGTTACCCGCAAGGCCGTAGAACGGCCCCAACCAATCGAGCTGCTCCTGGGAGAAATCGTGGAGCAAGAAGAGATTGAGAAAGGGGATCTGCCCATCTGCGGCGCGCCAGGCCTCGAAGACATGGGAGATGAATTGGGCCTGGCGGTTTTCGCTGCTGCCGATGAGCGTGGCCGCCGGATAACCCACCTCCTGCAGAACCACCGGCTTATCCCCTGCCGTCCGGATCAGGGCCGCGAAATCGGTGAGCGGCCGGTCCGGGGTTCGCACCGTGAAGTCGGCGTTCAAGGGATAGTAGGTGGCCACCAGCGCGTCGGCCCGGTCGTTCAGCTCGGCCCATTCGGCGGCATGGGCACCCAGCAGGCCGCCGGCGGTAAAGGTGACGCCCACGGCCACCCCCGGCAGGTTGGCCCGGATGTATTCCCGGGTATCCTCGAAGAAGGCGACATAGGCCTGGAACTCGGCGACCTCGCCGAGGGAGAGCGGTTCGAAGTAGACATCGACCTCGTTGCCGATGGAGATATAGGCCACGTGACCCCGCACGAAGGGGAAGATCCGGTCCAGCAGGGCGCGCATGCGGGTGCGCATCAGGACCGCGTTCCACTGCACATCCTCCAGATCGGGCGGCACGGCCCGGGCCACGGTGTTGATCACCTGCAGGCCCAGCAGCAGGGTCAGACCCTCGGCCTCCACGTGCTCGATGGCGCTTTGCAGGTCATCGAGGCGGTAGTCGCCATTGGTGGGCTCCAGGTCGGCCCAGGTGTATGAGCTGAACTGGCCGTTGGCCCCGGCCCCTTGGGCCAGGTCGAAGGCTTCCAGGTAACGGCCGATGAGTTCGTTTATGTCGGCGGGGGTCGGCTCGGTGCGGATGCTGGCCGAAATGGATAAGACCCCTGGCGGCGGAGTCGGGGTCGGCGTCGGGACGGGATCACCCGAATCCGTGCCGCCGCCTCCCCCGCAGCCCAGGGCCAACAAGATAAAAGCCAGCCAGAGCCATCGGCAAATACGACTGCCCTTCCAACGACGGAATACCATCACTTTTCACTTTCCGCATTCTACTTCTTCTACAATAGCCGGCTATGTCGTCAACGCGCCCCCATCCACATAGATCGTATGCCCGGTCATGTAACTGGCGGCATCCGAGGCCAGGAAGAGCACGGCCGGCACGATCTCTTCGGGCTCGGCGATGCGGCCCATGGGCAGCAGGCTGGTGACATGCTTGGCCACGTCGGCATTGGACCAGATCGGTTGACTGAAGGCCGTGCGCGTCAGGCCCGGCCCCACGGCGTTGACCTGGATGCCGAAGGCGGCCCACTCCCGGGCCATGCAGCGGGTGAGCATTTTGAGTGCCGCCTTACTGCAACCATAGGCCCCCATGCCCAGCTCGGCCTTTTCCGCGCCCACGGTGGTGATGTTGACGATGCGGCCGCTCTTCTGGGCCATCATGGTGCGGGCCACGGCCCGACTCAACAGCCAGACCGCCTTGACGTTGGTGTCGAACACCTTGTCCCAGCCGTCTTCGCGCAGGTCGAGCAGGCTGCGCAGAAAGCTGCGCGCCGCGTTGTTCACCAGGATGTCGATGCGGCCAAAGGCTTCCACGGTCTTGGCCGCCAGGGCCTCAACCTGCTGGCTGTCGGTCAGGTCGGTAACCACCGGCAGGGCCTTGGCGCCGGCGGCGCGAATCTCTGCCGCCACGGCTTCCAGTTGCTCGGCGGTGCGGCCGGCGACGACTACGGATGCCCCCGAGGCGGCCAACCCTAAAGCGATGGCCCGGCCGATGCCCCGGCCGCCGCCGGTGACGATGGCGCTCTTTCCCGAAAGATCGAATTTGGCGTTCATGGATTGCTCCTCTTTCCCTGCAATGTGGGTATTCACCACGCATCCGTGGAGACGGGCGTGTAGGGGCGACCGGCGGTCGCCCCTACGGTTCGAAGAGATCGGAGTTATTCCTTCACCAGCTTATACCCCGCCGGCACCTTGAACAGGTCTTTTTCGAGCTTCTTCTGTTCGATCTTCTTCACCAGCGTGACCACCGAGCCGCCCATGACCTGGGAAGAGGTCTTGATGGGAAAGCCGTCCAGATCCTTCATCAGGCCCATCACGTTCATCTGCTTCATCATGGGGTTGTTCTCGAAGAGCTTGGCGGCCTTTTCACCCACCGTCTTCATCTCGTCGTAGCCCTTGAAATCCTTGGTGGCCCAGTAGTCGGAGGTCGCCATCATCATGCTGACGATATATTTCTTGCATTTGTAGCCGTTGATGGTCTGGGTCTCGTTGGTAGGGGTCACCTTGATGCTGCCGGCCATGGACTGCATCATCTGCTGCATCATCTTGGCCTGCTCGGCGTCCTGGCCTTCGGCCCCTTCGGGCATACCCATCTTTTCCGCCAGGGCTTTGGTGTAGGTTTTGGCCTTGGGGTCCAGGTCGTACATCATCTTCTCGTTGAAATCGATGATGGTGATGCGGTCGCCCTGGTCGGTCATGGTGGCATTCTCGGAGATATACTGTTTGACGATGGAGGTGCCGTCCGGCTGGCCGGGAAGCCCCTTGGTGGTCTGTTCGGATTCGAAGTAAAGGTCGGCCGACGCGCAGGTCAATGCCGCCAACCATACCAGACCGGTGAGTGCCGTTACGGCCAAAATGCTTTTGATCTTCATCTGTTTTCCTTTCTCTTTGCGTTCTTGGGGGAGCAGTTATTTCAAAGGAGTTATCCTCGCAACACATAGGAACAGGCCAGGATGGCGCCGACCACGCCGGCCAGATCGGCGGTCAGTCCCGCGGCCAGCGTGTGCCGCACGCGGCGCACCTGCACGGCGCCGAAGTAAACCGCCAGCACGTAAAAGGTGGTTTCGGAAGAGCCTTGCAGGGTGCAGACCAGGTACCCGATATAGCTGTCTGGACCGATGGCCGGGTCCTTGATGATCGCGGTCATGATGCCATAGGCCCCCGAGCCGGACAAGGGCCGCATCAAGGCCATGGGCAGCGCTTCGGCCGGCAGACCGATCGTGCTGGTCAGCGGGCCGAGCAGGTTCACCACGGCGCCCATGACTCCGCTCGCCTGGAGCATGGCCACGGCCACCAGGATGGCCACCAGGTATGGAATGATGCGCAGGGCCACCTGGAAGCCCTCCTTGGCGCCCTCCACCAGCACTTCGTACACCCGCACCCGGCGCACGGCGCCGAAGGCCACAAAAAAAGCCAGCAGCCCCGGGATGATCCAGGGCGACACGCGCTTGCCGTAGAGCACGGCCAATGGCACCATGGCTACCAGCGCCAGCAGGGCCAGCACGCTGACCCACAGGGGGTAGCCCTGGGATTGGCCGTCGGTCAAGTCCGAACCGCTAGGGCCGGCCTCTTCCGGTGCCGCCACGGGCTCGGTGGCAGCCTGGGGAGTCGCCCAGCGCTGGTAGAGCTTGGCCGCCAGAATAGCCACTGCCGTGGAGCAGATGGTGGCGAACAAGGTGGTCGGCAGGATGCCGGCCGCATTGGTCGATCCGGCCGCATCCCGCAGGGCGATGACGCCGGTGGGCAGCAAGGTCACCGAGGAGGTGTTGATGGCCAGGAAAAGCGCCATGGCGTTGGTGGCCGTGCCTTTGTGGGGGTTGAGCCGGTCCAGCTCCTGCATGGCCCGGATGCCGAAGGGGGTGGCGGCATTGCCCAACCCCAGCACATTGGCCGACAAATTGAGGATCATGGCACCCATGGCCGGATGGTCGGCGGGCACCTCGGGAAAGAGCCGCACCATCAGCGGCCGGATGAGGCGGGCCAGGATCTGGAGCATGCCGCCGGCCTCGGCCACCTTCATCAAGCCCAGGAAAAGGGTCATCACCCCCACCAGGCCGATGGCCAGATCCACGGCACCGGCCGCTGCCTGGAGGATGGCGGTGGTCAAGGCCTCCATGGGCGCGCCCTGCCCTGCCACCGGCACCCAGAGCAGTTGGCGCCAGGCCGCAACGAGGAATGCCGTACCCACCATGATCAGAAAGATGATGTTCATAGACGATTGGTATACCCCATGTCTCGCCATCCATCAATTTACAAATCGTAAAAAATCCAGACACCTCGCCGCTGCCGGAGCGTGTCGGCAAGGGTCCCGCCAAACTCATGCACCACATGATTACAGTGGCTTGCGCCGGGCGGGGAACCGACCCGACCCCCATGGCATGTGGCTTGCTCATGTGAAGCGGTGAGAACAGGCATCGAAACCACCCGGAAGGCGGGACATCATGTTGACCTCCATTCGATCCAAGTTGATTGTCAGTTTACTGAGCGTCACCCTCCTGGTGGGCGCGGTCTCCCTGTTGACCGGCGTGCACCTGCTCAAGAAGCACGTCATCGGCGAAGCCGCCAACCGGGTGGAACTGGATCTGACTGCCGCTTCGGAAATGATCCGGGAGCGGGTCCGCTTGATCCGCATGGCCCTGAACATCACCTCCCTGGGCAGCGGTTTCATCAGTGCCGTGGATGTCGCCAATCCCGACGATCTGGCCTACCGGCTCAGTCGCCTGGCCCACCACGCCAAGTTGGATTTCGCCGGCATCGTCGGCACGAACGGGAAGGTCCTGTGCCGCCTGGGGTCCAACGCCAAGATCCAGGGAGTCCCGGCGGAGAACCCCATCGGCCGGATGGCCCTGGAACGCCAGTCGCCCGCGGAGGGGACCGTGGTGCTTTCCCGGGAGGAGCTCATCCATGAAGACCCGGAACTGGCCGAACGGGCCCGGATCGCGGTCCGACCGAACGGCGCCGCCGAGCCGGCGGCCAACCCCGGCAACGACGAGACCAGCAGCTTGGCCCTGGCCGCGGCCGTGCCCATCTTCGAAGGCAGCCGGGTGATCGGGGTGCTCTATGGCGGCCAACTGCTCAACCGCAATGAAACCCTGGTGGATATGGTGCGCAACCGCCTCTCCCAGGCACAGAGCTACAAGGGCCGGCCCATCGCCACGGCGACGCTCTTTCTCAACGACCTGCGCATCGCCACCAACGTGACCCTGCCCGACGGCAGCCGCGCCCTGGGCACCCGCGTCTCGGCCGAAGTCAAAACGGCCGTCCTGGATCAGGGGCGGCGCTGGTCGGGCCGGGCCTGGGTGCTGAGCGACTGGTACATTACGGCCTATGAACCACTGGAAGATATCTTCGGCCGCCGGGTGGGCATGCTCTATGTGGGCACCCTGGAGGAGAAGTACACCGACATCCAGGCCAAGGCCCTCACGGTATTCATTCTCATCACGGCGGCCGGCATGATCGTGGCCCTGGCCTTCGGCTTCCTGCTGGCCAATCGCATCATGGGGCCGGTGCACCGCCTGATCAAAGCCAGCCAGCAAGTCTCCGAAGGCAGCCTCACGCCGGACATCGGCCCGATTCTGGAAGGCGAGTTCGGCCGGCTGCAAAAAACCTTCATGGAGATGGTGGCCGCCGTGGGCCGCCGCCGGGCAGCCAGCGAAGACAAGATCATCCAGTCCGAAAAGCAGGCCAGCGTGGGCCGTCTGGCGGCCGGCGTGGCCCACGAGATCAACAATCCGCTTACCGGCGTGCTGACCTATACCCATATGCTGTTGCGACGCAAAGACCTGAACACCGAGATGCGCGCCGACCTGGAAACGATCGCTGCGGCCACCGACCGCGTGCGCAAGATCGTCAAGGGGCTGCTGGATTTCTCCCGCCAGACCAAGCTGGACCCGGAGCCCACCGACATCAACCGTCTGGTGAGCGCCACCGTGGGGCTGCTGGAGAACCAGGCCTTGGTCAAGGGCGTAGCGGTCAAATTCTCGCCCGGGGATAGCCTGCCCATGGTAACCTTGGACCGCAGCCAGATGCAGAGCGTGTTGATGAACCTGATCATCAACGCCCTGGACGCCACCCCGCCGGGCGGCCAGATTAAAATCTTCACGGCCCCCGGACTTTCGGGCAACGGCGCGATTCAGAAGGGGGTGGAGATCACCGTGGCCGATACCGGCTCAGGCATCCCCCCCGAGCACATGGACAAACTGTTCGATCCGTTCTTTACTACCAAAGCCGTCGGCCAGGGCACCGGCCTGGGCCTGTCGGTCTCCCAGGGCATCGTTCAGCGCCATCAGGGCCATATCCGCGTCCAGAGCGAAATGGGCAAAGGCACCCGTTTCTTTGTGTGGTTGCCAATCGAAAGAACAGGTGGTAAGCCATGAAAATTCTCGTGGTCGATGACGAAGGCATCGTACTGCTCAGTTGCCGGAGAATCCTCGAAGCCGAAGGGTTCGAAGTGCAGGCCGCCCCGTCGGTGGACGAGGCCCTGGCGCTGCTCGATGCGCCCGGGGCCACCTTGCCGACCCTGCTGCTGGCGGACGTCAAGATGCCGGTGCACGACGGCATGTACCTGATGCGGCAGGTCAAAGCCACCCATCCGGAGCTGCCCATCGTCATCATGAGCGGGTACCCAACCGATGAAACCGTGGAAAACGCGGCGGCATTCGGCGCGGCGACCTTTATCGCCAAGCCGTTTACGCCGGAAGAGCTGCTGGACACGGTCCTATCCGTGGCAAGAAAGGGGAACAAGTCATGACGCAGAAAAAAGTACTGGCCATCGACGATGAACAGATCGTGCTGGACAGCGTGCGCAGAATCCTCTCCGAGGAGAATTGCACGGTGGATACCACCCTCAACGGCCGGGAGGGTATCCAATGGGCCACCCAACGGAACTACGACCTGGTGTTGACCGATGTCCGCATGCCCGACCTCAGCGGCAAGATCGTCTTGCGCGAAATCAAGCGCCTCAAGCCCACGCTGCCGGTGATCATCGTCTCCGGCTATGCCACGGTATCCTCGGCCATCCAGTGCATGCGCCTGGGTGCGGCCCATGTCCTGGAAAAGCCCTTCACCCCCGAAGAGCTGGCCCAGGTGGTCCAATCGGTCCTGAAGCGATCGGCCCAAGCGCCGGTCGAGGAGCAAGGCCTGATCCACGACGAAGAGATCCTCAAGATCCTCAACCGCGCCGCGCGTGAACCCGCTTTTGCCCGGGATCTGCATACCCGGGAGGCCGATGCCCTGGAGGAGTACAACTTGACCGCGGCGGAAAAACTGGCGCTCGTCACCGGCGATGTGGAGTGGTTCGAGCAGTATATGGGGACCCTTGCGCCCAATCATAAAAAACTGTTCGAAAACCGCTGAAAGGAGGCAGACCCCATGGAAAAGATGAAAGCGTTGGTCATTGACGACGAGCGCATCGTACTGGACAGCGTAAGCCGCATCCTAAAAGAAGAGAACTTCAAGGTGGAGACCTCCCTGAGCGGGCTGGAAGGCCTCAAAATGGCCGTCGAGCATTCATATGATATCGTGCTGACCGACTTGCGCATGCCCGACATCGGCGGC
>JACRDD010000004.1 GCA_016218685.1 Desulfobacterales bacterium | reverse complement strand
GGATGACCACGGTGCACGGAACACCTGGTAGTAGGTCGCGTTGGTGCTGGCACTCCAGGTGACGTTAACCGATGTCTGACCCGAAGTGATATCCGTGGCGCTGACGGTGGTCGGTGCCGCCGGAATCGGAGTGGCCGTGGGCACCGGCGTCGGTGTCGGCGTCGGGGTCGGCGTCGCGGTCGGCGTGGCCGTCGGGGTCGGTGTCGGCGTCGGGGTCGCAGTCGGACGCGGCGTTGCGGTCGGCGTGGCCGTGGGCGTCGGTGTTGCGGTCGGACGCGGCGTTGCGGTCGGCGTGGCCGTGGGCGTCGGCGTCGCGGTCGGACGCGGGGTCGCGGTCGGCGTGGCCGTCGGGGTCGCGGTCGGTGTTGCGGTCGGACGCGGCGTCGCGGTCGGCGTGGCCGTGGGCACAGGCGTCGGGACCACAGTCGGCTGCGGCGTCGGAGTTGGGGTCGGAGCCGGTGTCGCGGTTGGGGTCGGCACAGGGCCGCTGCCGCCGGAGCATGCCTGTCCGTTCAGGGTGAAGGCGCCGGGCGCCGGATTGCTGCCGTTATGAGTTCCCTGGAATCCGAAAGCAACCTTGCCGCCATTGGGCCGGATGGTGCCGTTCCAGTTGTAGGACGGATTGGATGCGGTCACGGTCGCGCCGTTCTGTTCGAAGCGCGCGTTCCAGCCGCCGGTGACGCGCTGGCCGGCCGTGAAATTCCACACCAGTTCGTAACCAGAAACACTCTGACTAGAGTTGTTGGTAATTTCGACATTGGCAACAAAACCGTTGCTCCACTGGCTGCCCACTTTGTAGCTCACCGCGCAGGCAACACCGGGTACGGGGGTCGGCGCGGGCGTGGCGGTGGGCACGGGGGTCGGCCTAGGCGTGGCGGTGGGAATGGGGGTGGGAATGGTACCGGGAAGCACTGTTATTACCCACTCCTTTCGACCGACCTCTCTCCACTGAAAGCGGTACCAGAGCCACTCGATGACGCACAGCTTATGAGCTGTGATTTGGGAGACGTTTTCCGCCGTATAGGTGTATTGGGTGGCATCCTCTACTACCTTTTTGCCGTCCAGGTACCAGGCAAGGCGTGAACTGCTGCTTCCCTTCGCCGCTGAAAAGGCTTGGCTTTGGCCGGCTTGCAGTTGAACAATTGCGTCGTCCGGCGATGTGTTGCTCATACTAAATGCCGCTCCGGGCAGCATCATCAGCATGACCACCAACAACAATAGTTTAGGTATTCTTTTCACCATTCTTCCCTCCCATTTTTCTTTTGCCCATGATGGTCTCGAAAAACGAGCCCAACCCTCTTGCCAAGAACGACCACACCGTTCTCAAACGCCTTTGTGATGAAAACACTTGTAGTAAGTAATGAAGCCTGTGCTGGTGAAAGCCAAGCAGCGGGGGAGGCTTTTGGAGCTGATGCCGATATAACTTCAGGAAACTGCCTGATCCGTTACCGCTGAAACCTCAATCTTGGCTTTTCATCAGGATTAGAACGATTTCTATCAGAATGGCCGAACCAATTGAATGGCGAAAACCCTAATTGAGATGGGGTAAAAATCTATATCTTGAATCGCTCCCGGTTAAGCAGCGTTCGGAAGCAGCGCACTCGGCCGCCGCGTTCCGGCAATAACTCTTGACGGCCGTGCTTCAAATCGACATATGTTTTCCATGACCCATCGTCCGAACAATCTGCGGCGCTTCCTGGCATACGCCCGCCCCTACTGGCGCCGACTGGTGCTCTCCACCCTCATTGGCGTCACCAAATATAACCTTCCGGTGGTTTTCCCCTGGGTGCTCAAGGAAGCGGTGGACGGGGTTCTCTCCGGAAAGCCCGGCCGCCTCGGCCTGGATCTGGACCACCTGATGGTGGCGGCCCTGGTGCTGTTCACGATCTACGCGTTGACCTGCCACCTGCGCACCTACATCGCCGATCATCTGGCCCAGGACATCGTCTTCGATGTGCGCCGGGATCTCTTCCGGCATTTGCAACGCCTGCCCATCGATTTTTTCCAGCGCTATCAGACCGGCGTAATTTCGGCGCGCCTAATCACCGATGTCAACACAGCCCAACGCTTCATCGGGCTGACCGGCACCAATGTCTTCATGGATTTGACCACGCTGCTCTCCATCTCCGTGGTGATCGTGATCATGAACTGGCGACTTTCGCTGATCGCCTTTTGCACCCTGCCGCTGTATGTCCTGATCCACAAACGGCTGGGGGCGCGCATGAAAAGCAATTCCAAACAGGCGCGCATGCGCATGGATAGCATCGAAGGCAACCTGCACGAGACGGTGTCGGGGATCACCGAAGTCAAAAGCTTCACCATCGAAGGCGAAGAGGTAGAGCGTTTCCTGGACCGCTGCCGGCTGCACCGCGAGGCGGTGCAGACCAACATCCGCACCTATGCCCTCTCCCTGGGCCTGACCGCCCTGCTGACGCGCATCCCGCCGGTGCTGGTGATCTGGGCCGGCGGCCACATGGTGCTGGGCGGCACCCTGAGCGTCGGCGCCCTGATGGCGTTCTTCGCCTACCTGGAGATGATCTACCACCCGCTCAACCGCCTCAGCGAGCTCAATATCCAGTTGGCCGATGCCCGGGCGGCCATCGACCGGCTCTTCGAGTTCTTCGACCGCGAGCCCGAAGGCACGGACCCTTCCAGCGCGCCCCTGGCCATCCGCCACGGAGAGATCCGCTTCGAGCAGGTGGCCTTCGGCTATCCCGACGCGCAGACGATTATCAGCGGATTGAGCCTGACGATTCCGGCCGGAAAGCGCGTGGCGCTCGTAGGTCCCAGCGGGGCCGGCAAATCGAGCCTGATCAAACTATTGATCCGTTTTCACGATCCGCTCCAGGGCCGGGTGTGCATCGACGGGCAGGATATAAAGGATGTCCAACTGCACTCTTTGCGTTCGCAGATCGCCCTCGTGCAGCAGGACCTGATGCTCTTCAGCGGGACCGTGGAAGATAACATCCGGGTGGGCAGGGCCGCGGCCACCCGGGAGGAGATCTGGCGGGCCGCCGAACTGGCCAACGCCCTGCCCTTCATCGAGAGTCTGCCCGACGGCCTGCAAACCCTGGTGGGCGAGCGCGGCGTGCGCCTCTCCGGCGGTCAGAAGCAACGCATAGCCATGGCCCGCGCCTTCCTCAAGGATGCCCCGATTCTGGTGCTGGACGAATCCACCTCCAACCTGGACGCCCTCTCCGAGCAGCAGGTGTACGAAGCCCTGGAGCGGCTGATGGAGAAGCGCACCACAATCACCATCGCCCACCGCATCTCCACCATCGTGCGGGCCGACAAGATCGTGGTCATGGACTGCGGCCGCATTGTCCAGGAGGGGATTCACACCGAACTGGTCGGCCATGCCGACAGCCTCTATGCCCGCCTCTACCGGGAGTCCGGCCTGATGGGCACCCAAGCGTAAACATCATCCATTTTCGGAAAAAGCGACTTTGAGACCCTTTTGAATCTCTTCCGGCCCCGTGTCATAGAGCCGATCCAGAAAAGCCGTATAAAAGCTGCCGGGCTTGGCGCTCTCCCGGATGGCCAGATCGGCGCAGAGCCCATAAAAGGCAAACGCCGCGGCCGTCGCCCGCAGACGATCCCCTTCGGCCACGGCGCAGAACGCGGCCGTCACGGCCGACAGGCCACAACCGAGGCCGGTCACCTTGGTCATCAGTGCCTGCCCATTGCCCACGCAGTACACGCGCCGGCCGTCGGTGATGCAATCTTCCGCTCCGGAAACCGCCACGATGCATCGTTTCTCCCGCGCCAGGTGCATTGCCGCCTCGACCCCCGCCTCGGTCAGCCCCAGGGAAGAGTCCACGCCCTTGGTCTTGATCCCGGCCGATTCCAACGAGAGAATCTCCGAAGCATTACCCCGCAGCACGGCGATGGAACAGGATTGCATGATTTGCCGCACGGCCGCCGTGCGCAAGGCCGTGGCGCCGGCGCCCACCGGATCGAGGATCACGGGGATGCCGACCGCATTGGCCTTTTGGCCGGCCATGATCATGGCCTCGACCCAATCCTCCTGCAACGTGCCGATGTTCAGTACCAGGGCCCCGGCCATGGCGGTCATCTCCGCCACTTCGGCCTTGCAGTGGGCCATGACCGGCGAGGCGCCGACGGCCAGCAGGATGTTGGCCGAACTGTTCATCGCCACATAGTTGGTGATGTTGTGGATCAGGGGGGCCTTCTGGCGGATGTGCCCCAGCAGCGTGCCGGTGTAGGTCTTCATCTCTTCCATGCGTGTTTCACTCCCTCAAATATCTCCCTGTATAACTCCCTTCCGTCGCGGCCACCGTTTCCGGCGGCCCCTGGGCCACGATGCGGCCGCCGCCCTGGCCGCCCTCGGGCCCCAGGTCGATGATCCAGTCAACGGTCTTGATCACATCCAGGTTGTGCTCGATGACCACCACGGTGTTGCCGCCGTCCACCAGGCGCTGCAGCACCGCCAGCAGCATGCGGATGTCCGCAAAGTGCAGGCCGGTGGTAGGCTCGTCCAGGATGTAGAGCGTGCGGCCGGTGTTGTTGCGAGCCAGCTCACGGGCGAGTTTAATGCGCTGGGCCTCGCCGCCCGAAAGGGTGGTGGCCGACTGACCCAGCTTGATGTAGCCCAGACCCACCTCCATGAGGGTATCCAGGATCCGGCGGATGGCCGGGTGAAGGGCGAACAGCTCCCGGGCCTGGTCCACGGAAAGATCCAGGACATCGGCGATGGAGAGCCCTTTGTACAGCACCTGCAGGGTGGCGTCGTTGAAGCGCCGGCCGTGGCAGGTCTCGCAGGGCACGAAGACATCGGCCAGAAAGTGCATCTCCACCTTGATGAAGCCGTCGCCGCCGCACGCCTCGCAGCGGCCGCCCTTGACGTTGAACGAGAAGCGGCCCTTGGCGTAGCCGCGCGCCCGGCTTTCGGGCAGCAGGGCGAAAAAATCGCGGATCAGGTCGAAGGCCTTGGTGTAGGTGGCCGGATTGCTGCGCGGCGTGCGGCCGATGGCCTTCTGGTCGATGTTGATCACCTTGTCCAGGTGCTCCAGGCCGAGGATGGTCTTGTGCGGGCCCACGGCCAGTTCGGCCCGGTGCAGCCGGTTGGCCAGGGCCGGGTAGAGAATGTGGTTGATCAGGCTGGACTTGCCGGCCCCCGAGACGCCGGTGACCGCCACCAGCAGCCCCAGGGGAATCTTGGCCGTGACGTCGGCGAGATTATTGGACCGGGCGCCCTGGATGGTCAGCCAATGGCCGTTGGGTTGGCGCCGTTTGGCGGGTGCCGGGATGGTTTCTTTGCCGCTGAGAAAACGGCCGGTGACCGAGTCGGGATCGCGGGCCACTTCCGCCGGCGTGCCCTGGGCCACGATACGGCCGCCCAGAAGACCGGCCCCCGGGCCGATGTCCACGAGCCAATCAGCCGCGGCGATGGTCTCGCGGTCGTGCTCGATGACGATCAGGGTGTTGCCGATGTCGCGCAAATGGCACAAGGTGCCGAGCAGCTTGAGGTTGTCGCGCTGGTGCAGGCCGATGGAGGGCTCGTCCAGGATGTAGAGCACGCCGGTCAGCTCCGAGCCCACCTGGGAGGCAAGGCGGATGCGCTGGGCCTCGCCGCCCGAAAGGGTCGGCCCCGAGCGGTCCAGGGAGAGGTAATCCAGCCCCACGTTGACCAGGAAGGTGAGGCGGTCGCCGATCTCCTTGATCAATTCACCGCCAATGAGCCGCTCGTTGCCCGCCAGCGAAAGGCCGGTGAGAAAACGGTGCGCTTCGCCGATGGTCATGGCCGTCACCTCGATGATCGAGCGGCCGCCCACGCGCACGTGGCACACTTCGGGCTTGAGGCGGCGGCCCTGGCAGGTGGGGCAGGCGGCCGACGACATGAAGCCGGCGTAGTGCTTCTTCTGGCTTTCGGACTGGGTCTGGCGGTAGCGGCGCATCATTGTGTGCACCAGGCCTTCCCAGCTCATCTGGATCTGGCCGTGGATCTTCTCCGTGTCCCACTGCACGGTCACCTCTTTGCCCTGGGAGCCGTAGAGCAGTATTTCCTGCTGCTTTTTGGGCAGCTTGTGCCAGGGGCGGTCGAAGTCGATCTTCAACTGCTGCTCGATGGCCGCCAACTGGCGCGTGCCCCAGGTGCCGCTGTCGCCGGTGTTTTTGTTGAAGTAATTGCGGTAGGGCACCAGGGCGCCCTGGCGGATGGAGAGATTCTGGTCCGGCACCAGCTTGTCCACGTCCATGGTCAACTGGGTGCCGATGCCGTTGCACGCCGGGCACATGCCCTGGGGGGCGTTGAACGAGAAGAGCGAGGGGGCCAGCTCGGGGTAGGCCGTGCCGCAGCACGAGCGCGCCTCGCTCATGGCGATGGCGTCGCCGCCCACCACCTGGACGATGAGGCGGCCCTGGCCGAGCTTCAGGGCGGTCTCCACCGAGTCGGTGAGCCGGGCGGCAAAGGCGGGCTCGTTCTTGACCACCAGGCGGTCCACCACCGCCTCGATGGTGTGCTTCTTGTGCTTGGCCAGGCTCTGGACCTCTTCCAGGGCCTGGACCACGCCGTCCACGCGCACCCGGGCAAAGCCCTGGCGCTGCAAATGGTCGATGTGCTCGCGGTGCTCGCCCTTGCGGTTCTCCACGATGGGCGCCAGGATCAGGATGCGGCTTTCGTCCGGCAGGTTCAGGATCTGGCGCACCATGCCCTGGGCATCGCCGCGGCCGACTTTTTTGCCGCAGTGGATGCAGTACTGCTGGCCGATGCGGGCGAAGAGCACGCGCAGGTAGTCGTAGATTTCGGTGATCGTTCCCACGGTGGAGCGCGGATTGCGCGAGGCGGCCTTCTGGTCGATGGCGATGGTGGGCGAAAGCCCCCGGATCTGGTCGTAACGCGGCTTTTCCAACTGGCCGATGAACTGGCGGGCGTAGGCCGAGAGCGACTCGACATACCGCCGCTGGCCCTCGGCAAAAATCGTGTCGAAAGCCAGGCTCGACTTGCCCGAACCCGACACCCCGGTGAACACGATGAGTTTTTTCTTAGGCAGCTCGATATCGATGTTCTGAAGGTTGTGCTCCCGGGCGCCCTTGATCAGGATCGTATCCAATTCCCGGCTGTGACGCGCAGCCGGGGCAATATTATAAAGGTCTTTTTCCGGTTTCATTATTTCCAATCCAATCTGATGCAACGCGTTAACCTAGAGAAAGCCCCCCAGTTTGTCAAGCACGCCACAAGCCGCCCACGGCCGCATGAATCCCGAGGCAACGCAGGCCCCGGCTGGCCAAACACCGCCACATCAATGCCCAAAGGTTGAGAAAACGCTATTATTCCATTGACGTAAAACCGACCTATCGGATAGTTTGCAAACGACACTGGAGATCAGACCCGATATAAAGAAACCAAGAGGGCCGCGGCGCCCATTTGAACCGTAGCCCTCATAATACGAAATTGAAGGGGGCTGTGTTCCATTCTTAAGGGCTATCAAGGCAAATCTGCCTTCCGGACAGATGATTTGCAAAATAGATCCCATTCGTCCCCGGATTAGACGCAAAATAAGTAAAACTCTAAAAGGCGGACTAAACGAAGTTATGCGTAAACTTGGTTTAGTTTCTTTGTGAGATAAACGATATGGAAAAAGTTTTAATTGGCCTTTCTGGTGTTGTATTAGGAGCTATACTTACTGTTTTAAAAGAATTATTCCACAATTATCGGACAAGGAAAAAGCGTGCAGAGTATTTAGCTATCAGAGTAGTATGCATGCTGGACCGATTTGTCAGTAGTTGTGCTGCGGTCGTTGGAGATGATGGAGAAATGAATGGCCCTGATGAGCAAGGATGCGCACGACTAAATACAATTTGCCCGAAGATTGATTTTCATTCTCTGGACGTTGATTGGCAAGCACTACCATCTAATTTAATGTACGACATTTTAAATTTTCCCTCCTTTATAGAAGAAGCGGATGGCAAAATTAACGATGTTTTCGAATATATTGCCGGCCCTCCTGACTATGGGGAGGGAATCGAAGAGCGCCAATATCAATATGCAAAAATAGGTATAGTTGCCAATGATCTATCTACAAGGTTAAGAAGAAAGTACAGTATTCCTTCTAAGGTATATGAAAATTGGAATCCTATAAAATTCATAGAGGACAATAAAGCAAAACTCGAAAAGCGTAGAATCGAAGAAGAGAGGCGTTCTTCTGGCTTGCAAGCAATCGCATAATTAGGTGGCTGTTGCCTGGTTCGTATCGCTCGCCCCAAAGCCACCTCGCTGAGAATCTACAAAAGCCGGTTGATCTTTTGGAGTGTATAATCTTACTTTTACCTTGGGGCGGAGAAACTAAGTTTTTTGCATACTTGAAGAAAATTCGCCGTAAAGAGACTTTTTCTACAGACCCTTTGGGCATATGCCTGCATTCGTAGAAGGTGCAAAGGATAAATGAACCCTTCAAATAGTGCCAAAGAAAGACTGGTCCAGACCTTCAAGTTCCTGAAGGAGCTGAATGAGCTGCGGAACCCGGTGCCGCGTGATTTATCGGGGCCGGAGGTGCTGCGGCTGGACACATGGCCAGCGCATCCATGTGTGCAAGTGCGGCGCGGCGACCGCGAGGAAGATGATGTCGACGAGGCAGCAGAGGCGGAAATGGAGCCGCTCATTCGCATCCAGCGAGCAAGGCTGACACCGTGCCCGAAGCCCCCCGATACTCTTGACGGCTGGCTGAAACCGGGGTGGCAGTCGGTAGATGACGATGCGGAAGTGCTGGTGTCCCGGAACTTTAAGGTCAAGGATACACAGACCATCACCGTGGCTTTTGTGGAGGACCGGGAGCGCGCCGCGGCACTGAAGGTATGGACAGCGGCACGCACGAAATGGGTTGTGGCTGAACGGCCGGCAGTTGCAGCGCGGAAGCTTTTCGAGCGAATTCACGCGCTATGGACGATGATGCAGCGCGAAGGCGATCGTGTGGAACTAATGCTTGCAGACGGAATGCTTGCTGTAGCGGAGCACTTCATACGGCATCCGGTTCTGATGCAGCGGGTAAACCTGGAGTTCGACCCGTCGGTACCGGAGTTTCGCTTCAACACGGGAACGGAAAAGGTGGAACTTTATCGCGCGCTGCTGCGGCTGGTGCCGAGCATCGAGGGCCGGATGATCGCCCACTTCGACAAGGAACTGGAGGAGCAACCGGTAGAGCCACTTGGCGGCGCCAGCACCGAGGGTTTTTTTAGGCGGCTCGTGCAGGGGCTGTTCAATGACGGCGAGTTTCTTGAAGATAAGGTGCATGGAGCAGCGATTAACCGACCGAGCATCTGGCGTGAGCCGGTGATTGTTTCTCGCCCACGAATGGCAGGCCTTAGCACGACGCTGGACTACATCGTGGAGGATTTGGAAGACGAAGGCACTCAGCCACCGGAAGGGCTGTCGCGCATCGTTGGCGTCGAGACCGAGGACAAGCGAGAGGTGCCGAGCAGCGGCAAGGGCGAGGCACCAAGAAGACCAGACGTGCCAGAACCGGACATCCTTTTCAGCAAGCCAGCGAACAGGGAGCAGCATGAAATTGCGGCACGGCTGACAAAGGCGCGAGCCGTGCTTGTGCAAGGCCCGCCGGGCACTGGAAAGACGCACACGATTGCAAATCTGCTCGGCTATCTGCTCTCGCAAGGGAAGACCGTGCTCGTAACTGCGCATACGACAAAAGCGCTACGGGTGCTCCGGCGGCAGGTGGACGAAGCACTCCAGCCACTCTGCCTTAGCGTGCTCGAAGGCGATGCGGACAGTCAGGCGCAACTTTCGCGCGCTGCGCAAGACATCGCCGACCGGCTATCCCGTTCCGATGCAGCGAGCCTGCGGCGGGAGGCGGGGCTGCTCCGCGACAAGCGGCGGAAGATGATCGACGTCGCCTATGCGCTTCGGCGGCAGCTTCGCGATGCCCGGTTCAGCGAGGTGGAGGAAATCGTGCTCGGCGGCGAAGGCTTAAGCCCGATCGATGTGGCGAAACGTGTAAAAGCGGACGAGAAGCGCGATGGGTGGATACCTGGGCCGCTCCCCCCGGGCACTCTGTGCCCGCTTTCTGAGGCTGAGGTTCGGCAACTTTACGCTTCACAAGGCATCGTCGCGATAGCGGACGAGGCACAGCTCGCGGTGTCACAACCGGCATTATATGAGTTGGTTAAGCCTTCGGATTTTCGCCTACTCGCAGCGGAGCGAGCGAGTGCGGATTCGCGTGCAAAAGCGCATCGGCCCGAGCTTTGGAACGGAAACGCCGCCGGTCACACAGCGACACAACTCCAAGAGCTTCATCAACGCGTCCAGCAGGCGGCGGCGATGCTGGCCGAGAAAAAGAACTGGCTGCGAGAAGTACTGTTCGCGGGATGGATGGGTGGAGGCTTGCGGGAGTCATGGCAGGATTTGCTCGCCGACGTGGAGGCTCTGGTGAGCGAGGCAGGTACGGCGTACCGGCTCATAATGGCGCATGGGCCGAAACTCCCGCAGGATCGTCCGGTTGATGAAGTGGCATCAATGCTTGGCGAAATCGTGACGTTCGTAGAAGCGGGCGGAACGTTCGGTTTGAAGACTAAATTCACCCGCCGGGCATGGCATCAACTCATTGAAGCCTGCCGCGTGGAAGGCCATGCTCCGAATACACGAGATGAGTTTCGAGCGTTAAGCGCTATGTCGCAGGTGGAGGTAAGCCGGAACCGCTTCACGGCTCGTTGGCGTCGCGCCGTGGAAAGCCTCGAGGGGCCAGCAGTTGAAAGCCTTGGCCGCTCACCGGAACGCGCGGCTCAGGGCTATGCTGTGGAAATACGTACACGTCTTGAATGGCGCGGAACAGTCTGGGAACCACTCATTGGCGAATTGCGTGCGGCGGGTTTTCGCTGGGACGCATGGCTGGCCGCGCATCCGCCTATGCCTGGAGACCATGGCGAGTTGGCCCGAGTGCAAAGTGCTGGTTCGATTGGCTTAGTGGAGGTTGTCGAAGCGCAGGCAGCACTGCTCCGGCAAGCTGAGTTGTCTGCAGCCTTGCAAGCGCAACGCACTTATCTTGCAAGCTTTCCGCTGAGCGATTCAGCTTCGGTGTTGCTCGAAGCGCAGGACACATGGGCTGTGGAAAACTATGAGGAAGCCTGCCGCGAACTCGCACGGCTCGAAGGGCTCCGTGAAGCATACAAAATCCGTGTGGCTTTACTCAAAAAGCTGGAAACGGCCGCACCCGCGTGGACTTGCATCATCACGCAACGGCAAAAGCCACACGACGCTCCGCACCCACCGGGCGATGTGATTGCGGCTTGGCGCTGGCGGCAGTGGCTTCAAGAGTTGGAGCGTCGCGCGGCTGTATCAATGACGGAACTCCAAGAGCGGCTCGATCAAACGGAGGCCGAACTGCGGCAAACGGCAGCGCAAATCATTGAGAACGAGACTTGGGCTGCGCAGCGGGAGCGCACGGGGCTGCAATCGCAGCAGGCATTGATGGGTTTCGTACAGACCATTCGCAAAGTCGGCAAAGCAACCGGCAAACGCGCGCCTGAGTTGTTGCGACAGGCGCGGCAACTCCTTGCTTCCGCACGCCGCGCAGTGCCCGTTTGGATTATGCCGCTGAGCCGCGTGTATGAGAGCTTCGACCCAAGACACAAATCCGATAGGAAACCCAGCGTCTTTGACGTGGTGATCATTGATGAAGCGAGCCAAAGCGATGTAACAGCGCTCGCGGCACTGTATCTCGGGCGCGAGCACGTCGTTGTCGGAGACAAGGAGCAAGTAACTCCGGATGCTGTAGGTCAACGGCTTGATGAGGTGCAGCGACTCATTTCCACCGATCTGCAAGGCATACCCAACAGTCATCTCTACGACGGGCAGACCTCGATCTATGACCTCGCGGAAACAGCCTTCGGCGGCGTGGTGGCTCTGCGTGAACACTTTCGCTGTGTGCCGGAAATTATTCAGTTCAGTAACCACCTGTCCTACAACAACAGCATCCGTGCGCTTCGCGAGCCACTTTCGGCCAGTGTCCGCCCGGCATTGGTAGCCCATCGTGTGAATGGTTTCCGAGATGGACGCCGAAAAACCAACGAAGTGGAAGCGGAGGAGATTGCTTCCCTCGTCGTCGCGTGCCTCGGTGATGCGGAGTATGTGAAGAATGAATCGGGACAGACTGCAAGCTTTGGCGTGATTTCACTCTTGGGCGAAGAGCAGGCATTGATGATTGAGAATCTACTTCGACTGCGACTCGCACCCGATATCTTCGCTAAACACAGGCTGCTCTGCGGAAACGCAGCACAATTCCAGGGTGATGAGCGCGACGTAATCTTTCTCTCAATGGTCGATGGTCCGCCAGAGGACGGTCGGCTTTCCTACCGTGATGCGGGTCCGAAAGACTTGTATAAAAAGCGGTACAACGTTGCTGTCAGTCGCGCGCGGAATCAACTTTGGATCGTTCATTCGCTTGATCCTGAGAACCACCTTAAGAGCGGTGACTTGCGCCGCCGGCTCATTGAGCACGCCCGCGACCCGCAGGCTCTCCTGCGAGAGGCGGAGGAGAATGTCAAACGAACCGATTCAATCTTTGAAAAACTTGTACTGCAACGGCTCGTCGCCAGCGGCTACCGAGTACAACCTCAATGGCCGGTGGGGGCTTACCGGATTGATCTCGTGGTTGAGGGGAAAACGAGGCGACTAGCTGTGGAGTGCGATGGTGAGCAATGGCATACCCCGGAGCAACTTCACCGTGACCTCGAAAGGCAAGCGATCCTTGAACGGCTTGGCTGGGTTTTTATTCGTATCCGTGGAAGTCTTTTCTTTCGTGACCCGGACACCGCAATGGCACCAGTTTTTTCTAAAATCGACCATCTTGGCATAGAACCGCTGGGCGGCGGGGCCACTACGAGGCCCTCAGTGGATTCACCCACCATTGAGCGTATAAAACGCACTGCCGAATCACTGCGAGCTGCCTGGCTATCAGAAAAGATAAACGCTCAACCAAACGATTGAGTGGGCAGCGAGAAGCGGGTCGTGGCGTTTTAAGGCCTTCAAGGCGGATGGCAAATAACAGAAAGAAGTGCCAAAATGAAAGCTGGAGACGGAGCGACTCGCCGGCGTATCCGGCAATAGCTCCGCGCCACTACGCCGCCGAATCAAGGGATGCTAAAAGCGCGCTGCGGGCGCCCTGGAAACTCGCTGCGCTCAGACAGTCCAGGGCGCTTTTCCTCCGCTGCGCTTAAGCATCCCTAAATTCGACGTCTGACGTGTCGCGAAGCTATTGCCGGATACGCCTCCTCCCGTGCCATTCACGCGGATACGTAAGACGCCGTCTCTGGTGGCCGACTGGTTCCGAAACGCGTCCAGAACCACATCGTTCGCCTCTGTAGTCTATTGCATTTGAATGTTGATATTTATGGAGGTGCAAGTATGACAACAGCCGTCAGATTGTCGGAGGATTTAGTTAAACAGGCTAAAATTTATGGAAAAATCGATAAAAGGTCAGCACCTCGTCAAATTGAATATTGGGCCATGCTTGGAAAATGCGTTGAGGAAAATCCAGACCTTACATATAGCTTAATCAAGGAAATACTCATTGGGCTTACCGAATTGGATCAAGATCAATCCTCCGAATACAAATTTGGGTAATGGCGCTCGCGGTGGGAAACCCTGAGATGTAAGGCGAAATCTGCAGGAGTACTATTATGGCGAAGACCACTACCACAAAATACGATGTCGCTGAGTATCTCCGTACATCCGAGGAGATGGCAGCCTATCTTGAAGCTTGCCTTGAGGAAGCAGATGGCGATGCCGCCTTTATCGCAAAAGCGCTTGGCGATATGGCACGCGCAAAAGGCATGACCCAAGTTGCGCGCGATTCCGGCTTATCACGCGAAAGTCTTTACAGAGCCCTCTCCGGTGAAAGAAGCCCGGGTTTCGACACCATCTTGAAAGTTATACGCGCACTTGGCTTGAAGCTGCATGCTGAAGCGACTCAAGCAAACGATCGGCGCATTTGATGCAAAATTAGCGAACAGGAGAAACCGTTTCCGATAAACGAAGCGTTTGATAACTTGAAATCGCAAGTTGCGACATCAAGTGCGAGGCGGGGCGGCCGACGCAAACTGCCAGCAGTTTTTACCAACTTCCGTGCCATTCCCACAATACTTAAAAAATCGGCCCTGTTGTCCGGGCCTTGCCGCGCCCACCATTCGATGCTAACCCAAGTCATGGTGCAAGATCCCCTATCCCTATTCGATCCCCTGGTGGCCGAATGGTTTCGGCAGCGCTACGGCGCGCCCACGCCCATTCAGGCCCAGGCGTGGCCGGTGATCGCCGGCGGTGGGCATCTGTTGATCACGGCACCGACGGGTAGCGGCAAGACGCTGGCGGCTTTTTTGTGGGCCTTGAACCAGTGGTTGGCGGGGCGCTGGGAGACGGGGCGCACGCATGTGCTGTATGTCTCGCCGCTCAAGGCGTTGAACAACGACATTCAGCTCAATGTGCTCGTGCCGTTGGCCGAATTGCGCGAGCACTTCGGGCGGCAGGGACGGCCGTTTCCAGATATCCAGGTGCTGACCCGCAGCGGCGACACGCCGGCTGCCGAGCGGCGACGCATGCTACGCCGGCCGCCGGAGATTTTGATCACCACGCCGGAAAGTTTGCACTTGTTGCTCAGCTCCCACGGCGGACGTTCGCTGCTGGGGCACGTTCAGACCGTCTTGCTGGACGAGATCCACGCCGTGCTGGCTGGGCGGCGGGGAACCTTGCTGATCAGCGCCGTGGAGCGGCTGACGCGCTTGAGCGGCGAGTTCCAGCGCATCGCCTTGTCGGCCACGGTCCAGCCCCTGGAGGCGGCGGCGCGCTTCGTGGGCGGCTTTGCAATGGCGGGTCGGGCTTCCCATCCGGATTACGTGGCGCGGCCGGTGACGGTGCTGGCGCCGCCCTCGGCCAAGTCTTACGAGATTGCCGTGCGCGTGCCGGAGGTGCCCGAAGGTCCGCGCGACCCCAACGACTTCTGGGAGGCCTTTGCCCAGACGATCCGGGAGCATTTGGGGGTCAACCGCTCCACCTTGATCTTCGCCAACAGCCGGCGCCTGTGCGAAAAGCTCACCTTCCTGATCAACCGCGACCAGCCCGAACTGCTGGCCTATGCCCACCACGGTTCGCTGGCCAAGGAGATCCGCGCCGAGGTGGAGCGCAACCTGAAGGCCGGGGTCTTGAAGGCCATTCTGGCCACCGGCTCCCTGGAACTGGGCATCGACATCGGCGCTCTGGACGAGGTGATCCTGGTGCAGGCGCCCTGGTCCGTGGCCGAAGCGATCCAGCGCATCGGACGCGCCGGGCATGGCGTGGGCCAGACCAGCCGGGGAACGTTCCTGACGGCCCATCCGGCCGACATGGTGAACAGCGCGGTGGTGGCCCGGGCCGTGGCCGAGGGCGACATCGAACCGCTGCTGCCCCTGGCAGCACCCCTGGATGTGTTGGCCCAGGTGCTGCTCTCGATGCTGGCTTTCGATGCCTGGCATCCCGACGACCTCTACGCCTTCATCCGCACCATGGCCCCCTATCAGATTCTCTCGCGGCGGATGTTCGACCTGGTCGTCGACATGCTCGCCGGCCGCTACGAAGAGAGCCGCATCCGGGAGCTGCAACCCCGGATCAGTCACGACCGCCTGGCGCAGCGTTTGGAGGCGCGCAAGGGCTCCCTGCAGGCGCTGTATGCTTCGGGCGGCGTGATCCCCGACCGGGGCTACTACGCCTTGCGCCACGCCCACACCGGCGCCAAGATCGGCGAGTTGGACGAAGAGTTTGTCTGGGAAGCGCGCATCGGCCAGGTGTTCACCCTGGGGGCCCAGAACTGGCGCATCCGCCGGATCGGGGCCAGCGACGTGCGCGTGCTGCCCGCCGCGCCGGGCAAGCCGGCCCCGCCCTTCTGGCGGGCCGAAGCCAACCAGCGCGGCTTTCATTTGTCGGAGAAGATCGGTCTTTTTCTGGAAAGGGCCGAGGCGCGTCTGGAGGCATCGGATTTTGAAGCAGAACTGATCGGCGAGTATGCCATGGACCAGGCCGCGGCCCGGCGCCTGATCGAAGAGCTCAAAAACCAGCGCATCCACACCGGCGCCCCCCTGCCCCACCGCCGCCACCTGCTCATGGAAGAGACCTCCCTGGGCACGGGCCGCGCCGCCGGCCGCCAGGTGATCTGCCACACCCTTTGGGGCGGGCGCGTCAACCGGCCCCTGGCCATCGCCCTGGAAGCGGCTTGGGAAGAACGTTTCGGCACCACCCCGCAGATCGTCTGCACCAACGATACCCTCAGCTTTTTGCTGCCCCCCGACCTTTCCGGCGAAACCCTGCTCGACCTGGTGCGGCCCGATACCCTCGACGCGCTGCTGCACCGGCGCCTGGCCCAAACCGGCTTTTTCGGCGCCCGCTTCCGCGAGTGCGCCGGCCGGGCCTTGCTGCTGCCCCGCCGTCAAATCAATCAGCGCATGCCCCTGTGGCTGACCCGCCTGCGGGCCCAGAAACTGCTCGCCGCCGTCGCCGGCTATGCCGATTTCCCCATCCTGGTGGAGAGCTGGCGCACCTGCCTGCAGGACGAATTCGACCTGCCCCAATTGCGGCGACTGCTCCTGGAGCTGCACGCCGGAGAGATCGCCCGCAGTTACGTCCATACGGCTTTTCCCAGCCCCCTGGCGCGCGGGGCGGTGTGGCAGCAGGTCAATCTGCACATGTACCAGGGCGATGCGCCCACGCCCGAAAGAGGCGGGCGGCTGAGCGCCGATCTACTTCACGAAGTGACCCTCTCGCCGGGGCTGCGGCCCATGATCGATGCCGATCTGGTGGCGCAATTCGAGCAAAAGCGCCAGCGCCTGGCGCCAGGGTACGCCCCCGATTCCGCCGATGAACTGCTCCAATGGCTCAAGGAGCGCCTGGTGCTGCCCGGTCCTGCCTGGCAGGCGCTGCTCCAGGTCGCGGCCCGGGACCATCGGCTGGATATCGAAGCGCTGATCCACGCCCTGGCGGAAAAAGCAGTCCTGCTGCATACCGATAGGGCCAGGGATCGGGCGCTGGTGGCGGCGCGCGAACTGCTTCCCGCGTTGCGCGAAGGACTCTACCGATCCCTGGGCGATGACCTCGACGCCACGTTGCTGGATGGTGCGCCGCTGCCTTCCGAAGGGCTGCCGAAGAAAAGCCGTGCCACCGCGGACTGGCCGCTCTCCCTGGCTGCCGAACAGCTCGGCCAATGGCTGCGTTTCTTCGGGCCCCAGCCGCCGGAAGCCGTCGCCGAAGCATTGGGCCTGCCCCTGCCCCACCTGGCCCCGTTGATCGCAGAACTGGCCGAAGCCGGCCTGATCATCATGGGTCCGCTTCTCAAAGGCGGCGCCGTCGAAGAGATCTGCGACCAGGAGAATTTTGAAACCCTGCTGCGTCTCGGCCGCAAGGCGGCTCAACCGGTCGTAGAGGCCCGGCCCCTGGCGCACTTGGCGCTCTTCCTGGCCCAACACCAGGGCTTGACCCGGCCGGGCGAGCGCGACGATCTGACCGAACGGTTGAACCAGTTGCTCTGCTGGGCCGCCCCGGCGGGCCATTGGGAGCGCGAGATCTTGCCGGCCCGGTTGCCCGACTACCACCCCGACTGGCTGGATGGAGTGATGCAGCGCCACGACCTGGGCTGGATCGGCCGGGACCATCAAAAAGTGCTTTTCTGCTTTCAAGAGGAGTTGGATTTGATCGCACCGCAACCAAAAGCGGCGGGCGACACCCAGCAGATCGAGACGCTCTTTCCGGATGCCGGGAGCCGCTATCCCTTCAGCGCGCTAGAGTCCCTGGCGCAGGGCAATACGGCGGCTTTGAACGACCAGTTGTGGCAATGGGTCTGGCAGGGAAAGGTGAGCAACGATACGTTCGCGGCCCTGCGCCGCGGGGTGGAGACCGGGTTCAAGATGCCCGACGTGGGTGCGGCGGCCGCCGCCGGGCATCCGCGCCGGCCGGGCCGCTCTCTTTTTCAACGCTGGCGCGGCGCGCGGCCGGGCATCGGCAACTGGTTCCGCCTTAGCTATCCGAAAGTCGGGCCCGACGTCGGCGAAGATCTGCTGGCGCGCGAAGAGCGCCACAAGGATCGGGTGCGTCTGCTTCTGGACCGCTACGGCATCCTCTTCCGCGAGCTGCTGGCCCGGGAGTTGCCCATGCTGCGCTGGAGCCCCTTGTTCCGCTCGTTGCGCCTGATGGAGCTTTCAGGTGAAGTGTTGGCCGGGCACTTCTTCGAAGGCATCGACGGACTCCAGTTCATCGCCCCCCACGTGCTGCCCCTGCTGGCCCAGGCGCTTTCCGAGGATGCCATCTTCTGGGTCAACGCCCTGGACCCGGCCTGCCTGTGCGGGCTGGAATTGCCCCAGCTCCGGGGCCGGCTGCCCCGGCGCCTGCCGGGCGTGCACCTGGTCTACCACGGCGAGCGGCCGGTCGTCTTCTCCCACGGCCTGGGCGCCCGCCTGGAGATTTTCGTGCCGGCCGACGATCCTCGGTTGACAGAATACTTCGGCTTTCTCGACCATCTGCTCGCACGCCGGGTAATGCCCCTGCGCCGCATCGGCATCCAGCGCATCAATCAGGAGCCGGCGCCGCGCCAGCAAGCCTATCTGGCCGTGCTGGCCAAACGCTTCGAGGTCACCGTGGACCCCAAGGAGGTCACCCTTCACCGCCGCCGGCCTTAAGCCGACTCCCACTTCAGGTTTCGGAGGTTGTCGGGCTCTTGGGCTGAGCCAGCTCCCAGGCTTCGATGGGCGTATCCTCGGGCACTGCTTCCCAGCCGCTGACCATGGCCCGGACATGGGCCGACAGGCTGTGGCCGGTGGTGGTCATATAGACGTGGATCACCAGGAAGGTCAAAATGCAGAAGGCACCCAGGGTGTGCAAAACCGCCAATACTCCCAGGGAGAGCCCATTTACTCCCCAGCTCGCCCAGGCGTTGTATCCCCAGTAGAGAAAGCCCGTGACCATCTGAAAGGGAAGCAAAAAGGCGGCCAGCCCCAGGTAGGTCAGGCGCTGCAAGGGGTTGTGCTTGGCGTCGATGCGTTTGGGTACCGGGTGGGCTTGCCCGCGGAAGATGCCGTAGCCATAGTAGCGGGCCACGGAAAGCAGTTTTTTGGTGGTGGGAATGTACTGCCGCCACTCGCCGGTGGTGAAAATCCAGAAGACAAAGAAGGCGAAGGCGATCAGCCAGGCCAGCCCCACGAAATTGTGCACCGCCACCGCCGCCTCGAAACCGAAAAGCGCGTAGCTCCCGTGGATTTCAAAGCCGGTCAGCAGCAACAGGATAATCGCAGCGGCCTGCAGCCAGTGCCATAATCGTTCGTAGCGGGTGTACAGGTATATATTGATCATGTGCTTCGACATGGCTTACTCCTTTTTGCGGCCTTTAGTGAAGACGCGGCCCAGGCCATGCAGGCCCACGCCGATCACCCCCCCGAACACCGCGATCCACCCCAGGATATCCAGCAGCCGGCTCCGGTCCCTGCCCGGCATGTAGACACCGGCGATATCGGCCAGGCGACTGCCCTGGCGCACATGACATTGGACGCAGGCGACCGCGTTCTCCCTGGGGGCGATCATATGCGTGGTGGGCAGAACATAGCTGGTGGCGACGAAATCGAACTGCCCGGAATAGGGCACATCCGCCATGAAGGCCATGCCTTTTTCGATCGCCCGCGGCCAGTCCAGCGTCTTCCAGTAACCGTCATCGCCCGAAAGCATCGGCGCCACGATATTCTTATTCACTTTATCGTAAGGCTGCTTGCCGCGATGGACCTTGAAGGGGAAGATGCGGGCATTGGAATCGTCGGGCGACCCCATGGGTTCATTGACAGCCACCACCCGGGAGGGATCGATGCGGTCCTTGACGGTCAAGGTCTTCATGGTGCCGTTGAACCAGGCATACTCCGGCCGGACATTCTTGGCCCAGGTCATGGCGCCTTTGATCGTCATGTAGTCGAGGGTGCCGTCGGGGCCCTTTTCCTTGTAAGGTTTGCCATCCTTGAGCTTGCCGGCCTGGGACCAGTCCCAGTTCATTTTGGTGGGCAACACCCGGGCGAACTCCGGCACGTGGCAGCTTTGGCAGGCCACCTTGTCGGTGTGATCGTTGGCCTTGTGGCCATTCGCATGGGGTGTCGCGCCGTGGCAGGCTTCGCAGGTGATCTTGGCGGTCAGATCGTCCTGGATCAGGCTTTTGCGTGCCGTTGCGGCCGGCTTGGAGTAGATCCGGCCGGCCACCTGATGGCGCACGGTGGTATGGCAGCGGGTGCATTCGAAATTGCGCCCCTCGGCGGCCATATGCACATCCAGGCTCTTGTTGGGTTTGGTCAGGGAGGTGTCCAGATCGCCGTGTTTGACGCCGTCTCCGCCGCCGCCCTTGAAATGGCATTCGCCGCAATTCTGGCGCGTGGGCCGGCCGATGCTCTGGGCCGCGGCCTGGATCTCCGTCTGAATCTCCCGGGCCATCTCCTTTTCTTCGGGATCATCGGATTGGGCAAAGGCATTATAGTCTTCGAAGACCTCGGACCAGTTGACCTTTTTCTGGCTATGGCAATTCAGACAGTTGATCTCCTCGGTTTTTCCGTTCCAGCCCGGATGGCAATCCTGACAGCTTTTATCGTTCATGCGCTTGGTGGAAATGCAGAAGTTATTCAAGGAGTCGCCGGCCTTGCCCAAGACCTTGCCATCCTGGGTGGTATCGCCGATCCAGGTCCAGTGAATGGTCTGCTTGAATTGCTCGCCGGCTTCGGAGTGACAGGCGAGGCAGGCCGCGGTGATCTCGTTGCCGTTGCCGAACTGTTTTTGCAAGGCCGCATGTTTGCTGTGATCGGTGGTGGTCCAAGGCTCCTGACCGATGGTGGCCTGTCGGGCCATGACGCGCCCCGGCGCCGGGTCCTTGCCGTCCGCGGCGGATACCCCCATCGGCAGCCATAACGCCATGACCGCCAGCATGACCACGATCGCTTTTCGTGCCGCTATCCCTTGCTGTCTATTCATGTGTCATCCTCGTTTCGTTTTAGACCTTCACCGGTCCCGGGGCCTCGCCGTTACTTGCACTTGGCTGGCGCAGGCGAATCCGCGGCGTGCTCGTACAGATAGGCGTAGATATCGGCGATATCTTCTTGACTGAGAGCGCCCCACTCCTGCTGGCAGCCGAACTGTTCTAAATCCTTGCCTTCGAAAACGCGGGTCCATTGCTCCTGGGTCTTGGCGTCGGGATTCAGGGCCGGTTTTTGGGATTGGACGGCGCCGCGCTCGAAGCAGGCCTTGTAGACATTGCGATAGGTGTATTTGCCTTTGCGCTCGTTGCCCCTTTCGGCGGCCAGGGCGGTGCCCGAGAAGCAGAAGGTCAGGAAAAGCGCCAAAACGGTGATAGCGGTTTTCTTCATGATTCAAATTCTCCTTTTAGGTATCGCCGGCTGACCGGCTGAATCGGTTAATGGGATTCAGCACGACCGTGTCCGACATCCAATCCGCTAATTAGCAACCGGCATGCCATGCCAGTGCCTTTGTTAGGAATCAATAATTTGTTTTTTATCATTGTGTTGCACCCATTCAAGCCGGCCGCGGTCCTATCGTTGGATAGCATCTGCTTACACCTGTTAATAGATGCCTTAACACTGTTGCCTATATAAACAGATGGCGGTCGCACCGCCGCAGTATCCGCGCCATTTCACCGGCTGGAACGATTTGTCCTTGCCGCTCTTTGGCCAGTTGGCGGTCCACCTGAAAGAATTCGGCGCTTTCGCTACAAATACTGATCCGAGCCAAGGCTGCTAATTGGCCGAAAGCCGCCTGGCGCACCAGGCGCACGCCCGACCCAAGCAGATGCACGCAAACCATCAGCCCTTCCAAGTGGGCGGCCTGCGCCAGGGCGAAGACATATTCCACATGGCGATCGGAGATGACGAAGATACCCAGGGTTTTCATGTGACCTACCACCAGCAGAGCACTTGTTCGTGAGCCATGATATCCTGAACCACCCGGCGCCAATCCACAGCAGTGGCGGCCACGTCATCGGGGTACAGACTGATGACGGTGGCCCCCTCAACCCCGCTCATGACACCGATCAAATTCGCCACGGTATCGTCCGGGACGCTGCATAGCAGATGGAGTATTTTCGGCATCGGACCACGCTCAATGAACGCCATCTTCCTCTAAAACCGCAAAGTGGCTGACAAGTAAGCGACCCAGACCTCATCGGCCACGGCGTTGATGGCATTCACGGAAGTAATTTCCGAGATCTTAACCGGCGCACCCAGAGGGTTGCCGCTGCCCGAATATTCATAATCGTAGTATTGGCCGCCCAGCGTGACGAAAAAGGTGTTCTTGAAGATCTGCTGATGCCAATAGGCTTCCCACACCTGACCGCGTGCAGCCAACTTGCTGGCAACCAGGGAATCTTCGGCGCCGGTCATGTTAAACCAGTATTGGGAGCCCCAGTTGTACTCCAGGCCCAGGCGTGCATTCCAAGGCATGTTATAGACGATGCCGGTATAGACACTGTAGCCGTCCTGGGATTCCAACTGGCCGTTGGAGCTAAGCAACCCCATGCCCATCAACTGGTAGAAGGGAATGCGCGAGACCTCCGTGGGTTTGGTGTGGCTCCAGGAGCCGGCCAGAAACAGATCGAAATCGGCGAATATTTCGGCGGTATTGGTGCGCAGGAGCAAAGAGGCCGCATCCCAATCGCCGATTTCGGTCATGGGTTCGATGCGGCTGACAAACCCGCCGTAGTTGGGCTCGAAGATATAATTACCGGTCCCGTCGCCGTCCGGGTCCTGGACCGAGACGATATAAGGCATGACGGTCGTGCCGGTAAAGCCGTCGGTGATACCGGAAGCATGGGCGTAGGTGGCGACCACACTGCTGACCTCATCATCGTAGAAATCCCCGATCAATCCGTACATGTGTACGTCATCCACCACGGGCTGGCTGCTGCCCATGGATGCGCTGTTGCCCCAATCGCCTTCAAATCCGACGCCATAGCACAGCTTGAGGGCCGCGCCCGGAATGCCGGTGGCATCCTCCAAACTGAAATTGAGCGAAGCGCCATCGAACTGCCAATTGATGATGGTGGCCAGGGGCGAGCCGCCCTCCTCGCTGTTGTTACGGTATTCCAGCGGCGGTCCTTCGGTGGAGGGGCGTCGGCCGACCGACAGATTGATGGGCACGGTTTCCGTAGCGAAGAGGTAATTGAAGTAAGCGCGCTCCAACCGGATGGTATCCCCATGCGGCAGGCTCGAGGTGTTGCCGTCGAAAGTCACATCCCCCAGGCTGCCATGATTGAATTCGACCCCGGTGCTGTCGCCGAAGACTTTGTAGGCCGCCAAACGCCCGGCAAAACTCAATTGGGAGTTGATCTTGGATTTCATCTCCAGGCGCAGCCGGTTTGTATAGATAATATCGTTGTCGGCATCCACCTTCTCGACGGGCGGAATCATGCCGGCCGCGGCAGCGGCCGCCATGCCGCTTTGAATTTGCGATTGGGTCGCGCCATTGAATCCGCCTTGGTTAACGGGCACGAAGAAGAGGTTGGTAAAATCGGCGGGCGCAACGCGGATGTCATCGTAATGGATGGAATCGGCCCGGGTGCGAAAATCGATTCCCCAGGAGATCTTATCCGTCGCGGTGTGAAGCTCGGCTTTGTTGAGCCGCTCCTCCATCTGCTGGGAATCTTCCGCTTGCTTGGCGGTCTTGCTTTCGGTCTGGTCGAGCTTTTTCTGTATCTCCTCCATCTGCTTCTTCATCTCTTCCATCTGCTGGCGCAGCGCCTGGGTGTCATCCGCCGCCCAGGACGCCTGGGGCTGCCATAGGACCACGGCGGCAACGATGGCAAGCGGCGCAAACCGTTTCATTTCAGTTTTCATCTTCCACCAGAATCCCATAAATCCTCCTTTGTTGGGCTAACCTTGATAGGGTGATTCAGCGCCTCTCGGACGACCCGCTCGGCAAATCCCTGCTGAGCAATGGATATGCCAGCAACACCGACTTTTTTTGTGCTTGAATTACAGTACTTTATCGAAGATCACTTGCAACCGGCCAGGCATTGCGCTATTAACAGGTGTTAATAGGAACAAGGAGCGCCTTATGGATTTGTCGCTTTATTGGAAGACAATCGTGGACACACTCCAAGACGGAGTCATGGTGGTGGACCCCAAGGGCCGAATCGTAGCAGTCAACCCGGCGGCGGAGCGCATGACGGGCTATAGCGCCTCGGAACTGGTGGGGCAAACCTGCCGGGTGCTCGATTGTACCGGCTGCAAAATCATCGGCAAAGGCGCGGGCGCCAATTGGTGCGGTCTTTTTGCCGCCGGCGGCGTAAAAACCAAACGCTGCACCATTGCCAACAAAGACCATCGCACCATGACGATCATCAAAAACGCCGCCCTCTTGCGGGATGAAAAGGGCCGCGTGATCGGCGCGGTCGAGACCCTCAAAGACATGTCGGAGGTCGTGCGTCAGCAGGAGGAGATCCACGCCCTGCGCCGGACACTGCTATTAGATGAAGGCTACCACGGCATCCTGGGCCGATCGCCGGTCATGCAGGCCCTCTTCGAAATGGTGGAAAACGTAGGGCTCACCGAGGCACCGGTATTGATCGGCGGTGAAAGCGGCACCGGCAAGGAACTGGTGGCAAGGGCGATCCATGAGGTCAGCGCACGGCGCGCGAAGCCCTTTATCAAGGTCAACTGTGCCGCGCTGAACGAAAACCTTCTGGAAAGCGAGCTCTTCGGTCACGCCAAGGGCGCCTACACGGGGGCCGACCGCGCCCGCATCGGCCGTTTCGAGGCTGCCCATGAAGGCACGATCTTTCTGGACGAAGTCGGCGACATTCCGCTGGGAATCCAAGTAAAACTGCTCAGGGTCCTGGAAGAAAAGGAGATCGAGCGGGTGGGAGAGCATACGCCGGTCAAGGTGGATGTCCGCATCATCTCCGCCACCCACCGTAACCTTGAAGAGCAGATCGATAAGGGGGCTTTCCGGGAAGACCTGTTCTTCCGCATCAACGTCTTCCCTTTGACCTGCCCGCCGTTGCGCAGCCGCCCCGAAGACATCCCCGCCATCGTGCAAAGCTTCATTCGTTACAACACGAAGAAGACGGGCAAAAAGATCCTGGGGCTGACCCCCGAGGCCATGGAGAGGATGGTGCAGTACAAGTGGCCGGGCAATGTGCGCGAGCTGCGCAATGCCATCGAGTATGCCTTCGTCCTGTGCCCGAGCGGCGGCATCGGCGTTGGCCATCTGCCGCCCAAAGTGGTGGACTCGGCCCCCGAATGCCCGGCAGCCGGGCCTGTGTTGCATGGCACCGAAGGGGACGAAAAAGCCGCGCTGATCAAGGCGCTGCGGCAGACATCGGGCAATCAATCCGAGACCGCCCGGTTGCTGGGTGTCAGCCGCATCACGATCTGGAAACGCATCAAAAAATACGGCATCGATTTAAAACGGGAAATATATGCCTGAGGGGGATCAGTTCGCCGCGGCCGCTTTATCCAGTTCGGTCCGGATCGCCAAGCCGAGTTTTTCGATGGAGTACGGTTTGTGGATGAAGCCTCCGACCCCCAGGGCTTGGGCTTCCTTGACGCGCTCGCTTTCGGAAAAACCGCTGGCGATGATGGCCTTCTGGTTGGGGCAGATGCGGATAATTTTTTTATAGGTTTCCAGCCCGTCGATACCCGAGTTCATGAGCATGTCCAGCAAGAGGATATCGACTTTGGCTCGCTTCAGATAGGCTACAGCCGCCTCCCCGCTGGACACGGAGGTCGGCTTATACGCCAGCTTTTCGAGAATGCCGCAGGCGATTTCGCGTTGCTCGGCGACGTCATCGACCACCAGGACCGTCTCGCCCCTGCCTTTATAGCTCTCGATCGGCACACGCGCGGGCGCATGTTCTTCCGGTTGGCTGGAAGCCGGGAAGAAAAGCGTAAAGGTCGTGCCGCGCCCCTCCTGACTGACGACATCCACATAGCCGCCATGGTCCTTGAGCGTGCCCCATACGACGGCCATTCCCAGCCCTGTTCCGCTCTGGCCCATTTTCTTTTTGGTGTAGAAGGGTTCGAAGATGCGCTCGATATCGGCCGCGGCAATGCCGATGCCCGGATCGGAAACCGAGAGCAGCACATAGTTGCCCGCTTCGATTTTCTCATATCCCGAAATGGGTTCCCGGACCTGCCGGCTTTGGGTCGAAATCCGCAGGGTGCCGCCGTTGGGCATGGCTTCAACCCCATTGTGGACCAGATTCATCAATGTCTTGGACAGATGCACCGGAGAGCCCAGCACGTTGGGCAGCTTGGGATCGAGATCAGTCACGATTTGCGCATCGGGATGATAGGACTGCATTTTCGTGCGCTCCGGACTCAGCAGGTATTCCTTGACGATCAGATTTAGGTTGACCACCGATTTGACCACCACTTCTCTTCTGGCCAAGGTCAAAAGATCCGAAACAATGGTGGCCGCTTTTTCCCCCGAGCGTTGTATAGTGGCCAGGGGCCTGCGCAGCGGGCTCTCCTTGGGCAGGTCCAGCAGCAGCAATTCCGGATAGCTCACGATCCCGGAGAGAATATTGTTCAAATCGTGGGCCACCCCGCCGGCGATGGTGCCCATGAACTCCAGCTTTTGCACCCGCTGAAGCTGGGCGTAAGTCTTCTCCAGCTCCGCGGTGCGCACCGCGATGATCTCTTCCAACTTCTCCTGATAACGCCGCAACTCCTGCTCTTGCAGCTTGCGCCGGGTGATGTCGCGGCCCAGAAGCGCAATCCCCTGGAACCGCATGTTTTTATCCCGAACCAGAGAACCGGCCAGCGACAAGGATATTTTTCGGCCCTGCTTGGATCGCAACGTAATCTCGGCATCACTGACAATGCCGCGCTGGGCCAGTTCGCTGGCGATCGGTCCATCGACGATCTGCTTGTAATCGTTCTCGTCGAACAGAATACGAATGGGATGATCGATTATTTCCTCCCGCTCGTACCCAAGCAGGTCCACGGCGGCTTGATTGGCCACTTTTATTACCAGCGACGGGCTGAGCAATAGCAATATGTCCGACATGGTTCGAATGATCTCTTTGACCGTGGTGGCCGGGCTGAGCACGAACAGCTCGTATTTCCAGATGGCAAACGCCCAGAAGCCGCTGCCGAGCACCAGGGAGAACTGGATCAGGTTCGGAATCTCCACCCCCAGCCCTGAAAAAACAATTTCGAGAGCACCGGCGAGCATGGGAATGGCGGTGCCGATCAGGACATATTTGGCCTGCTGCTTCTCCCGCGCATCCCCGGCTTTCAGAAAACAGCGCAGGCACAACAGTATCCCCAGCACGATCAGGGCGGCGCACCATCCAGAAAATATATTCCCGATCAATGTTTGCTGCAGCATGCCGTAGGACCAGCCCCAGGGGCTTGGTTTGGGGCCGTCGAGCACCAGGTTCGCGGAATAGTCCAGGAGTCCGAACACCAGCCCGGCCAGATACAAGGGAACATATACCAGATAGTCCCACCGGGATTTGGACTTGCGGGTAAACACCAAAACAAAATGCAGCAGGGCGGAGAGCAGCAAAGGCCAGAGGGACCCGATGCGAAACCAAAAGAGCGCGGTGCCGAAGCCATCGGATATGCGCATCTGGAAATCGGTAAAGCAGGTGTAGACCGCAATCAGGCTATAGATGAAGAAGGTCCGGTTGAGGTCGTTTTCCGGCTGCTTCAAGTAAACAACCGTGCCGAGATAAACATAGATCAGAAACGACGAGAGCGATATCAGCGCAAGAGTATTCATTCCACCATCGCTGGCGCATCCGACTATCGATTGGGGGGATGCGCTGGTTTTTGCGTTCTAATCTTATCGATTCGTTTGCAAGATATCGGGGCGGCAGCTAAAGTGGAACAAGCCGGGTGCCTTGCCGGTGCCCTTGCATTTTAATATGCCGTTCCTATCCTTTAGCGCAACAACTAAAACCTATTAAAACCTATGGGAGACAATCATGAGCCAATACCAGATCGCGGTCATCGTCGGCAGTCTGCGCAAGGATTCGTTCAACCGCAAGTTTGCTGATGCACTGGTGAAGCTGGCGCCGCCGGAGTTTGCCTTCAAACAACTCTCCATCGGCAACTTGCCGCTCTACAACCAGGATGACGACGCCCATCAAGCCGATGTCGTCCAACAGTTGAAACGCGACATCAAAACGGCCCATGGTCTTTTGTTCGTTACCCCCGAGTACAACCGATCCATACCCGGCGTGCTTAAAAATGCCATCGACCATGCCTCCCGCCCTTATGGGCAGAGTGCCTTCCCGGGAAAACCGGCCGGCGTGCTGGGCGTCTCCATCGGCGCCATCGGCACGGCCCTGGCCCAGCGGCAGTTGCGCGGCATCCTGGCGTATCTGGATGTCCTAACGATGGGCCAGCCCGAAGTCTACATCACGGTCAAGGATGGTCTCTTCGATGATGCCGGCGGCATCGGCCCCGGCAGTCGCAAATTCCTGCAATCCTGGATGGACCAATATGTGGCCTGGGTGAAAAAGCATACGGCCTGATCCGTCCGGGCGATAGCGCCCGCCGAGCCGGTGTTGGTCATCACGTGCGGCCCCTTGTCGAGGGCCACCACGGCCAACACATAGGGAAGATCCGCGGAAAACAACGGATGAAACGCGGTGTGATACACTTCAAAAGTGTAGACCCTGCCCAGTCCGCCGAAAATCTTCCAGGCGGTCGACGTCGAGTGACACCGGGGACACGGGAAGGCAGGCGGCCAGGGCGTACCCGCCGGTGGCGTCGAAGTACCCGAATACGGCGGCATCGCGCCGGACAGGTTCGTGAGCGCCTGAAGCGTGCTGTCGCCGGAAAGAGATTTATGCCCATAGGAGAGCAAATAGTTGCATACACCCAGTTTGAGCGCGCCAACTGCTTGCTGTAGATGGCTGCGCGATCAGTTGGTATCCTGACCGATGCAGGCGGGGACGATACCCAGGCAGCACACTATTCCCGGGCGTGCTGTTTGGAGCGATCGAGCGCTTCCCGGAGCATCCGGAGAAGCTCGTCGCGGACCAGTGGCTTCATCAGCAATCCGCTGAACCCCAAGACCGCCGCTTTTTCCGAATCGATCCTTTCGCTGAATCCTGTACAGACGATGACGGGCATGCCCGGACGGACGGCCCATATGGCTTTGGCCAGCTGATCACCGGTCAAGTTCGGCATGGTCATATCGGTAAGGAGCGCATCGAAAGCATTTGGATCGGCCTGGAAGACATCCAACGCTTCGAGGCTGCTGGTATGCGCATCGACGCGGTAGCCAAGGCGCTCCAGGATTCGCTTTTCCAATCGTACCACGGCCTCCTCGTCATCCACCAGTAGAATTCTTTCGCTACCACCACAGAGGCGCTCATTGATTTCGGGGGATGCGGCCGCAGCCATTTTCTCCATTAGCGGCAGATAAACTCTGAAAGTCGTGCCTTTACCCGGCTCGCTGGTAACCCTGATGTCGCCCTTGTGCTCCTTGACGATACCATAGACCACAGAGAGACCCAGACCGGTCCCCTTGCCTTTCTCTTTGGTAGTAAAGTAGGGCTCGAAGATCTTATCCATGATGTCTGGATCGATGCCGCAGCCCGAATCGGAAATGGTGACAACGGCATAGCGGCCCGCGTCGATGAGGTTGGGGGCATCCTTATCGGCCGTCAAATCGACCTCCTTGAGCGTCACGTCGATGGCCCCGTGGTTCTGCTCCACAGCATGGTAGGCGTTGGTGATCAAGTTCATGGCGATCTGGTGCACTTGAGTGGGATCTGCCATCACCAAAGGGCAATCTTTTTGAATGTCATGGGAGATGTGGATATCGGAAGGGATGGTGGCGCGTGTCAGTTTGAGGACCTCGCCCAACACCTGTTGCACGCGCACTGGAATCATCTTGTGTTCGGTCTGGCGGCTGAAAGCAAGGATTTGCCGGACCAGCTCGCTGCCCCGCTTGGCAGCGCCAATGATCTCCCGAACATTTTCGGCTTCTGATCCATCGGGGGCCAGATCGTCCAGAAGCATTTCGGAAAAACCGATGATGGGAAATAGGATATTGTTGAAATCGTGGGCGATGCCGCCCGCCAGGTTGCCAATAGACTCCATCTTCTGGGCCTGCTGAATGCGGGCTTGAAGTTTGGCTGTTTCGGCCTCGGCCTTCTTGCGTTCGGTGATATCCCGGCAGAAGCAGATCAGCCGGCCACCTTCGCCGCCCAGGGAGGTCACGGACATCTCTACATCGAAGATGCGTCCGTCTTTGGCGCGATGCCGGGTTTCGAACAAATCAGATCCGCGGGCGAAAATGCGGCTGATGTGTTGAGCTATTTCCAGGGAGGTCTCGTTGGCTTCGAGGGCCTCGACGGTCGATCCGAGCAGTTCGTCGCGGCGGTAGCCGGACATGCGGCAGTAGGCCTCGTTGAGATCCAGGACGCGTCCTTGGGCATCCAACACCCAGAATCCGTCGGCAGTGGTCTGCAAGATCGTTCGCAGGTAATTCTCCCGCTCGGCAAGCTCTATCTCCGCCTGTTTGAGTTCGGTTATATCCCTGGAAACCCCGAACATGCCGATGATGCTGCCATCGGCATCGTGCAAAGGCCCCTTGGTGGCCATGAAATCGATCTGGCCATCGGTTGTACTGATCCTCTCGTGGAAAGTGACCGTGCGTTTTTCCGCCATCACCTGACGATCGTTGGCCATGATCAGCTCGGCCTGGTCGAGCGGGAAGATGGCGGTGTCATCCTGGCCCAGCACCTCGCTTTTAGTCTTGCCCATGAGGCGCCCGGCCTCCCGGTTGAAAAGCAGATAGCGTCCCTGGGTGTCTTTGGCGAAGATGGCATCGCGGGAAGCCTCGGAGATGGCCTCCAGCAATTGCAAGGCGCGCAATTTCTCCGCATTGATCGCGCTTTCCCGCAGAGCGTCGGCCAACTCCTGGCGCTGGCGGACCAGCAGCCCCCCGGCGGTGGTGAAAAACAGTCCCAGGAATCCGGCCAAAACAATCCACCCGGAGTCCTTCATGGCGCTGGCGAACACTTCGGTCTGATCCAGCTGGGCGACCAGGAACCAATCGGTGCCGCGGATGCTCCGGCCGATGCCGATCACCGGATTTCCATCATAATCGACCCCATTCAGGGGATGGTCCCGTACCTCCCCTTCTTGCAGGATCTTCACCGCCAGCAAGTCTTTCCGGGACAGGGGCTGTCGCAGCTTGCTCGCCGCAGCGGGCAGGTGGCGCAGTTCGCTGAGGTACAGCACCTGGTCGCCGTCACGCCGGAACAGCAGCGTCTCACCGCTGGAACTGGGTGTGGACCAGGTCTGGAGATGGAGAAACAGCTGGTCGGCCGGGTTCACGCTCAGCACCGCGACGATACTGGGCCCGCCGTCCGCCATCGCCAGAGGTGCGAAAAAATCCAGATGCAGCCTGCCGTCCGGATCGCGGTACGGCCCGAAATGGGTCACCTTATTATCGGAGAGGGCCTGGCGCGCTGCAGGGGCCTGAACTTCCAGATGGATCTTGTGATCCTCGCTTTGGGAATCCCATACCAGGTCCCCGTGCGCGTCCAGCAAGATGATTTCTTGGAATGCCTTATACTTCCGGAACGCATCGATGAGCTCCTGCAACTGGCGCAAACCGGACGCGTCGTTCATTTCCGACCAGTGGCGATACAGTTCGACCCAGCGGGTGTTGGTTCGGATGAAATTTGCATCACCGTACCGCTCCGCGAGCCAATCCTCGATCTGTCGGGTTTTCAGATCCGCAATGTCCCGGAGCTGGGCCGTCGCCCTGTCTCGGCGAAAAATGACGCTGTGGTAGATGCCGGCCGCACTCATGATGACGATAAGCAGGGCGAGCGGTCCGATGGACCAGAGCAATTGACGCCGGCCATACAGCAGATCGGACACGTGCGCACCGGTATCGAGCAGACGACGCATCATTGTGTAAAGCAGCAGGGAGGTAACGGCGACGAACGCGAACCCCTTGAGGGTGCTCACCAACGCGAAATCGGCGGGTTCCGTGAACAGCCATTCGACGACCTTGTCGGACAGCAGAATCCAAAGAGATGCGAAAAAACCATAGAGAAAGACAATCGTCAAAATCCGAAGGAGGTTGACGCCGTGTCCATGGGAAGAAGAATCGTGGGACGGAGAACCTGACATGATGGTTTGTTTCCAGGAGGCCAGGAGGAATCCCGCCTCCAATCCGACGTCTTAAAAAGAGTTCCGTAATTTCCAAGCATGCTATTCAGACCCAAAACATGTAACAAAACATTGGTGGTGTGTATAGCGGAAAGCAAGACCGAGACCGGATGCGCCAGAAGGTGTGGGAGGCACGCCCCCGCTGGGCGAGCGCTTTGCCATCAGACTTGAGAACTCTCCTCGTAGCGCCAGCCGGCACTTCCCATCCAGAGCCGGTGGCGCGGACCGGAGGCTCTGAGATCGCCCTTGGCATAACCGGCATCCTGCTCGTAAAGCGTGCAGGCACCATCCGGCAAGAAAACGAGCCGCGGCCTGTAGTGCGGCGGGGGGGCCGCTGTGACCTGGGCCAGAATCATATCCAGAGAAGCCAACGCCGCCAACTGCGACAATAGTACAAATCCGGGGGGTGAAAGGAGGATGCGACCGGCATGGTGGGCGTCGATGGCGTCCCGGGCCGAATACCAGCGGTAGTCCACGATTTCGCGCTGGTCGATGCGCACCGGCGGGACAGGGTTCGGGACGGCGATGAAAAACCAGGTGTCGTAGCGTTTCGGCAGGGCCTCGGGCGTGACCCAGCGGGACATGGGCACCAGCGCTTCAGGGGCCAGCCGCAGGCCGGATTCTTCCCAGGCTTCGCGTACCGCGCAGGCGCGGACGGCACGCAGGGTGTCGTCCGGGGGGCCGTCGGAAGGTTCGAGGCGGCCGCCGGGAAACACCCAGACATTGCCTTGCACGGCAAGGCCGGGATGGCGATGCAACAACAGGATTTCAGGCACTTCTTGCGCATGGCGAAGAACGATCACGGTAGCGGCCGGTATGAGTTGCATTTATGATCCTTCAGATTCGTGCATCAGGGCGCGAAGAAAATAGGCAGCAATCCGACGGACACGAACAGTGTGATGAGGGTGAGAGGGATGCCCACCTTGAGATAATCGGTAAAGCGATAACCGCCGGGCCCCATGACCAGCAGGTTGGCCGGATGCGACAAGGGGCTAGCGAAACTGGCTGAGGCCGCTATGGCCACGGTCATCATCAGCAGGTGGGGCGAAATGTGCAGGATGGCGGCCGCGTTCAGCGCCACCGGCGCCATCAGCACCACCAGGGCCGCCGTTGGAATCACCTGGGTGGCCGTAACGGTCACCATAAAAAGCGCGGCCACCACCCAGCGCGGCCCCCAGTCGCCCACCGCGGCCACCAGGGCCTCGGCCCCCATCTGGGCCGCGCCCGAATTTTCGATGGCCGCGCCCAGCGGCAGCATGCTGGCGATGAGAAAGACGACTTTCCACTCGATGGCCCGATAGGCCTCTTCCATGTTCAGGCAGCCGGTAAGCACCATCAGCGCCGCGCCACTGAGGGCGGCGATGGAGATGGGAACGAGGCCGAAGATCGCACTCAGCAGTGCGGCCAGCATGATAGCGCCGGCAATGTGCGCCTTTTCCAGACTCGGCGCCCGGGCGGCGGCCTCGTCGAGGACGATGAAATTCGGGTCGCGGGCCACGGCCTCCAGGCTGCGGCGCTGGCCGTAGACCAGCAGCGCGTCGCCGAACTGCAAGGGCATGTCCTGCAAGCCGGTGCGATGGGCGCGCCCCTTGCGCCAGATGGCCAGCACGCTGACGCCGTAGTGATCGCGGAAGAGCAGATCGGCCAACGTTCGGCCGGCCAGGGTGGTGCGCGGCGAGAGCAGTACTTCCGTGATGCCGATCTGCTGGGACTCGAGTTCGGCCATCAGGCTGGCGGGCTGCGTCGCGATCTCCAGATCCTGCAAGCCCTGGAGCACATCCAGGTCGCCGGGCGAGCCTTGCAGCACGAGCAGATCGCCGGCCTGCACCGTCTCTTGGGGCGAGGGCATGGGCAGCAATTCATCGCCGCGGGCAATGGCGATCACCGTCAAGCCGAAGACATTGCCCAGCCGGCTCTCGACCAGGTCACGGTCGGCGAGCACCGATCCGGCCGGCACGCGCACGGTCAGCAACTGCATGCGGCTGCCGACGCCGGGGCCGATGGTTCCCTGGGCCACGAAGCGCTGCTCGGCCACCAACCCCAATCGGGCTATCTCTTCCAGCGCGGCGCACTCGCCTTGGAGCAGCAATTGGTCCCCGGCCGCCAAAGGGCGCCGGCGCAGATCTTTGACTTCTTGGGCGTCGGCCCCATGCAGGGCCAGCACATGCACCCGGTGGTTCCGCCGCAGGTTGCTCTGGCCCAGGGTCGCCCCGAGCAGGGGCGAGCCCTCGGAGATGCGTCCTTCGGCCAGGCAGAATCGGTTGCCCAGCAGATCGGCGATGCGCTCGGACGACTCGACCTGCAAGTGCTGGTGGCCATGGAAACGCTGCACATGATCGGGCCGGCCGTGCACGATGAGCATGTCGCCGGCTTGCAGGCGTTCGGCCGGACCCGGGGCCAGCTTCAGCACGCCGGATCGTTGCAGCGCCACCACCGTCAGGTAGAGGGCCGAGCCCAACCGGCTCTCGGCCAGGGTGCGGCCGGCCAGGGGCGATCCCGGCCGGATCTGGATGGTGAAGATGTGCGTGTCGAGCTGGTAGCTCTTTTCGATCTGGGCGTTGCTGTTCGCCCCCTGGGCGGCGGCCCGATCGGGCAGCAAGCGGCGGCCGCCCAGCACCATGAACAAGATGCCGGCCGCCACGATGGCGCCGGTAATGGGCGTGAAGTCGAAGAGCCCGAAGGGGGTGAGACCGGCCGCGCGCAGCATATCGGAGACCAGGATGTTGGGCGGGGTCGAGATCCCCGTGAACGGACCTCCCAGGAGACTGCCCAGGGCCAGGGGCATGAGCAGCCGCGACGGCGAACGCCCGCCGAGGCGGGCCAGTTCCATGGTCACCGGCAGCAGGATGGCGGCCACGGTTACGGTGTTGATCAGGGCCGAAAGCAGGCTGGCGGCCACCATGATCGCCACCATCAGCACCGCCTCGCCGCCCTTGGCAAAGCGCCGCAAAGGCTCGCCCAGCCGATGGGCCAGGCCGGTGCGGGTCAGTCCGGCGGAAAGAATGAACATGGCCCACACGGTAACCACGGCCGGGCTGCTGAAGCCGGCCAGCGCCTCCTGGGTATCGACCAGCCCCGTCAACGCCAGGGCCGAGAGCACCAGCAGCCCCACCAGATCCACGCGCAGCCAACCGGCGACGAACAGGACCAGGGCCGCGGCGACGATGACCAGCAGCAGTAATATGGGGAACGACACGATGGAACATCCTCCTGGGCGGCATCGCCCGACGCGGTTCAGCTTTTCTGAATGGATTGCAGCATCTCGCCCATCATGCGGTGGATCAGGTTGATGGCTTTGAGCGGCCGGACCATCACCTTGAAATCGGTGATCCGGCCGTCGGCGCCCCAGGTGATCATGTCCACCCCGTTAATGGAGATGCCGTCGATAACCGTTAGAAATTCGAGCACGGCGTGATTCCCGGAGACGACCTCGCGAACATAGTGGAAGCTATCGTTGTTAAGTACATGCATAGCGGCGGTCAGGTAGAGCGCGGTGATGGGTTTGCCCGCCTGGGGCGTGTGTACGACCGGGGAGTGAAAGACCACCTCGTCGGCCAGGATGGCATCCAAACCGGCCTCGTCTTTGGTTTCCACCAAACGGTGCCATGCCTTCATCGTGTTCTCTATCATGTCCTGCTCCTCTTCTGGCGTTGTCTGCCCATGCATTGGCCGCGTGGCGCTCAATCCCCGGTGCCTAAATACAGCCGGTTCCAGGTGGGGCTGATGATAATCTCATTGACGCACACGTGGGCCGGCTGCCCGGCCACCCAGAGAATGGTCTGTCCCAGGTCCTCGGGCCGCAGCATTTTGGCCCGCGCCTGGGCCGACGGCGGTTGGGGCCGGCTGTCCATGATGGGCGTATCCACTTCGGCCGGGCAGATGGTGCAGGCGCGAATGCCGTTGGCGCACTCGGCCATGTTCAGATCGGCGGTGAGCGCCACCACCGCGTGTTTGCTGGCGGTGTAGGCCGGACCGACGATGGCCGAGATGTGCTTGCCGGCCCACGAGGAGATATTGATCACCACCCCGTCCTTTTGCTTGCGCATATGGGGCAGCACCGCCTTGGTACAATAGTAGGTGCCGTCCAGGTTGATGCGCATGACCCGGTTCCAGTCATCGATGCCGGCGTCTTTCCAGAATCGCCGCGTGCTGTTGAGGCCGGCACTGTTCACCAGGATGTCGATGGTGCCGTGGCGCCGGGCGATGCGCTCGGCCGCCTGCTGGACCGCCTGGGCGTCGCTCACATCCAGGGGTTCGATCTCGGCCGTGCCGCCGGCCGCTTGAATCTTGCCCGCTTCGCGTGCCAGCGTCTCTTGGCGGCGGCCCGACATCACGACGATGGCTCCGGCCGCCGCCAGGGCCTGGGCGCCCGCCAATCCGATACCGCTGCCCGCGCCGGTGATCCAGGCGATTTTGTCTTTGAGCATGGGTCCTCTTCCTTTTCTCTATGGGTTTCAATCTTTCATCAGGTTCAGGTTCCCGACGGGTGGGTGCGTTCAACCCCCTGCGCGGGCCGTTTTCCGAAGGCCGCGCGCATCCGGCTCTGCAATGCGTCGAGATATATATAGATCACGGGCGTAATATAGAGCGTCAGAAACTGCGATACCACCAGCCCGCCCACCACGGCCAGGCCCAGGGGCTGGCGCGCCTCGGCGCCGGCGCCGAAGCCCAAGGCGATGGGCAGGGTGCCCATCAGGGCTGCCATGGTGGTCATCATGATCGGTCGGAAGCGCAGCATGCACCCCTGATAGATCGCTTCCGCGGGGGTGAGCCCCTGGAGACGCTGGGCTCCCAGGGCGAAGTCGATCATCATGATGGCGTTCTTCTTCACGATACCGATGAGCATGATCACGCCCACGAAGGCGTAGATGCTCAGGACGGTGTCGAACAGCAGCAGGGTCAGCAGCGCGCCCACGCCGGCCGACGGCAGGCCCGAGAGAATCGTCAGGGGGTGGATGAAGCTTTCGTAGAGAATACCGAGCACGATGTAAATCACCACGATGGCCATGACCAGCAGCAGCCACATGCCGGCCAGAGACTTCTGAAACTCCTGGGCCGTACCCTTGAAACTGGCGGTGATTTGGGCGGGCATGCCCAGATCGACGACCGTGCGCTGAATGCGGCCGATGGCATCTCCCAGGGCGACCTCCGGACGAAGGTTGAACGAGATGGTCACCGACGGCAATTGGCCGGTATGGTTGACGGTCAGCGGCCCCACATGCGGAACGACCCTGGCCACGGTATCCAACGGCACCAGCCGGCCGCCGGAAGCGCGGATATACAGCAGCGACAGGGCCGCCGGGTCCATCTGGTAGCGCGGCTCAACCTCCAGAATCACCTGATAATCGTTGTTGGGCGCATAAATGGTGGAGATCTGCCGTGAGCCGTAGGCGCTGTAAAGGCCGCTCTCGATCTGCTCGGCCGTCACGCCCAACACCGCGGCCTTATTACGGTCGATATCGATCATCAACTGGGGGCTGGCGATCTGCAAGTCGCTGGTGACATCCAACAAGCCCGGCAAATTGCGCAGCGCGCCTTCCACCCGCGGCGCCCACAGGTACAGATCCGCGATATCCGGCCCCTGCAGGGTATACTGGTACAGACTCTTGCTGAGCTGACCGCCGACCCGGATTACCGGCGGATTCTGCAGGAAGACGTTGATGCCCGGAATCTCGGCCAGTTTGATCCTCAAGCGCTGGATAATCTCATTGATATTGGCGCGTTCGGCCCGCGGCTTCAGATTCATGAAGACGCGACCTGAATTGGCGCCCGTGGCGCGCCGGCCGCCGCCGCCCATGGAGGACATGAACCCTTCCACGGCGGGGTCCTCGGCGATGACCGCGGCCACGGCCTGCTGGTGCTTGGCCATGCTCTCTGTAGAGATATTCTGGGCGGCCTCGGTGAAGCCGAAGATGCGGCCGGTATCCTGGGCCGGAATAAAATCCTTGGGGATGATGACGAACAGGTAGGCGCTGGCCACCAGCAGAAAAACGAACAGCGCCATCATCGCCCGGGGGTGGCGCAGGGCCCGGGTCAGGGATTGGTGGTAGAGACGCAGCATGCCTTCGAACAGACGCTCGAGCAGCACATAGAGCCGGCCGTGCCGTTCGTCGCCGTGCGGTTTCAGGAAACGGCTGCACAGCATGGGCGACAGGCTTAGCGAAACCGCGCCCGACACCAGGATGGCCACGCCGATGGTGACCGCGAACTCGCGCAGCAGCCGGCCCATGATGCCGCCCATGAAGAGCAGCGGAATGAACACGGCCACCAGGGAGACGGTCATGGAGACGATGGTGAAGCCGATCTCCCGGGCACCGTCCAGGGATGCCTTAAGGCGGTCCTTGCCCATTTCGATGTGGCGCACGATGTTCTCCAGCATGACGATGGCATCGTCCACCACGAAGCCCACGCAAAGGGTCAACGCCATGAGCGAGAGGTTGTCCAGGCTGTAACCGAACAGGTGCATTACCGCGAAGGTGCCGATCAATGAGAGTGGGATGGCCAGGCTGGGGATGAGCGTGGCCGACAGTTTGCGCAGGAACAGGAAGATCACCAGGATCACCAGGGCGATGCTGACGAGCAGGGTGAACTGCAGGTCGTCGATGGATTCCCGGATGGAGATGGAGCGGTCGCTGAGGACATCAAGGCTGACCGATGCGGGAATCTGGGATCGGAACGCCGGCAACAGCGCCCGGACATCATTGACCACCTGCACCGTGTTGGTGCCGGGCTGGCGCTGGATGGCCAGGACGATGGCCCGCTGGTTGTTGAACCAGCTCGGCGATTTGGTGTCTTCCACGCTATCGATGACTTTGGCCAGTTGTTCGAGATAAAGGGGCGCGCCGTTTCGGTAGGCCACGATCAGGGGCCGGTAGGCGCCGGCATCTTCGAGCTGGCCCGTGGCCTTGACCGTGAAGGCCTGGTGGGGGCCGTCCAGGGTGCCGGTGGGCAGATTCACATTGGCCCCGGCGATGGCCTTCTCGACCTCGTCGATGCCGATGCCCAGGGCGTTGAGCGTGTTGGGGTTGACCTGCACCCGCACGGCATATTTCTGGGCGCCGTATACCTGCACCTGGGCCACGCCGCTGACCATGGAGATCCGCTGGGCCATCATGGTTTCGGCGTATTCATTGACCGTCGAGAGCGGCAGAATCCGGGAGCTGATGGCCAGGTACAAAATCGGCTGATCGGCCGGATTGACCTTGCGAAACGAGGGCGGGCTGGGCATCTCCGGCGGCAGCAGCCGCTGGGCCCGGGAGATGGCCGCCATGACGTCCTGGGCCGCGCCGTCCAGATCCCGCTCCATGGCAAATTGCAGGGTGATTTGCGTACCGCCCTGGGCGCTGGTGGAGGTCATGGAGTCCAGGCCCGCGATGGTGGAGAACTCTTTTTCCAGAGGCGTGGCCACCGACGAGGCCATGGTTTCCGGGCTGGCGCCCGGCAGGCTGGCCGACACTTGCAGCGTGGGGAAATCGACGTTGGGCAATTCGCTGACCGGCAGTAACCGGTAGGCCACGACCCCGAAGATCAGCAGCCCGGCCATGATCAGGGTGGTCATCACCGGCCGCCGGATGAAAGGCGCGCAAATGTTCATGGCTGCGGCGCCCCTTTCCGATCCTGGACACCGGCTACGATTTTGACCGTCGCACCGGGGACGAGCCGCAACTGGCCGCCGGTGACGACCTTGTCACCGGGCCGAACCCCTTCGGCAATGACCGTCCATCCACCTGCGGCGCGATCCACCCGTACCGACCGAAGCTCGACGGTCTGATCGGCTTTCAGCGAATACACATAGGGTCCGTTCTGGCCGGTTTGCACGGCCTGGGAGGGCACCACCACCGCGTTGGGTTGCGCGGCGAGTTGCAGGCTGACGTCCACAAATTGCCCCGGCCAGAGCGCCTGGTTCCCATTGGCGAAGGTGGCCTTGAGCAAAATGGTCCCGGTGCCGGCGTTGACGCTGTTGTCCACGAAGGTCAGTTGGCCTTCGACCGCGGCATCCTCCCGGCCGGCCATGGCCGCGCGCACGACGAGCTTGCCTTTGGCCGCATATTTCTTCACCTCCGGCAGGTGGCGTTCCGGAACCGAAAAGGCCACCAGGATCGGGTCGATTTGCCGGATCACCACCAGGGGGTGCTCGGCATCGTTGGCTTTGACCAGATTGCCCCGGTCGACAAACACTTCGCCGGCGCACCCGTCGATGGGGGCGCGGATGGCACAGTAGGCCAACTGGAGGCGCGCCTTTTCCACGGCCGCTTCGTCGGCCTGGACCGTGGCTTCGAAGGCGGCCACATCGGCCACGGACTGATCGTAGCGTTCCCTGGAAACATTGCCCTTATCCACGAGCGAAGCGGCGCGCTGGCGCACGGCGCGCGCGTTTTCCAGCAGGGCCTTGTCTTTGGCCAGATTGGCCTGCATCTGCTTGAGCTGGGCCTCGAACGGCCGGGCATCGATATTGAAGAGCGCGTCGCCGGCGCGGACACACTGCCCCTCCCGCAGATGCACGGCGATCAATTCGCCTTCCACCTGCGCTTTGATCGTGACGGTGGTGTAGGCCTCCGCCTGCCCCACGGCCTCCAGGGCGATGGGGACCGTCTGTTCCACCACATCGGCCACCGTGACCGGCATGGCCGCCGCCGGACGCTTGGCACCGGCTGCTGGGGGCGCGTCGCCGGAGCATCCGCTCCACAGCATCACCATCATCAAGCACCAGAAGCCGATGAAAAAATCGGCCTTATGTTCAACGTCCCGGGATACTATCCTGTTCTTCATAAGTCGTCCGGAGCCTTCATCTTCGAGTTCCACCGTTGAATTCACCGCGCGCACGCGGGCGGCCACCATCCTTTTACTGTTTTCCCAGGGTTTGCACAACCCACCCGGCTTATATCCGCATTCGGCAGCTTGTGTGCATGCCCGGACTGGGGTATGAAAACCCTTTACAAAACGCCCGACCAACCGGAAGTTCGGCCCATGTCTTATATCCGCACCTTACTGCTGCTCGCCCTGCTGGCCGCCTTCCCGCCCATCTCCACGGACATGTACCTGCCGGCCCTGCCCACGCTCCAAGCCGCCTGGGGCGTCGAACTGGCCACCATCAACCTGACCCTGGTCTTGTTCTTCGTCTGCTTCAGCGTCGCGCTGCTGGCCTATGGTCCCATATCGGACAGTTACGGCCGCCGCCCGCTCTTGCTCGTCGGCATCGCGCTCTATATTCTGGCCAGCCTCTTGTGCGGGCTGTCCCAGGGGGTGGGCCACCTGATCGCTTTTCGCATGCTCCAGGCCCTGGGCGCCGCGTCAGGCTCGGCCCTCTCCATGGCCATTGCCAAGGATCTGTTTGCGGCCCGCGAGCGGCAGCGACTGCTGGCCCACCTGGGCGTCATCGTGGCCTTGGCGCCCATGCTGGCCCCCGTGCTGGGCGGATGGGTGCTCAAGTGGCTGGACTGGCGCTGGATTTTCTTTATCCAGGCCGCCTGGGCCGTGCTGGCCTGGGTCGGCGTCCTGCGCATGCCCGAACCTTTGCAAAACAAGGTCCCGGCCACCCTCGGACAGATCCTGGGACGCTACCTGGGGCTGTTCCAAAACAAGCGTTTCATCACCCTCAATATCTTGATGGCGCTGCTCATGACGCCCATCTTCGCCTTCATCGCCGGCTCCCCCGCCATATATATCTCCTATTTTGAGATCGATCCCCAGATGTTCGGCTTTTTCTTCGGCGGCAACGCCCTGGCCATGATGCTTGGCGCCTTTACATGCAGCCGTCTGACCCGCCGCATGCCGGGCTTGCCCCTCCTGTGGGTCGGGTTTGCCGGTATCGCCGCCGGCGGCCCGGCCATTTGGCTGATCGGCCCCCGGGGCCCCCTGCCCTTTGCCGTGGCGATGTTCCTGGTCACCTACTGCCTCGGTCTGACCCGGCCGTTAAGCAACAACCTGGTACTGGAACAGGTCAGCCAGGACGTGGGCACCGCGTCGTCCCTGATGATTTTTGTCTACTTCGTGGCCGGCGCCGCGGCCATGGCCCTCATCTCGCTGGATTGGAGCAGCCGCATCCGGGTCATCGGCCTGCTGGCCGCGGGCAGCGGCGGTTTGATGCTGGGCGCCCTGCGCTGGATCGCCCGCCGCTGGGAAGGGGCTCTGAAAGCTGTGCAATGACCCGCAAAAAGCGTTTGACAGCCAAGCCGCCAGGCTTTAGAAATGGCATGTCAGTTTACATTTTCCGAAATTGACACTCTGTATCGACCGATTCCAGAAACGAATCCCGGACCTTTTCAAGGAATCCGGGAGCACCATGGCAGCTAGCGACCTGCCATGCGCAGGCTGCACACCAAGGAGGGAAGCGATGTTAAAGGGTTTTTGTCTGGCGTTGCTGATTGTTCTGGCGAGCGTTGCTTTCTCCTATGCGCTCAACGTCAAAGGCGTGGATCTTCCCGACACCCTTGCAGTCGGAGACGAAACCCTGCTACTGAACGGCGCGGGCGTGCGGGTCAAGAAATTGGCCGGGATCGTCAAGAAGGATATCTACGTGGCCGGTCTTTATCTAAAGAACAAGAGCGGCAATGCCCAGGAGATCATCGATGCCGATGAGACCATGATGCTGCGGATCAAGATCGTCTCTTCACTGCTCACCGCGGAGAGATTCACCGAAGCTACCCTCACCGGATTCGCCGAATCCACGAGGGGCAACACGGCGCCGATCCAAAAAGAGATCGACCTGTTTCTGAGCACCTTTTCCGAGAAGATCCAGGAAGGCGATCTGTTTGAGATTGTCTATAGGCAAGGGGTCGGTGTGCAGACCTTCAAAAACGGAAGCGCGCACGCCATCGTCACCATCCCGGGCATGCCGATCAAAAAAGCCTTGTTCGGTATCTGGCTGGGCGAGCGCAGCGAGCAGGCCCTGCAAAAGCTGGGAAGCGAACTCCTGGGCAAGGCCGCCGGCAAGTAGCGCTATTCACTTCCCCCCTTGCCACTGCCGCGCCAGCTCTTTTTTTATCGCCAGGCCGATGGACTCAAGGGTGTAGGGCTTTCGAATATACTCCCCAGCCCCCAGGGCCTGGGTTTGACTGACCCGGTCGGTTTCCGAATACCCGCTGACGATGATCGCTTTCTGCCGCGGGTTGATTTTCAAAACTTGCTGGTAGGTTTCCAAGCCGTCCATCCCCGGTGCCATGATCATATCGAGGATAAGCAGGTCGACCTGCTTGCGGGCCAGATAGTCGATCGCCGCTTCGCCGCCGGCCACCGCTTCGGCGCGATAGCCCAGGCGGCCAAGCATCATCACGGCAATCTCACGCTGATGTTTCACATCATCGATCACCAGGATCGATTCGCCGCGGCCCGCATAGGATTCATATGAAACCTTCTGGGTTTCAGGCAATGACCTGCGCGTGGCCGGAAAATACAGTTCGAAACTGGATCCCGCGCCTTTGCGGCTCCGGACGTTGATGTAGCCACCGTGATCCTTTACCGTGCCCCAAACCACGGCCATGCCGAGCCCGGACCCGCTGCGCCCCATCACTTTCCTGGTGTAAAACGGCTCAAAAATCCTTTCCAGATCCTCTTCCGCGATCCCGACACCGGCATCGGTGACGCTGATCACGACATATTCGCCTTCGACGACGGTTTCGAACCCGGTAACGGTTTGGTCTAAGTATTGGTTGGCCGAGCGGATGGTGATGGTGCCGCCGTTCGGCATGGCCTCGGCCGCATTCGAAACCAGGTTCATCAAGGTTTTGGACAAGTGCGCCTCTGAACCGATCACATTCAAAAGGTCGGGCTGCAAATTCTTTTCGACGCGTATTTCCGGAAAAAGCGCTTTCAGCGTTATGAATTCGGGGGATCGCAGGTAGCTCTCGATGATGGCGTTTAAATTTAGAAGCGCCGTGGAGGAAACGCCTCGACGGGCGAGCGTCAAAAGGTCTTGAACAATGGCGGCGGCCCTTTCGCCCGAGGACCTGATGGTGACCAGCGGTTCGTGCAACGGGCTGTCCCGGGGCAGATCGAGCAGCAGCAAGTCCGGATAGCTGACAATACCACTTAAAATGTTGTTCAAATCGTGGGCCACGCCGCCGGCCAGGAACCCAAGGGCTTCCATCTTGTGGGCCCGCTGCAATTGTTCCTCCAGATATTTAGATTGGGTGATATCGGCCAGGACGCCTTGGATGCTGGCACCGCCATTTTCGGCTATGGAACGGACGCTGACCCGGCACCATTTGATCTGGCCCGACTTGCTCACGAAGCGATACTCGTTGGCTCTGGCCTCCTTGCCAATCGCTTTTTCGAAATCAACCTGAATTCGGGCCCGGTCGTTTGCATTGACCAATTCCCAGAAAGGTCGGCCCACTATTTCTTCAGGCCGGTAGCCGAACAGCACTTCAACCATGGGGCTGATGTAGGCCGTTCGGTAATCCGGGGCGATGGTAAACAAGACATCGTTTATATTTTCCACCAGTTCGCGATACTTTTCCTCACCCCGGCGCAACGCTTCCTGGGCCATCTCTTCGATCTGCTGGTTCCTTGTCAGCAGGTCCTCTTCGGCTTGGGTGCGTTGACGGACCTCCTGCCGCAGCCCTTCGACGAGATCGCGGTTTTCATATCTCAAAGCAAGCAGCGCGAGGTAGTCACGGTGGGTGCGCAGGGCCGTCATGGACATGATCGCAAGAAAGAGCAAGGTCATGGTCCCCATGGCAATATGGATTTCGCTGCCCATAAGAAAGAAACGGACGATGATCGGTACCAAGGCGGCCGCGCTGAACAGGTAATAGGCGCTTAGCACGGCGGTAAACGAGCCGACTGCGCCGGCCACCATCCCTCCGCTGACAAAAGCGATGAATGCCTGGTGGGCGGTAGCGCCCGGTGGAAAAAGAAAGATGGCCGTGGCACCCCAGACGATGCCGGACAGAGAGAGCGAAGCGATAAATAGGTTTTTCCATTTTTGCGCTTCGTTCGGATGCGGCCGGGCTTTGCGGTAGCCCTTGTAAAGCGACAAGCGGATCATACTGACGAGCAGCGCCGCCCCCAGCCACAGACATAAGTTCAAGGTGCTCACGTGATCGCGCGCACCAGGACGAGGATGGACCCGTTGATCAGTGTCGCGGCCGAGCCAAACACCGTGCTGTCATATAGTTTTCGAACTTGATCGGCCAAAAGCGTGTCGTTATTCATGGGGGATGTCCTTATGGGCTCCGAATCCCTCAGCGGCTTGAACGCAGCGGAGTATTCGAAAAGCAGCCAGGGGGCACAAACTTGAGCAGGTCGCACCTTCGCGCATCGGGTCTCGCGCCATCAACACTAATGCAGGTTAATACGGATGGCTATGTGCTGAATTCAAACATGGCCTCGCGGGCCAAGAGATGCACCCGGTTTGCCGCCGGCATTGACACGGCAGGGCCGCTTCTATATGTTCGCTTGGTTGCTTCAAACCGCTGACGCACCGCCATGGAACCCTGAGTTTTAGATTCGGAAACGATCCAATGAACAACCCCAACCCCGAGCTCCAATTGGCCGAAGAGTTCGTCCGGAACACCAACTGCCATATCTTCCTGACCGGCAAGGCCGGCACGGGCAAAACCACCTTTTTGCACGCCATCAAGAGCAAGACGCCCAAACGCATGGTGGTGACAGCCCCCACGGGCGTTGCAGCCATCAATGCCGGCGGCGTCACCCTGCACTCGTTTTTCCAGTTGCCGTTCGGCCCGTTCCTGCCCGGCAGCGAGGTGCATACCGGCCAGCACCGCATCCGGCGGGAAAAGAAGAACATCATCCGCAGCCTCGACCTTTTGGTGATCGACGAGATCAGCATGGTGCGCGCGGACCTGCTCGACGGCGTGGACAGCGTGCTGCGGCGCTACCGCCGCTCGGATCTGCCGTTCGGCGGGGTACAGCTGTTGATGATCGGCGACCTGCAGCAGCTGGCGCCGGTGGTCAAGCAGGCGGAGTGGCAGATGCTCAAAGAGTACTACGCCTCGCCCTATTTCTTCAGCAGCACCGCGCTGGGCCGCACCGAGCTGATCCCCATCGAGCTCAAACATATCTACCGCCAATCGGACCAGCGCTTTATCGAACTGCTCAATCGCGTCCGCGACAACCGGCTCGATCCGGAGACCCTCCGGCAGCTCAACGCCCGGCACATCCCCGGTTTCACGCCCAAGGAGGGCGACGGCTACATCACCCTGTGCACCCACAACAGCGGCGCCGAGGCCATCAACGCGGCCAAGCTCAAAGCCCTCAAGGGCCAAAGCCGCCTTTTCGATGCCGAATCCGAAGGCGATTTCCCGGAGCAGGCCTTTCCCACCGCCGCCACCCTGGAAGTAAAAACCGGCGCCCAGGTGATGTTCATCCGCAACGACATGTCGGTCGACAAGGCCTATTTCAATGGCAAGATCGGCAAAGTCACGGGCATATCGAGCGGCAGCATCGAGGTGCGCTGCCCGGGGGATGCGGAGGCGATCACGGTGGAGAAAACCACCTGGGAGAATATCGAATACACCATCGACCCTGAAACGGCCGAAATCTCCCAGAAGGTCATCGGCACTTTCCGCCAATATCCGCTCAAGCTGGCCTGGGCCATCACCATCCACAAGAGCCAGGGGCTCACCTTCGACAAGGCGGTCATCGACGCCCAGGCGGCCTTCGCCCATGGCCAGGTCTACGTGGCCTTGAGCCGCTGCCGGACCCTGGAGGGCATGGTGCTCAGCGCGCCGCTGACCGCGGTTACCGTCAAAACCGATCCGTCCGTGAAGCGTTTCGTCAGCGAAGTGGTCGCTCAAACCCCTTCGGCCGAAGCCTTGGCAGCCGCCCAAAACCGTTATCAACAGCAATTGCTGCTGGAGTGCTTCACCTTCGACCGCATGCGCTGGCTGATCGGCCGCGTGGCCGGACTGCTGCGGGGCAATGCCAAAATTCTACAGCTCTCGGGCGGCGGCGATGTCGCCGAGATCCACCAACGCACCACGACGGATATCTGTGAGGTGGGCGAAAAGTTTAAACGCCAGTTGCAAGGCATGTTCAACGCCGCGGGGTTGCCGTCGGCCGATGGCGCCATCCTGGATCGACTGAACAAAGCGGCCGTGTACTTCGAGGAGAAGTTCGCAACGATCCTTTCGCCCTGGATCGAGAACATCACTGTCGAATCGGACAACAAGGAAGTCCGCAAGAACATTCACGACGCCCTCAAACAGTTGCGCGAGGAGAGCACGGTAAAGCGGGCCGGCGTGAACGCCCTGAGGGAGGTGTTCGCCCCCGACCGCTACCTGCGGGCGCTCTCGACCGCAGCCATCGCCGTGGATCAACCCAAACCCAAAGCCGAGACGGCCACCTACTCCCAGGCGGATGTAGGCCATCCCGAGCTGTTCGATGCCTTGCGGCAATGGCGCAAGGAAAAGGCCGCCGAAGAGGGCGTGGCCCACTACCAGATTCTGCACCAGAAAACCTTGGTGCAGATCGCGGTGCACCTGCCCGACAGCCTGACGTCGCTGAAGAAGATCAAGGGCATCGGCAAGCGCCTGGCGGCCCGCTTCGGGCCTGAACTGACGGCCCTGGTGGCGGAGTACCGCCGCCGGCACGGAATCGAGACGGTATCCTTGCCGGAACCCGCAACCCCGAAACCGGCGGACAAACCCAAGGAAGCGTCCGCGGCCAAGGAAGATACCAAACAAGCCAGCCTCGAACTGTTCCAGGGGGGCCTGACCATCCACCAGGTCGCGGCCCGGCGGGGCCTGAGCACCACCACCATTGAAAGACACCTGGCCTTTTTCGTGGCCCAGGGGCAATTGGAGATCGACCGGGTCGTGGCCCATGAGAAACGGCAGGCAGTCGAGCAGAAGATTGCCGGTATCCACACAAAATCATTAAAGGAGCTAAAAATGGCGCTCGGCCACGATTGCTCCTACGCAGAAATCAAGATGGTGCTGGCGCACCTTGAACGTCTCGCACAGCTATAACCGAACAAATCGACGACGCACCAGGGAAGTTGCGCTCCAAGCCGAAGGGATGCGCGCCCGGGCCTATGCCCGGACGCTCGCTTTTCAGTGGGGCGTCGAATCGTTGAACATCTTGTGCGCCGCCTGCCGGAGCTCTTCCGGACTCACATTGCGCACATGGGTGGCCAAGGACCAGTGATGGCCGAAGGGATCGAGCAGGACCCCATAGCGATCGCCCCAGAATGTGTTCTCCAGCGGCATAATTATCTTCGCTCCGGCTTCCACGGCCCTGGCGAAAAACTTATCGACCTCTTCGACATAAAGATGGATGGTCACCGGCGAGCCCTTGAGGGTTTTGGGCCCGAAGGATTCCCATTCGGCGAACTCGTCCACCAGCATCACGGTGGAATCGCCGATGCGGATCTGGGCATGAACCAGTTTGCCCGCCGGCCCCGGGACCCGCATCACTTCTTCGGCATTGAAGGCCTTTTTGTAAAACTCGATGGCCTCGGCCGCCCCGGCACAGACGATATGGGGCGTCACCGTGTGCATGCCGCAGGGAATGGGCTGGACGGGTTGGATATTGTTTCCCATGCCGATTTTGCGAAAACGTTCGATACCTTCGCTGGGGCCGAAATCCTCCAGTTCGAACATCTGGCGCACTTCGATCTCGCCCTGCTTGGCATTGATGGCCGGATTGGGAAATCGGCGGGTCCATTGGACTGCCTCTTCCCGGGAGTTGACTTCAATGATCGTGTAGCCGGCGATGAGCTCCTTGGCTTCGACAAAGGGCCCATCGACGAAGGTGCGCTCCTTGCCCGCGTATTGGATGCGCCACCCTTTGGCGCTGGAGTGCAAACCGGAGGCATCGCGCAGCACGCCGGCGGCGGCCAGTTCCTCATGGTACTTGGCCATTTCGGCGATCAAGGCTTCTTCCGGCATTTGGCCGGCTTCTGATTCTTTGGTGGCTTTGACAATTATCATGAAACGCATGGCAGGCTCCTTTCGTTGAAATGTCGGACGACGGTGCGGCCCGAAAGACCGCTTGGGCCGCTGCTTTGTATAACAGTCGAATGGTGCCCGGCGATTTCGACATCGTTGGTCGGATTTATTCGACCGGCAGGACAAGGGTAGGAATCGGACCGGCGCATCGCAACCGGTCGATGCCGCCGGGAGGGCATTCTTGCCAAAAAGCGGATCTTCATTATCCTTTTTTAAAATGGGCCATGCCCGGAAAGGAACACCCGAAATTCGTCCCGCCCAAGCCAATCCAATATGACGCTTTCCTGAGGCCGGCATCCCGGGAGCAGGGCCGGTGAGCACAGATCTTGCCGATCGAATGCGGGCAACGGTGGAGGCGATCTACCGTGCCGAGTCGCGCCGGGTCTTTGCCACCCTGATTCGACGGCTCGGCGATTTCGACCTGGCCGAGGAGGCGCTGCATGAGGCCTTCCGGGCGGCCCTGGAACAGTGGCCGTCGGAGGGCGTTCCCGCCAGCCCCAGGGCCTGGCTGGTGTCGGTGGGGCGTTTCAAGGCCATCGACCATCTTCGGCGGCGCGCCCGCTTCGACGCCTTGGACGATCTTGCGCGGCCGCCGGCGGCCCCGGGAAACGATTTCCCGGTGGACGCGATCGAGAGCGTAGCCGATGACCTCTTGCGCCTGATCTTCGCCTGCTGTCACCCGGCCCTTTCGCCGGATGCCCAGGTGGCCCTGACCCTGCGCGAGGTGTGCGCGCTGAGCACCGAAGAGATCGCCCACGCTTTTCTGACTCCCCTGCCCACGCTGGCCCAGCGCATCGTGCGCGCCAAAGCCAAAATCCGGGAGGCCCGGATTCCTTACCGGGTGCCGGCCGCCAAAGAGCTGCCGGAGCGGCTCGATGCCGTGCTGCGCGTGATCTATCTCGTGTTCAACGAAGGGTATGCCGCCTCGTCGGGCACGTCGCTGACCCGGCCGGACCTTTCGGGCGAAGCCCTTCGCCTGGGCCGGGTGCTGGCCGGGTTGCTGCCCGAGCCCGAAGCGGTCGGCCTGCTGGCGCTGATGCTGTTGCAGGAGTCCCGGCGTGAGGCGCGCACCTCGCCCTCCGGCGATTTGATCCTGTTGGAGAACCAGGACCGCACCCTTTGGAACCGGGCACAGATCGACGAAGGCCTTACGCTGGTGGAACAGGCGCTCGCATCGCGCCGGTTCGGTACCTATACGCTCCAGGCGGCCATTGCCGCGGTGCATGCCCGGGCCACCGACGTGTCGGCTACCGATTGGGGGAGGATCGTCAGTTATTACGACCTGTTGCAGCGCCTGGAACCGTCGCCGGTGGTGACCCTTAACCGCGCCGTGGCGGTGGCCATGCGCGACGGACCGGAAGCGGGCCTGGCGTTGATCGATGCCCTCCTGGCTAGTGGCGCGCTTTCGGACTATCACCTGGCGCATGCGGCCCAGGCCGACCTGTGCCGGCGACTCGGAAGAACGGCCCAGGCTCGTTCCGCTTACGAACGTGCCTTGGGGCTGACGCGGCAAGGACCGGAGCGAAGATTTCTTCTGGGGCGACTGGAGGCGCTTTCGGATTGAAATCGGCTGCTTTTTCCAGCTTGTCGATTTTGGGCCGTGTCGAACGACTATCCGATGAAAGCACCCAAAAAACAAAGACGCGATGCAATCGAGTCACCAGGAGGCAACCATGAAATACATATGCTTGGGATACATAGACGAAGACAAGTGGAACGCAACGCCCGAACGCCAACGCAACGCGATGATGGACGAATGCTTTGCCTACGACGACGTTCTGCGCAAGAACGGCCACTTCGCGGGCGGCGAAGCGCTGGCCAGCGCCCGCGACACGATCACCCTGCGCTGGCGCGACGGCAAAGTATCTACCACCGACGGTCCCTTCACCGAAACCAAGGAACAGATCGGCGGCATCCTCGTGCTCGAAGCCCGGGACCTGAATCATGCCATCCAACTGATGTCCAGACACCCGGGCGTAAAGGCCGGCCCCTTCGAGATCCGGCCCGTCGAGGACCTGGCAGCGATGATTGCCGAAAGCGAGCGGCGCCGAAAGGAGGCATCATGAATAAATTCACACCCTGTTTGTGGTTCGACAGCGAGGCGGAGGAGGCGGTCCAGTTTTACGCCTCCATTTTCAAAAACTCTAAAATCAACAGCGTTTCCCGCTATGACAAAGCCAGCGCGGAAGTCTCCGGAAGACCCCAGGGGTCGGTCATGGCCATCGGTTTCGAACTCGACGGCCAAGCCTTCCTGGCGTTGAACGGCGGCCCGATGTTCACCTTCACGCCGGCCATCTCCTTCATCGCCAATTGCCAGAACCAGGCCGAAGTGGACGAGCTGTGGGAGAAACTCTCCGCGGGCGGAGAAAAAGAGTCGTGCGGCTGGCTCAGAGATAAGTACGGCGTCTCCTGGCAGATCGTGCCCAACGTGTTAGAAGAACTGCTGCTGGACAAGGACCCCGCCAAAGCGGGACGCGTCATGCAGGCCCTGCTCAAGATGACCAAGCTGGACATCGAAACCTTGAAGCAGGCGTAAGTGTAGCCGTTTCAGACGGCGAAGGTCGGCGCACAACGCCGACCTTCGCCGGAATCCAGAAGGAGAACGATCCATGCAATATTTGCTGATGTGTTGCTTCGATGAGCAGCGCTGGGAAGCGCTTCCCGAATCTCAGCGGGCGGAAATCATGAGCGCCTACCAGACGTTGGAACAGGAGCTCGTAAAAAGCGGCCACTACCGCGCCGGCGCAAAGCTGAAGCAAAGTTCGTCGGCCACGAGCGTCCGCCTGAAGAACGGCCGGCCGGCCATCACCGACGGCCCGTTCGCGGAGACCAAAGAGCAGATCGGCGGCTACCACCTGGTGGAGTGCAACGACCTCGACGAAGCCATCGCCATCGCCCTGCGCATCCCGACACTGCCCGCCGGCGGGTCCATTGAGGTGCGGCCCGTCGCGCATGCGAAGCAGTTTTGAGGCACGCAAATAATAGGCTAGGCCGAGGCTTCCAGGGGGACGATGCCCAGGACTTCGCGACCCGCGCCACGCAGGATGTCGATTTCCGCCGGCTGTCCGATGGGCCAATCCGAAAGGAAACGATGCAGGTCATCCACGCTTTGAACTGCGGAGCCGTTGACGCCCACGATCAAATCGCCCTTCCGCAGACCGGCACGTCCGGCCGGGCCATTGGATTCCACGGAGATGACTTCCACGGCATAATTCTTCTTCAATCCGTGAAAGCGAACCAGACGCCGATCCAGCGGCCGTTGCCGGGCGGCAATCCCGAACGCTCCCCGCCGTACCCGGCCGTGGGTCAGGATCTGGGAGACCACCCATTGGGCTGTGTTGGCCGGGATCGAGAAGCCGATGCCCTGGGCCATGGCGATGATCGCCGTGTTGATGCCCACCACTTCGCCGGCGGAATTGACCAGCGCTCCGCCGGAATTCCCGGGGTTCAAGGGGGCCGTATGTTGAATGATGTTCTCGATCAGGCGGCCCTGGGTGCTGCGCAAGGCGCGTCCCAGGGCGCTGACCACACCGGTGGAGACGGTGGACTGAAACCCGAAGGGATTGCCCATGGCAATGACCAGTTGACCGACCCTGAGCCGGTCGGAGCTGCCCAGCGTACAAGAGGGCAGATAGGCGGCGTTGGCGCGAATCACGGCCAGATCCGTGGCCGGATCGCTGCCGATGAGCGTGGCCGCAAGGCTGGTGCCATCCGTGAGGCTGACCGAAAGGGACTTGGCCTTTTGGACGACGTGATCGTTGGTCAGGATATAGCCGTCCGGGGCGATCACCACTCCGGACCCGGCACCGATTGGCTCGGCGGCGTGGTCCGAGGGTTGGTTGCCGACGGCAATGCTGACCACCGCCGGGCCCACGGATTCCACCACGGCCACAACGGCCCGCGAATAGGCATCTAAAAGTTCCACATCCCGGTCATCGGCTTGCCGCGAAGCGGACGCATCGTCCCTCGGCTCGAGAGCTTCTCTGTCTCCCGTGATCCATTTGAATATCGTTTCCATGCAGGCTTCCATTCACGAAGTATTTTAGGTTATTGGTGTTCAATATAGATACAAGATTCGGCGATTCAAGAAACGGGGCGGTTTGCGGACTTTATCCGATTCGGTATTAGCTTGTTGCCATTCACGCCAACCTGGACGAAAGGAACGACGATGCAAGACAAGCAAACCATCGGATTCATCGGCACCGGCATGCTGGGCGCCCCCATGGCCGAGAACCTTCTGGCCGACGGCTTCCGACTGCGCATCTACAACCGCGATAGGCAAAAATGCGCACCACTGCTCAAAGCCGGCGCCCAGGCCGTCGAACAGCCGTGGGAGGTGGCCGAAACAAGCGGCCTGGTGCTCAGTTGCGTCGCCGACGATCCGGCCCTCGAGGCCGTCGTCGGGCCGGAAGGAGAACTGGCCCGGCGCCTGGGCTCGGGCGGGGTGCATGTCTCCATGAGCACCATCCTGCCACGCACGGCTGCGCGCCTGGCCCGGCAGCAGACCGACTTCAACGGATATTACGTGGCCGCTCCGGTCATGGGCCGACCGGATGCCGTGCGGGCCCGCAAGCAGACCTACTTCGTCGCCGGCCCGGCCGAAGGCAAGGCCCGGGCCCTGCCGCTGCTCGAACGGCTGGGGGCGCGGGTGTTCGACTTCGGCCCGGACCCGGCCCAGGCCAACGTGGCCAAACTGGGCGCCAACTTCCTGATTGCCGCAGCCATCGAAAGCATGGCCGAAGCCGCCGCCTTCGTCGAAAAGAACGGCGGCGATGCCCAAACGCTGATGACCGCCCTGACCCAGACCAGCTTCGCCTGTCCGATCTACCAGAACTATGGGCGCCAGATCCTGGAAGGTACTTTCAGCCCGCCCCTGTTCAAGCTTCCCCTGGGGCTCAAGGATATCCGTTTGATCAAGACCACCGCCGCCGAAGCGGCCGCGCCCATGCGCTTTGCCGAGGTGCTCGAAAGCCGTTTCCTGGCCGCGCTGGCCCACGGCCGGGCCGAACAGGACTGGACGGCCATCGCCGCCGAAGTGCGCGCCGAGGCCGGCCTGGATTGATCGCCACGGCCGCCACTGGTATAGATGTATCCGCTGATAGGCGTTTTTGGGAAATCAACCACTGAATCGAAAGGATGAACCATGGCCAGAATCAAATTGGATAATGGCGCGGCATTTTTGTATCCCATGCCGATGGTGTTGGTGGGTGCGGTGGTGGCAGGCAAAGCCAACTTCATGGCCGTGGCCTGGGTATCGCGGGTCAATGCCAAACCGCCTTTGTTCGCGGTAGCATTGGGCCGCCATCACACCAACCAGGGCATCGAAGAAAACCGGCAGTTCAGCATCAATATTCCCGATGTCTCCCTGATGGAGAAGACCGATTACTGCGGCCTGGTCACGGGCGCCAAACGCGACAAATCCCAGATTTTCGAAGTCTTCTACGGCCAGTTATCCAAGGCGCCGCTGATCGCCGAGTGCCCGGTCCGCATGGCCTGTGAGGTGGTGCAAACCGTCGCGCTGCCGGCCGACACGCTTTATATCGGAGAGCCCAAAGAGCTTTTCACCGAAGAAAAATACATGACCGACGGCCGACTGGATGTTCAGAAGATCAAGCCCTTCACCCTGACCATGCCGGACAATGGCTATTGGTCCGTGGGCGAAAGAATCGGCCAGGCCTGGAGCTCCGGAAAAGCTTTGAAATAGCCTTGGCTTCTAAATGAGCTTGACCAACTGTTTGCCGAAATTCTTCCCGGCCAACAGACCGATGAAGGCTGCCGGGGCGTTCTCGATGCCCTGGGCGATGCTTTCGCGATATTTGATCCGGCCTTCCTTAAGCCACTGGCCGATATCCTCGAAAGCCTCGGGCCAGCGCACCAGGTGGTCGGAGACGATGAAGCCCTGCAGCTTGATGCGGTTGATCAGAAGACTGCCGACATTCTTCAGGCCGTACGGTTCGATGGCGTTGTATTGGGAGATCAAGCCGCACAAGGGAATGCGTCCGAAGGGATTCATGCGCGTAAGAACCGTGTCGAAGATCGGCCCGCCGACATTCTCAAAGTAAACATCGATGCCCTTGGGCGCGGCTTTGGCCAGATCTTCGGCCAACCGCCCCTGCTTGTAGTCGATGCAGGCATCGAAACCCAATTCCTTAACGACATAGGTGCACTTATCCGGACCGCCGGCAATGCCCACCGCCCGGCAGCCCTTGATTTTGGCGATCTGTCCGACCACGCTGCCGACGGCCCCCGAGGCCGCCGAGACCACCACGGTCTCGCCGGGTTTGGGCTGGCCGATATCCATCAACCCCACATAAGCCGTGGCTCCCGGCATGCCCATCACGCCCAGGTAGGCGCTCAAGGGGATGCCGCTTGTGTCGATCCGAATCAGTGCGGTGCCGTCGCTGACCCCATAAAGTTGCCAGCCCAGGAAGCCTACCACATGGTCGCCGACCTTGAATCCAGCATGCCGGGAGGCCACCACCTGTCCCACCGTGCCGCCGACCATCACCTCGCCGATATTTACCGATTGGGCATAGGATTTGGCAGCGCTCATGCGGCCGCGCATGTAAGGGTCCAGGGAGAGATAGTGGTTGCGCACCAGCAATTGGCCGTCGGCGATATCCGGCAGCGGCGTCTCCACGATTTTAAAGTCGCTCGTCTGTACCTGGCCTTCCGGACGACGGGCCAGAAGCACTTGAATATTTTTTTCGGTCATGGGGTCCTGCCTTCCTTTGCGCGATCCTGTCGATCTTTGAGAGATGCTAATTTTCGAGAAGCGCTAATTTTCGCCGATCCGGACGACCACCTTGCCCTTGACCTGGCGGGAGGTCAAACGCTTGATGGCTTCGGGAATCTGCGCCAGCGAAATGGTCGAGTCGATCACCGGATTGATTTTGCCTTCCGCGAACCAGCGGGCCATGGTTTCCATGTTGCGGTGCTGTCCTTCCGGGTCGCGGGCGGCCCAGGCCCCCCAGAAGACGCCAACGATGGCCCGTTCGCTGAGCAAGGCGTAGTTGAGCGGTATTTTGGGGATGTCGCCGGCGGCAAAGCCAACCACCAGCAGACGGCCGCCCCAGGCCGTGGCGCGGAACGCATTCATGGTGTAATCGCCGCCCACCGGATCGAAGACCACATCCGCGCCCTTGCCGCCGGTCAGCTCCATGGTTCGGGCGCGTAAATCCTCGGTGCTGTAATTGATGGTCATATCGGCCCCCATCTTCCGGCAAAGGGCCAGCTTGTCATCGGTGGCCGCCGCCGCGATCACCCGCGCGCCCATGGCCTTGGCCACCTCGATGGCGGCGATGCCCACGCCGCCGGCCGCCCCCAGCACCAGCACGGTTTCATGGGGTTGAAGCCGGCCACACTCCCGGAACCCGTGAATGGCAGTGGCGTAGGTGATCCCATACGCCGCTGCCGCCTCAAACGACATGTCGGCGGGCATGGGCACCACCTTGTCCTTGGTCGCCAGGCACATTTCCGCAAACGCGCCCACACCCGAAAAGGCGATCACCCGGTCACCCGCGGCCACATGGGTGACCCCTTCCCCCACCTGGCGCACGATGCCCGCCAGATCCATTCCCGGGCTGAACGGCAGCGGCGGTTTGACCTGATAGCGGCCCTCGATCATCAGGGCATCCGGAAAATTGAGCGATGCGCTCTTTACCTCGATCAACACCTGATCCTTATCGGGCGAACGCGGATCGATCTCCTGAACGTTACAATTGTCCGCCGGACCGAATTCGGTACACACGAAAGCTTTCATGATTATCTCCTCGCGGCAAGGGACGACCGCTGCCTTTGGTGAATTTGACCTTTTCAGAGAGCCTGTCTAATCGCCGGTCGGCCTAAACGTCTAGCCGGCCGCCAAGCGTGACAAACAATTATTCAGCAGGGGCTGTCTGTCAATGGCGCCGTGGAATGATCGCCAAGTACTGCGTGTCTGTATCACCGATGATCGTGGGCCATGGAAGCCCGATGTTTCATGAGGCACGACGGCGCCACCGCTCAAGCTCCTCGATACTGAGACGCGAAGACAGGTAAGAACGTTTGGGTTGCCATAAGGCCTATTGAAACTGCTTGTGAAAGGGGTATGGTGTCATTGGTCGAGACATGGCATCATTTGTGTCTAATGAGGAGGATTCAATGAGCAACGAACTGATTCTCGATTCTTTGCGGCGGCGGATGCGGGCGATGTTTTCGCTGTATGAGGAGGCTACGGCCACGATGACGGCGGCGCAGGTGAATCATCGGGAGCGCGAGGGCATCCTGCCCATGGCGTTCAGTCTGTTTCACTATATCCATTTGCTCGACACGGCGCTGATGACGCTCAGCGGAGAGCCGCCCGTCTGGAGCGAGGCGTGGGAACGGCGCATCCGGCCGGCGATTGCCGACCACGGCAAGCACCGCACGGTGGCGGAGATGCAGTTCCAGCAGATCGGTGACTACCCGGCCTTCATCGACTATATGCGGGCCGTTTTCGCGCACACCGAGGCGTGGCTGGCACGCCTGGCGCCTGCGGAACTGGGGCGGTTGGTGGTGCCGCGGCCGTTTCCGCCGCAGATCGCCAGCACCTTCAGCGCGCGCGTGGCCGGAGAGCAGGGGATCACTGTGCTCGACGGCATCGAATGCTGGATCTACCAGCACGGCCTGCGGCATATGGGGGAGATCGAGCTGGCCCGCAGCTTCGTGGGCTTGCGGGGCATGACGTCATAGACAGAAAAGGAGACCGGGTCGGAAAGATGATCACGGTCGAATCAATTAGAACAGGATCGACACCGGATTAATTTCCGTCCGTAACGATGGGTACGCCGCCCGCATTGAGGATGTCTCCGGCCCGGCTCTGCATGAAGAGTTGGCCGTCGGTGTAAACGTCGTTGGTGCAGTAGGATTGGCCGGCGGCGCCGGGACCGAAGAGCAGGGCGATGGTGCCGGCATCGGCGAACTTGCGCAGATGGTCGGTGCCGTTGGCGAAGAAGTATTCGGGCCGGTTGTCTTTGTAGCCCTGGCGCGGGCCGCCGTCGTTCCAAACGTTGAGGTGGTTGGAATTGCCCAGCGGTATTTGCCAGAGCACCCAGCGCTTCCGGGACTTGATGTTCCAGAGCCGCATCCATTCGGCATAACGGTTGAAGCTTTTGCTGTCGATCGGCGCATCGTCGGAGGCATCCCACCAGCGCGCCTGGCCGAGTCCCTGATTGACTTCATAGAATCCCGAGTCACGATCCAGGGGGTCGCCCACCAGCACATCGTAAGTCTGGCCGGTGACATTGGCCGCCAGTCCCAGCTCGGCCAGGAAAGCATAGGCCTGGTCCACTTCGGGCTGCAACGGGATGCCGGTCTGGTAGTAGGCGATATCCTTCCCGGTGGCCCAACCGGAGATGTGCATGCCCAGGATCACCTTGTCGGCGCCCACAGCCTGGCGGATCCTCAAAAATGCCAGGCCCCAGCCCGCGGCGGTATTGGGCAACCCCGCGAGCTCCGGCATGCCGGTGGCGGCCACGGCCGCATAGGCGTCGGGATTGTCGCCGGATTGAATCTGCATATAGGCGTAGCCGTCGCCTTCCATCAGTACCAGCACGGGCTTATCGAACTCCTTGCAGCGCTGCATCAGCACCTTGAAATCATCGAAGTAATCCGCCATGGTGGAAGTATTCTGCGCCGTGGATAGGAAAATGCTCTCGTTGTAATCGGAATAGCCGTTCATGCAGTAATACTGCACCACGGGCAGGAAGCCGTGGTCGTCGCATTCACGCATGAAATCCAGCCCCCATTGGCCGCTGTTGGTGGCGTCCCAGCCCCAGTTGTTGCGCCAACCCTTGACGAAGTAATGATAGCGCATGTCCCAGGCCACGCCGCTGTCACGCATCCAGGTCAGGCCCGGGTCCTCCACGAGCCCCACGCTCAGCCGCGCCGGGAGCCCGGCCGGGACATCGCCATAGGCCTGATCGCCGGCCGGTTCGATGGCACCCACCGCCACGACTACGGTGGCACTGTCGTCGCCTTCATCGTTCTCGACCAGAAGCGTGTAGGTGGTCGTGACCGCGGGATGCACGGCCGTGCTGCCGCTGGCACCGCTAACCGCGCCCACATCGGGGGTAATGGTCAAGCGATCGGCGTTGGTTACCTGCCAGACCAGCGAAGCACCATCGCCGCTACCCGACACCAGGTAGCCGGGTTCGGCCGCAAAGCGCTCGATCACCGGGGCCGAAGCAGCGTGCGTATTTCCATCGGAGCCGCCTCCTCCGCCGCCGCAGGCCGTCCAAAGAAACGACAGCATCAGAACGGGGAAAACCAATTTGCCAAAGGACAATCGCAATGACCGCATACTGCCTCCTGATTCGACGAAGCCTGATGGTGGGCCGGCGCCCGATCATGATGCCCGCTCGTACCCAATCAACCGGTAGCGCCTCGGTCTGCGACAAGCACAAGGCGTGCCTGTTCGAGGCACAGGGACTGGCCTGATAAAAGTTGTGATAACAAACCGTTGCAGACGTCATCGCGATGCAACGGCCGCGTTGTCACCAAACAAGCCGGCCATGTGTGCAGATATGGTAACAGGCAACCGGATTCAGACACCAGGTAAATGCGGCTTGCGCCGAAGATGTACTGCCGCTTAAGGTGCCCCTCGGGGTTAAAAGCCTTTTGAAAAGTCTGTTCTTTTTAACCGCGATTGCGTTATTATTTTCAAATTCAATGGCTGCCACCGTCTTGGATGCTACACATGTCTCCGTGTTAAAAAGGGTCAGCGCTTGCTTTAGATTCTTTCAATGAAAGGAGGATTTATGTTCCCGATCAGGAAAATCATCGCTCCTACCGATTTCAGCGATGCTTCCCAAGAAGGGCTTAAGGCCGCCATCGAAGCGGCCGAAAAATTCGCTGCGGAGTTGATCGTGGTCCATGTGAATGTCCGACCGCTGATCTCGGGCGCTTATTCGAAGCCCGACATTCAATCCAAGGTGGACTTGTTGATGAACAGCATGCAGACGGAAGTGCGCCGGCATTTGGATGAAATGCTGGCGGGCTTGATACCCGGCAACCTGCGCTGCCAGGTGCGACTGATCGAGGGCCAGCCGGCTCACGAAATCGTGCACCTGGCCAAACAGGAAGGCGCCGACTTGATCGTCATGGCCACCCACGGCCATTCGGGCTTCAATCGGCTTATGACCGGATCGGTGGCGGAAAAGGTGGTCCGCACGGCCCATTGCCCTGTGCTGACGATTCGGCCGAAACAACGGGAGTAGGCATGGCCGTTGCAGGGACCGCCCCCCATTTGGCGCCTGCTCCGAGGCCGGCCGAAGCGCCGTAAAATCTTCGCGCCATAAGGACTTGCGGACGAACCGTGGCCAAACGTTTTTGAATAAAAGGTGGCTGGGGCGGGGAGCCGAGCGCTTTGCCCAGCGTACCTGTCGTCCACGCCAAAGTGATAGAATAGCGCCTAAAATTAGTTGACAATCACAGACGGCTTTATTAAAAAGCCACTTTCTTCGGGGCGCCCATAAGCGCGTTCCAAGACTCGATCCCTGATAGCTCAATCGGCAGAGCGGGTGGCTGTTAACCACTAGGTTGTAGGTTCAAGTCCTACTCAGGGAGCCAGAATAAATAAAGGGTTTGGACGAAACGTCTAAGCCCTTTTTTTCTTGCCTGAAATTTTCGGTTTCAACTCTATTCCAATCCCTGAAGGCAGTAATCCCTCTTTATCGGGCTGCGCGGCTGGTAGTGAATCGCCATTTTAAAAGCCTTGACAAATAATTCACGAGCAGAATATGAATACTATTCAGTTTCTACTTCGGACAATGATGTCTGAAATTTAATCTCGCTTTAGCTTGGACAAAGGCGTCTCTGCGCAACGATCGTAGAGGCGCCTTTCTTTATGCATTAGCCAGGCTAATTAATTTCTAAATAAGTTAATGAAAATAATATGAGCCAGAAATCCCAATCCAAAATTACTGTTTTTCACTGCATCAATGTCTTCGGCGACGGCGATGCGCTGCCGGCGGTGGCAAGCGCGAGCGGCGAGTTGAATTTTATCAAACTGCCGTGTTCAAGCATGGTCAAGGATGTTTTCCTGATGCGTGCTTTCGAAGCCGGCGCCGACGCCGTGGTGGTGCTGGTCTGCGCCGAAGGCGCATGCCGGTATGTGGAAGGCAACCTGCGGGCCAAAAAGCGGGTGGCGTGGATAAAGGCCTTGTTGGATGAAATCGGAATGGATGGCAGGCGCTTGGCGCTCTTTAATGTGGCTGCCGGAGACGCTCGGAGTGCCAAACGATTCATCCAGGAGGCGCTTTCGGTGGCGGCTGCCTTGGGTCCAAACCCGGCGGCTGCGCGCTCCCGGTCCGATGTCGCGCTGGTTTGATTCATTGTTCGCTGTTTCCAAGGGCTAACCCAGGAACAATAAGGAGACCCGATCCGGTCTCGAACGGAGTCGAAGGATGATCGTCGGAGAACAAAAACCAATTTCGGAAATCAAGCAGATCATCGCACCTTACCAGAAAGTCCTGATTTTGGGGTGCGGCACTTGCGTTAAAACCTGTTTTGCCGGGGGCGAGGATGAGGTGGCTGTTTTGGCTTCGGCCTTGCGCCTGGTTTGCAAAACAGAGGGCAAGCGAATCGAAATCGAGGAGCAGACCGTAGAGCGCCAGTGCGAAGACGAATTTATCCAGGAAAGCGCGCAGGCTGTAAGCCGCAACCAGGCCATTCTCTCTTTGGCTTGCGGCGCCGGCGTGCAGGCCATGGCGCGGCGTTTTACTACCGCCCCCGTGCTGCCTGGCGTGAACACCACCTTTATGGGGGTTCTGGAAAAGCCGGGCCTTTTCACCGAGGAGTGTTCGGGGTGTGGCGATTGCAAGCTGGCGGTATTCGGCGGTATTTGCCCGTTCACGCGCTGCGCCAAGAAATTGCTCAACGGGCCGTGCGGCGGCTCCCAAAACGGCCATTGCGAAGTGAGTTCCGACATCGATTGCGCCTGGCACTTGATCATCGAACGCCTCAAGGCCCTGGGGCAGATGGATAATTTGCGGGTTTATCTTCCTCCGAAAAACTGGGCCGCCAGTTTATCTTCCGGGCCGCGCAAACTCATCAGAGAGGATCATATGCTATGAAAATCGAATCCACCGGAAAATTGCAGCGGGTCTTGAATAGTGGTGGGTTTGCCGTGACCGCGGAATGTGGACCGCCCCGTGGTGCCGATGCCGAGATCGTCCGCAAAAAGGGCGAACTGTTAAAGGGGTGCGTCGATGCCGTGAATGTCACCGACAATCAAACGGCCATTGTCCGGATGTCCAGTATCGCCGCCTGTGCGCACCTGGTGACCATGGGTATCGAACCGGTCATGCAGATGGTCACCCGGGATCGCAACCGCATTGCGCTGCAATCGGACATAATGGGCGCTTACTCCCTGGGCATCACAAATATTCTCTGTCTTTCAGGAGATCACCAGACCTTCGGCAGCCAACCGGATGCCTTGAACGTCTTTGATATCGACTCGATGAACCTGGTGCGCACCGTACAGACCATGCGCGAACAAGGTCAGGACATGAGCGGGTTCGAGCTCAAGGGAGCACCGCGAATGTTTATCGGCGCGGCCGCCAACCCCTTTGCCGATCCCTTCGAATACCGGGTGATGCGGCTGGCCAAAAAAATCGATGCCGGCGCTGATTTTATCCAGACCCAATGCGTTTATAACCTGGCGCGCTTCAAGGCCTGGATGAAAATGGCTCAGGACGAAGGGTTGACCGAAAAGGTTCATATTCTGGCCGGCGTGACCCCCATGAAATCCGTAGGCATGGCCAAATACATGGCCACGCGGGTGGCGGGAATGGACGTCCCCGAGGGCCTGATCAAGCGTATGGAAGGCGTCGCAAAACCAAAGGTGGCCGAGGAAGGTATCAAAATCTGCCTGGAAACCATTGCCGCGCTTCGTGAAATCCAGGGGGTTCATGGCATCCATTTGATGGCCATCGAGTGGGAGGATGTCGTCGAGCGGATCGTCTCCGAAGCCGGTCTTCTGCCTCGGCCGTAACCGGAAGAATTCGACTTCCCTTTGATACTTCTTCCTTAATGTTCCGTATCTGAGTAGTAGAATCGTTACGGAGAAATTCATGCCTCAAAAGTACCATATCCATACCAAAACCGCTCCTCCGCGCTTTCATCCCATCGGAAAATACGCGACGGTCGAGTTTCGCGAGAACTGCGCAGGCTCCTGCCGGAAGTGCGTGAAGAAGAAGTGCGTCTACAATATCTTCAAGGAAAATCTTCTGCACATGAGCGCGATGGAAGAGCCCGAGTACCTGTACACCTGCATGAGTTGTTTTCGCTGTGTCCAGGAATGCACCAAGGGAATTTTTTCGCGGACCATCAATCCGGACTACCGCACCCTGGGTGATGCATACTGGCGCGCGGAAAACCTGCACCGGTTGTGGTACCAGGCCCATACGGGCAAGATACCGGTTTCCGGCGCCGGATACCGCGGCCCGTTTGTGGGGACCGGATTCGATGCAATGTGGACCGACATGTCCGAAATCGTCCGTCCAACGCGCGACGGTATCCACGGCCGGGAGTATATCAATACCTGTTTCGAGCTCTCCCGGCGGGAGACGCGGCTTGAATTCAATGCGGACATGTCCTTGGCCTCGGAAACACCGCCGCTATTGGAACTGCCGTTGCCTTTGCTTTTTCGGTTGTCGCCAGAGCTTTTGATCAACGACCATGTTTTGCTGCCCATGGCCAGGGCGGCCAAGGCGCTGGGTACGCTGATGTTCGTCCACCCCCAGGATCTTTCCCCAGCGCTGGCGCCCTATGCCGGCCACCTGATTCCCTGTCTGACCCAGGAGAATATCGCGCAATACGGCGAGACCATCCGCAACAGCCGGGTCGTAGAGTTGGCCGATGCACCCGGAATCGAAGTCGCCATGAACACGGTTCGGACCATTCATCCGGATGTAGTCCTCCTGGTGGGCATGGCGCTTGACCGCAACGCGCCGGCGCGTGCCGCGGAGTTGGTCCATAGTGGCGTGGATAGTCTGCACTTTTACGCGGACGATCACGGCAATGAGCTGAATGCCGTCCAGCCTCGGTTTTTGAAGGAGATGATCCGGGAGGTCCACCTGAAGCTGGTGGCCCAGGGGGCCCGGCAGAAGATCAACCTGGTGTTTTCGGGCGGCATCGCCATGGCCGAGCATATGGCCAAGGCCATCCTTTGCGGTGCCGACGCCGTGACCGCCGATCATGCCCTCTTGATTGCGCTGGAGTGCCGGCTGTGCGGTAGGTGCAGCAACGGGCTCTCCTGCCCGGTCAAACTGGATGAACCTTTGGATGCTGTGTGGGGCAGCGACCGAATCGTCAATCTCATCGCCGCCTGGCAGAGCCAATTGATCGAACTGATGGGCGCCATGGGCATCCGCGAGGCCCGGCGGCTGCGCGGGGAGGTGGGCCGCTCCATGTGGTTCGAGAATCTGGAAAAAGATCATTTCGGGCCCATCTTCGGTGAACGCAAAGTGCCTGGACTAGGATAACCCATGACCCAACAAACTCAAAAACAGCCATTGCCGCCCATCAGGGAAGCCCGATCGCGTTTTCGCAACACCATCGGGAAGTATACGCTTAAAAGAAGTTCGGCCTGTATTTCCTGCGGGTTGTGCGCAAAACTCTGCCCGTACGGCGTCCATCCGCGCTACGAGAACTTCTCAAAACCCATGCGGCCGGTGGAGCACAAGTGCATTGGATTTGCATGCAAGCAAAATGATTTTTATTGCATCGACCGCTGCCCCCAGCAAGCCTTGACTCTGCGGCTGAACCCGATTCTGGAAACCCTGGGAGATTATCGCTGGCCTTCTGAAATGCTGATCGCCCATTGGGAAATGGCCGAAAGCGGCAACCTCCCGGTGGTGGATCTGGAATACAATCTGGGATACTCCGGCGGCGGGTTCGACAAGATCCGGTTCAAACGGCCCGACCCGGCCCAGTACCGGCGGATCGGCGACGCGGCCCTGGATCTGAGCCTTGACCTGAACAAGCGCAAGGACGGCCGGCCGGAAAGGCGTTTGTCCCTGCCTTGTTATAGCGGAGGCATGTCTTATGGCTCGATGGCGTTATCGGCCTTGACCGGCCGGGCCCGGGCCGCCCAACGCTTGAATACCCTGACCTGTACGGGCGAGGGCGGCTACCCCAAGGAGTTTATGCCCTACGCCGATTTTGTCATCACCCAGGTGGCCACGGGACTTTTCGGGGTGCGTGAAGAGACCATGCGCTTTGCGCCGGTGATCGAGTTCAAGTATGCCCAGGGCGCCAAACCCGGTCTGGGCGGGCATTTGCTGGGTGACAAGGTGACCCCTGAAGTGGCCGCCATGCGCGAGACCGTGGTGGGCAATTCGCTCTTTTCTCCCTTTCCCTTTCACAGCGTCTATTCGGTGGAAGATCACAAGAAGCATGTGGACTGGGTCAAGGAGGTCAACCCGCGGGCCATCGTCTCCGTTAAAGTCTCCACGCCCACGGATGTGGATATGGTGGCCGTGGGCAGCTATTACGCGGGCGCGCATATCGTGCATATCGACGGCAGCTACGGCGGAACCGGCGCGGCCCCGGATATCGCCAAGAAGAATATCGCCATGCCCATCGAATATGCCATCCCCAAAGTCCATCAGTTTCTCAAGGACGAAGGCATCCGGGAAGAAGTCTGTCTGATCGCCAGCGGCGGCATCCGCAATGCCATGGATGTGGCCAAAGCCATCGCGCTGGGAGCCGACGGCGTGGTCATCGGCACCGCCGAACTGGTGGCCCTCGAATGTGTGCGTTGCGGCAACTGCGAAAGCGGACGTGGCTGCGCCCGGGGCATCGCCTCCACCGACAGCGAACTGGGCCAGATGATTTCCGAAGCTTATGCCGAGCAACGGATCGTCAACATGTATATGGCTTGGCGCAAGCAATGGTGTGAATTATTGCGCCAATTAGGCTTCAGCACTATTCGGGAGTTGGTGGGCCGTTCCGATTTACTCGTTCATCTGGACTATCTGGAAGCAGAAGAAAGAGCCCAATACCAGCCGGCGCCCCGAAAGCGAATGTATATTTGACAGGAGCATGCATGCGATCTCGTTATCATTCGATCGTCGATAAATTTCTCGATTCCAGGGCAAAACTGCCCCGTGGCGGCGTGGACCTTAAAAAGTCCGCGGAAGAGGGTGGTTGCGGCGTCACCGGATTCATTGCGTCCATTCCGGTTCGGGGGCGTCATATTTATGAACCTTCCGTACAGATGCACAACCGCGGCAACGGCAAAGGCGGTGGCATTGCCGCCGTCGGGCTGTCGGCGCAGAGCCTGGGGGTCAGCCAGGAGGTTTTGGATTCCCATTACATGCTTCAGGTGGCGCTGCTCGATACCGCAGCCCGGCCGCAAGTGGAAAAGGAGTATATCGCGCCTTTTTTGGAAGTCCACAAGGCCGGACGGATTCCCACGGTCGATGACTACCGCGACGTACCAGGTCTGGATGTCAGACCGCCCGATGTGTGGCGTTACTTTGTGCGGGTTAAACGAGATGTTCTGGGACGCTTCGTCGAAGCGAACGGATTCGAGGATCTGACCCCGGCCAAGGCCGAAGACGAATTCATCTTCCAGAACTCCATCCGCATCAATCAGCGCTTTTACGCCTCCCTGGGGGAAAAGCAGGCCTTTGTGCTCTCCCATGGCCGTAATTTGATGATCTTGAAGATCGTCGGCTATGCCGAAAAAGTCGTCGAATATTATCTTCTGGACGATTTCAAGGCCCATGGGTGGATCGCCCATCAACGCTATCCCACCAAAGGGCGGGTCTGGCACCCCGGCGGCGCGCATCCTTTCATCGGCATGGACGAGGCCTTGGTGCACAACGGCGATTTCGCCAACTATCACGCCGTCAGCGAGTACCTGCAGCAGCACAACATCCATCCTCAATTTCTAACGGATACCGAAGTATCCGTACTGTTGCTGGATCTTCTGCACCGCACCTTCGGCTATCCCATGGAGTACATCATCGAGGCCATGGCGCCGACCACCGAGCATGACTTCGATCAATTGCCTCCGGAAAAGCAGCGCATTTACCGCCGCATTCAGTCGGCCCATATCCACGCCTCTCCGGACGGCCCCTGGTTTTTTATCATCGCCCGCAACAATCCCTATGAAAAGTTCTTCCAGCTCATCGGCATCACGGATACCGCCATGCTGCGGCCCCAGGTGTTCGCCCTTCAGGAGGGCGCGGTGCAAATCGGCCTGATCTGTTCGGAAAAACAGGCCATCGATGCAACCCTGCAAAACCTGGCTGCCGAAGACGACCGCTTTTGCCCGGTGGCCGATAAATATTGGAACGCCCGGGGGGGCAGCGCCACCGACGGCGGCTCGTTTATGTTTACGGTCAGGGACGCCGGCAAGGGTGACGGGTCCAAGGAGCTGATCTGCACTAACAAGTTCGGGGAGGTGGTCCGCACGCCCAAGGGCCAGAACCACTTTCGGCCGGCGCAAGGGTTAGCCGTATCCGAAAAGTCCGCCGAGATCTTCGCTCTGGTGCAAGCAGGCCTGGCCGCCCCGGACACCGCGGATTTGAAACGCCGCTGCCAGGCGTTGCTGCCCACCTGGCCTTATGCTTCGCTGGTGCAACTGTGCGAGGAGCTCCTAGCCCGGTCTGCGAAAAGCGATTCCGCCAAAACCAAAGCCATCGAGCTGCTGACTTTTCTTCATGACCGCCGGATCGGCACCGGAGAGAAGAAACGCAGTTCGGTGCTGAGCATCCTCGAAAAGAGCCTAACCGCCCTATTTGCGGCTTCGCCCAAGATGAATGCGAACAGCCAAAGCCTCTATCGCTATATCGATTGGGAAACCCGCAGAACGCTGAGGCCCCCCCAAGGGGACGAGCGCATTTGCGTGCTCAATGCCAAAGCGTTTCCGCCGGAGGGCGACACCTGCGACGCGCGCCTGATCTGCGACGCCTATGCCCTGGGGTGGAAGCAGTTCATCTGCTATGGCTACAAAGGGCAGCGGTTTACGGGATGCGGACTGTCCAAGGAGTCCGACGGGGTGCGGATCGATGTCTATGACAGCTCCGGCGATTATCTGGCATCGGGCATCGACGGGCTTGAAATTCATGTTCACGGCAATGCCCAGGACCAGTTGGCCCAGATCATCAAACGCGGCAAACTGGTGATTTACGGTGATGTAGGGCAGACCTTCATGTACGGCGCCAAGGGCGGAGAGGTGTATGTCCTGGGCAACGCCGCCGGCCGCCCGGTGATCAATGCCGTCGGACGACCCCGGGTGGTCATCAACGGCACCTGCCTCGACTATCTGGCCGAGTCCTTTATGGCTGGCGATCCTTTGAATGGTGGCGGGTTTGTGATTCTGAACGGTATCGAATTCGATTTGGATGGGAAGGTGGTTTCCCTGGCAAACCCCTATCCCGGCTCCAATCTTTATTCGCTCGCCTCGGGCGGTGCAATCTATATGAGAGATCCGCACCACCTCGTTGTAGAAGAGCAACTCAACGGCGGCGAGTTCGCCCAATTGACGCCGGCCGACTGGGAACTGATGCTTCCCTACCTAAAAGAGAACGAAAGACTGTTCGGCATTTCCATTGAAAGCGATCTGCTGCGGGTGGACGGCCAAAAAAGGGACTATGCCTCGGTTTACCGCAAGGTGCGGGCCGTCAAGCTCGATGTTCTGGGAAGAGCGGCGACGGCCGTGGAGGAGTGGGGGGAGGATTGGAAAAGGCCGGTTCTGCCGGCCTTGGCATAGGCGCGGGAATCCAGCTCCGTCACACCCGCACGACGTGGGGCAAAATGACGGGGCGGCACTGCGTTTGGTCGTAGAAAAAATCTTGCAGGTTCTTGCGAATGCTGTCCTGGTGCCGGCAGCCGGTTTCCTTCAAAGTCCGCTTCAAGTTGCGCCGGGCCTTTTCCATCAGACCTTTGGAAGCATCCATCTGCAAAAAACCCTGACTGACCAGCCGCACTTCGCCGGCCAAGCGGCGCTGCCTGTCGACGGGCACATAACACAAGACAAAGCCGTTTTGCGACAGGCGCTCCCGATCACGCACCACCAGATCGCCGATTTCACCGATCAGGGAGCCATCCACGTAGACATCTTTAACCGGTACCGGTTCTCCCAGCCAGGCGGTTTTGCCGTCGCTGACCCAGGTCGATCCGTTTTTCAGAATAAAGATGGCATCGGCGCCGATCCCGTTTTGTTGCGCCAAGCGGGAATGCAGGTGCAGGTGGCGGGTGTGCCCGTGCACGGGGATCAAAAAGCGCGGCTGGACGGCTTCGAGCATGATGCGCATGTCTTCACGGCTGCCGTGACCGGAGACGTGCACCTGGGCGAGTTTCCCGTAAATGACGTTGGCGCCGCGGCCGAACAGCAGGTTGAGCATCCGGCCCACATGTTCTTCGTTGCCCTCGATGGCGCCGCCGGAGACGATGATCGTGTCGCCCGCATGCACCTGCACGTCGCGGTGTTCGCCGCGGGCCATGCGGTTGAGGGCCGAATTGGGCTCGCCTTGGGAACCGGTGGACAAAATAACCAGTTCGCCTTCCGGCACCTCCGTCTTGATGTCCACCAGCATGCCCTTGGGAATTTTGAGGTAGCCCAGTTCCCGCGCCAGCTCGGTATTCTGGATGAGACTGCGCCCGGTCATGGCGATCTTGCGGTGATGCTTTTCGGCCAGGTGGACGATCTCCTGAAAGCGCGCCAGCACCGAAGAGAAGGTGGCGATGATGATGCGGCCGACGCCGGCTTCGGCAAACAGAACATCCAGCGCCGAGGTCACCAACTGCTCGGTGGGCGTGCGGCCCGGCCGATCGGAGTTGGTGCTGTCCGCCAGCAGAGCCAGCACGCCGTTGGGCGTCAATGCCCGCAACCGCTTTAAATCCGTGGTGCGGCCGCCGGCCGGCGTTTCATCCAGCTTGTAATCCCCGGTGTGCACCACCGCGCCCACGGGCGTATCGATGACCAGGCCGACCGAAGCGGGAATCGAATGAGCCACCGCAAAGGGGCTCACCCCAAACGGCCCCAGATGGATGGTTTGGGTGTCGTCGATCCGTTCCAGGGCCACCTGCTCCAGGCCGGCCTCCTCCAACTGACGGCGCACGATGCCCAGGGTCAGATCTGTGCCGTACACCGGCGCGTTCACATGCTTGAGCAAATAGGGCAGTCCGCCGACATGGTCCATGTGACCGTGGGTCAACACGATCCCGCGCAAAAACTTCTTGTTCTTAATAACGTATTCGAAGTCGGGCAGCACCAGATCGATGCCGTGCAAGTCGTTTTCGGGGAACATGACCCCGCAATCGACGATGATCATGTTGCGGCCATATTGCAGCAAGGTCATGTTCTTGCCGATTTCGCCCAAGCCGCCGATCGGAATAATCTTCAAACGTTTAATCATGAATTTTTGTAACTTCTTTCTTTTTGAATATTGAACAATGCAATGGTTTCAACCTGGTTGTGACGCTTGACAGGAATGACGTTGCCGCGCTGGTGGATCCCCTCGCGCGACTCCGGGACATCATTCCCCTCGCCCGATATTCCTTGGCAGGGGCCGTCCCATCAAATGTGTCTCAAAGTCAGGATTGAAATGCCATGTCCTGGATTTTTTGTAGAAGGCGGATTGGAAGAGGAGGGAAACTCATGCAACGCTTTCTAAGTTGTGGGCATCAATACCAGACCCAAGGTTCATATGTCAACGTCCAAGGGCGGCCCGGGGCTTGAAGCCGACCATCGCGAGCCCCGACAGGTGCTTATCGCCACGCGTACCCCGAAACTTTAATCGACCCCCTGCCCTTTCTCTATGACAGGGCTCTTTTGCATTCCCGCCCGCAATCCTTACTATGACCGGAGTCGGGCCGGCCCACCGGCGGTCTCGCGCGGTGGAAAATCAAACGACCCAAGATCAGTTGCGGTTACACGCTCAGCGTGGGAATGCGCGCATACGTTAAAAGCGACTATTGCCATGGATACCATCACTCAAATCGCGCTGGGCGCAGCCGTCGGAGAAGCCACCCTGGGTCGGCGCATCGGTAACCGCGCCATTTTATGGGGCGGCCTGTGCGGCCTGTTTCCGGATCTGGACGTGCTGATCCCCTTCGGCGACGCCGTCAAAGAGTTCACCTACCATCGCGCCTTCAGCCACTCACTCTTCGTGCTGACCGCCCTCACCCCGCTTTTCGTATGGTTGATTCTCAAAATCCACCCGGGCACGCAGGAACACCGCCCCCGCTGGGTGATGCTGGTCTTTCTGGCCTTGATCACCCACGTGCTGCTGGACTGCCTGACGGTCTACGGCACCCAGATCCTATGGCCGCTGTCCACACCGCCGGTCATGTGGTCCACCATCTTTATTATCGACCCGGCCTATTCGCTTCCCTTGATTGGCGGCGTATTGGCCGCCGGCATCATGTCCCGCAAGGGCCTGCGCGGCCATCGGGCCAACACCGTCTGCCTGGCTCTGAGCACCCTTTACCTGGCCTGGAGCATCGGCGCCAAGCTGCATGTCAACGACACCGTACGACACGCCCTGGCGCGCCAGAATGTCGCCTACCACAGCATCCTCACGGTCCCGATGCCCTTCAACACGCTCTTGTGGCGGGTGGTCGTGATGGACGAACGCGGATACTACGAAGGCTTTTACTCCCTGCTGGACGAAGAGCGGGACATTCGTTTCAACCACTACCCCAGCGATGAACAACTGCTGGCGGGCCTCAACGACCACTGGCCGGTGCAGCGCCTGCAATGGTTCACCCACGGCTTTTATTCCGTCCACAAACGCCATCGCGCCATCGTCGTCGCCGATCTGCGCATGGGCCTGGAACCGGCCTATTTCTTCCAATTCAAGGTGGCCGAGATGGGCAATCCGCATGCCGTGCCCACGGTAAGCGAGCGCATCCGGGTCGAACGCGGCGCAGAACGGTTGCTCTGGGTATGGGCGCGAATCTGGAATGCCGATGCGTAATTTGCGCCACGGCGTGTTGCCTGAGCGGCCCCAAACACTATCCCCGGCAGCGATGCCGCCCTTGATGAGCAGGCCACCACTTCACGGACGCACCAGGCGCATCAGGAGCTTTTTGCCCCGCTCGCTCAAGCCCAGTTGGTCGATTTCCCGGGCTAGCTGCTCACGGCTGCCGTTGCCACCCACATAGCCATTGAGTCGGGCCACGGCCGCGGAGTTGTCGAAATCCCTCTGGCGCGGGTAGATGCCCTGCAACTCACGAACCAGTTCGTGTTCTGATTTCAGCAGATACTTCTGGTGATAGTCCTCGGCCCATGTGAAGCGTTGCAAGGGGACGATGTCGGTGTGAACCGATTTGCCGAGTTTTTTTCCCAGGGCTGCTTTGCTCTCCAATGCCAGACGGCGCTGGGCTTCGTCGCCATAAAAAACGGCATTGCGGTACTGCTGGGACCAGGCCCGGCCGGTGGGATCATGACTCTGCCAGAAGATGGCCAGCAGCTCCGTGTAGGAAATACGCTCCGGATCGTAATCCACCTGCACGGTCTCGGTGTGGTCGCCGATGTGACCATAATCGGGGTTGGCGGTCGTGCCGCCGGCATAACCCACCCGGGTGCGCAGAACCCCTTCGATCAGCCCGAACCGGGCTTCAACGCCCCAGAATCAGCCCAGGCCGAAGGCGGCGGTTTCGAATAACTCCGGGACCGCCCGGTCGATCGGCGGAATCGTCGAATCAGTAACGGTATTAAGGTCATCCACGAACATCACAGGCTCCTTTGGCGGCGCCGCTGGCACGGTGCCGTTCATTTTCGGTGTTTCGCCCCAACCCGGCAGCGCGGCACTCAGCCAGAGCAGTACCCCGGGAATCATCACGGCAAAGCGTCTCAAGATCACACCTCCTGCGGCACAAGCTTTCCGAAAGCCATTTTAACCGTCCTCTCACCTTCAAGGCCTGCCATGGGTGCATGGCGTCCAATCTTCCACCATGCCCGCCGCCACGGTCCTGGGCATTGAACCGATGGAATGTTCTGGAGTGTTTTATAACAATTGAGACGCCGCCGGCGCGTGTCAAGCAAGGCGACTGCGGCGACCGCTGGCCCTGGCAGCGCTGCGCCGCCTTCTCTTTCGATGGGATCTTTGGGAATTCTGTCTTGAATCCGCTAAAAATAGGAACGGCCACAATCGGGTATGGATTCCCGAACAGGCGCCCGGAGCGCCCATTGTGATTTGCGATACCGGTGCTATTGTTGGGATCGTGTTTTGGAATCGTGCCTCCAACGGCAGCCCTTGACCGGAAGTCAGGATATATCGCGATCCTTTCCCCGTAATCGGTTGCCGGCCCGGTTCCGTGAAAGCGTCGAATAAGTTCAGAAAGGAGCGACTGAATGATTTACAATCCAAAGAACAATACTGCCCGCACCACCCTGCTGACCCTGCTGGTTCTCCTGCTGGGCGGCATCGGTGTTGCGGTTGCGAACATCAACGAGTACTCCGCTACGGAAGCGCAGGCATTGATCGCAGCGCACCAGGGCAATCCCGACTTCCTTATCCTGGATATCCGCACCCCGGCCGAATTTGCCCAGGGGCACATTGCCGGAGCGGTCTCCATCGACTATTACAGCCCTCAGTTCAAATCGATTCTGGATCGCCTGGATCGCGGCAAAACCTACCTGGTCTACTGCCGCAGCGGCAACCGCAGCAAAAAGGCGCTGAAAATTTTCGACGAACTGGGCTTTACCCAGATCTACCATCTGAGCGGCGGAATCCTCGATTGGACGGCTAAAGCATACAAACTCGTACCGGTGTCTTAAAAAATGATCCTGCCCATGCTTTTACCCAGCCAAATTCGCGTTTCAATGATCCTTGCTAAAAGTGATAACTGGAGTTGTTGATGCGGCACAAGTGTTATAGGTAACCTGATAGATCCAGGGCCGGTGTGCCACAGAAAGCGTGGTGCGGGGTTGGATTTGGGATTGCATACAGCGGCATTGAGGTGAACGGTATCGATAGACCAATGAAGGAGTTGAATCATGCAGGATTTCAAGAACGTGACCATCGTGAAAAAAGCCAACATCTACTTCGATGGCAAAGTTACCAGCCGCACGGTGATCTTTGCGGACGGCGCCAAGAAGACGCTGGGGATCATGTTTCCCGGGGATTATGAATTCGGCACGGCGGAAAAAGAGATCATGGAGATTTTGGACGGCAGGCTCGAGGTGTTGATTCCCGGTGCCGCCGGTTGGCAAACCATTGAAGGCGGCCAGAGCTTCGAAGTGCCGGCCCAATCGAAATTCAGTTTGAAAGTAAAGCGCCTTACGGACTATTGCTGCACCTATGTTGCGCCGTAAGCGCTTTTCGAAGGCGCATCGGGTGTAGCTGACCGTCAACTTCACGTGGGCCGGGTGCTTTTCCGGCCGGGAAGGAAATCATGCAGATCGATCCGGCCATCGTCGGCACCCCCTTGAAAGAGTACCGCTGCACCGTCGGCTGGCGCCAATGCATGAACTATGCGGCCGCCGTGCAGGATCGCAATCCCTGGTATTTCGATGACCAGCGGGCCGGCGGCACCCTGGCGCCGCCCATGCAGGCCGTGGCCCTCACCTGGCCCATCTTCGAGCGCTTGCCCGAATTTCTGCCCGACCAGGGATTGCCCCTGGAGGCCCTGCGGACCCAGGTCCATTATTCCGAACACCTGGTCTTTCATCGCCCCCTGAAACCCGGCGACAGCCTCACTATTCGGGGGCAGATCGCCGCCATCCTGCCCCACCGGGCCGGCACCCAGGCGGTCATCCGGCTGGATGCCTGCGACGCCGCGGGGGCCCCGGTTTTCACCGAATACAACGGCGGCCTGCTGCGGGGCGTGACCTGCGACGGGGCCGGACAGGGCGGGCCGGATATCCCCAGCGCGCCCCGGGCGCGACCCGAGGCACCCGTCGACTGGCAGGCGCCGATCGCTATCGATCCCGTGGCGCCCTTTATCTACGACGGATGCACCGGCATTTACTTCCCGATCCACACCTCCGTGCAGTTTGCCCGCGCCGTGGGGCTGCCTGATATCATTCTCCAGGGCACGGCCACGCTGGCGCTGGCGGCGCGGGAGATCGTCAACCGCGAAGGCGGCGGCGACCCGCGCGGCCTCAAGGCGCTCAGTTGCCGGTTCAGCGCCATGGTGCTGCCCGGCGAAACCATCACGGTGCAGTTGAACGAGCGGCGCAGCGATCCCGGCGGCCGGGATCTTTTCTTTGCGGTGCTGAATGCAAGCGGCGGCCGGGCCGTCAACCACGGATATGCCCGCATCGAGGCGGTGCGGGCCTAGAGGAGGAGTTATGGTCCCACACAAAATGGATCTGACCTGGCACTATGTGGAAAAATGGGCCCGGGAAAAACCCGATGGCGAAGCCCTGGTGTTCGGCAGTGAGCGGCTGACCTGGAAGCAGTTTCAGCAGGAAATAGACTTGGCGGCCAAGGCCTTCCTGGCCGCCGGGGTCGAGCACGGGCAGTGCGTGGCCATGCTCTCCATGGCGCGCAACGAATTTCCGATCACCTACATGGCGGCCGCCAAAATCGGCGCCCGGTGGCTCGGGTTGACCCCCAAGTACACCCTGGACGAACTACGCTACCAAATCGCCGACTGCCGGCCCGCCGTCCTGGTCGCCGTGCGCACCTACCTCGATAAGGATCTGGGCGATACCCTGGGCGCGCTGGCCGCCGAGTTCGACTGTCTCAAGCAGGTGATCGTCATCGGGGCGCCCATCGCAGGCAGCGTGGCGTATGCCGACTTCGTGCGCGCCGAGCGGCCCGAACTGTCGGCGGCCCTCGAAGCGCGCGCCCTCCGCGTGCAACCGGACGACCCCATGCTCGTCATGTATACCTCCGGCTCCACCGGCAAACCCAAGGGCGTGGTGCACACGCACCGCAGCATCATCGCAAACATCCGCCGGGAGATCGAATACTTCCACATGACCGCCGGCGACCGGGCCCTGCTGCATTTCCCCATCAACCATGTGGCCGCCGATGTGGAGATCGGCTTTGCTATGATCATGGGCGGCGGCACCCTGATCTTCATGGACAAGTTCGATCCGGGCGAAAGCCTGCGCGTCATCCAGCAGGAAAAGATCACCGTGCTGGGCCAGATACCGGTCATGTTCCTCTTGCAGTTCAAAGATCCTGGCTTTTTCACCACCGACTTCAGCAGCATCCGCGCGTTTATCTGGGCCGGGGCTGCCGCCCCCAAGATCATGATGGATCTGCTCGGCCATGTCTGCGGCCAGAACCAGGCGGCCATGATCACCGGCTACGGCAGCACGGAGGTGTGTGGTTTCGTCACCTACACCCGGCCGGGGGACGACCGCGCCACCCTGATGAAGACCGCCGGCGCCATCGCCGAACCCTTCGAGCTTAAGATCGTGGACCCCCAACGCCGCGAGCTGCCCGACGGCAGGATCGGCGAGATCGCCGTGCGCGGCCCGTTTCTCATGCAGGGCTACCTCAACCGTCCACAGGAGACCGCCGCCGTGATCGACGCCCAGGGCTGGTACTATACCGGCGACCTGGCCTCGCGCGACGCCCGCGGCTACATCACCATCGCCGGCCGCATCAGCGAAATGTTCAAAACCGGCGGGGAGAACGTCTATCCGCGCGAAATCGAAGAGCTGCTCGAATCCCATGACAAGGTGCTCTTCGCCGCGGTGGTGGCGGTGCCCGACGATCTTTATCAGGAGGTCGGCTGGGCTTATGTCATGCCCATGCCCGGCCAAACCGTCGGCATCGAAGAACTCGAGGCCCTGTGCCGCTCCAAGATGGCCAACTACAAAGTCCCCAAGCGCTTTGTCATCCGCGAACTGCTGCCCATGCTCGGCAGCGGCAAGGTAGACAAGCTGGCACTCAAACGGGAGATCGCCGCCGGCCGTTCCATTTAAAAAGCTGAACAGGAAATCCGCACGCCGTCGGTCCATCGCGTCAGGGCAGGCGCCATCGTCCTTGAACGCACAAGTAAGAATTGCGCCGGCCCAATAGAGCGGAGTAAGATATGCGTGGAAAAGCGATACTGGAAGACCTCGCTTGGGTTCAGCCGAACAACGGTTTTGGATGGACAACCGCCTAAACGGCAGGCGAACCGATCATGAACAGCACGATGAAAGCGTTTCCCCGCTGGATGGCGGTTGCCCAGGCAACAGCCCTGCTGATGCTGATAATCGGTGGCGCATGGTTCTACCACGACCAGGAGCAGGCCTTACAGTTGGCTGCTGAAGAGCAACTGACCTCCATCGCACGCCTTAAGGTGGATCAGATCGCCGCCTGGCGCGCGGAACGCCTGGGTGACGCCGCCGTATTGATGGAAAGTCAGTTTTTGGCCCAGGGCGTGGCCCGCTTCCTGGCCAATCCGGACGACGCGAATACTCAGCCGCTAAGCTCTCGGTTGCGCAGTCTTCAGGCCCATTACCAATACATCGATGCCCTGTTGGTTGACCCGCACGGGATCGTTCTTCTAAGCCTGACCGGAGAAACGACCATGCACAAGGACTGCGGGGCGGCCCTGGCGGCTGCGCTGCGCGGGCGCAAGTCCGTTCTCGGCGAACTGTACATCGGGACGCAAACCTCTGGGCCGTATCTGAGCGTGGTCGCGCCCATCTTTTCCGGCGATGCGCCGGATGCGCCGCCCCTGGGCGCGGTCGTTCTGATCAGCGATGCATCCCAGTTTCTCTATCCCCTGATCCAGTCCTGGCCCACGCCGAGCAAAACCGCCGAAACCCTTTTGGTCCGGCGGGACGGCGAGAGTGCGCTGTTCCTCAACGATCTGCGCCATCAGCCGGACGCGGTGCTTAAACAGCGTATTCCCCTGAGCCGCACCGATGTGCCAGCGGTCATGGCTGTGCTTGGCCGGCAAGGGGTATTTCAAGGCAAGGACTATCGGGGTGTGGCGGTGCTGGCGGTGCTGCTCCCGGTCCCGGATTCGCCCTGGTTTATGGTGGCCAAGCAGGACAAGGCGGAAGTCTTTGCCGAATGGCGCCTGCGGGCTTTTCTGATCCTGGCACTATTTGCAGCCATGGCAGGGGGGGGTCGTGGCCATGGGTCTGGTCGCCTGGCAGCGGCGCAAAAATGTCTATTACGAAACCCTTTTCCGCGCCGAAGCCCGGCTGCTGGAGAGCGAGCAAAAGTTCCGGCAGCTCTTTGAAAACATGACCACTGGATTTGCTTTGCACGAAATGATCTATGACCCCAACGGCCAGCCGGTGGATTACCGGTTCATCGAAATCAACCCGGCCTTTGAAAAACTGACCGGCCTCCAGGCCCAGAATTTGATCGGGCGCACCGTGAAAGAGGTCCTGCCCAAAACCGAGCCGTACTGGATAGAGACCTTTGGCAAGGTGGCCCAATCCGGCGAGCCTGTATCCTTCGAGAATTATGCTCAGGAGATCGGTCGATATTTCGATGTGCGGGCCTTTTCCCCTGCCCCACCCATGTTTGCCACGGTGTTCTCCGATATCACCGAACGCAAGCGGGCGGAAGAAACGCTCAGACTCAGCCACCTTAAGAAGATTGAAAGCCTGGAACGCATGGCCGGAGGCATCGCCCATCATTATAACAACCTTATGACCATCGTCATGGGAAACCTGGAAATCGCCATTGCGGATCTGCCCGGCCAATCCGGCCCTACCGAAGCGCTTACGTCAGCCATGAACGCGGCCAGTCGCGCTGCGGAGTTGGCCGGCATGATGCTGACCTACTTGGGTATGACGGTCGGCTGGCGCCAACCGCTGGACCTGTCCGAGGCGTGCCGCGGGTTACTGCCCGGCCTTCTGGCCGACCTTCCGAAGCATGTGACTATGGAAACCGATCTACCCGAGCCGGGTCCGGTGGTCAAGGCGGACGCCGGCCAAATCCGCCAAATGCTTCACGCGCTGGTCGTCAATGCCTGGGAAGCCATGCACAGCCGACCGGGCATCGTCTCCCTGAACGTCCGGCGCGCGTCCCCGGCGGATATCGCCACCACCCATCGCCGGCCGGTCGAGTTTCAGCCCAATGCGCCGGGGTACGCCTGCCTGGAAGTCAAGGACACCGGTTGCGGCATTGCGCAAAGCGATTTCGAAAAGCTTTTCGACCCGTTTTACTCCACCAAGTTTACCGGACGCGGCCTGGGGCTCTCCGTGGCCCTGGGTGCCGTGAAGGCCCATAACGGCTGCATCACCCTGGAAAGCGAGCTCGGCCGGGGAAGCATCTTCAAGATATTCCTGCCATTGGACACCGAGGCCGCCGCCCCGCCCCAGAACAACAGGCGAACCGATGATGTATGACGAGACGAACTCATTTCCCCGCTGGATGGCGGTTGCCCTGGCGGCGGCCCTGGCGGTCGTGGTTGCCGGCGGCACATGGTTCTATCGCAGCCAGAAGCAGGCGGTTCAGCGCGCCGCCGAAGCGCAACTGAGTTCCATCGGCCGGCTCAAGGCGGACCAGCTCGCGGCCTGGCGCGCCGAGCGCCTGGCCGACGCCGCCGTCATGACGGAGAGTCCCTTTTTTGCCCAGGGCGTGGCCCGTTTCCTCGCCGATCCGAGTGACGCCAATGCCCAGCCGTTTCTGTTCCGGTTCCGCAGTCTCAAGGCCCATTACGCCCACATCATACTGGTTGACCCCCAGGGCAAGACGCTGCTGCGCCCGAGCGGTGAAACGCAGATGCCCGAAGGACCAACCACCGCCCTGACTGCTGCGTTGCACAACCGCAAGCCCATTCTCACCGAGTTGTACCTCGGTGCGCACACGCCGGCGCCTTATATCCAGGTCATCGCTCCGATCTTTACCGGCGCCGCGTCGGATGGGTCGCCGTTGGGCGCCGTCGTCCTGGTCAGCGATGCCAACCGGTTTCTCTTTCCCCTGATCCGGTCCTGGCCCACCCCGAGCAAGACCGCCGAAACCCTGCTGATCCGGCGAGACGGCCAGGACGTGCTGTTCCTCAACGACCTGCGCCATCAGCCGGATACGGCCCTCAAGCTGCGCATCCCCCTGACCCGCACCGATGTGCCCGCGGTCATGGCCGTGCTGGGCCGGCAAGGCGTGTTCCAGGGCACGGACTATCGCGGCGCCGAGGTGCTGTCGGTCATTCTGCCGGTCCCCGATTCGACCTGGCTTATGATGGCCAAGCAGGACACGGCCGAAGTCTTTGCCGAATGGCGTATCCGCTCCGTGGAGATCCTGGTCTTGTTTCTGGCCATGGCCGGTGCCCTCGCCGCCATCGGGCTGGTCGCCTGGCAGCGCCACAAAAAGGCCCAATACCGGACGCTGTACCTTTCCGAGGCCCGGCAGCGCGAGAGTGAGCACAAGTTCAAACTGCTCTTTGAAAACATGACCACGGGATTTGCCCTGCACGAGATGATCTACGACGCCGACGGCCGGCCCCTGGATTACCGGTTCATCGAAATCAACCCGGCCTTTGAAAAACTGACCGGCGCCCGGGCCCAGGATTTGATCGGCCACACCGTCAAAGAGGTGATGCCCGACACCGAGCAGCACTGGATCGATACCTATGGCCGGGTGGCGCTGACCGGTGAGCCGATATCCTTCGAAAACTATGCCCAGGAGATTGGCCGCTATTTCGAAGCGCGGGCATTTTCACCGGCCAAAGGCACCTTTGCCGTGGTGTTCTCCGATATCACCGAACGCAAGCAGGCCGAGCAACGTATCGCGGCCAAAAACAAAGAACTCGAGCAGATCGTCTACGCAGCCTCCCACGACCTGCGCTCGCCACTGGTAAATGTGGACGGTTACGGTCGGGAGCTGGCCTATGCCGTGGAGGCAGTCCAAAACGCCCTGGCCGCCGGGGATGCTTCTCCGGACGCTCTTGCGGCCGCGGTACGGGCGGCCCTGCCGGAGATGACCAGCGCCCTTGGCTACATCCGGAACAGCACGCGGCAGATGGACGCCCTGCTCAAAGGGTTGCTCAAGTTGTCCCGTTTGGGCCGGGCCGCGCTGACCATCGGGCCGCTGGACATGAACCGACTGGTCACCCGGGTCGTCGCCTCTTTCGAATTTACGGCCAAGCAAGCCGGCGTCGCGCTGCGCGTATCCGATTTGCCCGCCTGCCTGGGGGATGAGGTTCAACTCACCCAGGTGTTCGCAAACCTTGTGGACAACGCGCTGAAGTTCCTCGATCCGGCACGGCCGGGCGAAATACGGATCAGCGGTGCCATCGAACACGGTCAAGCGTGCTACTGCGTTGAAGACAACGGCATCGGCATTGCCCCGGAAGATCGAGAGAATATCTTTGAACTCTTCCATCGTATCGACCCCTCCGGGCCGGAAGGCGAAGGTCTGGGACTGACCCTTGTCCGCCAGATTCTCGGCCGGCTGGATGGCCAGATCCGGGTGGAATCGCGTCCCGGCGGAGGCAGCCGGTTCCACGTGACGCTGCCGAATGCCAAGCGCAAACAGTAATCGGGAGAAATCTGCTACCCAATAAAGGAGTTCCAGAAATGAACATAGAGGTCATCATTCTCGTTGCCGAAGACGACGAAGGTCACGCCGGGCTGATCCGCAAAAACCTCGCCCGGGCCGGTATCGCCAATGAGATTCAACATTTCAAGGATGGTCAGGAGATCTCGGATTTTCTTTTTCGCAAGGGCGGCGGGCCGCACCGCCAATCCGGCAAGGCCTATGTTTTGCTGCTGGACATTCGCATGCCCAGGATAGATGGCACCCAGGTTCTCGAACGGATCAAGGCTGACCCGGAATTGCGCAAAATCCCCGTGATCATGATCACCACCACCGACGATCCGCGCGAGGTGGCCCATTGCCACGCCCTTGGATGCAGCAGCTACATCACCAAGCCGGTGGCCTACGATGCGTTCGTAAACGCTATCCGGCAGTTGGGGCTCTTCTTGTCCGTGGTGCAGGTGCCGCAAGTCAACGGAGAGCATTAATCGCCACCAGGAGTCATCAATATGGATAAGATAACCAGAGCTGCCAGTGCAACGCCCAGGCGTGTGCTGGTGGTTGAAGACGATGAGGGGCTGCGCACCCTGATCGTCAAATCGCTGAGCAAGGCGGGTTTCGACGCCCAAGGCGTCGCAAATGGGGCCGCGGCCGTTGAACGCGCTGCGGCGGAACCCTCCCTGGTGCTCCTGCTGGACCAGAAGCTGCCCGATATGACCGGACGCGACATCGTCCATGCGCTATCCCAGCAAGGCATCCAGGCCCACTTTATCATCATGACGGGCCAGGGCGACGAACGGCTGGCCGTGGAGATGATGAAGCTCGGTGCCGCAGACTACCTGGTCAAGGACCTGGAGTTGAATGACCGCCTGCCCGGCGTCCTGGCACGGGTATTCCATACCATCGAAACCGAGCGCAAACTGCTTGCATCGCAAGAAGCATTGCGGGAGAGTGAAGAAAAACATCGCATCCTGCTGGATGAGTCCAGTGATCCCATTTTCGCTTTTAATCCAGATGGGCAGTACCGCTATGTGAACAAGGCGTTTGCCGTCGGCGTGGGCCGAAAACAGGAAGAGATCATCGGCAAAAGAATTTGGGATGTCTTTGCAAAGGATGAAGCGGAAAAACGCTTCGCGGCCGTCAAGTGGGTGTTCGAAAACAAAGTCGCCAAAATTATCGAGGTCCGCGTGCCGCGCCCGGATGGCGACCAATACTACATCACCACTGTAAAGCCGATCTTAAATGAACAGGGCGAGGTCATTGTCGCCTTATGCATTTCAAAGAACATCACCGAACGCAAAAATGCAGAAGAGGCCTTGCGGGTCAGCGAAGCCCGCTTCAAGGCCCAGTATCAGGGAAGCCCCATACCTACCTTTACCTGGCAAAAATGCGATGACGATTTCATCCTTAAGGATTGCAATGAGGCCGCAAGAATCACCACCGGCGACAACGCCTCCCGATTCATCGGCAAAGCTGCAAAGGAGATATATCCGGAAGGCTCCGATATCCTTAAAAACATGCAGCGTTGCTACGGTGAACAAAGCGTCATCCGCAACGAATGGATGTCGGCGCATTTTATGCCCGGAAGGCTCGTGTTTATCACTTACGCCTTCGTGCCGCCGGATTTCGTCCTGGTTCACGTTGACGACATCACCGATCGCAGGCGGGCGGAAGAAGAACGGGAAAAACTCCAAGCCCAGCTGAACCAGGCGCAGAAGATGGAGTCCGTCGGGCGCCTGGCCGGCGGCGTGGCCCACGATTTCAACAACATGCTTGGCGTGATTCTAGGCTATACGGAGCTGACCCTCGCCAAGCTGCCCGCCTCCGATCCACTCCAGGACAACCTTAAGGAAATCCTTAAGGCCGCCAACCGTTCCGCCGATGTCACCCGGCAGTTGCTGGCGTTTGCCCGCAAGCAGACCATTGCGCCCCAGGAGCTCGATTTGAACGAAACAGTCGAGGGGATGCTCAAAATGCTCCGGCGGCTCATCGGCGAGCATATCGACTTGGCCTGGCTGCCGGGAACCGGCCTGTGGCCCATCAAAATGGACCCGTCGCAAATCGATCAGATTCTGGCCAACCTGTGCGTGAACGCCCGGGATGCCATCGCCGATTTTGGCAAGATTACCATCGAGACGAGCAAGGTGACGATTGACGACGCTTATTGCGCCATGCATCCGGACGCTGTCCCCGGAGATTTTGTCCTGCTGGCGGTCAGTGACGATGGCTGCGGCATGGGCCATGAGATCCTGGCCAATCTTTTCGAGCCTTTTTTCACCACCAAGGATGTGGATAAGGGCACCGGCCTTGGTCTTGCAACGGTATACGGTATCGTCAAGCAGAACAATGGATTCATTAATGTTTACAGCGAGCCCGGCAAAGGGACGACGTTCAGGATCTACTTGCCCCGGCTCCAAACGGTGGAAGATCGGAGCCGCAAGAAAGATCCGGTGGCGCTCGATGCGCAGGGAAGTGAAACTATCCTGCTGGTGGAAGACGAGCCGGCGATTCTGAAAATGACGAAGATAATTCTCGAACGCCAGGGATACACGGTGCTGGCGGCAAACGGGCCGGGCCGAGCCCTCGACCTTGCCCGTGAGCATGCCGGTCAGGTTCACCTGCTGATGACCGACGTGATCATGCCCGAGATGAACGGAAGCGAGCTGGCCCAACACCTGCTATCTGTTTATCCGAACCTCAAGCGGTTGTTCATGTCCGGCTACACGGCCGACGTGATCGCGCAGCATGGCGTGCTGGCTCCTGGCGTCCACTACATCCAGAAGCCGTTCTCCATGGGAGCGCTGGCCGCCAAACTCAGAGAGGTCCTGGACCAGACGTGAAGGCCCGAGCACGCCCGTCCGGCTGGCGAAGAAGCGTTTACTTCAACTGGCTGTCTTTACTCCCGCGTCGATTGTAGCCGGCAGGCGTCTGCTGCTGCTTTTCCAGATCGGATTGACAGCCGACACACAGGCGAACCCCGGGGATTGCCTTGCGCCGGGCCGCTGGAATCTCGGCCCCGCACGCCTCGCAATGGGTTAAGCTGGCGCCATCGTTCAACCGACTCCTGGCCAGCTTGACGGCGTCTTGGACATTGGCATCGATTTGATCCTGTACGGCCCCATCCCGGGACCAACCCACAGCCATAATCCGTTCCTCTCGATCAAATCTTAATTCCGGCCTTTCGAATGAAAAGGTCCACTACAATACCGATCCCAAAGGCCCACGCCATATTCGGCACGGCCAGAGAGATCCCGCTGATCAGAAGCGCAACGAAATATTCTTCATTGGTTTTGAGGCTTCGGATGAGCGGACAGAGCTCCAGACCTGCGAAAATCAAAAGCACGCCCAGAACCGAATTGGGCAGAAGCGTCAGGAATGTTAACCCGGCCTCGCCAAATACAAGGGCCAAAATCACCAGGGCGGCGCCGATCATCAGGGGTGCCCCTCCGGTCCTGGCCCCGAAGCGGTAGTGGGCAGCCAAACCGCCGGTCCCATGGCACATGGGAACGGCCCCGAAAAATCCGACCGGCAGGTTTGCAAGGCCCATGGTGAGGGCGAACTTGCCCGCACTCGTCTTCGCCAGCAGCGGATCTTTTGGGTAGAGGGTCGAACACAAATCGGCCGTGCCGACACAGGCATTGCCAATGGTAAGCGGAATCTGCGGCAGAATCAGCATGATGAATGCGATCCAAAGATCGTGGAGCGAAAAAGACATCAAGCTGATTTTTGTTGGCCCTATCGATAGTTTCTGGTCCCCCAGGCCACCCAAGGCGAAGCCTGCAATAATCCCTATGCCCACGGCGGCGATGGCGGCCGGAACCTTCTTATTGTCTAGCAGCAGTAACACGATTGCGAAAACGACGGCGCCTAAAATCAGGTTGATGTTGGCATCGGGGTATTTGCCCACCGTACCGGACAAGAACAAACTCTTGCCTACGATCAGTGCGATTCCCTTTCTCAGGAAAACCAGACCCAGCGCAAGTTGAATGCCTCTGACGACCGGCTGGGTGAATATTTTGGCCAGTTTGTCGACAAAGCCGGTCAAGGCAAACAAAAGCAGCAACGCCCCAAAGATGACCCCCGAGGCACCAATCACGGATTCGGTGATCTGGTTGGGAAAAGCGATGGCAATCGCTCCCACGGCCTTTAGTGGCTGCACCGGGATGGGCAAACGGTAATAGAAACCGGTGATCAGGTAAAAAAGGCCGAAGGACAGGAACACGGTGGTCGGGCTCAGCTTGTTGATCAGGATCATGCCCACGACGATGGGCAGCAAAGTGCCAAGATCGCCGAAAGATCCCGCGAGTTCAACCCGATCGAAGCGGAAGCCGCGCCACAGCGATGCCCCCTTGGATGTCGCTTCAGGCTGGAAATTTGCACTTTCGACGACGCCTGCCTTCACCTCGTTTCCTTGCGACATGGCCCACCTCGCTTGGTACTTTGTCCGATTAAATAAGGGCTTGACTTAGTGGCATGTATTATTTAATTATCGTGCCATTTTGATGTGAAATAGCTTATCCATTCCGCTTCTGTCAAGGATATTTTCATAAAAGGACCGGTGCCGATCGAAGCACAGCACGGAGGAAAATCGACCCATGACACCAGACAGTCATGCCGGCATGGTCGCGGCAACGACCAAAAAATCCATCGATCCGGTAGAACTGCAGCGCCTTGAAAACGCTTTTCGCAACTGGGCAAGCGCCCCTTCGGGGATTCAGCGAAAACTGTCGCGCAAGCGCGTGCTGCTGATATTTCTCCTCATCCGCCATACCGGTGCACGGCTTAATGAAATCCTCAGTCTGCACCCGCTCGACGATATCGATTTTTCAAGCAGCAAAGTCCTGTTTCATAAGGGTGATGTGCAAAAGGCCGGCACCCGGGAGGTCCAGATACCGGAATTGCTGGCCGACGAAATCAAATCCACCCTGGGTGAACTTCAGCTTTCAAACGCCACGCCAGAACTTTTTAAAATCGATCCGGCCCACGTGCGCCGTAAATTTTACGCGTGCGCGGAATCGGCCGGCATTCCCCGCGAATTGGGGACCCCGGAAGCAATCCGAAGATCACGGGCTATCGAACTGATGCAAAGCAATGTGCCGCTTCCGGTGGTGCAGCGCATTATGGGCCATTCCACCCCTAACCTGGCCGCCTCCTATGTCCTGTTTTCAGAAGAAGAGATCCGAAAAGTGGAGCGCCTGCATATCGAACGTGAAAACAAACGAAAGACAAGCGCCCGTAACTCTTTCTTCGGCAAAATCGATAAGGTTCGGATCGGTGATATCCAGGCGGGCCTGGATATCATTTCGATCGATGGTCAAAGCATTCATGCCCTTGTCACCAAGGATAGCCAGCTCCGGCTGGGCCTCAAGCCGGGATGCCTGGTTGCAGTGGAAGTAAAAGCCCCCTGGGTGATCCTTTACAAGGGGCTCGAGGAGCCGGCTTGTTCGGCCGAGAATCGATTCAAGGGGACGGTGCTTCGGATCATCAAAGGGAAGATCAATTCCGAAGTTGTGGTTCAAATTTCCGACAGGACCGAATTGTGCGCCATTCTCACGGAATATAGCTGCAAATCACTGGCGATCAAAAAGGGTGACCCGGTTTGGGCCGTCTTCAATGCCGCCATGGCGGTGATTCACGTGGATTAAATACCACCGCATGCCGCTGAACCTCTGTTGGGTGCGGACCGGGAATTTAGGCTTGCGCCAGATAGCGGCAGGGGCGTATCTTCCCAAAAACAGGTTTGGATCGACCTGGAACGAACCCCAACCGCACAGCGGCCGTTCTTACCGCCTCTGGTTACAGGCATCGCCCGCATATGGAGATGGATTGCCAAGCCGCCTCAAACGACCGGTCGTCCAGACCGGGAATCTTTTACGGCTGGTGGATCGGGTTGGCCGGCACCTTGATTCTCGCCATCTCCAGCGGCCTCGGCTTTTACGGCCACGGCGTCTTCCTGGACCCACTCTGTCATGCCCACGGATGGTCCAAAGGGTCGGTATCATCGGCCGTGACGCTTTACTTTTTCACCAGCGGGATCTCCGGGATGTTCATCGGCCGCCAGATCGACCGTTTCGGGCCCCGGCGGTTGCTGGTGATGGGCTCCCTGACCGTGGGCCTGGCCTTCGTACTGCTGAGCCGCATTACCTCACTGTGGCAGCTGTATGCGGTCTACCTGCTGATGGCGGTGGGCTGGAGCGGCACCTCGCTGATCCCGGTCAATGCCCTGCTGGTCAACTGGTTCATTCTCCGGCGCGGCAAGGTAATGAGCCTGGTGATGTGCGGGTTGAGCATCGGCGGTATCGTCCTGGTGCCGCTGGCCACCTTCCTGATCGCGCGCTGGGGGTTGCAGCTGGCGCTGCCTTGTCTGGGGGCCCTGTTCTGCATAGGCATCGTCCCGGCGGCCTTATTCATTATCAAACAGAGGCCCTCGGATGTGGGGCAATTCCCCGACGGCCGCGCGCCCGGGCATGAAGCGGAGGGCCAGGTGGCCGCCGCGCTGCGCTATGACCACCAGATGAGGCATTGGACGCGCACCCAGGCCATGCGCACGGTAGCATTCTGGGCCATCGTCTCGGCCTTTTTCCTGGCCATGATCTGCCAGGTGGCTTACCTGGTGCACCAGATCTCCTTCTTGTCCAAATCCATGGGACTGGCCGGCGCGGCTTCCGCGGTGAGCCTGACCGCTGCGGCCAGCATTGCGGGGCGGCTGATCCTGGGTGTGTTCATCGACCCGCTCGACAAACGGCATGTAACCATGGGCCTGCTTCTTTTGCAGGGCGCGGCGATTCTCGGCCTGGCCTATTCGACCCATACCGTTGTGCTCTACCTGGGCACTTTCATATTCGGCCTGACCATGGGCAGCATCATCATGACACAGTCGCTGATCACCGCCGAATGCTTCGGGATGATTTCCTTTGCCACCGTATCGGGCCTGGTGGGCATGTTCGTGGCGGTCGGTTCGGCCATCGGTCCGGCCATTGCCGGGATGATCTATGACGCCACCCAGAGCTACCATGTGGCGTTCACCTTCTTTGCGGTGGTGAGCGTGCTGTCTTCGGTGGCCATCCTTTTCGCCAAGCCGCCGGCCAGCAGCGATAGAAGTGGCTGATTTCATGCTTTCCCATGAACAGGGAGAAGACGAGGGCGATGGCCGTCAGGATGGCGGCCATCGCCCGGGAGATCAACCGTCGATGGGATAGTCCAAGGCGATATCCCCTTCGTAAAGGCGAACGCCTTCCGGCAGCTTTCCGGGTCTGTAGCGATGCGGTTTGGTAATCAGGGGGTCGTCGTGCAACCGGGCCAAAAACGCTTCCCGGAAACGCGGGTGGGCGACCCAGGCGATGGCCAGGGCCTTGGCGCCGAAGGTCAGGCCGCGCAGGTCGGCGATGCCGTACTCGGTGACCAGCACGATGCCGTCATAGCCCGAGGCGGTCAAGCTGATGCCCGGCGGATGCATGGGCACGATTTTGGATTCGCCTTTGTTGGTCAGGCTTTCCACGGCGATGATGGGGGCACCGATCGCGGGTTCGTTGATGGCGCGGATGAAGTCGGGTTGCCCGCCCACGCCGCTGTAGTAGCGCCGCGGATCGATGAAATCGGCCCACACGTTACCGAACAGATCCACGCCGATGGCCGTGTTGACCGAGATGAAGGGCCGATTGAGGCGGATAGTTTCAGCGGCATTGGTATAGGTGCAGGGCCGCATCTGGACGCCCGAGCGCATATCGACGTAGTCGTACAGGGCGCGCGAGCCCATAATCAGACTGGTCGTGCTGTAGCCCATATTTGCACCTTTTCTGCGGTTGGTGACGATCCCCGCCTTTTGCAACCGCATCAGACCGTCGCCATAAAGCTCGGTCTGGATACCCAAGTCCTTGGGGGCCGCATCTTCGATCATGCTGATCACGGCATCCGGAATTTTACCGATGCCGGTTTGCAAGGTGACGCCATCGCGGATGTAATGCTCGGTGATCAGGGCACCGATGCGGCGCTCGGCCGGCGACAGGCGCTCAAAATCGGGGGCCGGATGCTCGTAGACCGGCTGGATCTTCTCTTCGATGAGAAAATCGATGGATTGCTCATCCACGAGGCTCTGGCCCAACGTGTAGGGCATACTGGGATCGACTTCAGCGATGACGACCCTGGCCTGATCGATGGCCGTGTGCAGTGCCTCCACCGAAAGTCCCAGGCTGTACTCGCCGGTGTGCGGGTGCCGGCGGACCTTAACGATGGCGACATCCGGTGCAAAGTTTTGCCCCTTGCCGATCAGCACGTTCAGATTCGCCAGGGTGCAGGGCAGGTAAAAAGCCAGGCCTTTATTGGCCGCATTGCGGACCTCGCCGCCCGAGAAGATGGAATAGGTCATCACCCGGTCTTGCAAGCCCTGCTCCAGGTAGGGCACCGGCCCCTGCAACAGCAGGTGCACCATCCTCAAGAAGGGCAGTCGTGGCGCATTGCTTTTTACGGCGTCGGTCAACGCCTGCAGGGCGGCCGTGGGCGTGGCCGCATTGGACCCGATGTAGCAGGTGATCATCTCCCTGTCCTTGAATCGTTCGGCGATAATGCCGGCCACATCCTCCAATCGAATCACCTTAGGCAAGTTCTTCATCTACTCCTCGCTGCGTTGAAGTGCTCTCAACTTTTATGGTTTCTTTGCTGCTCATCACCCGGAACCGCTCGGCCTGGCGCCGCCGATCCACTGGATCCAGCCCAGCAGAACTGCTCCCAAGATGCCCCCCGGTGTGACCCAAGCGCCTTTGCGTCTGGTCGGGAACCTTTGTGGGTCAACCGGCGAAAACCCCGGCACGCATATCACGCATCATGATCAATTTCATAGATCCGGGTATCGGACAAGAGGGGCGCCCCGCAGCCTCACCCGCCGCCATCAGGTTGATCTTTTATATCCGATCCAAACAGGTCAAACCAACGCCAAATGCACCCATTGCGAACCGATGCCCGCCGACCCAAATGCGTGCCGGCAGCATCGTAAATCGACGGCGCACTTGAACAGAGAAATATTGGAAATATCTTATTGAAATTCGCAAGCCCTGGTTGGACACCCGATCGCACCTGACTGTATTTTACCCGAATGCGGCCACGCTGCCGCAAGAAAGGAGGACGACCATGTCATCGAAAGAGAGAGCGACAAAGCTTCTTGGCGCGATGGTCATTGCGTTGAAGGAGGGCCAGCGGCTGGGATGGGTTACCGAAGTCTATATCGATAAGGGCGCCAAGCGCATCCAAGGGATCGCCTATCGCTCCGCCGCCTTCGGAAAGGAGCCGGAGGTCTATGTGGGATTCGGGGATATCCTGAAGTTCAGCCGGGAATTCGTCATCGTTTCCGGCCAGGGCGAGGGTCGGGTGGTACCGCCGGAGGTTGCCCCGCGCAGCCTGAGGGCGTTGCGGGGGTGCAAGATCACGACCCATGCGGGCAAGCATATTGAGACCCTGGCGGATCTGGTCATCGACCGGGAGGATGGCAGAATCCTGCAAATCCTGCTGAGTGAAAATCGCGTGCTGGAGATCGATATGGCCGATGTGCAATTTGGCCCCGACCTGGTGATGGTCCCGGCCGACTATCAACCGGTGGTGAGTCCCGCGGAAAGCGAACCCGATGATTTGACCGATCGTTTCTTCCGGGGCGGATCGCTGTCCTACAAGGTTCGCGAGGGGTACGAAGGCCTTCGCAACGCGATGCGCACCCGTCTCAATCCGGAGAGCGTGAAGAAAACCTGGGAAAACGGTTCCCAGACGGCCAAGCGGACAATCCTGAAAACCTCCCAGGCGATTCAGCAGGGCATCGACCAGATCATGAAAAAACGCGAGACGGAAAAAGCCGCTGACGAGCCGGTGAACCCGGAATACGTCACCCCCATGGATGAAACCAAAGCCTACACCGATTCCGATCAGCCTGACGCCATCGTTGAAATGGCACCCGAATCCGTGGCCGATGCCGAACCGTCCGAAAAAACCAAAACAGGATGAACACGCCAGCGGTTACACCTTGGCCGTGGCCTTGATGCGCAGCGATAGCTCGTCGAGTTGGGCCTGGGCCGCATCCGAAGGCGCTCCGGTGAGCAGGCAGGCCGCCTTCTGGGTTTTGGGGAAAGCGATCACGTCGCGGATGGAGCTTTCCCGGCACAGGAGCATCACCAGGCGGTCGAAGCCGAAGGCCAGTCCGCCGTGGGGCGGCGCACCGGATTTCAAGGCGTCGAGCAGAAAGCCGAACTTGCCTTCGTAGGTCGCCTGGTCCATGCCCAGAATCTTAAAGACCTGGGATTGCAGCGCCATGTCGTGGATACGGATGCTGCCGCCGCCGACTTCAAAGCCGTTGAGCACCAGGTCGTAGGCCCGGGAGCGCACTTTGGTCGGCTCGCTCTCCAGCAGATGGTAGTCGGCCTCCAGGGGCGCGGTGAAGGGGTGGTGCAGGGCCTCGTGGCGCTTTTCGGTTTCGTCCCACTCGAACATGGGAAAATGGGTGACCCAGGTGAATTTGAACGCCTGGGGGTCGATCAGCTTGAGCTTATGGCCCAGGTGGTTGCGCAACTGGCCCAGGGCTTCGTTGGCGATCTTGGGCTGGTCGGCCATGAAGAAGATCAGGTCGCCGACCTCCATGCCGATGCGCTCGGCCAGACGCGCCTTCTCTTCGTCGGTGAAGAACTTGGCGATGGGCGACTGCCAGCCGTCCTCGCGCACCTTGATCCAGGCCAGGCCCTTGGCCTTGTAGACCGCCACGAACTGGGTCAGGTCGTCGATCTCCTTGCGCGACATCTCCACGCAGCCCTTGGCGTTGAGGGCTTTGACGATCCCGCCTTTTTTGACCACGTCGGCGAATACCTTGAAACCCGAACCCGCGACGATATCGGAAACCTCTTTGAGCTCCATGCCGAAACGGATATCGGGCTTGTCCAGGCCGAAGCGATCCATGGCTTCGGCATAGGTGAGCCGAGGCAGCGGCAGCGGAACGGTGACGCCCAGCACTTCCTGGAAGACATAGGCGATCAAGCCTTCGGAAATGGCCATGATGTCTTCTTCGCCGATAAACGACATCTCCAGATCGATCTGGGTAAACTCGGGCTGGCGGTCGGCGCGCAGGTCCTCGTCCCGGAAGCAGCGCACGATCTGGTAGTAGCGCTCAAAGCCCGAGACCATGAGCAACTGCTTGAAGAGTTGCGGCGACTGGGGCAAGGCGTAGAACTGGCCGGGATTGACGCGGCTGGGCACCAGGTAGTCGCGCGCGCCCTCGGGCGTGCTGCGGGTCAGAAACGGCGTTTCGATGTCCAGGAACCCGTTGCCGTTGAGGTATTGGCGCACGGCGGCCCCGGCCTTGTGGCGCAGGATAATGTTCTTCTGCAGCTTGGGTCGGCGCAGGTCCAGGTGGCGATTTTTGAGACGGGTGGCCTCGGTCACCTCCACATTCTCTTCGATCAGGAAGGGCGGGTTTTCGGCCACGTTCAGAATGCGCAGTTCGCTGACCATGACTTCGATGGCGCCGGTGGCCAGATTGGGATTGACCATGCCCTCGGGCCGCGCCGTCACCCGGCCGCGCACGCCGATCACAAATTCGCTACGCAGCACATGGGCCTTGGCGTGGGGTTCGGCGTGCACATCGGGGTTGAAGACCACCTGGGTCAAACCTTCCCGGTCGCGCAGGTCCACGAAAATCACGCCGCCATGATCCCGGCGGCGCTGCACCCAGCCCATGAGCACCACTTCGAGCCCTGCGTCATCCGCACCCAGTTGGTTGCAGTGGTGCGTTCGTCGCATGTCGCCTAACAGGTCAGCCACTTCTTTTACTCCTTATTAAAGTCCGAAAACCGTCATGATTCAAACGATCGATTGCTGTTTGAGCGTATCCACCAGGCCCGCCAGCACAACCTCGGCCTGCACTTTGGTGGCCATATCGCGCAGGTTGGCCTTTCCCGAGGCCAGCTCCGCCTCGCCCACGATCAACACCCGGGCGGCGCCCAGGCGGTCGGCGCGCTTCATCTGGGCCTTGAGGCTCTTGTCCGCGTGCTCCATCTCCACATAAATGCCGGCGGCGGCCAGTTCGGCGCACCAGTAAAAGGCTTTCCGGCGGGCCGCTTCGCCCAGGGCCGCGATGAAGAGCGCCGGCTTGGGATTTTCAATCTTCAGGCTCTGGCCCAATACTTCCACAAGCCGGTCGAAGCCCACGGCAAAGCCGATGGCCGGCGTGGCCGGCCCGCCCAGCGTCTCCACCAGGCCGTCGTAGCGTCCGCCGCCGGCCACGGCGCTCTGGGCGCCGAGCACGTCGGTCTGGATCTCGAAGGTGGTGCGCGTGTAGTAATCCAGGCCGCGCACCAGACGCCTGTCCAGTTCGAAGGGCACGCCCAACTGCGTGAGATTTTCCGTGACGCTCTGGAAATGGCGTTGGCAGTCATCGCACAGGTAATCGACGATGGCCGGCGCATCGGCCACGGCCTCGCGGCAGGTGGGCACCTTGCAATCCAAAACGCGCATGGGGTTGCGCGCCTGCCGGCGCCGGCAGTCGGCGCACAACCGATCTTCGACCTTGTTCAACAGTGCCGTGAGGGCTTCGCGGAAACGCGGCCGGCACACCGGGCACCCCAGGGAGTTGAGGTGGGCCTGAGTCCGGCTCACCCCCAAGCGCTGGAAGAACAGGTGCAGCATGTAGATCATCTGGACGTCGATGTAGGGGCCGGCCATGCCGAAGGCCTCCACGTCGATCTGGTAGAACTGCCGGTAGCGTCCCTTCTGGGGCCGCTCGCGCCGGAACATGGGCCCGATGGTGTAGAATTTGCGCAAGGGATCTTCGGCATAAAGCTTGTGCTGGATGTAGGCGCGCACGATGGAGGCGGTGGCCTCGGGCCGCAAGGTGAGCTTATCGCCGCCGCGGTCGTCCAGGGTGTACATCTCTTTTTCGACGATGTCGGTATCTTCGCCGATGCCCCGGGCGAACAGCTCGGTTTTTTCCATGATGGGCACGCGGATCTCGTCAAAACCGAAGGCGGCGAAAAGGGCCGCAGCCGTGCGCTCGATATGCTGCCACAGGGCCACTTCGCCTGGCAGAATGTCTTTGAATCCGCGTATGAGCTGAATCATGGAACCAATCCTCATCCCGAAACCGTTACGGGCAATGCACTCCACGCCGGTTTCGTTCTGGCGGCTTTTGACCGCCCGCGCCATTATCATGAACCGAATCTGATAGCCCATCTGTCGCGCTGGAGTCAATAACAATAAAGGCGGGCAGGTGCGGCCGACGGAAAGATGGTCCCGATGCGCGACCTTGGCCAAACGATTCGATGGGCATCGTGGAAAAGGATTCCAACGCGTTAGTGCCGATCCTGTTCGCCTTGGGCAATTACTTTACGGATGCTATCGTGCAAGTTTCGCATACTGATCGGCTTTTTGAGGTATTCGCGAATTCCGACCTTTTTGGCGGTGGCCTCGTCAATCAGTTCGCTAAAGCCCGTGCACAAAATAATGGGGACACCGGGGCGGATCTTGAGGATTTGTTGCGATAGTTCCTGACCCGTCATTTTCGGCATGGTCTGATCGGTGATCACCAGATTGAACGAATGCGCATCGGTCCTGAAGGCTTCCAAGGCGACCTGGGAGCTTTGATGGGCAACAACCTGATAACCCAAGCGTTCCAGCATATCCCGCAGGACCCTTAGCAACGGCTCCTCGTCATCCACCAACAGAACGCGGCCTTCACCGCGTGGCAGTGCCGCGGGTTCGATAACATCGGCTTCGATCGCTGTTTTCGAAATGATTTTGGGCAAATAAATAGTAAAAACCGTTCCCTCGCCAACCGTGGAGGTGACATCGACGGCGCCATTGTAGCTCTGGACGATACCATGTACCGCGGCCAGCCCCAGGCCGGTGCCGACGCCTTTGTCCTTGGTGGTAAAATAGGGCTCGAAAATCCTGTTCAAATATTCCCTGGGGATTCCATGTCCGGTATCTTTGACGGTCAGGCGGGCGTAGGATTCTTCCTTCAGATCCGGAAACTGGGCACGCAATCGCGCATCGGCATCGACATCGTCGAGGCCAATGGTAAGGACACCGCCCTTTTCCCGCATGGCGTGGGCAGAGTTGGTGCAAAGATTGACGATGACCTGATGTATTTGCGTAGCATCCGCCATGACGACACCAGCGGTCTTATGGATTTCTCTTCGAATCTCGATGGTCGTGGGTATGGAGGCCCTCAGCATTTTGGTCACTTCCTCTACAAGGGGCTCAATTTTGAGAGGCTTTTTCTGGTGCTCGCTTTGTCGGCTGAACGATAGGATTTGTTGAACCAACTCTTTGGCTCGGCCTGCGGCCGTCAGCACTTGGTCCAAATAATTTCTCAACTCCGCGCGCTCGGAAACCTCCAATAGCGAAAGCTCCGTATACCCGATGATCGCCCCCAGGATATTATTAAAATCGTGGGCGATGCCGCCGGCCAGGGTGCCGATGGCCTCCATCTTCTGAGCCTGGTTGAGCTGGGTCTCCAGCAATTTTGTCTGGGTGATATCACGGATATTGAGCACGACACCGCTGACCTTGTTCTGTCGTCCGAAGAATGGATAGTACGTCACATCCAGATATCTTTTGCCAATTTCAGGAAACTCAAACACATCTTGGAAATTGATCTTTTGGCCCTTCAGGCATTTATCGAAATTAGGCTTCACGGACCTTTTGAACAGATCATCCCCCAGGAGTTCCGCCATGGCGTGACCGACGATCTCTTCCCGGGGTTTTCCATGGAAAGTAACGTAGGCTTCGTTGATTGCCTCGTAAACATAGTCAGCGCCGACCATCGCCATGAGATCTTTGGAAGTGGCTACGATGCGTTCATATTTGCGCAGCTCATCCTCGATGCGCTTTTTATCAGTAATATCCCAAAAAATGCCTAGAACACCAATGACCTCGCCATTTTCTGCTTTCACGGGCGTTTTGACGGTATTGATTATGATCTCTCGGCCATGCAAAATATAAGTTTCTTCGATATCTTCGGTTTTACCGCTGGCGACGATGCGCCGGTCATCGGCGATGTATTTCTCGGCCAATCGGGCTGGGAAAAAATCGTGATCGGTCTTGCCGGCAATTTCTTCAGGAGAAATATTCAGGTCGTTGCAATAGCTCTGGTTGCATGAAATGTAAACCGAATCGCAATCTTTGTAAAAAATCTTTTGGGGTAAATTCTCCAACAGGGTCTTATATTTACTTTCGCTCTGCCGCAATGCTTCTTCGGTTCTCTGGCGAAGCCCTATTTCACGGGCCATGGTCTCGTTGCTTTCGGCCAAGGCATTCAACTTTTCCCGGATGGCATCCCGCATTTTGGCAAAGCTCACCGAAAGAAGCGCAATCTCATCGTCGCCTTTGGCTTCAATCTCTTTGTCCAGATCACCCGCCGCGATAAGGGCCGCCAGATGCGTCAATTGCTGAATCGGCTTGGTTATCCTGATCCCATATATGCTGCCGGCCAAAGTCACGCCGATCACAATCAGGGAGAGCAGGGCCATGACGCTTCCGAATGAACGCGCATTGCCTATCACCTTGGCCCTCATCCGAGCTGTGGTTTTGCCGATATCCTCCCCCGCGGAGGCCATGGTTCGCATCACGACATCCTGATTGGCATAGAGCGCGCCGAGATTGGCCTGAAGATCTCGCATGGCCTCGTGGAGAATGCCGATCTCCTGGGTCATCGCATGGACTCGGGCCATGGCCTCACTGCCCAGGGGGGCCAGCCCCTGACCGGCGGTGGTCACGGCGGACAGCGAGGAGGCCATCTCTTGCAGCGTTTCCAGGATGCGCGCCTCGTCATCCCGATCGGCCGCGGCTCTTCTAAAATGCGCGCGCTGGGACTCGGTGAGCAGCAGCTTGGTTTTCAGCAGCAGATAACGCAGATCGGGAATAAGGGCGCTGATCTGCTCCACCGAGCTGATTTCATATTCTCTTCCCTGCATTTTAAACGTTATGATGGCCTCGGTGGCCTTGTTTTCAATGCGATTGAACGAATCATCGAGGTCTATTTCGAGGGGTTCGATCCGATGCAGAATCCCATCGACCCGGCTGCATTGGCGCAACACATCATTGAAAGCGACCGCGTATTGCTTTAAAAGCTCATCAGAAACCCGATGCTTCCCCATGGGAGGAGTGATCTTCTCGAGATTGGAGGCAAGCCGCTCGGATTCTGTCTTGAGTTTCTCCCGTTCCAGCGTAAAGGTGCCGACCAGCAGATGAATATCGGAAGATAGCGCATTGAGCTCCCGGCTGAAGGTTGCATTGGCGATGACTTGATCGACGCCTTCGTCCACCAGGGCGATCACCGTTTGTTCCATCTGCCGGGTTAAAATGAAGTTGAAGAGGATGAAGCCGCCGAATGCAATGAGGATAATGCTATTGAGCAGGATCAGTTTGGATACGATGCTTTTAGGAAACAGCTTAGCCGGCATCATCAACCTCCCTATTGAGGCCATGGTCAACTCACCACGGGGGTATCGGGAATATCCCGCCACGATTTCGATTCCATGCCTGCCGATGGATCAACGTTCGGTTCGAACCAGGGTTGCGCTTCGGATCAGCAGTGGCTTGGGTTGAATTCCCAAGGCTGCCATCGCGTCGACATTGATGATGCGTTGGCCAAACTGGTTTTGAGTGATCGTGTTTTCGGAAATCGGAGCGCCGCGCATCAGTGCTAAAAGCATTTCAGCCGCAATCTTACCGTGCTCCTGACCGGTCTTTACGACAGCACTGAGCGCTCCGTACTTGACCCGGTACATGGCATTGGTAATGACCGGCTTGCCGAATGTTTTTGCCAAAACCGGTAGTATCTCCCGGTCGGCAAGCTGTTTTCCGTTTTTATCCGGCAATCCTTCCAGGGTGATATAAAGCAAAGCGTCGCATTCCGATTTTAATTCTTCGACCGCCACAATCGCTGCCTGCATGCTCTCGACGACTCGTGATCCTATATATGCAATGGGATACGATTCTTTTTCGGTACTCAATTGCCTTTGAACGGCCTTGTCGGTGGGGCTATTTTTTGAAATAAGTCCGAATCTCTGAACCGATGGGACCAATTGCTGGAGCAGCAGCAGCGATTGTTTCATCGGCTCGCGTTCCAAGACGCCGGTCACGTTCGAGGCGGGATATCCATATTCGCTGGCCTCGGCATTGACCCCGCAAAAAACGATCGGAATGGTCACCTTATCTTTTAAATAGGGAATCACGAACATGGATTGGGCGTCATCATCCGACACGATGACGCCATCGGGCTTGATCCTCTGATAGAGCGCGTAGGCCTTTTTGGCTCTGCCGGCGCCACCCTCCCAATTGGTTTTGGTATTGAGGTAAAAGTATTCGATTTGGGATTGATCCAATAGCAACGACTCGATGCCCTGGCGGATTTCCACCACCCAGGGATAGTTTTCCTCATAACTCATCACCACCAGCACTTTGAACTTTTCCGAAAAGGCGCAGGGGACCAACGCGAGCAGGGCAACGCCAAGAGTCAACAGGAATAGAAGTATCCTCTTCGTCATACACTCGGCTCCTTACCTTCAATGGTCCGAAAACAGACAATATGGCTCTGAGGCACCTGCCGAATATCAACGAAACCGGTTGGAGGATTTAATAGGCAGGGTGAAATCCGGAACCGGACTCTGCAACCCTTACAATTCGGTTTTTGGGATAGCGCTGGCATTATTAATCAGGAATTATTACGAATTGTCAAGCATCCGAGATCCACCTGAATCTGGGAGACACCCTGGGGATGGGATCTTCCACTGGCTGCAGATGCTGTAGCGGAAACGTCCCGCCAATCGCTCACCGGGTTTGACTTTTTGAAGGCTTTTATATAGCTTGGCGCAGGTTGGCATTCAGATTTTAAAATGGGTTCGGCCACAAACCACTCTTCATCGCGCGGCGCTGGTTTTTTGCAATCCACAAACGGCAGGTTGTGCTCGCATTGGGGTCGCAAATCACAAGACCGCAAGGATTAGCCAATGATCATCGGACTCGATGTTGGCGGTACGCATACCGATGCGGTGCTCATCAGTGAAAACGGACTGGAAAAAGAAGTCAAAGTACTGACCGATGAAAGCCGCTTGTTCGAAACCGTGCTGGCCGCAATTGAGGCCCTCACCGACGGTGTGGACCTGAAGAAGATCCGGCGCGCGGTCCTCAGCACCACCCTGGCCGCCAACCTGATCGTCCAGAACAAACTGCCCCCGGTGGGAATGATTGTCGCCGGCGGGCCGGGCATCGACCCGGCGCTCTATCGCATCGGGCCCCATTATCATATGGTAAAGGGAGCCTTGGATCACCGTGGCCGGGAGATCGCCCCGCTGGATGAAGGCGAGGTGGAAACCGCCATCAAGGCGCTTAAAAAAGCCGGTATCCGCTACGCCGGTGTGGCCACCAAGTTTTCGGTGCACAACCCCGACCATGAGAAGCGCATTGCCGAGGCCATGGCACCCCATTTCGAAAGGGTTTTCCTGGGCCACCAGCTCTCCGGCAGTCTGAACTTTCCCCGGCGCGTGGCCACCGCCTATCTCAACGCGGCCGTATATCCCATCCACAAACAGTTTTTCGAGGCGGTCAAGCTATCCCTGGCCAAAAAGGGACTGGATGTGCCACTGCGCATCCTCAAGCCCGACGGTGGCAACATGAGCTTCGACTCCTCGTTCGATGATCCGGCGCGCACCATTCTGTCCGGACCGTCGGCCAGTGTCATGGGAACCCTGGCCTACGCGCCGAAAAGCGGCGCCACGCTCGTGCTGGATATCGGCGGCACCACCACCGACATGGCCGTGCTCATCGACGGCGTGCCGCTGCTGGCCCCCCTGGGCATCGAGATCGGACCGTACAAAACCTTGATCCGCGCCTTGCAGACCCAGTCCATCGGCGTGGGCGGCGACAGTGTGGTGCGGTTGACCGATAACGGCCTGACCATCGGGCCGGACCGCCAGGGCCGCGCCATGACCTACGGCGGACCGGTGCCGACACCCACCGATGCCTTTTGCGTGCTGGGGCTGGTCAACGGCGGCGACCATGGCCTCGCCGCGGCAGGGATCGACGCGCTGGCCCGCAAGATGAAACGCTCCCCGGAAGAGACCGCCCTGGCGATCTTCGATCAGGCCTGCCGTCAGATCATGGCCGCCGCAACCCAGATGGTCGCCGACATCAACAGCAAACCGGTCTACACCGTGCACGAGCTGTGGGAAGGCAGCGAAATCAAGCCGCGCCACCTGATGGTCCTGGGCGGTCCCGCGCCGCAATTCGCCGACCGGCTCAAGGGTATGTTCGATGGCAATGTTTCGGTGGTGCCCCATTGGCAGGTGGCCAATGCCACCGGCTGTGCCTTGGCGCGCACCACCAGCGAGGTGCTCTTGTTCGCCGATACGGCCCAGCAGGTGGCCGTGGCGGCCGGCGAACAATTTCACAAAGAGATCACCAACAATTTTACGCTGGAGGATGCCAAGGAGCTGGCGCTGCAACTGCTGCGCGACAAGGCCGTCAAGCGCGGCGCCAACCCCGAGCACCTGGAAATGGAAGTGATCGAAGCCTACCAGTTCAACATGATCCGGGGCTTCCACACCATCGGCAAGAACATCCGCGTCCGGGCCCAAATCAAGCCCGGCCTGATCCGCGGCTACGACCCCATTGCCGGCAAATTGCGAAGAGAAGATTTATAAATAGGAAACCCTATGCTGCGCGCCAAGAATAAAACCGGTCTGGTCTTCTTCCCGGCCTTCGATTGGGCCATCAGTCCCACCCACCCCGAACGCGAGGAGCGTCTGCTCTATACCCAGGACCAGGTGTTCGAGGAGGGGCTGCTGGATATCGAAGGCATCGTCGAGTACAAGCCGGACCTGGTGACGGTCAAGGATGTGCAGCGCGTCCATTTTTGCGTGCCCGACCCCTGGGCCGTGATGACCGAGTCCCATTTCATCAGCGCCGGGGGGGCCAAGACCATCGGCATGGCGGTCATGGACAAAAAGGTGGACCGGGGCTTTGCCCTGGTGCGGCCGCCCGGCCACCACGCCAACCGTGTGGTGCATGGTGCCCGGGGGTTTTGCAACGTCAACATCGAAGCCATCATGATCGAGTATCTGCGCCGGGCCTACGGAGTGGACCGCGTGGCCATCGTGGATACCGACTGTCACCACGGCGACGGCACCCAGGACATTTATTGGCACGACCCGGACACCTTGTTCATCTCCATCCACCAGGACGGCCGCACGCTCTATCCCGGGTCGGGTTTCCTCAACGAAATGGGCGGTCCCAACGCCGTGGGTACCACCATCAACATCCCGTTGCCGCCCCACACTTCGGACGAGGGCTTTCTGTACACCATCAAGGAGATGGTGCTGCCCATCCTGGCCGATTTCAAACCCGAACTGATCATCAATTCGGCCGGCCAGGACAACCACTACTCCGATCCCATCACCAACATGAATTTTTCCGCCCGGGGCTATGCCCAACTGACCGATCTGCTGCAAGCCGACATCGCGGTGCTGGAGGGCGGCTACTCCATCGAGGGCGCCCTGCCCTACGTCAATACCGGTATCATCCTGGCCATGGCCGGTCTGGATTACAGCCACTTGTCGGAGCCGGACTACGATCCGGAACGCTACCAGCAAAGCCCGGCAACGTCGCGCTACATCGAGCAGACCGGGGTCAAGGTGCTCAAAAACTGGCGTCAGCGCAAAGTCCTGGCCGAGGCCGCGCGCGTGCAGCCCGACTGCGGCCAGCGCTCCCGCCGCATTTTCTACGACACGGACAGCATCTACGAAACCCAAAACGAAACCGTGCGGATATGCAATGATTGCGCCGGCGCCCTGCGCATCGAATCCTCTTCGGAAAAACGCGGCACCGTGCTGGCGGTCCATCTGCCGCGCAAGGCCTGCCCGGCCTGCAAGGCCCAGGCATACCAGTGGTACGAGTCGGCACCCGCGGATCGGTTCAACCATATCTTCCTGCAGGATCGCCCGGAGGACAATTTCCTGATCCGCAAGAGCACCGTTCCGCACTAGGACGTCCCATGACCTTCAGCCGGCAGCATGGCCTCCACGCCAATCTACACCGGCGGGCCGCCGTGCTGGCCGCCGTGCGCGCCTTTTTCGCCTCCCAGGGTTATCTGGAGGTGGAGAGCCCCAACCGAATACCAGCGCCGGCGCCCGAGGCGCACATCGACGCCCAGCCGGCCGGCGCCTGGTACCTGCACACCTCCCCGGAACTGTGCATGAAGCGCTTGCTGGCCGCCGGGTTCGCCAGGATCTATCAAATCTGCAAATGCTATCGCCAGGGCGAGCGCGGCCGACGCCACCTGCCCGAAATGACCATGCTCGAGTGGTACGCAGCGGGCTGCGACTATACCCACCTCATGGCCCAGTGCGAAGGGCTGATTCCCAACGCGGCCCAGGCTCTGGGATTGCCTGCGTGCATCGATTACCAGGGACAGGCCATCGACCTTACCCCGCCCTGGCCGCGCCTGAGCGTAGCCGAAGCTTTCCTGCGCCATGGGGATTGCTCCGCCGCCGAGGCCCTGGCGTGCGGCCGTTTCGACGAAGTCATGGGCCTGATGATCGAACCCCGCCTGGGGTGGGGGCAGCCGGTGTTCCTGTGCGATTACCCGGCGGCCTGCGGTGCCCTGGCCCGCCTGAAGCCCGGCCGCCCCGAGGTAGCCGAGCGCTTCGAGCTCTATATCGGCGGCCTGGAGTTGTGCAACGGCTTCAGCGAACTGACCGATGCCGCCGAACAGCGCCGTCGCTTTGCCGCCGAGACCGAACAGCGCCGCGCGGCCGGCAAGGCCGTTTATCCCTCGCCCGAAGCGTTCTTGGCTGCCCTGCCCGCGATGCCTGCCGCGGCCGGTAACGCCCTGGGCATCGACCGCCTGGTGATGCTGCTGGTCGACGCCGAGAGCATCGATCAGGTAGTGGCCTTTACCCCCGAAGCGTTGTGATCCGACCTTTCCGTAACGCCAATTTAAATTTTCATTAAATTTTTCATCAAGATCGGCGATTCCGCGACCGATAGTACCCCCATGAGGAATAGGCCATCGGGCCGGAAGGTGGAGACGTATGCCAATGAGCCAAGATCACCCCTGGGATAAAGCCGCGGGGAGTCACGGGCCCATGGGTGCCCAATGCAAACAATGCTCCTACCATGCATCGGCCTCCCAAACCAAACCCCTGAAATCCATTGAAGACCCAACGGCGCCGTGTCGACTTTTCGAGCACAGCGGCACGGCCACGATCATCGTCGGACAGGACATGGCCATCCTGATGGCCAATGCCCGGGCCGAGGAGATGTTCGGCTACACCAGGGCCGAATTACTGAGCGCGCCCTGCTTCATCGACTTCCTCACCCCCGAATATCGCGAACTGGTTAAAATCCACCACGAACTGGTCCTCTCGGGGCAAGTGGCCCCACCCAAATTTCTGGAGTGCAAAATCTATCATAAAGACGGCGGCATCAAAGAGGTGCTGGCCGAAATCGGTTGGCTGGCCCAGAGCCGGCAAACCATCATCACGCTGATCGACTGGACCCACCGCAAGGCTGCCGAGCGCGAGCGCCACAGCCTGAGCGAAATCGTCGAGCAATCATCGGAGAGCATCCTGCTCACCGACGTGCATGGCTGCATCGTTTACGTCAATGCCGCTTTCGAGGCCCTGAGCGGTTATACCCGGGAAGAGATGCTGGGGGTGACCTGCGAACATCCCTTCTTCAGCGAACAGGATCGACAGATCTTCAAGGAGATGAGCTTCAGCGTCCAGTGCAAGGATGCCAGCGAGAACCGCTCGCGCAACCACCGCAAGGACGGCCGCGATGTGGCCACGGCGACGCGGATCGCCGCGGTATGCGACGCCAAGGGGCGCGTGACCCACTTGGTATGCACCAAAAAGGATATCACCCGTGAAACCGAGCTGGAGCAGCAGCTCTATGAATCCCAGAAGATGGAGGCCATTGGAACCCTGGCCAGCGGCATCGCCCACGATTTTAACAACATATTGGGCGGCATCCTGGGATACGCCGAGATGGCCAACCAGAACGCGGGCGACATTGAGCGCACCCGCCGCTATATGTCCCGCGTGCTGCAGGCCTGCGACCGGGCCAAGGACCTGACCGGCCAGATCCTCTCGTTCAGCCGGCACAAAAACCATGAAGCCCAACCGGTGGATGTCCAGACTCTGGTCAAAGAGGCGCTCAAACTGCTGCGCGCCTCCACCCCGGCCACCATCGAGTTCCAGAAATCGCTGTCGGCCGAACGCAGCGTGGTCCTGGCCGATCCCACCCGCATTCATCAGATCATTCTGAACTTGTGCGCCAATGCGGCGCAATCCATGGAGGTCAACGGCGGTACGCTGGAGGTCGGGTTGAAGAACCTCGAACTGGCCCAGGGCGCGTTAGGCGCCTCCGTGCCCGCCCGGCCGGGTGCCTACATCCGCTTGCGGGTGCGCGACACCGGCATGGGCATCGACCCCCAGAGCCTGACCCACATCTTCGACCCCTACTATACGACCAAGGCCGCCCGAGGCGGTACCGGGCTGGGACTGTCGGTGGTGCAGAAAATCGTGCGCAACCTGGACGGCTTCATCCAGGTAGAGAGCCGCGTCGGCCAGGGCAGCACCTTCGATGTCTACCTGCCGCGCATCGACGAGCAGCCCGCCGAAAAGCCCGAGGAGCAAGTACTGCCTTTAGGTCGTGAACGCATTCTGGTGGTGGATGACGAACTCTTTATTATAGAAGTCGTCCACGACATGCTCTCGGCTTTAGGCTATCAGGTCGAAACCGCCCAGGGCGGCATTTTCGCCCTGGATCGCCTGAAGAACAACCCCCTGCGCTACGACCTGATCGTCGCCGACCTCACCATGCCCCACATGAACGGCAAACAACTCTCCACCGAAATCTTCAAGATGGCCCCTTCCCTGCCCATCATCCTGTGCACCGGCATGGCCTACACCCTCGACCGCTTCAACGTCGAACACCCCAACATCAAAGCCCTGCTGGCCAAGCCGATTCAGTACGACCAGCTCGCGCTGGGGGTGCGCAAGGTACTGGATGGAAAGCCGTAGGCATCTACCTGGCTGGCGGTCGCATTTTTAAAAACAAATAGCTCAATCAGTGCCCCAGTGGCGTCCCTTCCCAGGCGCGTTCCAACACCGGCAACGCATCGGCTGGCAGGAACTCTTCGGGGTTGGTGAGCCGGGCGCCGTCGAGCATGATGGCTTCGGCGATGGTGGGCAGCAGGGCGCGCGGCACGAGCTGGGCGCCGTCGCGGCCGGTGATCTCCTTGAGGCAGCGGGGGTGCTTGCCTTGGGTGGCGGCGTGCAACGCTTCGTTCATCTGGCGGAGGTGGGCGATGACTTTGGCCGGCCTCTCCTTTTTGGCGGTGGCATGGAATACTTCCGGACCGGCCAGGGGGAAGAGCAGTTCGCCGATGACCTCGGCCGCTTTGTCCAGGTTGTACTCCAGGCCATAGGGCAAAAAGATGCTCATGGCCACGCCGTGGGGCACGTGGCACAGGGCGCCCACGGTGTGACCCAGGTTGTGGGCCATGCCCACTATGGCGTTGGACACAGGCCGCGAACGATTCCAGCCGGCGGGCAAGCTTGAGTTACGCCATTTAGTATGGTACCAGCGCTTCCATCAGTGGCATTGGAACCATCAGCCAGACTTCGGGGAACAGACTGATTTCACCGGCAGAGAAGACCAACTATACCCTGACGGCGGCCAAGGGCGGCGCGACCACCACGGCCTCGGCCACGATCACAGTGGACAATCCCTTTACCCTGGTCATCGATGCGCCGATTGACCAGCAGGTGATCCAACGTCCCGACGTGCTGGTGCGCGGGACATTCCGAAACATCACTGGCCGGGAGACCGGCATCAGCGTCAACGGTATCACGGCACTGCAATTCGGCAACGAATTCATGGTCAACCATGTGCCTTTGGCCCAGGAGCAAAACACGATTACGGTAACGGCAACGGATACCGCGGGGCTGGTCTACAGCCAAAGCCTGATGGTCACAGCGGACATCCCTGCCCAGTACATCACCGCCACCCCCTTGCCAGAGGCTAGTTTATCGCCCTATGCAGGTGAACTGCGCATAGCGGCGCCGGTGCGTTTGCAGCACTCGACGGTCACGATTTACGGCGCCGGGGATGTCGAGACCATCGATGGTCCGCCGGAGCTGTTTGAACTTAACATCGATCTGCCGGGGCTATATCGTATGGTCGTGTCATCTGTTTCATGGAACAGTGAAACCTTCACCGATGAAGTCGCCCTGCTGATTTACGACGCCGGCCAACTGGATGCCCTGCTCCAGTCAAAGTGGAATGCCATGAAGGCGCGCTTGGCGGCGGGGGATGTGGCGGGGGCGGTGAGCTACTACACCGATGGCACGAAGGCCGATTACGATGCGGTCTACAGGGGGATGGGCGATCAACTGCCGCAAATGGCAAACCGAATGCGCCCGATCGAATTGATTGGCGTAAATAATGGCTTGGCCAAATATCGAATTAAACGCAGCGAAGAGCACCAGGGGCAGACCTACGACATTAGCTACTGGGTTTATTTTGAAACTGGTGGAGACGGCATTTGGAAGATCTCCCGCTATTAAGAAGTACGAATTAATCGTTACATACAACCATTTCATCGAAAATAGGAGATGTGGTTAATGCGCTTCAAATCGATTCTGGCGGCTATTTTTATAATGGCCATACTGCCGATTACGGGATGCGGCATGAACTACATGGTCAAAGGGCAAGTGGTGGATGCCGTGACCAAGCAGCCGATCCAAGGTGCAGTGGTTGCCATCGAGTGGTATCGTATCCAGTGGCTGCACTACCTGATTCCTTTGACCAGCGGCTACAAAGCTGTGGCAAACGCAGATGCCGTCACTGATAAAAATGGTGAATTTTCGATTCCTAAATATCACCATATCACCACCGGCGGGTATTACCTTGGCATATATAAAAGAGGCTATATCTGTTGGAACAACGAGGAAAGGTTCAACCAAACAGGGAAAACACGAGAAGAAATGTTTTTTCAGCGAGAAGATCCCGGTGTACATGATGGTATGGTCATAGAGCTCGAACCAAGAAAGAAAGAAGGATTTCCGATATTAGAGCATGCGCGGTTTGTTAATCGAATTGGGCTTCGATTTCATGGAAAATTTACTGATGCAACTGCTCGTGAACGACTGATTGAAAGCAATGAGATCGAAAGGCTGAAGAAAAACAAATGAAAATTATTCGAATCAATTTAAATCGCCCTGCTGATTTACGACGCCGGCCAACTGGATGCCCTGCTCCAGTCGAAGTGGAATGCCATGAAGGCGCGCCTGGCAGCGGGGGATGTGCAGGGAGCAGTAATTTATTTCAGCGATAGCACCAAACAGACATTCGAATACAACTTCAATCTACTCCATGATCACTTGCCGTCGGTGGTCGAAGGTTTTCGCACCGTCACGCTGGTAAAAGAGACAGACACTCTTGCTGAATATAACTTGGAAGGCGTTCAAGGTGGACAAGGCTTTTCTTTCTACCTGGTGTTTGAAAAAGGCGCAGATGGAATTTGGCGCATAAAGTTCTTCTAAATCTATTATCATGGTCGTGGTCAGCCCGAACCAAGGGATCGATAAGATGAGACTTAAAAACAGTTTTGTTGTTTTCTTGGCGGTTATCACTCTTGCTCTCGTCGGGTGCGGCTGGAATTATCCCATCCAGGGGCAAGTGGTCGATGCCGAAACCGGTCAACCGGTTGAAGGTGCGGTGGTTGCGGTCCGTTGGACACATTATTATTTAACCCCGATGGGGACCGCAAGGGATGAATACGGCACCACAGAGGTTATCACCGATGCTCAAGGGCATTTCACTGTACCGAAGTATCCCTTCGCTTCCCACTTCATGGGTGCCTACAAGAAGGGGTATATCTGCTGGAGCAGTGAAGATATTTTTAAGACCGAGGGTGATCCCGCTTCCTATGGGAGCTATGGCCGTTTGTGGCATCGAGTCAAGGACGGCATGGTCGTAGAGATAGCACCCATTAAAAGACCAAGTTTTCCAGAATTTGAACATGCACGGTTCACCAACAATGTACGTAGAATGCTCGATAGTTTGAAATTCTCTACTGTGACTCACAGTGAATATGAGATTGAATATCGACGGACAATAATGAATAAGGAATAGGAATGAAAAAGACAATTTGTGTCTTATTTGTAATTCTATACATCGGCTGTAATTATGCTTATTCTTGGAATGATGACACCACACATCCACATATAACTGAGGAAGCAATAAAATACTCCTCGTTTGATACATACCTAAAAAGAATTTTATTCCTACGTACAGGTGTTATGACTACATTTGGCGGCAAAGATCTTCTGAAATGGGTTCTTGATGGCGCCCGAGAAGAAGACACCCCCCTCTGCCGTGCCGGCAATCATTTCCACAATCCCGATTTTTTTGCGGCGAAGGACTGGCAGGATTCAGGCCTAAGCGATACCTGGTGGCCTTATATGACCGGCTGGTGCGCATTTGGCCCATTCCCAAACGACAAAATAACTTCAAACCTTACTTGGGCCACCGGCTTTGCCGACAGATCAGGAAGGCTGGATCTGATTGCCCTGGAAGACAATAAGTGGGATTGGTTTGATGCGAGGAAGTATTTTTACACATATCTTACCGGCATGGATTCTCATCTTCAAGGCAGCCTTATTGCACCTGATGAAGCAAGCCGAAACACCAATTTCGCACTTGCACTCCAAGCATTAGGCCAAGCGATGCATCTGCTGCAAGACACTGCCGTACCAGCCCATGTGCGCGATGATTTTTCTCAAGGCCATCTAATGATTGTGCCGGGCCGAGAATGGCCCCATAAATGGGTCGGTAATGATTTTGAAAAGTACGTGCAATGGCATAACGACAGATGGTGGTTTTTCGGAACAGCCCCAGTAGGAAGCGGTTTCAACCAAATGCAGCTTACGGATTTATGGGACACGGATCAATTGACTTTTGGATATGCGCCGTCTGGACTATGATTGGCTGAATATACAAATATGAACTTTTTAAGCGAAAACAGTTCGTTCAAGCCTCAATTCTATTTTCCGAATATCAAGGACTGCATAGTTACAAAGAAGGCACCCCCTGCAAACACCGGAACACTTTCGCCTAGAAAATATGTATCCACGACGCCCAGCCACCCCGGCGAGCAGATAGAGCATCTGGCCGTCAGAAGCTATTTGGACTATTTTCGCGATGTTTTTATCGATTTAATTGTTCCTGAGGAAGTTATTTTAGACAGAGAACAAAGCCTTTACTATATGGATGAAAATTGCCATGAAGACTATGCTGCGAAATTAATACCTCGCGCTATCGGCTATTCCGCTGATTTACTCGACTACTTCTTCCGCGGCCGACTCGACATCCGCCACCCCTTCGTGAAGATCGCCACCGACGGCACCGAAATCTTTATCGGCGGGTTCGAGTTCGAGGTGAAAAACGATTCGATGATCGGGGATGTGGAAGAGGCCCTCGAAAAAGGCAGCTTTGACCTGGCCTACCGATATACGCCAGGCCGAGATGAAACTTCGGATACACCCGATAACGAGACCACCCCGGACGAAGACGATAACGAAACCATGCCGGTGTATGGTGTGGTTGGGCCCGAATCTATTCTCAACAAGACGAACGGTCTACGCTATGAAGTAAGCTCCGCAGATGACGACATCAACGCTCAATATGTGCGCCTGAGCGTGGATTTGCCTCCGGAAAAATATATCCCTCTGAATGCAACCGACGTATCCTTCACGCTGGTCTTTTCCGGCACTCTGGGTCATGAAAAAGACACCGCCGTGGCCGTGGGCAGCTATCGGTTCGGCGGCAAAACCATCGACAACCATTCGCGCCTGGCGTTTTCCTACCAGAACCGGTACCAAGGCCCAAGCAACATCTCGATGGTCTGTCCGGACGGCACCGACCTGCGCAATTTGACCCAGTTGCCGGAGACACCAGAGGAAACCACCGACACCTGGTACTTCGCTCCTGCCTGGAGCCCGGACGGCAAATGGCTCGCGTACGAAAAAGAGTTCTGCGGCACGCTTCAAAACGAGCCGGATCCAATTCGGGGCACCAACTGGCAGTGTGATTTAGAAACCATGGAACGCAATATCCAAATAAATGACTTTACGGCCGGCCCCTTTGATGCAAACGCCCCTGACAGGCTTTTGAGATACCCTATCACTAATTTTGAAGGTTACACCCCTGAATGCAGGTGCTCCCCGGCTGCAGCCCTTCTTCAGCCTACCTTTTCGCCACAGGGTACATCGGTGGCATGCATGATGAGCAGACCCGAGACATATGGCACCGGCTTCTGGCTAGCAATTTTTAATCCTGTCACTGGTCAGGGGGGCTTTATTAACGGCCATGAAGACACCGGGGGTAATAAACCCGTGTGGTCCCCAGACGGCCTAAAGATAGCTTATTTTGTAGACGATCAGTCGAGCTACATCGACGAGTCCCCGCTGGATATCTTCACCATAAATCCCGTTTTCTCATCGGATGGCAACCAAGTAATTGCCGGGGTTGGGAAAACCAATCTGACCCAGAGTCCGGGTGTTTTTGACGCCGATCCGAGCTGGTCACCGGACAGTCAGTGGATCGTCTTCATTTCCAATCGCGATGGCGGCCAGTTTTCGGACATCTGGATTATGGACAAAAACGGGCAGAATGCGCACAAGATCTTCGAAGCCGAAACATACTGCAAAATGCCCTGTTTTTCGCCGGATGGGACCAGTATCGCCTTCATAGCAGGGACCAATATTTACGCGATCGATTTGGCCGGCGGTAACCGACGGGCTCTCACGAACAATACAGACCCGCACCATCTCATAAACGAACTTGCGTGGTCTCCTTACTTGGACGAGTATGCTCCCGCCGTAACCTTGATCGGCGATCAGACGAACATCGATGCGGGGCAAACCGTTCGCCTGACTTGGACCTCCACCGGCGCCGATCGCATCGTTCTGGATAACGGCATCGGCGAACAGACGGAATTGGATGGCGACATCGATGTAAACCCGGAGGTCAATACCACCTACACGATTTCGGCCTACAACTGGGCCGGCAAGGCCACGGCCAGCGTGGAGATTGCCGTATCGAGATAAGCTATGCCAGCGACTACCATCCACGCAGGCGCCAGCACCGGCAAAGCGTCCGGCCGGGCAGCATAGCGCAGAATGGCTATGGTTTTAAAAAGTTGACCTTATCCAATGACTGGACTAAGTTTAGCTAACCAGTTAACGATGAGGTGCCCATGAAACAAATGATCAATATCCATGAGGCCAAGACAAAGCTTTCGGCCGTTCTGGCCCACATTGAGGAAACCGGGGAAAGCGTTTTGATCTGCCGCAGCGGCAAGCCGGTTGCCGAGCTCGGGCCGTTGAAAAAGCGCAGTGGCAGCCGCCTGGGAAAGCATCCTGTGATGAGCAAGATCAAAATCAAATATGACCCCACCGAGCCGATGACCGAAGATGAATGGGGGCCCATCGAATGATCCTTGATACCTGCGCCTTGCTGTGGCTGGCGGATCGATCGGCGAACAGGCTCTCCACGACCGCGCTGGATCTCATCGAGAGCGCCAATTTCGTTTATGTATCCGCTATCTCAGGGTTTGAAATTGGAGCAAAAATCAGCAGCGGAAAATTGCAACTGCCCGTATCGGTCCAAGAGTGGTTCCACATAATCTTGGATTTTCACCATATCGAGCAGATAGACCTTAATCTCGAAATATGTTTGAAAGCCGCTGAACTCCCCAAGATCCATAAGGATCCTTGTGATCGTTTCATCATAGCAACGGCATTGCTGCTCGATATGCCGGTGGTAACCACGGATAGGTGTTTTGCCGAATATGGGGTGCGGGTGCTTTCCTAGTGACCCAGCGGCATCCCCTCCCAGGCGCGTTCCAGCACCGGCAACGCGTCGGCCGGCAGGAACTCTTCGGGGTTGGTGAGCCGGGCGCCGTCGAGCATAATGGCTTCGGCGATGACGGGCAGCAGGGTGCGCGGCACGAGTTGGGCGCCGTCGCGGCCGGTGATCTCCTTGAGGCAGCGGGGGTGCTTGCCTTGGGTGGCGGCATGCAGCGCTTCGTTCATCTGGCGCAGGTGGGCGATGACTTTGGCCGGCCGCTCCTTTTTGGGGGTGGCGTGGAATGCTTCCGGTCCGGCCAGGGGGAAGAGCAGTTCGCCGATGACGTCGGCCGACTTGCCCAGGTTGTACTCCAGGCCGTAGGGCAAAAAGATGCTCATGGCCACGCCGTGGGGCACGTGGCACAGGGCGCCCACGGTATGCCCCAGGTTGTGCACCATGCCCACCATGGAGTTGGAAAAGGCGATGCCGGCCATGGCCGAGGCGTTGGCCAGGGCCAGGCGGCCGTGGAGGTCGCCGGGGGTCTTCACCACGTTGAGCAGGTTCTGACTGATGAGCTGGATGGCCCGCAGGGCAAATGAATCACTGAGCGGGTTCTTCTCCAGGCAGAAGTACGCTTCGCAGGCGTGGGTCATGGCGTCCATGGCCGTGGAGGCCGTGAGAAAGTCCGGCAGGGTCAACGTCATGCGCGGATCGATGACCGCCAAGTCGGGCAGCAGGAAGTACGATGGGAACAGCATTTTAATCTTGCGGTCAGGATCGGCGATGACGGCCACCAGGGTCATCTCAGAGCCGGTGCCGGCCGTGGTGGGCACGACCACCAGGGGGCGCAGGGGGTGCTTGACGGCGCCGAAGCCTTCGTAGGCCAACAAGGTATCGCCGCCCAGGGAGGCCACGATGTTGACCCCCTTGGCCGTATCGATCACCGAGCCGCCGCCGATGGCGATGATGGCATCGCACCCGTTGCGGCGGTAGACTTTAGCGGCATCGTCCACCACCTTGTAGTCGGAATCCACCGGCACCTGGTCGTAGACGGCGCCGATCTTCAGCCCGTCGCCCAGGGCCTGGATCACTTTGTCGATCAGGCCCGCGGCGCCCACGCCCTTGTCGCTGACGATCATGGGGTGGCTGGCGTGCATGCGGCCGAGTTGCATTGGGATCTGTTCGAGGGCGTTGATCCCCGAGAGGGTCCGCACCCGGCAGCAAAAATCGTAGAAGCTGGGCAGCAGCATAAGATTTCCTTCCGGGCCGCTTAAAAAGTGAAGGCCCGCACGTAAATAATGATCCGGTTGATGTGCTTCTTCAACGGCGACATCTCCGACCAACTGGGGTAGCGTTTGACCGCCAGGCGCGCGATGAGTTTGGGCAGCAGGTAGACCTGCACGATGTCCAGCACGCGCATGAAAATGGTGGCATTGGGCAGGTAGCCTTCGACCACGAAGCGGTCGTGGGCATAGCCCGTGGGCGAAGATTCGCGGAACGTAAAGACCATCATGGCCGCCTCCAGGCTCTTGAAGGCCATGCTCAGATCGAACTTCTTGCCGCGCGGGTCGGCGCCCTGGTAGTGCAGTTTGCCTTCCTTGTCCTTATGGAGGATCATCTGCAAGCCGTAGGGCAGCAGCCCTTTGTCGGCGACAAAGGCCGGCAGCATTTTGGCGTAGAAGAAGGGCGGGAAAGCCCTTTCGGGCAGGACCATCAGGCGCAAGGTAAAATTGTTGGGCAGCTTGTCGATCTCTTTTTTGACTTCCTTGTCCACCTTGGCCGCCACGGGGATGGCTTTGCCCACGGTCCAGAGCATAATGGCCAGATAGAAGCGCTTGATCCATTTTTGGCCCGGCTTGATTTCAGGATATCGACTGGTATTCATGGCTTTGTTCCTTATGGCGCTCTAAGCGTTGGCTTCCCAGGCCCGGCCCAGAATCGCGCGGCATTCGGCCGCCGTGAAGCGGCCGGCGCTTTTCTGCGCGGCGGCCTGGGCCACCGGGTCGAGCAGGTGATGTTGAACCCGCAAGGCTTGCAGGGAAGCCGGCAAGGCCACCTTGAGCTCCCGGGCCAGGGCCGCGGCCATCTCCAGGCCTTTGTTCGGCCGTTCCTGGGCGGGAATGGCGGCGAACCCCTCCAGCCCGGCCACGGCCAGGCATAGCGCGTCGCGCACCGGCCGGCTCGATTGCCGGAGGGCGCCGATGGCGAACGGCAGCAGGATACCCAGGCATTTTCCCAGGGATACTCCGGTGGCCGCGGCCAGCGCCTCGCCCAGCACGAAGACCGACCCCGTTCCGCTGTTGGCGCAGGCCGCGCTGGCCAGCACGGCGGCGTTGGCAACGGCCAACCCCGCGGCCTTGTCTTTGGGCCGGCGCACGGCGGGGAGCAGGTATCGCGCCAGCAAGTCCAGGGACGGATGGGCCAGGGCATCGATCATGGGGTTGGGGGCTTCCATGGTCAGGGCCGTGAAGGCCTGGGCCAGGGCGATGGCCCCCGACTCGGCCACGCATGATGGGCTATCCCCGATGGTCACGCGGCCATCGAGCACGAACACCCCGGGGTAGAGACTCTCCGAGGCGATGGCGCGATTGTCCACGGTCATGGCAGGCATCGCCTCCTGGCCGTCGCTGGCGCCCGAGGGAACCACGATCAGCGGCTTGAGCGGTCCTGCGATGGGGGTCCCATTATAATAAGGTTGCAAGGTCGCTTGCCGTTCCGAGACCAGCACGTTGACCGCCTTGGCCAGGGCCACCACCGGGCCGCCCCCCAGGGCGATGATGGCGTCGCAGCCGCGCTCGCTGAAGAGCCGGGCCGCCTGCTGGGCCTGGGAGATGCCAGCATAATCCAGCACCGGGTCGTAGATGGCACCGATGACCACGGCCGAATCGTAGAAGGCCTTGACCAGGATCTTGGTCAACCCATTGCGCGCAACGGCCTGGCTGGTGATGACCAGCGGTTTCTGGGCGTCGTTGCCGGCCAGTTCGGTGGGCAGGTTCTCCAGGGCGCATTGGCCGGAGACGACCTTGGGATAGAAGAGGAATTCGAAGTTTTCGGTGGTCTGCGTGCTTGTAGGATTCATCTTATTTCACCGCAATGCCCAATTTTTGCAATGTACGTGGGGTGGGAATGCCGTCGGCGTCATATCCCCGAATCTTGTAGTACTTCTCCAGCATGGGTTCCAGGGGCACGGTGTGCTGTTCGCTGTCGCAGCGCCGGCCCTCGGTGAGCAGGCGCCGCGGCAGCGTATCGTCTTTTTTCGAGATGCCTTCCCGGGTGTTCATGTAGCGCTCCAGCACATGCACCCGTTCACCGGCTTTGCGGAATTTGAGCATGCTCAGGTAAGGGATATAGCGCTTGCCCAAAATGGCGTGCCACAGCTCGGGCCAGAAGCTCAGATCCATCAGGTTCAAGGCCAGGGGCGACAGGTTCTGGTTCAAAATCTTGACGACAAAAGTGGGCGACAGCTTGATCAGCAGCGGCTCCAGTTCCACGGCAAAGGCCGTGAAGTGGCAGATGTGAAGCGAATTGACGGCCGCGTAGACATCCTCGAAGAACTTGACCATATACGGCTTCCAGCGCAGGGCATACGGATCGGCCATGCCGAAGAAGGCCTCCAGGGCCAGCACATAAGCCGAGAGATGGCAGCCGCCGCGGTTGGCGGTGGCGTAGGCCAGGCCTTGGCCCACAGCGCCGCGCGGGTCGTAGGCCGGCAGTTCCAGGCCTTTGACGTGCATGGCGAAATCTTCGCCGCCGTACTTCTTCGAGGCCCAGCGCGAACCCATGGCCAAGTCCTGGCCGATGCCCTGGCCCAGGGCGATGCGCGCGATCATTTCGGAGACTCCCTGGGGCGATCCGAACTTCAGGTCGGTCTGGATGAGCCCTTTTTCGGTGGCCTCCATGGCCCAGGCCAGGGTGCCGCCCAGGGTGATGGTGTCCATGCCGTATTGGCCGCACAGCTCGTTCCACTCCGAAATCACCACGGGGTCGAAGATCTCCAGGTTGGTCCCCAGCAGCCCGACGGTTTCATATTCGGGAATCGGGCGGCTCTGGCCGTTGATGGTGCCCCGGTGCCCGCATTTGATGAGGCACGGCTTGCAGGTATCCCAGGTGGTTTTGAACTGCTCGGCCATGGTTTCGCCCGACACCTTATGGGCCTCGCCATGGGAGCCGCCGGTGAAGTTGCGCACCGGCAGAATGCCGGCGGCGTTGGACAGATGCACGTTGGCGTTGGTGCCGTAGTAGCGGAACGAACCGGAGGTGACCGGATTGCGGTTGATGCTGCGGCCCAGGCGTTTGTTGATTTTGGAGAAGCGCTCTTTATGGATCGGCGCGATGCGCACCTCACCGCCCTTGGCCACGATGCCCTTGAGGCTCTTGGCCCCCAGGACCGCGCCCATGCCGCCGCGGCCCAGGAAGCGATGGCCGGAGCGGATGTTGGCGAAGCGCACCAGATTCTCGCCGGCCTGGCCGATGACGATGGCGCCCTTGCCCTCTTCAAGCAGTTTTTCCTGGGCCGCTTCGGTGTCCTGACCCCAGATGCCGTCGGCCGCCTTGAACTGCACTCCCTGGCTGTCGATCACCAGATAGGTGGGGGCCGCGGCCTTACCGGTGAGAATCAGGCCGTCCCAGCCCGAGGTCTTCAGGGCCATGCCGAACGGCCCGCCGCACGAGGCCGTGGCCATGATGCCGGTAAGCGGCGACTTGGTCACGGCCTCGAAGCGCCCGGAGCACGGGGCCCCGGTGGCCATGAGCACCCCGGTGCACAGGGCCAGCATGTTGTGCTCGCCCAGGGGATCGACGCCCGGGGTCATGCGGTCATAAAGGAGCTTGAGCCCCAATCCCTTGCCGCCCAGATACAACTCCCGGTCTCGGGGGTCGATGGCGGATTCATGGAATTGCTGGGTGCTCAGATTGATTTCGAGGATACGGTTGTTGCTGCCGGCAATGGTTTTCATGGGGATTGTGTCCTGTGGTCACGATTCGGATCGATTGCATTACAGTACCAAGTTCAGCGCTTGATAATACTCCACAAAACTTGCACAAGGCAACGATGTTCTCTAAGTTTACATAAAATAAAAATGGATCACCCCGCGGCATCCAGACGAACGGCCAGTTCGGCCAAACCGGCCTTTTCCAGGACCTCCCTCCTGGGGATGCCGTCGGCATCGATGCCGCGCAATTCGTAGTACTCTTTGCGCATTTTCTCTAAATCAGGCACAGACCCCGCCGCCATGCCGTTGTCCAGCGGGAGCATGACATTGGGCGGCAGGATGTCGTCTTTGGCACGCGCGCCCATCAAATTGGTCAGACCGCGCATCAGCAGCCATATCCGGGCGCCCATATTGAGCAGGTCGGCGATGCCGAAATTCCAGCCGGTCACCGTGCGGATCATGTCGGCGGCATCCTGGGCATCCATGCATGCCAAGACAAACACGCAGAGGCAGGCCGAGCCGGCCGGAGCGCCCATATTTTGAGATAAGAAGACCATCCTGGCCTTGCCGTCGCTGCTTTGGCCGCTGTAGTCGCTTTCGAAGCCGGCGCTTTCGAAAGTGGTCATGCCCTGTTCGATATAGAGCGTCATGTGCTGGAGGTGGCAGGCCCCACGGTAGCCGACGGCGTATTCCAGGCCCATGCCGTGAAACCCCCGGGGATCGTGGGCCGGCAACTCCAGCCCCTTGACCGCCACGGCGTACTGCTCGGCACCTTGGCCGATCTTGCGGGCGGCCTTGACCGAGCCTTGGGCCAGCAGTTCGCCGATGCCCTCGCGCCGGGCGATCTTCTCGATGAGCACCAGGGCCACATCGACATTGCCCCAGGTCAGTTCCAGCCCATCGGTGTCCGCGGTGGTCAAGAGCCCTTTTTCGAAGCACTGCATGGCAAAGGCGATGGTCGCGCCGCATGAAATGGTATCGAGGCCATAGCGGTTGCACAACTCGTTGGCCTTGATGATCGCTTCGAGGTTGTCGTTTTCGATGAAGGAACCGAAAGCGCAGCAGGTCTCGTATTCCGGACCCGGCCCCTCTTGGGTTCGGTAGGGTCCGGCGTCGACCTTGACCACGCGCTTGCAGGCGATGGGGCAGGAAAAGCAAGCATGCTCCTTGGTCAGGTAGTCGGCGGTCATGGCCGGGCCGCCGGTCTTGCCGGAGCCTTCGAACTCTCCCTGGCGCCAGTTGCGGATGGGCACATCGCCGGTCATCATGCCCAGATCCAGGGACGAAGCCGTGCCCATGCTGTGCAGGGATTGGGCCACCATGGACTCTTTGCACTTGTCGATGACGCGCGAGCGCACTTCTTTGTACTCCTCGGCCAAGGCCGGTAGTACTTTGCCGGTGCCCGTCACCACAATGGCCTTCAAGTTTTTCGCGCCCATGACGGCGCCCATGCCGGTTCGTCCGATGAAATGGGCGCCGTCGTTGCCGATGGCGGCAAAAAGGACCTGGTTTTCGCCCCCCGGGCCGATGGCCAGAACCTTGGGTTTCTTCTTTTGACCGTGGCGCTCCTTGAGCGTGGCCGTGACCGCGTACAGGTCCTGACCCCAGATATCGGCGGCATCCACAAGCTCGACCGATTCGTCCGCGATCGACAAATACACCGGCTTCTCGGCTTTTCCACGGATCAGGATACCGTCATAGCCGGCATACTTGAGCTCCGGTCCGAAATTGCCGCCGCAGGTGCCGACGCCCCAGAACCCGGTGAGGGGCGAACGGGCACAAACCGCGAAGCGCGAAGTACCCGGCAGCGTGGTGCCGGTCAGCGGGCCGGTCATGACGATCAGCGGATTTTCCGGGGACAATGGCTCCGTATCGTTCGAAAATCGGTCCAGGAACAATTTGGCGGCCAAACCGCCGCCGCCCATAAACTGCCTCAACAATCCTTCGTCCAGTGGCGATTTTGCTATTTTGGGTTCTGAAAGATCGATCTCGAGCAACCTTCTGGCATACCCCCCATCACAGTTCATTTTTCACCCCATCTTTCCCGGATTCTCCCCCCACTTCCTCGCAGTTAAAGCTTGCGCCGCTTGCCCTATTTAACGGACATAAGTTTGGTGAAGCGCGTCAGCTTAATGGGGTGGCTCATCAGTCCTTTGATTTTCAACTTTCCGGTCACCAGTTTCGCGATCACATCCCTGCCCGTGGCGTCGAAGTAATAGGGCAGCCCGAATTTGACGCTGATATTGGCCAAGTCCAGCAAAGTGCCGGAGTCGGTGACGATACTGATTTTGGGCTTGCCCACCATGCCGTTGTGCACCTCCAGGCTGCCTTTGTTGAATATCAGCGTCATATCGACCTCGGCGTCTTCGGCCTGCATGTAAATGCTTCCCTTCAGCGCATTGAAGTCCTTTTCCCGCTTGGGTTTTTCTTCCAGGTTACCCTTGATGATGTCCGCTATCATGGTGGCCATGCCGCCATCCTCGATGCCCGGAGCCAATTCGATATGGGCCATTGCGCCTCCTTATATCTCCCGACTGATGCGTTGGCGCCGCCTCGCACGCTCGAGCGCAGAGCGGCGCCGCAATAGAATTGAGATCACCACGCGTTTTTGTAAATGCCCAAAATCTCTTGGGGGTCTCCCACATACTTGGGGTTGAACACCATAGGCCCCTGGGTCAACGTGACTTCCGACGCGTTGACCAGCCCATCTTCGGGCACCCCCGCTTCGCTCAATTTCTGGGGTATTCCCAGTTTGGCCGTAAACGCGCTGATGGCATGGGCCACGGCCACCCCCGCGTTCTCGGCGTCGATCTCCTTCATGTCCAAGCCCATGGCACGGGCCACCAGGACGTACCGATCGCCACAGACGTCCATATTGAAGCGAACCACGTGGGGAAGCAAAATGCTGTTGGCCAGCCCATGGGGCACTCCGAAAAGGCCTCCCAGGGTGTGGGCCATGGCATGCACCAGCGCCACTTGGGCATTGCAAAAGGCGATGCCGGCCATGGTGGAAGCCAGTAATTGCTGGCCCCGGGCGAAAAGATCCTTACCGTTTTCCACGCATTGGGGCAGGTACGCCATGACCATTTCGATGGCCCGCATGGCCATGGCATCCGTCATGGGAGAACTCTGCGTGGTATGAATGGATTCCAGGGCATGGCAGAAGGCGTCCATGCCGGTGGTCGCCGTCAGCATAGGCGGCAGCCCCACCGTCAACGTCGGGTCCAGAATGCCCACGTTGGGAATGATATGATCTTCGGAAAATTCCAATTTGCGGCTGTGGTCCTGGTCTTTGATCACGGCAAAGTAGGTGACTTCGCTGCCCGTGCCGGCGGTGGTGGGAATGACGATGTGCGGCGTCTGGGGCCTGGTCAGGCTTTGCATGCCTGCAAAATCCTCTATCTTCCCGCCTTCTTTGAGAACAATGGCCATGCCCTTGGTCGTGTCGATAACGCTGCCGCCGCCCACGCTCACCAAAACATCGGCGCCTTTGCTTCGGGCGATGTCCGAGGCCTCCCGGATAATCTGAAGGCTCGAATCCTGGATGCAGCGGTCAAAGGTGCCGACGTGCCGCTTGCCCAGCGCCTTTTCCACGCGCTGGGCCAATCCGGCCGCCGCCACCCCCTCGTCGGTCACGACGAAGGCTCGGCTGCAACCCAGCCCCGTTACTTCCTGTTCCACCTCATTGACCGTGTTTTCCCCATAGATCAACCGTGTTGGATTGCGATAGATGAAGGCAAGTTCCCTGTCGTATGCCATTGAACACCTCTTTGGCGCGCCGTTGTGATGGTATCGGCGCTGTTGGGGTTCCGCGGAACCGAATCGCTTTGGACCTGTGCGACCCGGGGATCAATCGATGTTGAATTCGGCAGCCAATTCTTTAATTGTCTTTCTGACCGTTTCGATCTGTGCCGGGCTCCATTCATCGGGCATGCTACCGCCCACTTCCGCGGCTGCCTCCACCAGGCGCACGGCCGGTTTGATCGCCCGCACGATGGCCGGCAGGTTTCCCTTCAGTTTGAGCTTGCCCTGCATCATTCCCTTGACCACATCGAGCTGCTTTTTGCCCACCGCCATCCAGCGCTCGATGCTGCCGGTAATGACATAGGCGCCCTTTTTCCCATATTCCGAAGGGACGATACGGATAGAGCGGCACTCGTTTTTATGCAGATCCAGATAGACGTAAATATCCTGATCCACGCCAAAGTCCGGGTTCTTCTGCACATGCAGGACAACGGCGCCTTGCCAATCCGGCAGGGCAACGGATTTGTAAATGGGATCGGCCTTGAGAAAATTTTCCCAGGCGCCCACCCACTCGGGCATAAAGTAGATATAGGGTTTGGGCTGGCTTTCCATCCTCTCTTTCGTTTTTTGAACGTAAGCTGCTTCCCATTCCGGTGTTCCATGTGTGTAAGCCATTTTCAACGCTCCTCTCGCTTTTCTGGTTCTCAGATGTCGAATCTCGAACCTTTCGATATTGACCAGCGGGTAACTCCCACCAGAGGCCGATGTTGGACTGCGAAAGCGCCTGAATCTTTTGCTGAACGCCTCCGTCGCGGCCAACGGGCCTCTATACGGGCTCAATCACTTGACAAAGGCATGCGCTCGGTTCATAAAAGAAAAACGCAACGTTCCTTAGGCAATAGTTCCGAACCTATGGCGACCATGCCCCCCCCTGGTCGGGCGCTGCAAGTTCCCGCACGCCAGAGAACGGGGCCTTAAACCCAAAACTTGAACAGGATTTGAAGCGGCTATGAAAGCTGATGAAAGAAAAGAAGCAATTCTGAAATGCGCCACGCGGCTTTTCTCCACGCAGGGCTACTACCAAACCCATATTTCGGATATTATTAAAGAGGCCCAGATCGCCCGCGGTACGGTTTACCAGTACTTCACCAACAAAGACGATATCTTCATCACGATCGTCGATACTTTTTTCGACAAGTGGCGGGATATGATCTCCTTCGAGCTGGCCAAAATCGATCTGGCCACCATCAGCCCCAAAGGTTATCTTCGACACCGCATTCTGCAAACGCTGATTTTTCTCAGCAAAGACTCGGATCTGTGCAATATCGCCTTGCGTCTCGGGCTCGGTCTTCCGGAGAAAGTCTCCCAGACCATCAATCACTTCGAACAAAAAATCATGGACATGATCGCCGATGATCTTCGCTTCGGCCAGCAAGAGCATAACGTGCCCGACACCATCAACGTCGATACCACCGCCGCCATTCTGACCGGTGCCTTGCTGCGCACCGCGCATCACTACTTTGTGAACAAGAGAAAAGCCAAAGGCTACAATGCCAAAGAAATAGAAAAGATAGCCGATGACTTCGTCACCGTCTTTACCCACGGGATCTTTCTACCGAGAGACAAAAACTAGAACTCCTCACGGCCATCAGCCGGGCGGGCCCCGATCGCAAGGGAGCCCTTGGCACTTTGGGCTCCCCACTCCCGCGACCTTGGTTCGGCTTTTGATGAACCTGCCCTGCGGAACCGCGCGGCTTTCTCGAATACCCACATATGGGCACGCATCCAATGCGGCATTTTTCGAAAGCCGCGCGCTAACCGCAAGACTTGAGGCTAATTGCAAGAACGCCCGTTAAACAAAGAGCGGCTGGGTCGCCATCGAAAATTGCATGTCGCCTTCGATTTGCATGGCACCGGCCATGAACAAATTGACCGGGTTCTCCACTTTGCGCATCATCAGCGCGGAGTCGGATGTCTTCATCCGGAAAATGGCCGTGGGCGCCTTGGCGCCGTTGAACGTTACCTCGATATTGTATTTCGATCCATCGTCGTTGCTCAACTCGGCCTTGAAGGCGCCACTGAGCCGACGAACGGTTTCATACTTGGTCTTGTTCAACTCGGTCATCACCATTAGAATAATGTCCAACTCATTTTTCTGGATCATCTTTGCCAGATCTTCTTCCGAAACGCTGATCGTGACCATGGCGTTGTCGATTTTGTCGTCGATGACTTCAATCTGGGTGCCGTTGGTCAGTTTGTAACTGAAGTTTTTGCCTGAGACTTCCAGGGTCATGGTGATCTCGGTGCCTTGAAGTTCCCCCTCTGCGCCACGGCTCTTGATGGATTCCTTGGTCTGCCGCGGCAACACTACGGTCAAAAGTTCACTGATACTGGTATCTGCTTTAATTGCGCTCATGATTTCCTCCTCTCAACAAGAAAAGATATGATTTTGAACTGACATGTCAGTATTTAATTCAGCCTCTTCTTCCTGTCAAGGGAAATAAATGGTCTCCCCGAGTTCCGGATAATTTTAGATGCCAGCGATGCTAACAGACCATAAGAAATAGGTTTTTTACTAATTTGCGGCAAGGGTTTTTTCTATCCCTAAAATTTGGGTTGACAAACTCTGCAATCCATCTTAGAACTGACACGTCAGTCTAATTCCATATTCTTGCAACTCACACTGTTTTCAATTCAGGTTCAGACAGGAGGATCTATGCTCGACTTCTCCATTTCCAAAGAACAAAAGATGATCAAAAACGAAATCGCCAAACTGGTGAAGGATCTGGTGGTTGACAATGCCCATGAAATGGATGAGACCGGTGAAATCCAACCGGAAACGCTTCAATCCATTTGGGAAATGGGCGTCTCCACCGCTGGTGTGCCCGAGGAATTCGGTGGCATGGGGCCCGGTGGATCTCCGGTGGACACAGCGCTCATTCTCGAGGAGCTGGCTTGCGGGGACATGGCGGTGGCTGTCGCCGCCACCCTGCCCTCCCTTTTCATTCAGCCGCTGCTGCAGTTCGGTACGCCGGAACAACAAAAGAAGTACCTGCCCATGTACTGCGGCGAGAAGTACAAGCCCTGCACCTTGGCCGTTAACGAGCCCCATTTCCGCTTCGATGCCGTGGACCTTAAAACCACCGCGACGCGCAATAATGGCGGCTATGTGCTCAATGGCGAGAAGTGTTTCGTGCCCCTGGCGCGCAAGGCCGAGCACATCATGGTCGCCGCATCCCTGGAAGGCAAAAGCCAGCTCTTTATCGTCGAAAGCGGCAACCCCGGCATGCACATCGGCGAACGTGAAAAGAATCTGGGGCTTTACAGCCTGGAATCCTCCGAAGTGAAGCTGACCGACTGCCAGGTGGCGGACGACGATCGTCTGGGCGAAGAAAACGGCTGCGATTATGACCGGATCTTGCAGCGCACCCGCATCGGCCTTTGCGCGATGGCCACCGGCGTATGCCGCGCCTCCTTCGAATTCGTCCGCAAATACGCCAAAGAACGCGTTCAGTTCGGCGAGCCCATCGCCCATCGCCAGAGCGTGGCGTTTATGATCGCCGAGATGGCCTATGAAGTCGACGCCATTCGTCTCTTGACCTGGAAGGCGGCCTCACGATTGGCGGCGGGCTTGGACGCCGGCCGCGAATCCTATCTGGCCAAGCTCTACGCCGGAGAAAAGGCGATGAAGATTTGCGATTACGGCGTCCAGGTGCTGGGCGGCCACGGCTATGTCCGGGATTACCCGGTGGAACGCTACTATCGCAACAGCCGCGGCATCTCGATACTGGAAGCCATGGCCATCGTCTAATTGCCTTCTCTAATAGATGACAAACGCGTGTACCCGAGCAACCGCATGCAGATAAGGAGATCGATATGATCGATTTAAATATGCCCGAAAAAGTTGAAACGATGCAAAACAACATGAAAAACCTGGCCCGCTCGATGTTTCGACCGATATCCAGAAAATATGACGAAGCCGAACACGAGTATCCCAAGGAGCTCGATTTTTTCCGCAACCTGCCGATCATGAACAAGCCGAAAAAGAAGGACCCCGCCAAAACCGCGGCTCCCAAAAAACCGGCCGGCGAGGACGGCGGCGCCAAACTGGGAGCCAACCTGGGACTCATCTTCTCCACCGAAGCATTGTGCTGGGGCGACGCCGCCCTGCTGCTTTCCCTGCCCAACGCAGGTCTGGGCAATGCGGCCCTGCTGGCTGTCGGTACCGATGAGCAAATCGAGCGCTTCGGCAAAAAATGGATCGCCATGGCCATAACCGAGCCCCAATCCGGTTCCGATTCCGGTTCGATCTCCACCACGGCCGTGCTGGAAGGCGACGAGTGGGTACTCAACGGCGAAAAGATCTTCGTTACCTGCGCCGAGCGTTCCGATGCCGTCGTGGTGTGGGCCACGGTGGACAAGGCCGCCGGCAAGGCCGGCGTGAAGTCCTTTCTGGTGGAAAAAGGCACGCCGGGTTTCAAGCTCGAAAAACTGGAGCATAAGCTGGGCATCAGGGCCTCGGACACCGGCACCTTCCTGCTCAACAATTGCCGCATCCCCAAGAACAACATCCTCGGCAGCGCGGAAGTCAAACAGGGCACCGAAGGCTTCAAGGGCGTCATGAAGACCTTCGACAATACCAGACCACTGGTGGCCGCCATGGCCAACGGCATCGCCTCCGCGGCCATCGACTTCTTGAAGGAGCAGTTGGAAAAAACTGGGGCCAAACTGGATTACAAGAAAAACGTCCACAATCTGGACAGCGTGGAAAAAGCTTACTACCGCATGGAGGCTGAATTGGAAGCCATGCGCCTTTTGACCTGGCGCGCGGCATGGATGGCCGATAATCAGTTGTCAAATAACCTGGAGGCTTCCATGTCCAAGGCCAAAGCAGGACGCATGGCGACACTGATTACCCAGGAAGTCTGCGACATCTGCGGCCCGGTGGGCTATTCGCGCAAGTACCTGGCCGAAAAGTGGATGCGGGACAGCAAGATCATGGATATTTTCGAAGGTACCGGTCAGATCCAGCATTTGATCGTGGCCCGTAATGTGCTGAAGCTGAACAGCAGCGAGTTGAGGTAAAGACAGCAAAGCCCGGCTCGCGACAGTCGGGCCGAAAGCGATAAGTTCTTTCCATCGGCAAGGTATAGAATACGCAGTCAAGGGATTGATAAAGGAGGTACAATGCAGATCGATAAAATTCGTAATGTAGCAATTCTCGGCGCCGGGGCCATGGGACATGGCATTGCCCAAGTCTTCGCCCAGGCCGGCTATGACACCATTATCCGGGACGTAAAACAGGAGTTCCTGGACAATGCCATTTTGAAAATCGGTGCCAGCCTCGATTTTCTGGTCTCAAAGAAGAGTATCACGCCCGAAGAAAAAGAGGCCATTCTCACCAAACGCATCCGAACCACGCTCGATACCCGCGCGGCCGTGGGCGATGCCCAACTGGTCATCGAGGCCGTGCCGGAGCTGCTCGACCTGAAACGCAAGATCTTCAGGGAAGTATCGGCCATGGCTCCCGAGGATGCAATCCTGGCCACCAACACCTCCACTATGAGCATCACCGACATTGCCGGCGCCGTGGCGCTGCCCGGACGTTTCGTCGGGCTGCATTTCTTCAACCCGGTCACCAAAATGAAACTGGTGGAGATCATCCGGGGCGAACATACCGAAAACCAGTGCATGGATGTGATGACAGCCGTGGTGCAAAAAATCAAAAAGGTGCCGGTTTCGGTTTTGAAGGATGCGCCGGGCTTCATCGTCAACCGCATCAACGCCCCCAACCAGGCCCTGATGAATGCCATTCTGGACGAAGGCAAGATCCGGCCCGACGAAATCGACACCACCATGAAACGCATGGGCATTCCCATGGGTCCCTTCGAGCTGGCTGACTTTGTGGGCATCGATGTCTTCTGTCACACCCTGGAGTACTACGCCGAAAAATTGTCGCCCGACTATAAGCCCGGCAAGGTCCTGCATGAGCTGATGGCCAGCGGCCGCCTGGGGATGAAGAGCGGACAGGGCATCTACAAATGGAATGGCGAGAAAGCCATGATCGATAGCTCCAAACCGTCCACGGACATTTCGCCCAAGGAGTTTTTGGCCATCCAGCTCAACGAAGCCATCAAAGTCTTCAAGGAAGGCATCGCCCGATCCACCCAGGAGATCGACCAGGCGGTGGTACACGGCATGCGCGCCTTTGCCGGACCGTTTGCTCTGTGCGCGGGCATGACCCCCGCCCAGATGACCGAACCATTGACCCAACTGCAAAAGCGCTTCAAGCTGGATATCTTCACGCCCGAACCGGAGTTGGTGGATGGCTCCTTCAAAAAATTCTCCACGAACTAGCAGAAAGGAAAACCCCATCATGGCCGAAGAAGTATTATACGAGCAGGCCGAAGGCATCGGCCTGGCGACCATCAACAAACCCAAGGCCAACCAATTGAGCCATGGCGTTTTCGAAGGGTTGCGCAAAATCCTCAATGCCTGTAGCGCCGATAAAAACGTGCGGGTGCTGGTGCTGACCAACAGCGGCGACAAAATCTTCTCCGCGGGCGCGGATCTTACCTCCGGCTTCGGTGACCTGGGCCCCTTGGATTTTTTGAAACGCGGCCAGGACCTCAACGACAAGATCGAAGCCATGCCGATCCCGGTGATCGCCGCCATGAACGGTCATGCCTTCGGCGGCGGTCTGGAAATGGCCATGGCCTGCCACTTCCGCTTCTTGAAAAAGAGCGCGCGGGTGGGCCTGACCGAAACCAACCTGGGAATCATTCCCGGCTATGGCGGCACCCTGCGCCTGCCGCGCTTGGTGGGAAGGGCCAAGGCCCTGGAGATGATGCTGCTGGGCCAGCAAATCGAGGCCGAGGAAGCCTTGCGTATCGGTCTGGTCCATCAGGTCTGCGAAGACGATGCGGTGCTGAGCCAGGCCCTGGAGCTTGCCAGAAAGCTGGCGGAGCGTCCGCCCCTGTCGGTGCGCCGCATCTTGAAGATCACCACCATGAGCCCGAGCATGTCGCCCGAACAGCATCTGAAGTTGGAAAGGGAAGCTTTGGTGGAACTTTTCAGCACCAAGGATATGATCGAGGGCATGACGGCCTTCGCCCAAAAGCGGCCGCCGGTTTTCAAGGGGGAGTAGTATAATTCAGAGCAAGAAAGGAAGAAACCCATGAGCAAGAGGCTTCGCTGGTTAAAATGCATCACATTGGCTGTTTTGGCGCTTTTCTGGGCAGCCTTGCCGGTATTTGCCGGCGATGAGGATGCCGAAGGTTGGAAAAAGCGCGAGGAACAAAATGGGGTCGTAGGCTACGAGCGCAAGGTCGAGGGTTCCAAATATCTTCAAACCAAGGCGGAAACCACCATCGATGCACCCATGGATGTTCTTTTGGAAGTCTTGATGGATATCCCGTCCTTTCCTCAGTGGATGCATAAATGTAAAGAGTCGGTTCCCTTGGAGAAAAAAGGCGATTATTACCGCGTTCTCTACTTCTTGCAGGGCGTCCCCCTGGGCAGCCCGGATCGTGATGCGGTCATCGAAGCCAAAACCGAAGTCGATTTTAATAATGGTAGCAGCGTAACGACCCTCGAATCCATCGACAATCATCCCTACAAACCTGAAAAAGAGGATTCGAACCGCCAGCGCATGGACAAATTCAGTGGCAAGTTCGAGCTTAAAATGGTAGATCGCAACCGTACCTGGGTGCGATATACCGCTTTTACCGATCCTGGCGGATTCGCGCCGGCCATGGTCGTCAAAGGGGTCATTCGCAAAGTGACATTCAATACCGTTCAAGATTGGGCGCGCATGGCCAAAGATCCCGCATACATCAAGAAGGCGGAAGGGGGCATCGTCAAACCGGAGATTGAGAAAGCCATTTCCGAGGGCAGTCTCAAGTTTGCCGCATCCGGAGCCCCCACGGCTGCGCAGACCGCCCAGTAGCAGGGACGCTCCGCCGGAGCCGATAGCGTTTCATGGCGCCATTGCGCGCCGCAACGACCAATAAGCCGCGCCCCGGGGCCTTTGTCTCCCGGGCGCGGTTTCGAGTCTGATCGCATGGCCAAATATTATATCGTCTACGGGCCGCCCATTTTCAATCTGATGGCGCTCTTCGGCAAGATCTCCCACCCTAACCAGGTGCTCTCCTACATGTGCAACAAGGAGGCGCACCTCCTCAACGCCGACAATTACCTCGACTATCTGGAGGTCGATCCCTGGAAACAGAAAGTGACCATGGCCGAAACCCTTGCCATGGAGTGTTATACGCTGACGTATCTGGGCAATATGATCGCCAAACGAGACAGCCAAAGCAAAATTTTTTTGGCGGACGGGAAAAGGAGAACCCTGGCGCAAATCATTCGCGCGCAGGGTCAAAAGCCGGCGGCCGTATTCATCAGCGCCATGAGCGCCAACTTCCCGGCCGCGGTAGTTGCCGCGGCCGTGCTCAACCACGGCCGTATTCCGGCCGTCATCGGCGGCATCCACGTGTCCACCAGCCCCGAGGATGTCTCCATTTATTTGCGCAAGTATGCACCTCATCCCGATCTGATCGCGCAGGTGATAGGGCCGGCCGATGGCCAGAACATTTCCCAAATATTGCGCGACCTGGAGGCGGGCGACCTGAAAGAGACCTATTACGGCAAGACCAGTTTGGAAGACGGCATTTGGGGTGCCGACAATGTCATCCCCATGGCACCGCTCAAATTCAATAAATTGAAAAGAATCCCCTTCATCGGCAACATGATCGCCCGTAAAGTCCGCGTGAACGTGGCGGCGCCCTATCTGGGGTGTCCGAACAGTTGCCGTTTTTGCTCCATTTCCACTTTACCAAGAAAGCAAAGGAGTTTTACCATCCGTGAAACTTCCGATTTCATTTCCGAGTTGAAGGATTTTCAAAAAGAGGGAATCAGCTCTCAAACCAGATTCTTTTTTCTCTTACCCGACAATCTGCTCCTGGGTGGCAAAAAACTGGAAGCCATGCTGGATCGCATCATAGACCAGCAGTTGAACATAAGATTCGCGGCCCAAATATCCATCGACGTCGCCAACAACATTGCCCTGCTGCGAAAATTGCGCCAAGCGGGCGCCACCCATTTCTTCATCGGTTTTGAATCGTTGGATGTTCGCAATCTGGCGTATATCGGGAAACATATCGTACGCGACATCGATGGCAAGAACCAGACGGCTATCGATTACTATCGCAGACAACTAAAAAAGATAGATGATTTCGGCATTACGGTGCATGGATCGTTCATATTTGGACTGCCCTACGATTACTTCAACTCCCTGGACGATAATACGGGAATCGACATCGCCAACTTCTGCATGGAGAACCATATCGGCTTACAGCCCTGCTCGTTTACCGATCTGCCGGGGTCGATCAATTACAATGAGAGCCAGAAGGATGGGAATTATCTCTATGGCGCGCATGGAACGCCGGATTACCTGGTGGGTTTATGCGTGGCCGACCTTTCGGAAACCAACCGCAAGACCTTCGCCTCCCTCAAGAACAGCCCCTTGCTGGCTCCTTTCATGGCTTACCTGGCGATTCAAAGGGTCGGCGCCGCCAAGACGGCGATTAAAAACGGATTCTACTCGATGGCCAAAGCCTTCATGCATCCATGCGGCACAGGCGTTCCCTCCATTCTGAATCGTTTGGAAGACGGCGCCTGGGCATTCGCCATGCAATTGTCCGTGAGCCAGTATAAAGACCATGCCGATTTGATCACCTACACCCGCAACGGCGTCGAAGGTACCTTCCAACGCTTGTATCGCATGGAAAAGAACCCGGAGGTTCGACGCATGCTCGCCAAGGCGATAGCGCCTTTCTGCGAATGACCCAAGCCGCTTAACGAGAAGCCGTCACTTGGAGTACTCGGCCTGTCATCTCCATCCGAACGCGGTCATCCGCGGCCAGCACCTGCAAATGCGAGTACGTTTCTGAGATTGCCAGATAAAGGTCCAGCAGAAAAGATCGGCCGCCTATTCGGGGAAAGAGCTTGCGGGCAGTTGCATAGATGCTCTCCGGGGGATGCTGGCAGAGGATGGCCAGCAGGGTGTTCTGCCTATCAGTGAAACAACGTTGGTACATGCGGTGAATGGCATCAAAATCAGTGATCCGGTCACCGTGGGCCGGATAAATGATCCTTGGTGCGAGTCCAGCCACGACCTCCAGGGAATTAAAATACTCTATTTGGCTCTGCCGTAAGGGCAGCGCCAACTCTCTTTCCAGCATGGGCAAGGCATTGGGCGTGATATGATTGAGAATGTGGTCCCCGGAAAAAAGCAGCCCTTCTTTTTCCAGGAATAGACTGATCGAGCCCCGGGTATGGCCCGGCGTGGCGACAACCCTGGCGGGGTGATCGCCCAGCGCCAGTTGGTCACCCTCATGCAGCGCGGCATCCACGGCACAACCTTGGGCCAACATCTGAAAACTCCCGAGCATGACGCCGATGGCCAGGCGGTAGGGCAGCGGTGTCCCGGTATGCGCCAAAAACCGTGCATAGACGTGAGGCGGTGCGTCGAAGCCGGCCTGGATGGTGGGGATCTCATCGCGATGGGCGCAGACCCTCACGCCCCTGGCATTCTGGCGGACGATGGTGCGCACCGCACCGCAGTGGTCCACATGACCGTGGGTTAAAACAATGCTGTCCAGATCCTGGTACCCCAGGCCCAGGCGGCCTAACGCCAATTTTAAGGCGTGCGAGAACAGATAGGTGCCGGTGTCCAGCAGGGTCGTGTTATGCTTGCCCCGGAACAGGTAGATATGGACCGGCCCCGGCTTTTTGCCGGGCAACGGCAGGGTAATGCGCACGATCCCCGGATGAATTTGGGCAATCGTCATCAAGCCCTTCCCATGGTTGCGTTGAGCCAGCCGACGATGGCGGCTGTTAGAGCATTTCGTTCATGAACTTGATCTTCTTGGCCGGTGCGATCCCCAGCAAGGCCTGGGTGTGCTTGGCATCCCGGAAGCGTTTTTCCTGGCCGAAGTCTTTCATATACCCCACCCCGCCCAGCACCTGGATGCCGTCGGTGGTCACGTCGCAGGCCATCTCCTGGATCATCAGGGCCGCCGCCCGGGATTGCGCCTCCCAGCGAGGGGTTTGGGCATCGGCCGCCTGGCAGGCCTTTTCCAGGATCATCTCGGCATTGGTGATTTTAATGGCCATGTTGGCCAGGATCATTTTGACTTCCGACCAATTGATAATGGCATGGCCGCCCTGCTCTCTTTTCTTGGCGTAATCCAGCGCTTCGCGGAACGAGCCCTTCATCTGGCCCACGGACATGGCCGCCGCGGCCGCGTGCATGCGGTCGGCCATTTTGTCGAAGTAGAAGCCGCCCTGGCCCTCTTGCCCGATGGGCAGCGCTTTGGCGCCATCGAAGTCCACATCCACCGCCGGACAGGCATGCAGGCCGAGACTCAAGATGGGTTCGCTTTTGCGCACCCCCTTTTCCTCCATGTTCACCAAGGCATAGGAAAAGCCCGCAGCGCCTGGCGTTTGCACGGGAACCAGGGCCTGCTTGGCGGTGCCGCCCAGCACCATGTATTCGATGCGACCGGAAAGGGTGCATTGGCCGGCGGCCCAACGGGCCTGGGCCAGGTGGCGCACCTCGCCGGGATTGTTGAAAACCGGCAAGCCGATGAGGAACTCGCGCGCCTTTTGGCTGTCGCAGATCCTTTGCAGCGCAGGGTCGGCGCCGGCCTGGCGCAGGATCTCCTGGGCGGCAACCGTGGTGAAAATAATGCCGCCCAGGCTGCTGTCTTCGCGACAGATGCTTTCCAGAACGGTGCTCAAGGCGCTGATGCCCAGATTCATGCCGTTCAACGCTTCGGGCAGCATGATGTGGAAGAAATCGAGTTCGAAGGCTTTTTGAACGACATCGGCGAAGTAGGGACCGAAGGGGTATTTGTCATTTTCTTCCCGATTGGGGGCAAGCTGCTTCAAGGCGAATTCGTTGGCCGCCTTGGCCATCATCTTCAGTTCTTTGTCCCCCCCCTGGTTATCCGCGCCGGTCTTGGCCGCCGCTTTTTGGGGGGCCGAACCCTCTTTGGTTTTTGTTGCCGGTGGGACGACACTGTCCGTGGAGCTGTAGGATGTCTGTGTTACGGTAACGACGGCCGGTTCATTTTGAGCGATCATGGAATGGGTCCCCCTTCTAACATATTAGCGTCCACATGGGTTGCGGCGACCTGGCGGAAGTGATTCCATCCGCTCTATTCATATTCGAAGACTTTGACCTGAGGATGTTGGCCCGCCGCGATGCATTTGAACAAATTCAAGCGATTGAGCTGATTGGTGCCTTCGTAGATCTGGAGCAGTTTCGCGTCCCGGAGCATTTTTTCGACTTTGTGGTCCTGGCGCAACCCGGCCTGCCCCATGAGCTCCACGGCCATGTGGCAGTTTTTGACCCCGGCGTCGGTGCCGGTGAACTTGGCCAGTGACCCCCATCCGGCGATGCGCCTGAACGCTTCCGGTTTCTTTCCGTCCAGATACAGTTTTTGAAACAGCCAGGTGGCCACCGGAAGCCGCATGAACGGCACGATCCATTTGTCGACGATCGCCATGGGCAGATATTTGAAATAGTAGTACAGCGGTTTGATCTGCAAGAGGCTGAACAAACCGTACATGCCGTTGGCGTGGTTGGCTTCCGCATAGCTGAGACGGGCCAGGGCTGCGTTCTTGTACATCTCGGCCAGCATGCTCTGGGCCCATTCGTGGTTCACCAGCAGCTTGCCGTCCACTTCGGTTTTCAAGGCAAACGCCAGGGCGCTTTCGTAAGCCCCGCGGGCCGCGCCCGTTCCGAACGCCGATACACCTGCCCGGGAGGCGGCCAACGTGTAATCCAGAAAGCGAGCGCCCGTCTCCTTGGCGGCCCGCTTGGCTTTCCGGTGCTGTTCGGGGTCGGCCAGCACGAGATCGTCGGGCACGAAGCACTCTTTGAAAATCAGCTCACTGGCCGGGCAGCCCTTGACGCCCATTTTGTGCTCTTTGCGGCCGAAGCTGAAGCCCCTGGTGCCGTTTTGAACCGCCAGGATGACCACATTTTCCGACGGTTTGCGCGCATCGGCATAAGCGATGACGATATGCCACTGGGAAACATGGCCGTTGGAGATAAAAACCTTCGTGCCGTTGATGACATACCCGCCGGAGACTTTGGTGGCGATGCAGGTGATATTGCCTTTATCGACCAGCTCGCACTCTTCCACGTCGGTGCCGGCATTGGGTTCGGTGATGGCCGTGGATAAAAGACAAGGCTTGTTGTTCTTCTCCCCTTCGCGCACGAAGCCGCAAAGCCTTGAGATCACCCCGATGTTCCAGGTGGAGAAGATGGAGGTGATGGCCAGGTAGTGCACGCCGATCAAATTGGCCAGGGCCAGGCATTCCGAGGCGGTCTCTTCCAGGAAATATGACAGGGAGGGGATGTTATACCCCTGGCCGCCGAAGGACTTTGGAATCCACATGGAGTAAAACCCCCACTGGTTGGCCTTCTGGACAAACTCCCAGGGCAGGTGTTCGGGGTCCTGCTGCATGCGGCGGTCCAATTCGAGGGTGTAGGGCTGCATCACCTCCTGCTTGAACTTGCGGGCGATGGCAACCACCTTACGGGTTTCGGCGACCATGCCCTTGGGGGCTTTTTTGGTTGCATTCAAGCCGCAGGCGATGTCGTCGAAGTCTGGCGCCTGGGCGCACAAGGTCTTGATCTCGGATGAAGTAATCATGGTTACCCCTTCAGTGCATCAAAGGTGTCCGGCGTAACGCCTTCCTGGGATAAAGCGCTTTTGATGACACGGTGAGTACTGGTTTTGGGAAATTCAGGGACGACGCGAATATATCTGGGTATGGCGAACTTGGCCAGTTTACCCGTCAGGAAAGATCGCAGTTCATGGGCATCGACATGCGCGCCGTTGACCGGTTTCACGGCCGCCATGATATCGTCTTCACCCAGGTCCGAGGGCACGGCATAGACGGCCACATCTTCCACCGCGGCGTGGCCCATGATCACATGTTCCACCTCGTAGGCCGATACATTTTCGCCGCCTTTGCGCATGGATTCGGTGTTGCGTCCCACGAAATAGAGATAGCCCTTGCGGTCGCGCTTGACGATATCGCCGGTGTGCAGCCATCCGTCTCCGGTTTTCTTCTCGCTGGCTTCGGGGTTTTTGTAATACTCCACCCGGCTGCCCTGGCCGCGGATCTTGAACAGCAGTTCGCCGGAGGCGCCGTCGGGCACATCGCAGCCCGCCTCGTCCACGATGCGGATGGCGCCCCGCTTGGCCGGTTTGCCCAGAGAACCCGGCGGCGCGGTGCCCAGGTTCATGATGCCCTTGCCGCCGCCGTCCACCGCACCATAGCCTTCATAGAGCTGCACACCGAAGCGCTCCTCGAACGGCACCCACATGTCCAGCGGGCAGGCGGCCGAAAAGACCACCCGCACGCGATGGTCGCGATCGTTAGCCTTTTCGGGCTGCTTCATCAAAATGGGGATGATGGTGCCGATGGTGTTGAACACCGTGGCGTCGTATTGGCGCACCGTATCCCAAAACTTGCTGGCCGAAAACTTGCGCGACAAGGCCACGGTGCATTTCACGGCCAGGGACATGGTGACGGTAATGAATAAGGCATTGCCGTGGCACAAGGAGAGATAGGTGAAGTACGTGTCGTCGGGTTTGAAAAAAACGTTGCCGGCCAGGGAGAGCAATTGCACACCGCTGGTTTGGTAGCGGTAGACGACGCCCTTGGGCCGTCCGGTGGTGCCGGAGGTGTAGATGATCAGGCAAAGGTCCCGGGGGTCGTGGCCGACGCCGGGATTGTCGGGGGCGTATGCATAGGCCTTGCTCAAGCGCGGCATCTGCTCGGCAATGGGGATGCCCTGGGCCTCTGCCTCCATGTCATCGACAATGACATCGGCTGCGGCGATGCGCTCGAACAAGCCGAGGCTCTCCTGAACCGAGGTCAGCAGTTCAGCATCCACCACGAGCGTGCCGATATCGCTGTGATTGACGATATACGCGAGCCCATCCCCTTTGAGCTCGGGGTTGATGGGCACCAGATACATGCCGATCTTCTGGGCGCCGAAGAAGATATCCAGGAATCGGGGCGAGTTGCGCATCAGGATGCCGATCCCCTTGCCTTTGCCGCTTTTCCGGTGGAGGAAGAAATTGGCCAGCCGGTTGGCGTTATCGTCCATCTGGCGGTAGGTATAGACTTCATCGTTATACAGCAAGCATTTTTTATCGGGCACTTGCTCGGCGCTCTCCTCCAGCAGTTGGGCCCAGGAGATGTCATGGGCCGCGCCGGCGGCAAACTTCTTCAAAGTCGGCCAGGCCCGACCCCGACGGATTTCGTTGGCGGCGAATTTAGCACCGCCGACAACGCAGTTCTTGCCCAGCGTCAAACGGTTGAGCATCCGCCGCAAGCGTCGGCCGCCACTCTCCGGCACCGAGTCCCCCGCGTCGGCAGCGGGAGGGGCCGTTTTGGGGCCAGCGCCGCCGTCACCATCCGAGTCGGACAGCAGATAGCGATTGGGATAAACCAACTCGCTGGTCTGGGTCAGGCGCTGGTAATAATAGCCGGCATTGAATCCCCTTTTGATGGAGATGGCCCCGGTCGGGCAGGCGGCCAGGCAACATCCGCAGGCCACGCAGTCGGTGAGATCGGGCGCGGCCATTTTCAAGTAGGGATAGCCGTTATTCCAAGGCCCATCGCTGCGGTCCCGGGTGATGGAGCGCGCCGGGCAGATAAAGGTGCAGATATCGCACTGCTTGCATTTCTTATGATCGAATTCCAGAAGCGCGGTGATGTTCTCCTTGGCGGAGTAGTAATCGGGTAGTTTTGTCCAGAATTTAACAGCGTTCTTTTGCATCTTAAGCCCCCTGCCGTTCGATCCTGGGCGGGGTGCCCAGGCCGCCTTCATACCATTCGACCAGTTGGACCTCCCGGGGTACCGGGCCGTCGGCCTTTACCTTGGGCCAACCCACGGCGATGAGGTTCTCCAGTTTGTACGGGAAGGATATTTTGAAAAACTTCCTCCAGTGAGGATAGTACATCAACAGCTTGACCAGGCCGATCCAGCAGGCGCCGGCCCCCATGCTGTGGGCCGCCAGCACCATGTTCTGGCCGCACACACCGATATCGGTGGCCGGGTTGGAAACACCGCGCCGGTCTTCGTAGAGCAAAATCAAAGCAGGGGCCCCGTGGAACACCAGCGTGTTTCCCTTGGCGATTTCGCGCAGCAGGCCGAACGGCACGGGATGGAGTTGATTGACCTGGAAACGGATGATCAGCTTGGTCCAGGGTTTGAGAAAAATCCGCCGGAATTTCGATCGCCCGTAATCCAGAAAAAACATCAGGATCTTGGCCATCTTGACCGCATCCCGTTCCATGGCCGCCAGAATCTCAGGGCTTTTGATGACCGCGAACTTCCAGGGCTGGGCGTTGCCGGCCGAGGGTGCGTAGCGGCCGGCCTCCAGAATCCTGCGGATCATGAAGTCGGGCAGCGGTTTGCTTTTGAAGGCGCGGATGCTGCGCCGGTTGAGGATCACCTCTTCCACCGGCGTCCAGGCGGTCAGATCCCGGACTCGGGCCTTGGTGGTGCCTTCGCTCTTTTGATTTTGCTTCAGCGCCTCGGCACTGCGATCGATGATGGCGGCCATATCGGCATCCCATCCTTTTATTCGAGACTCATCCGTTACCTGGATTTTCTTTTCTTGCATGTTCCTATCTCCCTGCGCAAAAGAGTCACGACTTCGAAGGGGCCTCCAGAATATGCATGCACATGGCCGCCTCTTCATTGCCCAAGGCACCGCCACCGTTTTCGGCGATGGCCAGCACGGCCTTGGCGATCTGACGCTTGCCGGCCTCACGCCGCAGTTGGGTGGTCAACTCGTGGATCTGGGCCAGGCCGGAGGCCCCGATGGGATGGCCGCGGGAGGTAAGGCCGCCGCTGGGGTTGATCGGCATGCTGCCATCCAGGCGCGTGGCCCCCGATTCGGCGAAACGCCCCCCTTCTCCCCGCGGACAGAAGCCTAAATTCTCCGCCTGATGCAGTTCGCCGAAAGCCGTGGCATCGTGAACTTCGGCCATGTGCATCTCCGCAGGCCCCACCCCCGCCACCTCGTAAGCCCTGCGGGCCAGCCGTTCGCCGATATCCGGCTCGCCCGAATCTTCCCCATAGGCTTTACCCGAACCCAGAATCGAGGCCCGGATGCGCACTGCCCGAGAGGATACGCCCAACTGCCGGACGATTTTCCGGGAGCAAACCACGGCGCAGGCCGCGCCGTCGCCGATGGGCGCGCACATGGCCCGGGTCAAGGGGAAGCTGACGATGCGGTCGCGAAGCACTTTTTCCATCGGTACTTCGAAGCGATATTGGGCATTGGCGTTCAACGTGCTGTTATGATGGTTCTTGCTGGCGATCAGCGCCAGTTGTTCCACGGTGGTGCCGTATTTGCGCATGTGCTTGCGGGCCGCATAGCTGTAAATATCCATGAAGGGAGAGTGGTCCGCGGCCATGGTCAGCTTGCGCAGTTCTTTGACCGTACCATAACCCAGTTTTTCTCCCAGGGAAATGGCCACTACGAGCTGATCCCGAATTTCTTTGACACTGGCTTTGATGCTCCTGCCGCCCTTGGCTTTCTTGCCGTTGCCGTTGGGCGGATACTTTCTCAGAAATGCTTCCATGATCCGTCGATCTTCTTCGTCCAGGGAGAAGACCGAGAGGCCGCGGCTGATTTCGATGACATTTTCGATATCGATGCCGGCCAGAAATCCCGCGAATATAGCGGCTTTATTGCTACTATAGAGCTTTTCGGCACCCACGGCCAGGGCGACGTCATACAGGCCGCTGGCCACCCCCATCCAGGCGTGATGCAGCGCCGTGGAACCACTGGCGCAGGCATTTTCCACGTTGGTGATGGGGATGGTATCGATACCCATCGGCCGCAGGGCCACTTGACCGCGAATGCAGGCTTGACCTCTTTGATCCCCCCAGCCGGAATTCGAAAACCAGGCCGCCTGGATGGCCTCCTTGCCGATGCCGGCGTCCGCCAGACCTCCCGTTACCGTCATGGCGGTCAAATCCTTGATGCCCAGGTTGAGGTGCTTACCAAACGGGGTGGTATGCACACCGATGATGTACACGTCGTCCATACAAATTTTCTCCTGTTCACGAAGCCTAAATGACGGGTGGCGCGATCCCCGCCACCATTTTGCACGCAATGCCGCCAAAATATTTTTATCTTGCATTGGTTAAACCAATTTGGCATAGTTGATTTGAACAAGCAAGTAGAAAAAATGAATGCCATACATTTTCCGACATCCGGGTTTCCTTGAAAAGCTTTCGTGCGCAAGAGAAACGACGCGCCATCGCTACGGTGGGTACCCGATCGAAGGCGGCGGATCAATTAACTATAAAGGTACACCATGCAGAAACATGAAATCGTCGTTAAAAGACTGGTCACGGAAATATTCAACAACAAGCTCCAGCCCGGCCAAAAATTGCCCACCGAACGCCGGCTCTCCGTGCTCATGGGGGTGGACCGCACCTCCCTCCGGGTGGCCCTCAAGCAATTGGAATCCATGCAACTGCTCGACATCCGGCAGGGCGACGGCATTTATGTGCGGGATTACAAAAAATTCGCGGGCATCGATTTTTTGCGCATGATGCTCTCCCTTGAAGAGGAAGACATCGATAGTTTTGTGGGCGAATATCTCATCGAAGAGATCTGGAACTTCTGGATGGAGTTCATGCCCCTGATGATCCGCATGGCCATGGCGCACGCCACGCCCATGGCCCTGAAGCAATTTGTCGATGTATTCGATGCGGAACTGGAGAACTTGGATGATCGCGAAAAAATCGTCGAGCTGGAGGTCTTGAGTCAGGAGATGATCGCCCAGAACACCGGCAACCTGCTGGTTCTGCTGCTTTCCAATTCCACGCGCCAGATGCGCCTGCAAATTGTCCGACGGTTTATCGGTTCCATGCAGCGCGACGAGATCAAGACCCACGTGGAGTATAAGCGGGCGTTGATCCGCGGTTATATGACCGGTACCATCCAGGACCCGAACCTGCTGGCCGAAGGTCAGCGCAGCTTACTCAAAAAACACTGGGAAGCGATCAGGGGGACTTGGCAATTTTCCAAAGAAGAAGGGGCGATCGTCCACCAGGTGCTTTCGACGCCAGGGGACGAAAAAAAAGTGCGTCGTAAGAGAGGAGAGAAGGGATGAAACGGTTTCCAAAAAAGAGAGTGGTTATCACAGGCGCCGGCTCGGGGCTGGGCCGCGCCATGTCCATCGAATTCGCGAAGCTGGGCTGGCATGTGTGCGTATCGGATATCGATATGGAGCGGGCCAAAACCACCGAGACGCTGGTCTCGCAGCAGGGCGGCACGCCCCTGGTCATCCGCTGCGATGTCACCCAGCCGGAGCAATTGGAGTCCCTGGCGGACTCGCTGAAGAAGCAGTGGGGCGGCGTGGATATCGTGATCAACAATGCCGGCGTAGCCGCGGCCGGGTACATGGAAAAAATCCCCTTGAAGACCTGGGATTGGATCATCACTTTGAATCTGAAAAGCGTGATCTACGGATGCCGGGCCTTTATTCCCCTGCTCGAAAAGCAGGGCGAGGGACACATCGTCAATGTGGCCTCCAATGCCGGCATCGCCTCCTTGCCGGAAATGAGCTGCTACAATGTGACCAAGGCCGCCGTGATCTCCCTGAGCGAAACCCTCAAGGTGGAGTTGAACCCCAAGAATATCGGGGTCTCCGTGGTGGCGCCGACTTTCTTCAAGACCAACCTGATGGACCAGTTCACTTCGCCCGATCCCCGGCAGAGGGAAATGGCCAATGCATTCTTCGACAAATCCAAAGTGACCTCGGAAGATGTGGCCCGGCATGTCATCAGGGCCGTGAAAAGCAACAAGCTCTATGTCATTACCCAGACCGACGGCAAATTCTCCTGGTTTTGCAAACGCATGACGCCGGAGATCTACTTCAAGGTGCTAAGCTGGATTTACCGGCACGGGCTGGGAGAAAGGTATCTCGGCATGCCCAAGACGGCGTGATTCCACACCAATCCCGCACACAGAATATGGCCTTTCCCGTGAAAGGAGGAGCGCATGTTTTCCAGATCCGAGATGCAGTCCCTGCTGGCCCAACAGCCCGCGTTCGACGATATCTCCAATACCCTGCGAGGCGCCGCCAAATTCGCTAACAAAGGCATTCTCAGGGAAGTCCGCCAGGCGGTGGCCATCGCGCGCAAATTCAATCGGGAAGTGGTCATTCCCTACACCCTGGAGTTGGACCGGAAAAAGCAGGCGGACCATGAATTCCTGCCCTGGGAATTCGTGCAGAAAGCCAATCAATGGGGCTTTTACACCATGTGGATTCCCCGCTTTTTCGGCGGCAAAGGCTACAGCTACCACTCCTTGTTTTACTTCCTGGAAGAGATCGCCAGCGAATGCCTGGCCATGGCCAACCTGATCGGTGTGCATTACCTGGGCGCCTGCGCCTTGTTCTGCGTCTGGAACATCCGCGTCTGCAACATGATCTTCCGCGATGTGGCCCGGGGGGAGAAGGAGGGCAAACCCTGCCTGATCACGGCGGCCACCACCGAACCGGGGGCCGGCACCGATTGCGAAGAGCCCAAGCTGCTGGACAAGGGCAAAATGGTTACGCATGCCAAGAAAGTGGAAGGCGGTTATCTGCTCAACGGCACCAAGATCTTTATCTCCAATGGGCACCTCTCCCAATGGCACTCTGTAGTGACATACGAAGATCTGGCCCGTTGTAATGAAACCGCCATGGTCTGCCTGGTGAAGACCGGCTCCAAGGGCTTTTCCTTCGGCCGCCAGGAGAACAAAATGGGTCAACTGGGCTGCCCGGCCAGCGAGTTGATCTTCAAAGATTGCTTCGTGCCCGATCATCTGGTGGCCATGGACAAAGCCCAGGTGGACAAACTCAAAGGCGGGCAAAAGGGAAAAACCCGTGAGGTGTTGAGCCACTTCTTTTCCACGTCGCGCATCGGCGTGGCCGCTTTCGGTGTGGGCGCGGCCCGGGGGGCGTTTCAGAAAGCGCTCAAGTTCGCCTTGGAGACGCAGGTTGACGGCAAGCTGCTGGCCAACCATCAATGGGCCCAGAACCTGCTATCCGAGATGTATAAAAACGTACTCTCCTCGCGCCTGGCCTATGTGGAAGCCACCGCCACCAACGGATTGGATGGCATGACCATGCCCCTGAACATTAAGCCGCTCTATTACTACTTCAAATATATGCCCTTCGGCTGGATGGAGAAAATCGTCACCTGGGCCATGAGCCACCCCGCCACCACCTGGCTGTTTCGCAAGATCCAACTGGATTGGCAGTCGGAAGACAAAATTTACCGCACCACCGGCTGGGGCGGCCTGGCCAAATTCATGGCCACCGATGCTGGGATCAAAAACAGCCACATGGCCCTGGAACTCATGGGCCAGAGCGGCCTGCGCCACGACGGCCGGGCCGAAAAGATTCTGCGGGATGCCAAGCTGTTGCAGATTTACGAAGGCACCAACCAACTCAACCGCTTGAGTGTGTTCGAATCCTTCATCAGCCGCCATCACCCGCAGGTGGCGGTCTATACGCACGAATAAATAGTGGCCGGCCGCAAAGAGGGCATGATGACCTACAAATATCTAAAAACCAGGCGTGAGAACCACACCCTATGGGCCGAGATTCACAATCCACCCGTGAATTTCATGACCATGGATCTGCTGGAAGAGCTGCACGCCCTGGTGCGGGAAGTTCGTAAGGACCATACCATCAAGGTCTTTATTCTGACCGGCGGCCGGGAAGACTCCTACATCATGCACTTTTCCATCGCCGAGCTGAAGCAGTTGACCAGCCATCTGAAAAGACTGCTCCTGCACTGGATCGTGCGCTTCAGGCCCACCAGCGCCCTGTTAAAGTACTACATGACCTTCAACAACTGGCTCATGGATCTCTTTCCATGGTATGAAGGGCTGATGCTCAAACAGGCCAAACTCATCCGGCCCTATTCCATGGGCATGTTCCTGTGGCTGCAGATGCAGCGGGTCTACTTCGCCATCGAGCGCATGAACAAAATCACCATCGCCGCCATCAACGGCGCTTGCAACGGCGGCGGGACAGAGTTGTCGGCCTGCTTCGATTTCCGCTTCATGGTGGCCGACCAGGGCTTCACCATCGGACAGCCCGAGGTGCTGGTGAACATCATCCCCGGCGGCGGTGGCTCCCAGCGGCTGCCCCGGCTCATCGGCCGGGCCAAGGCCCTGGAATTGATGATCAGCGGTTGCCAATGGGCGCCCCAGGAGGCCAAGCAGTATGGCCTGGTGACCGACATCTTCGCAAAAAAGGATTTTTTGCAGCGCGTGCAGGCATTCGCCGACCTTATGAGCAAACGCCCGCCGGTGGCGGTGCATGCCATCAAACAGGCCGTGCTCGAGGGCATGAGTACCAGCTTGCGCCATGGCTTGAGCATCGAGTTGGAACACAGCGTGCGCTGTTTCGACACCCACGATACAGCGATGGCGCTTGAAAACTATCTACGCTATATTGAAGAGAATATCATGACCATCGATATCGATAGCGCCACAACCGCTGAAATTGTGGGGGTATTGCATAAAACAATGGATATCATGGAACAGGCTAAACTCTTTCAACGCTTCGAGGGCAAGTGATGAAAAACTTAAAGGATAAAGTCGCGGCTATCACGGGCGCCGCATCGGGCATCGGCCGCAATCTGGCTGTTCAGCTGGCGATGGAAGGATGCCATCTGGCATTGTCGGATATCGACGAGGCCGGCCTGAAGGAAACCAAGCGGTTGGTGGGCGACAGCGTCCGCGTCTCCACCCACCATGTGGATGTGGCCCGCCAGGAACAGGTCATCCAGTTCGCCAAAGAGGCCGCGGAACAGCATGGCGGTGTAGATATCATCATCAACAACGCCGGTGTGAGCCTGGGCGATTTTTTAGAAACGGTGCCCATCGAAGACTTCCAGTGGCTCATGGGCATCAACTTCTGGGGGGTGGTCTATGGCACCATGGCCTTTTTGCCTTATCTCAGAAAGCGGCCCGAAGGCCATGTCATCAACATTTCGAGCATCAACGGCATCCTGTCCAACCCCAACAACGGCCCCTACTGCGCCGCCAAATTCGCGGTCAAGGGATACACTGAAACCCTCTATCAGGAGTTGCTGGACACCAACATCCGAGTAAGCTGCGTGCATCCGGGCGGGATCAAAACGCAGATAGCCAGGAACGCCCGCGTGAACAAGACTTTATACGACGTCCCCAAAGAGAAGGCCGTACTGCTCTTCGAGAAAGAGCTATTTATCACCACGGCGCAAATGGCGGCCCAGATCATCGTAGAGGGTATCAAGGGCAACCGGCGGCGGATCATGGTTGGACGGGACGCCAAGGTGATCGATCTGCTGACGCGATGGTTTCCGAAAACCATGGTCTGGTTGAGTGCGGTTCAGACCAGACGGCTGGTAAAAAAATATGCATCGCCTCCGTTGCCCGGGGGGCTGGAAGCATAGGGGCGGGGTTTATCCTCACCCTGAACGGCTAATTTAATGGCATCGATCGGAAGAATTAAAGGTGAACTTCGATGAGTCCTAAAATCGTATTGTTCGGCGCCACGGGCTATACCGGCCACTTGGTGGCCGAGGCGCTGGTGGATAGAGGTCTGCGTCCGATACTGTGCGGGCGCAGCGCGGAAAAGCTGGAACGCCAGGCCCAAAAACTGGGCGGCCTTAAAACCGCTATTGCCGATGTGAGCGATGAGGCCGGGTTGGCCGCATTGCTCTCCAAAGGCGATATCCTGATCTCGACGGTGGGTCCTTTCGTGAAGTACGGCCGAACAGCGGTTTCCGCCGCGGTTCAAAAAGGGGCCATTTACATCGACTCCACCGGCGAACCGGCCTTCATCCAAGAGGTTTTCGATACCTACGGGCCCCAAGCCCAGGCCACGGGTGCGACGCTGATCCCGGCCTGCGGCTACGATTATATCCCCGGCAACTGCGCGGGCGGCGTCGCCTTGAGCCAAGCCGGCAGTCGGGCGGAAAGACTCGATGTGGGTTACTTTGCGAAAGTCAACGGCCGCATCGCCTCCCTGGAAACGAGCCAGGGAACCGGGGAGTCCCTGCGCCTGGCCATGGTGGCGCCCATTAAGGTGTGGCAGGGCGGCCGCTTTCAAACCGTGACCGGCGGAACCCGCGTCCGCTCGTTCCGCCTTGAGGGCCTGCGCGCCGAGGACAAGGCTGATCCCGCCCTCTCGATCTCTTGCACCGAGCACTTTTCGCTACCGCGGATCTATCCCCACTTGAAGGATATCAATACCTACCTGGGATGGTTCGCCGGCAGAACTTACCTGATGAAGTACGCGGCCATCATGCAATCCCTCCTGGTCAAACTGCCCGGCTATCGCGCGTTGGCCCAATTCATCCTCTCCCTTCCGCCGGCCAGCAAGGGCCAAGGACCGGATGCCGAGGGCCGCAAAACCAATACGTCGCATATCGTGGCCGAAGCCTTCGACGCTAGCGGCCAAATGCTGGCCCGCGCCGATATGGTGGGCGTGGACGGCTACACCTTCACGGCCAGGTTTATTGCCTGGGCCGCCGACTTCGCCCACCAGGGTCTGGTGCGCAAAGCCGGCGCCATGGGCCCCATTGAAGCCTTCGGCCTGGATGCCCTCCGGGAAGGCTGCGTGCAAGGCGGTCTGGAGATATCGTAGGATTTCGCTCCGGGGCAAACTATGGATGCTTGGGAGGAATTCTTACGATCCTTTCGCCCTCCACCAGTGAAATGGCGTTTTCGGGGCAGAAGGCTGCGCACACACCGCATCCGATGCAGTGTTCTTCCGTTCTCTGGGCTTTGCCCTCCTCGTTTAAAAAGGCGGCGCCGGTGTGGCATTTGTCCACGCAAGTCCCGCAGCCCGTGCATTTTTCGGCATCGATGACAGCCACAAAATTGGTGGCATTGATCACGGGCGCGATCATGTTGTCCACTGAATTTGCGCAACAACAGCGGCAGCAATTGCAGATGCTGGTCTCCTCTTTGCGGATATCGAAATTGGGGTGATAGGCTTTGTGCACCAGGCCGGCCTCTTCCGCCTTCTTCAATACTTCCAGGGCTTCTTGCCTGGAGATCATGCGCGCGAACCCCTGTTGGGTAGTATAGCGAGCCGATTTGCCGAAAGTAAAACAGGTCTCGCGCTGGTCGGTCTGGCGGCAGGAGTGCCCGATCATATCCTTGTGGTGTCGGCAAAAGCAGTGGCCCAGGGCGATTTCGTCGAATTTTTCGATCAACGCGGCAACTTCCTGGGTGGGCACGATGCGCTCCACGGGCGTTCCCAGGGACTTGTTCACCACGATGGTCACCCCCTGGCCCGTGGGCTTGTTGACCGTCACGGGGACGGTGCGATCCACGGCCGGCCCCTTGAGCAGGAAAGGCACCAGTTGATCATAATTCTGCTGGACCATCTTGGTCAGCTCGCCGAACAGTTGATGAAACAGCGCGCTGATCTCGCGGTTGCGTGGGCTGTCCTCCAACTTGCCCATGAAAGTGTACTCGAAGGTGCCGACGTTGAGCAGCGGCAGCAGACGGTAGATCATGACGCCCGCGCTGTTGGGCTGATTGAAGATCACGCCCCGGGAGGCCAGGCTCTTGACCTTGGCCGAAATCGCTTCTTCCGAAAGACCGGTACTCTGCTTGAGCTGCTCCATGGTCTGGGATTTGCGGCCTTTGAAGGCGATGACGAAATCCAGTTCGTCCTCCTGAATATAATAGCGCAGTATTTTGACCAGGGTATCGTTGACCGGAATGGGCGTGCCGCCGGCCATACTGATGGCGCCGCCAGCCATTTTGTACTTGTCTTCAATGCTGATGGGAGTAGTCATTTGTCCTTATCCGTAAGGGTTGGTTATAAAAGCTTTCGGGCCATACCGTACAACGGGAATGGCCCGAAATCAACTGTGGGCGCCAAGCCCCCGGCGGGTGGGCCGGGGGCTGGACTATAAGACCGACATTATTTGCAAATGTGGATCATGTACCTCATCCTAAGGGATCCGGTTGCATTGCACTGCCAGGTCCTCCGACCAGAGCGGGCAATCGGTGAGCGGCTCCTCGGCAAAAGGCACCGGATAGGCGGTAGTGTTTCTACTCACCGTATAGTCCGCGTCGTTCCTGGCTGGTGCGAGCTGCTCCATCAGCCGAATCTCAGCCGTTTCCGCATTAATGGGCAATGCGAATTGGTATGCAGCGCCTTTGTAAGTGACCGTGACATAGCCATCGTTCGTACCAGATGACAATGGAATCGAAAAATAGGAGAACAATCTCGCCTGGATGGCACCGAAGGTGGCATCGAAGTTTCCTGAGATCCTTATGGTTTGACTAGTGGCTATACCCCTTTGCAGACCGCCGAGGTATCCGTCGACCCAGAAGCGAGCCGCCGAATGATTCATCCATCCATCGGTGTAGTTTTCATAGTACACATCCAACTGCGGACTATACATGGTACCATTCAAACGCCCCATGTACATTCCGCCGGCCGGGCCGCAGAAGTCGATTCCGCACCAGCTCAATGCATTCGCGCCCGAGGGGAGACTGCCGAAGGTTACCAGGATGGGATGGAACCACAGCGGAGTAATCATCTGGGCCACTTCGGAATAAGCGGCCGTATGAATGAACTCCGCCTGGCCGGCATCGGCGGCGCTTAGATCGCTACAGTCCCCATCTGCATTGCAAGCCTCCACTCTGAAAAAGGCCGGCGCCTTGAAATTAAACAGGTAGGGCACTATCTGTTGACGGTAGGCCTCCAGATTGAGCAGGTAATCATCTCCCTGGGGGAAAGGACCAACCTGGTCGAGGACATCGGCCGCAAAGTCCTGGGTATAGACGAAGCTGGTTTCGGTGATGTTGTCGCCGACCGGTATGTAATTCCCGTTCTGCGCATAGACGGCACGGTAGACCCTGTAGAAGGCGGCGCCCTGGCTTGCGGTCCAGGTTACCTGGATATCCGTGCGGCCGGAGGTAATATCGGTCGCCACCACGTTAAGCGGTGCCTCGGGAATGGCTACCACACAGACGTCGCCTTCATCGGTGGAACCATTGCAGTTGTCGTCGGCCTGGTTACAGGTCTCCGCGGCGCCGGGGTTGATCGCCGCGTTGCCATCATTGCAGTCGTCGGCGCTGGCCACGTAGTTCGCGGGGGCGCTGCATGCCTGTCTGACACTGGCCGAATTACCGTGACCATCGCTGTCCTGATCGGCATAGAAGGTCAGCAGGACACCCTCGTCCACTGTGCCATCGCAATCTTCGTCCAGCGTATTGCAGATTTCCGCGGCGCCGGGATGGACGGATGCCAAGCCGTCGTTGCAATCGGTGCTGTTGGTGGTGTAGCCACTGGGCACTGCGCAAGCTTGGGTGGTAATGCCCGCGTTACCGTATGTGTCGCGGTCGGCATCCCGGTAGAAGGTGAGCAACACCCCTTCATCCACCGAACCGTTGCAGTTGTCGTCCGCCGCGTTGCAGGTCTCGCTCGCGCCCGGATGGATCGAAGCCACCGTGTCGTTGCAGTCGTTGCTGGTGGCAACGTAACCGGCCGGTACCGTGCAGGCCTGGGTAGTGGCGGTGGCGTTCCCGTAGCTGTCGCTGTCGGCATCCTGGTAGAAGGTCACCAACACGCCCTCGTCCACCGAGCCGTTGCAGTTGTCGTCCGCTGTGTTGCAGGTCTCGCTCGCACCCGGATGGATCGAGGCCACCGTATCGTTGCAGTCGCTGCTGGTAGCGACATAACCGGCCGGCACCGTGCAGGCCTGGGTGGTGGCGGTGGCGTTGCCGTAGGTATCGTTGTCGGCATCCCGGTAGAAGGTGATCAACACGCCCTCATCCACCGCGCCGTTGCAGTTTTCGTCAATTCCGTTGCATGTTTCGTTCGCACCGGGATAGACGCTGGCCAACGTGTCGTTGCAATCGTCGTTGCTGCTGACGTAACCACCCGGCGCCGCGCAGGCCCTGGTCGTCGCCGAGATAAGGCCGTGGCTGTCGCTATCGGCATCCTGGTAGAAGGTCAGGTAAGGTTCATCCGACATGCCGTTGCAGTTGTCATCCACCTCGTTGCACGTTTCGCTGGCGCCTGGGTGAACGGCAGCCAGGGTATCGTTGCAGTCGCTGCTGCTGGTGGCGTAACCGGCCGGTGCCGCGCAGGCCTGGACGGTGGCCGCGGCGTTGCCGTAAGTATCGTTGTCCGCATCCCGGTAGAAGGTCAGCAACACCCCTTCATCCACCGAGCCGTTACAGTTGTCGTCAAACGTGTTGCAGATTTCGCTCGCGCCCGGATGGATCGATGCCACCGTATCGTTGCAGTCGTTGCTGCTGGTAACGTAGCCGGCCGGTGGCGTGCAGGCCTGGGTGGTTGCGGCGGCGTTGCCGTAGGCATCGTTGTCCGCATCCCGGTAGAAGGTCAGCAGCACGCCCTCGTCGGTCTGGGCGTTACAGTTGTCGTCCAGCCCATTGCAGGTTTCCGTGGCTTCGGGATGAACCGCAGCCCGCGTATCATCGCAGTCGTTGCTGCTGGTGACATAGCCGTTGGGGGCCGCGCAGGCCTGGGTGCTCATCGCAGCATTACCGAAGGTGTCGCGATCGCCATCCTGGTAGAAGGTCAGCAACACGCCCTCATCGGTTTGGCCGTCGCAATCCTCGTCGATGTTGTTGCAGATTTCCGTGGCATTGGGATGCACCGTGGCCACGGCATCGTCGCAATCGCTATGGTCGGCGACATACCCGGCCGGCGCCACGCACGCCTGAACGGCGGCGGCGGCGCTGCCGTAGGTGTCGCCATCCGAATCCCGGTAGAAGGATACCCGAACGCCTTCGTCCGTCTGCCCATTGCAGTTGTCATCGAGGTTGTTGCAGCTTTCGGCGGCGCCGGGGCGCACCGCGGGATTGCTGTCATTGCAATCGCCCTGATTCTCCGTGAATCCATCGTTGTCATCGTCGCTGTTGTTGGGGTCTGGCGGGCAGATTTCATCGCCGCCGCTGCAGTCCTGGTCCACACCATCACCGCACACATCGTTGGCACCGGGGAAGATGCTGGCGTTACCGTCGTTGCAGTCGCCTTCGTTCTCCGTATAACTATCGCCGTCGTCGTCGGTATCGCTGGGACCGGGCGGGCAGACGGCGTCCGCGCCACTGCAATCCTGGTCGATCTGATCACCGCATATATCGGTGGCGCCGGCAAAAATGGCGGGGTTGGCATCGTTGCAGTCGCCTTGGTTTTCGGTAAGCCCGTCGCCGTCGTTGTCGGTATCCAGGGGGCCGGGTGGGCAGATCGTATCCGCGCCGCTGCAATCCTGGTCGATGCCGTCTCCACAGATATCGTTGGCGCCCGGCAGGATGGCTGCATTGCCATCGTTGCAGTCGCCCTGGTTTTCGGTCACGCCGTCGCCGTCGTTGTCCACATCATTCGGGTTGGGCGGGCAGATCAAGTCCGCACCGTTGCAATCCTGGTCGATGGCGTCCCCGCACACTTCGGCGGCACCGGGATGCACGGTGGGGCTGGCGTCGTTGCAATCCCCTTGATTTTCGGTCACGCCGTCGCCATCGTTGTCCACATCGTTGGGATCGACCGGGCAGGTCAGGTCCGCCCCGCTGCAATCCTGGTCGATGGCGTCCCCGCACACTTCGGCGGCGCCGGGATGCACGGCCTCATCGTCGTCGTTACAGTCGGTTTTGTCTTTGAGGCAGTTTGCGGGCGGAGTGTTCGATTGCACCATTTTGGCGACATCGCCATATCCATCACCATCCTCGTCCAGATAGCACGGCGCCGGCAGGGATGGCGGCATGACCCGGATGGTCCAAGTTACCGAAGGCGCGGGCATCCCTGAATACTTGTAGTAAAGAGCATTCCGGCCGCCCTCTTCGCGCACGATCAATTGATGGGTGATGATCGTTGTCCCGATGTTCTGTTCGGCATTGAAAGTATATCGGGTCTGTCCGTAGGCGACTCTTCTACCGTCCAGATACCATACCAGTCGCGCGGTTGCATCGTCGCTGACAGCCGTGAAGACTTGCGTCCCACGCGATGCCAGTTCCACCACACTCTCTTTGGGAGTGTAACTGGTGATACAACCCGAGAAGACCAACGTGAAAGCGATAACGAGAAGTAACAACAATTTGCGAGCCATGTCTGCCTCCCTTTCTTCCCTCTCCTATGCCAAAATACGCTAAATCTTCGCGGAGCTGTTCGGGCCAAGCCCCCGATGAAACTCGGGGGCTTGGCCATGCCGTATGCTTGGTTGTTGAGCCACTATCCCGTCAACGCCTCGACCCAAAAAGGCTAAGGCGCTATAGAACCCGGGCATTCTTCTAAAACATAGTCGGGCCATACCCGCAGGCACTCCGGATCCATATCCTCGGGAACCAATGGCGTCGGGACAGCTGCAGTGGACGCGGTCCAGCCGGTGGGCGGGATGGTAACGGCCGGTACCACCGGTTGCGGCGGCTGGGCCGGATGACCGCTGATGCCATCCATGGGCTGGATCGGCAAAGTGAACTGGTAGGTCAACCCTTTGTAAGTAATTGCGGCCACGCCGTCGCTAAAGCGTGTTCCATCTGTAGCGGTGAAGCCGATACGGGCATACATCGCGAGATCGATGGTCGGTCGACCGGGCATGTTAATAGTGAAGGTGCCGGACAACAGGAACTTGCCATTATTGGCATCAGCAGCCGCCATTCTTCCACCAAGCCGTCCAGAAGCCTCAAAGTACGAGCCCGGAACGGTATCCAAAGCTTCCGTGTATTGATCGTAGGCCACATCGATATTCACTCTGGTAGTAGCCGCAACCCGGCCCATGGCAATGCCGCCGCCCGATCCGCACAGGTCGATGCCGCACCAGGCCAAGCCGTTGGCGCCCGGAGGAGCATCCGCCAAGGAGATGAGCTGGGCATAACCCCAGGAAGGAATCGCCTGCTGGGCCAGATCGGAGAATTGCTCGGTATGGATGTACTCGGCCGAGCCGGCATCGGCGGTGCTCATGTCGCTGCATTGGCCGGCAGCGTTGCAAGCCTGCACCCTGAAGAACGCCGGGGCCTTGAAGTTGAACAGGGCAGGCATGGCCATGTCGCGATAGTCGGACAAGGCATTGATGAAAGCCTCCCGCTCTGGGTAGGGAGCCCCGGTTTCAACGCGGTCGAAGTCAGCCGTGGGCGAAAGGCCGGGCGTCGGTCCGATGATGCTGAAGACATCGGCTTGCCAAGTTTGGATGTACTCGAACGAAGTATCGGTAACATTATCGGCGACCATGGAGTACGCGTTGGTTTCAGCAAAGATGGCGCGATAGACTCGGTAGTATGCGGCACCTTGGGACGCACTCCAGGTCACGGTGATGTTGCCATGCGCCGGATCGTAGTTGACCGGGTCGCAGTCCGTGGCCTGCACGTTAGCGGGCACGGGTGGAATTGTAGGCACTGGTGTCGGGGTCGCTGTCGGCGTCGGTGTAGCAGTCGGTGTTGCTGTCGGGGTCGGGGTCGGCGTTGCTGTCGGTGTTGGCGTCGCGGTCGGTACAGGCGTCGGGGTCGCAGTCGGGGCTGGGGTCGGCGTCGCGGTCGGTGCCGGCGTCGGGGTCGCAGTCGGGGCTGGGGTCGGGGTCGCGGTCGGTGCTGGCGTAGGGGTCGCGGTCGGTACTGGCGTAGGGGTCGCAGTCGGGGCTGGCGTAGGGGTCGCAGTCGGTGCTGGCGTCGGGGTCGGCTTCGGCGTCGGAGTGGGTTTCGGGCCGTGTGCCTTAACGATGATCTTCCACTTTACCGCATCGGAGACTTTTTGCTGCAACGCTTCATTCTTCAAAATCTTTGCTGTCGCTTTGCTGATCTCTACAGCAGCCAGCAAATGGAGCGCGGGTTTATGCCCAGACAATTGTTCCGCGGTAAAAGTAAAGCTACCTTTTCCTTCTGCCACCTTCTTGCCGTCCAGATACCAGTCCAATCGGGCTTTCGGATTGTCACTGACGGCTTTGAAGGTTTGACTTTCCCCTTGTTTGAGTTTAACGGTTTTTTGACTGGGCGAAAAATCCGAAATACAGCCGAATAATATCAGCGCCAGTGCCAGCAAGACAACGCTCCTAAATATTGACCTCATTGCTGCCCCCTTTCTTTACTCCAGGTTCTTGCCGCGTATTCCACAAAGAGCATGAAAACAAGTTGCCCCATGCAGATGTTTGCATGCTCTTTGGGGAATCTGCGATTAGGGAGATATTTCTTTGGATCTCGAGCATCCCGACTCTCGGATGCTTTTTTCGGAGAGATGGCCAAGCCCCCTGAAATCAGGGAGCTTGGCCTGGTTATGCGTTTATGCGTCGATCCGCCGCCTCAGCGGATCAAATGCCCTGCCATTAAGGCGCAACACTGGCCGGACACTCGCTGATGACGTACTCCGTCCAGTTGCGGTTACACTCGGGATCGGGTGCCTCCTGACTCAAAGGCACCGGATAGGCACCGGTGGAAGCAGTCCAACTGCCGGTGTCGGTTCTGGCCGGAACGATGGCCGTGGGGGGTGCAGCCGGATGTCCACTGATGCCGTCGATGGGCGCGATAGGCAGCGTGAACTGGTAGGTGGCACCATTGTAGGTGATGTTGGCATAACCATCGTTGGGGGTCGCGCTGCCAGAAATATGCGCGTACATGCTCAAGTCTACGGCAGTCTCCCCAGACAGATCGATAGTAAAGGCGCCGGTCAACCAGAATTCGCCGCGTTGGGCGGCCAAAAGCGCATGATTGCCGCCAAGTTCTCCGTCCACATCGGCATAGGCGCCGGCGACGCCGGCCATCACTTCGGTGTAGTTCTCATAGACCACTCGGACACTCACCCGCGTGCCGGCTAACTGAACCCGGCCCATGGCGATGCCGCCACCCGAACCGCACAGATCGATGCCGCACCAGCTAAGACCCTGGGCGCCGGAGGGGGCATCCGCCAGAGCGATAAGCTGAGCGTATCCCCAGGTGGGAATCACTTGCTGAGCCACTTCGGAGAATTGGGCGGTGTGAATGTACTCGGCCTGGCCGAAATCCGCGGTGCTGTAAGCGCTGCAACCCGCAGCATTACAGGCCTGGACCCTGAAATAGGCCGGCGCCTTGAAATTAAACAGAACCGGCAGCGCGGCGTCGCGGTAAGCGTTTAGGGCCTCGATGAAATCGACCTTGGCCGCATCATTCGCATTTCCTGCGATTCCCGGGGTCGGCCCGATAATTGCGAGCACATCGTCAGCCCAGGTCTGGACATAATTGAAGGAAGTAGCTGTGATGTTCTGGCCCACGGTTTCGAAGGTGGACGAAGTGTTGTAAACAGCCCTCTGAAGATTATAGGAAGTAGCACCTTGGCTGGCGCTCCAGGTGATTTGTACATGGGTCAGACCCGATGTTTTATCCGTAGCAGATACACCGGTGGGAACTGGCGGGATGGTCGGCGGCGGGGTCGGTGTAGCCGTCGGAGGGGGAGTCGGGGTTGCCGTCGGCGGAGGCGTCGGAGTCGCCGTCGGCGGAGGCGTCGGGGTTGCCGTCGGCGGAGGCGTCGGAGTCGCCGTCGGAGGAGGTGTCGGGGTCGCCGTCGGCGGAGGCGTCGGAGTCGCCGTCGGCGGAGGCGTCGGAGTCGGCGTGGGCGCTGTTCCTGGCTCTATGGTGATCGTCCAGGTCACGCTATCCCCTGGTCTGAGCATTCCCATGCCCACTTCCTTTACGGTCAGTTTTCTGACGATGGGCTTGGAGGTGGTGTTCTGGGCAACAAACTTGAACTCTCCCACCCCACAGGCCACCCTTTTCCCATCCAGGGTCCACTCCAGTTTGGCCTTGGGGTTATCGCTGGTGGCCGTAAAGGTCTTGGACTCGCCATTTTTCATGGTAAGATTGGTTAGTAGCGGCGAGTACTTGGTAATACAGCCGAACAAAGTTAGTGCCAGTCCAATCACGAGCAATGGCTTAAATAAGACTTTCATTTCTTCCTCCCTTTTGAGTTTACCCAAGCCCCCCTGATGCAGGGGGCTTGGATCATGTTGCTGATCTTCGATCCGCCACCTGCATCGGCGGCGGATCGTTAACCCTAAGACCCGGTTAAGGTCCTACGCTTACCGGGCATTCTTCTAGTACATAGTCGGGCCATACCCGCAGACACTCCGGATCCATATCCTCGGGAACCAATGGCGTCGGGGCCGCTGCAGTGGACGCGGTCCACCCGGTGGGCGGGATGGTAACGGCCGGTACCACCGGTTGCGGCGGCTGGGCCGCATGACCGCTGATGCCATCCACGGGCTGGATGGGCAGCGTGAACTGGTAGGTCAACCCTTTGTAGGTAATTGCGGCCACGCCGTCGCTGAAGCGTGTTCCATCCGTGGCGGTGAAGCCGATACGGGCATACATCGCGAGAGTGATGTCCGGACGACCGGGCATCCTAATGGTGAAGGTGCCGGAGAGCAGGAACTTGCCGTTGTTGGCATCCGCGGCCGCCATTCTTCCGCCGAGCCGTCCGGAAGCCTGGAAGTATGAGCCCGGAGCGATAGCCAAGGCCTCCGTGTATTCATTGTAGGCCACATCGATATTCACTCTGGTAGTAGCCGCAACCCGGCCCATGGCAATGCCGCCGCCCGATCCGCACAGATCGATGCCGCACCAGGCCAAGCCGTTGGCGCCCGGAGGAGCGTCCGCCAAGGAGATGAGCTGAGCATAACCCCAGGAAGGAATCGCCTGCTGGGCCAGATCGGAGAATTGCTCGGTATGGATGTACTCGGCCGAGCCTACATCGGCGGTGCTCATGTCGCTGCATTGGCCGGCAGCGTTGCAAGCCTGCACCCTGAAGAACGCCGGAGCCTTGAAGTTGAACAGGGAAGGCATGGCCATGTCGCGATAGTCGGACAAGGCATTGATGAAAGCCTCCCGTTCTGGGTAGGGAGCCCCGGTTTCAACGCGGTCGAAGTCAGCCGTGGGAGAAAGGCCGGGCGTCGGTCCGATGATGCTGAAGACATCGGCTTGCCAGGTTTGGATGTACTCGAACGAAGTATCGGTAACATTATCGGCGACCATGGAGTATGCGTTGGTTTCAGCAAAGATGGCGCGATAGACTCGGTAGTAAGCGGCACCTTGGGACGCACTCCAGGTCACGGTGATGTTGCCGTGCGCCGGATCGTAGTTGACCGGGTCGCAGTCCGTGGCCTGCACGTTGGTGGGTACAGCCGGAGGTCCGGCAGCGCAAGCAACCGTATCCTGGCTATCGGTAAAGCCGTCGCAGTTATCGTCGATGGTGTTATCGCAGATTTCGACAGCTCCGGGTGTTCCCGGCTGGCAGGAATCAACCATTGCTCCGCCGGTGCAGGCCAGTTGGCCATTGCGGGCACAAGCGCCCACGCCGCAGACGGTGGGGGTGGAGGCAATGCCGTCATCCACGCTGCCGTTGCAGTTGTTGTCGATGCCGTCGCACGATTCGGCCACCGGCGTACCGGCCTGGCAAGAGTCCACCAGTTGGCCACCCACGCAGCTCGATGCACCAGTTCTGGTACAAGCGCCAACGCCGCAGGTGGTCGGGGTAGAGGCAATGCCGTCGTCGGCAGTGCCGTTGCAGTTATTGTCGATACCGTCACACACTTCAGCAACTGGTGTGCCGGCTACACAAGAATCAACCATCTGACCGGCAACGCAGCTCGAGGCACCCGTGCGGACGCAGGCACCCACACCGCAGGTGGTCGGCATAGAGGCAATATTTTCATCCACGGTGCCATTGCAGTTGTTATCGATGCCATCGCATATTTCTGCCGATCCGGCACCGGCTACGCAGGAGTCTACCATCTCGCCGGCAACGCAGCTCAATGTTCCAGTTCCGGTGCAAGCACCCGAACCGCAGGTGGTCGGCGATGGGGCAATGCCATCATCCACGCTGCCGTTGCAGTTGTCGTCGATGCCGTTGCAAGCTTCAGCAACCGGCGTTCCGGCTGCGCAAGAATCGACCATCTGGCCGGCAACGCAGCTCGAGGTACCCGTGCTGGCACAAGCACCCAAGCCGCAAGAGGTCGGCGCGGGAGCAATACCGTCATCCACTGCACCGTTGCAGTTATTATCGATGCCGTCGCAAGTTTCAGCAACCGGCGTTCCGGCTACGCAAGAATCGACCGTCTGGCCGGCAACGCAGCTCGAGGTACCCGTGCTGGCACAAGCACCCAAGCCGCAAGTGGTCGGCGCGGGAGCAATACCGTCATCCACTGCACCGTCGCAGTTATTGTCGATGCCGTCACACACTTCGATTCCAGGCGGGCCGACCTGGCAGGAGTCAACCATCCGGCCATTGACACAGCTTGAAGCACCCGTAGAAGCACAAGCGCCCACGCCGCAGGTCGTCGGAACAGAGGCAATGCCGTCGTCTACCAGGCCATCGCAATCATTATCGATACCGTCACAAGCTTCAGCAGTCGGCACACAGACAGTTTCATCGACTTGACCATCGCAGTCATTGTCCACGCCGTCGCCAACTACTTCCGCCGACGGGGTACCAGGCTGACAGGAGTCGCTCATGCCGCCATTAAGGCAAGCCAATTCACCAGTGCTGGCGCAGGCGCCTTGGCCGCATGTAGTGCCCTGGGAAGCGATCCCATTGTCTACTGTGCCGTCGCAGTTATTGTCGATGCCATCACAAGTTTCCGTCGAGGGAGCGCCGGCCTGACAGGTATTGATCATGGCGCCGCCCACGCAGGCCAATTGACCGGCTCTGGCGCAGGCGCCGATGCCGCAGGTGGTCGGCGTGGCGGCAATGCCGTTGTCCACGCTGCCATCGCAGTTGTTGTCGATGCCGTCGCAGGCTTCGGCCACAGGGGTCCCGGCCTGGCAAGAATCGACGATCTGGCCGTTAACGCAGCTCGACGTACCGGTACCGGCACAAGCACCCACACCGCAGGTGGTGGGCGTGGCGGCAATACCGTCGTCTACGGCGCCGTCGCAGTCATTGTCCAATCCGTCGCACACTTCGGCGGTCGGAACGCAGGGCGGCGCCTCATCGACTTCGCCGTCGCAGTCATTGTCGATCCCGTCGCCAGCAACCTCGGCGATGGGCGCGCCCGGTTGGCAGTTATCGGTCATGCCACCGTTGACGCAAGCGTATTGCCCCTCGCGGGCGCAGGCGCCGATACCGCAAGTGGTGGGTTCGGCAGGAATCTCTTCATCCACGAGATTATCGCAATCGTTATCCACGCCATCGCACACTTCGGCGGTGGGCACGCAGGTGGTCTCATCGGTCTCGCCGTCGCAGTCATTGTCGATGCCGTCACCGGCGATTTCCGCGGAAGGCGTACCGGGCTGGCAGGTGTTGCCGCCGAAAACGCCGCTTGAGCAGGTTTCGATCCCGGTGGCCGCACAGGCGCCGATGCCGCAGGTTGTCTCGCGGGTTTCACCATCCACGCAACCGGACGGCAGAACCTTGATAGTCCAGGTCACGGAGGACATGAAGTCATTGGGCAGGCCAGCGATCTTGTAGTACTGCACATACCTTCCGCCCTCTTCCTTTACGATAAGCTTATGCACAATTGGTTTTTGGCCATTGTTCGCTTCGGCTTTGTAAGTGTAGGTGTTCTTGTCGTAGGCCACTTTCCGGCCATCCAGATACCAAACCAATTTGGCCGTACGATCGTCGGATACCGCTTTGAAGGTTTGACTCTCTCCAGCCTTAAGCTGAATAACACTCTCCTTAGGTGTGAATTCCTTGATACAGCCGGTCAGCGCCATGGTCACCGCCAACCATAAAAACATCCCGAGAATTTTCTTCATTTCCCCCTCCTACGCTTTTTAACTTTACCTTCGGTTTCCCGCCCAACATGGACGATCATCTTCAGGTGTTTTTTGAACCACAGGACTTCACCGTTTGAACAACGAAGAGCTGACCCGTGGCAATCCCCGCTGATATTAGAAGGACACGCCCAGCATCACCGTATGGACGGTGCCGCCGTACTCGTAATCCGGATTCAAGGTGATCTCATTGGTCGTTGCCCCCTCGGGCGCAGTCTTGTCCACCGTGCGGTTTTCCAGATACTGGAACTGGTAGCCAGCGTGCAGCACCATCTCTTTCTGCAGGCCGCCCCATTTGCCTGTGTTATAGGAAATGCCGATAGACCCTACATGTTTATCGTTGTCCAGCCAGTTGACATTCCAACTATTGGCGGCTTCGTCCGGAATGAAAGAAGGCTGGTAGTAATATCCCAGATAAAGACTGGTGCGATCGGTGGCGTCGTATTGCAAACCGATTTTAGGAATCCAGATATCGTCTAGCTCCGGCAGTATATCGGCATAAAGCTGTTGGTAAGCCCCGGAGACTTTATAGTCGGACCACTTTTGGTACTCTACGTCAGCGGCCACCAGGAATCGATCACCGATGCGGTAAGAAACGCCTCCGGTATATGTTTCAGGCTGGTAGTAATCGAAAATCGAAAGATTCAAATTGAGCAGGATACCACCGACTTCGACTTCGGATGCGGTATTAAAGGGATCGACTTCGAAAAAGGACTCCTGTTTATAGGATGCCCCTATGCTTAAGCCATCCAATGGCTGGACCAGCTTGCCCATGTCGATGTAGAGGCCAGCGAGCAATGCCGATTCCAGCTCCAGATCCATCGTGGCCTGCTGCCTCGGGGTTTGGGGGTCCTGACCGACCTGAACATCCTCCAGGAGCACGGCGCCTTCACCGCCGAAGGAGGTACGAACGCCCACACCCAGGCCGAAGGCATCATCCATGAATCCTAATCCCAAGCCTGTCATAATCATGGTCTGCTGGGCTTCACGGCCGAACCTCAAGTAGTTGTGGGTCTGGGGCTCCACATCGTTGACCTTAGTAACCGACAGGTCGTCACCCACGCCTAAGGTCAACCCAAAGCGGGCCGAGGAGATGGCTTCGGGCATCTTGTAGAACATGTTCAGATCCAGGCCCAGGCCGAGGACGAACTGGCCGTAGTCCAGGTCCTCGTCGGCATTGGTGGGGACATCGTGCCGCACGCCATCGTCATCGAGGTAGTAGCGCTGCGGAATGTCCAGTTGGGTATCGGGCTGGGTGTTCAGGTAGCCCAGGAAAAGCTCGACATCGGGTTTGACTTTTTTATCCGCCGTCCGGCCCAGACCGGCCACGTTGTAGTAAATTGCGGACCAGTCATCCACGTGGGCGGTCATGGCATTGCCCATGCTCATCCCCTTAGGCGATAGGCCGTATGTGTCGGCGAATGAAGAAGCCTGGGCGCCACTTGCGAACAGCAGGCATGAGAGCAACACGGTCACTACACGAATCGGCTTTTTCATGATCAGTTCTCTTTCTTTCCTATGAGTTATTATGTCGAAAAGGGACGCGCCCCAAATGCCACATTGTCTAACGATTCACCTGGAACCCGTAGTCTTCTATGATGGCGTCGATCACATCGCTCTCGTTGCTCCGACCCACGGCGCTGCCCATATCCTGCAACAGTTCAGCCAAGGTGGACCACAATTCACTGTTGTCGTTGGAGATGTCGTACCCGTGCATGAAGCGGTTCAAGTCGTGCATAATGACATCCCAGTTCTGAGGCGAGGTTATGGTGTTGAAGATATACTCCATCAATCCATCCGGATCGCTCATTTTAGACATCAGGACCAATTGTGAGTAGTAGTGGTCGCCGAGACCGTAATGCCCGGGAGGACCGCCGAGGGCCGCCGGATTCGCCGACTCGGTTTCGATGACCGCGCTGTTCATGACCGGAACCCGCGTGGCCAGCATGTTATAAATGTCTTGGAAATTTTGTTCTTCGCCCTGATAGATCCAGCGCTCCGTGGGGCTGTCATAGCGGCCGAAAACTTTTCCCGTCGCATAGAGCATGCCGTAGATTTCTTCGGAAGTGTAGGCCTCTTCCCTGGCAAATACCCGTTCTATGGCATCCAGTAGATTGGTGGAGATGCAGTACGGGCTGCTTTCGTGCAGCAGATCGGCCAGGGTATCCACGTTATCCGAGAACTCTTCCCAGGGAGCTTCGCTCGCATTGGGGTCGAGGGCCAAACGCTCCTGCTTGTCGGGATAATTGGCCAGGCCGTATCCATCGGTATCGGCGTCCAGGGCATCGCGGCCCACGATCCGATCCAGCAGGTCGTCTAGAAAGATGTCGTCGTCCCGGACGCCGGCATACTCTGTGTAGGCGCCAAAGGGATCTCGGGTCTCCTCTACGCCGGTAGCAAACATCCATTGCGGGAAAACCATGCCCTTGCCGGATTCTGGAGAACCGTTGATGCGGGTCATTCCTCCCATGGTAAACTTGGTGGCCGTCAAGATCTGCTCCAGGGGCGGCGCTTCCACGGATGGATCGAGCAACACTTTGAGAAGGTTGCTCAAGGCTCTAGTATCGGTGACCAAGGGCAGCAGACCGTCCATGCGCTTCTGGGGATCCGTCACATCGCTGTCGATCATAACATTCAAGAAGCTTTTCATGACGGCCGGCTGGTAGAAACGCTGTTCAGCCGCGCTGCCGTACCAGGTGGTCGGGGTGCCGGTGTAGAAATCGGCGCTGGATTTGAGGAACGGGAAGCCCTGGTGCCTGTCGGTGATCGCATTGGTACCATATACCCGCGGAGTGTAGGATTGGACCGGCATCGTTGCGCCCGCCCTGTTGTAATAGAACAGCGGTTTGATCAAGGCGGAGCCCTGATTCAGGAAAGCGCGCATTCCGGAGTTAATGCCCGGCCGGTTGTTCGGGTCGTAATCCGGTGAATGATCCCGCAAGCCGGCTAACAAGGAGAAAAGAAGGGGCACGACGGCATTGCGGTTGTTCCAGTTATCATCTCCCACCTGGAACTCGCGCGATCCGAGAACCCCATCATTGAAAGAGCTCGGGGGTTCGATGCTGCGGGGGAAGGCCAAGCGGAAAAGGGCCGGCAAATTGTGCCCTACTATTGCCGGAGTAGCGTTGCCGCAATCGATGGTTTCCGTAAACACCGAAACATCATTGATCTCGGACGCAGAATCGGCGTCGGCCGCGGCGGTGGTAATTTCAAAGCGGTAATCTCCCGGGATGTTGGAAGTTCCCATTCCACCGGCTTTGGCCCACACATGATTATGAGCATCGCTTAACTTGCGCGCATTGGCCAGTCCCGACCAGCCGTGACACTCGAGAACTTGAAAGACGATGGCTTTCATGGATTCGTCAATCCACATATAGAAGGGGATTATCAGAACCATTTTCTTCTCGTTCATGACCCACTGAAAATTCCTGAAAAAGGCTTCTTCGGGTGAGGCACAGGCTCGAATAGAATCGGTTTCGGCGACCAACTCATTGTAGAGCAGCCGTCCGGCCTGTGGGTTTGGAACTTCGGCGGTTGCATCGGCTGGAACCAATTGACTGATGCCGCTGCTGTTGTCGATGGTGAAATAGCGATTCTGGTTGTCCGGATAACTGGCGACATGCGCCATGTAGTAGTCACTGTGCCATTGAGCTTTGTAGCGGTTGTCCCGCTGGCGCTTGCCATTGAAGGAGATCTGCGCTGTTTCCGTATCCTCCACATCGCCGTCTTCAGCCGGGTAAAGGTACTGAGCTCCGTCCAGAGAAACGAGTGCGTAAGTTTTGCCGTTTGGCCGCAGGTACTGACGATAGGCTTGACCATTGACGGAAACGGTTGCCGCATTGGGGTCAGCGTAGTAATACGGGCCCTCGCCGTTAAAGCAAGCCCGCACCCCCCACCCCATGGTCCAGGCAGCCATCTGCTTTTCGCCCAACCCATTGGGGGCATAAGCCCGATACTGATTGGTTGTTAGGTTATTCCCATTCGGGTTGCCGCCATTTGGAGTTCCAAGATCTCCCGGTCCAGGACCGGCTAGAAACTGCAGCACACCATAATTTTGATCATAGAAGAAGCGGTAGTCCTTGTCATCGCCGGTAATTTGAGCGGAGGGCAGTTGATAGGTATAGTCGATTTGCTCTGTGGCATCATTAAACACTGCGCTATCCAGAGTGTGCAATTGATCAACATCCGACAGCGCAAAGGCCGATCTGGTCCGGTAGAGGTGATCCCCATTCATTGGATATAGACCAATTTGGTAAACGCCAAGTGTGCCATACAATTTTAGCATATGCATGCTATAGAGCGCATCATTCAAGGTCAGCTCTTCAACATAGGCGCCATGGCCGTGTTCCACCGAACTGGAATGCCTGCCTATATTGGTAATGTATTCGCCGGTCGTGCCTCCATCCTGCCAGCCAAAATTAGCCGTAACCTGGGTAAGGAACAAAAGGCTCTCCAAATGGGAGGCCGGAAAAGCATTTTCATTGGTCATGCGGTCCCGTCCCCAGAGATCATAGCGCATCAAATCGTAGATCGAGCGCTCCACGTCGATGGTGTCGGGATTGAAGCCGATGTTGCGCAGATTGGCATTCATAAAGTCCAGGGGGTAGACCGGCCCTTCGCCTTCTTTGGTTACAATCATGGATTGAGGCCGGTCGGAACGGGTGAATAACTGCTGGATCATGGGCGAGCTATCCCGAATGAGCTGGCCCATTTCGCTGTCGGAGAAGGTCGCGTTGTCATCCTGGCTGTAAATAGGATTGGCTTCGTAGACTTCGCCGCCAGTGGTGAAGTTAGCTTCCAGGTTTTCCACCAAAGTTTTCAATTTCTCCACCAACCCGGCTTCCGGATCGGGATTGAGGATACTATCGAAGTCCAGCATGGCTTGGCGCAGAAGCACGCGGGTATCGGGGTTCATGATCAGTTTATTGAGCCACATGACAACATCATGGCTGCCCTTGACCGCGTTGCCCATGTCGAGGTTGGTATGCTGGCTGGGATTGATCTCTTCGTAGTTGAGCGGATTTCCGGCGTCGTCGATCCACACCGGATAGTCGGTTTGTATCGTGGCCTTGGTGATCAACTTTGAAAGATCGATGAAATCGTCCTTGAAATCGCGTTCCACGGGATCGTCTTCGACCAGATCATCTACCAACTCCTGGACTTTTTCATTCAGCCAGGCCTTGTCGGGATTGCCGTTTTCGTCATCGGGCAGGTTGTCATCGAGGACATAGTCCAATACTTTTTTTATGGCACCCGTGATGTAATCCGGCGGGGCCTCGAATCCTTCGCCGCTGACCCGATCGAGGAAGGCATAGAACGCATCATTGTAGATTTCAGCGGAGCCTGTGTAGACGGCGTCTACATCCCTTTTGGGGAGATGTCGGTTTTGGGTGTCTACCAGACGGGTGATGATGCTTTGCAGGTCCTCACGGACCAGTTCGGCCAGGGGTTCATCGTCATGCTCCAGAACATCCGCGAAGCCGTAAGACGAAATCTCGAAATTCTCATGCGGGTCATCGTCTTCGGTTCGCTTCTCGTCCACTGCCCTTTTGAGGCGTTCATTAAATTCGTTGGTGTCGATGCTGTTCCAGGCATCGTCCATGGCGCCGTAGCCTTCCGTGATTTCCGCCAATTGGAAACCGGGGGCTTCGTTTTGCTGGAAATCGTTGGAACCGCCACCGCCGCCGCAGGCCAGAATCATTGTTAGCAAGAATGGGATCAAGATGCGTTTCATCATGTCATTACCTCTGAAAAGCGGTTGGGTCGTCGCCTTTTGGTGCACGCTGTCACCGAAACAGCCGATGGATACTTCGGTCGGCGAGTGATCGCGAGACATCCACTGCTTCGGGCGGCACCGCTTGGCCACCCCTGGGATACGATCACGGGCCTCGGATACAGCCAAATGGCTGCATCGAAAGTCGATTCCTCGGCAATAATGCGAGTCAGTGTAAGGCCGGTGTACTACCGGCCCTGAAAGCACGGCATGCTGCTACGCTTCGAAAGGATGAACGAAATCGCTGACCGAAAGAACCGCATCACCTCCATCGATAGGCACGGTCACCCATTGCCATCAATCCGGACCGGTACTTCCCAGGAATATTCTATCCCTGACAGTCAGTTGGACCCCATTGAAGCCTTACTCCCTTTCTCACCGGGCTATGCCGTAAGGGCCGCCGCGGTGCGTTGCCGTGTTTCGTAAGAGTGATAAGAATTGGATGATATGTAGAAATACTGAGGGGTTTGGTGAAGCGTACCCCTGGATGTTGGTTTCGTATTGTGAAAAGCAGCCTGCCATAGGCCATCGCGAGGAGTGCCACCGATGAACGGAGCTCGCGTCGGAATATCCGATTGTGAGCCTTCAAACCATCGCTGCGATTTAAATACAGCGCGCATTTCACCCTCCAGGACAGCCCCATTTGCGCGATGGCATTGCACACACAAAATATGATTACAAGGGTCACGTGATGGCTCTAATTTATTTGAACTGGCATGTCAGTTTTATATCACAACCCTTGGCCGCTTGCAATAATAATTTACAAATAATGAAAGTATAACATTACTTCAAACAATCTTCTGTGGGACTTTCAATCTCTCGATAATTTTACCTTTTTTACTACATGGTAGAAATTAGTAGTTTTCCTATTCAATTTTTAGGCTATTCCTGTATCGCCGAAACGGCTTTCCTGGCTGCCTTTCTGAAGTAGCCCCAAGGCAGCCAGGGAGATGCCGGCGCTTAGATTACCTTTTCTATCAATAGCGCTCCGGCATTACCGAAGGCGCCGCACAACGATGCCAAACCGTATCTTGCTTCCGGGAACTCCGTTTTCATAACGTTCAGCAGTGTAATGAGAATGCGCGCGCCCGACTGCCCCAGGGGATGACCCAGTGCCAGCGCGCCCCCCCAAACGTTGACTCTCTCGAAAGGCGCATTGGGGTTGTCCAGCTCTAATGAACGGATGCACGCCAGTGACTGACTGGCGAAGGCCTCGTTGAGTTCAATGGGGCCGATGTCCCTGGGAGTGAGCCCCGTTTTTTGGAACAGCTTCTTGACGGCCGGAATCGGACCGATGCCCATCACGGTCGGATCGCATCCGGCCAGCACGCCAATCTTGTACTTGTATGAATAGCTCAGGCCCAATTCGTCGGCTTTCTTGCGGCTCATCATCAGCAGTGCGCAGGCGCCCTGGGTCAGGGGGGAAGCGTTGGCCGCCGTAACATTGCCATTGGGTTTGAAGTTGGACTGCATTGTGGCCATCTTGGACCGGTCTACCTTGTCGCGAACCCACTGGTCATGTTCGACCAGGAAGGGCGTCCCGTCTTCTTTCAGGCCCATGACCGGTACGATTTCGTTTTTAAATTTGCCTGCTTTTTTTGCTTCGGCGGCTTTCTGGTTGGACCAGGCGGCCATGTTGTCCATGTCTTCCCTGGAAATCGACCACTGCTCCGCGACTTTTTCGGCCGTGGCGCCCATCAAAAGATCGGCGCCGTTGTAGTACTTCAAAAGCCGGGGCGGAAAATTCATGTTGGCGCCCATGGGTACTTTTTCCATGTCTTCCACGCCGGCCGCGATCATGATGTCGGTTTCGCCGGTGATGATGGCACGGGCGGCGTGCATGGTGGCCGACATGCCCGAGGGGCACTGATTGCTGATGCTGTTGGACGGTACCGAGTCGGGCAGACCGGACGCCAGCCATGCCAGACGGCCGATATCGTTCTGCATGCCGGATATATTGGCCGTGCCGCAAAAGACGGCATCCACATCTTCGGGTTTAATTTTTGGGTTTCTTTGGAACAAGGCCTTGTATACTTCGGTCAAAAGTTCGTCGGGCCGGATGTTGCGAAACCAGCCTTTGTCTTTGTGTGCCCTGCCGTTGGGGGTTCTGACGCCATCGATAAATACACATTCCTGCATACCATGACTCCTTTAAGTTCTTTATACACAAGCTTTTTCAGTTTGTACTTCTTTTTGAATCTGGTCGATGGCCATTTTTCTAAGCAACTTCTTATCGACCTTTTGAACCTCGGTCAGGGGCATGGCATCCACCACGATCACTCTCTTTGGAATGGCGTACCGGGCAGCTCTTTCCCTGAGATACTTGATGATCTCTTCCGAAGTAATTTTCGTTTGCAAGTTCGGCCTGGGCTGAACATAGACGACGACAATCTCGCTGCCTTCTCTTTCGGGGTCGGGGATGCCGACCGTGGCCCCGATCTCAACACCCGGGTGTTCGGCAAGCAGATCATCGATCTCTCTCGAGTAGACTTTGTAACCGGAAACGATGATCATGTCCTTGGTGCGGTCCACGATATAGAAATAGCCGCGCTCGTCCAGGCGTACAATATCGCTGGTGTGGATGAATCCGTCCTCATCGATGCCGTTGCCGGGGGTGGGCCAGTAACCGAGCATACGCTGTGGGCCACTTAAAAGCATCTCTCCGCGAATCCCGGCGGCGACCTCCTCCCAGCTCAAGGGTGCGCCCATGGCATCGACGATCTTGATTTCGGTATCGGGAAATGGAATGCCGATGGTGCCGCGCTTTTCGATGCCCGGCTTTTTCTTGCCCGGTTTGTTTCCCCACGAGGTCACGACGGTGAGCAGCGAGAAGAGTCGGGTGGTGACATAGCCCACTATTTTAGGGCCGGCCAGGCGAAGCAGTTTGTTGAGCACGGGCTTGACACCGGGAATGCCGAGAAAGAAGCTGTTGATCGTCACTGGTATGCGGCCGCCGAAAAGTCTTACCAAAAACGTACCGTTCAAATGGGTCACCGGCGACATCTCCGACAACCCGTAGCCTTCCATGATGCCGCCCTTGGAGACTTTTTCATACTCCTGCTGGGTGTTGGGCGGCAACGGCGCCGAGCCGGAAAGACCGAGCATGCCGGCGCCCTTGAGCTCCGCGTAGCAGAGTTTCATGAACTGCGTGGGCACGCCGATTTGAATGAGCGGGCGGTAATCCTTGATCATTTTAACCATGCCGGCGGTGTCGCGCGGGTCGTTGATCATGATCTGGTTGTAACCGAACAGGGTCATGGCATGCATGATCATATGACCATAGGAGTGAAAAAGCGGCAGTCCGAGCAATACCGAGACCGCGCCGGCAATGAGTTGCCCGCTCTGCCCCATGGCATGCAGGTTTTGCATGGCATTGGCGTAGATGTTTCGATGGGTGAGCATGCACCCCTTAGGCAAACCGGTCGTGCCGCCGGTAAACAGCAGCGTTTCCAGATCTTTTTCCACATTGTAGTCGTAGTCCGGCGGATCGGCCGGTGTGCGGTCGATCAGGTCCTTCATCCAGAACTGGTTGGCTCCGCCCAGGTCCGGACGGCTCGTCGGCGGATTATTCGAATAGTCATTGATCGTGGTCACCAGCAGCTTTTCGATACTGGAACGCTTCATCACGGCCTTGGCCACATCCAGATATTCATCCAGGCAAATCAAGGCCCGGGGCGTGCCTTGCTCGAACTTATGCTTCAGGTTGGCCGGCGGCTCCAGAGGGCTGCTTGGAATCTGAACCAGCCCCGCCCTGGAGATGGCATAATCGGCCACGAAAAACTGAATCGAGGTAGGCAAAAGCGTAGCCACGCGATCGCCTTTTTTCAGTCCCATTCGTTGGAGTACGGTGGCGAGCCGATCCACCTCCTGGGCCAGTTGACGGTAGGTGAGCTTGAAATGGTTCTGCACCAGGCCGTTATTTTTGTATTTCTTCGCGGTCCGGTAGAGGATGTCATAGACGGGTTTGTCCGGGTAAGGGCGTAGCGTCTCAGGGATTCCGAGGACGCGGTACTCAGCAGACCAGGGATACTTGGGGGATCGCATGCATGTCTCCTTCGGCACCCTATCGCATCAGCAACAGAAAGCGACAGGTTCACTAATATTCAAGGGCCACGGGATCATAGGATGCCTAGAGCGTTCTTCCTATTGGGCATACATCGGTCGCGTATCACGCGCCGATCCTCGTCATAAATTGGTTGGAGATGGGGCCGATGGGGTTATCCTATCGGCCCCTATGGGTTCTACTCTTGTTACTTGAAGGGCGCAATTTAAACTGACATGTCGGTTTTTACATCACGCCCAAGATCCCTGTCAACAGAAAAATTCACGCCCTTACCTTTTGGTCACCCTGAGCAATTCCCAACCGCCACGGTCACCATCTTCGCGATACAGGTTGGCGGGGTTGGCGGTGCCCACATACAAACCGGTGGCTTCATCGGCAATCATGTTGCGGAAACCCATGTTGGTGTAATTGCCCAATCCATCGCGGCTCACGCGGCTCGCGGCCGAACTGGTCGAGGTGAAACGCCACAGGTCCGCGCCCCACTCTTCCGGATCCCGATCGTACCAGTAAGGGATGTAGGAATAGAAAGGCTCTCCGTCATATACGCCCTGGAGATGTTCCCAATCCAGCCACAGATAGCCATGGTCCATGGTGCCCACGAACAGTTGGCTATTATAAATCGCCATGGACCAGCAGTAATTGTTGTATTTGTTACCGAAGCCGGAGGTACCGTAGCGACCCGAAACGCCGCCCATCCTGTTTCTCGCACTGGTCCAATACCCCCGTCCATTGCTGTAAACGTAGACCGGCAGCGTCGCGTTGCCGTAGAGCAGTTCGAACGTGGGGGTGGTGGCGGTTAAATTGCTGCCTCGAAAGATCGCCGCCGAGCGCCACGAATTATTGTAAGTTTCCCACAAGGCATCATTACCCGTGATGTTGTACTGTTTGGCGAAAACCCTTGCAGCCTTGCCTTGCACGTGCATCGTGCCAAAGTACAGATAGCCGCCATAGGAGGCCATGGCGCCCATGCCGTAAAGGGAAGCATTGAGCGCATCGGGTTCATATCTATCCGCCTGCCAGACCTTTTGCCAACTGGCGGCATCCGCGGCGGTCAGGCCGGTGGCAGGCACCACGGGGCTCATCCAGAGGCCGGCCATATTAGCTACGCCATTGATGCGGCTGGGCCAGGTGCCCACGAAAATGCGGCCATCATGGGCCACGATTTCGCTAGCGGCACCATCCACAACCCCCACCTCCGCGAAAGTAAAGGGCGCTGCCGCAGTCCCCGTCCATCGCAATATCTTACCGCCTCCGCCCTCGGCACCGACGGCTGCGTAGAGCACATTGTTCAAAACCAGCCATCTGCGGATGTTCTGGAAATCCTTTAAGGTGGCGGCTCCCAGGAAAGCGCCGGTCGTCGCATTGAAGGCAAAAAGGTTGATGCCGGCGCCTAGCGCCATGGGGCCACTCAAAAAGACATAGTTGCCGAAGGTCACGGCCGAGCGCAGACCGAAGGTCGCCTGGAGCAGCAACTGCGCCTGGGGATTGGTAATCTCCAGGGTCTTATCCGTCAAAACCTTGGTGGTGATGTTGTAGGTATAAATTTTGGGTGGCCGGTAATCGCTGAAGATGGACGGTACCGTAACCGATGGCATCTGCGTTTTGACGTATTGCCCTTCGTCGAATTCACATGTCCATAAACCGTTCCAATAGGGGCTCGCTTCGAGTCCATTTTCGTAAGCGTCGTAGGCCCTGATCAGACACAGCATATTGGCAGCGGTCCCAAACCAGAGGTTATCCCCTGCCTTGGTGAGCCCCCACACATAGGATTGATTGGTCTTTGGTTTTTGATTGCTGCTGCAACTGGAACCGGCGATATAGTCTCCGCCGATGCCGTTGAAGCACTCATCGACGGGAGCCTTGGCCACGAGTGTGGTGTTGAAAGGCGGGGTGGGGGTTGGCGCCGGATATGCCATCCCAAAACATGGTAACGCGCAATACAAGGAGAATCCCAATACGAATAGACTGATGGCCAACTTCTTCATGTGTACCTCCTCTACTTACTCATAATGTAATTGAACACCCCTTTTGGCAACGCAACGAAATCCCCTCCGGACGATAACCTATGCGAAAAATCGTCACCCCGTTACACGAAGATTTGCGGACTTGTCGGCGGGTCGATGACCGGGGCCGAAGCCCCCACCGAAAGTACAATCGCCGCATGATGTATCTTCTGGATTTGTAATTTTTATTAACACCATAGCTACTTTATTTTAATGGCCCTATGCTGTCCATCGGGAAAATACTAATAATCCATCTCAAAAACCCTAAACATAGACTCATATGTCAGTTTGATAGATTTAAAGTCAGACCGCCTGGGCGGTCACGTATCCCTTTTCGATCTTGGCGAATTCGAGGTCCAATTGGTACAAGTACTTCTCCACGGCGGCGGAAGCGATCGCTCTGCCGCGCGCTTCCAATCCTGCAGTGCTCGGAAGTCGATAGCCCTCCCACAGCGGTGACAGATCCTTGATCCGGTTCTCCTTGAAAAGTTCGGCGACCGTGTTCAAAAAGACCAGCACACCGTCTTTTTTGCGCTGGTCGGTGCTCAAAGCGACGTGCGCCTTGCCTTCCAGAATCTGGCCCACCAGTTGGGTCAATACATCGGACGGGCCCACCTCGATGAAGATCCGAACGCCATCACGATGCATCTGTTCGATCTGGCGCAGGAAGCGTACCGGCTTTTCGCTATGGACCTTCAGTATCTTGCGCAACAGATCGGGATCGTTATTGACCTTGCGCCCGAACAAGCTGGAGTAAACCTCGAAATCGGCTCTGGCGAAGGGAACCGCCCTCAGGTGTTCGTAGAACTCTTCGGTAACATTATAAGACAGCGGACAATGGGGCGCTGCCGATATGGGGATCAACCGGCTATTGATGCCTTGCGCCTGGAACACTTCGTTGGCTTTGGCGATGCCCGCCTTCAATCCGGAAAGAACCGTTTGGCTCCCCCAGTTGTAATTGGCGACCCAAACCTGTTCGATGCCGTGCCTGGCGAGTTCGGCTTTTATTCTGTCAGCGGATTCCGGCACCACCAGGATACATCCCCGGGTGGCTTGCGGACACGCAACGCCCATATCCCCCCGCAGACGGATTGCCTTGAGCATATCTTCGCTGGAAATGACATGCGCGGCGCGCAAGGTGGCGATATCGCCGAAACTATGCGACCCGACCGCATCCGGTCGGACGCCCATTTCTTCCAACAGATTCAAGATCGCCTCGCCGGCCACGGCAATCGATGGGCTGGCCCACTCCGCCCCACAGAGTTCCAGGAAAGCCCATTTCTTCTCTTCTTCGCTCATCGAATCGGGCAGGAAAACCATCTCCGTGATGCTCTTGGTGCCGAATCGCATGCGGCCCAGGGTATCCCAGGCGCGACGCGCGGCCGGAAAGGCATCCGCCAGGGCCTTGCCCATGCCCAGGTACTGGGACCCTTGTCCCGGGAAGAGGAAAGCCATTTGGGCGCTGGTCTCGCCTGCGCCGTAAAAGAGCCCCGCGGCCGGGAAAGAAAAAGCGTCCTGGGGCCGATCGCCGATCATTTTACGCATTTGCGCTAATTTTTTGCGCAACTCTCCCTCGCCGTAGGCGGTCAGCGCTACACGTAAACGAGTCGGCTGGCCATCGAATTGTCGATAGCTGTCGTAGGCCAGTTGCTTTAGCAAGCCGTTGCCCTCGGAAGCCGCTTCCAAAGCCTTCAGCCAATGCTCCATCCGTTCCAGCAGATCGTTGGCCGTATCTGCCCCCATGGCCACCAATTCCGCAAGGTGATAACCGCGCTGCTTCGATTCCAGTAATTGTATGGGTTTCATGTTCACTCCCCCTCTCCCTTCTTGAGGATGGGTCATCGCCAACGGCCGACGGTTGCCCGGCTTGCCCCTCTCTCAAGCCTGCTTCCGCTGCCGGTAAAGGTCCGGGTCCACCACGCGCACCATGTTCTCCACTTTCAGCCGGTTATCCAGGAAGTCATTGACCCGTTGGGCCTGGTTCCAGGGATCGGCCAATACTTCGTTATAGTGAACGTAAAGCACATTCAGGTGGCTTTGCTTCGCGATCCATTTATAGGTGGCCGCCAGATACGCCTCGTATTTGGCCGCCATGAGCGCATCGGGAATCTGGTCGTCGGCCACGCCCCGCCGCTTGAGCATCTTTTGTTGGGATGCCAGGATTTCGGGCATGTGCCGGCGCATGAAAATCACATGGTAATAAAGATCCTTGGGCAGGGCCGGCAGCAGGGCCGAAATGGCTTTGATGGCTTTGCCTTTTTCGTTCCTCAGCCACGTGGCATCCTGTTCGAGCTGCTTGATCTTCTCCAACTCGTAATAGCCGTTGGGATTGTCCTCGTTGGCCTTGCGGATATTGTCGGTGTAGATGGGCATGCCGCCGGCGTCCAGCATACGCATCATCATGCTGGTGCCCGAGCGCGGCAGACCGGAAACCAGCACGAGGCTGTCAGGCCACTTGGGCAGTCGGAGCGGTTGCATGGGCTGCATAATGAACCTCGTAGGGCGCTGCCTTGGCGACTTTAAACAGAAAGGCGCCCAGGCTGTTGACGAAGTTATCCGGCATTCTGGCCGGGAACAGGTGACAGGCTTTGGGAATGATTTCCTGGGTACAGTTGGAAAGATGATCGCGCAGATACTCCGAAATCGGGATCAGGGGCGAATACTCCCCGTAAAGCGCCAACGTCGGTTGGGTCACCGTGCGGATACACGCTTCGGTCAGGCCGGCCATGTCACGAACGTCTTTTTTAATCGTGGTCTCTTCCAGCAGCCGCAAAACCCCTTTGCCTTTTACCGCCATCCCCTTGCGCAAGCCGAATTGGTTGAGATCACTGTCGCCGATTTCTTTCTTGGCGTTTTTCAAGCGGTACTCCAGGTAAAAAATATCTTGGCCCCTCACCATTTCCGGCAGCCTGGGATCGATCTCCCGCAGCATATCGTCGCGCTGCTGGCGGAAGGACCATTTGTCCAGGTCGATGAGATGGCGCAAGGCCGGCACATTGCCCTCGGCCATGACGATGCCGGCGACTCTCGCGGGATAAAGATAGGCCGTATGCAAGGCCACCAAGCCCCCCAGACTGTGCCCGGCCAGACAGGCTTTTTGCACGCCGACAGCATCGAGCAAGGCGCCCAAATCCTCGGACAGATCCTTGGAAGTATAGCCGCTTTTCACGAAGTCGCTGTAGCCATGACCGCGCAGATCGTAGACCGTGACGCGAAAATTGCTCTTCAGCGCGGCCAAGGCTTTATTGGCATGCCAGAAGGAGATATTGCCGCCCATGCCGTGGATCAGCACCACGTCCGGGCCGCTGCCTTGCTGCATGTAGTGATGTTTGATGCCGTTGACGGTAACGAAGGGCATTGCTTTTCTCCTTATGCCAGATATCCTAACCCCTTGAGCCGCTTGACGATCAGGTCCATATCTTCTGCGTCCATTTCCAGGGAGGCGGCGGCTTGCTGCTCGAAACTCGGTGCGGCATCGTCAATAACCACAGGCCGCGCCGCCAGACACTCCTTGCGTAACATCTCCACTGGCACGCGACCTTCATAGGCCGCCGGGATGGCCAACCCCAGGCTGTGGAGCATGGCGGGGGCCACATCCAATATATTCAAGGGCTCCAGTTGCAGGCCAGGTTGGATGTCCGGCCCCTTGGCCATGAAGACGCCCATGGGATAGTGCACGCCGATGCATTCCCGGCGCGGCTTGACGATTCGATCCGACTTGACCGTGGAGACCAGGCCGTTGTCCCACAGCCTCACAGTCAGGTCCGGCGCCAGTTCGCAACCGTCGAAAGCCTCCTCCCGGGTCCATATCCGCGTAACCACCGGTTGGCCTGTGCGCGGGTGGCGCAGGTTGAGCAACTGCTCGCGCAAGGTATTGACGAAGGTGTCGTAATCTTCCGGCGCGATGCCGGTGCGGCTGTTCTTGCCGGCAACGTTGATGGTGATACCGTTGCTGCTGGGCGTGTTGACATAGGCCAGGGTCTGCTCCCAATCCAGGATGTTGCCATGGTTGCGCACCGCCTCCATGGAGACATCGCCGGCGCCGTCCTGGTCGCTCACAGCCCGCTCGGACCACTTCAGATGGCCCAACTGCTCCAGGAACGTGTTCAGGTAGAAGCACTCCTGGCTGGGGCCGAAACCGTGATCGGAGACGATGAAGATATTGGCCTCCGGCCCCGCGCCGGCCGCCATGCGGGCGATCATGTCGTCCAGGGCCCGGTAGTGGCCTTCCAGGACGCTCCGGATCTGGCGGTCCTGCTCGCTCCAGTCCACCGGGAAGCATTGGGGGTCCAGCAGCCGGTAATAGACATGCTGCAAGCGGTCCGGGCTGTCCAGCACCAGCGCGCTCAGATCGCAGGGGTCCGTTCGGGTCAGGTGGCCCAGCACCAGCAGCCACTGTTCATCCTTATAGGTGTGGTATTTGATCCAGCCCTCGGATTCGGCGAAGGAGCAGCCCTGCACCACCTTTTCCTCCAGACCGAAGTCGTGGGCGATGATCTTCAGATCGAAGCCGGGGATGGTCTTCAGCGTATCCATCAGGTCGGCCGGGGAGCAACTGTGGCGCAAGTGGCGCCAGGTCACGAAACCCGGAATGCTGTACCCTTTGATGGGCAGCGGCGGGGCCATCACCGGGAAGTTCAAATTGATGGCGCTCAACCCCTGGTGCATCAAATGGGTCCAGATGCTTTCGCATTTTAGTTGCTTGGTGCTGACAAACCGCAAAAAGCGACTGCCCGGCGACTCGGGGCGGAAGAAATCCAGAATGCCGTGCTGGGCCGGGCTGCGGCCGGTCATAATGGTGGTCCAGGCCGGCGGGGTGATGGGCGGAATGGTCGATTGCATTTCGGCGCGCACCCCTTGGGCCACGAATTGCCTCAAAAACGGCATGTGGCCGGCGTCCATGAGCGGATCGAGAATGGAAAAAGTAGCGCCGTCCAGGCCGATCATCAATGTCGTTTGTCCGTTCTTGGTCATGGTTGGGCCTCTTTGCTAAGCGCTCACGAAGTGGTCGAAGATCAGATCCACCAGATCCGCGATGCGAATGTCCGATTTATTCTTCTGCGACAATTCGGTGTAGTATTCGGTAAAGGGAAAGGTTTGCCCGTAATGTTCTTCCAGGAATTCGCCCAGCACCACCACATCGATGGACTCCAGGCCCAGATCCTGTAGCAAGGTGGTGTCGAGGGTGATCTGGCCGGAGTATTCCCAATCTTCGCCGACGCGTTCCAGGGTCGCTACGATATCTTTGAATATGGTCGCTTTGTCCGGTCTAGTCATTCTGTGCTCTCTCCCGTTTGATAGTTTCCGCCCCCGGGTTCACGTGGGCGGCCGCGAACTGCTCCGTATGCGAGATGGTCAGGGACAATGGCCGGTTGAGCTCGGACAGGCAATCGCCCTTGGAAATAAGATGTCCATCGATTTCTTCGATCTCGATATCCGCGGGGAATACTTCCGGGCGGTTATATTGCTTCAAAAAGAGGCGCACGGCTTCTTTGGCGGCCATGCGTTCGGTGAGCCAGCGATCGGCTTCGGCTTCGTCCCGGGACAGTTGCTCTCTGTAAATCCGACGCTCGGCGCGGTTCAGGAAGATCATGCCGAGGCCCTGTTTCCAGATGGTTCGGCTCAGTTCGGGGTATTTTGACTGCCTGCAGGTCAAGGCCCCGGGTCGGCTTCGATCCTTCTCGGCCGCCACCTGTTGTCCGACGATATTGGCCTTGGGGAATCGGCAGAAGTGGTAGAACTCCAACGGCAAGGCAAAGCGCCGATGGGTCCACCCCTGGACCGTCAGCCATTGGCGGCCGTCGTTGCCCGTCATCTTGATGTCGGCCCGTACGCAGTGGTCATCGATGTCACCGATGCGCACCCGGCATTTGATCAACTTTCCCGGCCGTGGCGGGTCGGAGAAAAAACGGATATGCTGCACACCGGCGGGGAAAGTGATGAACTTTTCGCCCAGGCTGATCTGGGCCCAATGCCCCACCAATTGGGCGCAAGCATCCAGCAAGAGCGGGTTGAGCAGCAGCCGGGGAGCGCGGATGTTGGCAAATAGGTTGTTGTCGGCCGGCGCCCGCAGATAGGCTTCTACTTCCCTTGGGCCCACCTGGGTCCAGCCGGCGATGACTTGGAAGCGCGGGCCGTGCGCCATGTACTTGGCGGCGTAGATCTCCCGGGCGCGCGCGGCGGCCTCGGGCGTAATGTGCTCGGCGTTGACCGGTTCGCCCACGGCCGAGGGCGGATACTGAGTGCCGAACACGGTGCTGACTTCGGCCGAAGCGATGGTGAAGGCCGGAGCGAACAAGCGGGCCTGGACTTCGCCGCCGGCGCCTTGCCGGGCCTGGATGTCCAGCGTGGTGGCGCCCGCTTCGGGCACCTCGACCCAGCGGTTGGCTCGGCCGTTCTTTACTTCCAGCAGCATTTGCCCCGGATGCAGGAGCGAGGCGACTTCGGCCATGATCTCCAGGTTGAGGGTCATGGGCGTGATGATCAGGGGCAGCAGGCCGGAGTCCCCATTGGAAATCGGCCTGCTGCCGACCATGGGATGGTCTTCCAGGAAGCGCTCTTTTTTCAAATCGATGTCACATTGCACCCGGCACGCCTGCCGCGGCACAAGCGAGATGACCTGTCTCACCAAAGGCCGCTCGGTCACGGGGTACGCCGGGCGCGGCGCGCTCCAGGCGGTCATGACCTGCTTTTGCAGGGCCAGGAACTGGGCCATGTTGTCCATGTAGCGCTGCATGACTTCGGCTTTGGACGACGTGGCGCCCGGCTGGGGCCTGGTGACGGTGGCAGGTTTGCCTGGGGCGGCCTCGGCCTTTAATGCCGCTGGGAACTGGAATTCGGCTTTGGGGGGCACCGCTGCCGCGGGGACCGGTGGATCGAAATGCTTTTGAAGAATCGCCAGGGTCGGTTCGGTCAGCGTCAACTCCCGCAGCCCCAGTTCCATGCACACCCTACCGGCTTTGGATTTGGGCTTGGCAGCGTCCGAGGAAATTTCCTGGGCCGCGGCCCAGGGCAGCGGATCGTAGGCTTCCAAATTCACGGGCACATGCTGGGCCACCAGCATGCCCAGCAAATGACACAACTGGCCGATGCCCGAGCGCCGGCTGTTGTTGGTGGCCACGGTCATGAACGGCTTGCCGCGCAAGGTATCGTCCACGAAGCCGGATAAATTGGTTCCGGGACCGACTTCGATGAAAATCCGGGCGCCGTCGCGGTGCATGGCCTCCACCGTGCTTCTGAAATTGAGCCGCTGGAGCCAGTAGTCGGTCATCAGGCGCACAATCTCCGGCGCCTGGTCGGGATAAGGCGCCGCGGTCGTTGCCGAATAAGCCGGCACTCGCGGGGCATGCACCGCCATGCGCGCATAGGTCTGGAACAAAGGTTCGGCCTGGGGCGCGGCCAGGGCGGTATGATGAACTTCGCGGGAAGGCAGATCGGTGAAGAGAATATTCCGAACCTTCAACTGCGCCTTCAATTGGGCCACGGCCGCCGCTTCTCCGACCACCACCACCTGGTGGGGACAGTTGTCGTTGGAAATATGGATCGCCCTGCCGAGCCCTTCCACCATGGGCCGGATCTTGTCGAAGTGGCCGGAAACGGCCAGCATGGCGGTCTCCCGGGGATGGCGGTGGGCGACGTAGATGCCGGCGATGCGCTCCTGGTGGCGGTACAGCTCTTCTATTTCCAGGATGCCCGAAGCGATCCAGGCGCAATACTCCCCGGCGCTGTGGCCCACAATCATGTCCGGCTGCACCCCGAAGCGCGCCAAAAGGGTTTGCATGGCCAGGCTGGCGGCCAGAATGGCCTGCAGGCCGCTGTCCACCTTCCAGAATTGGGCGCCCAGCGTCTCCATTTCGGACGGGGTGAGCAGCGTGGCCGGAAAGATAAACCGGCTGGGCGGCAAGGGACTTTTTTGGGAACGGGACAGGATCGCCGCATCCACGGCTTCGAAAATGGCCCGCACTTCCGGATAGACCAGGCACAGGTCCAGCAGCATATTGGCGTAGGGCGAACCTTCCCCCGGGAACATGAAAGCCACCTTGGCCTGGGGACCCAGCGGCGCGGCGAAGTAGTAAATGCCCTTGACGTCCTTGATCTTCTTGCAGTCGCCGGCTTGCAGTTTTTGCATGGCATAGCCCAGCTTGCGGGAGAGATCTTCGGGACCTTCGGCGATGACGGCCATTCGATGCTCCGCGGGGCGGAAGGCCCGTACGACCTCCCGCGACCAGGCCAGCCAATCCAGGCAGGCATTGCTTTGCAGATACGCCAGAGCCGCCGCGCAGGCCTGGGCCAGGGCGGCCTGGCTATCGCCCGCGAAGAGGAACAGGGCCGCATCCCAGGCCGGATGGCAAGTTTCGGGAACCGTGGCCGAATACTCCTCGATCACCACGTGGGCATTGACGCCGCCGAAACCGAAGGCATTCACGCCGGCCCGGCGCGGCACGTCGGGTGCCATGCGGAACCAGGGCCGGGTAGCGGTGTTGATGTAAAAAGGCGTCGTTTCCAATTCGAATTTGGGGTTGGGCGCCTCGCAGTGCAGTGTGGGCGGCAGCACCTTGTGGTAAAGGGCCAACACGGCCTTGATCAAGCCGGCGATGCCGGCCGCCGGCATGGCGTGGCCGATCATGGACTTGACGCTGCCCAGGGCGCACGAGCGGGCCAGGGTGTCGGGTTTGGCGCCGAAGACCGCCTTCAGGGATTCCACTTCGGCCGCGTCGCCCACGATGGTGGCGGTCCCATGGGCTTCGATCAGACCGATGGTCTGGGGCAGAACACCCGCCGCCGCATAGGCGCGCTGCACGGCCAAGGCTTCGCCCGCTACGCGCGGGGCCGCCACGCTGCCGCCCCGGCCGTCGCTGGAGCTGCCCACGCCGCGGATCAAGGCATAGATCCGATTGCCGTCGCGCTCGGCGTCGGACAGACGCTTGAGCACCACCAGGCCGACGCCCTCGCCGGGCAGCAGCCCGTCGGCATTTTGGTCGAACGGCCGGATGCACTCTTTGCGGGACATGGCGCCCAACGCGCAGAACACGCTCAAAAACGGAATGGTGTTGAAGATATGGACCCCGCCGGCCAGGGCCAGATCGGAGCGTCTGGAGCGTAAATTGGCCACGGCGATGTCCACGGCAAACAGGGACGAGGCGCAGGCCGCGTCGATGGTGTAGTTCGGTCCCATGAACCCCAGCCGGTTGGAGACCCGGCCGGCCGTGATGTTGGGCATGACCGAAGCGGCCGTATCGGCCTCGAACGGTAGCAGGGAGGCCAACAGCCCATCCTTGAGGCCCTGGAGCGCCTCGGCGTTCATGCCCGGGTGCAGTTTGCCCACGAGGCTGACGGTCTGGTCCACGATCAGGGTACGCTGCAAGAGATTGAATCCGCCGGCGCTCAGGTAGGCCCCCCGGCCCAGAATGAAATCGGTGCGTTCCAAGGCCGGATCGTTTTTGATGCCGGCATCTTGCATGGCCGCCGCGGCGGTCTTCAACACCAGAAACTGATCGGGCTCGCCGCCCACCACGGCCGACGGCATGACCCCCAACTCGGCTGCATCGAAGGTCAGGGGGCCGTCCAGGTAGCCGCCGCGCCGGGCATAGAGTTTGGTACCGTCCTGGGGGTCGTAGAAGCGCGATGCATCCCAACGATCGGCCGGCGCGTCGGCGATGGCATCCACCTTATTGATGATGTTGTGCCAATAGGTGTCCAGATCGGGTGCCTTGGGAAAGGTACAGGCCATGCCGACGATGGCGATCGACTCGTTCTTCCCCGCCGATTTTTCAGGGCTGTGTCCACTGTCCATGGTTTGCATCACTTCTGCGCCAAACGGTTCAACTCCGTCGATCCGATGATCTCCAAGCCCTGGATCCAGGCAAACAATTGACCGTCGTTTTTCACGAAATAGAGCTCGGCTTCCTTGATCCCCTTGCTTTCCGGCGATCCGACATGCACTTCGCAGCGCAGCGGCCCGTCACCCGGCGCTTGATCGTACTGCACGTACTTTTTGATGCGCGACGGCAGGGGCATGATGTTGAAACGGCAGCGGGCCCACAGGCCCACCAGTTGCAGGCCGCTGTCGATCACCAGTGGGTCCACCAGCCAGTCGTGTTGGCCGCAAACCCCCTGGATGAATCCTTCCGGCCGGGATGGCTTGAGCTGCCCCACGATGCCGTCGCGGCCGATGGCCTGGACGGCTTCGATGCCCTGCCAGAGCGGACCGTGGAACAAATGTTGACGGTAGGCCTCGCCCACGGAAAGGCCAAAGGGTTCGGCCTCGCGCAACTCGATGGCCACATGGGGTCGGAAGGTGCGCGCCTCCTTGCCCAGTTCGAGCCGCGCCTCGTAGTAGACGCACTGCTCCCGGTGCGGATTGCGGATCTGGGCCTTGAGCACGATGCGCTCCCGGCCTTTCATCTGGGGCGTGATCACGATGTGGATGTGCTCCGCGCCGTTGCCTACGATGATCCCTTTGAAGACTTTCAGATCGCTGACGCTCTTGAGGTAGTAATCGGGGTAGCGGTAGGCCGCCGCTTCGGCCATCATCTCCATGGCCATGGCCATGGGCAGCACTGGACGGCCGTCGAGTTTGTGATCCAACAGGTAGATATCCCGCTCCGGGGCCAGATAGCGCAAGACGTCCACCTGGCCGTCGAGGCGGGGCTTGAAGTTGGCATTGGCGAAGAACAGCGGCAGTCGTTCGGCTCCCTTGGCCGGGAAGAGCGTTCTCTTGCGGTCGTCCCAGCCGCCGAAGACGACTTCGGCGTCGCCCTCGGCCCCATGGGCGATCTCTTCGATGCAGCGCGCCACGCCGATCTGCGGCGGAATCAGGTAGATGCCGTTGTCTTCGAACTTGCGCCGCAGCTCGGCCGATACCATGCCCTGACTCTCCCAGGGGCCCCACATCAGGGAGACCACCCGGCCCGGCCAGCGCCGGTTGAAGTAGAGCGCGCACTTGCTCAGCACTTCGTTGGCGGCGGCGTAATCGGCCTGGCCGATGTTGCCGAAGCGGCCGGCCACCGAGGAGAAAAGCCCCACGAAGCGCAACTGGTCGGCGCGCAGCTTGCGGCTCAAAATAAAAAGGCTGTCGGCCTTGGTGTCCAGCACCCGGCCGAAGGAGGCCACATCCTTGTCCCGCACCATCTTGTCTTCGATCAGGCCCGCGCCGTGCAGCACGCCGTCGATGCGGCCGAACTCGGCGTAGATGCCGTCGAGCACTTGGCCGAAGGCCGCTTCGTCGGTGACATCGGCCGCGTAGTAGCGCACCTTGGCGCCGGCGGCCGCGATCTGGGAGAGGGTCCGGCGCACTTCACGCTGATGGATCAGGCGGGTGCAGGCGCGCTCGACATCCACTGGCTTGACGTTCTTATTTTGGGCTTTGAGGCCCTGGGCCAGAAGAGCCTTCAACTGCTTGGGATCGTCGATGCCGGCGGTCTGGGGCGCCTCCCCCTCGGAAAGGGGCGTGCGGCCCACCAGCAGCAGGGTCGGTTGGTATCGCTGGGCCAATTCCAGGGCGACGCCGGCCGTGATGCCCCGGGCGCCGCCGGTGACCAGCAGAATCCACTCCGCATCGATATTGAGCAGGGGTGTCTGGCCGGCGTCGATCTTCGCGGGCTGCACATCCAGCACCACGCGACGGCCGGCTCGGTAGCCTACCTCCACCTGGGCGCTGGCGGTCAGGAACTCGTCTCGGATGCGCACCGCCAGGGTCTGGAGCGCTTCGCCCAATTCCAGGTCCACGGCGCGCACATTGAGACCGGGGATCTCCAGGGCCGCACTCTTCAGAAAACCGGTGACGCCACCGCTGCCCGGGAAGAAGGCGCACTCTTGGGCGGCGTCGGCCACGCGGCCGTAAGCACCGCCCATGGCGGTGACGGCCACCAGGCTGGCATCACCGCCCTGGACTGCCGCTGTGAGATCGTCGGCCAGCAGTTTGGTCAGATAGAAGAGGCTCTTGATCTCCAGGGCCAGCCGCTGCTTCCAGTCGGCCAGTTGCATCTCTTCCATGCACGGGGCCGGGGCCAGGGGCACCAAGTGCAGCAATCCGGAGGGCGCCCCCTCCGTGCGGATCTCCTCCAGAATCGCCTTGAGCTGGTCATAGGCGGTGAGATCCACGCCATGGGCCTGCTCGGCGCCGTTGCGGAAAGCCGGCCCGTGCACGAGCCGCACCGGCTGGATGCCGGCCGCCTTCAACTCGGCCACCACAGCGGCAGCCAAGGGGTCATCGGGCATCTGGGTGACCACCACCCGCTTGCCGCTGAAGGGTTTGGCGGGCGGCACCATCAACGGCTGCTCGCGTTCCACCAGGGTGAAACGCCGGATCTTTTCGGATGCCTTGCCCTCGATAAGCTCCTGGGCCACGCGGGCCGCGGCCATCCACGCCAGGGTCTGGTCCACGCGCCGGTCCGCCAGGGCCTCGTCGACATTCGCCTCCGGGGCGGCGCCGCACGCCCGGGCCACGGCCGAAACAAAGGCCGTCAGCAGACGGGACTTTGCGGACGGGGCCAGGTCCAGGTCGGCCTCCCATTCCAAATCGGGCGATAGGGTCTCCTGGGGGTAGCCCGTGTATTCCTGAATCAACTCATAGAGCAGGCCTTGCAGGGCCTGGGGCGTCAGGGCATCGGCCACCGTGGCGCCTGCCGGCGCGTCCGCCGGCGCCGTCGGCTGGGGCGCGACCGCACGCTTCTCGGCCCGGAATTCCAGGGCGTTGGAAGGCCCGGCACACGCCGTGGCCGAAGCGCTCAGCAGCAGCTCGATACGGGCCACGATCTCCCCCAGGGTGACGCTGGCCGCCAATTGGGCCACCTCCGCGTCGGGCAGCGTCAACTGCTGCTTTTCCAAAGCCGCCAGGAAGTGCTCCATGATCTGCACGCGCTTGATGGAATCGATGCCCAGATCGGCCTCGATCTCCAGCTTCAGATCCAGCATCTCGGCCGGGTAGCCGCTCAAGTCGCTGACGATGCCCAGCAGCAGGGCCTTGACGTCCGGAGCGGGGGCCGGGGGCTGAACGGATGGGGCCGCTGGGGCGGTCACGGGTTGCGCCGCTGTCCGGATCGTGTGCGCCTGGAGCAGGGTTTGCAGCTTTTCGACGATTGCGCCCAGGGTGATGCTGCCGGCGATGGCGGCCAGTTCCTCGTTGGGCAACTGGATGCCGGCGGCGTCCAGGCTCGCCACCAGCTCTTCGGTAATTTGCACGCGCTTGATGGAATCGATGCCCAGATCCGCTTCGATCTCCAATTTCAGGTCCAGCATCTCGCTGGGGTAGCCGGTGCGATCGCTGACGATTTTCAGCAGCACGGCGTTCAGATCGAAGCGCTGCTCCGGCGCGGGGGCTGGCGGTGCCGGAACCGGCTCCGGGACCGAGGTGGGTCCCCAAGCCGAGGCCGGCTCGGGACGGAGCGGCTCGGCCTGTGCCGCGGGCGGGCTCAGGACCGGAGAGGCCGGGAAAGCAGCCCTGCTGGCATCCAAAACGGCGCCCTCACCCGCGCCCAAATAGGCCGTCATGACCGCTTTCTGGGTCTCCAGGAACTGGCTCATCAGCTCTTGAAATTTGACCATGACCGTGACGTCGGCCAGGCCGGCCTGAACAGTAGGAGCGGGCTTGAAGGTTTCCATGGTCTCACCGCCGAAGGATTGAGGGTTGACAGCGTCCGGGGTTGCGGCGATTTGCGGCTGCGGCCCGGGCGTTGCCGGCCCATCGTCGGCAAAGCGGATGGGACGCGGCGGCTGGATGTGGGCGCGAGCCGCTTGGGCGGCGGGTCGCACCCCGCCCTGGCCGATGATGTAAGCGGTTTTGGAAAGCACCGCCGAGCCTTGGGCCGTCAGCCGGTCCAAGTTCAGCCGGCGGGTGCCGCGCCCGGCAAAGAGCGGTTCGAGCGTCAGGGGCGCGCCCAGAGTCGCCAGGCGGCCCAGGCAATGCTGTAACTGGGTCAGCGCGGATTGACCTTTGACATCGGTACACATGGCGACATGGGGTTTTCCGTCCAGAATCTGGTCGATGAGGTGCGTCAGGACACTGCCGGCGCCCACTTCCACGAAGATCCGCGCTCCTGCCGCGTACATGGTTTCGACCTCATCCACGAAACGCACCGGCCGGGCCAACTGTTCCACCAGCAGGTTGCGGATGGCCTCCGCCGCTTCCGGAAAAAGGCCGGCGGTCGTATTGCTGAACACCGGAATGTGGGCCGGCCGGAACTCGAATTGGCCGAAGAACTCGGCCAGACGGCTCTGGGCGCCGGCCACGATCGGGCTGTGGAAGGCACAGGCCACGGGGATCGGCACGCACGAAAGTTTTTTGCGGGAGAGCCGCTCGATGGCCTGGCGCACGCCGGCCTGGGTGCCGCTGATAACCGTCTGGCGCGGTCCGTTGAGATTGGCGATCCACACCTGCTCCAGGTCGGCGATCACGTCGGCCACCGCTTCTTCGGGGGCCTTGACCGCCGCCATGGTGCCCGGCTCGGGCTGGGAGGCTTGCAGGATGAAACGGCCGCGGGCTTCGGAAATCAGCGCCAGGGCCCTTTCATCCAAAACACCAGCCGCGAAGAGGGCCACATACTCGCCGTAGCTGTGGCCGGCGGCCATGGCCGGCCGCAGGCCCAGGAGCGCCAGCAAGCGCAGCATGGCGGCATCGGCCGCGCCCATGGCCGGCTGGGCCACGAGGGTCTGGGTCAGGGCGCGTTCGACGCTTTTCCGCTCTTCGGTCTTAAAAAGATCGGGCGGGTAGATATAGCGACTCAAGGGTTTGGGCAACTGCTCGGCCAGGTGGGCGTCGAAGCGCTCGAATACCGCGCGCACCTCAGCGAAGGCCACGGCCAACGATTTGAGCATGCCCGGATATTGGGAGCCCTGTCCCGGAAAAACGAAAGCGATCTGGTCGGCCGCGACGGGCGCTCCCGCTTCGAAGTAAATGCCGGCCGCGGCCGAAGCGCCTGAAGCTAGCAGGGCCATGGCGTTTTCCAGCTTGTCAGCCAGATCCGGGAGGGAAGCGGCCACCACGGCCAGGCGCACCCCGTCCTCTTTTTGGGAGCTGTATTCACCGGCCAGGGTAAAGGCCAGGTCCTTTAAGGCACAAACGGCGCCGGCCCGCAGTTGCCGGAGCAACGCGGTGATCTTTTGGGTCAAGGCCTCCCGGCCGTCGGCCTTGAACAACAGCAGTTCGGTATCCCAGGTCGCCACGGGTGAGAGCGCCGGACGCCCACCGGCCTCGGCCGGCGCCTCTTCCAGCACCGCATGAAAATTGGTGCCGCCGAAACCGAAGGCGCTCACGCCGGCCCGACGCGGATGCCGGCCGTCGACGATCCAGGGCCGGGTGCGGGTGTTGAGGTAAAGGGGGTTGTCCGGACCGTCCAGGTCGGCGATGGGGGTTTCGACGCCCACCGTGGGCGGCAGTACTTTGTGGTGCAGGGCCAGGACGGCCTTGATCAACGCGGCAATGCCCGCGGCGCATTTGGCATGGCCGATCTGGGACTTGACCGAACCCACGGCGCAGCTTCGGGCCTCGGCCGCCTGCTGGCTGAAGAACTGTTTAAGGGCCGCGGCTTCGGCCAGGTCGCCCACCTTGGTGGACGTGCCATGGGCCTCGATAAGCCCCACGGTGCGCGGGTCGATGCCCGCGTTGCGGTAGGCGCGCGTCAAGGCCAGGCGTTGGCCGTCGGTACTGGGGGCCGTCAGACTCTTGGCCCGGCCGTCGCTGGAGGAGCCGATGCCTTTGATCACGGCATACACACGATCGCCGTCCCGGCGGGCATCGGCCAACCGTTTGAGGATCACCGTGGCCACCGTCTCGCCCAACACCAGCCCGTCGGCCTGTTCGTCGAAGGGCCGGCTCACGCCCTTGGGAGACAGGGCCCCCACCACGGAAAAGCAATTGTAGGCAAAGGGCCCCATCAAGGTATCGGCGCCGCCCACGATGGCCAGATCGCTCTCGCCGCTGCGCAGCTCCATTATGCCGGCGCGCAGGGCCGCCAGGGCCGAGGCGCAGGCGGCATCGATGGTGCAACTAGTCCCGCCCAGATTGAAGCGGTTGGCCACCCGGCCGGCGATGATGTTGGTGATCACCCCGGTGAAGACATCGGGGTCCCATTCCGGCACGGCGGGCTTCATCCGGGATAGAATCTCGGCCGCGCTGGAACCGAAATAGTGCGGCATCAAGGCGCGGAAGCTGAACATCTGCCCCAGGTCGTTCTCCCCGGCCCCGGCGCCGATAAACACCGAGGTGCGCTCGCGGTCGAAGGGCCGCTCCTGGTAGCCTGCATCGGCCAGGGCCAGCCGCGTGCTCTCGAGCACCAGCAACTGGACGGTTTCGACCGAAGTCAAGGTCTTGGGGGGGATGCCGAAATGCATGGGATCGAACACCGCATCCGGCAGAAAGCCGCCCCAGCGCGAAACGACCTTATCCGCCGCCTGGGGATCGGCATCGTAATAGAGCCGCCAATCCCAGCGCTGGGCGGGAATTTCGCTGAAGGCCACATGACGGCGCAGAATGTTGTGCCAATAGGTACCCACATCCGGTGCGTCGGGGAAAAACCCGGCCATGCCGATGATGGCAATGTCGCAAGCCATTTCAGCTTTGGGAGCCCGGTCGGTCATCTCTTTTTCCATTTCCATTGAACGCGAAGCCCCATATCGGTGCGGATACTTTTTACATCCATTAACAGTGTCGGTATTACTTACATCCTGCCTTGCTGTTAATCGGGCGCCTAGCGAAAACCCACCTGCCACCCCTCGGAAACGGGGTTTAAAACCCTATGGGAACCGGTTATCTTCCTTATCTGGTTATTAAGTCGGGGCTGCCGCATCGAAGCCAATGCGACTGCCGAACCCGCGGGGGGATTTCCAAAATCCGGAAAAGAATCCTTTCTATTCGTACCGCAAGGCCTCGATGGGATCGAGACGTGCGGCTTTGCGCGCGGGAAAGTAACCAAAAACGATTCCCACGGCGCCGGAAAAGAGAAACGAGGCCACCACGATGCCCGTGTTCAAGATAAAGGGCATCTGGAGCAGGCGGGCTCCCAGGGCGGCCATGCCCAGTCCCACGGCGATGCCGATCAGCCCGCCGAAAGAGGCGAGCGCCACCGCTTCCACCAAGAACTGCATCAACACCTGCCGCTCCCGGGCCCCGATGGCCAGCCGGGTGCCGATTTCACGGGTGCGCTCGGTGACCGACACCAGCATGATGTTCATGATCCCGATGCCTCCCACCAGGAGACTCACGGCGGCAACCGCGCCCAGCAGGGCGGTGAGAACCTTGGTGGTATTGGTCATGGTATCGATGATCTCTTTCATGTCGTGCACATTGAAGTCATCTTCCTGGACGCCGCCCAGGTTGCGGCGCGCGCGCATCAGGGTTTCGATGTCGGCCTTGACCTTTTGGGTGGAGACACCGTCCAGGGCCGACACGATAATGCTGCCCACATCGGTGTTGCCGGCGATGCGCCGCTGGAAGGTGCGGATGGGGATCAAGACAAAGTCATCCTGGTCCGTGCCGAAACTGGATTGCCCCTTGGCCTCCAGAACGCCGACCACGCGGAAGGAGGTTTTGCCCATGCGGATGTTCTGGCCCAGGGACTCTTGCTTGCCGAATAGGGTTTTGCGCACCGTTTCGCCCAGCAGACAGACCGACTGCCCGGAGCGCTCTTCGTTTTCGGCAAAAGAGCGGCCGCGCACGACGTTCCAGTCCCGCACATCCAAATATTCGAGCGTGCTGCCGGTGATGCTGGTGGACTTGTTGGCACTGCCGAAGATCACCTGCATGGGCTTGATGGAGACCGGCGCCACTGCCTTGAGCCCTGATACGCCCTGGGCAATCGCCGTGGCGTCCTCCATTTTGAAGGCCGGCGCATCGCTGCGTACGCCGCCGGTTCGCCGGAAGGCCTGCCCGACCCGCACCTGAAGCAGGTTGCTGCCCAGCTTGGCAATATCGTCGGTGACCTTGGCCGTGGCGCCGCCGCCCAAGGTGACCATGACGATCACGGCCGCCACGCCGATGACGATGCCCAGCACGGTGAGCGACGAACGCAGCACGTTGCGCCGAATCTCGCGTTGGGCCAACAGGTAAGTTTCAATTAACATGGGCGTCGCTGCTCCTGGTCAATCCTTCAAAAGGTCTGTACCCATTCGATCTGCCCGTCCACAAAGTGGACCTGGCGCCGGGCATAGGCCGCCATGTCGGCTTCATGGGTCACCATGACGATGGTCAAGCGTCTCTCCCGGTTCAAGCGCACGATCAGCTCCATGATCTCCTTGCTGCGGGCCGAGTCCAGGTTGCCGGTGGGTTCGTCGGCCAGCAGCAACTGCGGCTCGGAGACGATGGCCCGGGCGATGGCCACGCGCTGCATCTGGCCGCCCGACAGCTCGCTGGGGGTATGGTGTTCCCAGCCGCTCAACCCCACGGATGCCAGGGCCTGGCGCGCCTTTTCCTTGCGCTGCTTGACCGGCAATCCCCTGTAGATCAGGGGCAACTCCACATTTTCCAGGGCCGAGGTGCGTTGGAGCAGGTTAAACCCCTGGAAAACGAAGCCCAGGTAGTGCCGGCGCAATAGGGCGCGCTGATCGCGGGCCAGGCGGCCCACATCCACGCCTTCGAAGAAGTAGTTTCCGGCCGTGGGTGTATCCAGGCATCCCAGAATGTTCATGCAGGTTGATTTTCCCGAACCGCTGTGCCCCATGACCGCCACGAAATCCCCCCGGTTCACGCGCAGATCGATGCCTTTGAGGGCTTGCACGGCCGCCTGGCCCTTGCCGTACACCTTGGTAACGCCCCGCAGCTCGATCAGGGAACTGGGACGGACCACCGCCGGGCGCACTTTCGTTTCGGCAGGGCCGATTCCAGGTTTCCATGCATTCAACTGCAGCATCCGATAACTCCCTATCCCGCCTGGGCCACATCCACGACCACTTGCATGCCAGGCGACAGTTCACTCTCTTTAACGACGGTCAGGATGCCATCGCTTTGGCCGGTGGTCACCACAAAGGGAATCAACTGCTGGTCCTTGAGGACCCATACCCGCGTGTGGACGATTTTACCGACGCTCACCTGGCCTTGAGCGCTGTTGGCGCGTTTGAACAGCATGGCATATAGCCCGCGGCGTTGGCCCGACTCCTGGGCCTCCTCCTTGGGGGTGAAGCGCAGGGCCGCATTGGGTATCAAGATCTGGTCGTCAATTCTTTTGGCCACGATCTTGGCCGTGGCCGTCATGCCCGGCCGCAGCACCAGGTCGGAATTATCCACATACAATAAGGTGGTATAGGTGACGACCCCGTTGGTGACCTGGGAACCATAGCGCAACTGGGCGATGCGCGCATCGAAGGTGCGTCCGGGATAGGCCTCCACCGTGAAGGTCGCGTTTTGCCCTTCGCGCACGATGCCCACGTCCGCCTCGTCCACATCCACTTGCAATTTCATCTTGGTTAAATCTTCGGCCAGGGTAAAGAGCACCGGCGCCTGGAGCGCGGCGGCCACCGTCTGGCCCGGGTCCACTTTGCGGCTCAAAATGATGCCGTTGACCGGCGAGTAGATGATGGTGTTGGCGAGGTTGGTTTCGTCGATCTTGAGCCGCGCATGGGCCTGTTGAATGGCCGCCTGGGCGGCGTTGGCGTCGGCCTTGGCGCGACTCAGATCGGCCTCGGCGATCTCCAACTCCCCAAGCGAGGGGGCCTTGCCGCCGGAGAGCTTGTGGGCTTTTTGCAGGCGCGTCAGATTCTGGCCTTTGAGCATCAGGGTCGCCTTGGCTTGCAGGGCCTTGGCTTCGGCCGACGCCAGGGCGGCCTTGGATTCCATGGCGGCGGCCTCGAATTTGGTATTGTCCAGGCGGGCCAGGGGTTGCCCCACCTTGACGCGGTCGTTGAAATCCACCTCGACGCTCTGGATGATGCCCGACAGCTCGCTGCCCACCTCCACCGTGTTGGTGGGGGCCAGGTTGCCCGTGGCGGTCACCAGAACCGTCAGATCGCCGCGCACCACCGGTTCGGTCTTGTAGTCCAAGGGCTTGCGGCCGTTGCCGCCCATGCCCTTGGGAACCACTGCCAAAGCAGCCAGCAGGCCGAGCACCGCCACGGCCGCCGTCAGAACCCAACGCCGCCCGCGCCGCTTTTCCCGCGGCTGGTTCTGGTCGATTCCCAGAACATCGGTGATCTCTTTGCCGGCGTTATTTGCTTGCATTTTATTTTTTCCCCACCGTTTTTACGCCGGCGTTCGACACCGCGCTGCTTTGGACGGTCCAACCGCCGCCCAAGGATTTATACAGGCGCACCAGGTTGGTGGTTACGGTTCCCTCGCTTTGGGCCAATTGATCTTCATAGGAAAGCATGGCTTGCTGGGCAATCAGCACAACGCTGAAGTCCACCAGGCCGGCCTCGTACTGGTTGCGTGCCAGCAAGAACGCCTGGCTGGCCGCCTGGGTGGCGGTCACCAGGGAATCCCGCCGCTGCTGCTCGCCCACATAACTGGCCAGGGCGCTTTCGGATTCCTCCAGGGCGCCCAGCACCGTGGCTTGATATTGCTTTAGCGCCTGCTCCTGGCGGGCTTTCTGCACGTCGATGTTGCGCAAGACCGCCCCGCCCCTGAAAATGCCCCAGCTTACGTTCGGGCCCCAGACCCAGCCCAAGCTATCCCCCTCGAAGAGCGTGTCGGATTCCAGGGATTGATACCCAATGGTGCCGATGAGACTGAAGCGGGGATAGAGATCGGCTTTAGCGACGCCGATGCGGGCGGTCTGGGCCGCCAGTTGGCGTTCGGCCCGGCGCACATCCGGCCGGCTGCGCAAGGTTTCGGCCGGCACACCCACCGCCACGCTTTTGGGCGGCACGGGCACCGGGGCTTTGGTCATCAATTCGGCGTGCATGGCCCCGGGGTAACCTCCCAGCAGCACGGCCACGCGGTTCATGGCTGCTTCCAGCCTGGTTTTCAAAACCGGTATCTGGCTGCGCGTACCATCTAATAGATATAGAGCGCCTTGTACGGCCAGTTCATCGGTCAGCCCGGCCTTGAAGCGCGATTGGGTGAGCTGATAGGTTTCGTCCAGGACTTTGACATTGGCTTCGGCCACGCCGATGCGGGACTGCAAGGTGCGCACGTCCACATAATTCAACGCGGTTTCGGCCAGCAAGGATACCAGAACACCGTTGAGATCCTCCTGGGAGGCTGCCAGATCGGCATCGGCTGCCTCCACCGAGCGACGCACACCGCCGAAAATATCGATCTCCCAGCCGGCATCCAATGTGGCCGAATAGAGTTCGCTGTCTCTGTCACCGAAAGGGGTGGTGCTTTCGCTAGTGCGGGTCTTCGTATAGGAGCCATTGGCATCCACGGCCGGAAAATATGCGGCCTGACTGATCCCGCGACGGGCGCGCGCTTCCCGGACCCTTGCTTGGGCGGTTTGCAGGTCCAGGTTGCCTCGGACGGCCCGTTCCATGATGTCGGTCAGCAGCGGATCGTTGAGGGTTGTCCACCACCGGGCCAGCATTTCGGGCGCCACCGCTGCAGGCTGCAATCCATCGTCCAGGGAAGCATGCCAGGCATCGGGCGGGGACAGTTCGGGTTTAGAATAATCGGGTCCGACCGATGCACAGGCATTTAGCCCCAGAGTCAGTATCATCATCGAGCGCAGGGCGTGGATACAGGCCGACCTTCGGAGAGATAGCATCTTCCTGCCGGGATCATTCATTCTTGCCTCACGAGACGTCTAAGGGTCTTGCAAACGGTCCGATGAAGTCACCGCGCGCACGCGGCACCAGCATGGCCATAATGGCCACGGATTCAAATTTTTTGAATGAAAATGAAGCCTAACAAAATTGCTCAGGCAAACTGACCCGCAGGAAACCAATCAGCGTAATGTTTTCAATGCACCCTGTATTTTTCTTACTACAATACTGACACATCAGTTCGCAACTAAAAACCGACCCTCATCCCCGAATCGAGTTGCGCTTTTTTCCAGGGCCTCAACGCTGACTTCACGACTGGTCTCCGATGCCAGTTCTTCCATTAAGCACTGTTCTGAACCATGAACCTCGTTTACGGTCCATGATGATTAAAAATTTCTTAACGATGTTACAATCTGTAACAGACATACTACACGCTACCGGCCATTGGCAACTAGGGGAATTACCAAATCGCGAAGTCCAAAAACCTGCCCCCTCCAAAACCATTGGGAGAGTCTCCCGAGTGGGGCATCAAAAAAAATCGTGACAAACCTTTCCTTCCGGAGGGAAAGGTTTGTCACGAACAGAGGGCCGAGAGCATCGATCGGCGGTCGGCTTATCCCATGCATGGGACATGGGGCTCCGGGCCCCCGGGAGGGTCTTTTACACGTTCATCAGGGACTTTGATGACGAATCACAGTTACTTAGTCTATTTCTCTAACAAACGCTTACATTATTATTTTTTGTAATTCCCTACTACGCATCGCTCCCCTTTGGCAATTAGTAAAACTACTATAAATTCTATGCGCGGAACCTATTTTGCCTGGATTGAATGAGGATGGTCGTTGGGAAAGCATCATAAAACGGTGGGTTCAAGCCCTCATCCCGCTCTTCCCAACTGTCGGATGAAATCGAATGACGGGAATTTAATTGGAAATAAAAATTATTGTTTGACGAACTTGCCCTGCAACAACATGCGCGTGATGGTGCAAGACTGTTCGATGGCCGGCAGCGTTGAACGGCCGCCGATAATGGCACTGTACAGCAACGCGCCGCCGGTGAAGACAATCATCTCGGCCACTTCGCGCACCGGTGCAGGTAATTTAAGACGCCCTTTGGCGATCTGATCGCTCAGATGAAGGGTGGTCGCCTCTATGATGCGGCCGTGGGCACTGCGGGGATCGTTGGTTTGAATGCGGATCGCCGTCTTGGGATTGTCATAAATGAAGCGCCGCATGGGCTCAAAGGTACCCAAGGCGGTCATGAAGCGACGATGAACGCCGACCACATGTTCCACGCCGCCCCCCGGCGTTTCCTTGATGGCGTCATCGAAGGTGGGTTTGGCGAACGACCATAGGACCTCTTCTACCAGCCGGTCCTTGCTTTCGACCCAGCGGTAGAGGGTTACGCGGCTTACCCCCACGCCCTTGGCCAAATCCCCTATGGAGATCCGTTTGCCTTCCAACCAGAATTTGCGAGCCAGCTTAAAAACATCCAGGGGCGTGGCCTGGGGGCGGTCCGGATTGGCCAATGCTTTCACCAGCGGGATCTCTTTTTTTTTGCTGCTTTTTGAAGTCATTTAAAAACCTACCTGCTCTGTTCTTTTTCATTAACAGCAAATTAAGCCTGGGATTGCTCTTTGCAACAATATGTAACAAGAAAGCCTATGCGCACAATGCTTACCTCACCACCATGATGTTACACAAGAAAAATTTGAGCCATCGCCGAGTTTCAATCGCATGCCGCGAAACGGTCGTCCGAACGCATCTGCTTTGCCCGACGCATTTTTCCCGTGAGCCATCCAATGGAAGTAACCATCGGCGAGTCGAAGTCGGGCACGAAAGGCTTGATGTCAAGCAAGGGCGTACCATCCAGCACATCGAGCTTGTCCACTAACAGGACATTGCCTTCTCTGCTCAGTAAAGGGACTACCGAAAGGCCGATGGGATTGGGCCTGCGTGGGGCGCGGGTGGCAAAGAGTCCGTGCGTTTGGTCGTCCAGAAAGGGTTTGACCTTAAGGTCGAAGCCCCTGACGCGATGAAATTGGTAGATCAGAATGAGGTGCGAAAACCCTTCGATATCTTCGAGGCCATCGGCATAGGCCGCTTCCAAGACCACGGTGCCCTGGGCCGATCCGTCACCAATGGGTTGAATCGGCATCTCTTCGATGCTCCGATAGGGACTGTGGATGGTGCCGATGGGAAGTAGGGTAATGGCGCTCATGGTATTCCCTGTTTTACTTTGCGCTCTTTGCTTTGATATTCTCCAATGCTTCTTCGACCGTATGTCGGATTTCATTCAGGCGTTCCGGAGAAACGGCCTCGAAACGCAACACCAGCACGGGCTGCGTATTGGAGGCGCGCACCAGGCCCCAGCCGCCATCGAAGAGCACCCGGGCGCCATCGATATCGATCACCTTTTCCCGCTTGGAGAAATATTCGGTGACCCGGGCCACCACGTCGAACTTGATGTCGTCGGGACAATCAACCCGGATTTCCGGCGTATTGAAGGTTTGGGGAACGTCGGCCAGCAGCTCTCCGATGTTTTTGCCTTCGTCGGCCAGGATTTCGAGCAAACGGCAGGCGGCGTAAGTGGCATCGTCATAGCCGAAATAGCGGTCGGCGAAGAAGAGATGGCCGCTCATCTCTCCGGCCAATTCGGCATGACTTTCCTTCATCTTCTGTTTGATCATGGAGTGACCGGTTTTATACATGACCGCCTGGCCGCCGTGCTTAGCGATGTCGTCATACAAAGTTTGGGAGCATTTGACTTCGGAAATGATGGTGGCGCCGGGCTTGCGCGCCAGAATCTCGCGGCTGAAGAGAATCATCAACTGGTCGCCGTAGATCAGGCGGCCGTCGGCATCCACGACGCCGAGACGGTCGCCGTCGCCGTCAAAACCCAGCCCCACGTCCAATTGCTTCTCCTTGACCAAGGCCACCAGGTCCGCCATGTTGCCCGCCACAGTGGGATCGGCCTCATGATGCGGAAAGGTTCCGTCCATTTCGGTATACAATTCGTGCAGCTCGCAGCCCAGATTGGCGATCACCGGCACGGCGGTCAGGCCGGCCGTGCCGTTACCGGCATCGATACCCACCCGCAGGGGGCGCGACAGTGAGATGTTCTCCACCAGGTAATCCACATAATCCGGAAGAATTTCATAGTTCTCGATGCCGCCCTGACCCGCCACGAAATCTTTGGCCTGGATCAACTCGCGGATCTGCTGGATCTGCTCGCCGAAGACCGAGTCCACGCCACTGCAGATCTTGAAGCCGTTGTATTCGGGCGGATTATGGCTGGCCGTAACCATTACGCATCCCTGGGTCTTGAGATGACGGATGGCGAAGTACGCCACCGGCGTGGGACACACGCCGATATCCACCACCTGGCAGCCGCTGGCCAGCAAGCCCTCCATGAGACGCTGGGCATAGTCGTCCGAAGTCAAGCGGCAATCGCGTCCCACGGCGATCAGGCGCTGGCCTTGCCGGCTCAGATAGGTGCCGATGCCCCGGCCCAGCAGGACCACATCGGCCTCATTCAGATCTTTGCCGGCGATGCCGCGGATATCGTACTGCCGGAAGATTTCGGGATTCAGCATGGTTATCTCCTTGGGTGCGGATAGACGATCTTCTTTTTATGTAACAGATGCGCGCGGGTAATGCAAAGCAACTAATTGTATCACCTCGATACTACCCTTTGACTACCGCCAGCGGCTTGAGCCGGGCCACCTTGCGGGATATGCCGGCCCCGTGGACCACATCCACCACCTGGGAGACATTCTTGTATGCCTCGGGCATTTCTTCCGCCAACGTCGAACGGCCGGTCCAGCGCACGAGCACGCCCTGATCCTCCAATTCCCGGGCGATGGAACGTCCCTTGGATTGGCGCAAGGCCGCCTTGCGGCTGAGCACCCGCCCGGCCCCGTGGCAGGTCGATCCAAAAGTCTCCAGCATGGCCTGCTCGGTGCCCACCAATACATAGGAGGCCGTGCCCATGTCGCCCGGAATCAGAATCGGCTGGCCGATCTCGCGATAATCGGCGCTGATTTCAGATCGCCCAGGCCCGAAGGCGCGCGTGGCGCCTTTGCGATGGACACATACGGTCCGCGGACGGCCGTCCACGATATGTTCTTCCTTTTTGGCGATGTTGTGACAAACGTCATAGACCAGTCGCATGTTCAAGGCCCGGGGGCTGATGCCCAAAGCCTCTTCGAAGGTCTCTCGGCAGCGGTGCAGCAGGATCTGGCGGTTGTTCCAGGCGTAATTGGCCGCGCAGGCCATGGCCTTCAAGTAGCGCCGACCCTGCTCGGAATGGATGTAGGCGCAGGCCAATTGACGATCGGGCAACTCGATACCCAGGGTCTTGACATGCTTGCCCATGACGGCCAGAAAATCGTCGCAGACCTGGTACCCCAAACCCCGGGAACCGCTATGGAGCAGCACCGTGATCTGGCCCAGGCGCAAGCCGAAGATTTCAGCGGCCTGGGGGTGAAAGATCTCTTCGACCACCCCCACTTCCAGGAAGTGATTGCCCGACCCCAGGGTGCCCAACTGGTTGCTGCCACGATCCAGGGCGCGCTGGCTGACCACCTCGGGGTCGGCATGGGCCAGACAGCCCCGGTCTTCGGTGTGATCGATATCCTCGTCGGTGCCGTAGCCATGATCCACGGCCCATTGGCTGCCCTGGGCCAGCACCTTTTTTTGATCCTTGGGCGACAGCTTCACCGATCCGGTAGAGCCCACACCCGAGGGCACATTGCGGTAGAGCGCATCCACCAACCCCTTCATGCGACCCCGGACGTCTTCCACCTGTAAGTCGGTGCTCGCCAGGCGCACGCCGCAATTGATATCGTAACCGACGCCGCCGGGCGACACCACGCCGCTCTCCCAGTCGAAGGCCGCCACGCCACCGATGGGAAAGCCGTAGCCCCAGTGGATGTCGGGCATGGCCATGGATGCCTTGAGGATGCCGGGCAAGACCGCCACGTTGGCCACCTGGTTCAAGGCCTCTTCCTGACGCACCTGGTCGAGCATGCGGGCGCTGGTATAGACGATACCCGGAACGTTCATCCGGCCGAAGGCTTCGACCCGCCAACGGTAGTCATCGATACGCGTGATTTGCATGGGCACCTCCTAAACGTCCAATACCACCCGCGCCTGCCAGCCACGATCGTTTTGCACCACGGCCGCCTGATGGTAGGTCACAGCCTTGATATCCTGTTCGATCCGATGCTGTTCGGGCAGGAAATCGTCGGTGGTCACTTCGGCCCGCAGTTCGGTGGCTGAAAGCGAGGTGACGCGCAATTGATGCAGCAGTTGCTGGTGCCCGTGGAACAGGAAAAGCAATTCTCGAAGCCAGTTGACCATCAAATCGGCCCAATCCTCACCTTGCAGAAAGAATTCATAATGGTGCAGGGCCTGGGCCTGTTGCCCCCCTCGGGAGACCATCACTTCGAAAAGGGCGCGGCCGGCATGCGTGAAGAGCGCCACCGCATCCTTGCCGAAGAACTCCATGCCCAGATCGGCGGTGTGGTCGAACAGTCTATAGTGGCGCTTGGTTGTCTTCATACTTCCGCATTAAAGCAATACCTCCCCGGTCCGCTCCGTGTGGTAACCGCCCAACGCTTCCACCCGCGCCTTGAAGCGCTCGCCGCGGATCACGCCCAGCAGTTCCTGCACGGCGGCGGTCTCGAAGTGAACCTGGGGGATCAGCAGATCGTACTGCTCGGTGACCACGGGGATAAAATCCAGGCCCAGGGCCTGGGCCGCGGCCTGAATGCCCAGGCCGACATCGGCGGCGCCGCTGGTCACGGCGGCGGCCACGGCCATGTGGGTGAACTCTTCGTTGGCGTAACCGGCGATGCGCTCCGGCGGCAGGTCCAGTTGCTTGAGCCGGTAGTCGAGCAGAATGCGCGTGCCCGAGCCGCCCTGGCGGTTGATCAGGACCACATCTTCCCGGGCCAGATCTTCGATGCCATGGATGCCTTTGGGATTGCCGGCCGGCACGATCAAACCCTGATCGCGCATCACCAGATGCACCAGGCGCACCGGCAGATCCGGCATCAGGTTGCGGATATAAGTAAAATTATAGGTGCCGGTGGCCTCGTCCAGCAGATGGGTGCCGGCCAGATGGCACACCCCGCGCTTGACCGCCATCAGGCCGCCCATGCTGCCCACGTGGCTCGACGAGAGCGTCAGGTGCGCTGTCTGAGCCCGCAATTCGTCGGCCAGCAGATCGAGGGTATTGTCGTGGCTGCCGACCACGACCAGCGTGCGTTTGATAGCGGCCAGCGGCCGCAGCAACTCCGCCGCCACCGGTTGACCTTCGGCCAGCCCTTCCACATGGGCCGGAATGCGGATGATGCCGTCGGCTTCGGTGATACTGGTGATCTGTCCGGCCCCGCGGGGCAAGGCGGTGGCCACCAGCCGCTCGCCCACCTGGCCGATCTTGACGCGCACGAACTCTTCGGTCCCCAGCTTGGAGGCGATTTTGCGGGTGGGCAGCACATCGGCCAGGGGTCGCTGGGGCGGCGGTTGGCCCAGCATGCGCGCCAGCAATGGCTCAACCAGTTGCTCGAAGGCCATGATGGTCGATACGGGATACCCCGGCATGCCGAAGACCGGCTTGTCCGCCACCCGGCCGACAAGCGTGGGCTTGCCCGGCATCATGGTGACGCCGTGCACCAGGATCTCGCCCACTTGTTCCATGGCGCCGCGGGCGAAATCTTCGGAGCCGGCCGATGAACCGCCCACCACCATCACCAGATCGGCCTCTTGGGCGGCCGTGCGGATGGCCTCGGCGATGCGGCCCACATCGTCCCCCAACAGGGGCCATCGTTGGAAGCCGCCGCCGGCCGCCTCGGTCAGTTTTCCCAAGACAAAGGCGTTGGATTCAATGGCCTGGCCGGGACGCGGGTCGACCTGGGGCCGGGTGTGCCACTCCACCAGCTCCGATCCGGTGGGGATGATGATCGCGCGCGGCCGCCGCAACACCCGGACCTCGAAGCGGCCGGCGGCCAGCAGCGCCCCCACGCAATAGGGCGTAACCCGGTGCTGCCGGGCAAAAAGCATTTCGGTGGCCACGATATCTTCGCCCATTTTGCGCACATGCTGCCAGGGATAGGCCGGCGCCTCGATCTGCACGCGGGTGTCGTCCAGCCGCTGGACCTGCTCGATCATGATGACGGCGTCGGTGCCGGCCGGAAGCACCCGGCCGGTGTTGATGTAAAAGGCATCGCGATCGATTGAAAGTGTTTTAGGACGGGTGGGATGGGCCCCGAAAGTGTTTTGGGCCTTGACCGCGATGCCGTCCATGGCCGCGGCATGAAAATGGGGCGATGAGAGCCGCGCGGCCACCGGTTCGGCCAACACGCGCCCCACGGCGTCGGGCGTGGCGACCGACTCGGATTCGGTCAGCCGGTCGCCGAAGGCGTCCAGCACGATGCCCCGGGCTTCTTCCAAAGATTTCATCTGAAGATAGATGTTGCGCTTGGGAGGCATAGTCATATCCTTGGGTTCTAAAACAGCAAGACTTCGACCGCTGCGCCTTGCTCCAGCCCCTCGCTGTTGCGGTCGATGGCGATCAATCCGTCGGCCGCCACCATGGTGCGAATCAGTCCCGAGGCCCCCAGAATAGGTTCGGCCCAGATTTCCCCTGTCTGATGGGTCAGCCGCACGCGCACGAAATCCACCCGGCCCTGGGCCGAAGCCACATTGCGGGTCAGGCGGGCGGGGACGCGCACCGGCGCGTCGTTGGTCCAACCGGCCAAGTGCGCCAGGAACGGGCGCACCAACACCATAAACACCACCATGGCCGATGTCACATGACCCGGCAGCCCCCAGAAGGGCTTGGCCCCGCACTGGGCCAGGATCGTGGGCTTGCCGGGACTGATGCTCACCCCGTGCACCAGGATGCGGCTCTGCTCCAGGGCGGCCAGTACGTCCACGGTGAGATCGCGGGTGCCCACCGAACTGCCGCCGGAGACCAGCACCATGTCATTCTGGGCCAGGGCCTGGCGGCAGACGGATAGCAGCGTCTCATAACGATCCGGCACGATGCCGTAGCGCGCGGCTTGCCCGCCGCATTGGCGCACCAAGGCCGCCAGGGTGTGCGCGTTAACATCCCGGACCTGACCGGGTTGCGGGAGGGCTTCGACCGGCACGACCTCGTCCCCGGTGGAGACGATCCCCACCCGGGGTTGGGCGAAGACATTGACCTCCGTCACGCCGCAGGCCGCCAGCAAGCCCACTTCCTGGGGACGCAGACGGGTGCCGGCCACCAACAACTTCTGGCCCTTGGCCGCGTCTTCATCCCGGCCGACCGCATGCTGGCCCGGCGCCAGGCTGCGGTAGACTTCGATGGTGGCGGCATCGATGACGCCGGTATGCTCGACCATCACCACGCTGTCGGTTCCCGGGGGCAGCATGCCGCCCGTGGCGATGCGCGCCGCCTGCCCGGGGCCTACCACCTGGATCGGCGTGCAGCCCATCTCCACCGACCCCACGACCGCCAGATAGGCTGGCGCCCCTTCGCTGGCGCCGTAGGTGGAGGCGGCGCGCACGGCATAGCCGTCCACGGTCGAGCGGTCGAACCCGGGAATATCACTGGGGGCCAAGAGATCGGCCGCCAGAATGCGGCCCAGGGCCTGTTCGATGCTCACCCTTTCGGTACCCGCGCACCCAAAACTCTTTCTGAGGGCCAGTACCGCCTCGATGGTTGTCACTTTGAAGAATTCTTTCATGGTTCTCCCGGCTTAAAAATCGATCGACACACTTATGGACGTGCTCCCTATCTATTGGAAAATGGGACCGGCTTCAATCCTAAAGCGCGCCCATCAAACCGTTTCCTTCCCATCCGCCGTATGGTAATGTGGGCCACCGACCGATGAACGGCCGGCCCAGCCAACGACGACACAAGGATGTACCCCATGACTTTCGAGAACGAAACCCAAAAGGCGTTCCTGCTGGAACTCTATCGCAGTGCCGACGGCGCGGCAGGCGTCCAGCGCTCCATGCATGCGGTAGGCGCCGCCATCGGCCTGGACAAGGAGCACGCCGGCAAAACCGCCGAGGATCTCATCGGCAAAGGCTGGGTCGAAATCAAAACCCTCTCGGGGGGCATCGGGCTGACCGCCGAAGGTATCGAAACGGCGCAGCAGGAAGGCGCCGGCGGCGGGTCGGGCGGCGGGCCGCTGCCCAAACTGGGCAAGGGGCCCTTGCTCGCGGAACCGGAGCGCGCGGCCGTGGAGAAGATGCTGTCCGAGATCCGACAAAGCATCCCGGCGCTGAAAGCGGAGTATGCCCAATTGGAAGAGATGGTCCTGGATCTGAAAACCGCTGAAGTCCACCTGCTGTCGCCGCGCGCCAAGACCGCCGTGATCCGCGAAGTACTGCGCGGCCTTCAGGCGGCCCTGGCCAAAGCGGGCGCCAAGGATACCGCCGATCGCATCGGGCGGATGATCGCGTAGCTAAAGAGAGGAAAGTGCATGACGACTGCCTACGCAGCTATCGTTCGGGAGAATCTGAAGAAGCTCTACACCCGCAATTTGGGCGAGCGCGCCGATGCCATGGCGGCCCGGCGCCAGGAGAATTGTCTGGAGCTCAAGGCCTTCGGCGCCGCCTGCCGCATTGCGCCGGAGGGCATCCATCTGGACGGCGCGGCCGAAGAAGGCCCCCGGGGCATCATCATTTCGCTCTACGCCCTGCATGCGGTCAGCGTGGCGCCCGTGCTCGAACCTTTCAAATCCTTCAAGGAAATCCCCAACAGCGCTCCCTATGCGGGCGCCTTCGCCAACCGCACCGAGCAGGCCCTGGTGCCGGCCGTGGGGCGTCTTACGGAAACCCGCGAGAAGATCCTGGCCCGCCTGGAAGGCACGGCGGCGCCGGACTCGGTCAGTGGCGACCTGGCCTTCGTGGTGCGCCCCCTGCCCAAGATTTCCCTGTGCTATGTCTGCTACCTGGCCGACGAAGAGTTCCCGGCCGGCGTCACTTGCCTTTATTCCCAGAACGCCCATCTTTTTCTGCCCACCGACGCCCTGGCGGATGTGGGGGAGTATACGACCAAGACAATTCTTGATTTATGTTCAGCCGGCTGATTAAGGAATAATTTAATGAGGTAATCACCAACGCTACGTACCTTACCATCGTAGCACAGAATATAATTCCACTTTCACCAAGTTACTCTGTTACATTTTATGAATACATACTGCTCTTTTCAAGCGATAGAAAACACTATCGGATCATTTCTTCTCCACCATGGCTTCATGATTTTCATAATTAATAGAACCTATTGCTATTTCCGGATCCGAAGCAAATTAAAAATCCTAAATACGCAAGACCATCTTCTTGCTCAAAAATATTCATACCTCCTAAACATCAAAGGGATTATCGGAATCCTTCCATGGGCATTAATGGCTTATGGTATTTACGGCCTGGGAATTCCATCTATCATTCATTTTGCACGTATAGGCTCATTTAGTTTGCTTTGGCATGCGATCTTCATAATTTGCCATGTAATTAACGGATATTTGATATTTTTTAACAGTGGCGGAAGATTTGAAATAGATTATCCTTTCTTTCATTCAAGACTTGGCCCCTGCAAAGGAAAAGGATACCCAGTTATTTTATTATGGATTGCGCTATCCGCTTTTCTTGTATTTTTCTATTTCGTAGTCTTTATGAGTCAATATCGGCATTAAACTGCGCCTTCATTTTCTTCTATCATCATAGATTTTAGGCAATAAAGAATAGCCGCATTATTCAGATAAACTTTAAGAAACTTAAAGATCTTGATTTTGGATGAACGGTTCGATGTAATGGCTTCGTGGCTCTGTTATAGATCCATTCCATGATCACCGAAAACGAGCTACTTTACTCGAAGGCTTTACTGTAAATGAAAGGTTTCAGTCCGAGCCAGGTTGTCCAACAGCATTAATTTAAATCATATCTGGGTCTTCTTCTAGAAGATCAATAAATTCTACAAAAGATTGTGCTATTCCAATTTTTTTAAAACCATAATCGTGTAAGCATAAGAAAACTTCACCGTTGTTTGACATATCGAGACAAATCTGATTCCCACCACCATCATCTGCAATAGGTACGATTGAGGCACCTAATACTTTTTGCCAATCTTCAGTGGCTTTCCATAAGTTTTCATGGCTATGCTTATCATCATCAAGGTGGTAAAACCTGTTTATCCCCCATGATTCATTTGAATCTGATCTTTTGATCCTAAAGCAATCGAGCTCAGGAGAGCCCCCATTGGAATAACGCAACAATTCTATGTATTCCTTTGGTAAGAACAATTTAAACCGATCTTGAAATTCTTTTAATTGATTTTCTGACGGGGCGGGCCTAATAACCGCTGCACCTCCCTCATTGATCCTTAATTCATTAAGATCTCTCATAATTATGACCCATTGCGGTTGTCCCGGTTGTTATCTCTCCAACTGTAAGGGAAGATTTCTATAATTTAACTTTGGAGTAATCTACTTTAGTTGATCCAAAGTATTTTTCAACCATATTTGATCGACGCGTATTTTCGCTCAATAGCTCATCGAACCTATCAGAATAAACTAAATCAAGGTGCGGTTTCCCATTTTTTATAAGGTACGCAGCACCACGCCAGCATTGTGCTGAATTCAGCTTCCCCCACTCCTCCCAAAACTTATAAAACAAGTCGCTCAATTTCTTACCGCCAAAGCTGTAAACTGGGATATCTTGAGCCAACTTCGCACAAAACAACGCAACAGATATGACGCCATCTTCTGCTTCGGCATAAGCGAGCACTTTCGAGGCGTCATCTCCAACCATATCTAAAATTTGATTACCTATTGCCTGTAACAACGCCTCGATTGCTTCGTTCATGATTAATCACCATATTCTTCCAATATCTTTATCACCTGATCATTACCCTTTTTTTTTGCAATACTTAAAGGCGTATAACAAACTCCCTCTACATATGCCTTGGCATTAACATCGGCCTTTGCCTTAAGAAGCAGTTTTACAATTTCTGTATCAGTCTTTGCTCTTAAAACCGCAAGGTGTAATGGCGTAGCACTATCAGACTTATCTTTTGCATTAACATCAGCTTTTGCATCAATTAGTAACTTGACGATTTCTGTAAGCCCTTTCATCGTTGCAGCATGCAGCGGCGTAATACCGTTATCCGTCCCCAAATTAACGTCAGCTTTCGCGTCAATAAGTAGTTTAACAATTTCTACATTCCCTTTTAGCGCTGCAATATAGAGAGGGGTGGGGCCGTTAGCTTTTTTCAAATTAACATTGGCTTTCGCATCTATCAGCAACTTAACTATTTCCGCATACCCTTTCTGTGAAGCAATATGAATGGGGGCTTCCCCGTACGATGCCGCCAAATTAGCATCAGCTTTCGCAGCAATCAGCATCTTAACAATTTCTGAGTACCCTTTTCGCGACGCCATTAGCATGGCAGAAGAGCTGTATTCTTCCTCTATCGCATCAACATTGGCTCCAGCCTCTATCAAAAGCCTAACTGCTATGGCATTGTTTTTTACCACCGCCATGTGCAGAGGCGTATAGCCTTTTTTTGCCCTCGCATTTACATCTGCCCCTCCCTTTATCAACAGGTTGACAATCTCTGACAGGCCTTTAAGTGCAGCCACATGCAAGAGAGTAGTGCCATAATTCTCTTCGGCCGCATTAACATCAGCACCAGCCTTTATTAGTCTTCGAACCTCATTTATATCATTTGATCCAATTGATTTATGAAGAGGGGTTAGTTCTTTCGTGGCGTGATTTTCACCATCCTGAGAAAACGCGACGGACCAGAATAAAGCTATAATACCCACAACGAGAAAAACTGTTAGAAGATACTTAGGTCTTTGCTTCTCTTTTTCATTGTTCAAACCTCTATTTCTCCTCTCATCAAATTAACAGAGTAAGGGCATGCATAGAAAAAAACGGTTCATCCGGGATAAGCGTACTTTAGCTTGAAAAAAGTGGACATCCATGTCTTTCGATATGCACCACTACAAACCGAAAGGCATATCGGATGTCCACAAGTTTACTCTATCACGGGTTCGGCATTCACGGCTACCAGTATGTGCGAACTGCCTATTTAAATGGAGCCATCATTCTGACCATAACGAAAAACGCAACCAATCTCAGATGCTCCGCCTGCAATTCCGCAAATGTAAAGCGGCGAGGTACGACTGTGCGTTGGTTCAGATGCATCCCTATAGGCTCAAACCCCGGTATTCATTGAACTGGCTGTTCAGCGGGTGGAGTGCCTGTGCTGCAATACCATCCGCCAGATAAAGCTGGGGTTTGCAGATGCTGTCAATGATCGCCTTAATAGAGCCACCCATGATCGCCGTAATGGTGCCAATAAAAAGTGCTCAAAAAGCGATCTCGGACGGCCCTTTCAAACGGTCTTTTTAACCACCTTTCAGCGATGCTGTGCAAGAGGGTCGGGGGGTCAATAAAAACCCCCCGACTCGTCAAAGTTGCACTCGGTTGCGACCGGACCGTTTCTCATTTTTTGGCTGCCTCCGACTTCGGTTTGGGTGTCTGCTGAGATGAGCGATAGCTTTTACCGTCGAGCACCACTTTGTATGCCCCGTGGCGCAGACGATCGATGGTGGCCGCACCCAGGATCTTGTTATGGCGCCCGTGCTCGAACCCTTCAAGTCCTTCAAGGAGGTCCCCAACAGCGCCCCTTATGCGGGTGCCTTCGCCAACCGCACCGAACAAGCCCTGGTGCCGGCCGTGGGCCGCCTGACACAAACCCGCGAGAAGATCCTGGCCCGCCTGGAGGGCACAGCGGCGCCGGCGTCCGTCAGCGGCGACCTGGCCTTCGTGGTGCGCCCTCTGCCCAAAATTTGCCTGTGCTATGTCTGCTACCTGGCCGACGAAGAGTTCCCGGCCGGCGTCACCTGTCTCTATTCTAAGAATGCGCATCTTTTTCTACCCACCGACGCTCTGGCGGATGTGGGGGAGTATACGACCAAGGCAATTCTGGGAGTATTGGAAAAAGGCTGAGGTTGGAAGGTTTATCCGGCTGGAAATCGCAGGAACGAACGGACAGGCATCGCGCCTGTCCGTTCGTTTTTGCTGGGGGTAGAATTACTGCGCTTCGGTCGCGGCGCACACCGCAGCGTAATCGGGATCGTCGCGGTAGCGGGTGGGATCGTCGCCATACAACGGGTTAACGGCCCGGGTGAAGCGGCAGCCGAAGTCGTCGGCCGCCACCGTGGCCGGATCGAGGATCGCGTCGCCTTCGGGCACCGGACCGTCACCCACCCAAGCCACCAATTCCATAAAGGCCTCGACCTCTTCCTGCAACGTGAAGGCACAGTGATTGCCCGAACGGATGGCCCGGGCCCGGAAGAGATCGTCGTTACCGGCATCGGCGATGCGCCGGGCCCAGATCTGTTCCATGGAGAAGGGCACGAACAGGTCGCCGATGGTGTGCAGGGTGAGTACGGGGATATCGATCTGCCCGGTAACGCCCAGCATGAGCTCTTCGAAACCGTAAACGGGGTCGCTCACCCGCCGGATGCCGCTGTTCAAGGCAATCTCGGCCGCGCTGGGCTCCGGGTCGTCGTCCAATTGATACACGGTCGAGCCGTTGCCCACCATGTTGGTGCCCGAGGCCGCGGTGGGGTCTGTGAGCCATTTCAATGACTGGCTGTTGATGGCAAAGGTGGCCCAGCGGGAGAAAGCGGTGTCATAGAGCGGCCGCCGGCCGCCGGAACGGTACATGCTGGCGGTCTTGAGCGCCTCATCGTCCGGGTTCAGGGCGGCCATGACGCCCGCGGCACCGAAAGCCCCCAGGGGCGGAAGATAGCCCAGCGCGCCATGGCCATCGCCGGCTGCGCCGAAAAGGGCGGTCCGGAAAGCCGTCAACCGTTCGGAGGTAAAGGGCACTTCGTAATCCAACTCGGCATAGTAATTGGCCAGCAAGCCCCAATCCAGAAAATAGCTGAACAGTTCCACGCCACCGCCCACCACGCCGCACATGGGCAGAGCCCCGTCGTAATCGGCTTTGAAATTGGGGTCGGTGATGGTGCGCGCGGTCACATGGCCGCCCATGGAGTGGCCCACCAGGAAGACCCGTCCGGGCTCGCCGTGGGTCTGTTTGAAGTAATCGAGCAAGGCCTTGGTGCTTTGAACTCCCGAGGCGATATCGTAGCCGTTGGCGGTATAGCTGGAGGCGGCCCAGGCAAAGCCGCTGCCGATGAGATAGTTACGCAGCCGCCCGGGCGTGGTGACCGCAAGCCGCGGCACGCTGGCATCCACGAAGCCGTGGGCGTACATCACCAGATCGTCTCCCGCCTGCCAGTTCCCTGGAACTTCGATGCGATACCCGGCCTGGGCATGCACCCCGGAAAACGCCCGGGCGCCGGTCAAAGGCGTGAACTTCAGGCTGGAGAGCATCAGCTCATAGCCTCGATCGTTGAAGATGTACTCCACCGGATAGGCCGCCAGCGAGCCGGTTACCAGGGCAGAATCGGCCGCGGGCCAGCCGGCCACGGTTGCGGCGGCCTCGGCCTGGAGGGCCTCCATGGATATCTTCTGCGTGTCCATGCCGATCCGGGCATGGGTCAAATCGGCGTCCAGCAGCATGCATTTGGGGCTCTGGTCACCGGCGGCGTTGGACCACTCGGCCCATTGGGCATCGCCCACGGCGCCCGGATCGCCCGAGCGGACGAAGCTGCCCAGGTACTGCATCATGGCCTCCTGGAGGGCATTATACCCCTGGCGGTTGGCCTTGCTCAGGGCGTAGTCGAAAAGATCGGTGTCCCAGCCGAAGAACAGGGGGATATCCATGCCGTGGGCCGGCCCGAAGATATGGGCAAACTCAGGGGAGGCCGACTCGGGGCCGCCCCACTTGAAAAGAAAAGCCCAGACACCGTCCTGGCGCTGCTGCAGCAAACTGGCCAGCTCGTCCACGGCCTTATACTTCCATCCCAGGCTGCGGTACTTGCCGATGGCCGCATAGAGATCCACTTCGGCCGGGGTGGGAAAGATCTGATCGAAGGTCCAGGTGTCGTCGGGTTTAAAGGCCGGGTCGAAGAGATCGTAGACATTGGCCCACAAGGGTCTGTTGTAGCCCGCAGGCGGAGGATAAGGCGCATACAGCGGCATGAAGTTCTGCCACTCCCGGGCCGTGCTGCCGATAAGCACCGGCACCGCGTTGTAGGTGCCGGCATGGATCAGGTCGATCACCCGGCCGGGCAGCACCGTGCCGTCGGCAAAGCCGGCATAGGTAGTGCCATGGGCCGCAATGAGTTCCTGGGCGCTCTTGCCGCGCAGGAACTGGGCCGCATCCCCATGCTGGGCCGGATCATACCCCAGCTTGGCCAGAACGCCCTCGGCCAAGGCATCGCCCTGGGCCGGAGTGATGATCTCACCTCCCAGGCTCTGCAAAACGGCCCCCTGGAACAGACCGGCGGCCTGGGGTGATACCAGCAACTTGGCCACATTGGCCGCGCCCGCCGACTGCCCGCCCACGGTCACTTGGGCGGGATTGCCGCCGAAGCCGGCGATATTGTCCCGGACCCATTCCAGGGCCTTGATATTGTCCAGGGTACCGAAATTGCCGGAATCGCTCAAGGGGTCGCCGGTACGCAGGGCGGGATGGCGGAACCACCCCAAGGGGCCCAGCCGGTATTGGGCGATCACCACTATCATGTTTTGATCATTGGCCAAATAGGTGCCGTCGTAGGTCGTGCCGCCGCCGAAGCGGTTGGCGCCGCCATGGAAATAGACATAGACCGGCAGATTGGCCGCCTTGCTGTTGGGGCGATAGACATCGAGATAGAGGCAATCCTCGCTGCCGATGTTCTGGCCCGTGGCGTGCCAGGTGGCATCCATGCCCGCCTGGGCGCAGACATCCTTGCTCGCCGCGGCCGTCAAAATGCCGGACCAGGGTTGCGGATCGACGGGCGCCTGCCAGCGCAGATCTCCCGTCGGCGGGGCCGCAAAGGGGATGCCCCGGAAGATCCGGGCGCGACGGCTCTGCAATCCGCGCAGCTTGCCGGAGGTGGTGGAAACGGGAGCCGTGAAGTTGTAGGCGTCGCAACAATACCTGGTTCTCTCGACCTCCTCTTTGTCTAACTCCCCATTGCCGTTGTCATCCATGCCCGACAAGCGTTTGATGCCGCCGGCCGGGCAATTGGCGCCGGCCCGCTCCTGCTTTTCGAGAACCAGGGGTCTTTCGTGGGGAACGCAGCTCCACACCAGGGGGGCCCACAGAATCAGAACCATCAACGCAAACGGAAGCCTGTGCCTTGCGCACTTCATTACCTTTCTCCTTTCACTGCTTTAAAAGGTGGTGGAACAATGCCCGGTCAACGGGGAAATGTACCCCGATCCGGACAGCAAACGCAGCATACGGGCCTGGGCGTCACAGCCAAGTGTGGGGTCAGATTGTCAAGGGTATAACAGATAGATAACAGCGGCCCAAAGCGTTTCCATGGCACTCAGCCCGACGCGTTCTTGGCGCAGGGAGCATTGCCGGTGCGCATCGTTCGAGGGTAAGGGTCTATAGGTGGGATTGAATCCAAATGTCAATAAAAAACTGTGGGATACGACATTTACCGTTCGACTATGCCGAATTATTTTTGTAGGTATTGAAAAAGCGCTCCGCTTGCACCCCCCCCCAAAAAAAATCCGCACCAGATGGGGTGCGGATTTTTCAAATTCGTCGAGGCGTAATTACTACCGGCGCTGCAACATCTCCTCGGCCCGGGCCGCCACGTTTTCGGCTGTGAAGCCGAACTTGGCCAGTACGGTGCCGCCGGGGGCCGAGGCGCCGAAGCCGGTCATGGCGACGACCTGGCCCGCGGTGCCCACGTAGCGTTCCCATCCCATGGCGATGCCGGCCTCCACGGCCAGGCGGGCGGTCACCTGGGGCGGCAGTACTTCCTTTTTATAATCTTCGTCATTCTCTTCGAAGAGCTCCCAACTGGGCATGTTGATCACGCGGGCCGCGATTTTCTTTTCGGCCAGCATCTTCTGGGCCTTGAGGGCCAGATGCACTTCCGCGCCGGTGCCGATCAGCAGAATGTCCGGGGTGCCCGGGCAGTCGGACAGAATGTAGCCGCCTCGGGCCAATTGGCCTGTGGTTTGCTTGGGATCGAGCACGGGCAGATTCTGGCGGCTCAAGGCCAGCACCACCGGCCGATTGTTGCTGCGGATGGCCTCGATCCAGGCCTCCACGGTCTCGTTGGCGTCGCAGGGCCGCAGCACCAGCAGGTTGGGAATGGCCCGCAGAGCGGCCAGATGCTCCACCGGCTGGTGGGTGGGACCATCTTCGCCCACGGCCACCGAATCGTGAGTGAACACAAAGATGAGCGGCAGTTTCATCAGGGCCGCCACGCGGATGGCCGGCCGCACGTAGTCGGCGAACACCAGGAAGGTGCCGCCGTAGGGCCGGATGCCGCCGTGCAGGAACATGCCGGACATGATGGCGCCCATGGCGTGCTCACGCACGCCGAAGCGGATGTTGCGTCCCTGGTAACTGCCCCTCTGGAATTCGGGCAACCCTTTGAGGAACGTATTGTTGGACGGCGCCAGGTCGGCCGAGCCTCCCATGAGGGTCGGGATGCGCTGGGCCAGGGCATTGAGCGCCTTGCCCGAGGCGGCCCGGGTGGCTACCGCGCCGTCTTCGGGTTTAAATACGGGAAGGCCCTGCTCCCAGCCCCGGGGCAGAAAATGGCTCAGCCCGTTGACCCACTCATCGGCCAGTTGGGGATAGCGTTTAGCAAAGGCAGTGTAACGCTCCTGCCACTGGGACTCGCTGGCATGGCCGCGATCCACGGTACGGCGGCAATGATCCAAAGCGGTTTCGGGCACGCAGAACAAAAGATCTTTGTCGCAGCCCAAAAAGCCCTTGGTCAGACATACCTCGGCCTCGCCCAGGGGGGCGCCGTGGGCTTCGGCCGAATCCTGCTTATTGGGGCTGCCGTAGGCGATATGGGTGCGCAAGACAATTATCGAAGGCCGCTGGGTGTCGGCCTGGGCGTCATGCAAGGCCTTTTCGATGGCCGCCAGATCGTTGCCGTCCGCCACACTAAGAACCTGCCAGTTGTAGGCTGCAAAACGCTGGGCCACATCCTCGGTAAAGGCGATATCGGTGGAGCCTTCGATGGAGATGCCGTTGTCGTCGTAGATGCAGATCAGGCGGCCCAGGCCCAGGTGGCCGGCCAGGGAGGCCGCCTCCGAGGTGATGCCCTCCATCATGTCGCCGTCACCGCAGATCACGTAGGTGTAGTGGTCCACGATGGCATGCTCAGGCTGGTTGAAGCGTGCCGCCAGGTGACGTTCGGCCATGGCCATGCCCACGGCATTGGCCACGCCCTGGCCCAGCGGACCGGTGGTGGTCTCCACGCCGGGGGTGTGGCCGTATTCGGGATGACCGGGGGTTTTACTACCCCACTGGCGAAAATTTTTGAGATCCTCCAGACCGATATCGTATCCGGTCAGATAGAGCAGGCTATAGAGCAGCATGGAGGCATGCCCGCCGGAGAGCACGAAGCGGTCGCGGTTGGGCCAGTCGGGGTTGCGCGGGTTGTGGTTCATGACCCGGGTCCACAGCACGTAGCCGGCCGCGGCCAGCCCCATGGGCGCTCCCGGATGGCCCGAATTGGCCTTCTGGACGGCATCCATACTCAGGGTCCGAATGGCGTTGACGCAACATTGATCAAGTTCAATGGTGTTTTCAGTGGTCCGGCATTTCATCGTGTTTTCTCCTTTGGGAGTCATTCCAAGAATTTGTAACCGCACAGGCTTCCGCGTAGGACGCCCGGTTTGTTACAATGGATCGACATCGGTTGCAAGCCTCCTCTTGCGGGCTGCAAATCACAACCCCCGCATCCACTCCGGCTTGAGCGCCACCCGGCCGGCCAAGGCTTTATCGATGAGCGCCAGCACCGCTTCCCGGTCCCGGGGCAGCCGCGCCCGGATGGGCAGATAATTGGAGGCGTGGTTGGCGTGGAACAGGCCCTGGGTGAGGTGGGTTTCGGCGAAGATGGTGCGCAGCTCGCGCAGCATTTCGTCCGGGCCCAGCAGGGGGAAACGGCCGGTGCGGTAATCCTCGTACATGGGGGTGTTGGGCACGAGCATCAAGCTCAGGGCGCCCACATAGTCGGGGTCGATCTGGGTGAGCACCCGGCCGGTGGCCTGGGCATGGGCTTCGGAGCGCTCCCGGCCGGCCACCCCCAGGATCACGGTGATCGAGACCTTGAAGCCGGCCTGCTTGGCCTTGCGGCCCATGGCGATCATGCGTTCGGCGCTGGCGCCTTTGTTGATGGCCATGAGGGTTTGGTCGTCACCGCTCTCCAGGCCCATGTAAAGGATGCCCAGGCCGTTTTCGTGCAACGTTTTGAGCTCTTCGTCGCTCTTCATGGCAATGCTCTTGGTGTTGGCATACGATCCGATGCGGGTGACCCAGGGCAGTTGCGTGCGGATGGCTTGCAGGATGGCCAGCAGGCGCTTCTGGGGGATGATCAGGGCGTCGCCGTCGCACAGGAAGACGCGCCGCTGGCGCTTGCAGTATTGGGCCGCAAAGGCGATGTCGGCCATGATGACATCGTCGGGCTTGATCTTGAAGCGCTCGCCGCGGTAGGTGCCGCAGAAGGCGCATTTGTTGTGGGAGCAGCCCACGGTGACTTGCAGCAGTATGGAATTGGCCTCGCTGGGTGGCCGGATGATGTTGCCTTCGTAGTGCATGTTAACTCCTCATCTTCGATTCGTACGCGCGCGATTAGATCACGATTCACCTTTCTTCATGTTCACCACCCTGCAGAGGCCAAGACAGCGTCTTATAGTAACAACTGCCCTGCCCCATGGCCATCACCCGAATGGTCCGTCCGGCATTTTCCTGGAGCTGTTTGACTTCCAGAGCCACTTCCCATGGGCGGCCATTCAACTGTTGCAGGGCAAGCAGTTGGGGCGGTTCGTGGGCCTGCCGGAAGAGCTCGCGGCGCTGGTCGTCAGAGACCTCTGCGGGCACTTCGGCATACAGCCGGTTCGGGTCGATCTGCTGCACCCACAGGCTCTGGGCCGCCGGGGGTGTCTCGCCGGTGAGCCGGACGCGGGCTTGATCGTCGGCCCGGGCCTGCACGGTCATGGGAAGGGGTCGGTTGAAGCGCAGGCCCGGGTCTCCGAGCAGGTTGTAGTGCAACCGTTCATTGCGGATCAAGCCTTTGGTTTCAAAGAACGCCTTGTCATCCACGGGTATCGATTGGAGCAGACCGCGGGCCCGGGGATCGTGACGGCGGATCTGGTCCAGGGAGTACTTGCCGACCTGGTAAAGCCAAAGGCGACTGTCGAGCAGCAGATCGCCGATGGAGGCGGCCTCGCCGGTTTTCATGTTTTGGGCGATGGCTGCCGCCATGCAAAAATTGGTCAGGGCATTGACGATACCGGTGGAAGCCACCACGGCCACGGGTCCGCCGGGGTGCAGCAAAAAGGTCTCGGAGATACTGGGGCCTTTGGTGGTGGGCAGGTAGAACGAGCCGGTCTCGCAGGCCAGCAGCATCAGCGGCCCGATTGCCTGGGTCGAAGGCAGGCCGGCGGAGACCGCCGCCACGGTCAAAGGGATCTCGCTATTGTCTTCGCGCTGGGCGGCCCGCAGATTGTTGTAGGAGCCGTGGGTCACCACCAGGGTGATGAAGGCGGGCTCGGACAATGCTTCCAGAAAACGCCGGGGTTGCTCTTCCAGCGGCCCGCTGCAGGCCGACGCGGGATTGCTTGAGATGAGCTGGGGGTAGAGATAATCGGGCAGCATTTGCTCGGCGAATTGCAGGGTGAGCCGATGCATGGGCGCGTGGTAGTATTTGGCTCCGGTCCAGAGCACGGCCCGGTAGAAAGAGGGCTCCACCGGCCGTTCTTCAAACTGGAACAGCTTAGCGATCAGCAGGCGCAGTTGGCCGGTGTCGCGCACCGGCAGGCGGCCCACGGCCACCTCTTCCCGGCCGTCCCGGTCGATGTCGCCGTAAAGCGCGTCGGTGACGATGGCTTTGGTTTCGCCCTCGTAGGGATAGCCCAGAGGGCCGGAGATGCTCGGCAGGTGCCAGGCGGCATCGCTTTCGGCCAGGGCTGCGCAGTCGCCCACCAGCAGAATGTAACGGCAGCGCTGTTTCCGATTTTCAGCGGCGATCCAGGTTCGAATCTCTTCCACGGTGGGGGCCTCGGCAAAAGCGCGGATCGACACCCTGAAACCCTGCTTCTCCCGGCGCGCCTGCCAGGGTGCCAGGGCAGGCAGCAACCCCTCGCGGGTCACTACCAGGTAGGCGTTGGCTTCCTGGCGCAGTCGTGCGATCCGCCCGGCGTGATCGGGTCGCAATAGCACAATGGCCGCCGCGACACCCAGCAGCACCAAAACGGCCAGAAGTAAACGCCATCTTCTTTTCAAGCTCGGCCCCCATTGTCATATGAATTTGCAAACCGATCGCATCCCGGCGGCAAGCGGCCCTGATCGATAACAACCCCCGGTGGGGATGTCAACACAACCGCAAGCTCGCTCTTGGAAGATCGATCGATTCCGATCGACCCAGTTTATGGGTCGCCGCCGAGCGCCTTTTTACACCGTGGAAAAATCGCTGACGGCCGGGATTGATCCCGGGGTCGGCACACCACCGCACCATATTATTTTTTCCTTTCAATCAGTACGGTTATGCTTATAATGGAATTACTCTTCTTTCTGGCATGAACGTTGCCATTGCATGGGCAACACCTCGCCGTGGCCTCGGACCCGTTTGAATCTCAATCGGGCCGGCTCGCGCGTCCATCCCGGGGGCGTCGCGCCGGTCCCATGACTCTCAGCAAAGGAGCAAGGCTATGAAGAACGTCGAACGCATTCTGTTTCCCGTGGACCTGACCGAAAGTTCGGAGCGTCTGGTCCCGCATGTCACGACCATGGCTCAGAAGTTCAACGCCGAGGTGCATGTATTGTTTGTCGTACGAATTTTTCAATATTTCACCGATATCTATGTGGCCCCGCCCTCCATCTCCATTTTCGAAAACGAGCTGGTGGAAGGGGCCCGGCGGAAGATGAGCGAATTCGTCAGCGCCCATTTCGGCGCCATGCCCCAAACCCATGGGGAGGTGGTGCTTGGCGATCCTTCGGATGCCATCATGAACTACATCAGCGATAACAAGATCAACCTGGTGGTGATGGGCACCCACGGCCGCAAGGGCCTGGATCGCGTGCTGTTCGGTTCGGTGGCCGAACGGGTGATCAAAACCTCCCGCGTGCCGGTGTTGGTGGTCAATCCGTTTGCGACCGAATAAGTCGGCCGCCGCATAAGTCGACCGCCGCAAGGCGCCGACCATGGGGAAAACATGAGCATTCACCATCTGGAGCGAATCTTTCATCCCCGATCGGTGGCCGTGATCGGCGCCAGCGAACGGCCCCAGACCATTGGCACGGTCCTGATGCGCAATTTGATCGAGGCGGGCTACGCGGGCGAGATCCACCCGGTCAACAACCGCTATCGGACGCTATGGGGCCGGCAGTGCCACCGCTCGATTGCCGATATTGGCGCTCCGGTGGATCTGGCGGTGATCGCCACGCGCATCACCACCGTGCCGCGCATCGTTCAGCAATGCGCCCAGGCCGGCGTGGGCGGCGCCGTGATCATTTCAGCCGGCGGCAAAGAGACCGGCGGACACGGCGCGGAAATGGAGGCTCAGATCCGCGAGGCCGCGGCCGGCAGCAACCTGCGCATCATCGGACCCAGCAGCCTGGGGCTGGCCTGCGCCCGCTGCAAGCTCAATGTCACCGCGGCGCATCGTCTGCCACCGGCCGGCCGACTGGCCTTCATCTCCCAGAGCGGCGCCCTGGCCACTTCCATCTTCGATTCGGCCGACAAGGAAGGCATCGGCTTCAGCTATTTCGTCAGCCTGGGGTCCATGATGGACGTGGAGTTCGGCGATGCCATCGACTACCTGGGCAACGATCCCCGCGTCAGCAGCATCGTCATGTACATGGAGCAGTTGAACAACGGGCGCCGCTTCATGAGCGCCGCCCGGGCGGTTTCCCGCATCAAGCCCATCATCGCCCTGAAGGCTGGTCGCACCAACGCCGGAGAACAGGCCGCCGCGCGCCACACCGGCGCCGAGACCGGCGAAGACGCCGTTTATGATGCGGCCTTCAAACGGGCCGGTATCTTGCGCGTGCGCACCTTCGAAGAGCTCTTCGATTGCGCCGAGCTGGTGGCCAAGCATCCCCGCCCCCAAAAGGCGGGGCTGGTCATCGTGAGCAATGCCGGCGGTCCGGCCGTGATGGCGGCCGATGCCCTGGGCGATCACGGCGTCGAACCGGTGGCGCTTTCCGCGGAAACCACCGCTCAACTGGAACAGATCCTCTCGCCCCTGTGGAGCCGCGCCAATCCGGTGGATATCCGCGGGGATGCCACCCCCCAGCGCTACCTGGAAGTTATCGATTGCCTGCTTAAGGCCCCGGAAACAGACGGTTTGCTGGTGATGCTGGCCCCGCATGCCCTGTCCGATCCCACCCATACGGCCCACCTGCTGGTGGAACGTTTGCAAGCCTCCGGAATCCTTGTGGTCACGGCCTGGTTGGGCGGCCCGGCCACCGAGCGTGGACGGGAAATCTTCAACCTGGCGGGGATTCCCACCTTCGACAGTCCCGAGCGCGCCGTGCGCGCTTTCATGGACCTTTACCACTACGGCCGCAACCTGGAGATGCTGAAGCAAATCCCCGTAAAGCTGCCCGGCCGCCTGACCTTCGACCGGTCCGCTGCCGAAAGCGTCATTCAGGCGCAACTGAACAGCGGGCATGGGTTTTTAGGAGAAATCAAAGCCAAGCAGCTCCTGTCGGCCTATGGCATCCCGGTCAACCCCACCCTGGCGGCCGCCGACGCCGACCAGGCCGTGGCCATGGCCGCTCGGTTGGGGTATCCCGTGGTCTTGAAAGTTGACTCACCGGAACATGCGCACAAATCCCTCTGGGGCGGCGTGCGCCTCAACCTGGCCAACGAGGCGTCGGTGCGCCAGGCCTACGCGCAACTGATGGCCAATGGACACACCCACCTGGATCAGGTCCCAACGGTCTCGGTGACGGTGCAGCCCATGGTCGGCCCGGCCAGCGCCGAACTTTGCCTGGGCATCCGCAAGGACAACCGCTTCGGACCGGTCCTGACCTTCGGCTGGGGCGGCGCGGCCACGGAAATCGTCGCGGATCAAGTAGTGGCCCTGCCGCCCATCAATCGCCTGCTGGCCCGACGCATGGTGGAAGGGACCCGAATCCATCGCCTGCTGATGGGTTACCAGGATCATGCGCCGGCCGACCTGCTCCAATTGGAAGAAATTTTAGTCCGCCTGGGGCGCCTGGCCACGGATTTTGCCGAAATCCAGACGCTGGAGATCAATCCGCTGATGGTGGTGGGCCCGAGCTTTTGCGCCGTCAGCGCCCGGGTGCGCGTCCACACGCCCAGCGTGCCGGCCCCCTTCCATCTGGTGATCGCCCCGTATCCCAACGAGTACGAAATGAACCTGGCGGTCAATGGGTTGGGCACGGTCCTGATACGGCCCATTCGGCCGGAAGACGCGCCTCTCTTGCAGGGGCTCTTCGCCACATTGTCGTCCCGCAGCATTTACTTTCGCTTTTTTACGCCCCTTAAGGAAATTCCCGGCGAAATGCTGGCCCGCTTCACCCAGATCGACTACGACCGCGAAATCGCCATGGTGGCGATCCTGGAAGGCAACGGGCAGGAAGAGCAGATACTCGCCGTGGGCCGCATCATCAAAGGCCTCGACCCCAGCGTGGCCGAATTCGCCATCCTCGTAGGCGATCGCTGGCACGGCAAAGGCATCGGCGCCGCCTTGCTGCGCTGGTGCCTAAAAATCGCCAAATCCCAGGGTGTCCGAGACATCTGGGGCACCGTGGTCTCCGACAACACCGGGATGATTGCCTTGGGGCGCAAGCTCAAGTTCAGAATCCAGCGCCAGCCGGACAGCGGAGAGTATGAGTTCAAAATGGATCTGAGCCAGCTTCCCGATGATGTTTAGCCGCTCGGTAGACGTCCCTTCGATAGGGCGACCGCCGGTCGCCCCTACGCGCAGAACGCATCGGTAGTAAACATCAGACCTGCGTTTCGCGGGCCAGTTGGAAGAGCTTGGGATGGGTGCACACTTCGTAGTATTTGCGCGATGAAATCCGCAGCATTTTCAAGGTTTGGGGATCGACCACGGGGATCTGGGATTCGCGTACGATGAGGCGCTGGTAGCGGTTGCTCTTGGTGGGAAACTTTCCGACGTAAAGGGTGACCTTGTTGCCGTGCAGGTCACGAATTTCGGCAGGCAGCACCTTCAAGTCGATCTCCTTGGAAAGTTTTTCGAAGCCGGCGGGGCTCAACTCGATGCCGTTGACGTTATAACGCACATTGAGATCGTCGGCCGTGGCCGCCAACTCTTCTTCGGACTTATTCTGAACCACATAAAGATTGAAAGGCCCCCGGTCGCGGGCGAACACTTTGCGCGCATTCTTGGAGCAGCTCGACAAGCGGTCCGCGTGGTTGATGGCCGGCGAGATCATGATGCGGTTGTTGCCGTCGAAGAGAAATGTGGGGGCCTTGTCCAGGTAACTGATGCCGATGCCCAGCTCGAGGATGGGCAGTTCGTTGTGGCGGCTCTTCTCATTGTAACGCTGGATGATGATCAACATGTTGATGGCGATGCCGCAGGCCCGCGCCACCCCGTACCAATCGCTGGGGGTGTCCTCCCTTTCGAAGATCGACAGGATAACGGCGTCGCCTTCGATGAAGACTTTGGCGGCGTCGTATTCCGAGAGGATCTCTGAGATGGGATCGAAAAAGTTGAGACTGAAGTAGGAAGCCGGGTTCAGCCCACGCTCGTTCATGCGGTGCGTGATGTCGGTCGAGCCGCGCACATCGGCCTTGACGACCACATGATTGATAATCGGCTTTTTAGAGGTCTCCTGCTCGTGGCTCAGCAAGAATTCGTAGAGCGTGTTGTTCTCCCTGGAGAGGGTGACGGTCTTCTCTTCGACGGCCAGGTGCGCCCGCTCCATGGCCTCCCGCATGATGGCGATGTTGCTCAAATCGCGATGATAGCGCGCGAAACCGTTCAGAAATCGTATCAGATAGGCCTTGCTCTTGGCGGCCGACATCTGCTCCATGGCCTTGATCTTCCGGTTCAAGGGGGCTAGTGAAAATTCGCGGCCATAGACGTTGGTCAATCGCTTCAAGCGCGCCTTGATGGCCTTGCGCGCCTTGGGCATGACCAGGTACTGCATGATCTGCTGGGGTACCAGCGGCGGGCAGTACTCCAGGTACTCGGGCTGCATTTCGTAGGAGGCCGCGATGCGCTCAATGACACCCTTCTGGCGGAATTGGGTGTAGAAGAAATCGAGCACCGTCTTTTGCTTGAGCGCCAGTTGTTTGAGACGGGCGACCTCGGCCGGGTCGGCCTTTTGCTTTTTGGCCGTCTGCCACTCCGCATGGGTGCGCTGCCAGTTGAGCAAGACATCCATGTTGCCCAAACAGCGCAGCCAGCCATCTATCTTCTGTGAATAAGCCTTTTGGTCGCTCTCCGAAAGCTCCGTCAGCTCTATGTCTGAGGCCGGCAAGCGCTTGTCCAGGTGGGCTTTGTGTTCAGGAGAAGATTGTTGGTTCACCTGATGGAACAGCTGCCGGATGAAGAAGAGCAGGTTTCCGTATTTGTCCGGGTCTTCAACGCGCCGCCCCAGGGCGATGTCGAATTCGCCGAGCATGAAGATCTCATTCTCCGGATTTTGCACATGCAGCAAAGGCGTCGTGAGCAGGTCTTCGAAGAAGGTCGAGCGATTGCCGAAGATGGCTTCGCGCATCACCCGGATCTCCTTGCGCTCCAGCTCGACCCAGTAGCCGCAGATCTCGAGGCCCACCCGCTGGAGAATCGTCTCCCGATCCTGCATGATCAGTTGCAGTTTATCTTTGAGTTTGGGCGCTTCGGTCCAGTCGTTGTGCACGGTCAAATCCGTTTTGCGCACCGTCTTTTTCATGCTGCCGACCAGATGGTCGTACTGCAACCGGATCTCCTCCAGCAGCATTTTGATGACGGCCGCCTGGGCCAGGTATTCGATCTGGGGTTCGTGGCGGGCCTTGGCCTTGTTGACCGCGTCCACCATTACTTCCTTGTAGAGCTGCTTGTAACTGCCCACCTCCTTGATCAAGCTGACCGGCGCAGAATCCGTGCCGCCTCTCTTTTCGACACCGGCGTGGCGGGCAACGAGCTGGGCGACGAGCTTGCGCGTGGCGCTGGTGAAAACGGGGCTGACCAGGACATCGCTGCGGATGTTGTCCACACCCGGCACGAGGCGTTCCAGGGAAAAAGAAACGTTGTAATCTTTCAGGGCGAAGTCGTCGAGCGGCGGCAGGGGTCTGGGTTGAAAGAAAGTTTTGAACATATTCAGAGATTCCATCCGTCAGCCGCAATATGATGTAAGTAGCGCGAAACTAACACAAATTCTGCCCAAAGTCCATATATGGGTTGTTTTACAAATTGTAAAAATTTTGGACATCGGATCTTCTTCGGGAGATCGCCCTGGGCGTTTCAACCGGGGCGCAAAGACTGAAGGCGAGCGCCTTTTCCGGAAAAGAAACAGCGTCCGTCTTAGTGGCACAAGGTTTGCTGCGCGTGCTGTTAGCTCGATCGAGAGGCCAATGGTGAAAAACTTACCGACCATTCTTATCGCAGACCGTAACCCCTACGTGCGCCGATTTTTGCAAAGGGAGCTGACCAATGCCGGCTACGAGGTGCTGCTGGCCGAAAATGGTCGCCAGGTACTCTTCTGGATCGACCGTCATGCCTCCCTGGACCTGGCGATTCTGGATCTGGACCTGCCCGATACGGAAGCCGGGGACCTGTTCGAACACCTGCGCCAACACATTCCCTCCATCCCCATTCTCGTGCACAGCCATCCCTGTGACGAGCTACAATCCCTTAACGGGAACGGGGTCTATTTCGTGGAGAAAAAAGGCAACAGCATCGAAGGGATTATTCGGATGGTGGGCCACATATTGGCCGCGGGGGCGCCCGCATTGTGATAAGACCAGTACCGCCTCGTGGGCACGGTCGGAATGCAGTGCCCACTGCGGTTTAATTTAATGATAGTCCGGAAATCGCCCCTCCTCGACCAACCGCAAAAATACCGACACCACCTGTGGATCATAGAGCGTTCCGCTATTGTCGCGCAGTTCATCCACCGCGCGCTGCAGGCCCAGGGAAGGTCGATAGGGCCGATGCGAAGCCATGGTTTCGAACACATCGGCCACCGAGAGGATGCGGGCCTGGATCATGATCTCTTCGTTGCGCAGCCCATGGGGGTAGCCGCTGCCGTCCAGGCGCTCGTGGTGCTGCAAAATGATGTCGGCCAGGGGCCAGGGAAACTCGATCTGCTTGAGGATATCGTACCCGGCCTGGACGTGATTCTTGATCAACTGGTATTCCAGGTCGGATAGCCGTCCGGGTCTGGCCAGAATGCCGTCTGGAACGGTGATCTTTCCTAAATCATGGATCACGCTGGCCATGCGCAGGCCATAAATATCATCGTCGCTCAGGCCCAATTCCCGGGCCACGGCGCAAGCCAGTTCGGCTACCCGCTGCTGGTGACCGGCGGTATAGGGATCGCGCTTTTCGACCACCACCGAAATGGCCTGCACGATCCCTTCCATGGCTCGGCGAAGCTTATCTAGATTCAGCTCGAGATCGCGCAGGGCCTGGAGCCGGCCTTGCCTGGAAGCCCTTTCACCGATCACCCGCTTCAACCGCGCGATGAACTCTGCGATGCGCACCGGCTTTTGAATGAAATCGCTGGCGCCCTGCTGGACGATATCTTCATAGTTGAAGTCGTCCACGTAGCCGGTCATGATGATGACATCGGCGTCATAGCGGGCCTTGACGATGCGCCCCAACTCGATGCCGCTCATTTCGGGCATCCGGATGTCGGCGACCATCACGTCCACGTGATGCTCGGCCAGCAGCCGCAGGGCCGAACCGGGGCTGTCGGCCGCCAGGCAATGGTATCCCGCCATTTGAATGCCGGTCTGCAACATTCGGCCAATGGCCTCTTCGTCGTCCACCACCAGAATGTTGGTGGGATTGTCTTGAAGCATTTGGGCCATCTTGGCCCTCCTTTCCGCGCCCGCCAGAGGGTCTGAAAAGTGCGGATGATCTTAAGTTTCAGGGTGTGCCGCAACTTTCGGTTGCGTATCGTTTCAAGCCAGGCAAAAGAGGAGATCCGAAGAGGGTCGAACCAGAACTTGGAAGCGCAGGGGGTAAGATTCCGCTGATCGTTTTTCAGAATAGAGCCGGAGGAACGCGGTGTCAAACCATTCCCTCCGACTCTCCGGCGATGTCCCTTCTATCCTTTTTTCAGTCTGAGCGCGATGGTGCGCGCATGCGCCTCCAGTCCTTCGATGCGGGCCAGGGTGATAATGTCTTTGGCCTCCTTGCGAAATGCGTCCGCCGTATAGTGAATAATACTGCTGTGTTTCAAAAAGTGGTGGACCGAAAGGGCCGAAGAGAAACGAGCGGTTCCGGCCGTGGGCAACACGTGATTGGGACCGGCCACATAATCGCCCACCGGCTCGGGCGTATGATCGCCCAGGAAGATGGCGCCGGCATGCCGGATGCGTCCGATGTAGGCGAAGGGCTCGCGCACCTGAAGTTCGAGATGTTCAGGAGCAATGCGATTGGCCAGGTCGATGGCGCAGTCCATATCCGGCACCACGATCAGGGCGCCAAAGGATCGCAGGGATTGCTCGGCAATTTCGCGGCGCGGCAGTTGCGCCAACTGACGATCCAAGGCATCGCGCACGGCTTCGGCCAGGGGCAGGTCATCGGTGAGCAGCACCGCCGATGCCCGGGGATCGTGCTCGGCTTGGGAGAGCAGGTCGGCGGCCACATACTCGGGGTCAGCCTGGCCGTCGGCAATCACCAACACCTCGCTGGGACCGGCGATCATGTCGATTTGCACCATGCCGGCCACCAGCTTTTTTGCCAGCGTGACATAGATATTGCCCGGCCCCACGATGACATCGACTTTGGGGATGGTGGCGGTTCCGAAGGCCATGGCCGCGATGGCCCAGGCACTGCCGGCTTTATACACCTTATCCACGCCGGCCTTCTGGGCGGCGGCCAGCAAGTAAGGGCTGACCCCGCCGTTGTGGGTGGGTGGCGTCACCATGATGATCTGGCCAACGCCTGCGATCTTGGCCGGGATGGCTCCCATCAAGACCGAGGATACTAGGGGCGTCTCGCCTCCCTTACCTCCTGGCACATAAACCCCGGCCACATCCACGGGATGGACCATCTGTCCGAGAAACGTTCCCGGCCGGGGGGCATCGACCCAGGCCCGGGGCATCTGCTTGCGATGAAAATCGGCTATCTGATCCGCGGCTCGGCTCAACGCCTTCTTGAAGGGACGATCCACCGTTTGCGCCGCTTGGGCGATCTCGGCGGCGGATACTTCCATTTGTGAAAGATCCATCTTGGGTGCATCGTATTTGCGAGTATAGGCCAGCAGCGCCTGGTCGCCGTTTTTGCGCACATCTTCTAGAATACGCTGAACCGCAGTCAACTCCTTGCGGCTATAGGCCAGGCCGCGCCCCACTATGCTTTCGAGACGTTTGGCGGCCACCTCGGAAGGATACTCAAAGATCTTCATCGCTCGATCCCCTTTCATGTGAAGTCGGAATATGGGGAATTCAGGCATTTGTGTCAAGCGGGAATCGCCGAAGGTTCGGACGACGACGCCTGCGCTGGAGAGGCCGATCGAATCCGGTCTCATCGAAATCGACAATACAAAAGGATACACCAAACGTGCACTTAAATGCTCATTTGATCGATCGTACCGCTTTCCGCCGGCCCTCCTGCTGCGCTCGCAAGCCCTTGGTAACGCATCCAATACCTGGGCCCCAAGGGGTGGCGGCATAGCCTTTGCTCGTTGTCCGACCAGTTCCCATGGACGGCCGCTACCCCCGGCCGATCGTGCAGGAGGTATTTGAATTACTACTGGTTCCTGGATTGACTCACCCCAAATGAATGGAGCTGTCGTATGCGTCGCAAACATCTTTTACCGTTCCTGATGGCCATCGCGTCATCCCTGGTCCTGGCGACATCCGCATTTTCCGCGCCGCCGAGAAACCATCACGGCCACCACTGGGCCAACCGCTCACCCATCGCATATACTTATTTTCTCCCCCAGACGATGGGCAATCATCATCGAATGCCTCATTTCTTTTCCTGGGGCACATTGCGTTACAACAAGTGGGGCGCACAGTTCGAATTTGCCTTCAACGGATTCAACCTGGCGCGCAACCAGGAGTATACGCTGGTCTATTACCCCGGCGAAGAGGCCGCGATGATCTGCTTGGGACAAGGGCAATCCAATCGCATGGGTTACATCCATTTTACCGGCAACGCTGATATATGCAGCCTACCGGTGGCGGAAGACGCCAACTACCCGGACGGCGCCCGGATCATGCTTGTGCCCAGCGAGGATCTGGATTGTGACGAGGGCGTTCTCTTTGTGCCCGAGAGCAGTCAAAACCTGCTCAATCGAGAACTTATTCGGTTTACCGACACGGATGGATGCCCTGTTCTGGAACCGCCCGTGCCACCACCGACCCCGACCCCGACGCCAACGCCGACCCCAACGCCGCCGCCAACCGAAGAGGAAGGTGATCCCGCCGATCAAGGCGGTGAAGGTGAAGCTTCAGATCCTGGAGCCGGCGAAACCACAACTCCCGAAGGTGGATCGGGTCAGGGTGAATTGCCCTACGGCGGCCTGCCCTACTGATTCAGCCAGACAGAGAAAGTAGTATAATTCACCTGTAGAGGGGCCTCGCTTAGGCGAGGCCCCTTCATTCTAAAGGCACCGCAGTACTCCTTGCGTTGGATAGTAACCGCCCTCCGGAATCATGCGCTTGTAGGCGCCGCTCCTGCCCGCCTTAAACAGCTTTTTGTTATTGACTTAAAAACCGAATTCGATGATAAAAGACAGCTTTATTGTCCAAAATTCGCATGCTGCCAGCCTCTCCTGACGGCGAAAATTCAGATGACATGGAGGTTACCATAATGAGCCCGAAACGCATTCATAACTTTAACGCCGGACCAGCGGCCCTTCCCCAAAGTGTATTGGAAGAGATCCAAAGCGAGTTCCTGGATTTCAAGGGCTCAGGCATGTCCATCACCGAAGTGAGCCATCGTTCCAAATGGTTTGAAGAGGTGATCAATGACGCCGTGGCACGGGTCAAACGGCTGCTTAAACTGGACGACCGCTACAAAGTTGCCTTCCTGCAGGGCGGCGCCAGCATGCAGTTCGCCATGATTCCCATGAATTTCCTGAACGATGGGCGTACCGCCGACTACGTCAACACCGGCACCTGGTCCACCAAAGCCATCAAGGAAGCCAAACTGCTGGGCAAAAGCATTAAGGTGGTGGCCTCTTCCGAGGACCGCAATTTTGCCTACATTCCCAAGAACATCTCCTTTTCCAAAGATGCCACCTATGTGCACATTACCTCCAACAACACCATCAAGGGAACCCAATGGGCCCAGTTCCCGGACACCGGCAACGTTCCCCTGGTGGCCGACATGTCCTCGGATATCTTTTCGCGGCCCTTTGACGCCAGCCGCTTCGGCCTGATCTACGCCGGCGCCCAGAAAAACATGGGACCGGCCGGCGTCTGCCTGGTGGTGGTGCGTGACGACCTGCTCAAACTCGAGCCGGGCAACCTGCCCACCATGCTCAAGTACACGACCCACACCGAGCAGAACTCCATGTACAACACGCCGCCCTGTTTCTCCATTTACACGGCCCAGTTGGTGCTCAAATGGCTGGAGGAGACAGTGGGTGGCCTGGAGAAAATGGCGACCATCAACCAAAAGAAAGCCGCCCTGCTCTACAACCTCTTTGACCAGAGCGATTTTTACCGGGGCACGGCGGATAAAGACAGCCGTTCCCTGATGAATGTCACTTTCCGCCTGCCCAGCGAGGAGTTGGAAAAGAAGTTCATCGCCGAAGCCAGCGCCAACGACATGGGCGGGCTCAAGGGCCATCGCTCGGTGGGCGGCTGCAGAGCGTCCATCTACAATGCCACCTCCGAAAAATCCGTAGCCACCCTGGTGGATTTCATGAACGCCTTCGCCAAGAAGAACGGATAGTTCCAGAGCGACAAGTAAAGGATGAACCGGTGGTGCTACTCCAGCACCGCCGGTTCTTTTTTGATGAGGCCGATCCACGGAAAGTCGCTCGGTTCCAGTAAGCTTAGGCGCTTTCACATCCCCCAAATTCGGCCGGCCGACCGTCTCTTCCTCCAACCGCCCCAGGGTCTTGGGGCCTCCCGGAAGTCAGGTAGCCGCCCGGCCGCTGTCATTCTTTGAAATTCTTGACAGTACCTCAAAATACTCATACTTACATTACATTCGGCTCCATTGATCTGTACCACCGCAGCGCCGGATGTGATTGCCGATAAGACAGAGCGACAGTCTTCTTCATATCACTATAAAAAAGAGGAGGCGTGCCATGGACAAAATTCTACGTATCAATATGGGCGGGGCCAAGGGGCCGGAACTTAAGACCGAGGCATTGGGAGCCTATGCCGGCTTGGGCGGCCGCGCCATGACCTCCACGGTGGTTTCCAAAGAGGTCCCCCCCACCTGCCATGCCCTGAGCGCAGAGAACAAATTGGTCATCGCTCCGGGATTGCTCAGCGGCTCGGCGGCCGCCATGTCCGGCCGCATCTCCGTGGGCTGCAAGAGCCCGTTGACCGGCGGTATAAAGGAGGCCAATTCCGGCGGCCAACCCTCCCAGATGCTGGCGCGGCTGGGCTATGCAGCGATCATTTTGGAGGGCAGGCCCAAGGATGACACCCTGTACAAGGTGATGATCAATAAGAACGGCGCCACCATCGCACCGGCCAATGGGCTCAAAATGCTCGGCAACTATGATCTGGTGGAAAAGATGAAGGCCGAACATGGCGACAAGATCGGCTGCATCTCCATCGGGCAGGCCGGCGAAATGAAGCTGAGCGCGGCTTCCATCGCCTTCACCGACATGGAGCTGCGCCCCACACGCCATGCCGGACGCGGCGGCGTGGGCGCGGTCATGGGAGCCAAGGGGGTCAAGGTGATCGTCATCGACGATGCCGGCACCTCGGTGCGCGGCCCCAAAAATCCTGAAAAATTCAAGGCGGCCAACAAGGAGTTCGTGGCCGGCCTGCGCAAACATCCGGTCACCGGCCAGGGGTTACCGGCCTTTGGCACCAATGTACTGACCAACGTGGTCAACGAAGCCGGCGGCTATCCCACCCGCAACTTCAAGGAAGGTCAGTTCGAAGGGGCGGCCAAGATCAGCGGCGAAGCCCAGGCCAAGCTGGAAAACGAACGTGGCGGCGAGGGCTCGGCCACCCACGGCTGCCACCGGGGCTGCGTCATCCGCTGCTCGGGCACCTTTTACGACAAGAACGGCCGCTTCGTCAGCAAGCAGCCGGAGTATGAAACCGTCTGGGCCCACGGCGGCAATTGCGGCATCGACGACCTGGATGCCATCGCCCAAATCGATCGCATGGACGACGATTTCGGTATAGACACCATCGAGATGGGGGCCACCATCGCCGTGGCCATGGACGCGGGCCTGGCCAAGTTCGGCGACGCCCAGGGTGCCATTCGCCTGATCAAGGAAGTCGGCCAAGGAACCCCCCTGGGCCGCATCTTGGGCAGCGGCGCGGCGGTGACCGGCAAGGTTTTCGGCGTGGAGCGCATCCCCGTCGTCAAGGGCCAATCCATGCCGGCCTATGATCCGCGCGCCGTCAAAGGCATGGGCGTCACCTATGCCACCACCACCATGGGGGCCGACCACACGGCCGGTTATGCGGTTACCGCCAATTTGCTCGGCGTCGGCGGCAACGTGAACGCGCTCAAAACCCAAGGCCAGGTGGAGCTGTCGCGCAACCTGCAGATAGCTACCACGGCTATTGACGCCACGGGGATGTGCTTGTTTATCGCTTTTGCCATTTTGGATCAGCCCGAAACCTTCCAGGCGCTGCTGGACGTGATCAACGGTTTCACCGGCCTGAGCCTGACCGGGGACGATGTCTCCAACCTGGGCAAGACCATACTCAAGCAGGAAAGGGCTTTTAATGCCGCTGCCGGCCTGACGAAAATGCACGACCGGTTGCCCGATTACTTCAAGACCGAGCCTCTGACGCCCCACAAAGCCACCTTCGACGTCAGCGATCAGGAGTTGGATCAGGTCTTCAATTTTTAGAAAACCATAGCACGCCCAACCCATGGGGGCGCCCTGCGCGGCGCCCCTTTTTTATCGGTTTATGCTGCAACCTGCCGCCACGCTTCAATTGAAACTGCCGCCGGCCGCCATCGGTCATTTCAGCACGCTCTTCAGCGCCGGGGTGGGCATCAAAACCATCGCGGGCATCAGCCTGTCCGATCTGCTGTGCCGCCAACTGGCCATTGCCCCCGAATATGTGGAGCGTCGCATCCAAACCATTTTCCTGAACCACCGCGCCGTGGACCGCACAGAACAGGTCATTGTGCCTGCCAAGGCCATACTTGCGCTTTCGGCGGCCATGCCCGGTCTGGTGGGCGCCACTTTTCGCAAAGGGGGCGCGTTGGCCGCCTTTCGGGAAGATATCTCTTATCGAAATAGCCCTGTCCCTCCACCAGACAGCAGCCAGAATGATACGTTGATCACCCTGAAGCTGTTCAACCTGGTGGCCCGGGAGCTGGGTCCACACCTGCTCTCCCTGGGGGTATGGATCGACAGTCCTATTCTGAAGCCACTGCTTTCACAGCTCCAGGCCGCCACCCCAATGCCCATCGAAACATGCCGATGGAACGACCGGGAGGTCCCGCCCACCCAACTGTCCGAGCTTTGCCGGCCCGAGGGGTGGGTTGCACTTACCGTAGCCTGGCACCCGCCATTGTGATTGACGAAAGCCAGAGACACCTGGTAATGACTCTGCTGGCTTCATAGAGGAACGTTGACCGGTTAGCTCCCCCCCGATCTCGATACGTTCCATTTTCAAGATCAAGGCAGAATACTCCACACGCAAAAAGGTTCGATGAGAGCACTTGCCCCTCATCTGCTCTCTTTTTTCTTTATCGCGCCAAGCAACGGCGCTGAACCCACCAAGAAGGAGAGGAAAGCATGAAAAAGGAGCCAAAGCAGGAGATCCAAATCGAACGCAGGGAGTTCTTGGTAAAGTCCTTGAAAATGGGATGCGGCGGGGTCTTGGGGTTATCGTTGTTGTCGGCTTTGCCCGGCTGCGATTCTTCTAGCAGTTCTTCCAGCTCTTCGAGCAGCTCATCGAGCGGCGGTTGTGGGACGGGCGGCGGCTGCGCCGACGAAAATGTCCGCGCCGGATATCAGCCGGTGGTGAGCAGTGCCTGGATCGCCAAAGGCCTCCACGAAAGCAGCTACGCTGTTTTCAAATCCATGGTCGAGGCGGCCACCAATTTTGCATGGCTTGCCAGGGGGGACAGCGTGCTGGTAAAGCTCGCCTTGAACTCGGCCAACGCCTTTCCCGCCACCACCGACCCCTGGTCCCTGGCCTGCATGCTCGACCTGCTCAAGGAAAAGGGCGCCGGAACGATTCTGGTGGGCGACCAGTCCGGCATCTATCAGAGCAACAGCACCCAAACCTGCCTGACCCGAACCGGCCTGATGGATGTCATCAATGCCAAGGGCGCCACGGCGGTCTACTTCGAAAACGGAGGGCACTTCACCGCTTCCGCGGCCAACTGGTCGAGCAGTGTGAATATCACCAACTACGTGAATCAGGTGAATCACATCGTTTATCTGCCGCGCATCGCCACCCACTCCATGGCGGACAAAACCTTCAGCCTGAAAATCGCCGTGGGCTTCCTGAACTCGGCCAGCCGCCGGACCATGCACAGCGGCACCCTGACCAGCCTGTACCCGAGCATCAACGACATCGCGGCCATCAAGAACAAATTCCGGCTGAGCGTCACCTCCGCCCGCAAGCTGATGACCACGGGCGGACCGGACAGCGGCACCGTGGTGGAGCCCAATTACGGTTTGATCTTCGCATCATCGGATCTGCTGGCCTCCGACATCATGGCCGGCGCCTTCCTGAAGGTGAACAGCAGTGCCTCGGACGACATTTACTGCCATGAAGCCGTGCAGAGCTATATTACCCGCAACGGGTGTTTCGAAAAGCTGATCTGGAACAGCGTCAACAGCCATCCGGATGCCGGCGTGACCAGCGCCATGGTCGATGCCTTGCAGAAAGTATAATTTGCTTGGCCTCGGAGAAAGAAAAGAAAAAGGCGGGCTCGCGGCCCGCCTTTTTCTTTATTTATACAGGTGAAGTATTAATCACAAAGCTCGAACAGTGCCGCGGCACCCATGCCGCCGCCGATGCACATCGATTCGACGCCGTACTTGGCGCCCGTGCGTTGCATATTGGCAATCAGGGTAGCGGCCAGCTTGGCACCGGTGCAACCCAGGGGATGGCCCAGGGCGATGGCGCCGCCATTGATGTTGACGCGGTCCAGGTATTTATCGATGCCCAGCTCACGCATGCTGTACAGGGCCTGGGAAGCAAAGGCTTCGTTGATCTCCCAGACACCGATGTCTTCGACCTTCAAGCCGGCCTTGTCCAGCAGCTTGGGAATGGCATAACGCGGCCCCACGCCCATCTCGTCCGAACGGCAGCCGATGGTGGTGAAGAGTTTGAACTTGGCCAGGGGTTTGAGGCCCAGGGCCTTGGCCTTTTCGGCGCTCATCAGCACGGTGGCCGCTGCGCCGTCGGTGGTTTGCGAAGAGTTGCCGGCGGTGACCGAACCGGTCAGGGAGAAGGCCGGACGCAACTTGGCCAGACCTTCCACGGTGGTGTCGTCGCGCACGCCGTCATCGAAACTCTGGATGAAGGTTTCACGCTTGACGGTGCCGTCGGGCTGGGTCACGAACTTGGTGGCCGGGGTGGGCACGATCTCGGTGAAGAGGCCCTTTTTCTGTGCATTGGCAGCCTTCATCTGGGATTGATAGGCAAACTCATCCTGCTGCTGACGGGTGACGTTGTAGCGCTTGGCCACGTTTTCGGCCGTCGTGCCCATGGAGATGAACAGATCGATCTGCTTCTTCTCCAAATCGGGATAGGGCCGGGGCAAATTGCCGCCCATGGGCACATAGGTCATGGACTCGACACCGGCGCCGATGGTGACATCGCACCAGCCGGACATGATGCGCATAGCGGCATCGGCGATGGCTTCCAGGCCGGAGGCGCAGAAGCGGTTGACCGTGGCGCCCGACACCTTATCGGGAAACCCGGCGATTTTGGCCGCGTTGCGGCCGATATTGAGGCCCTGCTCGGCTTCGGGGAAGGCGCAACCGATCATGACGTCGTCGATCTCGTTGGGATCGAGTTTAATTTTATCCACCGATGCCTTGAGGATAAATGAGATCAAGTCCAGGGGCAGAGTGTCTTTGAAGGCACCCTTGGCCCGCTTGCAGCCTGGGGTCCGGACCGCACTGACGATATAAGCTTCTTTCATGGTATTCCTCCAGATAGATTGTTTTTTGTAAGCGCCTCGCCGAGCCTTAGTTACGCAGCGGCTTGCCCGTCTTGAGCATATGGTCGATCCGGGCGATCGTCTTCTCCTGATGCAGCAGCTCGACGAAAGTTTTGCGCTCGAGGGCCAGCATGTTGTCTTCGGGTACATACCCGCCGGTGCGGCTCTGGCCGCCGCCGATGGCCATGGCGACCTTGCTGGAGACGAAGCAGTCATATTCGCTGACGTAGCCGGCGGCTTGCATATTGAGCAGTTCGGCGTTAACCATGCCGAAGGCCGCCTCGCCGAAGACGCGGATGGGGCGTTTGACCGCCGGCGCGTAGCCGTCTTCCACCATGCGCAGCACCTCTTTCTTGGCTTCGCCGATCAGTAGATCGCGATTGAAAACGATGCGGTCCTTGGGACCCAGAAAGCCGGTGGCCCGGGCTTCGGCGGCCGAAGTGGAGACTTTGGCCATGGCGATGGCCTGGAAAACGGGGATGAAGAATTTGCCCAATTCGAAATCGCTCACGGAGTCGGGCACGTTTTCGAGTATCTTGCGCCACAGGGCCGAACAACCGGTGCCGCCGGGCAGCAGGCCGACCCCCACTTCCACCAAGCCCATGTAGAGCTCGGCGTGGGCCACGATGCGATCGGCGCCCAGACAAATTTCTGCGCCGCCGCCCAGGGCCAGGCCGAAGGGTGCCGCCACGACCGGATAGCTGCTGTAGCGGCCGCGTAGAATCGTTTCCTGCAACTTTTTGACGCTGGCTTCGATCTCGGCGAACATGCCAGCGCCCGCCGCTTCACGCATCTGGCGCAGGTCGGCGCCGGCCGAGAAGGCGCCGGGCATGCCGCCGGCCTGGTTGCCGATCACCAGGCCCACGCCGTTGGCATCCACATAATCATGAGCCTTGCCCAGGAAATCGATGATCTCGTCGTTGAGGGCATTCATCTTGGTGTGGAACTCGGCGCAGAAGACGCCGTCGCCCAGGTCGATCAGGGAAGCGGAGCTATTGCCCAGCACCACTTTGTTCTCGCCTTTGAGAATGGCCAGGTCGATCATGGTGGCGTTCGTGCGGACCGGTTTGTAGCCCTGGCTGGCGAAATCGAAGAAGAAACGCTGTCCTTTTTCCACTTTGTAGAAGGTTTTGTTGCCGGCGGCCAGCATCTTCTTGACCTTCTCGGGCACCTTCAAGCCGTCCTTTTCCATGCGCGCCACGGTGCGCTCCACACCCATCAGGTCCCAGCCCTCGAAGGGTCCGCGCTCCATACCGAAGCCCCAGCGCAGGGCGTTGTCGATCTCCACGATGGTGTCGGCGATCTCGGGAATACGGTTGGTGGCGTAGATCAGGTTCTCGGCCACGCAGCGCCACACGAACTTGGAGCCCTTGTCGTCACCGAAGACCATGGCATTAATCTTCTCTTCGGGCGTTTTGGCCTTGGCGGCGGCGGCCAGGCAGGGGAACTCCACCTTGCCGTACTCTTCATATTCAAAGGTCTTCAGGTTGAGGACCTTGCGGATCTTCTTCCATTCGGGGGTCAGATCGGTCTTGTAGAAACCGCCCTTGGTCTTGTTGCCCAGCATCTTTTTTTCCAGCATCTTCTGGACGAAATCGGGCAGGACAAAGCTGTCGCGGGCTTCATCATCCTTGACCAGGTCGTAGGTGTTCTTGGCCACGTGGGCGGCAATATCCAGACCGACCAGGTCGGTGGTCTTGAACATGCCGGTTTTGGGACGGCCCATGGCCGGTCCGAACAGGGCATCCACCTCGGGAATGGTCAAACCGTGCTCGAGCATGAGCTGCATGCTGCGCCCCGAGCTCTGCACGCCGACGCGGTTGCCGACGAAGTTGGGGGTATCCTTGGCCCACACGATGCCTTTGCCCAGGCGGCGTTCGCCGAAATCGGCCATGTATTTCAATACGTCGGGCAGGGTCTTTTCGCCGGGAATGATCTCCAGCAACTTCATGTAGCGCACCGGATTGAAAAAATGGGTGCCCAGGAAATGCTGTTTGAAATCGTCGCTCAGGCCTTCGCTCATGGCCTTGAGGGGAATCCCGGAGGTGTTGGAAGAGACGACGGCGCCCTTCTTGCGGACTTTCTCGATGCGCTTGAAAAGATCTTGTTTGATCTTGAGGTTCTCCACCACCACTTCCACGATCCAGTCGCACTCGGCCAGCTTGGCGAAATCGTCTTCGGTGTTGCCGATGGAGATCAGCTCGATGTCCTTGGCCAGCATCAATGCCGCCGGTTTCGATTTGCGGATGTTCTCCAAACCGGCCGCGACGATGCGGTTGCGGGCCTTGCGATCCTTTTTCTCGTCCTCTTTGAGATCGAAGGGGACAATGTCCATCAAAAGCGTTTTCACTCCGGCGCTGGCCAATAGGGCCGCAATTCCTCCGCCCATCACGCCGGACCCGATGACCGCTGCCTGTCGTATTTTTCTACTCATGAACCCTCCTCATCCGAATTTATTATTTTTGCCGGCGCACCTAGTGCCACGGAACTAAACCGGCTTCAACGGTGGCAATGTAAACGAATTATGAATGAACGCTCATTCAGGTACCAGAACAGCCGAATGCGTGTCAAGAACAAAACCTGTAAACCCCGGGAAAATTGCCTGGGTTTCTATGCAACGGCGGCTCGCTTTGCACCTTTACAACCGCGGGGCATTTATGCCATCATGGCGCCCACTTTACTCACCATCAGGGGGCATAAAGGCGATTCTATGGCCGACATCAACGATATCGTTTTGATTTACATGGAGGACAAGCCCCAGGCGTTCGCCCGGATCGAGGCCATCGAACCCGACATCAAGCGCGGCTGGTACCATGTTCAATTGCTTTTTCTGCAAATCCCGCTGACGATGGTCACCTGGATTTTGCGGGATGCTTATATCAATGGCGACCCTTTCACCATGGAGGGCAAGCCCATCCGCCTGGAAAAGGTGGCGGCGCCCAAAATCGGCAAACAGCCCGAAAAGGAATCGCCCCCCGAACCCGGCGCCAGCGCCGCCAATAAATCCAAGGTGATCTCCCTCAAGGACCTTAAAAAGAAATAGATGCAACGGATCGTCATTTCAGCCTCCCGCAGAACCGACATCCCCGCCTTCTACATGCCCTGGTTCATGCAACAGATCAAGCAGGGTTATTTCGATGTGCGCCACCCCTTCAGCGGTAAAAAGATTCAAGTACCCGCCGAAGCCGAACAGATTCACACCATCGTCTTCTGGTCCAAGGATTTCGGCCCCTTTCTGGAAGGCGGCTTCGATCGGCGGCTGGCTGAAAGAGGGTACCACCTTTTTTTTAACTTCACCCTCAACTCGGCCAACCCCCTCCTTGAGCCGGATGTTGCGACCACCGAGGCACGCCTGACCCAGATGGCCCGGCTCGTGGATCGCTTTGGGCCTGCCGCCATCCAATGGCGTTTCGATCCCATCTGCTATTATAAGGAAGCATCCGGCCGGGAGGGCCACAACCTGGATCAATTCCCGTTCATCGCCCGGCAGGCGGCCGGCCTGGGCATCCAGACCTGCATCACCAGTTTCGTGGACCTCTATCGGAAGGTGCAGCAGCGCTCGGCTCAGGCCGGTCTGAGCTTCATCGACCCGCCCCTGGGTCGCAAGATCGACCAAATTGTCTCCATGACGCGTCTGTTGCGACCACTGGGAATTCAGCTCCAGTTGTGCTGCGAACATGAGTTGCTCGCGGCCCTGCCCAAGGACGCCCGGGTGGTTGGTGCGTCGTGTATTCCCAATCACAAATTGGCCGAACTCTACGGCGACGATCTCTCCCTGGCAAAGGACGCGGGCCAAAGGGTTTCGGCCGGCTGCGGCTGCCGGGTCTCAAGGGACATCGGCAGCTACCAGTTGCACCCCTGCCCCCACCATTGCCTGTTCTGCTATGCCAATCCCGGTCCGCCCACGGCCAATGCGGCTGTGATGGGAGCGACGCCATGAAGATCGGCGCCATCTCCCTGGCCCATCCGACCCTGTTGGCGCCCCTGGCCGGCATCACCAACCTTCCCCTGCGCCTGCTGGCCAAGTCGGCCGGCTGCGCCCTGGTCTACACGGAAATGGTCAGTGCCAACGGCCTGGTTCATGGCTCGGTCAAAACCCGGCAACTCCTGGCCAGCGTCCCGGAGGAAAGGCCGCTGGCGGTCCAACTCTTCGGCGGCGACGCCGACCTGCTGGCCGAGGCCGCCCGGCAAGTGGCGGCGGCAGGGGCCGACATCGTGGACCTCAACTTCGGTTGCGCGGTGAAGAAGATTCTCAAAAGCGGATCGGGCGTGGCGCTCATGGCCGACCTGCATAATTCGGAGCGGGTGCTGCGCGCCGTGCGCCGGGCGGTGGCCGTTCCCCTGACGATCAAAATGCGGTCCGGCTGGGAGCCCTCGGGTAGCGAAGCCTTGGCCCTGGGCCGACTTGCCCAGGATTGCGGGGTGGATGCCGTTGCCCTGCACCCCCGCACCGCCCGCCAGGGTTTTGCGGGCCGCGCCGATTGGGCCCTGATCGCCAGGCTCAAGGCCACCCTCACCATCCCGGTCATCGGAAACGGCGATATCGTCAGCGCCGGGGATGCCGTCCGCATGCTGGCCCAAACCGGATGCGACGCCGTGATGATCGGCCGGGCCGCCATCGGCAATCCCTTCATCTTCAGCCAGGTCATCGATGTATTGGAGGGCCGCGCCCCGCAAATACCCACCTCGGCCGATCGCTTCCGGGTGATGCGCGCCTACGCGGCCGCCACCGTCGCGCATCTGGGCGAAACCTCGGCCTGCTGCATGTTGCGCAGCCAATTGGGTTGGTTCGCCAAAGGCCTGCCCCAGGCAAGTCAATTCAGGGCCGCCATCCATACCATTGCTTCCGGAGACGAAGCTCGCCCGCGGATTGATGCCTATGAAGCCTTGCTGGCGCAAGCCGAGCGCAACACGTAGGCCAGGATCGAAATTCGGAATTCAAAGAGTGTTTGCCTTCGATGTACGAGTTGTGTTAGCACCCGGGGCCATAATCTCCCGAAAGCCGTTGTCATCCGTGCCGGCACCACTCCTCCTTGCGTTTACTTCTCGGATATGCACCACCTACCGTCGCGGCGGATGATTTTTTCTTTTACGGATGTTTTTCGAAAAGCAGGGCAGCCATGGAAACCACCCCAACAAACTTGCAAGGCCTTCTGTTTATTGATGATGAAGAGGGGGTGCGCCGTTCGCTGGTGCGAGCCTTGAAGCACGAGCCATACAATGTCTACGCTGCAACCAATGGACAAGAGGGTATCGATTTCATCAAGGAGCATACCCTGGAGATCGCCACGGTGGTTTCGGATTACCGCATGCCGGGACTGGACGGACTCGAGACGCTTAAAATCATCGGCGGCATCAACCCGGAGATCACGCGCATCATCCTTACCGGTTACGCCACCATGGAGGCTGCCATCGATGCCACCAACGCGGGTATCGACGGCTTTCTGACCAAACCTTTCGACAATGTGGAACTGCGCGCCAAAATCCGTGAAATCTGGGTGCGCAAGCACCTGCGCCAGTTCGTCTCCGAACAGATCTACGCCGAAATCAACCGCTCGCCCACCAGCCTGGCCCCACGCCTGAGCGAGGTGACGGTTCTTTTTTCCGACATCCGCGACTTCACCCGGATGTCCCAGCATGTGACGCCCCAGGAGTTGGTGGATTTCCTGAACAACGATTACTTCACCCCCATGGGCGACATCGCCTATCAGCACCAGGGCACCTTGGACAAGCATATCGGAGACAGTTTGATGGTGATCTTCGGCTGTCCCGTGTCCCGGCCGGATGACGCCTTGCGGGCCGTGCGCGCTGCCGTGGCCATGCAGCGCAGGAGCCTGCAAATCGACGCTCGGCTGCAGAATCCCCATTTGCGATTGCGAACCGGCATCGGCATCGCCAGCGGCAAGGTCTTTTCCGGTATCATGGGTTCATTGCGCAAAAAGGAGTTTACTTCGGTGGGCATGGCCGTCAATATTGCTTCGCGGCTGCAATCCCTGGCGCGGGGAAACCAAATCCTGCTCGACGAGTACACCATGGAAAAGGTCGGCCATGAAATCCAGGCGACCCCCCTGCCGGCCGTCTCGGTCAAAGGCCTGGACACGCCCATCCCCATTTTCAGCATCAAGGTCGACTGACGCGCAAACGGGCAATTATTTGACGGGAATCGCGATATCTCCGGGCTGAATATCGGCCGGCGTTTCGGTTTGGGCCGTTGTGCCATCGGCGCCGACGGCGACAATCTCGACGTCGGCCAGCTTGTATCCGGGTACGATGAACCGCTCCCCGTTCAGGCCATCGACGATGCGGCGGCCTTCGAATACGGCGAGCCGATCCCCTTGCGCCAGTCCGGAATCGCCGTCGGCCGAAAGGCGCACCTGCCGGCCTTGCACCTCGGCCACCATGGCCATCCATCGGCCCGCGTCGATCTGCTCGGCGGCCAGTTCGCCCATCTCCTCGGCCATGTCCACGATGGCCTCATCCACCGCTTCGATATTGTCCGGCATGCCGGCCATATAATTTTCGTGCGTCGAGGCGTTGATCTTGACCAATGCTTCCATGACTTGGCTGGAGATTTTGGCCGCCGTGAACGTGTCATACAAATCCAGCGACACGACGACATTTAAATAATACTTTGTACCGCGGAACCACCAGAACCCCTTTTTCTTCTCCACCGGCCGGATATCCAATACGCTCGCCTGCATCAGGCAGTGGAAACCTTGCATACGGGCCCTTTTGTGAAATTCGAAAGCGGATCGGGGATCTGCGAAGGGATCGGCCAACTTCATGAAGTCCGGCGACTGATTGTCTTCGGGCGACAAGAGCCGCAACCGGTCAGCCTCATTGCCAATGGTTTCGATCAGGGTTTGCAGCAACAGCGTTTCGCATTGGCGGCCGAACACGGTCTGGGCTCCGCCTTTCAGCGCAATCGCGCCTTTTTTCCAGTAGTCGCGGTCAACGACCGGCGCCTCGGAAAATCCCTGGCGAGGCTCGACACGGATGTTCTGGACCTGGGCGCAGGCCCCGCAAAAAAGAATAACCACAAGCATCGGGAAGATCCGGGTGAACGATCTGGGCATTATCCAATCTCTCCTGGACCGATTATTTTCGTGCTTCGGGAAAGTGCGCCACCACCTCGGTGGTGATGCCGCCGCGGGCGGAGAAGACACCTTGAACTTCCATCCATTGGGGCGCCAGAGCCTTGACCAGATCGTCCAGAATGCGGTTGACCACGTGTTCATAAAAAATCCCCACATTGCGATACTGGAGCAAGTAGAATTTCAACGACTTGAGTTCGATGATCTTCGCGCCGGGCCGGTAGCGGACAGAAATGGTGCCGAAATCGGGAAGACCGGTCATGGGACAGACCGAAGTAAATTCCGGCTGGCGGATGGTGATGACGATATCCCGGCGGCCCTGGTAGGCGTATTCCATGGGCTGGAGAAGATCGGTGCGCACCGTCTCCGGTTTTTCGATGGCATACGGTACGCTGTGCTGGGTCTGGTCGGCCATGATGGCAAAGTTCTCCTGACAACGGATGAAGGATCGCCGAGCGATCCTGAAGCCTGCTGAACATAGAGAATTTCGCGGCGGGTGTCAAACACAGTTCGTAACCTGGAAATAGCGCCGGATCAAGCCATCGGTGCTGCCCGGCAGAAGTTTGGCGTCAGCACTTTCGCGCAAGGTCATGCTCGCCGACAGCCCGATCCTTGACAGGCCGGATCGCACCTGTTAGCAAGCCAGAATCATTACACATTAAAAGTGAGAATCACCCATGGGAAAAGAATCGACCCAAGAACAGGTGCTGCGGGCCAGCAAGGAGATCGCCGTCAAGTTCATCGAGGTAGGCAGGCTCTCGCCCGGCAATTTCGCCGAGACCTTCAAGACCATTTATGACGCCATCGATGCCACGGTGCGGGGGACGCCCGTGACCGGCGCCGGCAAGCAGTAGGTTCTGTTAAGCCGCCTGTGGCGCGGCGCTTTCGCCCAGTCGATTGAACTGGGCCAAGGCATCGCGCAATTGACCGGCCACGCGGTCGATCATCCGGCCGCCCATCGGATCGAATGCCGCCATCTGCTGGCGGTAGTCGTCCAACAATTGCCCCACGAAGGCCAACATGCGCTCCGCCGGGGTCTGCGTCGCGGCGATGGTCTCGGCCATCTGCTCGCCCACGGCATCGGCTTTACTCTCCAAAGCCTGCTCGGAACCATCGGTCGGGGCCGGGACTTGAACCACCGGGGCCTGAACCGCCGGGGCCTCCGCCTGGCTATCCGGCCCGTATTCAATCGTTTCCTGACTCTGCTGGGCCACCAGCACGGTGCGCTCGTAGGACATATGGGCTTCGATGCCGGCCAGGCTCTCCAAGCCCTGGAGTTTGCGGGCCTTGGCCAGCATCGGCTTCACATCGCCGTTGACGAAGTTGTGCATCATGCGGTCGAGGGTTTTGAGCGCCTTGCGGATGTCTTTTTGTTCTTCCGCGCTCAATTCGCCTTCCACGGTGAAGGTCATCTCCCGCTCGTAAAGCCCGACGCTGAACTCCCCCTTGGCCGCGGAAAAGCCTTGCCCATCGACGGCGGCCTGTTCATAGGCACCGTACATGGCGGCGGCGCGGGCATCCAGCGAAAGGGTCACCTTGTCGCCTTCGTCGGTCACCAGCGTAACGTCCATGTGCTGTTCGTTGCTCACGGCCGCCACCGCCGTGCGCTCGGCTTGCCAGGCGCGCAGGTTGCTGTCCGTGCTGGTGTTGGACCGGAAAGTGGGCAGGTTGGTAATGTTCGTCTCCATTTTATTGCTCCCTTCTTCATTTTTTGCGGGGTGGGGGCGAAATCTGGAGGCGTGACATCTGTAGATCGGATGCGAAAAAACGGCCGCGGCAGCCCCGTACCCAGTATATAGGGTATCGGATGGCTGCCGCGAAACTTTAACAAAACTGTTTTGAAACCCTTTCTATTACTGCCCCATGGCCGCCGGCCACATATAGTAAAATCCGGCTTCGGCCGCCGCCGAAAGCGGCGCCAGCATGGGCACCAGGCTCTGCAGATCGCCGCCGCCGGCCTGGATGGCCGGATTGTAGAGGGTGGCGTCCTCGACCTTTTGACGCCGATAGGTGATCACGCGCGCATCGGCGTCCAGGCCGGCGATCTCCTTGGCTTTGGCCACAGCATCGTCCAGATAGCCAATCTGATCGACCAGCCCCAGGGCTTGGGCTTGCGGCCCAAGGTAAACGCGGGCGCTGACCACCTGCTGGCGTTGGTCCGGCTGCAGCTTGCGGTGCTGCATCACCAGATCGTAAAAGCGGCCGGCCAGTCCGTCGGTCAAGCCCTGGAAGATCGCCAGTTCCTCTTCGGTGGGCGGCCTGAAAGGTGAGCCCATGTCTTTTTGCGGACCGGATTTGTTCACGTTCATGGCCAGCCCGGCCTTTTCCATCAACCCGCTCACCCCCGGACGCATGAAAATCACGCCGATGGAGCCGGTCACGGTGGTGGGATGGGCCAGGATGTGATCGGCGGGCAGCGAGATGTAATAACCGCCCGAGGCGGCCACATTCATCATGGCCACCACCATCTTGACACCGGTGCGCTGTTTGTAGGCGCTGATTTCGTGGTAGAGAATGTCGCTGGCCGTCACCGAACCGCCCGGGGAGTTGACCTTGAGCAGCAAGACCTTGATCTCCGGGTCCTGCTCGGCATGTTTGAGATACGACACCGCCTGTTGCACCATGCTCGGCTGGGTGCGCAAGATGCGCTCCTGGGGCCGGTCGGAGATGGTGCCGTCAATGGAGAGCAGCAGGATCTTGCCCGGGCCTTTGCCTTGCACGACAAATTCCTGCAGCGGTTCCTGCCCTTCGCCGAAAAGGGTCATCTTGGGAAGCGAACATCCGTACAACACGACGACAATAACGACCAGCAGCCAATAAGGACGTTTCATCGATTAACCTCCGTTCTGAAATAGGGTAAATTTAGTGTGCCTCGGCCCAATTGCGGCCCCAGGCCACATTGACTTTCAACGGCACCTTCAAATCCCAAACCCGCTCCATGGTCTCGGGGATCAGCCGCCCAACGAGGTCCAACTCATCCTGCGGCACCTCGAAGACGATTTCGTCGTGCACCGACAACAGCATCCGCGTTTTCAGCTCCCGGGCTTTCAACAGCGCGGCGATGCGGATCATGGCCACCTTGATCAGGTCGGCGGCGGTGCCTTGAATGGGCGTATTGATGGCCGTGCGCTCGGCGAATTGGCGTATGGTGGGATTGCCGCTGGCGATGTCCGGCAGCAGCCGGATGCGCCCCAGCAGGGTGCTGCTGCGCTGCGTGCGGCGGGCCTCTTCCACCGCACGCGCCATGTAGGCTCGCACGCCGCTGTAACGCTCGAAGTAGCTGTCGATATAGGTCTGGGCCATCTTGTTGCTGATGCCCAGCTCCCGTGACAACCCGAAGGCGCTCATGCCGTAGATGATGCCGAAGTTGATCACCTTGGCCTGGCGCCGCAATTCGGCCGGCACCTGGTCCAGGGGCGTGTGGAAAACTTCGCTGGCCGTGCGGGCATGGATGTCTTCGTTGTTGGCGAAGGACTGGATGAGAATTTCATCCTCGGCGCAGTGGGCCAGAATGCGCAGCTCGATCTGGGAGTAGTCGGCCGAAAGCAGAAACCAGTCGGGCCGGGCGATGAACGCCTTGCGGATCTCCCGCCCCTCTTCCGTGCGGATGGGAATGTTCTGCAGATTGGGGTCCGAGCTGCTCAGCCGGCCGGTGGCCGCCACGGTCTGGTTGAACGAGGTGTGGATGCGACCGCTGCCCGGGTCCACCTGATCCAGCAACGCATCCACGTAAGTGGATTTGAGCTTGGCCAAGGTGCGGTGGCGCAGCAGCAAGGCCGGCAGCTCGTGCTGTTCGGCCAGGTGGGTGAGCACCTCCACATCGGTGGAGTAGCCGGTCTTCTTCTTCGTCTTTTTAGCGGTCGGCAGTTGCAGCTTTTCAAACAGGATGCGGCCCAACTGCTGGGAGGATTGGATGTTGAATTTCTCGCCGGCCTGCAGGTAAATATCCTCCTCCAACCGCTGCAGTTGATGGGAAAAGCTTTTGGACATTTCGTGCAGTTTCTCCTGGTCGAGCCGCACGCCGGCCATCTCCATTTCCATGAGCACCGGCACCAGCGGCATCTCCACCTGGGCCATGAGTTCCATCAGCCCCAGGGCGTCCAACTGGGGCCGCAGCACCTCATAAGCCCGCAGGGTGATGTCGGCGTCCTCGCAGGCATAGGGCACGGCCTGCTCCAGGGTCACCTGGTCGAAGGTCAGGGCACCTTTGCCCTTGCCGGCCACATCGGCGAAGGTGATGTTCTGGTGATCTAGAAAATCCAGGGCGATCTGGTCCAGGTTGTGGGCCCGCTTGGAGGGATTGAGCAGGTAAGAGCCGAGCATGGTGTCGAAGGCGACGCCGGCCAGATCGACGCCGTGGCGCCGGAACACCGTCCAGTCGTATTTGATGTTCTGGCCCACCTTGGCGATGGCTGCATCCTCGAGCACCGGCTTGAGCCGCGCCAGGACCACCTCCCGGGGTATCTGATCGGGTACCCCGATGTAACGATGGCCGCAGGGGATGTAGGCCGCCGCATTGGGTTCCCAAGCCACCGAGACGCCCACCAGGGAGGCCGCCATGGGATTTTCCGACGTGGTTTCGGTATCCACGGCGAACCGGCGGCAGCGGCCGAGCTTTGCCACCAGGGCCTCCAGCGCCTCCAGGGAAAGGATCGCGGTATAACGCGTCTCCGGCTCCGCTCGGGATGCGACCCGAAACTCCTGCTGCAACTGGCGGAATTCCAGCTCCTGGAAAAGGTCGGTTAGCACCTTGTCATCGGGCGGTTGGACGCGCAGAGCCTCCACGTTGAAGTCCACCGGCGCCCGGTCATCGATGGTCACCAAGTGCCGGCTCAACAGGGCCTGCTGCTTGTGGGCCAGCAGCCGCTCACGCTGTTTGGCCGAGGCCACCTCCTCGATGCGGTCATATAGGGCCTGGATGCCGCCGAACTGCTGAATCAACGCCAGGGCGGTCTTGGGACCGATGCCCGGCACGCCGGGCACGTTGTCGCTGGTGTCGCCGGAGAGCCCCATCATGTCGATGAGTTGGGCGGGGGTCAGCTTGAAATCCTGGGCAATGGCAGCCAGGTCGATGCGCTTCTCCTTCATGGGGTCCCAGATGGAGACATGCTCGTTGACCAACTGCATGAAGTCCTTGTCGCCGGTGACCATGACCACGTCGAAGCCGGCCGCCACGGCCAGCCGGGCATAGGTGCCGATGAGATCGTCGGCCTCGAAACCGGCCAGTTCGATGGCCGGAATGTTGAAGCCGGCCGTCACCCGTTTGACATAGGGCCATTGCACCGCCAGTTCCTCGGGCATGGCCGGCCGGTTGGCCTTGTACTCGGGATACAAATCGTGGCGGAAAGTGGGCCCTTTGGCGTCGAAGAACATGGCCACGTAGCCCGGGGCGCGCTCTTGCATCAGCTTGATCAGCATGCGCGCGAAACCGAAGACGGCGTTGGTGGGCAGTCCCTTGGAGTTGGACAAACCGCGCACGGCGTGAAACGCGCGATAGACATAGGCACTGCCGTCGATCAAGTAGAGCAGCGGACGCGCCGGGCGGTCCGCTGAGGATGCAGTTTCACAAGTCATGGGCTGCTCAGAACGCAATAGTTAGGGTTGTGGATCGTGATTGCGGGTCCGGGTTGACACGCTCCGAGGCTTGGCGTAACTTCGACCGCAATCCCAAGCCGCTTCACTCACTAACATGGATGCCTTGAAACGACAAGGTAAGGAAGCTCTTGAAGCATGACCACTCCCGCACCTTCCCGTAAACGCCGCTGGCGTCGACCGTCCCAACAACTGTGCCACTGCTGCGGCCGGACATTCCCCTTCTGCTGGCGCTGCCGCTGTGGATTCGAGATCTGCCAGGAGTGCATGCAGGAGAATGTCTGGGGCATGTCGTGCAATCACATCACCTGGCAGTGTCCCGACTGCGGCGAACTCAACGGCTTCGGCAATCAATAAAAACACGTCTTGTTGGTATGATATTCGCATGATAGAGAAGCGCACCACACCGCCGGGAATCGTCGGCGAGCCGCTATCGCCCATTGGGGGGCGCCTCTGCGGCACCGGCTTGGGTTTTTACCTGAACAGGAGCGCAAGACAGACGTGGCTTCCATAAAAACGATGAATTTCGACCACCTGATCGGCCAGACGGTGGGCACGTCCCGTTTGCTGCACAAGCTGGACAACGGTGCCATGTCCGTGGTCTTTGTCGCCTATCAGAAAACGCTCAAGCGCCAGATCGCCGTCAAGATTCTGCCCAAGGCCCTGCTGACGCCGCGCATCGCCGAACTATTTCACCAGGAAGCCGAAGCGGCGGCCTTTCTCTCCCATCCCTGCATCATTCCAGTCTACGAGGTGGGCGAAACCGACGAGTTTCTCTACTTCACCATGCAACTGATCAAGGGCAAGTCCCTGGCTTATTACATTCGCCAGGCGCGGCGCAATGTACTGCCCTCCAAGCGCATGCTGCCGGTGACCGTGAGCCTGAAGATGATCCTCAAGATCCTGGATGCCCTGGACTATGCCAACAAGCTGGGCATCGTGCACCGCGATATCAAGCCGCGCAACATTCTCATCGAAGCCCATTCCAAAAGGCCGATCGTCACCGACTTCGGCGTGGCGCGTTCCTATGGCGGTTCAAACGACGACCACCGGGTGATGGTGGGCACGCCCACCTACATGGCACCCGAGCAGATCGTTTCGGGTATCGTCGATGGCCGGGCCGATATTTACGCCGCCGGCGTCATGCTGCTGGAGATGCTCTGCGGCGGCCTGCCCTACCCGCCGTACGATTCGGCCGTCAAATTATTGAAAATCAAATTACGCTTGCAGGACCGCCTGTTCAGCAAGACCCCCTGCCAGGCCAATCCCAACGTGGACGCGGCCCTGGATGCGATTGTCATGAAAGCGGTCGCTTACGATAAAGAGCGGCGTTATTCCACATGTCGGGAATTCGCCCAGGCCATCGAGGCCTGGATGCAGGCAAGCCCACGATAAAAGGAAACCATCGATGATTATTCGTCTCAAGGACCAGTTGGGACAATTCGGACGCACGCTGGCCATGCTGCTCAATCGCACCATGATGTACCAGGCCAGTCACCCGGTCATCAAGCAATCCATCAACGAGCTGCTGCCCATCGCCGAGCGCTTGCTGGAATCGATCTCGCCGCTGGTTTTCATCCTCAACCGGGGGCAGTTCTACATCGATGAAGAGCCCCTGGACCCGCGCATCAACGTCAGCCGCACCGTGACCCTCTTCAAAAACAGCGGCCTGCAATCGGTCTCCTTCGAAAAAGGCGTGACCGAGGGCGAACTGTCCGTCTTCTGCGAACTCTACGCCTCGCTCACCCGCAGCACCAGCGCCGAGGCGATTAAGGACACCCTTCTGAAAAGAGGTGTCTTCAACATCAAGGTCAACCACGTGGTCTTCAAGAAGGTGACCGAAGACGACCAGGTGGTCTCCCGCGATGCGCTCAAAAAAGTCACGCCCATGATGGATGCGGACAACAAGGAAGATCGCAAGCGCTTTCTGGAGACCCTGCTGGAAAGCGTGCTCTCCGAAGAGTTCGCCAAAACCCTCAACATCACCAACTTGATGGCCAATCCAACGACCTTCACCCAGAAGATGATCCAGGCCGATCTGGACGGTGCCTTGCAGTTGCAGGGGATGCAAGGGACCGAATCTTCAACCGGGTCCGGGGCGGATACCGGGACCATCCCCATGGTGGGAAAAAGAGATGGGCTGGATACGGGCGGCGGCAGGACGAGCCCCGATGGCCTGGATACCATAGCCGAGGGGGGCACGACGGTAAACCTGCTCGCCCCCGATGGGCTGGATACCCTTGCCGATTTAGGCGACACCGCCGGTGGGGTGGAAGGCGGCGTGGGCGGTTTGGGGGGGCCAGGCGGCGGTGGCGGGCTTGGAAGTGGCGGCGGCACCGGAAACGGTGTCGGCCCCGGGGGCTTAGGCGGGCCTGGCGCAATGGGCCCTGGGCCGGCGACGGCGGCCGGGGCCGGTCCCGGTGCAGGGGGAATGGATGGCGCAACCGGTGTTGGCGGTGGAGCCCCCGGCGGCGAGGCGCCTTCTGATAAGGAGCCCACCGAAGGCGCCAGAGGTACCGGCGGCGGCCAAGGCCCCGGCACCTTGTTGATCCACCAACTGGAACTGATGCACCAGGAGGTAGAAAAGCACCTGCATGGCGAGGGTGAGATCGGCATCACCGACCTGGCCCAGGCGATCTTCGACATGAAGAAACAACTGCTCGAAGGCTTGCAGGCCCAAAAAGCCCTGGGTGTGGCCTACGCCAACGAAGCCGCCATTCTGGAAACGGCCAACAAGCTGGCCGACGAGGTCCTGCTTGAGCTGATCAAGGAGGAGTACCAGGCCGGCAAGATCACCACCCAGCGCATGGCCTACATCATCCGGCGCTTGATTCCCGAAGCCTCGGAAATCCGCCGCCTGCTGCCCAAAATCAAAAAGACCCTGCTGGCCGAAGGCATGCCGGCGGCCGAATATCTCACGCTGCTCAATGAACTGCGCAACGAGCTGCAGAACGAAGAGCTGACCCGCATTCTCACCGAAAGCTCCGAAGCCATCGGCCTGGACGGCGAGACGCTCATCGACGAGGTCAAGCGCAACCCCGCCCAGGCCGCCGAGTTGATCTACCTGGCTTCGGAAATCCGCAAGGGCAGCGGCGACGAAGCGGCCCTGTCCAACATTCTGGTGGAGTATGTGGAGCAGTTGGGCAAGCAGATGGCAAAGGATGCCTCGGACAGCGGAGCGCCCGACGGCGAAAGCCACATGAAGAAGGTGCTGTCGGACGTGGAATCCACGCTGCTCAAGCGCCTGGGGCAGATGAATGTCAACACCGACCTGTTGGCCCGCATGGAGACACGCATCAACGAGCGCATGGAGTCGATCCTGGACAACATGCGTGTCCAATGGCTCAACACCCAGGGCGGCGCAGGTCCGGGAAAGCCCAAGATGCTCACCGTGCTTCAAACGCTGGAGCACAATGTGGGTGGAGACGAAGAGCTGACATCCATTTTAAAAACCGTGCGCACCAAGGTCGAAGCCGGCGACATCGAAGAGAACAATTTCACCCAAATCCACGAGGAGATCAACCGCCTCAAGGGCGTCGGCCGGGGGGCCGAGGAAGAGGGCGGTATCCCCCAGGGAATCCTGGCTTCCGAGGATCTGATGTTCATCCTCGAAAAGGAGATCGCCCGGGCCAAACGGTATGGACTGTCCTTCTCGGTACTGGCCTTTTCTTTCGTCAGCGCCAAACCCAAAATGAAATCCCTGGAAACGATCATCACCACCGAGGCTGTCATCGAAACAGCCTTAAAGAAACTGGTCGTCGTCTTCCGCGACGGCGACTTTATCGGCCAGACCGGGCGCAACAAGATGCTGGCCCTGCTGCCCATGACCCCTGCCGAGGAAGGTCGCAAAGCCTTGGCGCGCGTGCTGCGGGTGCTCCACGGCGCGCCCCTGGAGGTTAACGGTGTGCCGGTCATGTTGCGCGTGGCCGGCGTGGCCGCCGCCTATAGCATCCATCAGGCGCTGGACGCCAAAGCCTTCGTCCGGCAGATTCTCAACCAGTTGGCCGACATGGTGGCGCGGGTGAAGAATATTCAAGTGCTGTTTTAATCAACTACAAAGTCTCCTCCGCGATCCCATCGCCTTCGACCGCCCTATAATGCTCCCGGGCCACCAGCATATAAATAGATGGAATCACAAAGAGCGTGAAGAAGGTGCCCACAGCCATGCCGCCCACCAGCACCAGGCCGATGGAGTTGCGTGCTTCAGCGCCGGCGCCGCTCACCAGCACCAGGGGAAAGTGGCCGGCAATGGTGGCGCCGCTGGTCATCAGGATCGGCCGCAGGCGGGTCAGGGCCGCTTCGCGCACAGCGTCGATTTTGGCGCGCCCCTGGCGCTGAAGCTGGTTGGCAAACTCCACGATCAGGATGCCGTTTTTGGAGACCAGCCCCACCAGGGTCACCAACCCCACCTGGGAGTAGATGTTCATGGTGGTGGTCCAGCCATTGGTCCAGAAGGGCGTGTTGGGATCGGGAATTTTGAGGAAGGTAAAGATCAAGGCCCCGAAGATGGCCAGGGGCACCGATCCGGCCAGGATCACGAAGGGATCGCGGAAGCTGTTGAACTGGGCGGCCAGCACCAGAAAGATCATGACCACGGCCAGGCTGAAGGCCGGCAGGAACTTGTTGCCCTCGGTGCGCAACTGGCGCGACTCGCCGGTGTAGTCGATGACATACCCCTTGGGCAGGATTTTAGCCGCCTCATCCTCCAGAAATTTCAGGGCCTGGTCCAGGGGCTGGATGGCCACGCCGCTGATGGTGACGGCGTTGAGCTGCTGGAAGCGATTGAGCGAGCGCGGCACCACGCTGTTGCGAATCGTGGCGATGGTGCTCAGCGGCACCAAACGGCCGTTGGGGCCGGTCACATAGATGTTTTTCAACTGGTCCGGATTGAGGCGGTCCACCCGCTGGATCTGGGGGATCACCTTATAACTGCGGCCGGCGATGTTGAAACGGTTGACGTAGTTGCCGCCCAGCATGGAACCGATGTCGACGCCGATCTGCTGCAGATTCAATCCCAAATCGGCGGCCTTGTCGCGGTCGATGACGATCTCGGACTGGGGCTGGTCGATCTTGACATCGATGATCGGCGGGAAGGCGAACATGCGACTCTGCATGGCTTTGCCCTGGATCTGCTGGGCCAACTCCAGGATCTGCTCCGGCTCGGCCGTGGAGGCCAGCACGAATTCCACCGGGAACTGTCCGCCGCCGGGCAGGGCCGGGGGCGAGATGGCGAAGACCCGGATGGCCGGAATGGCGCTCAACTTTTGCTGCACCTCGGGCAGGATCTCGAAGATCGTGCGTTCGCGCTTCTCCCAAGGCTGCACCACCATGCCGGCAAACCCCGAGGTGGGAAAGGTGATCTGGAAGGTGAACTCGGTCTCGGGGGTGCTCATGTAGGCCCGGTTGACCGCCTCGGTGAAGATGCGGGTCTGATCGAGGGTGGCATCGGCCGAGGCGTCGATAATCCCGAAAATCACCCCCTGGTCCTCGTTGGGCGCCAGCTCCTTGGCCGACATCATGAACATGGGGATTGCCAGCAAGCTCACCACCCCCCAGACCATGTAGACCGCGGGCCGCATCTTGAGGGTCGCGTCGAGCAGGCGGCCGTAAAAGGCCCTGAGCTTGGCGAAGTCCCGGGCAATCTTGCCCGCGAACCCGTGCTCGCCCAGGCCCGGCTTGAGCATGCGCGAGGCCATCACGGGCGACAACGTAAGGGCCACCACCCCGGAAATGGTCACGGCGCCGGCCAGGGTGAAGGCGAACTCCCGGAACAACGATCCGGTCAACCCGCCTTGCAGGCCGATGGGCGCGTAGACCGCAGCCAGGGTGATGGTCATGGCGATGATCGGCCCCACCAGTTCCCGCGCCCCCAGCAAGGCCGCCTCCATGGGCGTGCGCCCCTGGCATAGATGGCGCTCGACATTCTCCACCACCACGATGGCATCGTCCACCACCAAACCCACCGAAAGCACGATGGCCAGCAGGGTCATCAAGTTGAGCGTGAACCCGAAGGCCTGCATGAGAAAGACGGCGCCCACCAGCGACAACGGTATGGCCACCACCGGGATGAAGGTCGAACGCAAAGAGCCCAGAAACAAAAATACGATGATGACCACGATGATCAGGGTCTCGCTGAGGGTCTTGACCACCTCCCGAATGGCGTCGCGGATATAGGCCGTGGCATCATAAGCCACCTTGGCTTCCAGTCCGTTGGGCAGGCCGGCCTGGATGGCCTCCATTTCGGTCCGCACCCGGGTGATGACATCCAGGGCGTTGGCGTTGGGCAGGGGGAAGATGCCCATGAAAACCGCCGTCTGACCGGTAAACTGGACCGCCGAATCGTAGTCTTCGGCCCCCAGCACCACCTGGCCGATATCTTCCAGGCGTACCACGGCGCCCGCCTGCTGGTGCACCACCAAACGTTTGAACTCCTCCACCGAGCGCAGATCGGTATTGGCCGTCAGGTTCACCTGGATCAACGAGCCCTTGGTGCGGCCCAGGGCCGAGAGGAAGTTGTTGGCCGCCAGGGCCTGGCGCACCTGCACCGGGCTGATGTTGTGGGCCGCCATCAAGTCGGGGTTGAGCCAGATACGCATGGCGAAGGTCCGCCCGCCGAGGATGTCGGCGCGCTGAATGCCTTCCAGGGCCGAAAGGCGCGGCTGAACGCTGCGCACCAGGTAGTCGGTGATTTGGTTCTGCTCGAGCACGTCGGAGGTGAAACTCAGGTAGGCCGAGGCGAACTGGCTGTCGGCGGACTCCACGTTGATCAGCGGCACCTCGGCCTCGGGCGGCAGATCGTTGCGCACCTGGTCGACCTTGGCGCTGATCTCCGAGAGAGCCTTGATGGCATCGTAGTTGAGCTTGAGCCGGGCCGTAACGGTGGAGACCCCCTGGGCGCTCTGGGATTGGATGTAATCGATGCCGTCCGCAGCGGCTATGGCCCGCTCCAGGGGCGTAGTGATGAAACCGCGCACCAGCTCGGGACTGGCCCCCACATAAATCGTCTTGACCGTCACCACCGAATTTTCGCTGATGGGGTATTGGCGCACGTTCAGGGTGCGGACGGCCTGGAGGCCGGCGATGATGATCACCAGGTTGACGACCATGGCCAGCACAGGGCGGCGGATGAACAGATCGGTTATCTTCATGACGGATTCGTCCCGATCAGCTTTCGGTGGGTTCAGGGGCTAGCTTGAAAGGCGGCGCAAGGGTGTTGTCGATCACCACGGACTGTCCGTTGCGCAGCTTGAAAACGCCGGTGCTCACCACCTGTTCGCCCTCCTTGAGCCCTGACCGCACGGCCACGAAATCGCCGCGCTTTTCGCCCAATTCCACGAACTGCTGGCGCACCACCTGTCCGGCGCGGCCCTGGGGATTGTCCTTCCGCGGCTCGACGATGAACACCGAATTGCTGTAAGGGGCATACAGGATGGAAGTGGCTGGAATGGCCAGTACCTTTTCCTCAACGGGCAGTACCACGGTGACATTGACGAACATACCGGGCCGTAAGCGTTCGTCCTGGTTGGAGAGCGTGGCCTGCAGGTGCACGTTGCGCGTAGCGCTGTCCACCTCCGGGCTGATGGCCGTGATCCGTCCCTCGACGGGCGTCTCGCCCAGGGTGTTATTGTGCACGCGGATGGTAAATCCCTTGTTCACCAAGGCCAGCTGCTGCTGGGGCAGTTGAAAATTGACATAGATGGGATCAAGCGTTTGCAGGGTCACGATGGGGTCGCCGGCATTGAGGTTTTGTCCCAGGTTGATCAGGCGAATCCCCAGGCGACCTGCGAACGGCGCGCGGATGGTCTTTTTCTCGATGGTGGCCCGGATGGTGTCCACTTGGGCCAGGGCTTGCTTGAGTTGGGCGTCGGTATTGTCGTAATCGGACCGGCTGACAACCCGTTCGGGCAGCAGTTGGGCCATGCGCTCGAAGTTGATCTTGGCCAGAGCCGCCGCAGCCTCGGCTGCTCGTAGCTGGGCGCTCTCCGAAGCGGTATCCTGCTGCACCAGCAGATCGCCCGCTTTGACCTTGGCGCCCGCTTCGAATGGAATCTGAACCACCTTGCCGGTCATCTCGGCAGTGACCATAATGCCCTGCACCGCCTCCAAGGACCCCACCGCGGTAAGCAGCGATTCCCATTGGGCGGAGACCGCCGCAGTCGTGGTCACGGTCTCGGGCGGTGGCACGAACTGGGCTCCCTGGGCGATCATCTTACGGATCTGCAATCCCTTGATGCCGCCCAGCAAACCGATGAGCACCAGCAACCCCAACACAGTGACGATCATTCGTTTGGCCATCGTCTCTTTTCCCGCCAAGGCCTCGGTCCATAAGGATGTCCGCAAGCCTTGCAATTAGAATCCCACCAATACAGGCGCGGGCCGATAGTAACGCTTTAGCCCCAAAAGTCAATTGGCTCGCCCGGCGGGCGCGACTCGGGCCGGGGGCCGCCGGATCTTGACACTGGGGGGCCGAACGGGTAGTGAGGAGCATGATGCGAACGCGCTCGACAGGATCGCGCGCTGAGCGCATCACCACCGGCAAACCGGCTTCAGGTCGCCGCCGCCCTACAACTTTTTAAGAGCACGGAGGATGTACCATGCACGCACGTCTGCGTCGTCAGGGATTTGCTTTTTGTATCGTCCTGCTGGCCATCGTTTGCATCTGCGGATGCGCCCGCCAGCGGCCGTATCTGATCGTGGATTATGAAGTTCCGCGCATTTCGGACCAACTCGTGGGTCAGAAGGTGCGCATCGAGGTCAAAGATGTGCGCCAGGACGCGCAGACCTTCACGCCCGCGGCGGCCGAACACTTCAAGGATTTCCAAAACCGCTATAGCCTGACCTGGGTCAGCGAGAGCAAAAGCCGCATTCATGCCGGCGAGAAAGACCTGCAAGCGCTTTTCCTCGAGACTTTCAAGAAGCGCCTGGAGCAGATGGGAGCCGAAGTGGTCTATTCGGACCGCGAGGAAATTCCGCTATTTCAGGTGCTGATCAACTCCATGAAGGTCGATTTGAAGAGCCGCAAGTGGTCGGCACAAGCCAGCTATGAGGCCAGCCTGTCCGTGGACAACCAGATCGTTGCCCGGGAGAAGGTGAGCGGCCAGGCTGAAAAACCCTACATTGTCGGCCGCAAAGGCGCTGATGACACCTTAAGCGATATCTTCACCACCCTCATCAATAAGGTAGATATCGTCAAGCTGTTCCAGCAAGCCAAGATGATATAGCCGCTTCACATATCGATGTCGTAACTTTTCAGCTTGCTCAAAAGTGAGGGATGGCTGATCTCCAGCAGGCGGGCGGCCTGGGTGCGGTTGCCCTGGGTCGCCTTGAGGGCTTTGACGATCATCTCCCTTTCCATGAGCTTCTGGGCACTCTTGATGGAGTAGCCGTCCATGATCTGCTCGCCGGGCGAAAGCACCACCTCGGACACGCCGGCCAATTGAAAGTTGTCCGGCGTGAGCCAGTCGTCTCCAGCCAGCACCATGGCCCGTTCGATGGCATTTTCCAGCTCGCGCACGTTGCCCGGCCAGCGGTGCCGCAAAAGCAAGGCCATGGCCTCGGGCGTGATCCCCTTGACTTTGCGCGCCAGGCTTGAATTGAAGTGGTTGACGAAGTGCTGGCACAGCAGCGGAATGTCTTCGCCGCGTTCGCGCAACGCGGGCAGATCGATGCAGATGACATTGAGCCGGTAGAAAAGATCTTCCCGGAACGTGCCCTCGGTGATCATCTGGGAAAGATGGCGGGAGGTGGCGGCGATAACGCGCACATCCACCGCCCGGCTTTCGGTCTGGCCCACCGGCCGGATCTCGCCTTCCTGCAAGACCCGCAGCAGTTTGACCTGCAAGGAAACCGGCATATCGCCGATCTCGTCCAAAAAGAGCGTGCCGCCGTCGGCTTCTTCGAACAACCCCTTTTTGTTGCGGTCGGCACCGGTAAAGGCGCCTTTGACGTAACCGAAGAGTTCACTCTCGAGCAGCGCCTCCGGAATGCTGCCGCAGTTGACCGGCACAAAAGGCCTGGCCTGGCGCGGACCGGCCTGATGGATGGCCTGGGCCACCAGCTCTTTGCCGGTGCCGCTTTCGCCCACGATCAAAATGGTCGTGTTGTACTGCGCCACCTTGGCCGCCAGTTCGAAAACCTTTTGCATGGCCGCGCTTTTGGCCACCAGATTGCCGAAGCGATGGCGCTCCTCGAAACGCCGCACCTGCTCACGCAACAGCAGGTTCTCGCGCTTGAGCCGGTCGCGCTCTTCGGCCTTCTTGATGGCCAGGCGCACTTCGTCGCTCTTGAACGGCTTGGAGATAAAGTCATAGGCGCCCAGTTTCATGGCCTCCACGGCCAGATCGATGGTTCCGTAGGCCGACATCATGATGATGGTCACGCCTTCGGCCAAAGGCTGCACGGCTTTTAAAAAGGCCATGCCGTCCATGCGGGGCATCTTGATGTCGCACAGCACGAAATCGAAGGTCGCGGCCCGGATCTTGTCCAAACCGTCCTGACCGTCGGCGGCGGTCTCAATGCGGTAGCCTTCGCGCTTGAGCATGCTGGCCAGCATGTGGCGCATGTTCTCTTCGTCATCGATGATCAGAATCGACGTGGGGGCCGGGCTTTGGGATGCTTCGTCGCTCATGGCATTTGGCCTCATTAAAAGGTTCCAGTCCCGGCGTCGGGGACCTGGGGGGCAACGGACTCCTTTTTCAAGGGAAGATGGATCACCATGGTGCTGCCTTGGCCGGGCCGGCTTTGCACGGAAATGCTGCCGCCCAGCTTCTGGATGATCATGTAACTGACTGCCAGCCCCAGGCCGGTACCTTTGCCCGGCTCCTTGGTCGTGTAAAAGGGGTCGAATATGTTGTCGATCTGATCCGGTGGGATGCCCTCGCCGTTGTCCTGGAAGCGGATGGTGAGCCATTTCTCCGCTCCAGGGCCGGCCCCGTCTTCCGACGCCGTGGCGATGCCGATCACTCCGTCTCCCGGCCGCACGGCCGCGCGGATGGCATCGGCGGCGTTGAGCAGCAAATTGAGAAACACCTGGCGCAGTTGATCGCCATCGGCCCATAATTGGTCATGACCGGCCTCCAGTTGGGTTTGCAGCCGGATCCCGGCCATCATGGGCTGATGGGACATCACCTCGGCAATATCCTGAATCACTTCGTGCACCGCCACCGTGCGCACGACGCCCTCCTTGGGACGCGCCAGGTCCAGCAACTGGCGGATGACGGTGTTGATCCGCTGGATCTCTTTTTCGGCCCTACGGGTAAAATCATCCAGCTCCTCCCGCGCAAGGTCGGGCTGCTTGATCAGATCCAGATAGCCCAGCACGATGCCGATGGGGTTGCCGATCTCATGGGCGATGCCGGCCGCCAGGCGGCCCACCGAGGCCATCTTCTCGGCCCGGATGATCTCGTTCTGGGCGCGCTTGAGTTCGGCGTTGGCCCGCTCCAGCGAGGCCACGCTCTCCTGAAGCTTCTGCTTGTCTTCGGCAATGCGCTGGAGCATGCGGTTAAGGGCCGAGGAGAGCCGGTTCAGTTCATTGTCTTCCTGGCGGAAGGTGAAAAAAAGATCATCATCGATGCCATAGACGTCGGCCTGGCGGATGATACGGTCGATGGGACGCAGGTAGATGCGAAAGATACGGTACAGTCCGATGAAGCTCAGGACCACCGTGTTGAACAGGATGCAAACCAGCACCGGCTTGTTGTACTGGCGCAGTTTGTCATAAAGGGGTTCCAGCGGCACGATGCTGGCCATGGCACCCAGAATCCGGCCGTCGCGGCCGATGGGGACCGATACCAGGATCGCCCGGGGATGCCACCAGAAGGTGCCCCAGACCAGTCCCAGATCTTCGTTGTAACCGTTCGCGGACCGGAGCACCATCCCGGTACCGGCCGTCAAATCGGCCAGAGTATAGGCCTCGTTGCTCAGGGCATACAGATGACGGCCGGCGGCATCCACAAACAACACGGCGGTCCAAGTACCGTAACCGAGGGCATCGGCAGCAGTGAGCGCGGTATCCACGGGTCGCTCCAGAACCAGGCGGCCCAGAGTCTCCATCGAGGCGCGCTCCTCGGCCACGCGGTTGCGCACCATTACCCCCTGGACCACCAACACCACCAGGATATCGGTGAAGAGGGCGGACAGCAGCACGAGAAAAGCGACATTGAGGGCGATCTTGGTTCGGAATCCGCGCACCGTTACTGGCTCCTCTTGGTCTTGGCGTGGGGTTTACTGCTTTATAAAACAATCTTTGCATTCGTTACAGGTATTTTGTAGAGTCGCCGGCGCGGCGCATACGAGTGGGCGGTATCTTTCAAACACACGGGGAACCGGAGGAACCGAGCATGTCCAGCGACAAAGCGCAGAAGCTTTGGACCGTCAACATGATCGCTTTTATTCTGTTGGCGGTTCTATTTTTGACTGGATTGGTCAACTGGCTGTTGCTGCCCAGGGGATACCAGGCAGCCGGCGCGCTGCTTTCGCTGCGCCATTTTCTGCACGATATCCATGCCTGGGCGGGGGTTTTGTTCATCATCAGCATGCTGGTCCACTGGTCACTGCATTGGTCCTACATCCAAAGCAACCTGAAACGCTACAAACGCCAATAGCCGTTACCGCAGCTCAACGGTCCTGCCAGGTAAATTGATGGGGAAACTGCGTCGCCGTTACATTGGCCGGCAGGGCCGTATGGCAGACACTGCAGGCGGAGCGGTGTTCAGGGTTGCTGCCGGCATGGGTTTCGCGGAACCCGGAGATCCCCTCATCCTCTCCCCTGGAACTGTCGTGACAGGCCGCGCAACTGGCGATGGTCACGGCCGCATCCTGATACTGCACTGCCTGGTAGTTATCCGTGGCCTCCCGTGAAGGAATCATGGCATGGGGGCTTTGATGGCAGGCCGCGCAATATATTCCGCCGTGGCCGGTAGCGTTGCGGTACAAGGTCGCACCCGTGTCGACCTCTTGGATGGAACCGGGATCATGGCAGTCGGCGCAGGCGGGCTCATCGACCCACGGCACTTTGCTGCCGCCTGTGATCGAGGCCGCCATGGCGCTCAGGGTGCCATGGCAGGTCACGCAATTGCCGTTGCCGCTGGTATGGGCCAGAGAACGGTTGCATTGGGTCTGATTGCCGGGGTGGCAATCGTAACAGGTGATGGCCCCTCCACCCGGTGCCGTCTGGCCGGAATGGAAGCCGTGAATGGCCTCGGAAAGATAAAGCCCCGAGCTGCCGCGATCGCCGGGAGCGGCGCCCAACACCGGGCTGCCGTGGCAGGCGGCGCACAGCACCGGCCTGTTGATCGTCAGCGCTGTTCCTTCTTCAGCGTCATGGGCGATCAGGATGTCGTTGAAAACTTGAGCGGTCGTCCCTCCCGGTGCGTGGCACCGCCCGCAATTGATCTCATCGGAGGTGGGCACCATGGCGCGGGTCTGCACCAGGGTCGTGCCGCCACTGTTTCGAACGGTGATCTGGGCGATTTGATAAGGGTCTTTGGTGCTGGTACCGTCCCTGACCGGCGTCACCGGAATGCCGTCGGCCTGGAAATGATCGCCCACCTGCTGCATATTTCCGGACAATCCATTGTGAATGGCCGGGTCACGCAAATTCAACCCCGTATCGGGCGCCAACCCGCCGGCACCAAAGAGCGCCAGCACCGCCGGCTCCCAGAATTGGTCGTAAGACAACTTATTCAGGGAGGTGGTGTTGTTCAGGATGGCGTAGTGCACCTGCACGCCGTCGGTCACAATTCTGGGGGGATTGCCGCGCTCGATCACCTGGGCCCACAGGGTGTTGTAGGGCGGCAAAATTATCAGTCGGTCATAGGTGGGGTTGAGGCAGTGCATCCCCAGATCGTTCCAGGCCAGGACCACATAGTCGCCGGAGGTAATGCTGCCGCCGTCATCATCACCGCCGCCACCGCCGCCCCCCCCACCGCAGGCGGTCAGGATGAGCAGCAAAACCCAAAAAGCCGCACTCGGAAAAGAAAAACGCGAACCCCATCGGCTGCTTTCGTTCCTCATATTCCACCTCCCGGGCGCCTGCGGCGCATTGCTGAATTCATCCGGCAACAAAAAGGGCCGAATTGGCCAAGGCCATGACGAAGAAAGCATAGCCTGAAATCCGCCGGCGGCGCAATTAGGGATTTACGTGGGGCCAGGAAGTTGCCCTGCCCTCTATATCCAGCCGGCTTCCTTGTAATACTTCAAGGCACCGGGATGAATGGGCGCGGACAGGCCTTGCAGCATGCGCTGGGGGGTTGCCCCGGCAAAGGCGGGGTGCAGCTCCTGGAGTCTCGGCAGGTTCTCGAAGATGGCTTTGGTGAAATTGTAGACGACCCGCTCGGGCACCTTGGCCGAAGTGACCAGGGTGGTCAGGCCCATGAAACGCGCCATCTCCGCGTCATCGGGGGGCCTGCTTGGGGATGGCATCGCGGCCATGCCGGTATCCCCCGCCGCGGTGGTCTGCGGCGCCGGATCGAAAGGCAGACTGAAGACCGAGCGCAGCTCTTTTTGCGCGCCCCTGGCCTTCCAGTTCCCCAATCCCTTGGCGGCTTCATGATTTCGCTGGGAGTGCACCAGGCCGAATTGGAGATCGCCGACCATGACGGCGTGCACATTGAAAAGCGAACCGCCCGTGGATTCCACGGTACAATGAATCTTGTAAGCCGACGGCTTTTTATTGACCACGGCGGCGATGGCATCGCCAATAAGGTAATAGGCGCCGGTGACTTCACCCGTGCCCAGGATGACCGCCGCGACCGGCTCCTGGGTTTGTGCTCGCACCTGAGCGGGTGAGGGAGCGGCGGCGCCGGTTTCCACTGGTGGCGGAGCATCTTTGCCGCAGGCCGTATAAAACGCGATCCACAGGACCATTCCCAGCAGCCTGAAACAGCTCTTCATCTTCTTCTCCGCGCTTTGCCGGAACTCCCGTCCACGGTTCATTTGACACGCCAGGACAGCGCGTTTTATACCAACGCTTCAGTGCGCCGCCGCTCAAAAAAAGCGTAGATAGGCCCAACGGGGAACCGATGTCAACCCTTGCCTCCCAAACCCTGCTCCAAGACCGACCGCCCCTGGTGTCGGTGGTGGTGCCGACCTTCAACCGCGCGGCACAGATCGGCGCGGCCGTCGATTCGGTCCTGGCCCAGAGCTATCCCCATTGGGAACTGATTGTGGTGGACGACGGGTCGCAAGACGAGACGCCCCTGATGCTATCCGCCTATGGCGAGCGCATCCGGACGATCCGCCAGGAGAACCGCGGGGTCAGCGCGGCGCGCAACCGCGGCATCCTGGCCGCCGCTGGAGAGTTCATCGCCCTGCTCGATTCGGATGACCACTGGCTGCCGGACAAACTGGCGGCTCAGGTGGCTTACTTCCGGCAGCACCCGGCGCTGATGCTCTGCCAGACCGAGGAGATCTGGGTCCGCAACGGCCGGCGGGTCAATCCCAAGACGCGCCACCGAAAATTCGCGGGCATGATCTTCGAAAAGACCCTGCCGCTCTGCCTGATCAGCCCCTCGGCCGTCATGCTGCGACGATCCTTGCTCGATGAGGTCGGACTGTTCGATGAGACGCTGCCGGCCTGCGAGGATTATGACCTGTGGCTGCGCATCACCTGGAAATACCCGGTGGGCTTGATCGAAACCCCTCTGATCGTCAAGCGCGGCGGACACGCCGACCAGCTTTCGGCCATGCCCGAATTGGACAAGCACCGCATCCGGGCCATCGTCAAGATTCTGGAGCAGGGATGCCTATCGCCATCGCAGGCAGCGGCGGCCGGGGCCATGCTGGCAGAAAAGTGTCGCATTTACGCGGCGGGATGCCGCAAGCGCGGCCGCCTGGAAGAAGCGCAATATTATGATTTGCTGCCTGCCATCCCGACCCCATAAACCGGCTCGGCACACTTCGGACAGCGCCCATCGACCACCCCATTGTGCCGGATGGTAAAGCCCCAGCGTTCGATCAACAGCGTGCCGCACTTGTGGCAAACGGTATTTTCGCCCTCCTCGCCCGGCACGTTGCCCATGTACACGTAGCGCAGCCCGGCTTGCACGCCAATCTCCCGGGCCAGGCGCAGGCGCTCCACCGGCGTGGCCGGCCGGTCGGTGAGCCGGTAGGTGGGATGGAAGCGGCTGATATGCCAGGGGGTCTCCGGTCCCAGGTCATTGACCAGAAAGGCGGCCAGGGCCTCCAGTTCCCGGGGGTCGTCGTTAAGGCCGGGGATGAGCAGGGTGGTGACCTCCGCCAGAATGCCCAGGCGCTTCATGTTCCTCAAGGTCGTCTTGACTGGCGCCAGCCGGGCCCCGCACTGCTGTTTGTAAAAATCGTCGCTGAAGGCTTTCAGATCCACATTGGCGCCGTCTAAAAAGGGCGCGGCCATCTCCAGGGCCTCGGTCGTCATGTAGCCGTTGGTCACGAAGACATTCTTGAGTCCCTGGCCGTGGGCCAGTTTGGCCGTTTCCAGGGCGAATTCGAAGAAGACCGTGGGTTCGGTGTAGGTGTAGGCGATGCTTTGGCAGTGGTGCTTGAGGGCGTCGGCCACCACCTCCTGGGGCGTGCACGGGTTGCCCATGATCAGCCCGTCGCGATCCCTCGGCATCTGGGCGATATCGGCGTTCTGGCAAAAGCGGCAGCGCAAATTGCACCCCACGGTGGCGATGGAGTAAGCGCGGCTGCCCGGCAGCAGATGAAACATCGGCTTTTTCTCGATGGGGTCCACGTGGCGGGCGATGAGCCGGCCGTATACCAGGGTGCGCAGCGCGCCGCCCTGATGTTCACGCACCCGGCAAATTCCCCGGTGTCCCTCGGGAATCACGCACCGGTGGCCGCACAAATTGCAGCAGACGCTGCCATCGTCCAGCGCATCATACAAAAGGGCGCGCATGGCATACCTCCATCCATTTACCAGACGATTTAACGGCGCGATGGCGCATCAGCCGGCGGAGTCGATCATCGCCGGCCTGCGCTCGCTTTGCAGCCCATGGCCGGATCGGGCGGTTCCGGCGGTCAATCCGGCCACTGCCGGCCGGGCTTTCTCCGGCATGTAACGGATGGCCAGGGGCCGCGTGCGGAAGCGGGGCACCAGGGTAGCCTTTAGCCCGGCAAAGGTTCCGAAGGGACAGCGCTGGACCAGTTCCGAATGCTCGATGCCGTGAAACATCCGTACCGGCGCCTGGGGCAGTTGGCATACTGTGCGCCAGGCGACTGGCACCGACCCGGCCACGGAACGCACGATGCGCTTCAACTCCCACACGCTGAAGAGGCGGGCATGCTCGAACACTTCGGCGCCCCAAGCCTCCTTGTGCCAGCGCTGGGCGGCCTTGAGGGCAAAGCGATTCAGAAAGCCGATGAAGATCCTGTCCTTGGCCACCCGACAAGCCTCTTCCACAGCCTTGACCGGATCGTCCACAAATTCCAGGCTGACGAAGAAAATGGCATGATTGAACGAATTGTCGTCAAAAGGCAGATCCTCGGCCACCCCGCGGTACAAATCCACGCGTTGGCCCAGGCGCTCGGCACAGAGCGACAGCATGTAGGGCGAGGGGTCCAGACCGGTAAGGTTCAGCCCCATTTCGAGCAAGGGCAACATGGCGGTACCGGTCCCGCAGCCGATATCCAGCACCGACTCCCCCCGGGCCGGATTTAGCATCTGGAGCATCAAGCGGCTCTGCATCTGGGTGCTCCAGTGGTTGCCCTGATGGGAGGCCCAATCGGCGTAGGCGCGCGAATCGTGAAAATCGAAAACATAGCCCATGGCCGTCCTCCGTTGTGCTGATGGCTCGCCCGATCCCGGCGGATCGCCCCCGGGAAGAACCATACTATTGAACACCGGCCGTGGCCTTGTCAAACCCCTTTACAGCCCCATTGGAATATGTTCTGAAGAGAAAAGTCCGATTCTTTTCCTTCCAGGGAGCCATCCGCCATGCCGCCACATTTTCAAATCATCCCCATTGGGACCATCCATAAAGAGGAAGGCGCACCCGTCTGGGTCGAGATCGACCCGCAATACGCGGACGGCCTGCTGGGACTGGAGAACTTCTCGCACATCACCGTGCTCTACTGGCTCGACCGCAACGACACGGCCGAGCAGCGTCGCATCCTGCGGGTACACCCCCGCAAGGACAAGGCCAATCCCCTCACCGGCGTCTTCGCCACCCATGCGCCGGTGCGGCCCAACCCCATCGCCCTGACCACCTGCAAATTGCTGGCGGTACAAGGCTGCCGCCTTTACATCGAAACGATCGACGCCCTGGACCGGTCGCCGGTGGTGGACATCAAAGCCTACATCCCGCCCCGGCAGGAAGCGCAAGAAGCGGTGCGGGTGCCGGCGTGGGTCGGACGGACCTGAGCCATTCTTGACAGGCTTCGATGGGGCTGGGTATAGTCGCAACAGCTTCAAACCTAAAACCCGAATAGAAAGCATGACACCATGAACTTGACTGCTCTGGAAGCGATTTCGCCGGTCGATGGCCGCTACCGCCGCGTGACGCAACCCCTGGCGGCCTTCTTCTCCGAAGGCGCCCTGATCAAATACCGCGTGCAGGTGGAGATCGAATACTTCATCGCCCTGTGCGAACTGCCCCTGCCCCAGCTCCGCACGGTAGACAAAAGCCTGTTCGCGTCCTTGCGCGCCATCGTCGGCCAGTTCAGCGCCGAGGACGCCCAGAAAGTCAAAGGCATCGAGCGCACCACCAATCACGACGTCAAAGCCGTGGAGTACTTTCTCAAGGAGAAGTTCGATCACATCGGCCTCGGCATCTACAAAGAGTTCATCCACTTCGGCCTCACGTCCCAGGACATCAACAACACCGCCATGCCCCTGGCCCTCAAGGAGGCCTGGCAGAAGATCATGGCGCCGGCCCTACAGGCGGTCACCACCGACCTGACCGAAAAAGCCCTGGCCTGGAAGAAGGTGCCCATGCTGGCGCGCACCCACGGCCAACCGGCCTCGCCCACGCGCCTGGGCAAGGAGATCTACGTCTTCGTCGACCGCCTCACCAAGCAGTACAACTTGCTCAAGACCATTCCCTTCTCCGCCAAATTCGGCGGCGCCACCGGCAACTTCAACGCCCATCTGGTGGCCTACCCCGAGGTGGACTGGATGGAATTCGGCAACCACCTGGTCAACGACATCCTGGGCCTGGACCGCTGCCGCGTCACCACCCAGATCGAGCACTACGACAACCTGGCCGCCTTTTGCGACAACCTCAAGCGCATCAACACGATCCTGATCGACATGTGCCGCGACATGTGGAGCTATGTCTCCCTGGATTACTTCAAGCAGCAGATCAAAAAGGATGAGGTGGGCTCGTCGGCCATGCCCCACAAAGTCAACCCCATCGATTTCGAAAACGCCGAAGGCAACCTGGGACTGGCCAACGCCATCTTCGAACACCTCTCCGCCAAGCTGCCCATCTCGCGCCTGCAACGCGACCTGACCGACTCCACCGTGATTCGCAACCTGGGCGTGCCCCTGGCCCACACCCTGATCGCATTCCAGTCGATCCAGAAAGGACTGGGCAAACTGCTGCTCAACGAGGCGGCCCTCGAACGGGACCTTTCAGCCAACTGGGCCGTGGTGGCCGAAGCCATCCAGACCATCCTGCGGCGCGAAGGCTACCCCCAGCCCTACGAAGCGCTCAAGGCCCTCACGCGCGTCAACCAAACCATCGACGCCAAGGCCATTGCCGATTTCATCCAGGCTTTGGATATACCGGCATCCGTCAAAACCGAGCTGTCGTCCATCACGCCCCTGAACTATACGGGACTGATCGATTTCTAGTACGAAGCTGGCACGCAGCAGGCGGAGGCGGCAACAACTCCGCGACACGTCAGACGCCGAATTTAGGGATGCTTAAGCGCAGCGGAGGAAAAGCGCCTTGGACTGTCTGAGCGCAGCGAGTTTCCAAGGCGCCCGCAGCGCGCTTTAGCATCCCTTGATTCGGCGGCGTGTGGCGCGGAGTTGTTGCCGCCTCCGCCGGGCGAGCTACCCACGGCATTCTATCTTAAATAGGAGGGAACCCATGGACCTTAAAACCATCCCCATCGACAACCCCCAACACCTAAACTTTATCCTCGGCCACTCCCACTTCATCAAAACCGTCGAAGATCTGCACGAAGCCATCGTCAACACCGTCCCCGGCGCCAAATTCGGCCTGGCCTTCTGCGAAGCCTCTGACGTCTGCCTCGTCCGCCACTCCGGCACGGACAAAGAGCTGATCGCCCTGGCCCAGAAAAACGCCCTGAACGTCGGCGCCGGCCACAGCTTCATCATCTTCCTGCGCGACATGTTCCCGGTCAACATCCTCAACGCCATCCGCGTCGTACCCGAAGTCTGCCGCATCTACTGCGCCACGGCCAACCCCGTGGAAGTGGTGGTGGCCCAGACCGCCCAAGGCCGCGCCATCCTGGGCGTGGTGGACGGCTTCAGCCCCAAAGGCATCGAAGGCGAGCAGGACATCGCCAAACGCAAATCCTTCCTGCGCGCCATCGGGTACAAGCTCTAAGCGGGTTGAAGATAGGAGGCGGGAAGTCTCTCAAAATGAGATACCAAAATACAATAATAATAAATCGTTAGGCTTACACGCGCATCACGATTTTGCCTCAAGTTTGATCCCCGGCGGCCGATCTTCTGGGTAATGCCTTTGGCATCCAAATTGATAAGGAGATCAACCATGGGATCGAGGAAACTGGATTTACGCAGCGAGCCAAAGAACTTTCAAAAGGCATTGGGAAAATACTTTAACACGGCCTTCGGGCCGTCGCCCGCCCTATACCGCCATGTCAGCCTCTGCGGGTGGCGTCCGTTGATCGACCCGCGCATGCTCTGCGAAGCCGTTACGCCGTCCAACGATTCAATCTTGCCCGGCATCGAAATATATGAAACCGACGACGGCATGACCATCGAAGTGGCCTTGAATCGCATCAAGGAGGATAGCCTGCACCTGGCGGTTACAGGGCAGCGCCTGATCATCCGCGGCGAAAGGATCGAGGCAAGTGCACCGGAAACCGCCGCCTCCGTGGCCTGGCGCAGCAACCCGCTGTTCCAACAGCTCATCCGCCTTCCGGAAACCGTCAACACCGGGGGGTTCAGGGCGCAAATGAAAGGCGATATCGTGCGTATCGACTTCGCCAGACGCAGATAGCCACCCGCAAGCCGGGCGGCATGAAGCAGGGCCATGCGAGCCATTTTTAAATTGACTGCCATCCTTTTCATCGGCGCGCTGGCATACCTGCCCTCCGGCTGGGCCGGCGAAATCGTCATGACCAGCGGCGAACGCTTCACCACCGACCACATCTGGTCGGAAGGCGACAAAATTCGCTTCAGCATGCAGGGTCTGGTCGTCAGCGTGCTTAAGGAGGATGTGGCTTCCGTAGTGCGTGGCGACGGCGAACCCCTGCCCCTGGCGACACCGGCACCGCCGCCCGCTCAAACGCCGCCCGCTCCAACGCCGCCCGCTCCGACGCCTCCCGCCCCTAAGCCGCAGCCGCGGGTGGCGCCCGAAGCGTCCTCACCGGCCCCCACCCGATCTCCGCGCTTGCCCTGGTCCATGGACGAGGGGGCGCGGCCGCAAGCCTCGCCATCCCCATCCCTGCCTCCCAGGCGTGTGGTTCAAGGCACGGGGTTGGCCCAGGCGACGTGGGGCATGCCCCCTGGAGAGCTGCAGGGCCTGAAAAAAATCAAAACGGACCCGCTCTACGGCGGGATCGATCAATACTGGCTTCCCGATCAGAGGCTCCAATTCGGCGAGGCACTTCTGGATGGCTGGCTCTATAACTTCTGGCAGGATCGGCTCTATTCCATCATCATGTGGGCCGACGGCCGCATCGGTTATGAGCGTTTGAAAGGCGAAATCTTCGCCCATTACGGCCAGGGCGTTCGGCGCCGTCCGGAGGTGGAACGCTTCGTATGGGATGACGGGTTGAGCCAGCGCATGCTGGAATTCGACGCCAAAAGCCAGTCCGGCATTTTCGTCATGCGCTCCAGCGAAGTCGATCAACAGATCAAGGCGCGCTATCCAACCGCCGCCCCCGTCACCGCTTCCCATTAAACCGAAAGTGCCTACTCCTTCACCGGCCGCAGCCGGCGGGTCACATTGACCGGCCGGGGGATCTGCTTATGGGTCAGCATGATCTGCTCGGTCTGCTCCCAGGCCGGCGTATCGATCCAGCCGACCGCTGCGCCCGCCGGAGGCTGGATCAAGGGTCGCGTGGCTTCGAGCTGAGCCTTCAAAATGTCCCGGGGTGTGTCCGGGTCGTGGCGCTGAACATGGGCGATGGCCGTTTCGGTGTTGGCCGGATCGAGCGCCGCCCGCCATCCTTGCAGCAGGGCGGCCACGAAGCGCCGCACCAGCTCCGGATGCTCGGCGATCATCCGCTCGGAGGTGACCACCGAATTGGCCACGAAGCGCACACCGCAGTCGCCGGGATTCAAAAAACCGACCGGTTCGCCGGCCTGGCTCAACTTGCGGCCGATCTCGACCCCCTGGGTGTTGGCGTAGACCGGCCACAAATCCACCTGCCGCTTGTAAAACGGCGTGTAGTCCAGACGCACGCTCGCAAGGCGCACCTGATCGTCCGCAATGCCGGCCCGGGCCAGCAGGGTGCGCATAATGATCTCGTCATTCTTGCCGAAGGTGACGCCGATGCGCTTGCCTTTCAGGTCGGCCGGCGAGGCCAGATGCACCTTGTCCTTGAAGTAGATCCACTGCAAGGGGTTGACCTGGAACAACTGGGCCACCACCACCACCGGCGCGCCCTTGGCCGCCGCCTGGATCACCTGGTCGGCCGAGGCCACCCCGAAGTCCGCATAGCCCAGCTCCAACTCCCGCACGGCGTCCCGCTCCGGTCCGCCCGCCTTGAGTTCCACGGCTAATCCCGCCTGCTTGAAGAACCCCATGCTGTCGGCCAGGATGTCGCCCACCGTGGACATATTGATCAGCCACTTGAGGCGGTAGGCGACTTTCTGCTCGGCGGCCGAGGCCATGTCCCACCAAAGGAACACCGCGGCCAACGTCACATAAACCGCAACAGCCCCTTTGCGGTAATGCTTTCGCATATATCCCCCATGCTTTCTAATCGTACGCGGACGACAAATTACCGCGCCCACACCCGTTTTACCACCTGCCCCAGCCACTCCAACAATCCTTGATACACCGACAAGGTGATCCCGATCATGAAAAGCGCCACCAGAATTTTAGCCAGATCGCTCTGGTACAAGGCGATACGGATGCTGTAACCGATGCCGGCGCCGGCGGCGATGAACTCGGCCACGATGGTGCCGGCCATGGCCAGGGTTGCGCTGCCGGCGATGACCGTGGTCAATTTGGAGAGATTCTCGAAGGCCCGGATCTTGACCTCCAGTTGCCAGCGCATGCGCCCGGTCTGGCGGTAAAAATGCTCCACGGCCGGCACCGGTTCGGACATGATGCCCACCACGGCCAGCAGCAGCGGAAAGTAACAGATCATGGCGGCGATGAGCAGCCGGGAGAGAAAACCGTCGCCGAGCAGGATGAAGATGATCGGCGCAATGGCCACGATGGGGTAGGCCTGGACATTGTAGGCCGCCACCTTGATGAACGAACCGAACCAGGTGGTCCGGCGCCCCAGGATGCCGATGGTCAGGGCCAGCAGCACCGACACCACTTGACCGACCACGGCCACGCCCAGGGTATCGAGCACATCGCCAGAATAACGTCCAATGACTTCGCCCGCGGTGCGCCATAAGGCCGTGGCGCCGGGAATGACGTAATCCGACAGGCCGACGGCGTATTTGATCGCCAGCAGCCCGGCCAGCCCCAGGGCGTAAATCAGCAGGAATTGGTAGATGCGCCTATGCAGCATTCATGATCTCCAGCATGGTTCGTTCCAGACCCTGCCGGTCCAGGCCCTGCCCGGAAAGCTGATCGCGACCCTGGACCAGCACGGCCGGCGGGGCTTTTTCCCAGCCGCGCAAGACCCAGATCCAGCGGCAGTAGGTGGCCACCTCCACCACGTTGTGGCTGATATAGATGAACAGCGCCTCGGGAAACATGGCCTTCATGGTGAGCAGGATGCGGCCGCGCATCTGTTCGTCCACATTGGCCAGACTTTCGTCCATGATCAGCACCTGGAAATCCTGCACCAGGTACCGCACCAGGTTGATGCGGTTCTGCTGGCCCAGGGAGAGTTGCGAGAAGCGATGCTTCAAGAGCGACGAAAGCCCGAAGACCTCCACCAGCGTGTTCTTCTTTTCCATGGCGGCCGCGGGCGTGATGCGTTCCAGGTGGCGGCCGATGCCGGACCAGTCGGGCAAGCGTTCCTGGTTGTGGGTATAGAGCGGAGGACGGGCGCCGTCGAAATGGACCTCGCCGCCGTCGGCTTTCAGGCGGCCGGTGATGATGTGGGCCAGGGAGGACTTACCGACCCCCGAAGGCCCGAAAAAGGCGTGGAAGCCCGGACCCTTGAAATGCAGATTGAGATCATCGAACAGGAGCTTGTCCGTGCCCGGATGCCGGAAGTGGATGTGGCGACACGTAAGTTGCATGTCTGCGCCAACCGCCTATCCGGGGACGCTGTGTGCCGGCGTCCCCTACTGATCGTACAACGTGGCGGTTTACCTATCATAACGGAGAGGGGATGACCACCCTACCACATTCTATTTGGGACACTATTTGCGCGGCCCCGGCTTCTGAACCAGCTCCTGGTAAAATTGGCGGTCCTCGGCGTACACCGCCCCGGCATCGAAATCGATCAGGCCCTTTTTGTTCAGTTCCGCCAGGGCCAGGTCGATGCCCATGAAATCCTCGGCGCCGCTCTGCATCTGGGAACGGATCTGATGGGTCTTGCCCTCGCGGATGAACTTGCGCAAGCGGTGGCTGTTGATGAATTTTTCAATGGCCGGCACCCGGCCGACACCCTCCCTTTGCGGAATCAGGCACTGGAAGATGGACAGGATCAGCGACTCGGCCAGCATCAGGCGGATGTGGTTCTGCTCGTGGGGCTCGAACATGTTGATGGCCCGCTCGATGATCGCCGTGGCGTTTTCGGCATGGGCCGTGCTGAGCACCAGGTGGCCGGAGTTGGCCGCCTGCAGGGCAATGCGGAAAGTCTCCTTGTCGCGCAGTTCGCCCACCACCACCACGTCGGGGGCCTGGCGGAAGACATGCCGGATGCCTTCGAAAAAGGTAGGGGTGTCCCGGCCGATCTCGCGTTGGCAGACGTTGCTCATCTTGTGCTTGTGCAAATACTCGATGGGATCTTCCAGAGTGATGATGTTGCAGCCCCTTTTGGTGTTGATGATGTCCACCAGGGAGGCCAGGGTCGTGGATTTGCCGTGGCCGGCCGGACCGGAGACCAGGATCAGGCCATAGGGTCGCAGGGCATATTCGGCCAGCCACTCCGGCAAGCGCAACTGGGCCAGACTGGGGACCTTCTCCGAAATCGGTCGCAGCGCCAGGGCCACCGATTGGCGTTGCCGGTAGGCCGTGATGCGAAAGCGGCCGATGCCGCGATAGGTGGCGCCGAAACCGAAATCGTTGTGCTGGCTGAAATGCTCCCAACCGTGGGACGGCAGCATTTCGCGCGCATACTTTTCGCAATCGGCCGGCGTCAGGGCCGGCAGGGCCATGCGCTTGAGGCTGTTGCCGATCTTGAGCGAAGGCGGCGCGCCGGCGCACAACACCATGTCGCTGGCGCCGCTCTTGATCAGGTAGCGCAGCAGCGAGGTCAATTGGGGCGACTCTTCCCCCCGTTCCATGGCCACCAGCTCGGCCAGGGTTTCGCCATGCAGCCCATCCAGGCCCCCGGCCTTGAGGCTCTTCAAGGCCGCGGCCATCATGAAGGCCGGCACCACCACGGGCTTGATTTTCTTGCCCAGTTTGAACTCCAGCTCGCCGATGGCGGTCATGTCCTGGGGATTGACCATGGCCAAGGTCAAGGTGTTGGCATCGGCTGACACCGGCATGATTTTTTTCTCCTGCATCGTGTCCAAGGGGATCATGCGCAGGGTCTGGGCATCCACCCGGAGGCTGAAAAGATTTTCCGCGGGGACGCCGAACTTTTTGCTCAGATACTCGAGCAGGTCGTTGATGGCCACGAACCCCATCTCGATGAGCAGCGACCCGAATTGGCCGCCCACCTGGGACTGGCGCCGCAGTGCCTGTTCCAACTGCGCTTCACTGATCAAGCCGCCCTTGACGAATTGCTCGCCGATGCGCGCCTTTGCGGGCCGGCCCGGTTTGGTCCCTTCAACACATTCCATCCGAGACTCCTTTGTTGCAAAGCAGTGCCTGTCATTCTCATCGATGCCGGACCCGCACTGGTTCCGCGCACCTTGTACCAGGACGCCACGAAGCTTATCTGGACCTTTTCCCTATTATCGGTTTATGTTATGGAAACATTTAACTTGCAGTTGAACGGATGACCCACAAAACACTTCGCCCAGCGCCGGAGGTCACCCCGTTCCCAAGCCCGACGGATCGAAGCCAATGCGGGACGCGGTCCCGACGAAACAAACCATATTCAACCAGTCCGACAATCGAAAAGGGGGTTTAACGATGGATTTCAAGAAACACCTTGAAAATGCATGGAATTCAATGCTCAAGAACCTGGTGCCGTTGCTCTTGATGACGCTGGTGATGAGCGTTCTGAGCGTGGTCACCTTCGGCATCCTGGCACCGGTCATGCTGGCCGGCTATTATCAATCGATTCTGCTCATGCTGCGCAGCGGCCGAACCCCCACCATCAACGATCTCTTTTCGGAGATGCGCCTGTTTCTGCCGTTGCTGGTGTTCTCCCTCGTGGTCTTTTTTGCCACCATGATCGGCTTCATGCTGCTGGTCGTTCCGGGTATCGCCGTGGTCTGTCTGCTGGCGTTTGCCTGCCTTTACATGCTGCCCCTCATGACCGACAAGAAGATGGGCCTGGTGGATGCCGTGAAAAAATCTTGGGAAATGGCCACCCAGGGCAACATGGCCGACCACATCGTGGTGGTGATTCTTTACATCGGCCTGATCGCCATCGGCAGCTCGGTATTCATCGGCATCCTCTTCACCCAGCCCTTTGCCACCATCTTCATCCTCTCGGTATTCGAGGAGCGCATGGCCGGCGGCCTGGGCAAGACCGCCGCTCCGCCGCCGCCTCCCAGCACGAACGGGAATGTCTGAGCCGGCAGGCATCTAAATGAAACTCGCAAGGGGGCCGGCGGACTCGCCGCGGCCCCCTTTCTTATGATTATTCCATGTCTATCTTGCGCTCGATTTCGGTCAGCCGCTCCGGTGTGACCATGCCGTTTTCGATCATGATCTCGCCGATGCCGACCTCGCGCAGCTCGGGGATCCGCATGACCTTATCGGGGCTGGCCTGCTTCAGGCTGAAAAAAGTATACTTCAGGGTCAGCTCTTTTTTCTTGAGCACGCTGACATTCTTGAAGCTTTCGAAACTATCGAAGCTGGTGACAATGAAATGATGACTCAAAAGAAAATAGAAGCCATAAACGATTGCACCAACTATCGCATATTGCTTGATCCGGGAAAGCATGATTCTTCTCCTTTGCGGGATGCCATCGGTTCAACGGACGCGCAAAACGCATGGAACGCATCTTAGCCAACAACCCGATGCTTGGCAATGACATATCGACGCAGCCGGGAAAGGGAAACCGCCATGGACGACAACCTGAAAAAAAAGAGTTTCTGCAAATGGGACAAGGAAGATATCAAAGAGAACATCGGTCTGATTTATGAGCTCACCGCCAAGCGCAAGTTTGTTTGCCAGAACTGCGCCCGGGTGGCCCGCTACAAGGCCAATCTGTGCAAGCCCAAGGCGTTCGAAAATAAGGAATAAGCATTCACCGGAGCATCTATCGGAGCTTCTATCGGAGCATCTATGTTCACGACCCTGAAGTTCGCGGCCATCGATATCGGCTCCAATGCCGTGCGGCTGCTGCTGGCCAATGTGTTCGAGATCGGCCGCAAGCCGACCTTCAAGAAGATGTCGCTCACGCGCATGCCCATCCGCCTGGGCGGCGATGCCTTCTCCCTGCAGCGCATCTCCGACGAGAAGGCCCGCGAGCTGATTCAGACCATGGTGGGCTTCAAGCACCTGATCGAGGCCTACCAGCCCATCGCCTACCAGGCTTATGCCACCTCGGCCATGCGCGGGGCCAAAAACGGGCCGGAAATCTGCGGCCGCATCGAACAGGAGAGCGGCATCCGGGTGGAGATCGTCGACGGTCCCCAGGAAGCGCGCTTGATCTTCGAGAATAAGAGCGCCGAAAGCTTCGGCGGCTACAGCGACTACCTTTACGTAGACGTGGGCGGCGGCAGTACCGAGATTACCCTCTTTGCCGGCGGACGCGTCGCCGGCTCGGCCTCCTTCGACATCGGCACGATCCGCATGCTGCAAAACCAGGTGACCGAGGCCCACTGGGAGCAAATGCACCAATGGCTCAAAACCCGGATAGCGCGGCCGGGCACCATCGCCGCCATCGGCAGCGGCGGCAACATCAACAAGATCTTCCGGTTCGCCAACTGCAAAACCGGCCGGCCGCTCTCCATCGACAAGCTCCAGGAGGTCCGCAGCGAACTGGCGCTCTACTCCTTCGAAGAGCGCATCGCCATCCTGGACCTGCGCCCCGACCGGGCCGACGTGATCGTGCCGGCCGCCGACATCTATCTCAATGTCATGCGCTGGTCCGGGGCCCAGAAAATCTTCGTGCCCCAAGTGGGCCTGGCCGACGGCGCGGTGCGCCTTCTCTACCAGCGCTATAAAGCCTCATGATTTGTTTTTCTTCTTCTTGAATTTCTTCTTGCCGGACCCTTTCTCCGGCTCGGATGAAGAGCCGCGTCCCGACAGGCTCGGGTTGGTCATGAAGAACAGGTGGGCGTTGAACACCTCCTTTTCGGGCTTGAGCCGCACGTAGTTGCCGTCGGGCTTCAACATCCAGCTCTGGACGTTGTCGCGCAGGTTGGCCACCATGATCTGATCCAGCACTTGCTGGTGCACCGTGGGATTGAGCACCGGCACCAGGCTCTCGATGCGCCGATCCAGGTTGCGCGGCATCCAGTCGGCCGAGGAGAAATACACCTTGGCCAGGCGCGAGGGCAGCTCATAGCCGTTGCCGAAGCAGACGATGCGGCTGTGCTCCAGAAAACGCCCGATGATGGATTTGACCCGGATGTTCTCCGAGTAGCCGGGAATGCCCGGCCGCAGGCAGCAGACCCCGCGCACCACCAGCTCGATCTTCACCCCGACCTGGGAAGCGCGGCACAGCAGGTCGATGAGCTTGGGGTCCACCAGGGAGTTGAGCTTGGCCCAGATGCGCCCCGGCCGCCCGGCCCGGCAGTGGGCGATCTCGGCCTCGATGTCGTCCTGCAATTGCGCGCGCAGGTTGAGCGGCGACAGGCGCAAGCGTTTGAGATGCACCGGCTTGGCGTAACCGGTCATGTAGTTGAAGATGCGCATCACGTCCATGCAGATGTGGGGATCGCTGGTGAAGAAGGAGAGATCGGTGTAGATCTTGGCCGTGATGGGATGATAGTTGCCGGTGCCCAGGTGGGCATAGGAAGCAAAGCGCTCCCCTTCCCGGCGCACCACCAGCGACAGCTTGGCGTGGGTCTTGAAGTCGATGAAGCCGAAGACCACCTGGGCGCCGCTGCGCTCCAATCGCCGGGCAAACTCGATGTTGGCGGCCTCGTCGAAACGCGCCTTGAGCTCCACCATCACCGTAACGCTCTTGCCGGCCTCGGCGGCCTCCACCAGGGCCTGCACGATGGGACTGTCCTCGCTGGTGCGATACAGGGTCTGCTTGATGGAGACCACGTTGGGGTCCAGGCTGGCCTGGCGGATGAACTGCACCACCACGTCGAAACTCTCGTAGGGGTGGTGCACGATGATATCCTTGGCGCCGATGGCCGCGAAGCAATCGCCGCCGAAATCCAGGATGCGCTCGGGGAAACGTGGCACATAGGGCCGAAAGAGCAGGTCCGGCCGGTTGTCGACGATCAGCTCCTTAAAGTCCGGCAGCCCCAGGTACTTGAAACGGAAGAGATCGCTGGGCGACGCGCCCAACTGCTCGATGATCAAATCCTTCAGCTCGTCGGACATCTCGTCGTCCACCGACAACCGCACCACGCTGCCCCGCCGGCGTCGCTTTAAGGCCGAAGTGAATGTGCGCACCAGGTCTTCGGCCTCTTCCTCGATCTCTATCTCGCTGTCGCGGATGAGCCGAAATACGCCGCTGGAGGTGCGTTTGAAGCCCGGGAAAAGCTGGTCCAGGTACATGATCACCACTTTGACCAGGCTGATGAAGCGGTTGCGCGGCCCCGGCAGGCGCACGAAACGGCTGAGCTGGTTGGGCAGGATCACCAGGGCCACCATGCTGGTGCCGTCGCTCTCGTTCTCCAGGCAGAAAGCCAGGGAGAAGCCCAGATTTGGAATGAAGGGAAAGGGATGGGCCGGGTCCACGGCCAAGGGGCTGAGCACCGGGAAGATCTGCTCCTGGAAGCGCTTGCCCAGCCAGACCCGCTCCGCCTCCGACAGCTTGTCCGGATTGATCAATTGGATGCCCTCGGCATCCATGAGCGCCAGCACTTCCTCCAGACAGCGCTGCTGCTCGGTGCGCAGCAAGGCGATGCTCTCGTCGATGAGCCTCAACTGCTGGGCCGGCGTCATCAGATCCGGACTCTCGCTGGAAACCCCCGAGGCCACCTGGGCCTTCAAACCCGCCACGCGCACCATGTAGAACTCATCCAGGTTGCTGGCCGAAATGGTCAGAAAGCGCAGGCGCTCCAGCAGCGGGTGGGCCGTATTGAACGCCTCCTCCAGCACCCGGCGGTTGAACTGCAACCAGGATAGCTCCCGGTTGATGAAGCGCAGGGGGGATTTGGGATCGAATCCCGGTGCCGCGCCGCGAGCATCGTCGGCGGCAGGTACGGCGGCTTTGGGCAAAGTGATGTTGGCATCCATGCTCACGTCCATGCTTGCGGTTTGGCCCCATTCTAAGCCAAGCGCCCACTTCCGGCAATAGCCTTCGAATCCTTTAACGCATCTTGGCCTTTCCAACGATTTGGTTTAAGGTTCTCTCTGCTGGCCCAACCAACGCTTCAAGGAGCAACCCCATGGAACTCAAAAACGCAGTCGCCATCGTCACCGGCTCTTCCTCGGGCATCGGCGCCGCCATCGCCCAACAACTCGCCGCCCAGGGATGCCACGTCACCATCACCTACAGCCGCAACCCCGAAGGCGCCAAGCAAACGGCCGACCGCTGCGCGGCCCTCGGCGGCCAGACCCTGATCTGCAAGGCCGACGTGTCCGAAGACAGCGACTGCCGCGCCCTGGTGGCCGCCACCTTGGAGCGCTTCGGCCGACTCGACATCCTCGTCAACAACGCCGGCACCACCAAATTCTGCGCCCACCAACACCTCGACGGCCTGAGCAAGGAAGACTTCCTCGGCATCTACAGCGTCAACCTTGTCGGCGCCTACCAGATGACGCGCGCCGCCGAAGCCGCCTTGCGCAGCCGGCCCGTGGCCCACATCGTCAACATGGCCAGCATCGCCGCCATCACCGGCGTCGGCAGCTCCATCGCCTATGCGGCCTCCAAGGGCGCCCTGGTCACCATGACCCTCTCCCTGGCCCGCGTCCTCGGCCCCCAGATCCGCGTCAACGCCATCTGCCCCGGCTTCGTGGCCGGCGAATGGCTCAAAAAAGGCCTGGGCGAACCGATCTACGAAGCCATCCGGCAACAATTTGCCGACATCTCCCCGCTCAAAGCCACCGCCACCCCCGACACCGTGGCCCAGACCGTCCTGGCCCTGATCGGCGGCGCCGACTGGACCACCGGCGAAACGCTCATCGTGGATGGCGGCGCGCACCTGCACACCGCGCCGCTGCGACGATAGGGGCCTAGAAAAAGATCATGCTTACCGAGGCCATTGAATCTTCAATCTCAGGATATTGCGGCTTTTGCGGCCAAACCCATTACCTGGCACAGGGCCGGGCCGGAGCGTACTGTCTTGAATTGATGAAAGCGCTGGAGGAGAATGGGCGCATCGATATTCACGCTCCGGCGCGCGAAGCGGACCCGCGTTTGTCCCTCGATTATCTACAGGGTGACGCCAGAGGGCAAATGTTCGGTGTGCTGGAATGTCTGGATTCCCATGGGCAGCCTGTCATTTTGAAGGCCTTTTCCGGTCAGTACAATGGGGTCTGGCGAGTGGCGGGCTGGGCCCCGCCGCTCTTCGATACGGAAGCATTCCAGGCTTTGGTCGGCGATGTGGACAGACAGATCAAGGCGTTGGGAAGCTTGATTGATGGATTGCCCGACGGGATGGAACGGCGGGAATTGACGCGCCGACGCAAAAACTTGTCCCAAAACCTGATGAAAGACATTCACGCGCTCTACCGGGTCCATAACTTCCGATCGGAGGTCAGGCCGCTTTTTGATTTTTTTGCCAACGGAATCCCCACCGGCGCCGGGGACTGCTGTGCGCCAAAGTTGTTGAATGCCGCCGCCCAACAAAAATTGGCGCCAAAGGGTCTCGCGGAAATCTTCTGGGGGCGAACGAACCGTTCCGGAACCCGCCGGCAGGGGATTTTTTATACGGCCTGCCCGGAAAAATGTCAGCCCATTCTGGGCTTCATGCTTTGTGGGATCGAACGCTGAATGGATCAGGCAGGGGTTGAAGTAGATATCGTCTATGGCGATGCCGCCATCGTGGTCGTGAATAAACCGGGGGGGCTCTTATCGGTTCCCGGGCGGGGAGCGGACAAACAGGATTGCATCGTGCAGCGAATTCGGAATCTACTTCCCGATTGTATTGCCCAGCCGTCGGTGCATCGTCTGGATATGGAGACATCCGGCTTGATGGTTCTGGCGTTGACCCCGGAGGCCCATCGGAACCTGTCCATTCAGTTTCAAGATCGAACGGTCAAGAAGCAGTATCTGGCCGTATTGAACGGCGTTGTGGCGGAAGAACAGGGGAAAATCGAACTTGCCTTCCGGCTGGATGTGACCCACCGGCCGTATCAGGTGTATGACCCGGCCCAAGGCAAATGGGGGATCACCTTATGGGAGAAGATCGGCGTCAAAAATTCCGAGACCCGCATTCGATTCACCCCCTTGACGGGCAGGACCCATCAGTTGCGGACGCATGCCGCACACCCGATGGGACTAGGATGCCCGATTGTGGGGGATCGCCTTTATGGCAATGGTCAACCCGGCGATCGTTTACATTTGCACGCTTCTTTCTTGAGCTTTCGTCATCCATATCATGATAAAATCCTTTGCTTCGAGAGTCCCCCATGGTTTTAACGGGTTGGCGAAAAACAAGCATCCGGCTGTCCAGCAGGTGTCACGGCCAAACCCGTGAAGACCAAGTCTTCCGGGCAATAACCGCCAACGTCAAAAAGGACCCGCCATGTGGATCTGGGTAGTCATCATCGTTTCGGCCATCTGCGCCGTGTCGAGCTTTTATATGACTTATCTCGCATTCAGCGTTGGCGATCGGGGCGCCATCCTTTTTGCACTCTTCGGAATGTTCTTCGGCGTTTTGTTCGTGACTTCAGCCATTAAAGTCGCCGCCCGGAAGAGCGCCTTTTTTAAACGGGCGGATATAAAAATGTCGGGAAACCCCAAACCGGTTTCTTTTGTTCCCCATTGGTTTATCGTGCTGGCATTGATGCTTGCCGGCCTTGGGATGCTTGCCGCCATCCTCACCCCATTGTTTTTCAAATGAAGCGAAGCAAAATGAAATTAAAACGATACCAACCCGAACGAACAGACCTTCTGATCAATACCGAATGGGGCATTTCGGCTGATCGCATGTCCCGTGAAACGGCGGGAAAAAGCGGCCTGAAGCTTTTTCATGGACGCTGGGTGACCCAGGCAGAAAAGAAGCGCCTCAGGGACGAATACAGCACGTACCACGCACTGCTGATTGTCGGCTATCTGCTGATGCTCCTGACATTGCCCATCGTCATCAATATCGCGGAGATTGCTCAAGGGGGCCTCCTCACGACATCATTGGCTTTAATCTATGCCTTGGCCATGTACGCGGCCGGCCTGGGCCTGATTCGATTCAAGAAATTTGGCCGGAACATCGCGCTGTTCGTATTCCTCTCTTTTCTATTTTTGCCTTTCACACCGCTTCTAAGGGACGAAAAAAGTGCTCCACTGCTTATCATGGCAGGCATCGGGGGCCTCTATTACCTCCTACGAAAGACAGCGCGCAAAATCTTCGCGCCCCCTTCCATCGAAAGGGATGCCGCTACGCCCCATAAAAGATTGGGGCTGCGTATGTTGATTTATTTGATGCCTACGATCCTGGCGGTTTTCACGCTTTATACTCTTTATGACTTGCGCCAGGCAAAGAACATGGCGGCCGCTGTTTGCACACAAGCAATCGAAGGAATGCCTTTGGAAGACTTCCTATCGACAGTATCCACTGAGAATTTCAAAATTTTCGAAGGAACTGACGTTACGATGATTGTCCCACGAAGGGGCATGGGACGAAACCAGTGCATGGTTTATCATGATGGGTTCAGAATCACGGACGCAAAGACGGCCTTTAACGATTGACATTACGACCGGCCGCGGGAGGCAGCAGCGTTCTCATCTGGCGCTTTCCAGGGCAATTAGGGACGCATGCACTGCACAGCGGTGATGCAGGGCGCGCCGAGGCATGATCGTGCGCCTTTCGCGATTCAAGTGCTTTGATCTGGTTTTAAAACCTGCAATCGGGTAAAAAGCCATGTATCGAGGCGTGGCCGGCAGGCGAAGACTAAAGAAGGCATTTGACAATGGTTGAACCGCCCCAGGGCCTTGGAGCAATCCATCCGGATGCTAAGCGTAAAAAGATATACCGACAGAGGATGCATATGACCCCAAGCAAATTACCCGACTTTTCTGGAAAACTGGTTCTGTTCTACATGGGAAACGCCCCCGGCGGCCTTCAAGACGGCGTGCTGATGGAGTTTATCTCCTTTACGGAATATGGCGAAAAACTCTTCTTGACCGGAAGAATACCGACCTTCGACGAACGGGGCCAGGATTGGGTCTCGAACTTGCAGGCGGGCATCGCATGGAATGACGTCGTGCATTATGTCATTTTCGAATCCCGGGACGACTACATCGCCCGGACGATGACCGACAACGTTCCGTTCTTCAAACGCCTGTTCGGGTGAATCGCCATGACCCGCACCCTTCGAACCTTGTATCGATCGGCATGCCGGGCTCAGGCAAGAGCATGGATACGCGGCGCTCCGCTCCGATCTGTTCGCGGATCATCGCGGCCACAGGGAGCTGATTTCATGCGAAACACCCGATGGGTATCCCAGATCCCAGAACCCTTCGATAGTCATATTCAATGCCATATCAACTCGATAAAAAAAATCGATGACTTAAACTGTGGTTACTTACCCGCCGCGAGTTGGATCATGCGCGCCAGCTTGGCCACGTAGGGTCGGGGGCCGGCCGCGGCCACGGCCAGGGAGAGTTGCTGGTCGATCATCAGGCGCACCAGTTCGTCGGGGCGTTCGGTAGCGAAAACCGCATTTTGCACGGATGGGAAAACCGACCGCAAGGCGGCCACCGGATCGGTGTGCTGGGCGTTGAAAAGGCCTTCCAGCATGGCGTGCCGCCCCAGGCGGTGCAGCGTCATCAACTGCTGGGCGAAGGCTTCGGCGTCGGCGAAGGCCAATAGCTTTTGGGTAGGACCGCTATAAAAGAGCACATAGCGCAGGTGGCCGGTCTGGGGCCGGAAATTTTTCAGGAAGATCGGCTCGGCGGCAAACGTGTGCCAGGCCTGGTGGCTGTTCACGATGGATACCAGTTCATCCCGGGTAGCCGCGCTGGTGAGCAGATAGGCCAGCAGCAATCCGGCGTCGTAGTAATGGCCGGCGTTGAGCGTGACGGTCAGGCAGGCGGCCGCCTTGGCCTCGGGCACCGTCGTTAGCCATTGGGCGTAGCGCTTCCACATCTCCGACGACCCCTTGGCAAAGGCCATGGTCTCTTCGAATTCCACCGAACCGCCGCTTTTGATGGTCACCAGCGGCAAGCCCACATCCAGCAACGAGGCCGATTGCAGCTTTTGGGCGATAGCTTCAACCGTAATTTTGGTGGCCTCCACGTTAAGTTTGATCTCCTGGATCACGCCGTCCCGCGCCCGCTGGGCCGCTTCCTTGATCTGGGCCTCGGCGGCGGCGCGGCGCGCCTTTTCCTGGCCCTGGGCGTAATTTGAGAGCTGATAGGTGATGCCCGTGACAAATCCCAGCACCGCCAGCACCGACAGGATCATCACCGGCTTCTGCTTGGCCACCAGGCCGATGAACGAGGCCAGAAAGCTGAGCGCGGCGCCGACGACCGTCAGCACCAGCAAAAGGTGTGTTTTGATGAAGATCAGCATTTTTCATCCTCCTGTGCCGGTTTGAAATCATCTTTACTCCAGCGAAGCATATTTACAAGCAAGAAGTTAACGCGTCCGACGGGAACGATCGTGCGTAACGGCACCGTAACACCCGGGTGTTACACCGCCATCTCCCGATGCCATACGCTTCGGGAGCCGCTTGGCATGCTTGCCCGCCTGTACCCGTTACGCCCAAGGGTCAACCCCGGCACGCCGCACCGAAACCGATCCAACTTATAACCTTCCGTAATTCTATCCAATTCTGCGGCCGGAACCACCGCGCCGCCGATTGGCATCGGCTTTGCTGATCCTTTCAATTCAATGGATCGCCGGGGCCGACACCGCCCGTAATGCTTATAACCCAATCTAAAGGGTCGCCATGGAGCCGAAGCGCAAGCCGGAGGAGCTGCAATCGCCCGAAGGACGCTATGCCAACCATTTCAATGTTGGCCACAACGCCATCGAGTTCCTGTTCGATTTCGGCCAGTTCTTCACCGAAGGCAAGGAATCGCTGCATACCCGGATCATCGTCAATCCGGTGGTGGCCAAGGCGTTCCGAAAGGTCTTGGATCAGGCGGTCAAAGCTTTTGAAAAAGAGTACGGAACCATTTGACACGGTGAAACCCGAGCGAAGATGATCGACAAAGCCATCGCCACCCTAGCCAAAGGCATCCAGGAATATTTGGGCCGCCTGCCGGACCTGACCCTGAACGGCACGGAGATCGTGCGCGTCGGCAACCTGGTCAAGGCCGACGGCAGCGTCGAGATTCCCTCGGATAGCCTGGGGCTGTGCCTGGTGAACATCGAAGAAGAGCGGGTGGCCAAGGTCCAGTACGGCATCCAGACCAGCAGGGACGGCACGCGCGTGACGCACGTCAACCCCGAGATCAAGCTCAACCTCTTTGTGCTGGTCGCCGCCCATTTCGCCACCTATTCCACCGGGCTCAAATATCTTTCGGGAACGGTGCGCTTTTTCCAAAGCAAAAGTTGCTTCACGCCGCGGAACACGCCGGAGATGGACCCCGGCCTGGAAAAACTGCTGGTGGAGCTGTACTCCCTTAACTTCGAGCAGCAGAACCACCTCTGGGGCTCCCTGGGTGCCAAGTACCTGCCGTCGGTGCTCTACAAGGTACGCCTCGTGATCATCGACGAGCAGGCGGCCCGGGACGAGCAGCCGCCGATAACCACCATGCGCAAACGGATCGGCCATGCGGGATGAACTAAGCATCACCTTCAGCACGCTTTTCCGTGTCGATTTGCGTCATCTTTACTACGCTTCCGGCCTCGCGGAGAATATCGCCGTCCGCCCCACGCCGGATTGCGCCCGGACCCTAAACAATCACGGTCTGCTCTTCCGGACGACGGCCAATGGGTTCGTCGTTTTGCAGCAGACCGAGCGCACGGTGGTCGGCGGCCTGGCCCCGCTGAAGCCTTTGCCCGCGGGTGCGAAACTGTGTTTCCTGCTCACGGCCAGGGATAACGATCTCCTCAATTGCTCGGATTTGCCCCTGACGCCGGGCCCGGACCCGATCTACTGCTTCCACAACCTGGGTGCCAATGTCCAGGACGGCAGCCTGCTGCTTTCCAGCGATACGAACACACCCCATGTCACGGCCAATGATGTTCTAACGCTGAAGTCGCTGCAATTCGCCACGACGGTCGCTTCGGAGGCGTCGCAGGTCGTTTTTGCCCTGAGCGATGCGTGGGGCGCCCCCATCGACAGTCGCAGCGTCGCGGTGAACTCGGGAAAGGCGCGCTATAGCGTCGATCTGCGGCCCCGGGGCGAAGGGCGTTACGCTTTGGCCGTGGACGCCGGTCCGCCGCAATGGTTCTATGCCGGGCCCCAAAGCCACTTCGAAGGCCGAAGCTTCGGTATCATCGAGATGTATCATCGGCCCGAAGTGCCGGCCGGCTATGCGTTCATCGACCCGGCCGACGGGACCCTTTCGCCCAAGACCTACACCGTGATCATCAACAACCGCCGCACCCGCTGGCGCTATTACTTCGTGCACAAGTTCCGGATGACCCAGATGACGCCGCAACGCTGGCCCCGCAGTTGGCCGGCGGATTGGCCGGCTTCCCCGCCCGCGGAGTGGCCGGCGGAGTGGCCCGCGGACTGGCCCCGGGATTGGGTGGTCTCTTATCCGGGAGAGGGCGGCGTGCAGTTTCGACCGCAGCCCGCGGCCGCCAAACCGATGCCCGATGGGGCCTTGGCCATACCGTTCGTTTCCGATCGCGCCTTGCCGCTCTGCCAGCAGCCGCCCAAGGGCATTGCCCTGCAATATACGGGCGGCAACGGCGGCGGCAGCGGCATCCAAGAGATGGAGAACCTGCCGGCGCCGGCTGTTTCAGCCCTGGTTCCGGCTGAAGCCGGCGAGGAGCTGTTTTCGGAAGTCTACGTTTATCTTTAATCGTCCACAGGAGGCTTAATCCATGGCAACTTACAAAACACCGGATGTCTATGTCGAAGAGGTGTCGCTCTTCCCGCCCTCGGTGGCCGAAGTGGCAACGGCCATCCCCGCTTTCATCGGACACACCCAGCAAGCCAGGAAAATCGTCGCTAACGATCTGAGACTGGTCCCGCACCGCATCTCCTCCATGACCGAATACGAGCAGTACTTCGGCAAGACCGATCCGTTGTCGTTCACGGTCAACATCGTCCAGAATACCACCACCCATGAATTTACTATCCAGCCCATCGCCGAACCCACGCCCACCTATCTGATGTACTACTGCCTGAAGCTCTTCTTCGCCAACGGCGGCGGCCCCTGTTATATTGTCTCGGTGGGCGACTTGCAGACCGCCATCGCCCTGGGAGACGACAGCTCCGGGCTGCAAGGAGGTTTGAAAAGGCTCGAACAGGAAGACGAACCCACGCTGATCGTCATTCCGGAAGCCGTGCGGCTGGGCAACTCGGCCCACTTCTTCAGCTTGATGAACGCGGCCCTGGGGCAGTGCCACAAGCTCATGGACCGCTTTGCCATCATGGACCTGCACGGCCAGGATGTGGCCCTGTTCCGCGGCAACATCGCCAGCGACCTGGACTACCTCAAGTACGGGGCCGCCTATCATCCCTGGCTGGAGACCTCGCTGAACTTCCCCTTCGACGACACCTCGGTGGTCATCGGCACCCACCAGGATCAAGCCGGCACCGACGTCTCCGGCGGCCTGGCCGGCACGGCCCTGGGCGCCACGACCGTCAAGGACCAGAACAACGCCCTGTACAATCAGATCAAGGAGGCCTTGCTGAAACTCTTCATCAAGCTGCCGCCCAGCGCCGCCGTGGCCGGGGTTTACGCCCGGGTGGACGGCGCCCGGGGGGTTTGGAAAGCGCCGGCCAATGTGAGCCTGTTCAATGTCGTGCGGCCGACGCAGAAGATCACCAGCGAAGATCAGGAAGATCTCAACGTGGACCCCACGGCGGGCAAGTCCATCAACGCCATCCGGGCCTTCACGGGCAAGGGCACCATGGTGTGGGGCGCGCGCACCCTGGCCGGCAACGACAACGAGTGGCGCTATGTCTCGGTGCGGCGCTTCTTCAACATGGTGGAAGAGTCCATCAAGAAGTCCACCTACTGGGCGGTGTTCGAGCCCAACGACGCCAACACCTGGATCAAGGTCAAATCCATGATCGAAAACTACCTGATCCTCAAATGGCGCGACGGTGCCCTGGCCGGCGCCAAGCCCGAGCACGCCTTCTTCGTCAAGATCGGCCTGGGCGAGACCATGACGGCCGTGGACGTTCTGGAGGGCCGCATGAATGTGGAGATCGGCATGGCCGCCGTGCGTCCGGCCGAGTTCATCATCCTCAAATTCTCCCATAAGATGCAGGAGTCATGACCCCGGCCGCCGGATCGGCATCGCAAGCAAATACGCAACCCATCGAGATAAAGAGGTGATCGCATGACAGACTATCCTTTACCGGTGTTTCACTTTCAGGTGGAATGGGGTGGCACCAAGATCGGCTTTGCCGAAGTATCGGGCCTGAACATCGAAACGCAGCTCATCGAGTACCGGGACGGCGCCAGCCCGGAGTACTCGTCCATCAAAATGCCCGGCATTCCCAAGTTCGGCAACATCACGCTGAAACGCGGCATCATGGCGGCCGATAACGAATTCTTCGCCTGGCTCAAGACCACCAGCCTGAACAAGGTGGCGCGCCGCGACCTGACCATCAGCCTGCTCAACGAGAATCACGATCCGGTGATGAGTTGGAAGGCCAGACATGCCTTTCCGGTCAAACTGGAAGGCCCGGGCCTCAAAGCCACGGGCAACGAGGTGGCCATCGAATCCATCGAACTGGCCCACGAAGGCCTGACCATCGAGAACAAGTAACCGCACGCAGGTGGCCGCATGGCTGTTTACTATCCACCCGTGGGGTTTCACTTCCGGGTGCATTTCCACCTTTCGGGCTTGCAGGATCAGGACACCCGCTTTCAGGAGGTGACCGGCCTCGCGGCCGAACTGGGCGTCGAAGAGCTGGCCGAAGGCGGCGAGAACCGCTTCAGCCACCGGCTGCCCCTGCGAGGCCGCTACACCAATCTGATCCTCAAGCGCGGCCTGCTGGTGGATTCGGGGCTCGTGCGGTGGTGCAAGGATGCCCTCGAGAATTTGATCTTCGATCCGGTCACGGTGGATGTCACGCTGCTCGACGAGAAGCACAATCCCCTGGGCGATACCTACAGCTACCAACGCTGCTGGCCGGTCAAGTGGGCCTTATCGGATTTCAAGGCCCAGGAGAGCAGCATCGTGGTGGAAACCCTGGAGTTGGCCTACAGCTTTTACCGGCGCATTGCGGCCTGAAGGATACGACCATGCCGGTGCATATCAACGAAATCGTGATCCGCGCAGTGGTGGGCGCTGCGGCCGAACGGCCGCCCCAAGGCAGGGGCGAAGAGGCCGCCTTAAACCGCGCGCAGCTCATCGCCGAGTGCGTGGAGCAGGTCATGGCCTTGCTCCGCGAACGCGAGGAAAGATAAGGGGGTCGCATGCCGCCGACCGGCCAGGGTGAACTCGAAAAATTGCTGATCAAGGCCTATACCGAAGCCGATTACAGCGGCGAACCGGTGGCCGAGTTCAAAGTCTATTTCAACCCGGAGGAGTACACCCAGGTCTATGACGTGGAGTTCCAGCGCGAGCAGGGCGAAGGCACCACCGCCAGCCCGGTGGTCTTCCGCCGGATCAAACCCCAGGAGTACCGCCTCAAGCTGGTCTTCGACGGCACCGGCACGGCCGGCGACAAGATCGATGTGCATGATAAGATCCAGGCGTTCTTCCGGGTGGTGGGCTACGACGGCGAGCAGCACCGGCCGCGCTTTCTCAAGGTGATCTGGGGCCGGCTGGAATCGCTGTGCGTGCTGCTGCGGGCGGACATCACCTACAAGCTTTTCAACCCCGACGGCACGCCCCTGCGGGCGGTCATGGAGGCCACCTTCACCGAAAACCGGGACGACAACTCCCGGGTGGCCGAAGCCAACGACAGCTCGCCGGATCTGACCCACGTGCGCACGGTCAAGGCGGGCGACACGTTGCCCCTGCTGGCTTTCAAGATCTATGGCGATGCGAACCACTACCTGGAAGTGGCCCGCGTCAATGGGCTGAATACTTTTCGCCGGCTCACGCCGGGGCAGCAGTTGATCTTCCCGCCCATCGCAAAGGAGCGTCATGCCCCCTGAACGCACCATTCCCGCGGCCGCGCCCACGGACTTGCCGACCTTCACCATTCTGGTCGCCGGTGAAGCCTTGTCCCGGGAGTATCACGTGCTGGGGGTGGTGGTCGTAAAGATGATCAACAAGATCTCTTTCGCCAAGCTGATCCTGCGCGACGGCGACCCGGCGGCCCAGGATTTCGCGGCCAGCGGTTCCGATCTTTTTCTGCCGGGCAACGCCATCGAGATCAAGGGCGGCTATCACTCCCAGGAGGCGTCGCTCTTCAAGGGGCTCATCACCCGGCATGGGATCAAAACCGCGCCGGGCCGGCCCTCCATGCTCATCGTCGAATGCCGCCACGCATCCACGAAGATGTCGCTGCACCGTAAAAGCAAATACTTCTACGATGTGAAGGACAGCGACGTCTTCGCCCGGATCATCGACGGTCACGGCCTGGGTCATCAGATCGAGGCGACCCAGACCCAGCACCAAACCCTGGTGCAATATGCCAGCAGCGATTGGGATTTCGTGGTCGGTCGGGCCGAAGCCAACGGCCTGATGGTGCTGACCAACGGCGACGAAATTCAGGTGGTCAAGCCCGATACCGCGGCCGATCCGGCGCTCTCATTGCAATACGGCGCCACCTTGCTGGAGTTTGAAGCGCAGATGGATGCCCGCGACCAGTTGGCCGGGCTGAACTGCCAGGCCTGGGACCCGGCCAACCAGCAGTGGCAGTCGGCCGAGGGCCAGGAGCCGCAACTGGCCGAGCAGGGCAATGTCGCGGCTTCGGATCTGGCCGATGCGGCCGGCGGCGAAACCGCCAGCCAGGCCCATGGCGGCTTTTTGACCAGCGACGAGTTGCAGGCCTGGGCCGATGCGGGGCTGCTCAAGTCGCGCCTGGCGCGCATCCAGGGTCGGGCCAAGTGTATCGGCTTCGGCGCCATCCAGGCCGGCGACATGCTGGAACTGGCCGGCATAGGGGCACGCTTCAACGGCCGGGCACTGGTCTCCGGCGTGCGGCACGAATTCGGCGGCGGCACCTGGACCACCGAGCTGCAATTCGGCGGCGAACCGCGCTGGTTCTTGGGCCAGCATCCGCCCGCCCCGCCGGCCGCGGCCCTGATCCCGCCGGTGAGCGGGCTTCAGATCGGCATCGTCACGGCCCTTGCCGGCGACCCGGACGGCGAGGAGCGCATCCAGGTGCGCATGCCGCTGATCGGCGCCGACGAAGAGGGGCTCTGGGCGCGCCTGGCCAGCCTGGATGCCGGCAACAACCGGGGCGCCATCTTCCGGCCCGAGATCGACGACGAGGTCGTGCTCGGCTTTCTCCACGACGATCCGCGCCAGGCCGTGGTGTTGGGCATGTTGCACAGCAGCGCCAAACCCACGCCCATCGCGGCCAGCGACGACAATCATCAAAAGGGCTTCGTCACGCGCAGCGGCATTTCGGTGCTCTTCGACGACGACAAGGTCAGCGTGACGATCCAGACCCCCAACGGCAACACGGTGACGCTTTCGGATGACGACGGCGGCATCCGCCTGGCCGATGAAAACAGCAATACCCTGGTGCTCGCTGCCGACGGCATCACCATCGAGAGCGCCTCGGATATCAACATCAAGGCCGGCGGCGACGTGAATATCGAGGGTGTCAACACCAACGCCAAGGCTTCGGCCCAGTTCAAGGCCGAAGGCTCGGCCGGCGCGGAGTTGAGTTCCAGCGCCACGGCGGTGTTGCGCGGCTCTATGGTGCAGATCAACTGAAACGGAGGAATCGTATGCCACCCGCGGCGCGCGTCGGAGACCTCTCCACCCATGGCGGCACCATCGTGGGACCGGGCGTGCCCACGGTGCTGGTCGGCGGAAGCCCGGCGGCCGTGGCCCTGGACAATCATGTGTGCGTGCTGCCGCCCACCGCCCATCAGCCCACGGCCAGCATTTTTCCCGTGGGCAGTGTCACGGTGCTGATCGGCGGCAAGCCGGCCCTGCGGGTGGGCGATGTGTGTCTCTGCGGCGCTTCGGCGGCCGTGGGCGATCCCACGGTGCAAATCGGGTAACCCAACGAAAGCGAATCCCATGGCCCAGGAAGAAAACACGACCCCCTCGTTTCTCGGCAAAGGCTGGTCTTTTCCGCCGCTTTTCTCCCTGGCGCAAAAAGGGGTGGTGATGGTGGCCGACGAAGAAGATATCCGCCAGAGCTTGCAGATCCTGCTTTCCACCGCCCTGGGCGAGCGCGTCATGCAGCCCAAGTACGGCTGCAACCTGAACGATCTGCTGTTCGAGCCGCTCAACACCACGGTGCGCACCTATATCCGGGGTCTGGTCAAACAGGCCATTCTGATCTACGAGCCGCGCATCCAGCTCAACGATGTGGCCATCGAGATGCTCGACGAACCCTCGGGCCGCGTGGATCTGGTGGTGGATTATACGGTCCGCACCACCAACTCACGCTACAACCTGGTCTATCCATTCTATCGCGAAGAGGCCACGGTGCGATGAATACGCGCAGGCAAGACATGGACGGCAGCATCCTTTTCCGGGACGGCCAAAGCCAAGACGGGCGGCGGGACCCGGCCCTTTCCCCCACCCATCCCGGGTTCGTGAAGATCGACGACCGCGGCCTGGCGGATCTGTATGCTTTTGTCCGCGGCTATGCCGCCCAGGTCGTCTTCCCCGATACAGACCCCGAGGCCGATGGAAACACCTGGGAAGCATTCTTCGAGGCCCTGCCCGCGGATTTGGCCTCGGCCCTATCCTTCGCCAACGACAGCGAACAGGCCCGGGCGGCACTCGCCTCATCCGGCAGCGTGCCGCCGCACCTGGCCCTGCTCTTGACTTTCCTGCGGCTGTACCGCCATGGCCAGCAGCAAATCAACAGCCTGCCCCAAAAGCATTTGGATCTCTACCTGCGCGATGTCCTGGGATTCGCGCCCCAGCCTGCGGTGGGCGACCGCGTGCACCTGCTCTTCGAGTTGAAGAAAAAGGTCGCTTCCCAAATGCTGGCCGCCGACACGCGCTTTAGCGCGGGCAAGGACGCCGCCGGCAAGCCCATGCACTTCCGCCTGGAACAGGACCTGATGGTCTACCCGGCCAAGATCGAAGCCTTGCGGTCGGTGTACAAAGACGCCACGGCCCAGGAGGCCGTGCGCATCGCGCCGGTGGCCGATTCCACCGACGGCTTGGGCCAGGCCCTGGACAAAGCCGCGCCCCACTGGCCGGCCTTCGGCCATGGGGATTTGCCCCTGGCCCAGATCGGTTTTGCCCTGGCCTCGCCGGTGCTGCGCTTGCGGCAGGGCCGGCGAACCATTCACGCGGACCTGACCCTGACGGGCAAATGCCCGGCGCCGTCGCTCTTCGATAACGCCTTTGAAGTCTACTTGACCGGGGAGAAAAGCTGGATCGGCCCTTTGGCTGTAACGACTCGTTTGCTGCAAGCCGCCCAAGGGCTCTACCGGCTGAGCGTTTCCCTGACACCCGACCAGGGCGCGGTGGTGGATTTCGAGGACGAGATTCACGGCGGCCGTTTCGCCGCCGAGGCGCCGGTGATGCAGTTCAAATTGAAGACCGCAAACAATTCCGGCGGATATGCGGCCTTCAAGCACCTGAGCGTGCAAAGCTGCCGTCTCAGCGTGGAAGCATTGGGCGTCAGTAGCCTGGCCCTGGAAAATGACCTGGGCAAGCTGGACAGCACCAAGCCGTTCATGCCCTTCGGCCCCGAACCCCGGGCGGGCGCCAAGCTGCACGTGGGGTATAGCGAAGCCCTGGACAAAAACATCGAGCGCCTCGAACTGCATCTGACCTGGCGCGATGCCCCCCGCAAATTCTCCAATCTGTACAACATGAGCGGCTACCAGGTAAATGACAACAGCCACTTCACGGTCGATGTCGCCGCGCCTCTGGGTGCGGTCTATCAAACCTTTGCCAATCAAACGCTGTTCGACGACGGCAATGCCGGCGCCGTCCATGACCTGACCTTGCCGCTCGAGGGTGCGGCCGGCCCTGGTCCGGGCCGCAAACCGAAAGCCGGGGCCCGTGAGCGCGCCCTGGCGCGCCAGGGGTCGCGCTGGGCTCAAAAAGCGCTGCTGCGCATCCGCAAGACCAGCAAGGTGCACGCGCGGCAACCGGGCCTGGGCACGGCCAGGCCCCTGAAAGGCGCCGCGGTGGCCGACGCCCGGCCCGGCTTCATCTCCCTGGGCCTGAAGCAAAGCTTCCTGCACCAGGCCTATCGCGAGCTGTATACGCGCAAAGTCATCGATCTGGCCAACAAGGTCGAGAATACCTCCTTGCCCAACGCGCCCTATACCCCCGTAATCGAGAGTCTTCTTTTGGATTACGTTGCTTCAAGCGCCACGGTGGAGGTCAGCGGCGCTTCCGAGGCGGATTTCCTGAATGACGAGGTGACCTTCTTCCACCTCACCGCCTTCGGCCAGATGTGCGACCACGCCTATATCCGCGGCCAACTGTCCTACGTCCCGTCCAAGGCCGTGCCCCTGCTGCCCGCCTATGCCCACGCGGGCGAGTTCTACATCGGATTTTCGGGAATGCTTCCCGAGCAATCGCTATCGCTTCTCTTCCAAGTGGCCGAGGGCACGGCCAACCCCCTGAAGCCCAAGCAGCCCATCCAATGGAGCATTCTGGCCGACAACTACTGGAAGCCCCTGGAGGCCGACCAAATTCTCAACGACAGCACCAACGGCCTGCTGACCAGCGGCCGCATCGTCTTGGCCATACCGCCGGAAGCCACCGACACCAATACGACGTTGCCCTTCGGCTGGTACTGGCTGCGCGCGGCGGTCCAAAAGGACACGGATGCGCTCTGCCGCTTGCTGGCCGTACGGCCCAATGCCGGGTGCGCCGCCTTCGTCGACCGGGGCAACGATCCGGACCGCTTGCGCCAGGCATTGCCACCCGGCAGCGTGACCGGCTTCGTGGCCCCCGTGGCCGGCATCAAGAAAGTCATGCAGCCTTATGCCTCGTTCGGCGGCCGCGGGCGCGAAGACGATCCCGCCTTTTACACCCGCGCCGGCGAACGCCTGCGCCACAAGCAGCGGGCCGTGACCGCCTGGGATTTCGAGCGCCTGATCCTGGAGCGATTCCCCGCGGTGTACAAAGTCAAATGTCTGAACCACACCGCGCCCGGCGCTTTGCTGGCTCCGGGTCACGTGACGCTGGTGGTTGTGCCGCGGCTGGCGTCCGCGGCCGGGACCGATGCCTTGCAACCCCGCGTGGATTTAAACACCCTGGATGAAATCAAAACCTATATCGCGGGCCTTTGCGGCCCCGGCGTCGAGATCCACGTGGAGAATCCGGTTTACGAAGAGTTGTATCTCTCCTTCGGCGTGCGGTTTCACCCGCCGTATGAAGCCGAGGCCGGCCATTACCGGACGCTGCTCAATGACGAAATTCAGCGTCTTTTATCGCCTTGGGTCTACCAGGGAAGCGCAGCACTCTCGTTCGGCGGCCGGGTTCACCCATCGACTTTGTTGCGCTTCGTGGAGACGCGCGCTTATGTGGATTATGCAGCCGAACTCAATTTGTATCTCGGCGCGGCGCGCCGGAGCGTGGAGGTGGCCGAGGCATCCGACCCACGCGCGGTACTGGTATCGGCCAAGACGCACAACATAAGAAAGATTGAATCGACATGATGGCGCCCCTGACCCTATCCAAGCCCGCGCCGGACCAGCCGGCCCTGAACTTTGCCCTGCTGCGCGCCGAGGGGCTCGGCTATCTCGAACGGCTGAGCCACCGGCTCTGGAACGACTTCAACATCCACGATCCGGGCATCACCATTCTCGAAGCGCTGTGCTACGCGCTGACCGAGCTGGGATACCGGGCCAATTTTCCCATTCAGGATCTGTTGGCGCGGCCGGACCGGCCCGACGAGGCCCAGTCGCCCCTTTTCCCGGCCGAAGCCATCCTGCCGTGCCGGCCGGTCACGCTGCTGGATTGGCGCAAGCTGCTGGTGGATCTGGACGGCGTGCAAAACGCCTGGCTGATGCCGGCCGAGGTGACCTATTACCTGGCATGCCGCCGGAGCCGGGTGCTGGCGGCGCCCCCGGCGGATGAAGCGCCCCATCGCACGCTGGCGCTCAAAGGCTTGTACGATGTGCGGCTGGAGGTGGATGAAACCATCGATTCGGCCGATCCCGAAGCCTTGGCGCCCATTTACGAGGCCGTGCGGCAGCAGTTGCACCGCCACCGCAATTTGTGCGAGGACTTCGTGCACATCGGCGTCGTGCCGCGCAAAGAGTTCAAGCTGTGCGCCGAGATCGAACTGGCGCCCGAGGCCGACGCGGACCTGATCGAGGCCCAAATACTGCTGGCCGTACAGGACCATCTGACCCCGCCGATCCTTTTCTACTCCCTGGAAGAGATGACGGCCAGGGGCAAAACCCGGTCGCAAATTTTCGAGGGGCCGCGGCTTTCGAAAGGCTTCGTGGATCGCGAGGAGCTGCAATCTTCCGAGCTCAAGCAAGAGATCCGCCTGTCGGATATCGTCCGCGTGGTCATGCAGGTGCCGGGGGTAACGGCCGTGGGCCGCATCCTGCTGCTGCCGGTGGGACAAACGGCCCTGCCGGAAGATGCCGACAAATGGCGCATCGCCGTGCGGGCGGCAGGCGAAGGGCCGGTGCAGCCCATCTTGAGCCCCGCAGACACCAATCTGACTTTTTTCAAGGATCGGGTCCCCTGCTTTACGCGCCATGCCGCGGTCCTGGCGCTGCTGGCGGAGCTGCGGGCCGCCCAAGCCTCCACGCGCCGGCCCGCGGCCGGTCCCACCATGGTCCCGCACGGCCGGTTGCGCGACCTTTCAGGCTACGAACCGCTCCAGAATCACTTCCCGGCCACCTACGGCATCGGCGAGGCCGGGCTGCCGGCTTCGGCATCGGCCGAGCGCCAGGTCCGGGCCCGGCAGCTCCAGGCCTATCTTCTGTTCTTCGATCAGATCCTGACCGATTTCTTCGCCCAGCTCGCCCACCTGCCCGAGCTGTTCTCCCTGGACGATGCCATCGACCGGACCTATTTCACCCAGACCGTTCAGCCGTTGGCGGATATGGCGGGTATCTACAAGGAAGGGTCCGATATCCTCGCCACCCTTCAGAACTTGACCGAAGGACCGGACCAATTTCGCGAACGGCGCAATGCATTCCTGGACCACCTGCTGGCGCGCTTCGCGGAGAATTTCAAGAGCTATGCCTGGACCCTGAATGTCCTGGACCGCGACCATGCCCCGGCGGAGGCGATCCGGGCCAAGCTGGGCTTTTTGCGGGAGTACCCGGAAATCAGCAGCCAACGCGGCGGGGCGTTCAACTGCCTGCGACCCGACGCCTTGTGGAACACCGACAATGTCTCCGGCCTGGCCAAGCGCCTGGCGCGCCTGCTGGGCATCCGCAACTACCGCTGCCGCAGCTTGTCGGACATCGCCCCGGACATCTATGAAGAGCGCGACCAGGATGCGCTGCGCGAGTATCGCTTCAGAATCGTCGACGAAACGCCGGAGACAGGGTCCAAGATCCTGCTCAGCGGCACCTGGAAGTACTTGGACCGCCGGGAGGCCATGGATCTGATGCGCACCTCGCTGGCCCTGGCCATGAACCGCGACAACTACCGGCTCAAAGAGACCCGCGACGGCCGCTTTCACTTCGTGGTGGTCGATGCCGACGAAGATATCGTCGCCCGGCGCATCGAGTATTTCGAAACGCAAGAAGAACGCGAAACGGCCATCCAATACCTGATCGCCCTGCTCAACGACAAATACTGCGAAGAAGGCTTCCATATCGTGGAGCACATCTTGCTCCGGCTGCCGGAGGACCTGCTGGCCGCGGCGCGCGCGCCCGGCGCCGATGACGAGGCAACGGCCCCCCTGCTGCTGCCGGTGTGCGTGCGGCCGGACTGCGCGGATGGCGAGTTCATCGATCCCTACAGCTACCGCATCAGCGTGATCCTGCCGGCCTGGGCCCGACGCTTCGAGCAGATCGCCTTCCGGCGCCTGGTGGAACAGACGGTCCGCCTGGAGACGCCGGCCCATATTCTACCCAAGATCTGCTGGGTCGATGCGCTTCAAATGGGCGAATTCGAGCAGGCCTATCAGCGCTGGCTGCAGGTGCACTACGGCCGGGTCCGGGGCAGTAAAACCCGCGCGCTGCAAAATATGGTGTCCATTCTAAGCCGGCTGCGCAGCGTCTATCCCGAAGCCGAGCTGTTGCCCTGCGGTACGGAGGAGATTGAACGCAAACCGTTCCTGCTGAATCAAACCATCATGGGGACGCAAGGATGACTTTCCCGCTTGCAAGTTAACCAAGGAGCCGACCATGAGCACCTTAGACCAAGTACTCCAGACCTATACCGTGTTCGAAGACAACCAGGTGTTGACCGCCGGCCAGTTGAACCAGCGCATGGACTACCTGGAGCAGCAGACCCGGCTCTCCCGGGTGCGCCTGCACGGCATCGGACTTGTCTGCGGGTTGAATCTCAGCCTGGAGCGCGGCCGCATCCGCCTGAGCAAAGGCAGCGCCGTCACCTCCCAGGGCGATCTGCTGAACCTTGCCGAGAACCAGCTCTTCGGCCGCTTCAAACTTTTCACGGACCCGGATGCCCGGTACGCCCCCTTCCGTCCCGCGGGCGCTCTGCTGGAACTCTACGAACTGGGCAACGACACCAGCGATTCCTTGCTGAGCGACTTCGAGTCCCGCACCGCCATCCCCCTGACCCAGGCCTGCGCCGTGCTCTACCTGGAAAGTTATCTCTTCGATCCCGACCTTTGCACGGGCGGCGATTGCGACAACCAGGGGCAACAGCAGCGCACGCAACTCAAAGTCCTGCTGCTGCACCAGGACCATGTTGCCCATCTTCTGAATTCGGCGCCGCCGTTCAAGCCGCTGTTTCTCTCGCTCGATGAGCTATCGTTGCCGCGCCCCATTCTCACCGGGGCCGGCGTCGACGACTACCCCGATCTGGCCAGGGTCTACGTCAATGCCGTCACCGAGGCCGCCGCGCGCCTGAAAACGGTGCTGTCTCAGACCTACGGCGACAATTGGCGGTTGCTGCTGGGCGACTTGTACGGCGACGCGAACCCGGTGACCCGCTGGAGCGCCGCCCTGGACAGCCTGGTGGCCGGTTTGGCCCGCAGTACGTCCGGCATCCAGTACATCTGGGACCACCTTAAAAACATCGCCGCGACCTACCGGGAGTTCAGGGAAGCCTTGTGGGGCGCCGACGAGATCTGCTGCCCGGACATAGCGGCTTTCCCCAAGCATGTGCTCCTGGGCCCCCTGGAAGCCGGTGCCGGAAACGCTCAGACTCATCAGCGCCACGACTTTTACGCCCCGCCGCCGGCACAGCCCCAGAACCGGCGCCTGCAAAAAGCCCGTTTGCTGCACCAACGCATCGATGCCATGATCGCGGCCTTTGCCATTCCCGCGGCCACGCAGGTGCGGGTCACGCCCAGCCGCACCGACCGGGCGGCCCTGGAAGAACAGGCGTTGCCCTACTACTACGCCGTCACGGATGACGCGATTAATTCCATTCAGATGTGCTGGAGCTACACCCACGCCCTGCGGCGCAACCAGGACGCCATTGTCTCCTACAACGCCGATCGCTACAGCCGCCTGCCCCAGGCCCTCACCCCTTTGCGGTACGACCTCGACGATGCCGATTTCTTCCGCATCGAGGGCCATCTGGGGTTGACCGTGGACGATGCCGAAAATCAGCTCAACACGTTGATCAAAACCTACAACCTGCCCATCAAGGTGATCGCCCTGCAGATCGAAACCGCGTTACCGGTCCTGCGGCCCAGGCCCCACATCGGGTTCAAGGACCTCAAATCCCTGCACTACCTGCATCGCCGCGACATCGGCCGGACCCTGGGCAACATCAAGACCTATACCGGCACGGTGAAGCAAAAGGTGCAGGCCGCCACCGATCTGCCGGAAAAGGAAGTGGGCGACGACACCATCTCCTACAAAGCCTTTATCAACGACAGCGCTGATGAGCTTCAAACCGCCGTTTCCGAGGTCGGCAACCATCTGAACGCCACCTATCGCAACTTCAATCACGCAAACTTCGCCGCCAGCTACCGATCGGCCGTCCAAAAAACCGCCGGCATCAACAAGCGCGTCAAGGGCATTGCCTACAACACGGCGGCCAGCCCTTACGAAAAACTGGTCAACGACACCAAGTTCAAATGGCTGGACTGGATCGACGGTATCTTGAAGAAAAGAGAAGAAAAGGCCAAGGCGCTTTCCATTTTCGCCAAGTTCCTGGACGAAGCGCCCGCCATGGTCCACCTGGCCGGCGTGCATCCCGGCGGCACGTTTATTCTGGTGTATGCGGCGCGCACCAACCGGGTGGTCGCCGATTTCTGCCTGCCTTACTGGTATTACGATCTGCCGGCCGATGACGAGGCCGAAGAAGAGGAGCTGGAGGTGAGCGACAAGGACGACTGGCTGCAGCTCAACGATTTTGCCATCCGGCCCAGCAAGACCCTGATCCTGGAGAAGAACATCGAGGCCCTGAGCAAGAATTTCGGCGACTTGAAGATCGATTTACAGCTCCAGTCGGACAAGCTCAACATCTACTCCGCCAGCAGCAGCAAACTCGCCGATACCTTCCTCAAGGTCCAGCAGGAGGAAACCGCGGCCGGCGCGGGCCTGTACCGCGACAAGGAGATGGGCGCCAAGGCGGCCCTGCTCGAAGCCCAGGCGAGCTATATCGAGATGGTGGAAGGCAAAGGCGACGCCGCCACGGCCGAGGAACGCTCCCTGAAGGCGCAGATGGAAAAAGCCGGCGGCGAGATCATCAAGGAGAGCATGAAGAAAGTGGCCGGCGGCGCCAAGGACTTGCAGCCGGGCTCCGAAGAGGAGAAGTTCATCGATACCGCCACGCGCTCCTGGTCCAAAATCACCAATGAGGAGGTCAAGAACGACGTCTCTCGCGAGATGAATGCCGTGGCCGGAACTTCGGGCAGGAAACCGATCCTGGTCAACAAGATCAATAACTTCATCAACAAATAACGCCCAGGCCCAAGGACGAGACGATGCCGCCGACCCTGTCCCACACCATCCAGCGCCAGGAGGTGCTCATCCAGGCCCCGAACCTGGCTGCCGCCCGGCAGGTGCGGCAGCAGGCCGAACAGCTCTGCCGCGGCCCGGTCACGGCCGCGCTGGACAAGATCCTTTCGGCGGCCGTGGCGCCGGATCGGGTGTTGCGCATCGACCGGCTGACCTTGGAGCTGAACATATCTTCGCCCGAACAGTTTGAAGCGGAATTTCTACCCGGCGTCGAAAGTGCGCTGCGGGCCGCCCTGGAGAAGCTGGGCGAGCTCCGCTCGCACCCGGCTTCCGGCATGCCGGCCGCGGTGAAGGATATACGGCCGGATGCCGCCGAAGCGCTTTGCCATCAAAATCTGCCCCTTGCCGCCGCGCATCGGGAATTGCTGGCCTTTTTTCTGCGATCGGGCCGGTTGCCCGCTTGGGCGCAGCCCGAAGCCGCGGACCGTTTGGACGCCATGCTGACCGATGTGCTCGATCAAAATTCTTCCGGCATTCGATCGTGGCTGGCTTCATTGCTCAAGGACCCCATCGCGCGGCGGCGTTTGGCGCGTCAGTTCCCGCCCGAGAGCTTAGCTCGGATCGCGGCCCTGCTCTGGCACCAAACGCCGGGAGCCGTGGGGCAAACCGTGGCCCGCCTGGAGCAACGCATCCAGGCGAGCCGCCCTTCCCAGCCTCCCGCTTCGCCCATCCGAGAGATGGTGTGGGAAGCACTGCTGACCCTCATGGCGGCGGCGCCCGACGACCGGTTCGATCTGGACACTCTGGAGGCCCGGGTTCTATCCAGTTGGCCCGGAGAGACAGGCGCCCAAAAGATCGTGGAGGCGGAACCCCACCCGACACCTTCACCCGAGGGGCGAAAGATTTCTTCAGCAAAGCTTGCCGCAAGACCCGATTTGCCGGCGCCGGACGATCATTCGCCCGGGCAACCGGAAATCCCCGGCCCCGCTTTGCCCGCCGCCGCATCTTCGGAAACGGTTGCAGTCATAGAGAAGCATTCTTTGCACACCGAAGCACGGGAACCGGATGTGTTCAGCGATGCGGCCCCCGCGTTGGCGGCCATCCACAATGCCGGCCTGGTGCTCCTGTGGCCGTATCTGGGACGCTTTTTCGCGGGCCTCGGACTGACCTCGGCCCACGGCTTTATCGATACGGATGCGGCCGAGCGCGCCGTTCATCTGCTCCAGTATTTGGCCTGGAACAGCACGGAGAGCGCCGAACCGCACCTGCTGCTCAACAAAATCCTGTGCGGCTTGCCGCCCGAGACCCCCGTGGCGCGCGGTGTGCTCCTGGCCGAAGCGGAAATATTGGCCTGCGAAGAGCTGCTCGCAGCCGCGATCGCTCACTGGCACGCCTTGAAAAGTACTTCCATCTCGGGGCTGCGGACCACTTTCTTGCAGCGCTTCGGCTTGCTGTCGCAAGCTCAAGGCCGCTGGCACCTGCGTGTAGAGCGCCAAGCCTTCGACCTGCTGCTGGAGCGGCTGCCCTGGGGCATCGCGGCCATCAAGCTGAGCTGGATGCCAAAAATGCTGAGCGTAGAGTGGTAGACCCGATGCAAACGGTGGAACCCCATATCGCCAGGAACGCGCAAGTCATCGAGGCCGAGCTGGCCTGGCTGACCCAGGTCCTGGATACGCGGGTCAAGCTTCAGTTCGGACACGAATGCGCGCACGGGGATGTCTTCGATCTGCCGGCGCCGGTTCTCTCGGCCGACGATTCCATGTACGGGCGCTTTGTCCACCACTACCGGCTCTCCCCGCCGGAACGGCTGCTGCTGGTGCTCAGCCTGGCGCCCCATGTGCGGCCGCAACTGCTGGATATCTTGCACACCCGCAACTGCGCCAGCGACCGGGATTTCACCGAGTTCGGGGGCCGCAACGGCCACGACTTTTCGGCCTTCCTGCCCACGGGCGAAACCGCCCTGTTTCTGCTGGCCGGCAACGATCTGGGACAGCGCCTGACCTGGCGCGCCCTGTTCGACCCGGAGCATGTGTTCGCCCGCCACAACATCATCGGCCTGCGTCCCAAAGAGCCCGGCGAACCCCTGCTGAGCGGCTTTTTGGAATTGAACCCCGAGATCGTGGACCTGTTGACCGTGGGCGCGGCCCGGGCGCCCAAATTCGGGGCCGGGTTTCCGGCCAAGCACCTGGAAACCGCCCAGGCCTGGGAGGAGCTGGTGCTGGACGCCGGCACCATGGAACAGGTGCTGGAGATCAAAGCCTGGATCGAATACGGCCAGGAGCTGCTCTACGGCCTGGACCTGGCGCGCAAGGTCAAGCCCGGCTACCGCACCCTCTTTTACGGGCCGCCCGGCACCGGCAAGACGCTGACCGCATCGTTGCTGGGCAAGGTCTCGGGCCTGGATGTCTATCGCATCGATCTTTCCCTGGTCGTCTCCAAGTATGTGGGCGAAACCGAAAAGAACCTGGAAAAAGTCTTCCAGCAGGCCGAATACAAAAACTGGATTCTCTTCTTCGACGAAGCCGATGCCCTGTTCGGCCAGCGCACCAAGATCTCCGATGCCCATGACCGTTTCGCCAATCAGGAAGTCTCGTATCTGCTGCAACGGGTGGAAGACTATCCGGGGGTGGTGATTCTGGCATCCAACATGCGCTCCAATTTGGATGAAGCCTTTACCCGGCGCTTCCAATCCATCATCCATTTTCCCATGCCCAAGCAGAACGAGCGGCTGCGCTTGTGGAAGAGTGCCTTTTCACCGCATACGCCGCTGCAGGCAGGACTCGATCTGGGCGAGATCGCGGCGGCCTATGAGATGGCCGGCGGCGGCATCGTCAACGTGGTGCGCTACGCCACCTTGATGGCCCTCAAAAACAGCCGCCGCACCATCCATCGCAACGATCTGCTCGACGGTATTCGCAGGGAGTATCAAAAGGAGGGCAAAACCTTCTAAGAAGGCACGCAAATGCCCATTCAAACCACCGAAAACCAGCGCAGCACCGCCCACGCGGCCCGGCAGGCGCGCCGTTCGGCCCAGCCCGCGGTGTGCCTGCAATGCAAAAGCGATTCCTGGGCCGGAACGCGCCGCGTCTTGCGCGCCGCCGCCGCTTCCGCGCCCCAACTCAAACTGGCGGTGGGCCGGCCCGGCGATCCCTATGAACGCGAAGCGGATCGCGCCGCGGCCCAATTGGCCGCCGGTCTGCCCGTGTCGCCCATCTCCGCCCTGCCCCCCGGCGGTTTGCGTCCTAAGTCCTTGCGCCAGGCCGATAAGGAAAAAGAAGAACCCCAAATACTTCAAACATTTAGCGGCAGTTCGGTATCGAGTTCGCTGGACGAGCAGTTAACGCGCCCGCCCAGCGGCGGCGCGCCGCTGCCCGAGGCCACGCGCAGCCGCATGGAGAGCGGCTTCGGCGCCGATTTTTCAGGGGTTCGGGTGCATACGGGCGCCGATGCCATCCAAATGAGCCAGGGGCTCAACGCCCAGGCCTTTACCCGCGGCAGCCACATCTACTTCGGGGCCGGCCGCTACAGCCCCGAATCCGACGCCGGCCGGAATCTGGTCGCCCACGAGCTGACCCATGTGGTGCAGCAAGGCGCCGCCCAACAGGGCCACACGACCCAAACCCAGGTCAGCGCCGCTGCCGGCACTGTTCAGCGCAACAATGCCCCGTCCGAAAGAGGGCTGCTGGGACGCATCTGGGATGCCACGGGCGGACGGCTGATGCAGGCCGGCGCGGACATGGTATGGGGCCTGCTCCGGGAACGCGCGCCGCAACTGGCGGATCTGCTCCAGGCCATCCGCCGGATAGGCATTCTGGGCTATTTGCGCGAACGCATCGGCGGCGCCTTCAGCCGCATCTTCAACCGCTTGCGGGCCAACAACGCCGTGGCGGCCCGTTTGTTCCAGGTTTTCAATCTGATCGTAGCCCAAGCCGGGATCATTATCGCCGGCCTGCGCAGCGGCAGTTGCCGTCCCCTGTTCGCCGCCATCGAGCGCCTGAAGCAGGCCGTCGCCCAGGTGGCCGGCGACGCCTGGAACGCCATCACCGAATTCTTCCGGCCCGTCGGTGACTTCTTCGCCGACATCTGGCGGCGCTTCGGCGCGCCGGTGGTCGAATGGATCCAGGATGTGGCCGGCGACGTGTGGGCGTATATCACCGGCCTGGGGCGCAGCATCTGGGAGTGGATGGCGCCGGTGCGCCGCGCATTCTCCGATGCCTGGGAGTGGCTCAAGGCGCAATTGGGCCTGGGCGGGGACCAGGGCAACGACCAGGGCGGCCTGGTGCAATGGGTGCGGGATAAAGCCGGCGAGGCCTGGAGCGCCATCCGCGAAACGCTGGCACCGGTCATCGCGCCCATCCAGGGGGTGGTACAGCGCATTCGGGAGATCCTGCCGCTGGAGGCCATCGCCAACCTGCGCGAGACCATCACCAGTTGGCTGAACAATGTGGGCGCCATGACCCAGCGCCTGGAGCAGGCGGACGGCGTGGCCGACCAGCAGACAAGCCTGCGCCAGGATATTCTGCCCGGGGTGCTGCGCGCCATCCGCCGGTTGCGCACGGGCATGGTCGGCGCGGGCCAGTGGGTGGCCGGGTGCATCGGCCGCCTGGCCGACACGGTGCAGTCCTTTTTCGGCGGATTGGGGCGCCAGGCCCTCTTGCGCCCGGTGATCGCAATCTTGCACTGGGTGCCCGAGGGGGTCGGCCGGTTCAACCTGTGGGCCCAATCCACGGTGCGCCGGCTGTTCGACTCTCTGGGCAATGGCCTGGTCTATCTCTCCCAGTTCATCGAACCGGTGCTCGGCACCCTGCAAAAGGTGGCGGAGGTCCTGGGCGATCTGGCCGGCAAGCTCTCCGAGCTGGTCTTCGGCCGCTTCTGGCGCTTGATCCCGAGCTGCATCCGTGATCCCATCAAAAACTTCATCGTGGAGCGCATCCTGAGCAACATTCCGGTCTTCGGCCAACTGCTGCGCATCCCCAACATCTGGCAGCGCGTGCAGGCCACGGCCATGCGCATCCTGCGCCAGGTGTTCGTCAGCGGCGATCTGCTGGGGGCGGCCTGGACCTTCTTCCGCGAAGTACTCAACCTGATCGATATACCGGCCCAACTGGTAACCGGCATCATCCGCAAGGCCGCCTCGGCTTTGGGGGATATTCTCTCCAATCCCATCGGCTTCCTCGTCAACCTGGTCCGGGGAATGGTGCGCGGCTTCGTTCAATTCTGCGCCAACATCGGACGCCACCTGCTCAGCGGCATCTCCGGCTGGCTCTTCGGCCAACTGCGCCAGGCCGGCATCCAGCCGCCCTCGGATTTCTCCCTGGCTTCGATCCTGGGCTTTGTCCTGCAGGTGCTGGACATCACCCGGGAGCGGATCTTCCAGCGCATGGCCCGCCATCCGCGCATCGGCCCGGAACGGGTGGCCCGCCTGCGCACCTTTTTTAACCGCCTCAGCGGCGCCTGGGAGTGGGTACGGGTGCTGATGCGCGAAGGCCCGGCCGGACTGTGGCGCATGCTGCGCGAGCGCCTCGGCAATTTGTGGCAGACGGTGCTCAACAGCATCATCGGTTGGATCTCCACGCGGGTCATCTCGCGCGCCCTGGCGCGCCTGGCCACCATGGCCGATCCCACCGGCATCGGCGCCGTGGTCAACATCATCGTCACCATCTACCAGGCCATCCAGACCGCGGCCCAATACGCCCGCCAGATCCTGGAAGCCGTCAACCGCTTCCTGGACGGCATCACCAGCATCGCCCGCGGCGCCCTGGGTCCGGCCGCCACCTTCCTGGAAAACGCCCTGGTGCGCCTGCTGCCGGCGGCCATCGGCTTCGTGGCCAACTGGGTGGGCCTGGGCAACCTGGGCCAGCGCATCCACGAAATGGTCGAACGCATCCGCGCCCAGGTGGACCGCGCCCTCGACTGGCTCATCGAACGCGGCGTGCGCACCGTGGACGAGGTGCTGCGCGGACTGCGCGCCGTGGGCGGCGCGATCCGGAGCGGCGCTCAACGGCTCGCGCAGTGGTGGCGGTCCCGAACCCCATTTAGAGATTCACGTGGAAATTCACATGCATTATTTTTCCAAGGAAACGAAGGCTCTGCCACTCTAATGGTAGCCAGCGCTGAAATGACATATAGAGATTTTCTTAATGGAGTTACGATAAATGAAAATGACCCACAAAAAGAGTCCAAAAGGGGCGCCAAGAGAGAAGCGTTAAGATATTATTCAAGAATTGATCGATGGAACAGAAGGGGGGCGCCCGACACTGAAAGCTATGAAACCGTAATGACGGCTTTAGCTGCCTCTACAGCAACACTTATCCTTAATTCCGATCAAGATGCGCCAAGCTCCGCCCCTCCGATTTATGGGCCTTTGGCAGGGAATAATTTTGGCACTTCGGCAAATGTCACAATTTTATCAAAACCCGGGGACAATGGTACTCCGGCACAAGAGCTTCCTAACCAGGTATGGCATATTCTGCGGCAAAGATATGAATCCGGTGGCAGCAGCAGACGATTTTATAAATTGGGTCATCTGCTGAGCCAAATGCTTCACGGACCTGGAGATAGATGGCAAAATCTTGCTCCTCAATCTGAGTCCGGCAATCAGACATTTGAAAGGAGATGTGAAAATCCAGTAAAAGACTATGTAAATGAGAATTTTAGGCGAGCTGTCAGATATTCTGTCAGGGCGGTCTATGCAAACAGAAGTGACAAGCAAAGCTTGATCAACGCCGTTGATCATTCAGCGGAACCAGAAAATATTAAAAGCACCAAAAGAGCAATTATCGAGGCCGAAGATTATGTGCCCATCAAATATGAGTTCCAATGCCGGAAAATCCTTCATGATGGTCAAATAGTAGATGAAGCGCTTGTCGCGCCTGGAGAAGCACCTAATGATATAAGAAGAGAAGCCCATTTATATTTTGTTAGGGGCGAAGGTGCCATTCAACAACCTGCACCCACGGCCGTTAATCTGAGCACTGGCGGGCCAAATCAAATTGCATCACTCCCAGGGTTAGACGCGGCAAAGGCAGCACAGATAATAGCTGCAAGAAGAGCATATTTTAATTCAGGGGTGACCACCTGGCATTCTTGGGATCTTCTTTTTCAAGAAGTCAGAGTAAGGCCGTCCGGATCAACCATAGAGGCCGTATTAAGAGATCTTCGCCAAAGAGGCTATATCCGTCTTCATTGATTTTCCTCAAGATGTATAAGCTCCGTATGCCATCGGACGCTTGCTTTCCCAAGCCTAAGCTGACCGTTCATAGTTTTCATTGATCACCGTGAGACTTTAAAATATAGTCAGTCCCACTTAGCCTTCATCCGTTAAGGCGACTCCGTTTGATTATAACATAACAGCCTGACTCATCCAGAACCCCACAGAAAGTGCACGGTCATGGAAAAGAGGCTTCTTTTTTCAGGATTGGAGAGGGCATGGGCGGATGCCATCACGGAACGTTTTGGCCCGCTTGGATTTAAAGTCGAATGGATTGCAAAAACCCGCCCCTTAAAAGCATTTCCCGAATCGCGAATCCCAGCCGTTGCCGTTATCGGCGCAACCGATGACCGTTTCGATGAAGCCATCGCCATCATTGGCAGCCTCAAGGCGACCGCCCCCGACCTGCCCATGATCCTGATCAACGGCCGGCGCAGTGAAGCCCAGGCCATCGACGCCTTCCGGGCCGGCGTGAACGACTATTTCTCCGAACCCCTGCCCTATGCCCGGTTGTTCGCGGCCATCGACAGGTTGTTGAAGCGCGCGACGCGCCACCCGGCATCGACTGCGCCAACAGAGGCCTCGGCCGATGCGTTGGCCGCCATAGTGGGCCGGGGCAGCGTCATGCAACAGATGAAAAGGTATCTGCTGCGCGTGGCCGGTGCCCACTGCGCGGTATTGATTACCGGGGAGACCGGCACCGGCAAGGAGCTGGTGGCCCAATCGATCCACCGCGGCAGCCCGCGGGCCGATAAAGCCATGGTATGTGTCAACTGCGCGGCTTTGCCCGAGAACCTGGTGGAGAGCGAGTTGTTCGGATTTCGCAAAGGGGCCTTTACCGGAGCCCTCTTTTCCCAGAAAGGCAAGTTCGAGCTGGCGCACCAGGGAACCTTGTTTTTGGATGAAATCGGAGAGATGAGCTCCTCGGCCCAGGCCAAGATCCTGCGCGGCATCGAAAACAGCGCCATCTATCCTTTGGGCTCCCCCCGGGCCCTACCCCTGGATGTGCGCATCATCGCGGCCACCAACCGCAATCCGGAAACACTCGTGGACCAGGGCCGGTTCCGCCAAGACCTCTACTATCGCCTCAATGTGGCCCACATCCATTTGCCGCCGCTGCGCGAGCGAAGGGAAGATATCCCGGAATTGGCCACCCGGCGCATCCTTCAATTAAATCAGCGCTCGGGGCGCCAGGTGGACGGCTTGAGCCCGGAGGCGCTGGCGGCCTTGGCCGAACACCATTGGCCAGGCAATATCCGCGAGTTGAACAACCTGATCGAAGCCACCTACCTCAACTGCCAAACCCGCCAAATTCAATTTACGGATTTTCCGCCGGCCTTTTCCCAAAAGGTCACCTTCTACCGGGTCAGTGCCATCAGCGAAAAGGATCAATTGCTCAGCATGCTCAGCGCCACCCGTTGGAACAAGAGCGAAACCGCGCGCAAACTCAACTGGAGCCGCATGCGCATCTACCGCGCCCTCAGACGCCACAACCTGACGGACAGACATCCGTAATTTTACCCCATGCTTGCGTGCCGCGCAGTATCCAACTTTCAGGTTTTTCGAGCGCAAAATTTAGGCCTTTCCCACTAAACATTTTTTACACATGTGATATCTGTAAACATATCATGCATTGTCTGTGAGTGGCACGAGGCTTCGCTTATTCCTGATGACATTTCCCTTTCAGAGGAAAGGGGGGCGGCCTGACCGGGCCGACAAAGAGGAGGATTCGAATCATGAAGCGTATGACATGGTTGCTCTTGGTGTTTCTATTGGTGGCGTTTACGGCCAGCAGTGCTTTGGCCAAGGCGGATAAAACGGCCTATCCCGTTGTATTCGCGCACGGCATGCTGGGGTTCGACAAACTGATCGGCATCAACTACTTCGGCAACGATTATGGCGTGTTTGTGGGCGATGCCTGCGACGAGTCGCTCGAAATCACCTGCAACCGGGAGATCGACCCGGCCCAGAAGGCGTTTGCCACCGCGGTGAACCCGTTGCAAGCCTCCGAGGATCGGGGACTGGCCCTGGCCGACCAGGTGGAAAGTTATATGGCCACGGTGGGTGCGCCCAATGTCAATCTGGTGGGCCACTCCCAGGGCGGCATCGATGCCCGCAAGGCGGCCAAGGTGCTCTATGAGCGCAAAGGCCGCCAGGTCGTCAAAGTGCTGGTATCGATTTCATCGCCCCATCGCGGTTCGCCCGTGGCCAAATCCATTCTGGATCAGGGCGACGAAGGCATCAACAAGCTGCTCAACATCCTGGCGAACGCCTTCCTGACCCCGATCATCTTTGGCGAGAAGGGCGATATCATCGCCAGCATGAAGTCGCTGATGTATGACGATTATGACGCCGCTGACGGCCAGGTGACCGGGCTCAAGGCCTTCAATACCAAATACGGTATCGATAACAAGTATGTCGGCCACTATGCCTCGATCATCACCGCGGCCGGCGAGAATCTCAACCCCATTCTGGCGGCCATGGGAGCGCTGGGCGGCGAACCCATCGATGGCGACGGATGGTGCAGCGCCGAAAACGAAGATTGCGACCATGACGGCGCGGCCGGCGCGGGCGATGGCGATGCGGACGATGACGACGATGATGGCCTGGTCGGCATCAATTCCCAACAGATGGGCCATCGCCTCAAATACAGCAAGAGCTGGTTCCTGGGCGGCGCTTTCGCGGTGGACGGCACCACCGGCTATGTGGCAGACATCAACCGCCCCAATCAGACCCAGTCCACTTCCCGCAGCAGCGTGGTGATTGCGGACCATCTGGACATCATCGGTTTCGGCTCGATTCCCGTGGTGATGCCGGACGACGTCGATGAGTTCGAATTCTACGGCGCCCTCATCGATTACATCGCCCACAATGAAGGCGGCCGTAGAACGCGCTAAACACCTGCGTAGATTACAACCCACTCGAAATGAAGGGGAAGGGCAACGGGCGCCCTTCCCCTTCTCGGCGTCGAGGCAACGGAGTCAGGCATGAGTCGATTCAACCATAGAATACTGATCGCGGCCGGCGTGCCGCTCCTCCTGGGCGCTTGCTGCTACTTGTTCTTCGCGCATGTCCATTCCGCACCCCCACCCGGGCTGAGTGCTCCGGCCAAAGCCGACTCGTCCCCGGAGACGATGGCCCGACGATCCCAGGTCGCTCCGAGCGCCCAAGCCACCGGCAAATCATCCGCAACCGCGGACGATGAGGCCCTGCGCCAGGTCGTCACCATGCAGGTGATTGTCGCCAAGCTGTTGGATGCCTACGCGAACACCATCGATCATCCGCGCATTCGATTGCAGGCCATCCAAATGCTGGTCAACTATCTGAAGCAAGCGTATCCCGACACTTGGCGCGAGCATGTGGAGCAGTATCTGCGGGCCGCTTTCCCCGAGCAGGCCGATCGGCTCTATGCCCAATTCCTGTTATGGGAGGAATATACGGCTTGGATGCAGGGCAATTACCAAGCGACCATCGCCATGCCGGCCGATCAAAGAAGAGATTTTATCTGGGCCAAGCGCAAGCAGTTTTTCGGCGAAGAGGCCACCCTGATCTGGGCCAAGGAGATAGAAGAACAACAAGTCTCGGATGCGGTGGCCGAACTCGGCCAACTCAGACAGGCACCCTTCGAAGAAAAGGCGGCGTACTACAACGCGCGCCTGGAAGAGATCTATGCCGACCAGTTCGAAGCATACAAGCGCAAGTATCCCCAGAAGGTCATGGATCAGTTCCTGTCGGCCGAAGATGTCCAGGAAGATCTGCGCAATATGCCGCCCGACCAGCGCCAAGCCAGACTGGATGATTTTCGTAGGTCCATTGGCATGAATGAGGAGGCCGTAAAGCGCTGGTCCGATCTGGATGGCACCCGGGAGACCCGCTGGCAAACCGGAGAGACCTACATGCAGCGCCGGGCCCAGATCCTTAACGAAAAGGGGGACGACGCCGAGCTCGATTCCCTGCGCAATGAGCTTTTCGGCGCCGAAGCCCAGACCATCAAAGATGAGGAAGAATCGGGCTATTTTCGATTCCAGCGCAAGCGGATATATGGCCAGAACTGACGGTTTTCGCTTTTATTCGAAACTCCGCGGCACGGCATAAAAAGAGTCCCGCTGGCTTGGCCTCACATGGTCTCCGCCAGCTTCGGTAATCCGCGCCAGGGTATCACCGCTATGTTGCCGTTTTGCATTTCCCGCTCTCCGCCATAGATCAGCCATGCCGGTTTGTCTCCCCTGTCCGCAAGCTCTCCCCACTTTTTCAACGCATCGAAGAAATCGGCGCCAATGGTCTGGCCCGACTTGATCTCCACGGGCTGCAACTCCTCACCTTTTTCTAAAACAAGATCAATCTCCAATCCCTTGCTGTCCCGCCAAAAATAAATATCCGGCGAAAGCCCACGATTGAACCGGGCTTTGAGAAATTCGGTCATCGCCAGATTCTCAAACAATGGTCCCCGCTGGGCGTGAAAGGCGAGTGGGTCGGGCTCGCGAATGCCCAACAGCCAGGCGGCGAGACCCGTGTCGTAGAAATAGAGTTTGGGGGTTTTTACCAGCCGCTTGTTATAGTTCCGAAAATGGGGACGCAGCACAAAGACGATGTAGCTTGCCTCCAGTACCGACAGCCACGCAGCGGCGGTGTTGTGGGAAATGCCGCAGTCGGCGGCCAGGGAAGAGAGGTTCAGCAATTGCCCGGTACGAGCGGCGCACATCCTGAGGAAACGCTGAAACGCGGAAAGATCGCGCACGGCAATGAGCTGACGAACATCGCGCTCGACGTAGGTGTTCACATACCCCGCGCACCAATCGCCCGGGAGGATGTCCCGGTCATAAAGAGGCGGGTAGAGACCGCGAAACATGACCTCGACAAGATCTTCTGGGAGCCTGTTTTCCGCCTGCAATTCGCCGAGCGAAAAGGGGAGAAGTTGCACCAGGCCGACACGTCCGGCCAGGGATTGGGTAATGCCCGATAGCAGCCCGAACTGCTGCGAGCCGGTCAGCACATATTTGCCGGGCCGCGCATCGGCGTCCACATGGGTTTGAAGATAGGAGAAGAGTTCCGGCGCCCGTTGGGCCTCATCCAGAATAACGCCGTCCGGGAAACGCGAGAGAAGTCCGCGGGGATCTCCTTCGGCCAGAAGCCGGGTGTCAGGGTCCTCCAGGGAAAGATACGGTTTGTCGGGGAAAGTAGCTCTTGCCAGGGTTGTTTTGCCGGATTGTCGTGGTCCCGTGATGGCGATCACCGGGAATCCCCTCGCCAGGCGGACAAGCGTATCTTTGGCTTTTCGTGCAATCATAATAAGCCGTTAGCTTACCATGCACAATTTGTCAATTGTTTTTACAATTTGTACGAACAACACGGAAAGTCCGAGTCGTCATTCAGTGGGCCGCGCCAGTGAGCGCCAGGCCGTCGAAAACCCGCAACACCGAATAGAAAGAATCCCGCTGGGCCGGAGTGAAGCCAGCCCGACGGATGATCGTCAGCACATCATCCAGGGTGGTGGCCCGCTGGTGGCCGGCTTGCTGGAGCACGTTTTCTTCCACGAGCAAGCCGCCGAAGTCGTCGGCTCCGGCCAGCAGGCCGAGTTGGCCGGCGGCCACATTCTCGCTGAACCACGAAGATTGGATGTGGTCGAAGTTGTCCAGCACCAGGCGCGCCAGGGCGATGATGCGCACGTATTTGGCCGGGTGCACCGGGCGCTGGATCTCGCGGCCCAGGGGCGTGTCGCCGGGCTTGAACGACCAGGGAATGAAGCTGGCGAAGCCGCCGGTGCGGTCCTGCAGGTCGCGCAGCAGCAGCAGATGCTCGACGATCTCTTCGTCCTGCTCCACGTGGCCGTACATCATGGTGGCCGTAGTGCGGAAACCGATGCGGTGGGCGGCTTCGCAGACCGCCAGCCACTGAGCGGTATCGGCCTTGGCCGGCGCAATATGCTTGCGCACGCGCTCGGAGAGGATTTCGGCGCCCCCGCCGGGAATGGTGCGGATGCCCTCGGCATACACCGTCTCCAGGATCGCGCCCACCTCGGTTTGCTCCTGGTGGGCCATGAAGAGATACTCGGCCGGGCTGAAGGGGTGGATGTGGATCTGCGGACAGGCGGCCCGAATGGCCCGGATGTAGGCCAGCCAATCGGACAAGTGGATGTTTGGGTTATGGCCGCCTTGCAACAAAACGGTTGTGGCGCCCAAATCAGCGGCGCGCTTTACCTTGGTCGCCGCCTGCTCGGGCGTCAGGGTGTAGGCGTCGGCGGCCTCGGGCGACCGGCAGAAGGCGCAGAAGCGGCAGCGAGTCACGCACACGTTGGTGTAGTTGGGGTTGGTGTCGAAGACAAAGGTGACCCGGCCCTCGGGGTAACGGCGCATGCGCGCGGCATGGGCCAGGGACATCACTTCGCCCAGGGGCGTACGCGTCAACAGGGTCAGGGCTTGGGCCCGGTCCAGACGGCCATTATCCATGGGAATGACCTCCGGGTGCGGCGCTGCCGGGCAGCCCCTGGAACCAGGCAGACTCCCCTGCCGCCGCATGGGAGCGCCACTCTTCCTGAAAGCGCGCCTGGCCGGCCGCGTCATGGTCCGTCAAGCAACGCCGGATAACCTTCTGGTAACGGCGGATATAGTCCTGGGGCAATCCCAGACGGGACGCAACGCCGGGCGTGGATCGTTCAATCAAGATGTCTTCCTGGTCAGCAAAGCGATCCAGCCAGCGGCGCAGGTTTTTCTTCAAACCTTCGGGGGCATCGGCGCGCACGACCCAGCGGGCGAAGACAAAGGGCAGTCCATGGCGCCGATCCCATTGGGCAGCCAGGTCGGTGACAAATCGATACCCCTTTACTTCGCCTTGGGCCTCCCACAGATGCAGCCAGTGCAAGGCGGTATCGCCGATCACCAGGTCGCCGTTGACGGCCGTGCCCGGCGAGGCCTTCCCGGCGATGCGGTCGAAGCCGCACTGGTAGCCCATCAGCAGATAGAGCAGCCGCACGCTGGAGGCCGAATCGTCGCTGAGGCGCACACTCTGGGGCCGGCAAAAGGCCTCGAAGGGCCGGTCGGAGAAGAACATCACGCTCATCACCTCGCGGTGGGCCGCGATGCCGAACAGCCCTAGCGCTTCCACCGCCGGCCCCAGCGCCGCCAGCCCGCCCACGGGCACGGCCGCGGCCCATACCGCGCCGCTGTGCAAGGCCTGAATGCTGTTGCGTGGGGTGCAGGCCACGAAGTAGCAGCCCTCGGGAGGGCCCAAGGCGGCATACGGGGCCATATTCGCGTAAGGAATCATGGCAATGGGATAGTTCATATTCAGCCTTCCCTCTTTCTCTCCCCGAATCGTCCATCGCGCTCTACAGGAACGAAGCCGGCCATGCGGATGGTCTCGGTCATGCGCTCCCGGGCCAAGCCCTTGGGCGTGGGCGCGCCGGCCAAGTGGGCGATCTTCTCTTCGGAGATGGTGCCGTCCATGTCGTCGGCTCCCCAGCTCAAGCCGGCGGCGGCGGTCTCTACGCCGCTCATGGGCCAGTAGGATTTGAGGTGCGGGATGTTATCGAGTACCAGGCGGGCGATGGCCACTACCGTCAGCGTCTCCAGGGGCGTGGGGCCGTGGGCGATGAAGTTGCCCTCGCCGGGCTGAAAGGCCAGGGGGATGAAGCAGGCGAACCCGCCGGATTGGTCCTGGGCCTGGCGCAGAATCAGCAGATGGTCGATGCGCTCCTCCCAGGTGTCGCCGAAACCGAAGAGCATGGTGGCGTTGGTGGTCAATCCCAGGCCGTGGGCCAGTTGATGAATGCGCACCCACTCTTGGGGGCCGACTTTGTTAGGCCAGTGCTGCCGCCACAGGCGTTCGGAGAAGATCTCGGCGCCGCCGCCCGGCAGGGCCTCCACCCCGGCGGCCTTGAGTTCAGCCAAAACTTCGGCCTCGCTTTTGCGCGCGGTCTTGGCGAAATAGGCGATCTCCACGGCGGTATACGCCTTGATGTGCAGGCCGGGATATTGGGCGCGCAGCCGGCGCACCAGCGCAAGGTTGCGTTCGTAGGGCCATACCTGATTCAAGCCGCCCACGATGTGGGCCTCGGTGGGTTGCAACTGGGCCACCTTGGCCAGGATCTCCTCTTCGCTCATGACATAGGCGTGGGCGTCGTTTCTGGAAGCGGCATAGTTGCAAAAGGTGCAGCCCGCCCCGCAGATATTGGCCGGATTGATCTGCAGGTTGAACACGAAGGTGGCCCGCTCGCCGAAGCGCCGGCGCCGGTTGGCCAAAGCCGCCCGCCCCAGGGCGTGCAGCCGATCCGGGCTGATGACCGCGGCCAGGGCCCGGGCCTCGTCGGCCTCCAGACGCTGGCCATGCGCCCCTTTTTCCAAAGCCAGTTGGAACAACGTGTCCGACCTATGGCTCATATCTTCGCTCTCACTTTTAACTTTCAGCTTTTAGCCGATCTTGATCCCATACTGCTCCCAGCGCGCATTGACCCGCTGCTCTACTTCCGGATCGAAGGCCACCGGCCGTGGATAGCCCTTTTTCCAGCGAGCGTCAATGGCGATGGGAAAGTCGAGCAGCAGCCGGTTGCCCTGGATGCGGCGGCCGGCGGGATACAGGTCGGCGGCCGGATCGAAGCGCGTGAACCAGCCCCACAGCAGCAGGATCGGATCGCCCAGGGGCACGTCGCCGCTCACCGCGACATGAAACAGGTACTGACGGGTAATTTCGTTTTGACGCAGCCGCTCCCATAAGCTCTGGAGATCGTCGCAACCGTCGACCACCCGCACCACGAGAAAGGCCGGTCCCAGGGTGCGGATGGCAGTGATCCCGGGGTGCAGATCGGCCGGCGCCGGCGGATGGGGCGGCGGTGCGTTGCGCACGGGTGGGCCGGAACCCTGATTGGCCAGCAGGATCAGGCGGCTGCCGGTGTTCATAGCCGGCCCGGTGAAATCCAGGGTGTCCTGGGCCGTAGGACTCAGCAGGTGCACGCCCTCGGGGGTCAGGTGGCGCCACAGGGCCTTGCTCACCGAAACGAAATCGCGCGCCCGAACGTCGGCATCCACGGTGATCATCACCTTGGTGAGCGAAACCTGACCTTCGCCCAGCATGCCCAGGGTCAACTTGAGGGCTTCATGGGGATAGCGTTGGCGCACGGCCATGACCGCCAGGGCATGAAAACCGGTTTCGGGATAGGCCCACAGATCGACAATCGCCGGCTTGAGCCAGCGCAGCATGGGCATGGCGATCGCCTGAAGGGCTTCACCGATGTAGTAATCCTCCTGCACGGGCTTGCCCACCACCGTGGCCGGGTAGATGGCGTCCTTGCGCGCCAGGATGCGCCGCACCCGGAAGACCGGATAGTCGGCCGCGGCCGAGTAGTGGCCGAAATGGTCGCCGAAGGGACCTTCCCGGTGCACATCGCCGGGGCGCACCTCGCCTTCCAGCACGAACTCGGCGGCGGCGGGGATGCGATGGCCGGTGGTTGGCCGGGTGATGACATCCAGGGGGTGGCCCATGAGGTAGGCGGCCAGCACGCGCTCGTCCATGCCTTCGGGCAGAGGCGCCACGGCCGCCAGGGTCAGGGCCGGCGGTCCGCCCAGGATCACGCTCACCGGCAGGGGCCGGCCCGCGCGCATCGCCTGGTGGAAATGAAAGCCGCCCCCTTTTTCGATCTGCCAGTGCATGCCGGTGCTGGCGGCGTCGAAGCGTTGCAGGCGGTAGATGCCCAGGTTGCCCTGGCCGCTCTGGGGGTCCACGGTGTGCACCAGGGGCAGGGTGAAAAACGGCCCGCCATCCTCGGGCCAGCAGGTGAGCACCGGCAGTTGCGTCAGGTCCGGGGGCTCGATGCACCTTTCCAGGATCGGTCCGGCCGGCACCCGGCGCAGGCGCGCGGGCAGCATGCGCCGCAGATCCCGCCGGGCGCGCCAGATGTTGCCCAGGGAGGGCGGCATCAGGCCATGGGCCAGCCGGGCCAGCCGTTCGCCCAAGGCTTGTGGCGGCGCGCCGCAGGCCAGGGCCACCCGCTGGGAAGTTCCGAAGAGGTTGCTCACGATGCGGTACGGCGAGCCCTTCACCTTCTCGAACAGCAGGGCCGGACCGCCCGCTGCGATCACCCGGTGCTGGATGACCGTGATCTCCTGGTTGGGGTCCACTTCGACCTTCACCCGGGCCAGCTGCCCGCGCTGCTCAAGGTCCCTCAGAAAAACGCGCAAATCGGTATGCATCAGATCAGGTTCTCCCAATTGGCTGCAAGCGGCCGGCCGAGCAACGCCAGCACGCGGTCAATATAAGCGGCCATCAGATCGTGCAGCGTGATCTGTTCCGGCGTCTTACCCTGGAACATGAAGAACGGCGGGCTAAGAGGCATGATGACGGCGCCGGCAGTGGCGGCCCGGGCCGCGTTCGCCAGATCGATGGTGGTCAGGGGGGTCTCCCGCAACCCCAGAATCAATGTACGCCGTTCCTTGAGATGGCAATGAGCCGCCCGGGTGATCAGGTTGTCGGCCAGGCCGTTGGCGATGTGGGCCAGGGTATTGATGGAACATGGCACGATCACCATTCCGGCCGTGGGTACCGAGCCCGACGAGGGCGGTGCCTCCAGATCCGAGGGGTCATACACCCGGCCGGCCAGGCGGGTCAATTTTTCGAAGGGGCCGCACTCCCGTTCGTAGATCGCGCGAGCCCAGCGGCTGGCCACCAGCAGGGTGGGCCAGGGCGATCGTTCCAGCAGCAACTGGGCCGCATAGGCGCCCGAGGCACCGGTCATGGCCACGATGAGGGGCGGTTTTTTGGATTTGGGCATACAACCTCCTGGGCGGCGGGGCGCCAGCCCGTTGATAGCAGATTCACCGGTATCTATAAAGGAGGGATCTCATTTTTGAGCGCGCCTCTTGTCTCTTGCGGCAAAGCGCGCTAAAAGGAACGATTGAACCGACACATGTGGTCCGACATCCGCCGCAAAGGTCGTGATTCACTCTATCCAATAAAGATAAGCCGGCTCAGACGCCGCTCCTGCGGGGCTTCCGTCGCTCAAAGCCGGCACCGATCCCAAAACCCGCGGATCTGCACGCAATGGGAGCCCCATGCACCCGTTTTCCGCAATCTACCCTACCCCATCCAAAGGAGAATAAGATGATGCGTATTTTGCGAGGAGTCCTGTTGTTGATGTTCTGCCTGGCCCTGTGCCTGCCGTTGGCCCAGGCCGAGGTCGAAACCGAAGTGACCGCCACCCTCAAGCTGCAGAACCCTCCCATCGACATGGAAGTCTCCATGAACGGGCAGCGGATCTACGTCCTGGACAACCAGGGCCAGCTCCTGATTTACAATCCGACCGGCGCTCTGCTGAACACGGTCAAGGTGGGCGCCGATGTCAACCAGATCAAAATCGGCCCCCGGGATGACCAACTCTATCTGAGCAACCCCAAGGACAACACGGTCCAGGTGCTCAACCTCTCGTTCACCCACGCCATCGACATCGCCGGTTCGCCCTTCAAGGGGCCGGCCAACGCGCCCGTGGCCATCGTGGTCTTCAGCGACTTTCAATGCCCCTACTGCGCCCGCATCGGCGCCGTCATCGACAAGGTGATGGCGCAATACCCCAAAGAGACCAAGACCGTCTTCAAGCACTTTCCCCTTTCCATGCACCGTTTCGCCATGCAGGCGGCCAAGGCCAGCATGGCGGCCGACAGCTTCGGCAAATTCTGGGAGTACCACGACCTGGTCTTTCAAAACTACAGCATGCTCAGCGATGAGAAGCTCGATGAGTTCCGCGAAACCCTCAAGCTGGACAAAGCCAAGTTCGACAAGCGCATGAACGATCCCAAGACCCTGGAAAAGATCCAGAAAGACGCCAAGGCGGGCGAAGACGCCGGCATCACCGGCACGCCGACGGTCTTCGTCAACGGCCGCCTGGTGCGGCCGGCCAACGAAGAAGGCATCAAAGCGGCCGTGGAGAAGGCGACAAAGGATCTGAAGAAGAAGTAAACCCGACGCCTCTACATTGAAACGGCGGTCCTCGGCCCCCAAATGGGCTGCGGGCCGCCGTTCTGTTTTGAATACAACCGGTTCAGGCGAGCAAAGGGGTGATGGCGCCGGCCACTCCGGCCAGGGTGGAGATGGGGAAGAAGCGTTTCATGATCGGAATTTGGGGTAGATACATGGCCACGAAGAGCAGCAGCGTGACGCCCAGGGAGAACAAGGCCGGCCATTCGGCCCGGGTCTGGTGCAGCAGCAGGGCCAAGGCCGCCAGGGAGATCAGATGGCAGAGGCCGGAGATCACCTGGGCCTTTTGCGCCCCCAGGGCCGCCGGAATGCTGTGGATGCCGGTGCGCCGGTCGCTCTCGATGTCCAGCAGGGCGTAGATGATATCCGCTCCGCTGAGCCAAAAGAAAACGTAGGCGGAGAAGATCAAGACCTCCGCTGTCAGATCCACATGTCCGGCGGCGGCGACGAAGGCGCCCAGGGGTGCCAGGGCCAGGCACAGGCCGATACCGAAGTGGCATAGGGCCGTGAAGCGTTTAAGCAACGAGTAGCCCAGCAGGGGTACCAGGGGCACCGGCGAAAGGATCAGGCACCAGCGGTTGAGCAAAGCGCAGGCCGTCAGATAGACGACCAGGCCGCCCAGGGCCACGGCCAGGGCCGTGTCGACGCCCATGGCGCCCGAGGGCAGCTCGCGCCCGGCCGTGCGCGGGTTGCGGGCGTCGATGCGGCGGTCGAAAATCCGATTGCAGGCCATGCCGAAGGTGCGCGCCCCGACGGCGGCGATAATGATCCCGATCAGCACCCCCGGCGTCGGCCAGACATGCCCGGCCCCCATCCAGGCGCCGGTGAAAATCAAGGGCAGGCTGAAGGCCGTGTGTTCTATTTTGATGAAGCGCAGTATTTTCTTAAGCATCTTCCCACTCGGATAAAGCATTTTTCAAAAAAAGAGCGAGGCGCTCGCACACCGCGTCCAGGTTGCGCAGCAGCATCTCGCGCTCTAGATGCAGCGCTGTGTCGGTGATCCCCTTGATCAGATCGCAAGGCACCCCATAAAGCGCTGCCGCCCGGGCCACCGCCGCCCCCTCCATGTCCACCACATCCCCGAATTGGGCATATTCGGCGCGGCGCACGGGGTCGAAGACCGGCCGGTCGCTGGTCACCAGGCGCGCCGCCGGCAAGGCCGCGCCCAGGCCGGCACCGCAGGGCACGGGCGCGACCCGTTTGCCGAAGATTTCGTGATCGCCCTCCGAGGCCTCGCTGATGCGCACCAGATTGCCCACGGCCAGTTCGGGTGCATCGCGCAGGGCCCCGCAGGCCCCGGGGTTCACGATGCGCGCGGCTCCCTGCCGCAGGATCATGGCCTGGCAGGCGGTGGCAGCGGCGATCTTGCCCATGCGGCTGATCACGATGCGCAGGTGCGGGTAGGCCGGGCTTATGTAAACGGCAAAAGGCTGGGTTTCCAAAGGTTCGGCGCCTACCAGGGCCAGAAAGGGCCGCGCCTCCCGGTTGGTAGCAAAGAGTACAGTAATCATGAAAGCAGTCCGGCCTGTCGTGCCCTGGCCGCCAGGGTGTCGATGGCCTTGCGGCCCATGGCGCCCAGATCGAGGCTGAAGGGGTTGACGAAGGTATCGATATGCGCCCGCAGCACCTCGGCGGTCATCTCCTGGGCATGGGTGCGGATATACGGCAGGGCACTTTCGGGGTCCCGGCGTGCCGCTGCGATGCTGTCACGAATCTTCGCTTCCAATTCCCGGGTCAGCGCCGCGGGCAAACGCCGGTGGGCGGCAATACACCCCAGGGGAATTGGCAGTCCGGTTTCTGTTTCCCACCAGGCGCCCAGATCCACCACGGCCTGGAAGCCGGCATCGTGGAAAGTAAAACGGCTCTCGTGGATGATGACCCCGCAGTCGGCCTCGTTGGCGTCTAAGGCCGCGAAGATGCGGTCGTAGGGCACGAAGCGGCGCTGGCGGGCCTCCGGGGCCCACAGTTGCAGCAGCAGATGGGCCGTGGTCCATTGCCCGGGCAGCACGATCCGGCATCCGGCCATATCCTCGCGCCGCAAGGGTTTGCGCGCGATCACCAGGGGCCCGCAGCCATAGCCGAGGGCGCCGCCGCTGGCCAGCAGACGGTAATGTTCCTGAACCTTGAGCCAGGCGTAAAAGGAGAGCTTGGTGACATCCAGGGTCTGGTCAAAGGCCATCTGGTTGAGGGTCTCGACATCATGCAAGACCGGCTGCAAGCGGTGGCCCGGCCAGGCCACCCCGCCGTTCACCAGACCGTTGAAGATGAAGGTGTCGTTGGGACAGGGAGAGAAACCGAGGGAAATGTTCATCTTCAACCTTTCTTAACAAACTCCCCGATCTTCTCCACCACATACGCCAATTGCTCGGGTCTCAGCTCCGGATAGACCGGCAGCGCCAGCGTCTGGGCCGCGGCCTGCTCGGAGACGGGAAAATCGCCCGTCTTATATCCCAGGTAGGCGAAGCACGTCTGCTGATGGAGCGACATCGGGTAGTACACTTCGCTGCCGATCTGCTGGGTGGCCAGGTACTCGCGCAGGGCGTCGCGCTTTTGAGGCACCCGGATCACGAACTGATTGTAGATGTGGCGGCTTTGCTTCTCCACAGGCAGGCCGATGCGTTGGGCCAGGCCGGCTTCCTGGAAAAGTTTGCGGTAGAGGGCGGCATTCTTCTGCCGCGCCGTGCTCCAGCCGTCCAGGTAGGGCAGTTTCACGGCCACGATGGCGGCCTGCAGGGCGTCCAGGCGAAAATTGCCGCCGATGGCGTGATGGTAGTATTTGGGTTCCATGCCGTGCATGCGCAGCAGGCGCAACTGCCGGTCCATCTCCTGGGACAGGCAGGTGACCAGGCCGCCGTCGCCGAAGGCCCCCAGGTTCTTGGAAGGAAAAAAGGAAAAACAGCCGAAATCGCCCATGCTGCCGGCCCGCCGGCCCTTGTACTCGGCGCCGATGGCCTGGGCCGCGTCTTCGATGATCGTCAGATTGTACTGCCGACAGGTTGCAATGATCGGGTCCATCTCGGCGCACTGGCCATACAGATGCACTGGAATGACGGCCTTGACCGTGGCGCGCTCGGCCGGGGTCATGCCTTCCAGGGTGGCGGCGAGCTCTGCGGGGTCCAGGTTGTAGGTATCGGCCTCGATGTCCACGAAGACCGGCAAGGCACCCACCCGGGCGATGGCCCCGGCTGTGGCGAAAAAGGTATAGGGCGTGGTGAGCACCCGGTGGCCCGGACCGATGCCGGCGGCCATGAGGGCGATGATCAGGGCATCGGAGCCCGATGACACGCCCACGGCATGCGGTGCCCGGCAGTAACCGGCGAGGGCTTCTTCCATCCGGGCCACCTCGGGTCCCAGGATGAACATTTGACTCTCGCAAATCTCGTCCAGGCGCGCGCGCACTTCTACCTTGATTTGCCGATACTGCGCTTTCAGATCCAGCAGGGGTACTTGCATAATGGAGTGCTTTCTTTGCTTTGTTTTTTAATGGGCTCTGCGGCCGTTGCGCGACCGGTGGCCGTTGCCCTCGGCCGGCTTGATCTCCCCGCAACGGGTCTCCACGGCGCCGTAGCCCAGCAGGGCGGCCACTTCGCGGTTGAAGGCCTCCCCGGGCTGAATGCGCCACTGTTCAGACATGGCGACGATGGTCTCCACCTCTTCTTCCATTTTAAGGTGCAGCCATCCCGAGCAGTCGCCGGGATAGCGGCGAATCAGGTCGCGCAGACGCTCCAACTTCTCTTTGTCGGTGCGGGTTACGTCGATGTTGAAGTGCACCTCGGCGGTCCAGAGGGTTTCGGCCTCTTCCATGGGTATCACCGTGTCGGCCAGAAGCTTGGGTCCCTTTTCGTCCTTCTGCAGCTTGCCCTGCACCATGATGGGCCGATCGTCGGTGAGCAGGTGCTGGCAGGCGGCATAGATCGACGGGAAGATGACCACTTCGATGCCGCCCTCCATGTCTTCCAGTTGCACGAAGGCCATCAACTCTTCTTTTTTGGTGCGGATGGTCTTGCGGCTGGTCACCATGCCGCCCATGCGCACGGTCTGGCCGTCGGCGGCCTCGTCGGTGGCGCCGCTGGCAAAGGTGCTGAACTTGGCCATGGTCTTCTGGTGCGGCGCCAGGGGGTGTCCGGAGATGTAAAAGCCCAGGGCCTCTTTTTCACGCGTCAGGCGTTCGCGCTCGGGCCACTCGGGGATGTTGGGCAGGGCCGGCGGGGTCATGGAGAGCGTACAGTCGTTGGCCTCTTCGAAGAGCCCCATTTGGGGATCGCACTTCTCCTTTTGGACCTTCTGGCCGTACTCCAGAGCCTCTTCCAAAACCGCCATCATCTGTGACCGTCTGGCGCCGGTGGCATCGAAGGCCCCGCAGGCGACCAGGCCTTCCAGGACGCGTTTGTTGACTTTGCGCAAGTCCACGCGTTCACAGAAATCGAAAAGCGACTGGAAAGGCCCCCTGGCCCGCCGCTCTTCGGCGATCACTTCCACCGCGCCCTCGCCCACGTTCTTGACCGCCACCAGGCCGAAACGGATCTTGCCGTCGGAGACCGTGAAGGTGGTGTCGCCGCTGTTGACATCCGGCGGCAGCACTTCGATTTGATGGGCGCGGCACTCGTTGATGTATTTGACCACGCCGTCGATAGAGTGCATTTCGCTGGTGAGCAGGGCCGCGATGAACTCCACGGGAAAGTGGGCCTTAAGATAAGCCGTCTGGTAGGCGATCAGGGCATAGGCCGCGCTGTGGGACTTGTTGAAGCCGTAACCGCCGAACTTCTCCATCAGATCGAACAGGGCGATGGCTTTCTTCTCGTCATGGCCGTTGGCCACGGCGCCCTTGACGAAGCGCTCGCGGTGCTCGGCCATCATGGCGGCGATCTTCTTGCCCATGGCCTTGCGCAAGCCGTCGGCTTCGCCCATGGTGTAGGAGGCCAGGACGCTGGCGATCTTCATCACCTGCTCCTGGTAGACGATGACGCCGTAGGTCTCCTTGAGCAGCGGAGCAAGCTCGGGGAACATGTACTCCACCGCCTTGCGGCCATGCTTGCGCTCGACGAAGTCGTCCACCATGCCGCTGTCCAGCGGGCCGGGCCGGTAGAGGGCCACCAGGGCAGTGATGTCGGCGAAGGATTCGGGCTTCAGGCGCGCCAGCAGATCCTTCATGCCCGAACTTTCCAACTGGAAGACGCCGGTGGTGTCGCCGGCGGAGAGCAGTTCGTAGGTCGGCCGGTCGTCGAAATTCAAATTGGAAAGATCGGGCGGCTGCTTGCCCTGCTGGCGGATGAGGGCCAGGGCATGGTCGATGACGGTCAGGTTGCGCAGGCCCAGAAAGTCGAACTTGACCAGGCCGATCATCTCCACGTGCTTCATGTCGAACTGGGTCACCACTTCGCCCTTTTTACCGCGGTACAGGGGCAGGTAGTCGACCAGGGGCTTGTCGCCGATCACGACACCGGCCGCGTGGGTCGAGGCGTGGCGCGGCAACCCCTCCAGCGTGCGGCATATATTGATCAGCTCGGCCACCTCGGGCCGCGTCTCTTCCATCTCGCGCAGTTGGGGCTCTTTCTCCAGGGCCTTGTCCAGGGAGATGTTCAGCTCATCGGGCACCAGCTTGGCGATGGCATCCACTTCGTTGAGCGGGATGCCCAGGGCCCGGCCCACGTCCCGGATCACGGCGCGGGTCTTGAGCTTTCCGTAGGTGATGATCTGGGCCACGTACTCGCCGCCGCCGTAACGCTCGACCACGTATTTAAAGACATTCTCACGGCCGTTGATGCAGAAGTCCACGTCGATATCGGGCATGCTGATGCGGTCGGGATTGAGGAAGCGCTCGAAGATCAGACCGTGCTCCAGCGGGTCCAGATCGGTGATGCGCAAAGAGTAGGCCACCAGGCTGCCGGCGGCCGAGCCGCGGCCCGGCCCGACGGGAATATGGTTGTTCTTGGCGTAGTTGATGAAATCGGAGACGATCAGAAAATAGCCCGGAAAGCCCATCTTGTTGATTACGCCGATTTCATACTCCAGGCGGTCGCGGTAGATTTTCTCGTCTGCCTCCGGCCGCTTGGCGCGGATCAACTTCCAGACCCGCTCGAAACCTTCGCGCGCCTGGCGCGCGAAGAGATCTTCGGCGCTCAGGCCCGAGGGGTCCTCGAAGTGCGGAAAATGATAGCTCTTCAGGTCGAAGGAGACATCGCAGCGCTTGGCAATGGCCACGGTGTTGTCGATGGCGCCGGGAAAGTCCTTGAAGTAGGCGATCATCTCTTCCCGGGATTTGAAGTAGAGCTGGTCGGTGCGGAAACGAAAGCGGTCTGTGTCGTTGACGGTCTTGCCGGTTTGCACGCACAGCAGCACGTCGTGGGCGCGCACGTCTTCCTTGTTCAGGTAGTGGCAGTCGTTGCTGGCCACCAGGGGGATGGCGAGTTTGGCGCTCATTTCGCGCAGGGCCGCATTGACCGTATCCTGGGCCGGCAGGCCGTTGTTCTGCACCTCCAGGAAGAAACGATCTTCACCGAAGAGCTTCTGAAAGAAGCGTGCCGATTCCTCGGCCTTGTCCAGGCGGCCCTGGATGATGTGCTGGGGGATTTCGCCGTGCAGGCAGGCCGACATGCCGATCAAGCCGGCGCAATGCGCGCTCAGCACATGCTTGTCGATGCGCGGCCGGTAGTAAAACCCATCCGCCTGGGCGATGGAGGCCAGACGGCACAGGTTGCGGTAGCCCTCCTGGGTTTCGGCCAGCAACACCAGATGGGTAACCCCCTTGGCGTCCAGGGAGGTCTTGTCCGCCAGGGTGCGCGGCGCCACGTAGCACTCGCAGCCGATGATCGGCTTGATGCCGTCCTTGACCGCCTTCTGGTGGAATTCGAGCACATTGAACATGGTCCCATGATCGGTCATGGCCACGCTGTGCATGCCGAACTCCTTGACCCGCTTGAAGAGGCCGTCCAGGCGGATGGCCCCATCCAGCAGGCTGTACATGGTGTGCACATGCAGATGAACGAAATCGGTGGGAACGGCGGTCATCCTACTGATCCACCCGATAGTTGGGCGCCTCCTTGGTGATGATAACGTCGTGCACATGACTTTCGCGCAGACCGGCGGCCGTGATGCGCAAGAAACGCGCCTTTTCACGCAACTCGGCGATGGTGCGGCAACCCACGTAGCCCATGCCCGCTTTCAGGCCACCGATCAATTGATGGATGTTGGCGGCCAGGGATCCGCGGTAGGGCACGCGGCCGACGATGCCTTCGGGCACCAGTTTGTCGTCCTCGGCCTGTTCGGTCTGGTAGTAGCGGTCCTTGCTGCCCTTCTTCATGGCCTCGATGGAGCCCATGCCGCGGTAGACTTTGTAGCTGCGGCCCTGGAAGAGAATGCTTTCACCCGGACTTTCCTCGGTGCCGGCAAAGAGCCCGCCGATCATGACGCTATGGGCCCCGGCGCCCAGGGCCTTGGTAACATCACCGGAGAACTTGATGCCGCCGTCGGCGATCAAGGGCACACCGTGCTTGTCTGCCGCCGCCTTGCAATTCATGATGGCCGTGACCTGGGGAACACCCACGCCGGCCACGATGCGCGTGGTGCAGATCGATCCGGGGCCGATACCGATCTTGACGGCATCCACGCCGGCGGCAATCAAGGCTTCGGCGCCCTCGCCCGTGGCCACATTGCCGGCGATCAGCTCGATGTTCTTGAAAGTACTCTTCAGCTCTTTCACGGTGTCGATGACATTTTCGGAGTGACCGTGGGAGGTGTCGATGAGCAGTACATCGGCCCCGGCATTGAGCAGGGCCTGGGCACGTTCCACCCGATCGGGACCCACGCCGATGGCTGCACCGGCGCGCAGCCGGCCCATCTGATCCTTGCACGCCTTGGGATACTTCTTGATCTTTTCGATGTCCTTGATGGTGATCATACCCTTGAGGCGCCCCTTGGGGTCCACCACCAGCAGCTTTTCGATACGGTGCTGGTGGAGCATCTTTTTGGAATCTTCCAGGCTGATGCCCTCGGGGACTGTGACCAGATTCTCTTTGGTCATCACATCGGAGATCTTCTTCTGCATATCGGTTTCAAAGCGCAAATCCCGATTGGTGACGATACCCACCAAATGATCGTCTTTGACCACCGGTACGCCGGATATACGGTATTTGGCCATCAGCTCCAGGACCTTCTGCACCAATTGGTCGGGATGGATCGTCACCGGATCGATGATCATGCCGCTTTCCGATTTCTTGACCTGGTCCACTTCCATGGCCTGGTTCTGGATGCTCATGTTGCGGTGCACAAACCCGATACCACCTTCCCGGGCCATGGTGATGGCGGTCTGAGACTCGGTGACCGTATCCATGGCCGCGCTGACAATGGGGATACTCAAACAAAGGTTGCGCGTCAATTGGGTGCTGCAGTCCACATCCTTGGGCAGCACATCGGAATAGTTGGGAACCAGCAAAACGTCGTCGAAGGAGAAGCTCTCCTCGGGAATAATGGTATTCATGGAAACCTCCGCATCGCTATGGACGGCTATTTTATATTCAAATCAGCAATATACAACTAATTGGGCACTTAGTTAGGCCACGTTACCATATCTTGTGTTGGCCGATCAACCCTGCATTATTCCGACTGCATTTGAGATTTGACATCCAGAACTTCCCCGACTATGCTTCCCTCGCGCCCATAACCGCTCAACCAAAAGGAAGACAAAAGACCGTGCTGCTGGAGATCAACCCCATCAATCCGCCGGAACGCAAGATCAACCAAGTGGTGGAACTGCTGCGCAATGGCGGCGTGATCGCCTATCCCACCGATACCATCTACGGCATCGGGTGCGATATCATGAACAAAAAGGCCATCGAGCGCGTCTATCAAATCAAACAGTGGCCCAAGCAAAAGCCTTTCAGCTTCATCTGCTCGGACCTGAAGAACATCAGTCAGTACGCCAAGGTCTCCAATTACGCCTACAAGACCATGCGCCGCCTGTTGCCCGGTCCATACACCTTCATCCTGGAGGGCTCCAACCTGGTCCCCAAGATGATGCTGACCAAGCGCAAGACCGCCGGCATCCGAGTGCCGAACCACCCCATCTGCATGGCCCTGATCAACACCCTTGGCAACCCGATTCTTTCCACCAGCGCCGCCACCAAAGAGGGCGAACTGTTCAGCGAGCCCTGGCTGATCGAAGCCCATTTCGGCAAGTTGCTCGACCTGATCATCGACGGCGGCCCGGTGCCCGGCGTCCCGTCCAGCGTCGTATCGCTCATCGGCGACGAGCCCGAGATCCTGCGCAAGGCCTTGGGGGACGTCAGTTCCCTGGAGTAAAGTTCTTAATCGTACTCAGCGTAGCGGTACTCGTTCGCGTACTCGACGAACTACTACCTCAACATAGCTTCCGGCGCCAGCCGGGACCGCAGACCGCCTTTGTCCCAAAGGTGCAGGGCCGATTCCATAATATACTCCAGGAAGGAAGGGCGCTCTTTTTCGGGGTAAAGCGTCTCCACCTCGCCCTCAATGCCGCCCAACTCTCCCGCCCATTGCACGGCATCCTGAAAGTTGCCCAGGCGGTCCACCAACCCCAGTTTCTGTGCATCTTCGCCGGTAAATATCCGGCCGTCGGCAATGGCTTCCACCTTTTCCGGCGCCATGGCCCGCCCCGCAGCGATGTCCCCCACGAACTGACGGTGGATGGTGCGCGTCACGCCTTCGAGCAAACTCTTCTCCTTGGCGGTCATGGGCCGGGCCGGAGAGCCTAGATCCTTGTATTCACCGCTTTTGATCACGACCGGCGTCAACCCGATCTTCTCCATCAAGGCTTCGAAATTGGTGTAGCCCATGATGACGCCGATGCTGCCGGTGATGGTGCCGGGGTTGGCGATGATGCCGTTGGCAGCCGCTGCCACGTAATATCCGCCCGAGGCCGCAACCGATCCCATGGATACGATCACTTTTTTGTCCGCCACGGTCTTGCGGATTTCACGGTAGATCTCCTGGGAAGGCCCGACCCCGCCGCCGGGGGAATCGATGCGCACCACGATGGCCTTGACCGAATCGTCTTCCCGGAAGGCCTTGAGGTCATCGATGATCGTCTGGCTCTCGACGATGGCCCCCACGATCTCGATGACACCCACTTTATCGCCGTCGTCTGGCGTATCCATTCCCGATACAGTCATGGCCACCAAGGCCAGGGAAACCATGCTCACGGTACCAAGACCCGCCATGATGAGCAGAAAGAAAAGGTAAGGGTGTCTTCGCGGAAACATGACGCTTGCTCCTTTGCCTAACGAACACAAAAAAGAAAACGGCCGACGGAGATACACTTCCCTGCCGGCCGTAGCAATCGATGATATGGATGAGGTCGGTTTTACTCTTCGTTCAGCTTTTCCTGAAGGTTTTCGCGAAGCAGTTCGCCGAAGGACGAAGTCGCCGGCCCCATGTTGCTCACGTAATCGCTGAGCAGTTCGTGATCGCTCTCCATCTCCAGCCGTTTGATGGAGAGCCCGATGCGCCGTTCTTCGCCGTTGATGTTCATCACCCGGGCCTTGATGGCATCTCCCACGTTGAACATGCCCACGGGGGTTTTGATCTTCTCTTTGCTGATCTCGGAGACGTGTACCAAGCCTTCGATGCCCTCTTCCAGTTCAACAAAGACACCGAAATCGGTCACATTGGTCACGGTACCGGTAATCTCTTTGCCCACGTCATAACGCTGGGCCACGGTGTTCCAAGGATCGGCGTTCAATTGTTTGACGCCCAGGGAGAAGCGCTCGTTGTCTTTGTCGATCTCCAGCACGATGGCCTGCACCGTATCGCCCTTCTTGTAGATCTCGGAAGGATGCTTGATGCGCTTGGTCCAGGAAAGATCGGAAATGTGCACCAGACCATCGATGCCTTCGTCGATGCCGATGAACAGACCGAAATCGGTGATATTCTTTATTTTACCCTCAATGGTGGTGCCCACCGGGTATTTATCGCTGATCACATCCCAAGGGTTGGGCACAGCTTGCTTCATGCCCAGGGAGATGCGGCGATTCTCCGGCTTGATATCCAGGACGACGGCCTCGACCTCTTCGCCCACCGACACCACCTTGTTGGGATGGCGGACTTTGCGCGTCCAGGACATTTCAGAGACGTGAATCAAACCTTCAATGCCCTCTTCCAGTTCCACAAAGGCGCCGTAATCCGTCAGGCTCACCACGCGGCCGGAAACCCGCGAGCCGATGGTGTACTTCTGGGCGGCCAGGCTCCAAGGATCGGGTGCCAGTTGCTTCATGCCCAGGGAGACGCGTTCTCTTTCCAGGTCCAGGTTCAAAATCTTCACTTTGATCTCGTCGCCCACGGAGAAGAGTTCCGAGGGATGCTTCACCCGGCCCCAGGAGATATCGGTGATGTGCAGCAGACCGTCCACGCCGCCCAGATCGACGAACACGCCGTACTCGGTGATGTTCTTCACATTGCCGGTGACCACCTTACCCTCGCAGATCGACCCCAGCGTGGCGCTGCGCTTGGATTCGCGCTCGGTCTCGAGAATCACCCGGCGGGAGAGCACGATGTTGCTGCGCTTGCGGTTGAATTTGAGAATCTTGAATTTGTAAGTCTTGCCGACCATTTCATCCAGATTGCGCACGGGCCGCAGGTCGGCCTGGGAACCGGGCAGGAAGGCGTTGACGCCGATGTCCACGGAAAAGCCGCCTTTGACGCGGCTGGAAATGACACCCTCGATGGGCTGGTCGGCCTCGAAGGCTTTCTTGATTTCTTCCCAGACCTTGACCTTCTCTGCTTTTTCCTTGGAGAGCACGACGACTTCGTTTTCGTCATCCCACCACTCCACCATTACTTCGATGCGATCGCCCGGCTGGGCGCTGACCTGGCCCCTTTCATCCATGAATTCATTGATGCGGATCTGGCCTTCGGATTTGTATCCGATATCGACGAGCACGTGGTCTTTATCCACGGAGATGATGCGTCCGGTCACCACTTCGCCTTCAGCAAAGCGTTTAAAACTCTCCTCATACAGATCCATGAGGTCGTCCATGGAGGCTTCCGCCCCCTCTTTTTTCTTGCCTTTGGCGATTTGTTCTTCGGAGTTCGATTCGAAAGAATCTGGGTCGGTGGTGGTTTCGATGTCGTTGTCTGCCATGTTATTCATTTGCTTCTTAGTTCCCCCTCAGCCGAATTTCGCACCGCGCGGAGCGATTGCGTAAAACGGGACTATAGCCAACAGGGGTCCAAATTGCAACGAGAAATTTAGGCGATGGTGGCGATGTGGCGCAGCATCTCGTCCACCACCTCGGCCAGGGAAAGGCGGCTGGAATCGATGCGGATGGCATCGGCCGCCGGTTGCAGCGGCGCCACGGCCCGGGTGGCGTCTTTACGGTCACGCTGGCGCATCTCGCTCTCGACGGTTGTTAGAGAAGGTCCGGCATCGGCCTTGGGATTGAGCTCCTCGTAGCGCCGCTGGGCGCGAATGGCCGGGTCCGCGTCCAGGAAGAACTTGGCCTCGGCCTGGGGGAACACCACGGTGCCCATGTCGCGGCCTTCGGCCACCACGGCCTTGGGCGCGGCCAGATCGCGCTGGGTGGCGAGCAGGAAAGCGCGCACCACCGGCCGGGCCGACACGGCCGAGGCCATCATGGAGATCTCGGGGGTACGAATCTGACGCGTGATATCGGCGCCATTCAATAGGAGGCGCAAGCCGTCATCATCCGCAATCAGATCCAGCTTGATGCGCCCGCAAAGGGCCTCCAGCGCCGGGTCATCCTCCGCGGAGATACCCGCCTGCTTCGCGGCCACGGCCACGCCGCGATAGAGCGCACCGGTGTCGAGATAACGATACCCCAGCTTTTTGGCCAGCAGCTTGCTTACCGTGGTTTTACCGGCGCCGGCCGGGCCGTCAATGGTGACGATCAGCGGGCGGGAGGGCAGTTTGAACGCACTCATGGCCGCTCCTTTGGTTGGGTGGCCGATCACAAGACCGGATTCTGTTTTCGCGGATAAGGATTACAACACCGCATCCAGTGCCCGCAGAAAACGCAGGTTCTCTTCGGGCAGGCCCACACTCAGACGGATATACGTCGAATATCCATACGCCCGCATGGAGCGTACGATAACCCCCTGGCGCAGCAGGGCCTGGAAGACTTCATCCGCCGGCCGAACGACGTCGATGAGAAAAAAATTGGCCTGGGTGGGGAAGTAGCGCAGGCCGCGCTTAGAGAGTTCGGCATAAAGAAAATCGAGTCCCTGGTGCACGGTGGCAAGGGTCTTTTCCAGAAAGAGGCTGTCGTCCAGAGCAGCCGTGGCAGCCACCTGGGCCAGGCTGTTGACATTGAACGGCATGCGTACGCGGTTGAGCAAATCGGCCACCGAGGCGTTCATCACCCCGTACCCGACGCGCAATCCGGCCAAACCGTAGGCCTTGCTGAAGGTGCGTAAGGTCACCACCGCGCATGGCGACTCAAGATAGGCCAGGCCGCTGACGCAGCCGCTGTCGCGAACGAACTCATAGTAGGCTTCGTCCACCACCACCAGCACACGCTCGGGCAAGGCCGCCATAAAAGCATCGAAGGCCTGACGGCCGATGGCCGTGCCGGTCGGATTGTTGGGATTACAGATGAATACCATGCGCGTGCGCGGCCCAACCTTGGAGAGCATGGCCGGCAGGTCCATGGCCAAACGCTGGTCTAGAGGCACCTTCACCGGCACGGCCCCGGCGCTCTGGACCACGATGGTGTACATCAGAAAGGATGGATCGGGCACGATGGCCTCATCACCGGGCTGCAACAGCACCCGGGCCAGCATGCCCAACAGATCGTCGGAACCATTACCCAGGACGATTTGACCCGGTTTCACCTTGAGGTGCCGGGCCAACCGCTGGGTCAGCGCAAAGCCCGCGCCATCGGGATAGCGGTGCAGTTTGGCCGCGGCGGCACCCAGGGCCGCCAATGCCTTGGGCGAAGGCCCCAGGGGATTTTCATTGGAGGCCAGCTTGATGGAATCGGCGATGCCGAATTCGCGCTCCAACTCCTCCACGGGTTTGCCGGGAACGTAGGGCGGAATGGTGTAGATATAATCCGGTACTTCCAGTTTCATGGATCGTATCTTTACTCTTTTTGGGCGGCCGCGATCCCCGCTTCCATGGCCTTCAGATTGAGCGGGATCAATTGGGGCCGCTTGCTGAATTCTTCTTCGATGCAGTGCTTGAGCGTTTTGAGCTGAACCAGGCCGGAACGGGCCACGAAGGCCGATAAAGCCACGATGTTGGCAGCCTTGGCGCTGCCGGCCTGGGCCGCAATCTCGCCGGTCTGAACGCGCAGTTCATCCACATCGCTGCGACCCGCCGGGTTGGGAATCAGCGACGCGTTGGACAGGATCACACCGCCGGGTTTGATGGCATAGGCGAATTTGTCCAGGGAGGGCCGGTTCATGGCCACCAGATGCTTGGGGTTCTTGATGATCGGCGATCCGATGGGCTTGTCGCTGATCACCACCAGGCAATAGGCCGTGCCGCCGCGCATCTCGGGCCCGTAGGAGGGAATCCAGGCCACCTCATACCCCTCTTCCATGGCGGCGTGGGCCAGGATCTTGCCGCTGAGCAGAATGCCCTGACCGCCGAATCCGGCGAACATCACTTCGCTTTGCATGACTTCTCCTTGGACTGCTGGTCGTGGGGCGTCTTCAAGTCGCCCAGGGGATAATAGGGCAGCAACACCTCTTCGGCCCAGTGAATCGCCTCCTGGGGGGTCATGCCCCAGTTGGTGGGGCAGGTGCTCACCACCTCCACCAGGGAAAAACAACGATTCTCCAATTGATACTGGAAAGCCTGGCGGATGGCCCGTTTGGCCTTCTGGATGTACTTTGGGCCGATGGCGGCCTGACGGGTGATGTAGCCCGGTGTCACCAGCGTCGCCAGCAACTCGGCCACCCGGATGGGCATGCCCACCTCTTCGGTCTTGCGTCCGAAGGGAGAGGTGGTGGTGCGCTGATTGGGCATGGTGGTAGGGGCCATCTGGCCGCCGGTCATGCCGTAAATGGCGTTGTTGACGAAAATGGTGGTGAACTTCTCGCCCCGGTTGGCCGCGTGGATGATCTCGCCCATGCCGATGCTGGCCAGGTCGCCGTCGCCTTGATAAGTGAAGACCATCAGGTCCGGCCGCACGCGCTTGATGCCCGTGGCCATGGCCGGGGCCCGACCGTGGGCCGCCTCCTGAAAATCGCAATCAATATAGTTATAGGCCATCACGGCGCAGCCCACCGGGGCGATGCCCACGGTGCGGCCGCGGATCTCCAGCTCATCGATGGTTTCGGCCACCAGGCGGTGAATCACGCCATGGGTGCACCCGGGACAGTAATGGGTGTGGGCCTCGAACATGGCGCGGGGTCTTTGAAAGGTCTTGGCCATTGATTCTTCTCCTTGATCACATGGGGCTCAGGGTGCGTTTGACCAGATCGATGATCTCTTCGGGGGTGGGCACGTCGCCGCCGCATTTGCCGTACCACTGCACCGGCCGGGCGCCTTGCACGCAGCGCTCCACATCCTCCACCATCTGGCCCATGCTCATCTCGATGCACAACACGGCCCGGCAACTGCTCTTGCGGGCCGCTTCGCGCACCGCGATTTCGGGGTAGGGAAAGAGCGTCTGGGGACGGATCAGGCCGACTTCGATGCCTTCTGCCTTGAGCGTCTCGATGGCGGTTTTACACACCCGGCTCATGGTGCCGTAGGAAACGATCAGGACGCTGTACTCCCCCTGGGTGTTGTAAGCTTCGAAACGCACCTCTTCCCGCTTCATGCGCTCGTACTTGGCCCGCAATTCCAAGTTGTTGTCGTTCAACTTCTCGGGGTCCAAAAAGAGCGAGCGCACCAGGTTGCGCTTGGAGCCCTTGCGAAAATCGATGCCGTTGGAGGCCCAGGCGTCTTTATTGGTTGGTTCGCTCTTGAGATGATCTGGGAATTCCACGGGCTCCATCATCTGGCCGATCAGGCCGTCGCCCAGAATCATCACCGGGTTGCGGTATTTTTCCGCCAGGGGGAAGGCCGTCATCACCATCTCCACGACCTCCTGCACGCTGGCCGGGGCCATGACCAGCAGGCGGCAGTCGCCGTGGCCGATGCCTTTGGTGGCCTGGAAGTAATCGGCCTGGGAGGGCAGGATGCCGCCGAGCCCCGGCCCGCCGCGCATGATGTTGACGAAGACCGCTGGCAACTGGGCGCCGCACAGGTAACTGATGGCCTCGCTCATCAGGCTGATGCCGGGACTGGAGGAGGTGGTGAAGACCCGCACGCCGGCGCCGGCGGCGCCGAAGATCATGTAGCCGACCGCCACTTCGCTTTCGCCCTGCAGGAAAACGCCATCGACCTCCGACATGCGCCAGGAAAGATACTCGGCCACTTCGGACTGGGGCGTGATGGGGTAGGCGAAGTAATTGAGGCACCCCGCACGAATGGCCGCCTCGGCAATGGCTTCATTGCCTTTCATCAAAACCTTGGACATCGTTTGCTTCCTTTTCGCTTCTTATTTGGAACCGACACGGCCGCCGCCGACGCAGGGTTCCGTCTCGGCGACTTGGCTGATGCGGATAGCAACGTCCGGACACATGGTGCAACAAATGGCGCACACGATGCAATCGGCCGGGCGCGCCTGGTAGGCAGGAAAATATCCCAGGCTGTTGACCTGATTGGAAAGCTCGAGCACTTTCTTGGGGCATACCATCACGCACAATCCGCAACCTTTACATCGATCCGCTTCAATCTGATAACAGTAGGGCATGCCTTCGTTCTCCTGTATCACTGCAATATCGTATCTTCGCCGCTCAACACCACCGGTCGCCGCCAGGGCGGCACCATCTGCCGGCGAATGGTCAATACCGGACAGGCCATGGTATCGACGACCGGCGTATGCATCAATCCATCGGCCACAGCCATGCACGCCAAGGGCAAGCCGCTGGCATCGGCCAACGCCAGCATGAGGTCATGGCCTTGGCGGATGTGATCCGCCGTGGTCTCGTCCATCAAATGGGCATTGCCGACCCAACCGGTGACCTTGAGCCGTGAGGCCGACTCGATAACGGCACGCATGGCCAGGCAGCGCGCAACCGTATCGGTGTTGGGCCGGAACGGGTTGACCACTTGGAACACCTGGGCTGTTTCGGGAGCGTTCTGGAAGGCTTCACCCAAGGCCGCGAGCACCCTGGCCCCCACGCCGTCGCCGCCGACATCCAGGATCGCCAGCTCACCCGGTCGGCGGATTAGGCCGGCCACCTGGGGCACCAGGATGGGCAAGTCGGCTTGCAGCCACCCTTCGGGGGGCAGAATCACTTCGATGCCCAAGGCGCTCAACGCGTGGCGTGCTTCCCGGGTCCGGAAGTAAAGGTTGACCAGATCCAGATCAGCCAGCCGCACCTGCCTGCCTTTGGCCTGCTGATCCACCGCCAGATTGACGGCCACCTCGGTTTTGCCGCTGCCGTAGTTGCCGACGATAATCAAAATGCCGTTCAGATGCAGCGCAGCCGCCATGCCGTGTATCGCACCATTCCTTCCAGAGGTTGTTCCCGCCAGGGGTTTAAACCGGACGGTGAACGGTCGCCAATCTATTGGGTTCGCCGGGGGGTGTCAAGCGCTTTCAGGTTTACTTTATGTTCGGGTTCCACTATCTTAGCGTTCCATAAGGACAAACTTTTGACCTTGCTTTCCGGCGCGGCCGGCCTAAGGAGATCGCATGGTTGACGTCAAATCGGGATTGGAGCAACTGGTGGCATCACCTCCGGCCGACCTGCGCGATCAAAGGGTCGGCCTGTTGTGCAACTCCGCCTCGGTGGATCGCCAGCTTGTCCATGCCCGGCAACGCCTGTATGACTGTTTCGGTCAACGGCTGACCGCGCTCTTTTCGCCCCAGCATGGATTGTTCGCCGAAAAGCAGGACAACATGATCGAATCCGGCCACCGGCGCGACCCCTTGCTGCGAATTCCGGTATTCAGCCTCTACAGCCAGACCCGCATCCCCACCGCCGAAATGTTCGCAAACATCGACACCCTACTGATCGACATCCAGGATGTGGGCACCCGGGTCTATACCTTCATCTATACGATGTCCTATTGTCTGGAGGTCGCGGCTCAGCTGGGCAAGCGAGTGGTGGTGCTGGACAGGCCCAACCCCATCGGCGGCCGGTTGGTGGAAGGCAACTGCCTGGATCCGGCCTGGCGCTCGTTCGTGGGACGCTATCCTCTGCCCATGCGCCATGGCATGACCATCGGCGAACTGGCCCTGATGTTCAACCAGGAGTTCGCCATCGGCTGCCGGCTGCAGGTCATTCCCATGACCGGCTGGCGGCGAGACATGGATTTTGCGCAAACTGGATTGCCCTGGGTGGCGCCCTCGCCCAACATGCCGACCCCGGTCTCGGCCCTGGTCTATCCCGGCCAGGTGCTCTGGGAAGGCACCAACGTCTCCGAGGGCCGCGGCACCACCCAGCCCTTCGAGCTTTTCGGCGCGCCGTTCATCGATCCCCAAGGCATCCTGGATTTCCTGGGGGGCCAGACGCTGCCGGGAGGCTTCCTGCGGCCCATGGAGTTCGAACCCACAAGCAATAAATGGCAAGGCCACGCCTGCCGGGGCTTTCAACTCCACGTAACCGATCCGGACACATTCCGGCCTTATCAGAGCAGCCTGCGGTTGCTCCAGGCGATCCTGCGCAACCATCCCGACGACTTTAAATGGAAGCAACCACCATATGAATACGAATACGAGCGGCTACCCATCGACCTGATCCTGGGCACCGACACGGTGCGCATCAGCCTGCAAGCCATGGCGTCCGTCTCAGACCTGGAGGCCGCCTGGCAGGCGGATCTGACCGCCTACGATCAGATGCGCCGGCGCTATTTTCTCTACACCTGAGTCTAAAAAACCTATGACCGCAACCTCTCTAAAAGATCACCCCCACTGGAAACGGATGCAGTTCAAAGGCAACAAGGTTTGGATGGCTGTGGACGAACAGCAGCATCCCCTGTTGCAAAAAGGAAAAGTGCTGGTCAAATACCAATTGGAACAGCCCCATGAATATTGGGTGCATCCTTCCAGTGTCGTGGCCGTGGGAACGCCCGAAATCGCAGCCAAACTTCCAGCGGAGAATAATGGCAAATCCAAGGCCTCCACCGCCAAGGCCCTGCCTGCCGTTACACCCGAGGCCTGTGCCGAGGCCATTTGTATCTACACTGACGGCGCCTGTTCCGGTAACCCGGGACCGGCCGGCATCGGCGTCGTCCTGCGCTACAAGGAAAAGCACAAGGAGATCTCCCGTTCCCTGGGCACGGCCACCAACAATATCGCCGAACTGGAGGCCATCCGGGTAGGTTTGCTGGCGGTCAAGAACCGCAAGCTGCCGGTGATCCTGTTCAGCGACAGCAGTTATGCCCTCGGCTTGCTGAGTCAAGGCTGGAAAGCCAAGAAGAACATGGAACTGGTGGACGAAATCCGGCGGCTGGCGGCGACGTTTCCGAAGTTGCGCTTCGTAAAGGTCAAGGGGCACGCTGGTCATCCGGACAACGAGCGGGCCGATCAGTTGGCGGTACAGGCCGTTAACGGCGCATAAAAAACCCCTTGACCCGGAAATATCCGGCGCAAGGGGTTGTAAGATCAGGGGGCTGAGTCCGGGAATTAGGCTTTGTCGGACTTCAGGGTTTCGATCTCTTTTTTCAGGTCATCGATCTCTTGTTTGTACTTGGCAGGCTCTTCTTTGCCCTCGGCTGCGCCGCTGTCTTCTTTCTTCCAGGAATCCTTCAGCTCATCGAACCCCAGGTAAATGGCAAGTCCGCCACCGAGCAAGAGCATGATGGGGATAGCACCGGCCAGAAGCTGGAGAAATGCGGGAAACCAAACGGTCAGGCCGATGAGGCCGAAGACTGCCGCGACTGCGCCACCAATCAAAGTTTTCATAAACCACCCACCTCCTTTAGTTTGCCTGTAAAGTCACTATGTTTACGGAAAAAAGATCCTGGGAATCATCAACAGCGCTTATCCACCGCGTGCCTTGGGGACCTGTGTCGAAGTGTCCGGATTACCATAAGCCCCTGGTCCGCGCAAGTCTATTTTTAGCATCCCCAACCTTGGATTTAAGCTTGAAAACAGCAGGTTTTATGCAGTAAACCCCAACCGTTGGCCTTGGCCGATCCCCGTTTGCAAATGGGGATCGATTCTGTTAGTTTTCGATGTCGCCGCTTTGAACCCTGCAACCCGAGCGGCAAACCACCTTTCAAGAGCGAGAACTCAATGTCCACCACACCTGCTCCATCCGCACCAGCGTCCTGGCAAGACCGCTGGCGCCAATTCATATCGAGGCTGCTCAAGGGCAGCCACAATCATTTTCTGTTTCACTTGCCCCCGCGCACCGGGCTGGCAGGCTGGCTGCTCAAGCGCTTCTTCAACGGCATCAGCATGGACCGCCCCCACCTGGAGATCCTGCGCCAACTGCCGGCCCAGGCCATCCTGATCTACACGATCAAGTACCGAACCTACTTCGAATATCTGTTCTACCACACCCGTTACCAACAGGAAAAAGTGCCGGTACCCGAGCTGAGCTTCGGTCTGCGCCCCTGGCTGATGCAGCCGCTGAGCCGCATCGGACGCTGCCTCCTGGCCCATCTGGATTGGCTCGTCACCCGGCGCCAGTGGCTGAATCCATACGCCAACGGCTTCTGGCAAGAGCAGTTGCTCGGCGGTCGGGCAGCCATTTTGCCCCTGGTAGAAAAACACGGCTTTTACCGCCGCTTCGTCAAGGCCCAGACCGACCCCTTGCGTTTTCTCATCGAGTTGCAAAAATCCATCGACCGGCCCATCTACCTGATCCCCCATTTGATGTTTTTCAGCAAAAGCCCGGCACCGTCCTATCCCCGCTTGCGCGATATCTTCCTGGGCTCCGAGCAGCGGCCTGGCCTGATCCGCCGCCTGATGACTCTGTTCGGCAACCCCAGCAAGGTGTTCGTGGAGATCTCCCAGCCGCTGGACTTGCGCCACTTCATCGCCATGGCGGAAAAATCCGAGGAGAGCACGGAGTACCAGGCCCTCATGCTGCGCCGCCAACTGCTCATGCAGCACAACCGTCACCGCCAGAGCATCACCGGTCCGGTCGTCAAATCCCATGAAGAGTTCAAGGAGAGCATTCTCTCCAGCCAGCGTCTGCGGCAATTTTTGGCGCAGCATTCCGAAAGCCGCAAAGTGCCGCTGCATGAAGTGCGCAAGCAGGCCGACGGCTATCTGGACGAAATCTCCGCCAAGTACAATCACTTCTTCGTCTCGTGCGCCTGCAAGCCGGTGAGCTGGCTGCTGGATACGATGTTCGACGGCATCACGGTGGACAAGGAGGGGCTCCAGCGCGTCAAAGCCCAGTCCCTCAAGGGACCGCTCATCCTGATTCCCTGCCATAAAAGCCACATGGACTACCTGATCCTCTCGTACATTTTCTTCATCCACAACATGCCCGCGCCGCATACCGCCGCGGGCAAGAATCTCTCCTTCTGGCCCATGGGTCCCTTATTCAGGGCCGGCGGGGCTTTTTTTGTGCGACGCACATTCAGCGGCGCCGTGGTCTACGCCAAGGTGTTCGCGGAGTATATTTACAAACTGCTGGAGGATGGTTTCAACATCGAGCTGTTCATCGAGGGCGGCCGCAGCCGCTCGGGCAAACTGCTGATGCCCAAGCTCGGCCTGCTGACCCTGCTGTTCAACGCCTTCAAGGAGCGCGCCTGCCAGGACATGATCTTCGTGCCGGTCTTCATCGGCTATGACCGGGTGCTGGAGGAGACCGCCTATCTTCAGGAACTCAGCGGCGGCCAGAAGGAGCCGGAGAACATTTCCCAGGTGCTGCGCGCGCGCCGTTTTCTCAAGCGCCGCTACGGTAAGATCTACATCAATTTTCACGAGCCCATATCGCTCAAGGAGTTGCTGGCGGAGAACAACACCACCCTGGAGGAGATGCCCACCAAGGAGCAGAACGCCCTGTGCCGCAATCTGGGCTGGCGCGTGATCAACGCCATCGACCAGGTGAGCGTGATCACCCCCCACGCCTTGGTGGCCTCGGCGGCCCTCAACTGCGCGGCCGCACGTTTTACCACTGACGATCTGATGCAGAACGTGGAGACGTACACCAACCTGCTCACCTCCCAGGGCGCCAAACTCACCGACACGTTGCTCATGGACCCCCAACGGGCCTGCCAGCACGCCCTGGACAATTATATCCAGCGCAAGATCATCGAACTGCCCGGCGGCGAGAAGAATGTGCCGGCCGAAGCGGCCCAGTATATCCTGCCGGCCCAGAAGCGCCTGCAACTGGAGTACTACAAGAACAACAGCATCGCCTATTTCGTGCCGGCCGCGTTCATCGCCGCCGCCATTCTGGAAAAGGACGCCTTTCAATTCTCTTCGGCTTGCCTGCACGACCGCTATCGTTACCTGCAAGATTTATTCAAGTATGAATTTGCTTTCGATCTGGCCGTGCCCGCCGAACGCATGACGCGCAAAAACATCAAATCGTTCATCGACGACGCCATCCTGATCCCCCATCCCACACTACCGGACACCTACCAGCTCACCTCGGTGGGCTTCCGCAAGCTCAAGCTCTTCGCCCGTTTTCTGCTGACCTATTTCGAGTCCTACTGGGTGGTGCTGCAATTCTTCAAGCAGACCCCCCGGGCCGATGCCGGCGGCGAAGACCGCATGAAGAAGATCCAGAACCTGGGCCGCGCCATGTTGAAGCAGCACGAACTGGCCCTGAACGAATCGCTCTCCAAGATCAACTTTGAAAACGGCATCAGCTTCTTCACCAGCCATGGTATCCGGGGTTCGGAGAACGTCGAAAAAATCGAACCGTATGAAAACGATATCCGCAAATTCATGCAGGTGATAAAATAGGAATGCCGATGAAGGCCTTGATACTTGCCGCCGGATTGGGAACGCGCCTGCTGCCCTTTACCCGGCACACGCCCAAACCACTGTTCACGCTCAATGGACGTCCCGTCCTGGAGTTGACGCTGGAGCGGCTCCAAAAAGCCGGCTGCCGGGAGGTGGTGATCAACACCCATTACCACCCCGAGCAGATCGAGCGTTTCCTGGCCGGCCGATCCTATGCCATGCCCGTTCGGACCCGTCACGAACCCGAGATCCTGGGCACGGGCGGCGCCATCCGCAATGTGGCCGATTTCTGGCGCGAGGACGAATGGCTGCTGGTGGTCAACAGCGACATCGTCACCGATATCGATCTGGCCCGCGTGACGGCGTTCCACCGCACGCACCAGGGTGCGGTGACCATGGTGATGCACGATTTCCCCCGCTTCAATTCGGTCTGGGTGAATGCCGAGGATTGGGTTAGCGGGTTCGACGAATCCAGGCCACCCGCCGGCGACCACCGACGTCTGGCGTTCACCGGCATCCATGTGGTGACCCGCCGGGTGCTCGACTTTTTGCCGCCGGCCGGCCCGGCCCATATCATCGATGCCTACACCGCCATGCTGCGTGCCGGCCAAGCGATCAAAGCCTTGATTGTCCGCGATCACTACTGGCAAGATATCGGTACGCCCGAAAGCTACCGCGGCACAGCCCTGGATCACATGACGCCGCTGGCCTTCGAAACCGCTTTCGGCCGCCGCCCCCGGACGCATGTGGCCGCCCGACTGCTCCAGGGCGACGGGTCGGACCGGCGCTGGCACCGGCTGCAAGCCGAGGGTCGCAGCTTGATCCTCGCCGACCACGGCATTTGCGCCCAACCCGACGGCCGCCAGGAGGCCGACGCCTTCGTCCACATCGGCCGCCACCTGGAAGCCAGGGGGGCCCCGGTACCACACATCTATCTATATGATACATTTGCCGGCCTGGTCTTTCTTGAAGACCTGGGAGATCGTCATTTGCAGAATGCGGCCCGGGATCTGACCCCGGAGGCGCGCCAACCGCTCTACCGCAAGGTGATCGACGCCTGGGTGCCCATGGCCGTCGACGGCGCCCGGGAGTTCGACACGGCCTGGACCTGGCAGAGCACCCACTATGATCGCGGCGTGATCCTGGAACGGGAGTGCCGCTATTTCGTGGAGGCCTTCCTCAACGGATTCCTGGGTCAGAAGGTCTCCTATGACGATCTGGCCGCCGAATTCGAGCCGTTAGCGGACGGCGCCCTGCGCTTCGGCCATATGGGATTCATGCACCGCGATTTGCAGTCGCGCAACATCATGCTTCAGAACGACCGCGTGCGATTCATCGATTTTCAGGGCGGCCGACTCGGGCCGCTGCAGTACGACCTGGCCTCGTTGCTCATCGACCCCTACGTGGCCCTGACCCCGCCGGAGCAGGAGCGGCTGCTGGCTTATGCCGTGAAAGCTCTGTCCGGACGTGCCGCTTTGGATGTTCAGGCTTTTCTGCGCGGCTACGACTACTGCGCCCTGACGCGCAACCTGCAGATGCTGGGCGCCTTCGGATTCTTGAGCCGGGTCAAAGGCAAGCGCAGCTTCGAGGCCTACATGCCCCAGGCCGTGGCCACGCTGAACCGCCTTATCCCCGAAGTCGGCATCGCCCTGCCCCGCTTGCAAGCGGCGGCGGCCGAAGCGGCACGACACTTCGCATCCTGACCAACCGGTTCCGGCGCACCGGAACCCAACCCAGGGAGGTTTCCCATGCCAGCCATCCATGTCATGATCAACGGACTGCCCGGCAACGTGGCCACGGTCATCGCCCGCCACTTTATCGCCGACCGCCGCTTCAAGGTGTTGCCTTACGCCCTTACCGGCCCGGATATCGATGCCCAGCAGTTCACGATCGACACGCTGTCCGTCGAACTGATCCGACCGCAAGCCCAGGAGGCCCGCATGGCCGCCATCGTCGCTGCCGAAGCGCCCTTCATCAGCGTGGACTTCACCCATCCCTCGGCCGTCAACGCCAATGCCGACTTCTACTGCCGCCACAAGCTGCCCTTTGTGATGGGCACCACGGGCGGCGACCGCGAGCGGCTGCTGGCAGCGGTGGTCGAGAGCGGCAATGTGGCCGTCATCGCCCCCAACATGGCCAAGCAAATCGTGGGTTTCCAGGCCATGATGGCCTATGCGGCCGAGAATTTCCCCAACCTTTTCAAAGGCTATCGGCTCACCATCCGCGAAAGCCATCAGGCTGGCAAGGCCGACACCAGCGGCACGGCCAAAGCCATGGTCGCCTACTTCAATCGCATGGGCATTCCCTTCGGGGCCGAGCAGATCGAAAAGGAGCGCGACCCCGAACGCCAACTCAACCTGTGGGGCGTCCCGCCCGCCCATCTGGCCGGTCATGCCTGGCACACCTATGCCTTGGTGTCGCCCGATCAGACCGTGCGCTTCGAATTCACTCACAACATCAACGGTCGCGATGTCTACGGCGACGGCACCATGGACGCGGTTTGCTTCCTGGCCGACAAGGTGGCGCAAGGCATCCGGAGCAAGGCCTTTTCCATGATCGATGTGCTCAAGGCGGGCGCCGCGGTCTCCTAAGCGGCTCACAAAAATGACTTCGGCGCCCAAATTCATAATTATTTATGTAAAGTTCGCCATTTGGATGCCGATGATAAAAGTGACGCGTCGGATGGCGGTCTGCGCGGACAGCCACGGATGCGGCAATTCCCGGAACGGGAATGGTTGAATTAGCGGACAAGTAAAGGCAGAGGTGCGAATATAATGGATCCAAACTACATCAAACCGTTCGTGGTGGCCGTCAAGCGGGTCTTCGAGACCATGATCACCGTGCCCTTTCAATTGGGCAAGCCGATTTTGAAAAAAGGCAACGAGGTTCCCCACGAAATCAGCAGCATCATCGGCCTTTCGGGCAACGTCAGCGGCTGCGTGGTCATCAGCCTCTCCCAGGCCGTGGCCTTTCAACTGGTCTCGGTGCTCATCGGCGAAGAGGTTCATGAATTGGACGAGGTATGCACCGACGCCATAGGCGAAATCGCCAACATGATCGCCGGCAACGCCAAGACCGACTTTCCCAGCAATGACAACGCCATCTCGGTGCCCAGCGTCGTGGTGGGCAAGCACAAGGTCAGCTACCCTTCGGGGATTCCCATCATCACCATCCCCTGCACCACCGACAAGGGCGAGATGATCATCGAAGTGGCCCTGAAAGTAAAAGAATAAGCAAACCTCTTTTCTTCGAAAAGCAAAGGCGCTCTTTCGAGCGCCTTTTGTTTTTTATGGATATCCTTTTGAGTGTTCTACTTACCTGAAATAATGTCGTAAGCCTTCTCCAGCGCCATGTCCAGCTTCTCTGGCTGGGTGCCGCCGGCCTGGGCCATATCGGGCCGGCCGCCGCCGCCACCGCCCACCAGGGCCGACAGGGCCTTGACGATCTGGCCGGCGTGGAAGCGTTTTTCAAGATCCTTGCTGACGATAACGATGAGCAGGGCTTTTTCGCCGGCGGCGCTGCCCAGCACCACCACGCCCGATTTGATCCGATCCTTGAAGCGGTCGGCCAGATCGCGCAGGGCGGCCGGCGTATCCACGGCCACGCGTTTGACCAGCACGGCCACGCCGTCGATCATGCGCGGCGCGTCCTCGTCGGCCTGGGCCTTGCTGTCGGCCAGGGCGGCCTTGAGCTTTTCGATCTCCTTTTCAGCCGCCTTCTGGCCGCTAATCGCCTGCTGTACCCGGGCCACCACCTCGTCGGGCTTGACCCGCAGCAACTGCCCCACCTGCTGCACCTGGCGCACCGCCTCCTGCACATGGGTGAGGGCCGCTGCGCCGGTCAGGGCCTCGATGCGCCGCACGCCGGCGGCCACGCTGGTTTCGGCGATAATTTTGAACAGGCCGATGTCGCCGGTGCGGCCCACGTGGGTGCCGCCGCACAGCTCTTTGCTCAAATCGGCCAGGGCCACCACGCGCACGCGGTCGCCGTACTTCTCTTCGAAGAGCGCCATGGCCCCGGATTGCAGGGCCTCATCGGCGGCCATCTCCACGGTATCCACCGCCACGTTGGCGCGGATGCCGGCATTGACCATGGCTTCGATACGCTCCACGCTCTCGGGCGCCACCTGGGAAAAGTGGGAGAAGTCGAACCGCAAGCGGTCTGGAGCAACCAGGGAGCCGGCCTGCTTGACATGCTCGCCCAGCACCTGGCGCAAGGCGGCGTGCAACAGATGGGTGGCCGTGTGGTTGCAGGCCGTGGCGTTGCGCTTGTCCGCATCCACCTGCAGGATGACGGTCTGGCCCTTGACGATGCGGCCCTCGGCGACGGTGCCTTTGTGGATGATCACGCCCGTGGGGTCCTTGATGGTGCGCGTCACCGTCAGGTTCAGCCCCTCGGCCAAAATGGCGCCTTGATCGCCCACCTGGCCGCCCGACTCGCCATAAAAGGGCGTGGCCGCAGTGACCACCTCCACCTGCTCGCCGGCGGCGGCTTCGGCAAGCTCTTTGCCATCGCGCGCCAATAGCAGGACTTGGGAAGTGGTCTCCAGCCCCTGGTAGCCTGTGAACTCCGGCTTGATCGCCTGGGCCGCCAGCCCCTTGTAGGCATCGCCGATGGCATCGAACGAGACTTTGGAGCGGCTGCGCGTGCGCTGGGCCTCCATGTGGGTCTCGAAGCCCTTCAAATCCACGCCCATGCCGGTGTCGCGCACCACGTCCTGGACGATGTCCACGGGAAAGCCGAAGGTGTCGTAGAGCTTGAAGATCAGGTCGCCGGGGATCTGCTTTTGTCCCTTGGCCTGCAAATCGGCCAGGCTCTCGTTGAGCAGTTTGAGCCCGTTGTCCAGCGTCTCCATGAAGCGTTGCTCTTCGTTGAGAATCACGTTGCGGATAAAGGCCGACGATTCGCCCAACTCGGGATAGGCCGACTTCATGATGGCGAAGACCGTAGCCGCGGTTTCGTGCAGGAAGGGTTTGGCCAGGCCGATGTTGCGGCCGTAGCGCATGGCCCGGCGCATGATGCGCCGCAGCACGTAACCGCGACCCTCGTTGGAGGGCAGCACGCCGTCGCCGATCAGAAAGGCGGCGGCCCGGCTGTGGTCGGCGATCACCTTCATGGCCACATCCACCGCCGCATCCTGGCCGAAGGCGCGCTGGGCCAGTTCTTCTGTCCGGGCGATGATCGGCCGGATCAGATCGGTATCGTAATTGGTAGCCTGATTCTGGAGGACCGAGGCCAGGCGCTCCAGGCCCATGCCGGTGTCGATGCTCGGTTTGGGCAGCGGGGTCATGCCGTTGGCGTCCTGGTTGTACTGCATAAAAACCAGGTTCCAGATCTCCAGGAAGCGGTCGCAGTCGCAATCCACGCCGCAATCGGGCTTGCCGCAGCCGAAGGCCGCGCCGCGGTCGATGTGAATCTCGCTGCACGGGCCGCAGGGCCCGGTGTCGCCCATGGCCCAGAAGTTATCCTTCTTGCCCAGGCGCACCATGCGCTCGGCGGGAATACCGATGCGTTTGTGCCAAAGTTCGTAGGCTTCGTCGTCGTCGGTATAAACCGACGCCCAGAGTTTGTCGGATGGCAGGCCGTAGCCGTTGGTCAGCAGGTCCCAGGCAAAATCGACGGCCTTTTCCTTGAAGTAATCGCCGAAGGAGAAGTTGCCCAGCATTTCGAAGAAGGTGTGATGCCGGGCGGTGTAGCCCACGTTATCCAAGTCGTTGTGCTTGCCACCGGCGCGCACGCACTTCTGGGAGGTGGCGGCACGCGCATAGTCGCGCTTCTCCTCGCCCATGAAGGTGCGCTTGAACTGGACCATGCCGGCATTGGTGAACAGCAGCGTGGGATCGTCCTGGGGCACCAGGGAAGAACTGCGCACCACCCGGTGGTTGTGCTTCTCGAAGTAGTCGAGGAATATCTTGCGAATCTGGTTACCTGTCATACCGCTCCATCCTTGCCGGGCCACACGGCATCTGCTTACTGCCTCAACCTTCACTCTTCCGCTTTCAACCTTCCTCCACCACCGTCGTGGCGTCATCGCCGCTCTTTTTGACGATGCCCACCGATCCGCGCACCTTCTCGTCGATGGTCGCGAAGAGATCGGGGTTGTCGGTGAGGAACGTCTTCACGTTCTCCCGCCCCTGGCCGATGCGCTCGCCGTTGTAGGAGTACCAGGCGCCGCTCTTTTCGATGATGCCGGCCTCCACGCCGATGTCGAGCAGGTCACCCACCTGGGAGATGCCTTCGCCGTACATGATGTCGAACTCGGCCTCCTTGAAGGGCGGGGCCATCTTGTTCTTCACCACCTTGACCCGGGTGCGGCTGCCAATGACATCCTGGCCGTTCTTGATCTGGCCCGTGCGCCGGATATCCAGACGCATCGAGGCGTAGAACTTCAGGGCATTGCCGCCCGTGGTGGTTTCTGGGTTGCCGAACATCACGCCGATCTTCATGCGGATCTGGTTGATGAAGATCAGGCAGGTGTTGGTCTTGCCGATGGTGCCGGTGAGCTTGCGCAGGGCCTGGGACATCAAGCGGGCCTGCAAGCCCATGTGGGCATCGCCCATCTCGCCCTCGATCTCGGCCCGGGGCACCAGGGCCGCCACCGAGTCGATGACCATCACGTCGATGGCACCGCTGCGCAGCAGCATGTCGGCGATCTCCAGGGCCTGCTCGCCGGTATCGGGCTGGGCCACCAGCAGTTCGTCGCAGTTGACCCCCAGGCGCTTGGCATAGCTGGTGTCCAAGGCGTGTTCGGCGTCGATGAAGGCGGCGATGCCGCCCTTTTTCTGGGCATTGGCCACGGCGTGCAAGGCCAGGGTGGTCTTACCCGAAGACTCGGGGCCGTAGATTTCCACTACCCGGCCGCGGGGAAAGCCGCCTATGCCCATGGCTTTGTCCAGGGCGATGGAACCGGTGGAGATCACCGGCACCTCCACGATGGGCCGGCTGCCCAGTTTCATGATCGATCCCTTGCCGAACTGGCGCTCGATCTGACTCATGGCCGAGTCGATGGCCTTGGATCTGTCCACGGAAACACTCATGCTGACCTCCCTATTGGTTGACGCCATGGTCTATCCATCTTCATTTTCGGTTCACGCCGCCCCTATCGGCACCCTGGCCAGAGGCGTATAAATCGGTCCCTGGGGCCGCAGGTCGCTCTGGAAAAGGATCATCTCGGCGGCCTTAAACGCCAGGGGCCTAAACCCACCGCAGGCCTCCAGGGCCGCTTGCAGCAACCGGGTATCCAGCGCCGTCTGAATGCGGGCCAGGGTCAAATGGGCCTTGAAGGGCCGATCTTCCCTGGGGATGCCCAACGGCGCCAGCTCCGCCTCCAAACGCGCGGCGGTCTGGGCGAGCAGCTCGGTTTGGCCGCCCAGCCCCATCCACAAGACCCGCGGCTTGCGCAGGCCGGGAAAGACGCCCATGCCTTGCACGCCGAGCTGAACCGGCGCGCTCCCCATAACCGCCATCCGCATGGCCTGGGCCACGTCGGCCGACTGCTCGGAGGGGATTTCGCCCAGGAAGCGCAGGGTCAGATGGATGTTGCCCGGCCGCACCCAGCGAAGTTTCAAACCCTGGCGCTGCAGGCACGCCTGCAGGTCGGCGGCCAGCCGGGCGATCTCGGGCGGCAGGTCAAAGGCAATGAAGGCGCGCATGGTATCTGCTTCTCTCCGCCATGCCGCGTCCGTTGCCGTCTCAGCGCGGCGCGGCTTCCATGGGCAAGGTAAACTGCGGCTCACCCAACAAGAAAGAGCCCTTCTGGATCCAATCCTTAAGAATGGCGGCAATCTCCCGGGCGCGCACCATGCTCGACAGCGGCACCGTGGGAATGGTTTTGCCCTGGATGGTGATCTGCCCGCTCTTGAGTTCGGCGTAACTCACCTGCCCCAGGGTTTCCGAACCGCCGGTGGGGTAGGTGACCCCGTAGTCGATCACCTGGGTGAAGAGCTCTTCATCGCCCACGCCGGCGTAACGCGCCATCTCCTCGTCCAGGATGGGAATGGGCACGCCCAATCCCACGGACAAGGAACAGCCGTAGCCCTGCATGCTCACCCCCACCAGCCAGCGGGGGCTCATCTGCTTCATATCGCCCATGACCCACAAAGTGCCGGCCGGCCGCAGGGGCGTACCGTTCTCGGCCCGGGCCACACCGGGGCGATGCTGGGTACCGTGCCAGGTCACATAGCCCACGCCGCCGCCCAGGAAGATGCGCGTGCCCAATCCGATCGTGCGGTAGTAAGGATCGTTGAACAGCGGGCTGAGTTGGCCGGCGTTGCAGTAATTGGCATTGCCCATCTTGGGTTTCAGCGTGCCCATGTAGGTGTAGATGGTCGTATTGGTGGAGTTCACGGCCACATTGTAGTTCTGGTAGCCGTTGCGCGGGTTGCACAAAATGGCGTTGGGCATTTCGGCCAGAGTGATCTTCTTCTCCACCTGACGGTTGGGGTAGCAATCGGTGCCGTAGGCTGTGGCCTTCAGATAGACCGGTTTGCCGGCCACCAGGTCCTGGATCACATGGCCGCCACCGTAATTGAACTCGCCCGGGTGAACCTTGTTGAGCGGGTCGTCCAGGCACGGCTCGGTGGCGCCGAGGTAGCAATCCACGGCCGCTAACCCGCCATAGACAGGCACATTGTTGATCCAGACGTGCGACGCCTTGATGCCGGGCACGCTGTGACCGAAGTTGATCATGGCCCCGGACGAACACATGGGCGCAAAGGTGCCGGTGGTCACCACATCGACCTCCCGAGCCGCCGCCGCGGCCCCCTTGCGCCGCACGATGTCGGTCATCTCGTCGGCGGTCACGACCACCACCTGGCCGCTTTTGATGCGGGCGTTGATCTCCTGAATACTCTTTTGAACCGGCTTGCTGGCCATCCCCATGCTCTCCTACGGCTGATTCAGGGCGTCGATCTTGCTGGTAATGTTGTTCTTAATCCACTGGGGGTCCCACCAGGCCAAGGGATTCACGAAAGTGTGATAGATCATAATCCCGTAGTGCAGATGATCGCCGCCGGCCAGGCCGGTGGTTCCGGTCTTGCCCAGGATCTCGCCTTTGGCCAGCATCTGCCCCACGGTGACGCCGATATGGCTCAAGTGGGAGTAAGTGCTGAACAGCCCCATGCCGTGATCGATGATCACGGTCAGCCCGTAAATACCCAAATTCTCGGCAAAGACCACCTTGCCGCTGTTGCCCGCCGGCACCGGCGATTGTTCCAGGGAGGCCAGATCCACGCCCATGTGGGTCTGCTCATCGATCTTCTTACCCTGGTACATATAGGCTCGGGTGTCCGCGAAACCGGCCCGGGGGGCGGCATCGGGCAGGCGCAGGAACTCGCCTTTCCAGTAAATCTGGGCATCCGATTTGGACAGGACTTTTTTCAGGACGTCATAATTGGCCCGGCGCAGCTCGCCATTGACCTTGAGGAAGATATCCAGATTGGAAGCCCCCGGCGCGGCGTTTACCTGCTGGACAAACTCGGGCATCTTCCACTCCAGGAAATTGTCGGAGACTTCGATCTGGTCCCGCTTGAACGTCCGGGGATTGATCAGATGAGAGATGCCGCTGCGCGTCTGGTTGCCGGCCAGATCGGTGGCGATGACGTGCATGGGCGTGTTCGGCCCCTGTTGCCAATCGATGGCCACCATGGTCATGTAAATGGCCGCATCCTTGAAAAAGCCCGCCTGGCCAGGATAAAATTCATCACCCACCAGAACGCCGCTTTTGGGGCACATCTCCGAAAGCTTGTAGATCACCACCCCCGCCCCGCCCTGGGCGAAGTAGTGCGGCTTGCTGAGCACCTCGATGCTCGGCGGCCGGGTATCGATCATCACCTCCTGTTCCTGCTCGGTGAGGTTGCCATTGCCCCACCGTCGCCAGGAGTAATCGCGCACCTTCATCCGCAACATGGCTTTGCCGTCGCCGATGCCTTTGCTCTTGGGCTCGAAAGGAATTTCCAAACGCTCTTCGCGGGTCACGCCCCCGCTGAGGATGCCTGCCGAAGCAAAGGTCTTGTCCAGCAGCACAATCTCCTGACCGTCTTTGACCAACGCCACAGTCACCTTGCGGATACCGCTCTTGGGATCGGCCACGGTCAAGGGTATATTCTGGCTGGCCCCCAGCGAAGGCGTGGCCAAGGCCAGCGTCACGGCGGGTGGCGTACCCTCCATGCGTTTGAACAAGAAAAATCCCGCCACCCCAACGAGGATCAGTACCGGCAGGATCAGGATTCCGAGCCTGAAGGTATTGTTTTTAGCATTCAATGGGTTAGCCCCCCCCTTTACCTTTTCGTTTGAACGTCGAACCATACCAGCTCCATAGGGGCTTATCAAGGCAAAGTTTTTCTGGCTTTGTCATAGATTCCAATGGAACAGGTCCCAGATACTTACCCCCTCTCCTACCTTGACTTTTGTTCGGTGCCGGGGTAGGTCTCCGACATGCAAACCATCGTCCAGATAGAAAATCTGCGCATCGGCCACGGCTTGCCGCTGGCCATCATCGCCGGCCCGTGCGTCATCGAGACGCCGGAGACGACCTTCGCCATCGCCGCCCTTCTCAAGCGGCTCACCGACGCGCTGGGGCTGCCCCTGATCTTCAAAGCCTCCTTCGACAAGGCCAATCGGACTTCCATAGATGCATACCGGGGTCCCGGTCTGGAGAAAGGGTTGGCCATCCTGGCCCAAATCAAGGCCGAACTGGGCGTCGCGCTGATCTCCGACATCCACGACATCCGCCAGGTGGAACCGGCCGCCCGGGTGCTGGATGTGCTCCAAATCCCGGCCTTTTTGTGCCGCCAGACCGATTTCATTCTGGAAGCGGCCCGCACCGGAAAGACGATCAACATCAAGAAGGGCCAGTTTCTGGCCCCTGGGGATATGGCCAACATCGTCGACAAAATCGCCTCGACGGGCAACCGGCGCATTCTGCTCACCGAACGGGGGGCCACCTTCGGCTACAATAACCTGGTGGTGGATATGCGCTCTATCCCCATCATGGGTGCCACGGGCTATCCAGTGGTCTTCGATGCCACCCACAGCGTGCAGTTGCCGGGCGGCGCCGGCAAAAGCTCGGGCGGACAGCGCGAATACGCGCCGGTTCTGGCCCGGGCCGCAGTGGCGGCCGGTGCCGATGCGGTCTTCATGGAGGTGCACCCCGACCCCGACCGCGCCTTGTGCGACGGCCCCAACACCCTGCCCACCGGCAGCCTGGAAGCGCTGCTCAAACAGCTCAAGACCATCCGCCAGGTGGTCACCGCGGAGCCGGGCGGCCCATGATCGAAGAACGCCTCAAACAAATCCAAATGGTGCTCCTGGATGCGGACGGCGTGTTGACCGCCGGCGAAATCATCTATGGCGACAGCGGCGAGCAGTTCAAAATCTTCAATTCCAAGGACGGCGTAGGCATCCGCATGCTCAAGGCGGCCGGCATTCAGGTGGGGATCGTCACCGGACGCAGCGGCGAGGCCTTGCGCCATCGCTGCGCCAACCTGGGCATCGATTTGATATTCGATGGCATTCGCAACAAAGTCCAATCCCTGGACCAGGCCCTGGCGCGCACCGGCATCGCCGCGGCAGCCACCGCCTTCGTGGGCGACGACCTTCCCGATCTGGCCATCATGGAAAAGGTGGGCCTGGCCGTGGCCGTGGCCGATGCCCATGAGTCAGTGCTTGGCGTGGCCCACCTCGTTACCCGGGCTAAGGGCGGCCGGGGGGCGGTACGCGAAGTGTGCGACGCCATTCTCAAGGCCCAGGGCCGCTGGGATGAACTCGTCCAGAAGCTGTTCCATGGCTGACCGCAAACACCTCGTCAAATACCTGCTCATCGGTCTTGTGCTGATCATCGCCGCCACCGTGGCGGTGCGATTGGTCCGCTCCCACCGGCCTCAGGGGCAGCCGTCGGCGACCCCTGCCGAAAAAGCCACCGATGCGCTCATGACCTTGATGGGCATCCACCAGACAGCCACCAAGGAAGGCAGGGTCCAGTGGGAACTGGATGCCGACTCGGCCCAACTGGAAACCGAAAACGGCCGCATGATTCTCACCGGTCCCAAGGTGGATTTTACAACGCAGGACGGCGGCAAGGTTCACCTTACGGCCCGCAAAGGGGTTCTCGATACCCGCAGCAACGATATGGCGGCCAGAGGCAAGGTGCGCTTGAACAACGACCAGTACGAATTGGAGACCGAGTCCCTCAATTACCAGCACAAAGCGCGTCTGTTGAGCTGCAAAACCCCGGTTCGTATTGTCGGCCCGGCCTTTGACTTGCGCGCCGATCAAATGACGTATAATCTCGAGGAAAACCGGGCCTACTTCGATGGGCGGGTGGAAGGAAATCTCAATGCCGGGTTCGATTTTTGACATCAAGCGCGGAATGAACGCTTGCTTGATAGGGTGCGTGGCACTGCTGGCCCTGTGCGTGATGAATGCCGCGACGCTGCCGGCGGAAGAAAAAAAGCTCCCCACGGAACCCGGTGAGCCCGTCAACATCAACGCCGACCGGCTGGTATCGGATACCACCCAACGAACGGCCGAGTTCCTCGGCAACGTGAAAGTGGTGCAAGGCACCACCACCATCACCGCCGACCGTTTGAAACTGGCCTACAAAGCGAACAGCGCCGATCCGGCCAAGGCCGGTGCCGAAAGCATCGATACCATCGAAGCCACGGGCCATGTCCGTATCGCCCTGGACAACAGAGTTGCCGTGGGTGAAAAGGCCGTCTATACTACGATCGACCGAAAGCTGGTCATTACCGGGCCGGGAGCACAGATCACCAGCGGACCGGATGTCATCGAAGGCAGCACCATCACCTTCCACCGCGACAGCGGAAAGGTGGAAATGGTCGGGCAGGTGAAAGCAACCATCCGCTCGGATCAAAGGGGCTTGAACTGAAACCGGCGAGCTGTTATACGTGCTCGTCTACCGTTATCGGGAACCCCATGGCGATTTTGGCCATTGAAAATTTGGCAAAAAGCTACAACGGACGCCAGGTGGTGAAGACCGTGAGCCTGTCGGTGACCTCGGGACAGGTCATCGGCCTGCTGGGCCCCAACGGGGCCGGCAAGACCACCACCTTTTATATGGCCGTGGGGATGGTTCGGCCGGATGCCGGCCAAGTCCGCCTGGACGATGAAGATATTACCCAATTCCCGATGTATATCCGGGCGCGCAAGGGGTTGGGCTATTTGCCCCAGGAAGCCTCCATCTTCCGCAAGCTAACGGTGGAGCAGAACATCCTGGCGATCCTGGAGACGATGCCCCTGGCCAAGCCCGAACAGAAAGCGCGGGCCGCGGCGCTGTTGGACGAACTGGGCATCCGGCATCTGGCACTGCAACGGGCCAGCGTGCTTTCGGGCGGAGAGCGGCGACGCCTGGAGATCAGCCGGGCCTTGGCCACCAATCCAGCCTTCATTCTGCTGGATGAGCCTTTTGCCGGCATCGATCCGCTGGCGGTGGCCGATATCAAAAAGATCATCGGCCATTTGAAAAAGCGCAACATCGGCATCCTGATTTCGGATCACAATGTGCGCGAAACCTTGGAAGTGTGTGACGAAGCATTCATTCTGGCCGACGGAGAGGTGATCGAAAAAGGGCCGCCCCAAGCCATCGCGGACAGCCCCGTGGCAAGGCGCTTTTACCTGGGAGACGAATTCAGGTTATAAAATGGCCATCGAACTACGACAACAGCTTAAACTGACCCAGCAGCTCATCATGACGCCGCAATTGCAGATGGCGATCAAGTTGCTGCAGTTGTCCCGCCTGGAGCTGATGGATGCCATCCGCCAGGAGTTGGAGGAGAACCCGACCCTGGAAGAGTCCCAGGAAACGCTCTCCCGGGACGTCCTCAGCCAGGAAGAGCCGGTGCAGTTGCCCGAGGCCGAAAAGCCCAAAGAGATCACCATCGATGAAAAGATCCCCAGCGACATCGACTGGAGCAACTACATGGACGATTACGGCTCGGCCAGCCGTGCCCGGCTCGAGACCGAAGACCGTGACAGCCCCCAATACGAAGCCTTCATCTCCCACAAGGAATCCCTCAGCGATCACCTGCTCTGGCAGTTGCTGATGGCCGGGCCTTCGCCCGAGGAAAAGGACATCGGCAGCCTGATCATCGGCAACCTGGACAAGGACGGCTACCTGCAGACCACCCTCGAAGAGCTGGCCCAGCAGGCCAGCGTGACCGTCGAGGACATCGAAGAGGTGCTGTTCCTGCTGCAGAGCTTCGACCCCATCGGCGTCTGCGCCCGCGACCTGACCGAATGTCTCCTGCTCCAGGCCAAGGCCCTGGGCCTGCAGGACACCCTGGTGACCAAAATCATTCAGGAACATCTCAACCACCTGGAGAACAAAAATTACAAGGCCATCTGCCGGGCATTGAAAGTGAGCCTGGAAGAGGTCATCGCCGCCGTCGATATCATCACCGGCATGGAGCCCAAACCCGGCCGCCAGTACAGCGAAGACGAACCCCAATACATCACCCCGGACATCTACGTCTATAAAACCGAAGACGACTTCGCCATCGTGATCAACGACGACGGCCTGCCCAAGCTCAAGGTCAACTCCTTTTACAAGCAGGCCATCACCCGGGACAAGGAGGTGGGCGGCAATGCCCGCAACTACATCCAAGACAAGTTGCGCTCGGCCGCCTGGTTGATCCGCAGCATCCACCAGCGCCAGAAGACCATTTACAAGGTCATGGAGAGCATCCTTAAATATCAGCGGGATTTTTTCGACAAAGGCATCGCCCATTTGAAACCCATGGTCCTGCGCGATGTGGCCGAGGATATCGGCATGCACGAATCGACCATCAGCCGCGTCACCACCAACAAATATGCCCACACGCCCCAAGGCATCTTCGAACTCAAATACTTCTTCAACAGCTCCATCAAGCGCGTCCACGGCGAAGCCATCGCCTCGGCCAGCGTCCAGGAAAAGATCCGGCGGATGATCGAAGCCGAAGATTCGCGCAAACCCCTTTCCGACAGCAAGATGGCGGAAATGCTCAAGGCGGAGAACATCGACATTGCCCGGCGTACGGTGGCCAAGTATCGAGAAATGATGGGGGTGCTGCCGTCGAGCAAACGCAAGCGGTACTCTTAGCCATGCTCTCGGAAAAAGTTGTTTTCCACCCTAAAAGGATTATTTTCAGCGTGCCCAGACGGACGCCGGCAACCATCTGAGTAATTGCATCGATCCACTTATCCCAAGGAGGCATCCTCTATGCAAACATCGGTCACTTTCAAGAACCTTGAACCCTCCGATCGTATCCGATCCTATGTCAGTGACAAGCTAAACCGTTTCGACAAATATTTCCACAACCCGGGCGAAGCCAACGTCGTGCTTTCGGTGGAAAAGTTCAGGCACATCGCCGAGGTCAACATCACCGGCGACCGCCTGACCATCAACGGCAGGGAAGAGACCGAGGATATGTACGCGGCCATCGACATGGTCCTGGACAAGCTGGACAAGCAGATCAAAAAGAACAAGCAAAAGATTCGCGACCACCGGCCCGGCAAGGGTAAGGGCAAGGCCGCCGCAGGTCAGGCCGAAGGGCTGGACGAAGAAGGCGAACGCCGTGTCATGATCAAGAATATCGAGTACAAGCCCATGGACGTGGATGAAGCCATCATGCAGATGGATCTGGTGGAAGACAACTTTCTGGTATTCACCAATGCACGTTCGGATCGCGTTAATGTCTTGTATCGCCGCAAGGATGGCCATTATGGCCTGATTCAGCCCAATCCTTAAGACGGCCCTATCCGTCGAGGCGCTGGAAAGCTGAAATTTAAAAGCTAATGTGGGGCGGTTGGTGGTGAAATAGCATGAAGATACTGGATGTCTTGAGCAAGGAAACCATCTGCCTCGATCTTAAGGCCACCGACAAAAAAGGGGTTTTGGATGAAATGGCGGCGCCCGTAGCCCGGCTCACGGGCGCCGCGCCTCAAGCGCTGGTCAAGGTTCTCATGGAGCGCGAACGCCTGGGCAGCACGGGTATCGGCGGTGGCATCGGAATTCCCCACGGCAAACTCAAGAACCTGGCCTCCCTGATACTGGGATTCGGCTTGAGCCGCCGCGGCGTGGATTTCGATTCCCTGGACGGGAGACCCGCCCACCTCTTTTTCCTGATGCTCACTCCGGAAAATTCAGCAGGTTTGCACCTGAGGCTGCTGGCGCGCTTGTCCCGGCTGCTGAAAAACGACGAATTCAAATCCCAGCTCATGCGGGCCAAAAGCCCTGAAGAGATCATAGAGATCATCCAGGAAAAGGATGAACCCTTCTAACGATGAAACAGCAGCCCATCATTATCATCGTGACCGGCACTTCGGGCTCCGGTAAGACCACGGCCCTGGCCGCCTTTGAAGATGCCGGGTTTTACTGCATCGACAACATGCCCATCCAGTTGGTGCCAAACTTCCTGCAAATGCCTCCTCCGGCCTCCATTGAGGATGCCACCGCGGGTTGGGTCCTGGGCATGGACCTGCGCGACAAAAACCTGCTGGCCCACTATGCTGACCTGATCGATGAATTATCTCGGCAAGGTTACCAGGTAAAAACGGTTTTCCTGGATGCCGACGAGCAGGTCCTGCTGCGACGCTATAACCAGACGCGCCGGCATCATCCCCTGGGTCGCCGCGGCAGTTTGCTGGATGCCATCCGCGAAGAAAAGAGACAGTTGCAACCCTTGCGGGATACAGCCGCGTATTCCATCGACACCTCGCGCTTCAGTATCCACGAGCTGAAATTCGCCATTCTCAATATTGCCCGCCGTCACACGGCCACTGCCGGCATGGCCATCAATGTGGTCTCTTTCGGATTCAAGCACGGCATGCCGGTCGAAGCCGACTTGCTGATGGACGTACGCTTTTTGGCCAATCCCTATTTCGTGCCCGAGCTCAAAGCCCTGGACGGGGGGTCCAAGGAGATCCAGGATTTCGTTCTCAAAGACCCAGAAACGGAGCTCTTTCTGAGCGTATACCTGAAACTGCTCGACCATCTGATTCCTTTATATGAAAAAGAAGGCAAAGCCTACTTGACCATTGCCATCGGATGCACCGGCGGTCGCCATCGTTCGGTGGTCATCGCCCAGAAGATTTTTGACCATATCCAGCGATCCCAACCCACGGTTCGCCTCATTCACCGGGACATTCAAATTACCTGATCGTCAGACCCGGGGGAGCAAGGGCGGCGCGGACGCCGTGGACTAAAGCAAGGCCTCGAGCCGAGCCTCAATGTAAAAGGACGACATCTTACCATGATTGGAATCCTCATCGTCAGCCATCGGCAACTGGGAGACGCATTGATCGATTGCGTCGAATTCATCTTGAATGAAAAACCGGCGGCGTTGGCGGCCATCTCCATCGACCTGCGCGAGAACGCCGCCGATCTGCGTACCAAAATCGAAAAAGGCATCAAACAAGTTGACAACGGCAAAGGGGTGTTGATTCTGACGGATATGTTTGGCGGAACCCCCTCCAACCTCAGTTACGCCTTCCTGGAAGAGGGCCAAATCGAAGTGCTCTCGGGCGTAAACCTGCCCGTTGTGATCAAAGCCGTAGGTCTGCGTAACACGAAAGGGTTAGCCGAACTGGCGGAATCGCTGGAAGGTTTTGGCAAGAAGAGCATCTCCCTGGCCAGCGGAATTCTCAAAGGGAACAAGCGCAGCCAGGGATAAACCGGATCTTGCATAAAGGTCTCACAATCACGAAGGAGGAAAGATGAGCATTAAAGTTGCGATCAATGGTTTTGGCAGAATCGGCCGCGTGGTCTTCAGAGCTGCCTTGAAGAACCCCAACATCCAGGTCGTGGCGATCAACGACCTTACCAGCGCCGCCACCATGGCCCATCTGCTGACCTACGATTCGGTCCACGGCAAGCTCGACAAAGAGGTGCGGGCCGAGGACAAAGCCATCTACGTGGACGGACGCAAAATCGCCTACACGGCCTTCAAAGACCCGGCCGAGCTGCCCTGGCAATCCATGGGCGTCGATATCGTCATGGAGTGCACCGGTTTGTTCGTCGATAAGGCCAATGCCTCCAAACACTTGACGGCCGGCGCCCGCAAAGTGATCATCTCGGCCCCGGCCAAGGAACCGGATGCCACCATCGTCATGGGCGTCAACCACACCACCTATGATCCCAAGAAGCATCACGTCATCTCCAACGCCTCCTGCACCACCAACTGCCTGGCGCCGGTGGCCAAGGTGTTGATGGAGAACTTCGGCATCCAGAACGGCTTGATGACCACCATTCATTCCTATACCGGCGATCAGCGTCTGCTCGACTTTCCGCATAAGGATTTGCGGCGCGCCCGGGCTGCGGCCCTCTCCATGATCCCCACCACCACCGGAGCGGCCAAAGCGGTTTCGCTGGTGCTGCCTGAGCTTGCCGGTAAATTGAACGGCCTGGCCATCCGCGTGCCCACCCCCAATGTCTCCCTGGTGGACGTGGTGGTCAACATCAACAAGAGCGGAGTCACGGTGAGCAACGTCAACAGCGCCCTGAAGGCCGCGGCCGAAGGGCCCCTGGCCGGATTCCTGGGCTACACCGAACTGCCGCTGGTCTCTTCCGATTTCAATGGCAGCACCCTTTCATCGGTAGTTGATGGCGGCAACACCTATGTCATCGATAAAACCGTAAAAGTACTCTCCTGGTACGACAACGAAACCGGCTATTCGCATCGTATGGTCGACCTGGCCGCGATGATCGGAAGCACGTTGTAAATCGAAGCATAAAGATGAAAGTGATGGAAGGAGAACCGCGATGGGAAACCGCCTTCCCCTGATCGCCGGAAATTGGAAGATGTACAAAACCGGCGACGAGGCTGTCCAGTCTGCAAGGCGCCTGAAAGAGCTCGCCGCCGATGCGGCCGGGGTGGAGATCATGATCGCCCCGACGTTTACGGCCCTGGCTCAGGTGGCCGCCGCGATCCAATCGAGCAACATCGCCCTGGGGGCCCAGAACCTGCACTGGGAAACCCAGGGCGCCTTCACCGGTGAAATCTCCGCCCCCATGCTGGTCAATGCCGGTTGCCGCTATGTCATCATCGGCCACTCCGAACGCCGCCAGTACTTCGGCGAAACCGACCAGAGCGTCCAGCGCAAGATTCGCGCGGCCGTGAATGCCGGGCTGCGCCCCGTGATGTGCATTGGTGAAACCGAGACCGAACGCGAGGCCGGCAAGACATTTTCTGTACTTGACAAACAGATTCAAAAAGGTTTAGAGGGCTTTGTTTTTCAGGATCTAAAGTCGCTGGTACTGGCCTACGAACCGGTCTGGGCCATCGGCACCGGGAAAACCGCCACCAAAGAACAGGCTCAGGAAGCACACGCCTACATCCGCCGGCAACTTGCAGCCATCGTAGACGACGGTTTCGCCCGGCAAGTGAGGATCCTGTACGGAGGCAGCGTCAAGCCATCCAATGTCAAAGAGTTGATGGCCATGCCGGACGTAGACGGTGCCCTGGTGGGCGGTGCCAGTCTCGACCCGGAAACTTTTAGCCAGCTTGTGCACTACCAAGGCTGATACGGGTAAAACATGTCTATTTTGATTGTCGTCATTCATGTAATCGTTTGTATCGCGCTGATCATGATCGTTCTGCTTCAGACCGGCAAAGGCGCGGATATGGGAGCGGCCTTCGGCGGTGGTGCCAGTCAGACACTGTTCGGCACTACCGGCGCCTCCAGCTTTTTGAGCAAGGCCACCACCGCGGCGGCTATTGTTTTTATGCTGACCTCGTTGATCCTGGCTTACATGGCCGGCACCCGGCACGATTCGGACCTTGTGACCGACGCGCCTGCGGTCCAGAGCCAGACAGCCCCTGAAGGTCAAGCACCTCCGGCCACGGACGCCGAACAGAAAGCGCCCGCGGCCCAGGCCCAACCGAGTGAAGGACAGCCCGCCGCCCCGGCAGCGCCCCAGAGCGCACCGGCGCCTGCGTCCCAAGCACCGGAAAAGGCCAATCCTTAATACCGCTTCGTGCCGAAGTGGTGGAATTGGTAGACACGCTATCTTGAGGGGGTAGTGCTCAAAAGGCGTGCGGGTTCGAGTCCCGCCTTCGGCACCATATTTAATTCTCTGTAAAGGTCTCAGCCAATTGCTGGGACCTTTGCATTTTGAGAGGCGGTTCATCCCCCTCCCTATTATGTTCGGTCGCTATAACAATCATCCGGCTACAGGGCGCATGTTAGAAATTGATGAGGGCCTTTTGCCTTGACGATTCGATTGGGATTTTGGCACAGTGGCGTGGCCTCATCCCAAATCCCGCTATCCCGGGCGGGGACGAAACGTCGTTTGCCAACCCTTACCCGCAGAAAGGAGAAAAACATCATGAGTCAGACCGAAAAGTATCTCAAAGAGGCTTTCGCCGGCGAATCCCAAGCCAACCGCAAGTATCTGGCCTTTGCCGAAAAGGCCGACCGCGAAGGCTACAAGCAGATTGCCCGGCTGTTCCGCGCTGCGGCTGCCGCCGAGACGGTGCATGCCCATTCTCATCTGCGGGCACTCAAGGGCGTCGGCACCACCGCGGACAACCTCAAGGAGGCCATTTCCGGCGAGACTTACGAATTCAAATCCATGTACCCTCCCATGATCGCGGCCGCCACGGCGGAAGGCAACAGCCAGGCCGAACAGTCCTTCACCTATGCCAACAAGGTCGAGATGATCCATGCTTCGCTCTACCAGAAGGCCCTGGATAAGATGGGCAACCTGGAAGAAACCGACATCCATGTCTGCAGCGTCTGCGGTTTTACGAAAGAGGGGAACGCGCCGGACGAATGCCCGGTCTGCAAGGCTAAGAAAAAAGCATTTTTCAAAGTGGATTAGCGTGTTCTCGAAATGACCGAATCATGCGCCGCTGCCCGCCCGGGGATTGCGTCGGCAAGCCCCGGCGCGGGGCGGCCACCCAACCCTACCGATAGTTGAGAACCCACCTCACGCGGGCAACGCGGCATACGGAATTTCGATGCCTGTCTGGCGTCACCGATAAGCCATCCAGTTCAATGGCCGGCAGGGATGGCTGTTACCTCAATCTTCTGCCGGAGAAAAAAGCTTCCGGAGACGCCGGACCTGCTCCGGGTCGCTGAAGCGGGTGAAGACGGCTTCGAAGCCCGCGCGCTGATGCTCCTTTTCCATGAAGAGAACGCCGATCAAGGCGCCCACGGCCGCGGCCCGGGCCATTCGCCGGGGGCCGTGGGGGGCCGGGATGCCTTTCAAATGATCGAAGAGAAACCGCTGCTGGACCGACCGGTCGTTGAAGAGCCCTAAATACTCCTGAAGCGACTTGACCTGCCGGATCGCCTGCCCCACCGGTCCGGGGGCGAAGAGGCCGTGGAAGAACTCCAGCGCATAGCGCAACTGCTTGCACTGGATGCGCAGGCGGTGCAGGCGGTCATCCGCCGAGCTTGCGTCGATGCGACGGCCGACGCGCAGGGCCTTTGCAAACAAACGGTCGATTTCCCGCCGGGCCACCGCCACAATGGGGGTGTCGCCGGATGCCTCGACCGGTTTCACTGTATCGGGATCGGGACCGGCAGTCGCGAAGCTTTCCAGCCGCTCCATGATGCGGCCATACGGCCTGGACGACAAAAACCGCGCCACTTTTTTCGCCTCCCGGCCGCGCTGACGCCCGAGGGCATCGAACCACGGCGCGATGGCCGGACGGAGCGCCGCGGGCAGGATCTTTTGATAGCGCGCCCGCTGGGCCAGGTAAACATCCAGATCGCGCAGGGCATTGGTACTCTGCCCCAAGACGCGCAGGCCGGCGCTCAATTCAGCCCGCTGCGCCGGATCGAACTCTTTTTTCAAGAGGGTCAGCAGGGAGCGTGAGCGCCGCGCAGCCACCCGGAAATCGTGGAGACATTCGATATCGCTGTCCTGGCGGATGCCGGCCTCGTTGACGCGCATGACGGCGGTCAAATGCCCGAGGATGGTCCGAGCCGCTTGCTGGGCGCTCATCTCCGGCGCCAGGCGGAATTGTGCCTCAAGCTTCATTTCACCGCTTTCTTGGTGCGCACCCCAAGGATCTTCCCGGTCGCGGGGCCGGCCTTGGGGAGCATCTCCTTGTAACGGCTGTAGAGCAGACGGACAGCGCCGTCGGCCAGGCCCACCACGGGCACGAAGATCTTCTCGAGACCGGCCCACTGGCTCAAGTTCAGGTAGATATCGGCGGCCGGCACGATCACGTCGGCTCGATCCGGGCGCAGGCCGACCTGGAGGATGCGCTGTTCGTGCGATCGCGCGGCCAAGGCGTTGCGCACCTTTTGCAGCTTGGCTTGGGTCAGCGCCGAACCGTTTTTGCAGCCGGCCAGGGAGAAGATCTTATTGATGTTGCCGCCGCTGCCGATGATGGCGATGGAGCGCATCTTGGCGGTATGGGTTTTGAGCCATTGGCGCATCGCACGCCATTGGTTCTTGGTCACCCCGCCTTGCAGCATGCGGATGGTACCGATGTCGAAGGATTTCGAGAGCGCGATCTTGCCGCCCGAAAAAAGGGTGAGCTCCGTGCTGCCGCCGCCCACATCCACATAGAGGTAGTGCTTAAACCCGCCGAAGCGCTCCGAACTTTTGTTCTCGAAGATCAATTGCGCTTCTCGTTGGCCGTCGATGATATCGATGTGTATCCCGCAGGCCTTTTCCACGCGTTTGCATATGGCCGGACCGTTGCGGGCGCCGCGCATGGCCGACGTAGCATATGCCTGATAGGCGATAGGCTGATAGGCGTCGATCAGGTGCTTGAAGCCCACCATGGTTCGAACCAGTTCGTCGGCCTTGGCGTCGGAGATGCGGTTCAGGGCAAAGGCGTCGCCACCCAGGCGAATCGGCATGCGGGTCAACGACATCTTCCTGTAGGCCGTTTGGCCGTCGATCTCGAAAACCCCGGCCAACAGCAGCCGCACGGCATTTGAGCCGATGTCGATGGCCGCGAACTTCAGTGCATTGATCATGTCATCCCTCGGTTGGTTGTTAGAGATGATTCTTTGGAAAATCGTACGATACGGAGATGGGTTCGCTATCCCCCAGCACCTGCCACCGCTGCAGGGCAAAGCGCATCTCCACCACGCCGCAGGTCGGCACATTGGCGATATTCTTCGATGCCAACCGGCAGGCCAGGTCGGTGAGCTCGGGATTGTGACCCACGCAGGCCACCCAGGCCGCATGGTCATCCATGGTTTGCAGGAAGACCAGCAGCTCCTCGCTGCTATGCTCGTACAAGCGCTGCTCCAGGGCGATGCCGGAGACTGGCCACCCCACGGCCCCGGCCAACGCCTCGGCCGTGCGCAGGGCACGCAGGGCCGGACTGCTGAACCAGCGGTCCGGTGCAAACCCGCGTTCGGACAACACCCGGCCCATCAGCGCCGCTTCGTGCCGGCCCCGGGTGCCCAACGGGCGGTCGGCATCCGCCAGCCCCGGGTATTTCCAGCTCGATTTGGCGTGGCGGATCAGGCAGAGGGTTTTGATGTGCCGGGTATCGGCCGGTGCCTGGGCCCTGGTCGGCGTCGTGCCTTTACTCGTCTTCCTGATGTCATTCATGAATTGGCTGTCTCGTTTTCTGCTTGCATACCAGAAAAAAACACTGCGTTAAAGCGATTTGCCGGTGGGACAATGGTTCTCGGATCGCCCACCAGGCGAGCCGGACCGCTAAAGGTTATACTGGGTCTGTGATGGGTGTGAGGTCCTTCAATTTCCGGGATTGCATTACACTTGCGCGTGTTCACCGGCGTTCATATTCCTGTTTGCGGAAAAAGATATTCGGATCTCATTTGGATCAACAGTTCAGGGAGACGCATTTAACAGTCCTATTCTCTTACGGAGGAGGCAATATGAGAACGCTATCCTTACAACTGCATGCATTGGTGCTGCTACTAACCGCCTGCGCATCGGCCACGGTCCACAGCCAACCCGATGAGATGTCGCCCGAATTCATGGTGCCGGTAGGCTCCACATTGGTGCTTAACCAGCCGCTCCAGATGCCAGCGTGGCAGGATCAGGTCTATTTTCAAGATGGCCAAACCATGAGTTGGGGCGGCGTCAATATCTACATGCCTCACTGCACATTGAAGCTGACGGCCAAAAAGGAGACCCCTCAAACAATCCAGGCCGATACCTTCGTGGTGAAAAAGTCCTACACGGAACTGTTCTTCATGCAGGTCCAGGCACCGCCGCAGCCAGGAGGGATACAACTCGCCGCAGCCGCTTGGGGGGCGGCTGCGCCCATCGATTTCGAAACCAACGAGGCCATGGATTACAAGGTCATGGCCGCCGTTATGGAACTGCATTCCGAGGCCCAGCCGGAGGCGATCTGCATGATATGCGCAGACTGGGGCCTGCCCCCGGAGAGAGCTCACATCACGCTGAATAAAATCCGCCGTGCACTCGGTGCCGTGATGACCCTTGAATTGGCCCGGCCGCCCGGAGCACAACTCTAAAGTCAAATATATTAAATAATATCTAATCATTGGCGTATTTATGGCCACCTTCCCTAACTCGCGGCAAGGACCAGCCAGCGGGCATCCCAAGCCATGGATACCGTTTAAGTTTTGGTTCAATCCGCCGATACAAAATCATGCAAACCGAAAGTTAGTTCCAATTGTGCCGATGAGGAGCGCCATGAAAAACCATCTTTTTAAAATGAGCCTGGGCATTCTTGCCATTTTGTTTCTGGTCGGTCCGGCCTTCGGCGAGACCATCACCATCAACTCCGACCCCTGGTGTCCGTATAATTGCGCGGTCGGCTCGGACAAACCCGGTTACATGATCGAGGTGGCCAAGGCGATCTTCGAAAAGGCCGGCCACGCCATTCGGTATGAAAACATGCCCTGGCCGCGCTGCATCGATTTTGTCCAGAAGGGAAAAATCGATGCCATCGTGGGAGCGACCAAGGGTGAAGCCGAGACGTGTGTTTTTCCGGATGAAGAGTTCGGGTTCACCAATATGTGCTTCTTCGTCAAAAAGGGAAACCCCTGGCAATACCAGAACCTGGAATCCCTGAAGTCTCTGAAAGTCGGAATCCAGGCCGAATATGAATATGGGAGCCTTTTGGACGAATACTTCGCCCAGCACAAGAACACGCCCCAGGTTCAGGAAGTCAGCGCCGATGAACCCCTGGTATTGAACATCCGCAAGTTGCTCAAAGACCGCATCGATGCCATTCCCGAAGACAAATCGGCCTTTTTATACACCGCCATGCTGCTCGGCGTTTCGGACCAGGTGGCGCTGGCGGGCGCAACGCCCATCGAATCAAAAGAAGATTTCGAGAGCCGGAGGGTCTTTATCGCCTTCGCCCCTGGCAAGCCCAACTCCCAAACCTATGCTCGGCTCTTTTCGGAAGGCATCCAGGAAATGCGGGCCTCCGGCGCCCTGACCCAGATTCTGGCCAAGTATGGATTGAGCGATTGGAAGTTGGATCTGAATGCCGCCAAATCCAAATTGGGCGCTCAATGAAAATCGTGCTTCTATCGAAATGGGGGATCGGCGCTAAAACCGCTTTGATCTGCGGCGCTCTGATCTTTCTACTGCTGTCCGTTGCCAGCGTTTTGCTCTTCCGGCATGAATCCGAGTTGGCCGCCTATACCGTCGGCGAGTTCAGCAAGCAGACCGAAAAGACCATCGCCGATCAGACCCGGGATCAAAAGCACGGTCTGGAAAGCCGCTTTAATACCTATGCCACGATTGCCGCCGGAGCGGCGGCGCCCTTCATCTACAACCTGGATGAATCCGGCATCAAGCTGGCGCTCACCCCGTTCATGGATCTGGAAGAAATTGTGGCTATCGCGGTGGAAGACAGCGACAAGGCATCGTTTTTTGCGCTCTGGAAGGATAAAAGTACCCAAAGCGCCCAAGCCATTCCCAAGGATTTTGCCTTGCAGGCCTGGCCTTTCGCTACGGCCGCCTGCCGCGTGGGCTCTGAAGAGGTGGGGCGCCTGACCCTCTATTTCACCGATCAGCCGCTGATTCTTCGGCTGCAGAAGAACAAAGAAACCATCCTGGCCAGTCTTGGCCAGGTCGTCGCCGGCGTGGATCAAAAGATTCGCGCGGCGCTTTTCAGTCAGATCGCGGGGGTCGTGGGGATCATCGTGATCTTATCTGCGGCCATCTTCGGCTCCCTGAAGCATATGGTCGTCAAACCGCTGCAAAGTTGCCTCTCCATGGCCAAAAGAATCTCCGTGGGCGACTTTCCGGAAGCCGTCCCCGTGGAAAGCCGTGATGAAATCGGGCGTTTGATCCGCGCCTTCAATGAAGTATCCACCAAACTGGCTGCTCTGTTTGCGGAAATGAAGCAAGGCATCGCCAAACTGCATGCAGCCTCGGAGGCATTGTCCGGTGCCTCCCAGGATATGGCCGCCAATGCGGCCCAAACCAACCAGAAGGCCACCCATGTCACCCAAGCCACGGGGCAGATGAATACGATGATGAATGCCGTTTCCCAGGCGCTGGGCGAGGCTTCGCAGCAAGTCGATAAGGTGCAGAACGCTTCCGGGGCGCTATCCCAAACGGTGGATCAAATCGTCGCCGACACGGATCGCGCCTTGAAAATAACCGAAAAAGCAGTGGAACAGGGCAACAACGTATCCCAGGAGATCGCCCATCTTGGATCGGCAGCGCGCCAAATCACGGATGTCGTCGAGGCGATCAACAGGATCTCCGAGCAGACCAACCTGCTGGCCCTGAATGCGACCATCGAGGCCGCCCGGGCCGGTGAAGCCGGCAAGGGGTTTGCCGTCGTGGCGGCCGAAATCAAAGAGCTGGCCAAGGAGACGACGCGCTCCACCGATCAAATCCAACAGCGGGTGGAGGCCATCCAGGCGACCACCCGACATACGACCGAAGAGATCAATGAAATTCTAAATACCATCCGGCAGGGCAATGACCTGGTGTCGGGAATATATGGCGAAATCAAAAACCAATCCGCCACCACCCATGAGATTTCGGAACACATCGCACGCATCTTCGAGCGCTTTTCGCAAGTAAATGGCAATGTCCAACAGGGCACGCAGTTGTCGGGGCAAATCGACACCGATATCGGCGAAGTCGACCAAGCCGCCTCCCAAAGCTTCCAGCAATGCACTCAAGTCCATCAGCATGCCGATATTCTCTCCAAGCTGGCACGCCAACTGGATGCATTGCTGGTTCGATTTCGCCAAGGCACGGACGATTTCGGACGCTAATCCGAAAAGTAGTCACTCTCCATGGCCAGCGTGAGGCCATCCCCTTCCGATAAGCGCCTGGCCAAGCCCATGGCCTTGGGCAGTTCATAGTGGAAGAAATAACGCGCCGTTAGGAGCTTGCCTTCGTAGAAATTGCGGTTGGCTTTGGAGGGATGGCCGGCCAGGCCCTTATCGGCCGTAATGGCTTGCAGCAGCCACTGCCAGGCCACGGCGATCAGCGAGAAGTAATCCAAATAAAGGGTGGCATCGGCCAGCATGGCCCGGCTGCCCTGGGCCTCACCACGGGCGATCAATCCGGCCGTGATCTGCCGCAGTTCGTCCAGGGCCTCGGCCAACCTTTGGGCGTAAGGCTTCAAGGTCTCGACCGCGCGGGCCTGGTCGATGGCGCGCCCCACCTCTTCCAGATATAGATCGAACGCCTTGCCGTTTTTCATGCGTACCTTGCGGCCCAGGATGTCAATGCCCTGGATGCCGGTGGTGCCTTCGTGAATGGTATGGATGCGGGTGTCCCGGAAGTGCTGCTCCACGGGGAAATCTTCGCAGTAGCCGTAACCGCCGAAGATCTGGATGGCCTGGCTGGTGGAGCGGATGCTGGTCTCGGCCGGATAGGTCTTGACCACGGGGATCAGCAGATCCAGGAGCAAGGCGGCCTTCTCTTTGGCTTCGCCTTCCAGGGCGTTTTCCAGATCGGCGTAGAGGCAGCACTGCATGGCGAGCGCAAAGGCACCTTCCACGAAGGCGCGCTGGAAGAGCAGCAGGCGCCGGATGTCGGCATGCGCGATGATCGGCACCTGGGGCGTGGTGGGATCGGAGACCAGGCGGCCCTGGGGCCGCTGGCGGGCGTAGTCCAGGGCCGCGTAATAGGCGGCCGTGGAGATGCCGATGGCCGCCATGCCCACGCTCAGGCGCGAGCCGTTCATCATCTGGAACATGTAGGCCAAACCATTGTGGGCCTGGCCCACCAGGTATCCCCGGCAGTCGTTTTTCTCGCCGATGCTCAGCTCGGTGATGGGCGCGCCGCGATAGCCCATCTTGTGATAGATCTGGGTGACGGTGACATCGTTGGGTTCCAGCCCGCCGTCGGTCGTGGGCCGCTGGTTGGGCACGATGAACAGAGAGATGCCTTTGACTCCGGCCGGAGCGCCTTCGATCTTGGCGAGCATCATCTGCACCACGTTCTCCACGCCGTCATGATCGCCGGCCGAGATGAAGATCTTCTGCCCGCGCATCAGATAGTGGCCCTGGTCCGTGGGCACCGCCGTGGTGGCGATGTCGGCCAGGGAGCTGCCGGCCTGCGGTTCGGTCAGGGCCATGGTGCCCTGCCACTTTCCGCCCAGCATCTTGGGCACATAGGTGGCGATCTGCTCCGGGCTGCCGAAGGAAGTAATCAGGCGCGCGGCCTTGGCGGTCAGGCCCGGAAAAACACTGGCGGAGTAATTGGCGGCCGTGAAGATGAACTGGCAGCAGTCGGCGATCAGATAAGGCAGCCGGGCCCCATCGTATTTTTCATCGAACTTGGCCGCGATCCAGCCCCCTTCGCCGAACTGCGCCATGATGGTGCGCACGGCCGGATGGACCTTGACCCGGCCGTTTTCCAGATAGGGCGCCTTGCGGTCCATCTCCTCGAAGATGGGGTTGAGCAGGTCCTTGCCCAGCTTCAACGCCGCAGCCAGGGTCAGGTCGAACACCTTTTTGTTGTGCTGCGCGTAGTACGGGTAGCGCGTCAGGCCCGGGGCATCGAATACTTCATAGAGCATGAACTCCAGATTGCGTTTGCTGACATACTTTCTTGCCACGTCGCTCTCCTTTTACGGTTGGAAGGTAATGGCCTGATGGCCCGGATGGCACGCATATAGGTAATGTTTTAAGCTGGGGCAATTCATCGGAATGCGCCAGATCGTCATCGCCTATCACAAGTCACACAGATTGGCGAGGGACATCAGAGATGCCCTACCGTAGCCGTTAAAGCAGCGCATGCACCATATCTCTTTCATGATAACGGCATAACCAAAAAGGCCAAAAACACAGATTATCTCCGTGTCCCTGGCCTTGATAGTTGAAGCTATTTTCCTTTGTTTGGGCCTTTCGCGCCTCGATTTCTTAGGCGTTTTTGATTTTCTTTCGGCCCAGCCCTGCCAAGCCGATCAATCCGGTGCCCAGCAACAGCATGGTAGCCGGTTCGGGAACCGGCGCAGTACCCACGAGTTGGCTTTGATTATCTATGATGCCAGCACCGTTCTTGGAAATCAAATTGACCGCCACCACCGTCCACCCGCTGGCATCGAAGGAAATTTGACTCAATGCGGCCCAATCTCTGCCGTCGGTGATCTCTTTTTCCAAATACCAAATGGCATTTTGGACTTTTTGGCCGGCATTTGTCAGGCCATCAAAGGCTCCCGACATATAGGCCGAATACAGCCATTTGCTTTCCGCGGAGACCGGGTCTTGGCCACTTACAGCGCCAATGCCGCCACCAGAGGCATACTCACCGACCGAGGATACATAATATGAGCTGCCGGGATTGAAATAATTGTTTCTTTCAAGACAAAAGGTCGCGTACTTCTGCCCATCGGCATCCGTCATCGTGTAGGGTACTGTCCAGTCATCTTCCATGGTGACCCAAGTATCGACCTTCGGCAAGGCCCAAGCACTGCCGGCCATTAACACCACCGCAAAGCAGATTAAAATCATTTTGAGCGTTCGTTTCATTACCTTCAGTTCCTTTCTTTCCGTTTCCGTTTCGAGAGAGCTTCATTTGGATAGCCAAATCGTTGTTCACGCACCGCTTAGTTCGAGCCTTCATGACTGTCAATCAAAGCAGTTTGCATGCCATACTGTTTATAGACTTAATATCAATGCTTTAGGTAAAGATCGGCGACCGCTGTCCCCATTAAGGGAGCGTATATAGGCAAGGCGCTCCATAAAAAAAGAGTAACAAACCCGAATACTAGGAATTGTTTTTCATAGCTCTAAAAAGAAAGGTGCGCATTACCCATGGGCGACCAAAGACTATGGCTTGAGCTTGAAGGTCACCGAGGGCTCGAAGCGCTTTAAATACTTGAAGCCTTCGGCGCGGGGTTGATCGCCGTGTTGCTTGCGTAGTTCCTCGATCGGCCCCACCTCCAAGGCGAACATGGGGCAGGCTTCGACGCAGATCGGCTGCCGGCCGGCATCAAGGCGTTCGAGGCATAACTGGCACTTTTGCATCTTGGCATCCGGGGCCGCTTGAAACTGGGGCGCTCCCCAGGGACAGGCTTTGAGGCAACGCTTGGGGCACAGTCCGGCGCCCACGCACTTTTCGGCATCCACCACCACGATGCCGTCGGTCTCTCTTTTGTGGATCGCCTGGTACTGGCAGGCGGCCATGCACGGCGGGGCGGCGCAGTGGTAGCACGGGGTGGCCAGATAGGCGGCGAAGAGATCGGGAAAAGTGCCCCGCTCGATGCATTTCACGCGCATGAAGCTGGCCGGCCCGGCGGGCAGATCATACCAATCCTTGCAGGCCACGATGCAGGTGTAGCAACCGGTGCAGCGGGTCTGGTCGAAGTAGATTCCGTATTGGGGCATTACTTTTTCTCCAGGGCCGTTTGGGCGGCCGATACCACTTCTACTAGCGCGCTGTTCATGGGAAAAGCGCCGCCCGGGGATGGTTCGTCCAGGGTCAGGGTGTTGGCGCAGCCGCCCACATCCACGCCGTCGGCGTCCGGCGTGTACCAGGCCCCCTGGCAGACGTTGACCACGCCGGGCATGATGCGCTCGGTGACCCGGGCCGTGGTGCGGATGCGGCCGCGGTCGTTGAAGATTTCGATGGCTTCGCCGTCCCGGATGCCCCGGGCAGCGGCATCCAGAGGATGAATCCAGGCCCCTTGGGATTCGAGTTCCTGCAGCCAGGGGACCCGCTCCAGGGTCGAATGGGTACGAATCTTGGAGTGGGCCGTGAGCAGTTGCAGGGGATAGCGCTGGGCCAGGGGCGCATCGTAATGCTCCGGATGGCTCAGATATTTGGGAACCGAGGGTATGCGCGGGTTGTTCATCTCGGCGATGTGGCCGCAGTCGATCTCGATCTTGCCGGACAAAGTGGCGAAGGGATACTTGTCCGGATCGGCGATCTGCTCCTTGAACGCCACGATAGGCTCGGGCAATCGGATCTTCAAAACGCCGTCGCGCCGCATGGCGTCATAGTCCGGGATATCCGCGCGCCGCTGGGTGAAGGTGCGCAGGATCTGATCGTCGCTCTGCTGGAAATAATCGGCCGATAGGCCCAAGCGCGGGGCCAACTCCCGGCAGATCTCAAGATCGCTCTTGGTGTCGGCCAGCGAATCGACCGCCTTGTTCAGGTATATATAATAAGGAGAACCCAGCCAGGGCGGCGCGATGTCGGTGCGCTCCATGAAGGTGTTGACCGGCAGGACAATGTCGGCATGGCGCGCCGTGGCGGTTAAAAACTGCTCATGGACCACCACGAACTCCAGGGACTTGAGGGCCTGGGCCCCTTTGGGGCTGTTGGGATACTGGTTGAGGCAGTTGCTGGCCACGATGTAGGCCATCTTCAAATCGGCCGGATAGCCGCCGGCCCGGCCGCGCAGGATGGCATCCCAGATCTTGCTCTGGTGGATGCGCGCGCTGGTGGCATTTGTGCCGCCGGAGAGCTTGTACAGGCTGTCGGACCGCGGCAGAGCGCCGTTTTCCACCGGATTGGCCGAGGGGATGCCCTTGGCCTTGTCCACCCTCTGGGCCGGGTCCTTCTTCAGCAGATGGCCGGTTTCGCGGCTGGAGTAAGCCCGCATGAAGCCGCCGGCATAGCCGCCGGGCATGCCGATGTTGCCGGTGATAGCGCACAGCACGGCGGCGCAGCGCGAATACTGCTCGCCCACGGCCGTGCGCGCCGGTCCCCAACCGGCAACCAGGGCCGCCGGTTTTTGGGTGGCATAGGCCCGGGCCAGTTCCGCGATGGTTTGGGCCGGCACTTTGGTAATGGCCTCGGCCCACTGGGGGGTTTTGGGCTGGCCGTCGTCTTTTCCCAGAACATGGTCGCGAAAGGCGTCAAACCCCAGCGTATGCATTTCGATGAAGGCCTGATCGCAGATCTTTTCGCTGATGATGACGTAGGCCATGGCCAGCAGCATGGCCGCATCGGTGCCCGGCCGGATGGGAATCCACTGGTGGCCGAAGGTGGCTGCCGAATCGGTGAAGCGCGGGTCGATGACCACGATGCGGCTGCCCTGCTCTTTGGCCCGGGCCAGCCACAGGCTGGTCTCGGGGTCCCAGATGGTGTTGGCCGGATTCCAGCCCCACATGAGGATCAGGCGGGAGTTGAGCAGGTCGTCCCGGCTGTGGCCCGTGCGGATCGTTCCGTAGGTGGCCATGGAGGCGAACATGGCCCCTTCGTAGGAGGGGATGCCCCAGTAGCGGGTGTAGCCGCCGAAAAGGGTCAGCAGGATGCCGGGCGCGGTGGGGCCATGCAGCATGCCCTGGTTGCCGGCGCCAGGCAGAAAGAGGATGGCGCGGTTGCCGTGAGCGGCCTTGATGCGCTTCATGTTCGCGGCCACTTCGTCCAGGGCCGCGTCCCAGGTGACGGGCTCGAACCGGCCCTCGCCCCGGGCGCCCACCCGGCGCAGGGGCTGGCGCAGCCGTTCGGGCGAGTAGAGCCGCTGGCGGTAGGCCCGGCCCCGGGCGCAGGCCCGGATCTGGGGCGCATCGCCGGTGTCCGACTCCAGGCGCACGACGCGGCCCTCCCGCACATGGGCCTTGAGCACGCAGCGGCCGCCGCAGTCGTGGCAGCAGCCGGTGTTCACAATGGTAAGGCCGCTGGTGGCGGCCTTGGTTTCGGTATCTTCCACCGCCATCCCCCCTCAGATGAAATGTCCTTGAACTTTCCTACCACACTTGCGTGGGGCTTGCGAGGTGGAGATGCACCAGAAGAAAAAGTCGCTGGGCTATCATGGCATCAGCCGAGGCCGGCTAAAACAGTTCGAACAGGTGGATCAGGATGTCCGCCGGGAGGCTTCGCCGCTTTTGATCAACCACTTGTTACGCTTCGAAACGAATCTGATGCGCATCGATTTTGCGATAAATGGTTCGCCGGCTGATCCCCAGCAGGCGGGCGGCATCGGTTTTGTTCCCGGCCGTCTGCCGCAGGGCTTTGACGATCTCCTCGGCGTCCAGGGGGGCTTTGACGCTGCCCAAGGCGTGCGGGCGTGGCCGCGGACCATCGAAGTTGCGGATGTCGGGGGGCAAATGTTTCAGGGTGATGGTGCCGCCATGGCAGAGCACGAAGGCGTGCTCCATGACATGTTCCAGTTCGCGGACATTGCCGGGCCAGGGGTATTCCATGAAGGTGTCCAGCACCTCGATGGAGATGCCTTCGATGTTTTTGCGGAACCTTTCGTTGAAGGCCCGCCGGAAGTGGTCCACCAGCAGCGGCAGATCTTCCAGCCGGTTGCGCAGCGGCGGCATGGTCACCTCGACCACCTTGAGCCGGTAGTAGAGATCCTGGCGAAACTCTCCGCGCCGCACCTTTTCCTTCAAGTTCTTGTTGGTGCAGGCGATCACGCGCACATCCACCTTCAGGGGCGTCGACTCGCCCACGCGCTCGAACTCCTTTTCCTGCAAGACGCGCAGCAGTTTGATCTGGATCAGGGGCGGGATGTCGCCGATTTCGTCCAACAGCAGCGTGCCGCCGTCGGCGACCTGGAAGCGGCCCTGTTTGTCACGGATGGCCCCCGTGAAGGCACCTTTGACATGGCCGAAGAGTTCGCTCTCCAGCAGGCCTTCGGTCAGGGCCGAGCAGTTGACGGTGACCAGGGGTTTGAAGGCCCGATTGCCGCTGTAATGCAGGGCCCGGGCCACCAGTTCCTTACCGGTGCCGCTTTCGCCGGTCACCAGTACGGTGGTGTCCAGGCTGGCCAGATCCTCCAGCAGCCGGTAGATGTCCTGCATGGTCCGATTGCGGCCGATCAGATTCTGGAACCGGGTGCGCTCTCTGAGTTCGCGCTCCATGTCGCGCTGGCGGGTGATATCGCGGATCACCATCACGGCGCCCATGAAATTGCCGTTGGGATCGAGCAGCGGTGCGCTGGAGATGTTCGCCACCTGTTGGCGGCGATCCCGGTGATCGCATTCGATGCGATGTTCCTTAATCGCCGTTTTGCGCGCGATGGTCTGCCGGAGCACTTCCCGGCACGAATGGCCGCAGAGCGGCGCCTGATCTTGCAGAAATTCCCGACCGACAATCTCCTCCACGTCCAGGCCGCAGATCGTTCGGGTGGATTGATTGGCTTCGATGACCTTCATCCCGGTGTCCACGGTGATGATGGCATCTTCGACGCTCCGGAAAATCGCCTGCAAGCGCGAACGGTGCTCGCTGAGGGTCTTTTCGGCAGCCGTGCGTTCGGTGATGTCACGGGTCACGTTGCGGAAACCGACGGCCGCTCCGTCCGCATTGCGAATCAAGGAAACCGAGGTTTCGATGGTGCGGCGGCCCCCATTTTTGCTGATGACTTCGATCGCCGCGTTCTTGACCGGTCGGCCGGTGCGCAGCACCTGAATGTATATTGCCTTGACCTGATCCCGGGTTTCCGGAAAGAGATAAGCGCTGGAGTGCAGTCCGATCAGCTTTTTGCGCGGCAGGCCCCACATGCGGCAGCCGGCATCGTTGATGAACGTCATCCGGCCAGTCAGATCCAGCTCGCCGAGGTGGATGTCGGCATCGTCGAGGATGTTTTCGTAGCGCGCCAAAGATTCGCTCAATCCGGCGGTCAGGCGCTCGAAGGCGCTCCCATCGATGAGATATCCCTCCCGGGCCGGGCGCGCATCGACGACCGCCGCGGCGCCGCTCAGATGGCACCATAAGGCCTGTTGGTCTTTGTTGATCAAGCGAAACACTGGCGGGGCACAAGTTCGAGCGCTGGGATCGGTTTCAAGTTCCGCGCGCACCGGCTTGCGATCGTCCGGATGGACCCAATCCAGAAACGGTTGGCCGTTGACCGCCTCCACGTGCGCCTGCCCCAGGGCCGAAGCCAAGCCTTCAGCGACGTTCCTGAACAAGCCGTCCTGGACAAAGAATCCGGTCGTCATGACGCCTCCTTAAATCCCAAAGCCCTGCCTTCACAGGATGAAAAATCAGGATGAATTCATTTCAGCGATCAAGAGATACCCGAGGCAGGGGATGTGCCGCCGGCACACGCGCCAAGCGCCACAATAGTTGTGTCTTGGCACATTTCATCGAATTGTGCAAAGGGATAACACCTTCCATTGTCGGGCGTTGACTTGGAGCCATGGTTCTGCCATATAAATCGGCACGATCCAGTTCCAAAGGGGTCGCGCCCTCACCCCCGGCACCGTGTTTGGACCATGAAGCCCAAAGCGACGATCCTCATCATCGACGACGACCCGATGATCGGCGGCACCCTGAGGGAGCTGCTCGAATCGGAGCAGTACCGGGCCATCGTGGCCGGTACGGGCAAGGCCGGCCGTCAGGCTTTTCAGGTCCATCACCCGCCCATCGTCCTGCTGGATCAGGAGTTGCCCGATTCCACCGGCATTGACGTCTGTCAGGACATTCTGGAAATGGACCCGGCCGCCAAAATTATCTTCATCACCGCCCATGCCTCGGTGCGCTATGCCGTGGATGCCATGCAGGCCGGCGCATTCAACTATCTGCCCAAGCCCTTTTCCCTGGACGAACTGCTCATTGCTATCCACCTGGCGGAAAACAGCCTGCGCCTGGAAGGCAAACTCAAGGTGCAAGAGTATAAAAACAAACAGCAGCGCTCGACGACCGAACTGGTGGGGCATTCAGAGGCCGCCGAGCGGTTGCGGGGCCAGATCCAAATGGCGGCCGCCTCGGATGCGGCCGTGCTGATCACGGGCGAAACCGGGGTGGGCAAAAACCTCATCGCCCGGGAGATCCACCAGCGCCAAAACCGGCGCGAGTCTTTTTTGACCATCAATTGCTCGGCCATTCCGGAAAATCTTATGGAGGCCGAATACTTCGGCCATGAAAAAGGGTCTTTCACCGGCGCGGACAACCGCCGGGAAGGCATCTTCGAATTGGCCAGTGGTGGAACCCTGCTGCTCGACGAGATTGGCGATATCCCCTACCATCTGCAGAGCAAACTGCTCTCGGTGCTGGAGGAAAAGCAGGTGCGTCGCATCGGCGGTGCCCATCCCATTCAGGTGGACGTACGCATCATTGCCGTGACCAACCGGGATCTGACGGCCGCTATTCGCGAGAATCAATTTCGGGAAGACTTATTTTACCGGCTGGCCGTGATCCAGATTCATGTTCCCCCGCTGAGACAACATAAGGAGGATATTGCGGCCATTGCCGCCTACTTCGCCCAAGACTTCTGCGGGCGGGAGGTGACCATTCCTGAAGCGCAATTAGAGCGCCTGGCAGGGTATCCCTGGCCGGGCAATGTGCGCGAACTGCGCAACGTTATCGAACGGGCCTCCTTGCTGCGCCAAAACAACTCGATCCATCCGGCCGATTTGCTGGGCACCGGGTCTGCCGAGGCTGTTTGCGATGCGCGTACCGACCTTGCCCGGCCTGAAGAAATCACCCCCCTTGAGGAACTAATCGTGAAGCACATTCGTCGGGCACTGGCGGTGTGCGGCGGCAATAAAAGTCAGGCCGCCAAGTGCCTGGGCCTCTCCCTTTCGACACTCAAGCGCAAAATCAAGTCTTCCTAACCCAACAGACCAAGCGGTCCAAATTGACCCACCAGTCCATTTTGAACCGTTCAATTTGACCGGAATGGCCATTCAATCTATTCCGCAGAGAAGTTCACAAAGTTATATTTTAAATATATTCGTATAGTTATAATTTAAGAAACACTCCCAGCCAAAATGGCATGCATATTGATAAGGGGTCCTAACTAAGCCGCTACACGTTCAAGGGCTGGAAGATGATACGAAGGCTGAATCTCCTACTGCGCTGATCTGAAACCGCTGGGTTGAATCGAACCGAATACGAATCTTGGGTAATGCGGATGCTGAAGTGGACGTTGGGCTGTACACTCTGACGGTGGCGTTCCTACTCTACACGATCTCACACGACAACTGCTGAAACGGACCTGATCGGTACCTGTACCTGAACCGCTGCTGGGCTGAAACGACTGCTGCGACTGTACGTAATGGATGTAGCGGCTTATCCTTAAAACCTTGCGCCATGCCCGCAAGTTTCACAATTGGGGCCGGCATGGCTTTTCGCAATACCGCCCAGGGGGGAATTGGGCGGTATTTTGTTTTGCAGCGATCCGGTTTTTTAAGACGGGACCCGCAAGGCATTCGGTATGCCGGCGGCCGCCGGCACTTTATCCCCGGGCTTGCGCACGATCCACGCCAGAACCGCGCCGATCACCAGCAGACCGCCGGAGATATAGAAGGCAAAATTGAGGCTGCCGGTCAGGTCCTCGATGGTGCCCCCCAGGCGAGCCATAAAAAATCCCAATCCCCAGCCGAGAAATACCAAACCATAATTGACACCCAAATTCTTCTCGCCGTAGTAGTCCAAGGTAAACGACGGCAGCAAAGACAGACCGCCCCCGTACTGCCAATAAGCGATACCGACCACAATGAATAGCAGCAAAACGCTCTTGGTGGCAATGACCTGGGGCAGCGAGAAGAGACACAGCGCCGAAACACAGCAGTTAACGATATAGGCTTTGTTGCGGCCCAGCTTGTCCGAATACCACCCGGTGGTTACCCGGCCGGCGGCATTCACGAAACCGCCATAGGAGACCAGCAGCCAGGCATTGGCCAAGAGAAATGGCACATTCTTACCGCTCTCCTTGAGCAGGTCGGCCGCATTGGCAATGATCAAAAGGCCGGATTGCGTGCTGAGCACGAACATGAAAACCAGGGCGTAGAACTGCCAGGTGCGCAGCATCTCCAATACGCCCCAATCTCGCTTGCGCATGAGGTCGCCGCTCGATACCGCGGCTGCCTTGACCGGAGCGGGCGCCACATAACCGGTCGGAGGCTCGTACAATAAGCGGCTGGCCAGGATCACCACCAAAGCGAAAAAAATTCCCAGGATCATAAAGCTACCGCTGATGCCCAGCCGATCGATCAGCAACTGGCCAAGGACACCGATGTAAATCGCGGCGCCGCCGTACCCGGCGACCACGATGCCGGCCACCAATCCACGCCGGTCACGGCCGAACCACTTGAGGGCCGCGGGCGTGGGGGCCGCGTATCCCAATCCCATGCCGATACCGCCGATAATGCCGAAACCCAGGATCAGGCCCAGGTAGCTCTTCATCCAGCCGGCGACGATGCAGCCCAGCGCGAGCAATATCCCACCCAGCAAGGCGCCGGTTCTGGGATGGTATTTGTCCTGGATGCGACCGCCGGGGATCATCATCACGGCAAAGACGATGACGCACAAGGAGAAGGGCGTGGCGGCCTGGGCATTGGTCAGATAGGTCCAGCCGGTGTTAAGCCCGGTCATGGGTTGGCCGGCCAAAGCCACGTTGACCAGGGCCTTTTTCCAGATACTCCATGCATACAAGATTCCAAGACACAGATTGATGGCCGTGCCGGCATAGGTGGTGATCCAGGCTTTGGCCGGCAGCTTCAGGGCAGTTGCAGTCATCGGTACGATCCTCTCCAGGGGGCTTTACTTCTATTGAGACAAAAGGCGCGAACTTACCCCAAAGCCCATCGGTGCGCAAGAATTAAGGTGGCCTAACGTTTCAGCGGAGCGTTATTTCTGTTACAGATTTGCTTTATGCCAAGGTGGCGCGGGAGAATTAAGCGGATCGCGCAGGGCGAGGCGAAAGAAGATACGGCGAACCTTGCTATTGCGGGGTGGGAGTGGCACGATCCAGGCGACGGCCAAGCAGGTAGGCGTCCACGGTACTGATGATCCAAGAGAAGAGAATCAGCGCGATGGCAATTTTGAAACGGCCGGTACTGGCTTCGGCCACCGCCTGATGGGCGGCTTGGAAGATCTGCTCCAGACCGACTGCGCCGCGGCTCAAATCGAGATCCCCAAGGATACCTAAAGCCATGCGGGTCGCCTGGACCACCGCGGCGACCATTCCCAGCGTGGCGGCCAACAAAAAGGCCAGGCCGCGCAGGTAGTGTTTTAAGGAGATCTGCCCGAGCCCTGGATACACCAGCCCGGACAGAAGCGCACCTTTGATGGCGTGGGTCAAACGCCCTCCTGAATTCTCTCCGCTTGCCAGGGCCTGGCAGCGGGTGAGCTCTTCCGAACGAGGTAATTGCTGGCGCTGGGATAGACCACGTCCTGAATGCCGATGGTGCTTTTCAACAAACGCTGGGTATCTATTTGCATACATTCGCTACACAGGCAAACCTGAATGCCCAGCTCGTCGATCTTGTAGCGGCATACATGCGTGGCGGGTCGCGATTCACAGGCATAACAGGGCATGCCCAGGTTTTCCGGCAGTCGTTTAGGGGTTTCGGCGATCATGGGATATCATCCTTTTCTACAAAGCCGTTGCTGCTTTCGGGTTGCAGGCTCGGTCGGCCTTGATTGGTTTGGTATAAAGCAATGGATGTGCCAGCGCCCCAAGGGTCGTCCAAACCGCATGGAATAATGGATATTTTCTGATTGATGCGCCCAAAGTCGCTTCCGCGGGTGTTCTTTTTGATAGGAAAGGGGTCTGGCGTTTTCCCGGGATTGTCATTTTGATAGACCAGACCCTTCTATACCGATCGGCGTTGCGGCCGCATTCTCCGTTTTCTACAACCGCCAATAGGTGATGCCCAGCCGGTCGGCTTCCGGCTTATTGAAAAGACTTTTGACATCCACGACGATGGGATGGCCATTGGTGCACAGTGCGCCAATGCCCGCCAAACCCATTTCGCGGTAGGCCCGATGCATCACGGCCAGAACCACGGCGTCGGCGCCCTTGAGCTGGTCCAGAGGGCTCAAGGCGATACCGTAGTGTTCAATGGACTCTTCGCCGTCGGCCATGGGATCGTGCACCAGCACGTTGATGCCGAAGTCTTTCAGCTCGCGGACGATGTCCACCACGCGGGTATTGCGCAGGTCAGGCACATCCTCCTTGAAAGTGATGCCCAGCACCGCCACCTTGGCGCCTTTGACCGCTTTGCCGGCCTGAATCAGCATCTTCACCACCCGCTCGGCCGCATACTTGCCCATGCCGTCGTTGATGCGCCGGCCGGCGAGGATAATCTCCGGATGATATCCCAGGGACTCGGCCTTGAAGGTCAGGTAGTAGGGATCGACGCCGATGCAGTGACCACCCACCATGCCGGGACGGAAGGGCAGAAAATTCCATTTGCTGCCGGCCGCTTCCAATACTTCCAAGGTATCGATCCCCATGATGTTGAAGATCTTGGCCAGTTCGTTCATCAGGGCGATATTCAAATCGCGCTGGGTATTCTCGATGACCTTGGCCGCCTCGGCCACTTTGATGCTCGAGGCCCGGTGAATACCGGCCTGGACCACCGAGCCGTAGACCTTGACCAGCATGTCCGTGGTGGCCGGGTCGGAGCCGGAGACGATTTTGGTCACCTTGGCGAGGGTATGCACCTTGTCGCCGGGGTTGATGCGCTCGGGGGAGTAACCCAGGGTAAAATCCTGGCCGAAGCGCAGCCCGGACTCCTTTTCCAGGATGGGCAAACACTCTTCTTCGGTGGCACCCGGATAAACCGTGGATTCGAAAACCACGCAGCTTCCCTTTTGCAAATGCCGGCCAGCAGCCCGGGACGCGCCGTACAGGGGGGTGAAGTCCGGCCGATTGTACTGGTCGATGGGCGTCGGTACCGCCACGATGATCAGCCGGCATTGGGCCAGATCCTGGACCTGGCTGGTGTAGACCAACGAGGGCTTCGAGAGCTGCGCATCTTCTACTTCCAGGGTGCGGTCATGGCCCTCGCGCAGTTCCACCACGCGGGATTGCTTCATGTCATAGCCCACCACATCGAAATGATCGGCCAGATGCACGGCCAGGGGAAGTCCCACATAACCCAAACCCACGACGGCGATCTTGTCCTTCCGGGATTGCAAGGAGTCAAACGTGACCATAAGCTTAAACCTTTCTTGATTTGAACCATATTGACCGAAGCCTTGGCGGAAGATAGGGCTTCATTAATGCGTGCCTGTTTTATATAAGGAAATCCTCCTCAAAGACAAGAGGTAGCGCCGAAAAGATGAAAAGCATGGATGGTTACAGGAAGCTGGGTATAACCCGTAGTGAAAGGCAGTGACCATGGAGGTTCCCGTGCGAAGCAGTTCCAGCGCCACCCGCTGGCAGGTGATCACCGGCGCGCCTTGCTCCGGGAAGACCACCTTGATTCAAGCCCTTGCAGGGCGGGGTCATCGGGTGGTACCCGAAACGGCCCGGGCATACATTGACCAGTGCCTGGCCCAGGGATTGACTTTGCCTCAGATCAAGGCCGATCCCTTAGGATTCGAGCAGAGAATCCTGATTGCGAAGGTGGCGCTTGAAACGGCGCTGCCCCGGGATCGATTGATCTTCATGGACCGGGCTGTGCCCGACAGCGTCGCCTACTATCGTTTCGAAGGTCTGGACCCTGCCGAACCGCTGCGCCACAGCCGGACCGTGCGCTACGAGACCATCTTTCTGCTGGAGCGCCTGGCCTTCGAGCAAGACACCGTGCGCTCGGAAGACGCGGAGGGCGCCGCCCGCCTGGAGGCGATGCTGACCGAATGCTACGAGCTGCTCGGGTATGCCGTCGTGAGAGTGCCGGTGATGGGCATCGACCAGCGTGCCGATTTCATTCTCCAACATCTCTACCGGAAGGGGGCGCATCTTTAAATTCATTACCAGCCCCATTGAGATCTAAAACACGCAGCAGTTTCTTCAATTCAACGGCGGTCAGATAACGCCAGGCGCCCTCGGGCATGCTGCCCAGGCGGATATGGGCCACCCGGATACGCTTGAGCCGTTTGACCTTATGCCCCACATGGGTCACCATGCGCCGGATCTGGCGGTTGCGTCCCTCCTGCAGCACGATCAGAAAGCGCCGGCCGGAGAGGCGGCGGACCTGGGCCGGCCGCGTCAGTCGGCCATCGAGCGGCACGCCGTCGGCCAATTGTTTGAGGGTATCGTCTGTGATGGGACGCTCCACGGCCACTTCGTACTCCTTTTCATGGTCGAAGGAGGGATGGGAGAGCTGGTTGTGCAAACGGCCGTCGTTGGTGAGCAGCAGCAGGCCGGTGGACTCTTTATCCAGACGGCCCACGGGGTAGACGCGCTGGGGCAGATCGACCAGTTCCATCACCACCTGGTGGCCGGTGTGGTGCACGCTGGTCACGTAGCCCCGGGGCTTGTGCAGGGCCAGGTATACCTTCTCCTGGGGCGGCCGGAGGAGCCGGCCATCGACCTCCACGCGATCTTTGGCCGGATCGATCTTGGAGCCCAACTCCTTAACGACCTTGCCGTTGACCCGTACGCGGCCTTCCTGGATGAAAATCTCCCCATGGCGCCGGGAGCACACCCCGGTTTCGGAGAGCCATTTTTGCAGCCGCATGGATGTCATGAAAGTATTCTTCCTAAGAGCGGTAATCCGCATTGATGCGCACGTAATCCACCGAAAAATCGCAGGTCAGCATGGAACCGGCTCCCGAACCCAGATGCAGATCGATGGTGACGGTGAACTCCGGCCGGCGCATGACGGCGGTCACCTGGTCCTCGGCGGCCTGCCCGCAACCCTGGCCGGCCTTGACCATCTGCACGCCGTCGAAGAGCACATCGATGCGCTCGGGGTCGATTGCCACGCCGGCCCGGCCGGCCGCCCCCAGGATGCGTCCCCAGTTGGCGTCCTGGCCGAAAAAGGCGGTCTTGACCAGAGGCGAATGGGCCACGGTTTCGGCCACTTTCAAGGCCGCGGCGTCCGAGGGTGCCCCCTGCACCTTGATTTCCACCACCTTGGTCACGCCTTCGCCGTCCTTGACCAAGCGACGGGCCACGTCCATGAGCAGGTCATCGAGCACTGCCTGAAAAATCCGCTGCTGCTCGGCGCTGCGCACCACGGCGCCGGAAACGCCGTTGGCCAAGATCAGTACCGTATCGTTGGTGCTGGTGTCGCCGTCGATGGTGATGCGGTTGAGGGTGCGGTCCACCGAAGCCCGCAGCATGCTTTGCAACGCTTCGGCCGATGCAGCCACATCCGTGCAGACGAAGCAAAACATGGTGGCCAAGTCGGGCCGGATCATGCCCGCCCCCTTGGCCACGGCCAACGCCGTGAAAGGCCGGCCATCCAGGGAACCCCGGCGTTGAACCAGCTTGGGCACCGTGTCGGTGGTCATGATGGCACGGGAAAAATTTTCAAAACCGTCTGGTTGCAGTTGCCCAATCAACGTCGGCAGGGCCGCCTGGACCTTGTCGATGGGCAGGGTCAGGCCGATGGTGCCGGTAGAGGCCACCAGCACCTGTTCGTCGGTCAGATTCAGACCCGCAGCCGCGCCGGCGGTCATGCGCTTGGCGTGGGCCATGCCCTGGGGGCCGGTGCAGCAATTGGCGCAGCCGGCATTGGCAATAATGGCCCGGGCCGAGCCCTTGGCCGCTCGTTCTTTAGTGAGCACCACCGGCGCGGCCATGACGCGGTTGCGGGTGAACATGCCCGCCACCGTCGTGTCCGGCACCTGGGAGTAGATCAGCCCCAAATCGAGCAGACCGGCTTTCTTCTTAATTCCGGCGGCCACACCGGCCGCCTGAAAACCTGGGCATTGGATGGGTTGATTCACAAGGGCCTCCGTTCAAGTTTAAGAATAGCGTGGGCCAAAAAAGCCTTCATGATGCATATGTGCCCAAATGTCAATTTGCGTTTTTGGTTGTCAACCGGTGGGATTTTCAATAGATAGTTCCCATTGAACAACAGAGGTGAACGATGCGTTTCGAGGCCCCCACATTCCATTGCCCCCGCTGCCGGTCGCCGCTGACCCAACAGCGCACCTGACGCAAGGTGCAGTGGCGCTGCAAGGCTTGCAGCCAAGCTTACGATCTGGCCGACCTGCTCGATCAAATAGATGAGCGCACCGAGGCGGCCTTGGGCAACCTGATCTGCAATCGGTTTTAATATGGTCATCCAGCACCTCTTTCCCGTCTTTGCCTTGATCCTGCTGGGCGTGATCCTCAAACAACGCGGACTGACCGATGCGCGTTTCCTGGCCGCCACCGATCGGTTGATCTACTACATCTTCTTTCCGGCCATGCTCTTCTGGAAAATCGGCACGGCCGACCAGCGTTTCGCCGCCCAGGCGGTGCCGTTGTTTCTGGCCGCGGCCTGTGCGGTGGGCGTCATTTATCTGCTCAGCGCCCTGTACATATGGGCCATGAAGGTGCCGGCCTTTCAGGCCGGCGGGTTTTCCCAGAGTTGCTACCGTTTCAACACCTATGTGGGCATGGCGGTGATCCTCAGCCGCCTGGGCGAGGGCGGCGTGGCCCAATTCGGCATTCTTATCGGGGGAGTGATCCCCTTGATCAACCTGCTGGCGGTCGCCACCCTGATCTGGTTTTCCGGCCAGCCCAGCCACTGGCGCGCCCGGCTGCGCCTGACGGTACGCGCCATGCTGACCAATCCCCTGGTGATCGGATGCGCCGCCGGCCTGCTCTTTGCCCGCTGGGTCAACACCTTGCCCGCCTTTCTCGAGAACACCCTGCGCCTGGGGGTCTCGGTCACCTTGCCCCTGGCGTTGATCTCGGTGGGCGGCAGCCTGACCCTGGGGAGCCTCAAGAGTCACCTGACGCTGGCCACCGTGGGCGCCGCGTTCAAACTGGTGCTGCTGCCGGTGGTGGGATACGGATTTCTGCGTTTTTTCGGTGTCACCGGCACCGATTGGGGTGTGGGCCTGATTTTCCTTGCCCTGCCCACCTCCACGGCCATCTATGTGCTCTCGTCCCAGTTGGGCAGCGATACCGATTTTGCCGCGGCGGCAGTGGTGGTCTCCACCGCCCTTTCCTTCCTTTCGCTCTCGGCGGCCCTGTGGTGGCTGCATGCTTAGAAATTTCAAGCTGGTCATCGAGTATGACGGCACCGCCTGGCACGGCTGGCAACGCCAGCCCAACGGCCGCACCATCCAAGAGGCCATCGAAACCGCCCTAACTACCATGACCCGCCAGGCGGTGACGCTCATCGGCTCGGGACGCACCGACGCCGGTGTGCATGCCCTGGGACAGACGGCCAACTTCACCTGCGCCACCGCCATCGCGCCCCAGGCGTTCCACAAGGGCCTCAACAGCCTTCTGCCGCCCGACATCGTCATCCATGAGTGCAGCGAAGTGCCCCTCGCCTTTCATGCCCGTTATGATGTCCGCGCAAAATTCTACCGTTATACGATTCGCAACCATCCTTTGCCGGCCGCCATCGGCCGGCACTATGCGTGGTGGCTGCGGGCACCCCTGGATGTAGCGGCCATGGCGACGGCCGCAGCCCACCTGGTAGGGGAAAAGGACTTCAAGGCCTTCGAAGGCACGGGCAGTCCGCGGGCGCACACCGTGCGCCATGTGACCCGGGCCGAGGTGCGCCGCGCGGACGGCGACCACATCCACTTCGACATCGAAGCCAATGGCTTCCTGCGCTATATGGTCCGCAACATTACCGGCACCCTGGTGGCCATAGGCTTGGGACAGATGCCGCCCGACGATATCTTATCGATTTTGCATTCCCATGATCGGCGCAAGGCGGCTCCCACTGCGCCGCCCCAGGGCCTTTGCCTGGCCCGGGTCATCTATTGACGATTTTTATGGCGATTTTTTGCGCTCATGTTCGCGCGTCAAGGGCCGATAAAGAGTAAGACATCCAATCACCCTATGCGCGAGGACGGAGTATGCAGGAAACCAGCTTTTTAGACAGCAAAACCAACATGGTGGACAATCTCAAAAACATCCCGGTGTTGGAATCGTTTGAAGAGCAGGAGCTCAACCGGCTGCTGGAGATGAGCAAGATCCGCAAATACAAACCCGGTGAGTGCATCGTGGAGGAAGGCCATTCGGATACCTGGCTATATTTTTTGATGTACGGCCAGATCCGCATCAGCAAAGGCGGCAAAGAGCTGGTGGTGCTGTCCCGCAAGGGCGAAGTGTTCGGCGAAATGGGCGCCCTGGACAGCTCCCGGCGCTCGGCCTCGGCCTTTGCCGTCACCGATACGGTCTGCCTGGCCACCGATATCTTCTACCTTGAGAAGCTGACCGGCACCGAAAAACAGGCTTTCGGCTATGTTTTCTATCGCCTCATGTCCGAGATTCTGGCCCGCCGCCTGCGACAGACCACCGAAGAGTTGATGAAGGTCAAAGGCCGCATCAACCTCAAGTTTTGGTAAGGCAAAAGCGCCGCCGCCCTTTGGGAGCGGCGGCACCGAAGGGTTAGGCTATCTGCTTTGCTCCAGGTCACCCACGCCTTGCAGGACGAGGTCGAAAAGCTCCTGGAGCTGATCTTCATCGATGCACGAAAAAGCCACGCGCAAATCGTGTTTCCCCAATGCGATCAAGCCCACGCCGTATTTATCCAGCAAATGCACGCGCAGCGGTTCCGCCTCCACGGTCTTGAGCTTCAGGCACATAAAGTAGCCTGAATTGAACGGATAGACCTCCCAGGCATCTTTGTACTTGGCATCGGCCAGAACCGACTTCACCTTCAGAGCGCGCGCCTTGAGGATCTCGAACTTCTCCTGTTTTTGCTTCTCGTGCTGCGGGTCCTTCATGGCTTGCAGCATCAGGGTCTGTCCCAGATGGGACGCATTGGAGATGTTGCCGCGCACACAACCGGCGGTTTTTCTCTCCAGGGCATCGTAGATCGGCGCCGGGTCACCCTTGCATTGAATCCCGTAAGTGATGAAGCCGATGCGTAAGCCCCAGACGAAGTACTCTTTGGTGGCGCCGTCGAGTTTGACCGCCAGCAGATTGGGATGCCGCCCACACAGCAAGGCGAAGAGGCTCTCCTTCTGGGTTTCCTCTTCGAAGAAAAGGCCGAAGTAGGCATCGTCCAAAACCGCCAGGACCTGGGTGCCCTGCTCGGCGGCCTGCGTTAGAATCCGTGCGATCCCTTCGGCTTCCTTTTTAGTAACGGTGTAGCCGGTGGGATTTTGGGGAAAGTTCAACAACACGGTGATCTTCTTGTTGCTCTTGGCCTCCTTGGCCACGGCCTCCGCAAGTGCATCCAGATTGAACCCGCCAGTCGCATTGAAAAGCGAATATTGGCTGATGCGCGCGCCCCGGCGCACGCTCAAGATCATATTGTAGTTGCCCCACATCATATCCGGCAGCAGAACGACATCGCCTGCATTGAGCCATACCTCTGAAAAGATGCTGATGGCGTGGGTAATGCCGCAGGTGACCACGGGCAGGCTGATGGCCTTGCCTTTCAAGGAGGGATTTTTGGCGAACAAGTCTGCTTGCCAGCGTTTGCGCAGCTCCGGCAGGCCGAAGGAGGGTGCATAAGTGAGGGCCTGACTGGCGCGAATCCCATGTAAGCCTTGCATGACGCTCGCAAGGCACATGGTGTGACCGTCTTCCTTGGCGATGCCGATGGTGCCATTGATGCGGTGGGCTTTTTCCTTGGCTTCGGCACTTTGGCTTAATATCCCTTTAGGGAAGAAAAGTTGTTGCCCCACCTGGGAAAGCATCGCCATGATCTGTTCGTTTCCCTGGAGGATCTTCTGGTTGAGTTCCACGGCAAGCGGGTTCATATTATAGTTCTCCAAGTTATATTAGTTGGTTGAATATCACTCGAACAGGTTGCGGTGTCGAACCTCATACAGGCCGGCCTCTACACTGTCAAGCAACAAACCATGACCGACGGAAAGCAAGCAACGGTTCGAAAGGGGTTTTCGCTGGTACACAAACAGAAAGACCCCATCCCGTTGCCAGGATGGGGTCTTTATATCCATGGCAACCGGTATTACTGCATACCGCGTTTGGAAGCTTTCAAAGGATTGACCTTGGCTTTGGGCGCTGCCGCGGCCACAACGATGTGGGTGGCCAGATTGCAGTTGCCGCGCTTCCATTTCATCGCCGGTTCCGGACACGAGGAGCAGTACGAGCCCGATTCGATCTGGGTGACGCGGGCGCACCCTTTGCAGGCCTCGACAATTTCGTGGCAGAGTCCGCCGTTATAACCGCATCCTTTAGCGGTCATAAAGGCACAGTCGGAACCTTTGCGGATGGTTTGGCAAATCATGATGTATTACCCCCTAAATATTTTGTGACAAAAAAAATAGCCAGAGCAGAGCTCATCCGGCCATTTTTCCAGAGAAACGTCCGGTCGCGATATAGGCAAGACCATGGGGATTGTCAAGCAGTTTATTCAATTTCCATTGGCGGCGTGACGCGACAATGGTTCCGGTCCCCACACGATCGCATTTCCCTGGAGCTCTGGCGTATGCATTCATATCGCCACCGATGAGCCTTTTCTTGAATCCTATTCTAACAGCTTTCCAATCGAATGCAATCCATCAAAAAAATCATTGGATTCGAATAGTTTGCCCCGCATGAAACCCTAAGCCCTGCTTGCATGTATTCAAAAGTTGATCTATAGGTAGGAATCTCGCGGCCCTGGCACTATGCCGCACCGACAATCGGCCTCCTGGATGCTCCAGTTTGGGGAGTATTCATTCGAGCCAAAATAGGATGACCGCATGAACCTCGCACATGATCGTGACATCCTCGCTGAAGCGGGGGCTGTCCTGAAACTGGAGGCCGAAAGCATTCTGCGCCTGAGTCAGCGCCTGGACGACGGCTTTGCCCGCATGGTGGAGATGATCTGCGCATCCAAGGGGCGCGTCATCGTCTCGGGCATCGGCAAGTCGGGCATTATCGCCCGCAAAATCGCCGCCACGCTCAACAGCACCGGTACCCGCTCCCTTTTTCTGCATCCCGTGGAAGCGATGCACGGCGATCTGGGCATCGTCTCTCCGGAAGATATTTTTCTGGCGCTCTCGTCCAGCGGCGAGACCCACGAATTAAACGTTCTGCTGCCGACCATACGGACGGTGGGCTGCGCCATTATTGCCTTCACCGGCAATCCTGTCTCGTCCCTAGGCCGGGCGAGCGACATCGTCATCGATGTGGGTGTAGAAAAAGAAGCCTGCCCGCTGGGATTGGCGCCAACCTGCTCCACCACGGCCATGCTGGCCATGGGGGACGCCCTGGCCGTGGTCTTGATCCAGCGCAAAGAGTTCAAAAGCGATGACTTCAAACGCTTTCATCCCGGCGGTGCCCTGGGCCAGCGTCTGACTCGCAAGGTGCGCGACATCATGCTCACCGGGGCCGCGATCCCCTGGATTCGCATCGGCGCAGCCATGGATGCCGCCATCGATGAGATGAATCGCCACAGCCTGGGCGTTATTCTGATTCTGGAGCCGGATGATCGGCTGGCCGGGATCATTACCGATGGCGACATCCGACGCGCCGTAGCCCGCCGCGATCCCTTGCACAGCATGCGTGTGGATCAATTGATGAGTCCTACCCCACGTCAGGCCCAACCCGAAACGCCGGCCTATGACGCCCTCAACACTATGGAGCATTTCCAAATTACGATTCTGCCCATTACCGACGAAGATAAAAAGGTAAAGGGTGTTCTGCATTTGCACGATATACTGGGTAAAGGCGAATTTACATTCAAAGGAGAAGGCCAATGAGCCATGAGATACTCGACACCACGATACCCAGCCTGGGTAAGGCCGGCATCGACTCGCCGCTGATCAGCAGCGACATTGCCAGTCACCAGAGCTTTATAGACGATAAGGATCGTATCCTGGTGAGCATCCGCATGGCGGAACTGGAAGCCGACCTGAAGAAGAAAAAGCCGTTGACCTATTTCGAGTTGGCCGGACCGCGCCGAAAAATTTACTACGACGCCAGCAAGTTGCGCTGCGCAATGGTCACCTGCGGCGGGCTGTGTCCAGGGCTCAACGATATTATTCGCTCCATCGTGCTGGAGCTTTATCACCATTATGGCGTGCGCAACATATACGGAATGCGCTACGGCCTGCAGGGATTTATCCCTAAATACGGCCATGAGGTGATGGATCTGGGGCCTGCGTCGGTGACCAACATCCTGGATCGCGGCGGATCGATCCTGGGCTCTTCCCGCGGCCCCCAGGATATCGATGAGATCATCGATTGCCTGGAGCGCATGAATATCAGCATCCTGTTCATGATCGGCGGTGACGGCACCTTGCGGGCGGCCGAGCAAATCGCCGACACCATTATGAAGCGCAAGCTAAAAATCAGCGTGGTGGGCATCCCCAAGACCATCGACAACGACATCCACCTGATTTCGCGTTCCTTCGGATTCGACACGGCCGTGGATGTCTCCACCCAGGCCATCATCGGCGCCCACAACGAAGCCGCCGGATACCCGAACGGCATCGGGCTGATCAAGCTGATGGGGCGTCACTCGGGCTTCATTGCCTCCACAGCCTCCCTGGCCCAGCAGGATGTCAACTTCGTCTTGATTCCCGAGGTGGATTTCGATTTGGAGGGCCCTAGCGGTCTGCTGGCGGCCCTCGAAAAGCGCCTGGCTTCCAGGGGGCATGCGGTCATTGTCGCGGCAGAGGGAGCCGGCCAGAAGTTCTTTCAGGATTCGCCCGAGGAACGCGATGAATCGGGCAATATCCGACTTAAGGATATCGGCGTATTTCTCAAGAACGCCATCAGCAACCATTTCAAATCGCGCAACATCGAAATCAACATGAAGTATATCGACCCCAGTTATATGATCCGCAGCCTGCCGGCCAATGCCAATGACAGCGTCTTCTGCGGCTTTTTGGGGCGCAATGCCGTGCATGCCGGCATGGCCGGCAAAACCAAGCTGGTAATCGGCCGCTGGAACAACCACTTCGTGCATATCCCCATGGAAGCGGCCACCAGCCAGCGCAAGCAAGTGTGCCCGGACGGCGAGCTGTGGTCGGCGGTTCTGGAAGCCACCGGTCAGGGTTCCTTGAAGAATCCGGCATAGGCCCCTATCCGCCTTCGCTTCAGAATGGCCCGGGAGTCAATCACCGGGGGCATCTAACAGGCGGGCGATCACGTCAGCATGGCGTTGCGCCGCGCCGCGGTGGGAGATGATGGCTTCGCGCGCGGCGTGACCGGCGGCTTGGGCTTGTTCCGGCCGGCGCAACCATTCTCCAGCCAACACGGCCATCTGACGGGCGTCGCACACTGTGCGCCCTCCGCCGGCAGCTTCGATCAAACGGCGGGCATCGGCGAAATCTTCCATGGAAGGGCCGAACATAACCGGTTTGGCCCATACCGCCGGCTCCAGCAAATTCTGACCCCCCTTGGGTACCAGGCTTCCGCCGCAAAAAACAAAACTGGCCACGCTGTAGGTGGCATTCAACTCGCCGATGGTATCCAGCAATACGACCGGGCTTGTCCGGCCGCCGGCCATTGCTTCCAATTGCGTTCGACGCTGCCAGCTTAACCCCTTCTGACGGATGTACTGCTCCACCTGATGGTTCCGGGTGATGTGGCGCGGCGCCAGAATCAAAACCGCCTGGGGAACCTGCCGTAAAAGCTGTGCGAACGCCTCCAGGACGACGGGCTCTTCCGGATCGCGGGTACTGCCGGCCACGAAAACGGGAGTCTCTTTTGTCAGCCCATACAGCTTCATGGCCCAGGCTCTGGCCTTGGCGGGATAGCTGCCGGCCAGGGGGTCAGGACTATCGAACTTGGCATTGCCATTGACGGCGATGCGATTTTGATCCGCCCCCAAGGATTCGATTCGGGCAGCGTCCGGCCGGGAGATCATGCTGAAGGCATCGATGTGGGTCAGCGCCAGGCGGATCAGCGGTCGAATGCGCAAATAACCGCTGATGGAGCGACTGGAGATTCTTCCGTTCACGAGCGCGATGCGGGTCCCCATGCGCCGGGCCTTGATGATCAGATTGGGCCACAACTCGGTCTCCAGAAGGGCCAGCACGTGCGGTCGAACCATTTGCAAGGCCTTGCCGGTTGGGCCTACCAGATCCATGGGGGCATAGAAACACGGCACGCGCCCCTCGAAGCGCGCCTGGGCCTGGGCCAACCCTTGCCGTGTGGTGGTGGAAATCGCGATGCTGCATTGGGGCGCTTGGGCCATCAGGACATCGGCAATAGCGGCGGCCACGCCCACCTCTCCCACCGAAACCGCATGCAGCCAGATGCGCGGCCCGTTTCCCAAAGCATCGCAGATGCCGGAAGGGTAGCACCCCATGCGCTGGCGCAAGCGTTCACGCTCTTCGGGATGATTTTTATGGTGTAGCCAAAGCGGTGCGACCAGGGCAAGGCCGGCCCCGGTGCCAAGCAGATTGTATGTGAAGTGCAGCAGATTCATGGGTGCGGAATTTCGACGAACCGATCCCCCTTGATCCGCAGTAGGCTGAGCTGTTTGATGGCCTCCCGGTTGGGGGCGAAGGCGGTCGGTCCGGTAACCCCATCCGCTTTGTAAGCCTGTTGCAATGCGTCCCGCAGATGGTGGCGCAAATGCAGATCGGGATAGGCGAGCAATTCGAACATCAGGTTGGCCGTATCGAAAGCAAAGGCCTCCATGATCCCCGGATCGGTGCCGTAGATGGAGCGGTAGGTTTCCACGAACCGGCGCACGGTTTCCGAGTCGCTGTCCTTGTAAAAGCCATCGACCATCACGGCGTTCTGGGCATATGCGCTGGCCATGTCGATGAGCTGCTGGGAGTGCCATAAATTGGTGCCGGCCGAATAGACATTCTGGATATCGTGGTACACCAATTGGGGCAAAATCATTCCGGCGGCCTTGGGCGCGTCCGGGATGAACAAAACATCGAAATCTACGGCCGGCCCTTGCGCTCCGGTTTGCCCCATGGCAGCCGAGCCGGCTTGGCCTGAGCGCGCCTGCTCCGGGTTCTGGTAAAAAAGGCCCGAGGCTCTGGCCACCGGATCGGGCAGGACAACCTCCAAGGTGTCGTCGGCGTTGGCGCGGCGCTGATCGATGGGAGGTTTTTCCACCTGAACCACCGGTCGGGCCTTCAGGTCGGCCGGAACGGCATGCTGTTGTCCCATGAGCTTTTTGATGGTGGCGGCGAAATCGGCCTGGCCAGGGGAGTAGGCTTCCACGCCCACCATGCGGCCGCCCTGGCGCACGACCTCGTCCCAAAAGAGCGCCATGAAGGTCTTGCCATAAGGTTCATTGGGGTAGAGCACGGCGAAGTCGCGCATTCCCAAATCCCTGATGAAGTAGGTCACCAGCGTTTCCACCTGGCTTTGGGGGGTAATAAAATGGCGGAAAATATAGTCGCCGATGGCGGTGATCTCCGCCTTCTGGGTGAAGGTCACCATGGGGATATTCAGACGCTGGGCTTCCTGGGCCGCCGCCTGGGCCGTAATGATCGGACCGATGATGGCCCCGACCCGCTCCTGGGCCAGCGCCTGCACCTCTTGAACGGCCCGCTTGTCGTTGGAAGCCGTGTCTTTGACGATCAATTTGATGGCGACCGGATTTTCGCCGCTTTGCATGATGCTCAAGGCCATTTCGATGGCGTTGAGCACACGCTGGCCATAGGCCTGATGGGAGCCGCTCAACGGCAGCAGACAACCGAGGGTCTGGGGTGCAAAGGTGAGCTTCCGATTGAGTTCCGCGATCAGTGTGTCGGCCTCCGGCCCCTTGGGATGATCGGGAAATGCGCTGCGAAAAGCGGTCAGGAGTTCAAAAGCATCGCCCTGCTTGCCCTCCGCCATTTGCAGCATGGCATAGCGGAACATGAGGTCCGACTGGATCTGCGGGTCTTCGATCTGATCCCAGAGTGCCTGAATGCTTTGGGCATTCATGCGCATGATGTTCTCCTGGAAGAGATCGCGCCAGGTTTCGCTTTCCGGCGCCGGCGCTTCCTTGGACAACAGGTAGGCATACAAAGCGGTATTGGAGGCATCGCCGGCGGCTTGATACACCCGGGCCAAACGTCGCCACAGGTCCAGACGCATCTTGGGAGGTATTTCACCGCGCAGCATCTGCAGGGCCATCTCCACGGCTTCGGCCGAACGTCGTCCCTGAATCATCACGTCGATCAAGCCTAACCGTGCTTCGTCGGCTGCCGGGCTCTGGGGAAAAGATTGGATGGCGTTTCGGTAGAATGCCTGGGCTGCGCTGAAGTCCCCCCTGGTTTGATAGATCGACCCGATGCGCTGCAAGGCCCAGGCGGCATGCCTCCCCTCGGGGTATTGCCCCAGATAGCGGCTATACTGGGGCAACGCTTGATCCAGTTGTCCCAGCTTGAAAAGGTCTTCCGCCGGCTGGAAGCTCAGATCCTCGGCATCCGGCGGACGCACCGGTTCGGCCGCCTTCTGGGTTTGCGACATGCAGGCGCTCAGGCTCAATAAAAGAATCGCCAGCCAGGTCCGGCCACACCGAACCCCTTGCCATCGGTTATGTTTAGAAAACACGTGTTCCTCGGAATGAAAAATAAATTTAACAAAGCGTGCATCGCCGCGATATCTGCCGAACAGTGGAAAGCTTGTGGTTTCATCGCCATTTATTGAGGCCAATCTACACTAAAACACCCCATTGTCAATTCCTTCATGAATTTGCGTTTCCACCCTTGCGAACCTTGACATATTACGGCCTTAAAACATATAGTGACCCAAAAGAACCTGCCGAATCCGGCCCTTAGCAATGACATGGCAATGCCCATCCAACACATAGAGGATATCCGCGCCGCGCATATGCTTTCCACACGCTCAGACGTCAGCGCCTCGGCCGGTTGAGGAAATAAGTTATTTAAACGGACATCAGGCTATCGTGGGCAATCCGAAAAACAATTAAAAAGGTGACAAATTATGCGAGCAGCTTTCATTGTTTTGACCATCGTCCTGTTCCTTGTCATTACCGGACCGGCTTGCGCCGAATTTTACCGCTACGTCGATAAGCATGGCAACGTGCTCTTCACCGACGACCTGAGCAAGGTCCCAGCCGATCAACGTGAAAAAACAAAAGCCTACGACGAATCTTTCAGCAAGCCGGCCAAGCCCCAGGCGAGCCCGGCCCCCAAAGCCCCCGCCGCCCAGGACCCGGCCCAGGCCCAAGCCCTTGAGACGGAGCGCAAGCAGTTGGAAGACCATGAGCAAACCTTGAACCGCGAATATGACGACTTGATGAAGCAGCGCGCCACCCTGGACGAAGAGAAGGCCAACGCCGTCACTCCCGCGCAAATTAAGGAATACAACCAAAAAATCGTTGACTTCAATTCGCGTATTCAATCGTATGAAGGCAAGCGTGATGCTTACTCGGAAAAGGTCAAGGCATTCAACGAACGCGCCAAATCCCAATCACCGGAAGGCCAAAAGCAATAGGAGGAGATCGCATGAAACCAGTCACCCAGGCGGACTACCAAAAGGCACTGGCGGTGGGCCGTCCGCCCAACATCCAGTCCCTGTTCCCCAACTCTCAGGCGCTGTTGATCAGCGGTAAATATATCGACCTGGCCATGTTGGCCAAAGGCCAAAGCATCTGCATGGCGGCCAACGGCCGAAATATCTTTGTGATCCGCGGCGCCCTGCGCGCGGCCCAGAGGGCCAATTCGGCGTTGATCATCGAAATCGCCAAATCCGAAGGTGGCGCCGATGCCTACTGCGCGATCAACTATTGGAACATGGCGCGCACCGTGGATGCCCTGTGCAACGAAATGAAAATCACGATCCCGGTGGCAATCCATGCCGACCATTACGGGATTAAGAACGAAAAGGATATCAATGCAGCCCGCAATGAGATTCCTTCCATGTTCGACGCCGGCATGACTTCCATCGCCATCGATGCCTCCCACATGACCGACGACCAGAACCTGCTCGCCAGCATCGTGCTTAATCCCTATGTTCCCAAGTGGGCCGGCCTGGAAACCGAAGTGGGCGAAATAAAAGGCAAGGAAGGGCTTTCCACCCGTCAGGAGGCGCTGTTTCTCATTCAAGGACTCAATGCCCACGGCATCTTTCCCAACTGGATCGCCTTGAACAACGGCACCACCCACGGCATCGAAGCCAGTGCCCAAGGCATCCAGGTGGAACTGACGGCCGATATCCACAACGCCCTCAAGCCCTACAACGTCTCCGGCGCCCAGCACGGCACCTCGGGCAACAGTTCCGAACGGCTGCGCGAAATCGCCCAGAAGACGCGCACCACCAAGGCCAATGTGGCCACCGCCTTGCAGATGATCTCTTGGGGCCTGGAGGTCAATGACTACGGCAACGCAATCCTGGACGACGCCAAGGAGTTCATCAAGGTCAAAGACCAGGGGGTCACCGAAGAGCTGTGGGCCCAGATGAAAGCCTATGCCCAGTCCAAGAGCTACAAGAGCGGCGATTACAAGAAATTGAACCTGCCGTTCGAAAGCAAGCTGCAGACCCAACCTAAAGAAGTCCGCGCGCGTATGGCCCAACGGGTGGAGGATTTTGTCTACAACATGCTGGTCAAGGTGTTCAACGCCCAGGACACTGCTCCCTTAGCCGTCGAGGCGATTCTAAAAACCGGCGGTTACGATCCCGGGCCTAAAGGCGAGCGCATCGAAGATCCACCGAACTGGACGACGGAAAAAATCGTAGCCCGCGGGAAAAATCTGCTAGCCGACAAAGGGCCGGCCGGTAATTTCGACGATTGATCCCATCGAGCCCGTATAGGTTCCTCAAGGGCTGAAATCGCCAGGGGCGGACACCGTCCCTGGCGCCCCTCCCCCGCTATCGTTTTCCCATATTTTTCACATCAAATCGGACAGTTGAACAATTATAGACCCTGCGGTCATTTTTTTTCTTAAGTTCCTCCGGAAATCGTCGATAAAGACAACGGAGGGACCAACTATGTACATCCACAACTATCAAATACATAACGTCCTGAATGTGTATCGCAAGCATTTGAGCCAGGAGACCAGCACCAAAAAGGACGCCCCGGCGCCCGCGGCACCCAGAGGGGATAACGTCGAGCTTTCGAGCGGATTTCATCGCCAATCGCTCATCGATCAGGTTTCGGCCGAAATAGTGGACCGGATCTCCCAGGGCGGAACCCCGAAAAACTTCGAGGATGTGATTTCCAAGGAGTGGCGGCGTTCGTCAGGTCCCTTGACCGGGCGCACATCCAAAAGGGAAGTGGAATTCACCTACTCGGTGATCGACGAGAACAACCGGAAAACAACCAACACCTTGCCGGTGGAAAATTTCAGTCCGCTGACCGGCCAGGTAAAACCGAATGCCCAGGAGAACGTCGAGTAAAGGACCCCGGAGGAGGCCTTGCTCCACAAACACCCGAGCCCCATAGCGGACAATGAAAGGAGGATCACCATGATCAACAACATCAGTGAAGGAACCATGCGGACCGCGGTTAAAATCGATCCTGGTGAAGCGATTCATGACCGGCAGATAAACCAGGCCAAAAGCGAAGAGATCCGCAAAGCCAGACCCGTGGAAAATATGGAATCCGGTAGTAAAACCGATTCCAAAAATGCTCAGAAAGAGCCTTCCAGCAAATATCGATTGGAGGAAAAAACGGTAGTATTCGAAAAATACAATAAAGACGGTGAATTGCTATACCGATTACCGCCAAAAACCAAACCGGTAGATGAGCGGGCCTAGCCCGTACCCCCGCATCCCCCGCTTTCCCCGCTTCCCCGCCGCTTGCACCGGTCATGAGACCGGCGCCGATTCCGCTTTCTTCGCCTCGCGCCAGAAATTTTCCATCGCTTCCCGGGAAACCGACTCCAGCGCTCGCCCCTGATCGGCGGCCATGGCTTCCATGCGTTTGAAGCGGCGCACGAATTTTTCGGTGGCGCGGGAAAGGGCGGTTTCGGGATGGATGCCGGCCAGTCGAGCCACATTGACCAAGGTGAAAAGAATGTCTCCGAACTCCTCGGTCATCCTCTCCTTGGATGGGCCGGTCGATCCTTCCGGAGGTGCCAGTTCGGCGTTGAACTCCCGCCACTCATCCTCGGCTTGCGCCATCACCCCCTGAACCGAATCCCAGTCAAAGCCGATGCCGGCCGCCCGTTCCGAGATCCGGTAGGCACGCAACAAAGCCGGCAGGCCGGTAGGCACCGAATCCATCAACGAGCCGGTCGCGGCCCCCTTTTCCTGCTTTTTGATCTCCCGCCAGCGCTCCTTGACTTCCCCGGCACTCTCCACCTTCTCGGTTCCGAACACATGGGGGTGGCGATGGATCATTTTGGCCAGATTCCGTCCCAAAACCTCGGTGGGACCGAAACGCCCCTGCTCGCGATAGAGGTGCATCAAGAAAAGGATCTGAAAGAGGACATCGCCCATCTCGTCGCGGATGGCAGCGGTATCATCGCTGGTGATGGCCTGGACCAGCTCGAAGGCCTCTTCGATGAGGTAGACCGTCAGAGAGGCGGGGGTTTGCTTGCGGTCCCAGGGGCAGCCGTTTTCGCCCCTGAGGGTGGCGATCAGCTCCATGACCGCCGCGAAGGTCGGTACCTGGGCTATTTTGTTTTGCGTTGCCACGTTTGATTGAGTTCCTTGAGATGGGTATCGTAAAGGGTTTTCATGTCCGCCGATGCGATTCGCACCAACAGGCTGCTGATACCCAACGTATGCCGGACCAGGAGGGAGTCGCGCAGGAAAGCGGTGTTCTTGGGCAGAAAGGTGGTCAAAATGGCCACAATCACCGAGACGATGAGCACGCCTTTGATCGCTCCGAACAAGGCGCCGGTCAGCCGGTCGGTCCATCCCAGCCAGGCAATGTTCATCAAATATTTGATGATCACCCCGGCGATGCTCACCACCAGGTAAACCCCAAAAAATAGAATCAAAAAGCTGATAATCTGGGCATAGGCGGCCGTCGTAATCCAGCGTTCCAGGCCCTTGGTCATCTGGGGGTAATAGTTGAAGGCGAAGTAGAATCCCCCCAGGACCCCGATCAAGGCGGAGATCTCTTTGACCAAGCCCCTGAAAATTCCACGGATCAGGCAATACACCAGGATGACGGCCAATATGTAATCGAGCAGGTTCACGATGCACCTATTGTATAGAGCGGGTGGCGGCTGTGCTGGAAAAGGATCGGACAAAAAAGTGGCTGAAGCTAACAAAGGCTGCCGATGGCGTCAAGAATTTATCCGCTGAAAGCCCGGCACAGCGGGACAAACCGCGTGTCCGGCAGCGCTTGCGGGTGCCATTTGCCGTTTGCATTCGATGGAAAAGTTTTATATTCTTGCGCATTATGACGGAAGCCGGGGAAGAACCAGCGCGGACTGTGGGTAAAGGACCGTGGTGGGTCCCCTTGGGCGTCCATAAAGGAGAGATCGCCGCTACCGGCCACCCAATGAACGATCAAACCCATCAATCCAAAATTACCTTCAGCGATGTGGAACTGGCGCGCCAACTGTTCGGCGAGCACAACAACCATTTACAGCGCATCGCGCAATCTTTAGGAGTGGAAATCCAGGCCCGGGGAAACACGGTCCATTTGCAGGGAGATGAGATCATCCTGCGCCTGGCGCAAAACCTGCTGTCCCAGTTGTACGGGCTGCTCAAGGAGCGCTATCCGATCTACGCCACCGATATCGACTACGCCATCCGCCTGCTCAGCGCCGATGATAGCGCCCAGCTGAAGGATATTTTCCTGGATACGGTTTACATCACGGCCAAGAAGATGGCCATCACCCCCAAAAGCCGCTCCCAGAAAGAGTACATCGATGCCATCCGGCATCACGACATCGTCTTCGGCATCGGCCCGGCCGGCACGGGCAAAACCTACCTGGCCATGGCCATGGCCGTGGCGGCCCTGACCAAGGGAACCGTCAGCCGCATCATCCTCACCCGGCCGGCTGTGGAGGCCGGGGAAGCCCTGGGCTTTCTGCCGGGCGATCTGGCCGACAAAGTCGATCCTTACCTGAGGCCCCTGTACGATGCCCTGCACGACATGATGCGCTTCGAGAAAGTCACCGGCTTGATGCAGCAGGGGATCATCGAGGTGGCGCCCATCGCCTTCATGCGCGGTCGCACCTTGAACGATTCGTTCATCATTCTGGACGAAGCCCAGAACACCACCTCCGAGCAGATGAAGATGTTTCTGACGCGCATCGGTTTCAGCTCCAAGGCGGTGATCACCGGGGATATCACCCAGATCGATCTGCCCCCCCAAAAAACGTCCGGGCTGATCGAGGCCAAGGAGATTCTGGCGCACATCGCCGGCATAAAGATGGTGTTCTTCTCCCAGCGCGATGTGGTGCGGCACCGCCTGGTGCAGGACATTATCCAGGCCTACGAAACCGTCTCCCATAAACGATCACCGGTGGGCAATGGCGCGCAACGTTTGGCGGAACCATTGCCGCAACAATAAGAAGTAGCGTGCAACCCATGAACGCCGAGAGCAAAAAGAAAGCCCCCCTCAACGACTATTTAAACGGATCGCTGAAATGGGCGCTGCTGCTGGCGCTGGTCGCGCTCTTCCTGGTGTTGCTCTATCCCAGCCTGGTGGTACGCCAGCCCGTTTACAATCTGGGCGATATCGCCGAACGGGACATCAAGGCGCCCCAAGATTTCTTCGTGGAGGATAAAGCCGCCACCGCCGCCAACCAGCAGCAGGCCGCCGATCAGGTGCTCGCCGTTTATGACTACGACCCACGCATCGTGACCCAGCTCGTGGACCGGGTGCGGACGGCCTTCGGCGGCATGCGCAAGGTCATGGCCAATCTTGCCGGTCAGCAAGCTACCGGCGAGGCGGCCGAGGCCGCTTCGAGGGAGAACACCCAGCGTGAGATCGAAAATGCCCTGATGATCCAGCGCGAGGAGTTTGAAAGGCTGATGGGCATCGAAATCGGTCGCGGCGTTTTGAAACTGCTGGCCGGCGAAGCTTTCTCGCCCACCCTGGCCGAAACCATCGCCAAGATCCTGGAAACCATCATGGCCAACGGCGTGGTGGCCAACAAAGATCTGCTGCTCAAGGAAGTGGACAAGGGCATTACGCTGCGGGATGTCTCCAATCAGACCGAGAAAACGGTCTACTCCCTGCGCACCTACTACGGCCCGGACCAGGCCAAAACCATGGTGCGTATCGTGGCCGAACCCATGGTCAAGGATCTGAATTACAACCTGGTCAATCTGATCGTGGATCTCAGTCAACGCCTGCTCCAGCCCAACATTTCCCTGAACCGCAACGAAACCGAAGAACGCAAAAAGCAGGCCCTGGCCGAAATCAAACCGATCATGTACAAGATCAAGGCTGGCGAAATGCTGCTGCGCGAGGGTGAGCGCGTATCGACCCTCCAACTGCTCAAGCTGCGCGCTTTGGAAGCTCAGAACGAAGACAAACGTATTTCCACCACGGGTGTCGGAACGGCCATTCTGCTCACCATCGTGTTGATCGTGCTCTATTTCCTGTGCTTCAACCAACCGCGCTTCGCTCGCTTGGAAAGCGCCAAAAACCTGCTTTTCCTGACCCTAGTCCTGATCCTGGTCGTCCTGATGGCCAAAGTTGGTCTCCAGCTCTCCACGGCCAAGATCCCCATGGCCATCTTCTCTATTCCGGTCGACGCCATCTTATTTGCCGCGCCGCTCTCTTCGGGAGCCATGCTGGTGTGCCTGGTGCTGGGTTTCGCGATTGCATTGCCGTTTGCCCTGATTTCGGCCCTCTGCGCGGCCCTGCTCTTCGGCAGCCGCCTGGATATTTTTATCTACTTCCTGATAAGCAACGCCATGGCCGCCTACTGGGTCCAGCATTGCCGGGAGCGCAAGGTGGTGATCGCGGCCGGCACCAAAGTAGGCTTGCTCAATATCGTCGCGGCCCTGGCCATCGGGTTTTTAACCGCCGGCTCGGGCACGCAACTGGCATGGAACGGCGCCATGGCATTTCTGGGCGGCGTGACCTGCGGCATCATCGCCCTGGGACTGGCCCCCCTGGTGGAGATGACCTTTCACTTCACCACCGACATCACGCTGCTGGAACTGGCCAACCTGGACCGGCCGATCCTGCGGCGGCTGATGATCGAGGCCCCGGGCACCTATCATCACTCGGTCATCGTGGGTTCCCTGGTGGAAGCGGCAGCCACCGAAATCGGTGCCAATCCGCTGCTGGCCAAGGTGTGCGGTTACTACCACGACATCGGCAAAGTCAAAAAGCCGCTTTACTTCATCGAAAACCAGACCGACGGACGCAACAAGCACGACAAACTGGCGCCCTCCATGTCCAGCCTGATCCTCATCGCCCATGTCAAGGACGGCGTGGAGATCGCCTTGGGCCACAAATTGGGCCAGATCATCATCGACACCATCCAGCAACACCACGGCAGCAGCCTGATCCACTACTTTTATGAAAAAGCCAAGCAGCTCAAAGGCGATGGGGTAGTAAAAATCGATGACTTCCGCTATCCGGGCCCCAAGCCCCAGACCAAGGAGGTGGGTCTAGTGATGCTGGCGGACGTGGTGGAAGCCGCCTCACGCACCCTGGAAAACCCAACCCCGGCGCGCTTGCAGGGGCTGGTGCAGCAATTGATCAACAAGGTCTTCTCCGATGGACAGCTGGACAGTTGTGAGTTGACGCTCAAGGATCTGCACAGCATCGCCAAGAGCTTCAACAAGATTCTGAACGGCATCCACCATCATCGCATCGAGTATGCGGACACGGCGGTCAAAGAAATCGCAAAGGTTAAGAATGTCAGTCCTGATCGACAATCGGCAGCAAAACCAGCCCCTAAGGATCCCAACCGTCCAAAAGAAAGCCCAGGCCATCTTAAACGCCTTGGGATGTCCTGACGGTGAGTTGTCTGTCTTGCTGGTGGATGACCCCCGCATCGCCGAGCTCAACGAAACCTACTTGAACCACCAGGGGCCCACCAACGTGATCTCGTTTCCCATGCGCGAAGGCGCCGATGGCGATCTGCACCCGGAGCTGCTGGGAGACGTGGTCATCTCCATGGACACCTGCGCCCGGGAAGCCGAAATGGGTGAAATCCCAACGGAGCGGCGTTTTTATGAACTGCTGATCCACGGCATCCTGCACCTTTTCGGCTATGACCATGTCCATTCGGAAGCCGAAGCCGAAGTCATGGAAAGCAAGAGCCGGGAGCTGTTGGCGCTGATCGGAGAGAACGAAAGCCAAAGCAGCACGTAAGGAAGAACAATGGCGAGCCTGACCGTCACTCTGGATTATGTCGCCGCCTTGCGCCAGACCATGCATACGCCCACCCCCGATCCGGTGGCGGCGGCCTTGCTGGCCGATGCCGCCGGCGCCGACGGCATCGGCATCTATTTGCGCGAAAACTATCGGCCGGTACGCGAACGCGATGTGCGCCTCTTGCGCCAAACGGTCCACAGCCGTCTGGTGCTGTTCATGGCGCCGACCTCCGAGATGATCGGTGTCGCCTTGGAGCTTAAACCCTCGCGGGTGGTGCTGATGCCGGTGCTGCGCAAGGACGGCGCCCTTACCATGGGCATGGACCTGGTCGGAGACAGCAAATTGATCGCCGAAAGCGTCGAGACTTTGCAAGCCAACGGCATCAGCGCGGGTGTTTCGGTGGTGCCGGAGCCGGACCATGCCAAGCTGGTGCACCAGACCAAAGCCAATTGGATCTACATCCATGCCGGCCGCCTGAGCAGCGCGGATTCAGCCGCCCAGCAAACTCAGGAGCTGAGCCGGATCGTGGACACGGTCAAGGTGGCCCATCGTCTGCGGATGCACATCGCCGTGGGGCACGGCTTGGACTACCGCCTGATCAAGCTTTTTGCTGGACTCAAGGAAGTGGATGAGTTCACCGTGGGGCAAAGCATCGTGGCCCGGGCGGTGCTGGTGGGCATGGAGACGGCGGTGAGAGATATGCTGGCCATCATCCGAGCCCTCTGAAGAGAGATAGGAGTTTTGCATGCGTGTCGTCACAGCAGCCGAAATGCAGGCCATGGACCGCAAGACCATCGAAACCTTCGGCCTTCCCGGCCGAGTGCTCATGGAGAACGCCGGCCGGGGCGCCACGCGCAGCTTTCTGGAACGGATCTACGCCGGTCGGCCGGGCCGCGTGGGGGTATTGGCCGGCCGGGGCAACAACGGCGGCGATGGATTCGTCATGGCGCGCTGCCTGGCCCAGCACGGCATCGCGGTGCAGGTCTTTTTGCTCTCCACCGGCGAGCGGGTGCAAGGAGACGCCGCCGCCAACCTCCAATTGCTGCCCAAGCTCCAGGTGCCGGTCGTGGAAATTCCCGACGGCGCCGCCTTTGCCGCCCGACAAAACGAGATGCGCCATATTCCCCTGTGGATCGACGCCATCTTCGGCACGGGACTGAACGCCGATGTGCAGGGCTTCTTCCATGAGGTCATCACCTTTCTCAACAGCTTGCAGCGGCCGGTGTTTGCCGTGGATATCCCCTCCGGGCTCAACAGCGACACCGGGCAACCCTGCGGGGTGGCGGTAAGGGCCACGGCCACGGCCACCTTCGGCCACGCCAAGATCGCCCATCTGCTTTATCCCGGCCTCGAGTACTGCGGCGCGGTGGATGTGATCGACATCGGCATTCCGCCTGCCGTGGCCGAAACCCTTCCGGCGCGTCAAGCCTTGATCACCGGCCTACAGGTGCGCGGCCTGCTGCCAACGCGACCCGCCGACGCGCACAAAGGCCATACCGGTCATGCGCTGGTGGTGGCAGCCTCCACAGGCAAGACCGGCGCCGCGGCCATGGCCGCCACGGCCGCCGTGCGCACCGGGGCCGGATTGGTGACCCTGGCGGTTCCGCGCAGCCTGAACCCCATCCTGGAGTCTTTGACCGTCGAGGCCATGACCTTGCCGCTGCCCGAAGATGGCCAGGGCGCCTTAACCGAGGCGGCCTTCAGCGAAGTCGCCAGGGCCTGGGAAGGCAAACGTTGCGTGGCCCTGGGCCCCGGCCTGGGCATGGCGCCCCAAACGCGCGCCCTGGTGCACCGCATCCTGCGCGACTGCCCCTTGCCCCTGGTCATCGACGCCGATGGTTTGAACCACCTGGCCGCACAAATCACCCTGCTCGGTGAACGCCCGGCACCCACGGTGCTCACGCCCCATCCTGGCGAAATGGCCCGGCTGCGCCAGTGCACCACGGCCGACGTTCAACAAGACCGCCTGGCCGCCGCACGCGGCCTGGCCCAACAATACAACGTCGTTGTGATCCTCAAAGGCGGCCGCACGCTGGTGGCGGCGCCCGACGGCCGGGTCTGGATCAACCCCACCGGCAATGCCGGCATGGCCAGCGGCGGCATGGGCGATGTGCTCACCGGTGCGATCACCGGCCTGCTGGCCCAGGGTCTTTCGCCCTTGGATGCCGCCCTGGCCGCTGTCTTCCTGCACGGCCTTTCGGCCGACATCCTGGCCGCTCAAGCCCCCTGGGGATATCTGGCCACGGAAGTCATGCACACCCTGCCCCGGGCCATCCGCCGGGTTTTGGAAGAAGACCCGCCGGCGCCGCCCCTGGGCACGCCTTTATTCTGAGGATGATCCATGTTCGCGATCACGACCAATAGCCCCGAACAGACGCGCCTCTTGGGCGACTGCCTGGGCCAGTGCATCCGCCAGGGGATTGCCCTGCGCCTCCATGGTGACCTGGGCAGCGGCAAAACCTGTTTTGTCCAGGGACTGGCCCAGGGATTGGAAGTGCCCGGCGGCTATGTCATCGCCAGCCCGACGTATGCCCTGATCAACGACTATCCCGGCCGACTGCCCCTTTACCACGTGGATCTATATCGCCTGGAAGGCGGACTGGACGCCGACCGCATCGGCCTGGGCGAGATCCTGGGCTACGATGCCGTGGTGGCCGTGGAGTGGGCCGAACGCTTGCCCGAGAGCCAGTGGCCGGCCGAAAATCTGGTGATCGAATTTGCCCCGATCGATGAGCAGAGCCGCGCTATTCGCTTATTTGGCTATGGACGCGGCATAGACAATTTGATAATGGAGACGGGCAAAATTTGGGAAGAAAGATCCAAGTAGAAACAATACCTTTGAGGAGCAACCATGGCCCTTGTCGTTCAAAAATTCGGCGGCACCTCGGTGGCCAACATCGACCGCATCCGCAACGTGGCCCGGCGGGTGGCCAAGACCTATGACCAAGGCAACAATGTGGTCGTTATTCTATCGGCCATGTCCGGCGTCACCGACGGCCTGATCGAACTGGCCCAGAAAGCATCCGAAGATCCGGACAAGCGGGAACTGGACGCCTTGCTGGCCACCGGAGAACAGACCACGGTCACCCTGCTGGCCATGATGCTGATCTCCATGGGGTACAAAGCCCAGTCCATGCTAGGTCATCAGATCGAGGTGGTCACCGATTCGGACTACGGCAACGCCCGCATCATCGAGATCAATTCCAAACGGCTGCATCAACTGCTCGATAAGAAAAGCATCGTGGTGGTGGCCGGCTTCCAGGGCTATGACATGAAAGGCAACATCACTACTTTAGGCCGGGGCGGGTCGGACACCTCGGCCGTGGCCATCGCCGCCGCCCTGAAGGCCGATGTCTGCGAGATCTTCACCGACGTGGACGGCGTCTACACCGCCGATCCCAACGTCTGTCCCAAGGCGCGCAAGCTCAAGACCATCACTTACGATGAAATGCTCAACATGGCCAGCCTGGGCGCCAAGGTGTTGCAGATTCGCTCGGTAGGCTTCGCAAAAAAATACAATATACCCGTCCACGTACGGTCATCTTTTAATGAGGAGGAAGGCACCATGGTCGTCAGCGAAGATTCGGGCATGGAACAGTTGGTGGTTTCCGGCGTCAGCCACGACAAGAAGCAGGCCCGCGTGACCTTGACGAAAGTCCCCGATCAACCCGGCATCGCCGCCAAGATCTTCTCCCCCATCTCCGAAGCGGGCATCCTCGTGGACATGATCATCCAGAACACCCGCAAGGAAGGCAAGACCGACATGACCTTCACGGTGCCCAAGGGCGACTTCAAGCGCACCATGGAGATCGCCAAAAAGGTCGCCCAGCAGGTCGGCGCCGAAGAAGTACTGGGCGACACCAACATCGCCATGGTCTCGGTCATCGGCGTGGGCATGAAGAATCACTCGGGCGTGGCCTCGGTCATGTTCAATACCCTGGCCCGGGAGAACATCAACATCCTGATGATCGGCACTTCCGAAATCCGCATCTCCTGCGTCATCGACGAGAAGTACACCGAACTGGCCGTGCGCGTACTGCACACCGCCTTCGGCCTGGACGCGGAAGAATAGTAGCAATGTGAAAGCGCCACGCTTCAGCCCCGACCAGCTCATCTTCATCCTGGCGCTGGGCTTGGTGGTCATGGCACTGGCGGTGTGGCGCTATTTCACTTTGTATTAGCAACAGATTGAGCCAACCGATCTTATCGGTCGGTGTCGTGGTATTATCCCCTCTTTCCTTATCCATTTCACCCTATTCGATAGGTGCCGCTTCTCGCCTTAGTTTTATTCCTTGCGTTTCGCGGATGATTGCATTATCCGTCAATACAGGGTGTTAGCCTTCAGCCACCGAAACCACACCTATCATCTCAGCTACATTTACATAATTTGGAGCTATTCCAACATGTCTGAGAATAGCGAACTGGAAAAGCACATCCGTGAAAATTTGAAGGGGATCGGGTATGAGTTCTAACCTGGCCGGATACGGTAAACTCCTGACCGAAATCAAGGGTCGAATCCATCAGGCCCAGCAGCGCGCGTTTCTATCCGCCAACGCCGAGATGATCGCCATGTATTGGGATATCGGCCGCATGATCCATCGGCGGCAGAAGGAAAAAGGCTGGGGCGCGGGTGTCATCCCCAAGCTGGCGACGGATCTGAAAAACGAACTGCCTGAGGTCAAGGGCTTCTCCGAGAGAAATATCGGGTACATGATCCGATTTGCCCGTGAGTACGGCGCCCCGGCAATTTTGCAACAACCCGTTGCAAAATTGGGCAGCGTGGGAGACCCGCCGGGAAATCCGCCGCAAGACGTATTGCAGCGTGTTGATGACAAAGGGCTTCAAATCATGCAACGGCTCGTTGCACAAATTCCCTGGGGCCACAATATCGTGCTGATGGAGAGAGTCAAAGAGCTCCCGGCCCGCCTCTGGTACATGCAGCAGACTATCGAACAGGGCTGGAGCCGGGATTCCCTATCGTCGATGATCAAGCGCAATACCCACACGCAAGCAGGAAAGGCGGTTAGCAATTTCTTAGGTCATCTCCCCGCGCCGCAATCGGAGCTGGCCCGCAAGATGTTCAAAGACCCCTATGTATTCGACTTTCTGACGCTTGAGGAACCTTTCCATGAACGAGAGCTGGAGGTCGGACTGGTCCGGCACATCGAGAAATTTCTTTTGGAACTGGGCGCCGGTTTCGCCTTCGTGGGCCGACAATACCACCTGGAGGTCAGCGGCAGGGATTTTTACCTCGATTTGCTCTTCTATCACCTCAGATTACGCTGCTTCATCGTGATTGAACTGAAAAAGGGTGACTTCAAACCTGAGTATGCAGGGAAGATGAACTTTTACTGTTCGGCCGTGGACGACCTGCTGAAGGATAAAACCGATCAACCCACCATTGGCTTGATTCTTTGCCAGACCAAGGACCGCATCCTGGCTGAGTACAGCCTGCGTGACATTCACAAACCCATCGGCATCTCCGATTACGAACTGACCCGCGCCCTGCCGGAGAATCTTAAATCCAGCCTGCCAACGGTGGAGGAGATTGAGGCGGAATTGGGAGGAGGGTTGGAGTGAAGGACTTTTTATGGGCGAACGAATTTAATCCCATCGAATTCGACGGGATCAAAATGCAGGCCGGGCTCAACAGTGAAGGGCTTTCTCAAAAGGTACGGCTTACGCGGCTTAATCGGATTACGATCCATCAGATGACGATTTTGACAAGTGATGGGAGATGCCGTTGGAAGGTGTCTCAATAAGGAGCAGACAATGCCACATGTCATCGTAAAACTTTATCCAGGAAGATCAGACCAACAAAAGACGCACCTCGCCGATGAAATCGTTAAGGACGTGGCGGCCATTGCGGGATGCGAAGAAAAATCAGTCTCGGTCGCATTCGAAGAGATCAAACCCGAAGATTGGCTGGAAAAGGTTTACAAACCGGACATCCTCGGAAATCCACAAGGAATGTACAAAAAGCCTGGATATAATCCCTTGGATAAATAGGCCGAAGAAGAACTCAATAGCATCCCAGACCCTACTGATTTTTTTTCAACTCCAGCCTTCAGCCTACTCCCCACTCAATCTCTTCCGCAATCCGCCGTGCTGCGGCCACCGGGTCGGCGGCGTCGCGGATGGGCCGGCCGATCACCAGGTAGTCGGCCCCCTGGGCCACGGCCCGGGCCGGGGTCATCACGCGTTGCTGATCGTCTTTTTTGTCCAGGGTCCAGGCCGGTCGGATGCCGGGCGTCACCGCTAAAAAGTTTGGGCCCAGTTGGGCTTTGATGGCGGCGGCCTCGTGGCCCGAGCAAACGATGCCGGCGCAGCCGGCGGCCTGGGCCATGCGCGCTTTGTGCAGCACCAGGTGCCGCGGATCGGCGGTCATGGCCGGCGCGTACCCGGCCGCTCGCAGATCGGCGGCCGAGACGCTGGTCAGCACCGTGACCCCCAGGACCCCCACTTTGCCCTGGCTGCCTTCCACGGCGGCGGCCAGCATGGCCGCGCTTTCGCCGCAATGCACGGTGGTCAAGGCCACCTTCAGATCGGCAATGCCCTGCATGGCCCGCCGCACGGTGGCGGGAATGTCGTGCAGCTTCAGATCGAGAAAAATGCCGGCGGCGGCGTGCTCGGCCAGCCAGCGCACCAGCTCAGGTCCGCCACGGATGAAAAGCTCCAGGCCGATCTTGAACATGCCGACATCCGCGTGCAGCCGTTGGACCAATTGCTTGGCCGCCTGGGCGTCGGCCACATCCAGCGGGAAGACAATGTATTCTTTGCCCGGTTTGTTGCGCTGTTGCATTTTTTTGGATCTTCCTTCATGAGGGGGTTGGGAAGCGGCCTATCCGCCCGAGTTACGCATCCCTCTATATTTTCAATTCGCTGAAAAGACAACCGGAGCCTGTGCCCGCCCGCGCAAAGCCGTCACCGGCCATGCCCTTGACGCCCGCCGGCCAGAAAAGGAATTGAATTTTCTACCGAAATCATGGTATTAGACAGCTTACGCGAAATGCCGAAACGCTCTATCGCCGGTATCGAAACACCATACCATCCCCTGGGCGCGTATTGATGTGGTTATTGAGCCATAACGGCGGGTAAACAATCAGGGGAGAAATCGGCAGGAAGTACGATGAATGTGACCCTACGCCATCATGTGGCCGCTGGAACCCTGAGCATATCCGAGCGCAAGCCACTGTTTCTCCAAGCCTACCTGGGTACTTGTGTCGGCTTGGCCGTATATTGCCGGAAAAGCGGTATCGGCGGCATGATTCACCTGTTGCTGCCCGAACCGGTGTCGCTCACTACCGTCAAGCAACCCGAAAAATACGCCTCCACCGGCGTTCCGCTGCTCATCGCAGCTCTTCTGGAAAAAGGCGCCCAGGCCGACGCCCTGGTGGCCACCATGGCCGGTGGCGCCCTGGTGGGCCCGCTGAGCGAACAGGATCTGGCGCTGGATATCGGCGGACGGACGGCCGACACGGTGCGCGAGTACCTGGCCGGGCGGAAGATCGAAGTCATCCGTTCCGAAACCGGCGGTTTTTTTACCTGCTGCCTCAGCTTGGATATGGCCACCGGCCAGTGCACCATCGAACCGGCCGGCATCGGCAAGCTGAACGCGCCGGCGGATATCAAACTCCCCACCCCGGCCGAAATCAAGGCATCCATGGATCACCTGCTGCCGATCCCCCAGGTGGCCTTGAAAGTGTTGCGCATGATCGAGGACCAGGGGCATGCCATCCAGAAAATCGCCGACGAAATCCGCAAGGACCAGGTAATCAGCGCCCGGGCGATTCAATTGGCCAATTCGGCCATGTTCGCCAAAAGACAGGCCATCGAATCCCTGGACCAGGCCTTGATCTATCTGGGTACCGATCAAGTGGTCAAACTCGTCATCTCGGCGGCCGTGCAGGGCTATTTCGATCAATCCTCATCGGGATACTCCTTGTGCAAGGGCGGGTTATACCACCATGCCCTGGGATGCGCCCTGGTGGCCGAGGCCCTGGCCATCAAAACCGGAAAGGTGGAACCGCGCAAAGCCTATACCGCCGGCCTGCTCCACGATATCGGCAAGGTGGTGCTGGACCAGTACGTGGCCCCGGCCTACCCGCTCTTTTACCGCCAGGCCATGGAGAAGAACGAAAATCTTCTGACCATCGAACGGCGCCTGCTGGGCATCGACCACGCGGAAGCCGGCCGCATGCTGGCCCAGCAATGGTCGTTCCCGGAATCCCTGGCCCATGCCATCCGGTATCACCATCACCCGGGCAAGGAGAGCCCATTCAAGCCGCTGGCGATCCTCGTTTACCTCGCCGATTTGCTGCTCTCCCGCTTTAATGTCGGATTCGAATTGGAACGCATCGATACCAGCGCCCTGGCGGCTTATCTGGAAAGCATCGACCTGAACCTGGACGACTTCGACCATCTGGTGGACCTGATTCCCGATGTGGTACTCAAATCCACGACCGAATCCGCTGCGGCCAACCCCTGACGACAAGGAAAAGTACAACGGCTTATGCCCATCGACCCTCGACAGCAACACCTGCTCCGCAGCCTCCCGGGCGTGGATCTTCTTTTGTTGGCGGCGGACGATGAACCGGCCTTGCAATCGACGCCCAAAAGCGTCGTGACCCGCGCCATTCGCGAGTCACTGGAGGCGCTGCGCCAGCGGATCCTGGCCCAGGATGCGTCCCTCGCCGAGCCGGCCCTATCCCCCGGGGCGCTGATGGCGACGGTCATCCGGCGCGCTACCCAAATCCAAAGCTACAACTTAAAGCGCGTGATCAACGCCACCGGCGTGGTGGTGCATACCAACCTGGGGCGCTCCTGCCTGGCCCAGGAAGCCATCGATCACGTATCGGCCATGGCCGCCCGTTACTCCAACCTGGAATTCAATCTCGAGACCGGCCGGCGCGGATCGCGTTACAGCGCCGTGGAAGAGCTGCTGTGCGAGCTCAGCGGCGCCGAAGCGGCCATGGCCGTAAACAACAATGCCGGCGCCGTGCTGCTCTGTCTGGACACCCTGGCCAGGGGCAAAGAGGTGATCATTTCCCGGGGCGAGTTGGTGGAGATCGGCGGTTCGTTCCGCATCCCGGATGTGATGGCCCGCAGCGGCGCCCTGCTCAAGGAGGTCGGCGCCACCAACCGCACCCACCTGCGCGACTACCAGCAGGCCGTCACCACGGCCACCGGACTGCTTCTCAAGGTGCATACCAGCAATTACGCCATTGTGGGCTTTACAACGGCCGTCAGCCTGACCGACATGGTGGCCCTGGGCCGGCAATTGAACCTGCCGGTCATGGAAGACCTGGGCAGCGGCAACTTCATCGACCTGACCCAATACGGCCTGGCCGCCGAACCCACGGTGCAAGCCTCGGTGGCCGCCGGCGTGGATGTGGTCACCTTCAGCGGCGACAAACTCCTGGGCGGTCCCCAGTCGGGCCTGATCGTCGGACGCCGGGAGATCCTGGACCGCATCAAGGCCAATCCCCTGACCCGCGCCCTGCGCATCGACAAGTTGACCCTGGCGGCCCTGGAGGCGACCCTGCGCCTCTATCGGGATGAAGCCCAGGCCGTAAAACGCATCCCCACCCTGCGCATGCTGCTCTGCCGGCGGCCTGAGATCGAGGGCCGTGCCCAGCAATTGGCCGAAACGCTGCGCGGTTTGAACCACCCGCGGCTGAGCGTGACCCTCTTAAATCTCACCTCCCGGGCTGGCGGAGGGGCACTGCCCTTGCTGGACCTGCCCAGTTGTTGCGTGGGCATCGCCTTGGACGGGCAATCGCCCAACCGCATCGAAGCGGCCCTGCGCAACGGCCGTCCCCCCATTATCGGACGCATCGAGAACGATCTCTATATAATAGATCCGCGCACCCTCCAGGACGATGAACTGGAAATCGTCGTCGCGGCTTTCGCGGACATGGTACAAAGGATTCCAGGTTGATCCATCCGCCCCCATACGTCCGATTGGAGCGAGCTTATGCCATCTTCGTCGCCTGAGAAAGGCACCGGCCAGCAGTCCTTTCTGCGCACCGCATCCGGAGCGGCCCTGCATGCCCGCATCCCGCAGGAAACCCAAGCGGAAGCCACACCGGCCGAAGGGGACCGCCCCGTGTTTCCAGCCCCCGCGCCCCCGGAGCAGATCGCTGCGCGTATGGGGGATTGGCCGTGTTTCGTCGCCCTGGCCATACGCTTCGATTTGCCGCCGGCCGAGGAGAACAACACCGTCACCGGAATCCTATCAGGCTGCCTGGAAGCCATGATAAAGCAGTCCTCCGGCGTTTGGTTTGCCTGGAAACACGGGCTGTATGGCGCGGCCCTGCCCGAGATAGACATGCATGCGGCCGCAGCATCTGCCCGCCGGCTTCAGATGGATTTGGCCGCGAGTTGCACGGAAACGATTTCGGTCGGCATCAGCCGATTTCCCCAGCTTGACTTCTCCTGCCAGGATGTCTTGCAGAACGCCTGCAAGGCCTTGGATCACGCGGCCTTTTTCGGCCCCGGCAGCATTGTAGAATTCGATGCGGTGAGCCTGAACATCAGCGGTGACTATCGCTACCAAGATGGGGACCTGGCCAAGGCCATTGCCGAGTACCGCACCGCCTTGCGTCTGGCCCCGAACAATGTCAATGTTCACAACAGCCTGGGAATTTGCCTGGCCCAAAGCGGCGATCGCGACGGCGCCCGAGCCGCCTTCGAAAGCGCCCAACGGCTCGACCCCCGGGAGGCCATGGCGGCCTACAACTTGGGCGTCCTCTGGCTTTTGGAGAAGCAGCCGGCCGCGGCCCTGAAGCAATTCCGCCAGGCGTACGCCCTGGAGGCCCAGACCTTCGAAATCCCCTTCCAGATCGGAAAACTGCTCAGCGAGCAGAAAGCCTATGCCGAAGCCATCCCCTATCTGGAAAAGGCCATCGAAATTCGCAACACCAGCGCTCCGGCCCATACCTTGCTGGGACGCTGCCGCGCCTCCCTGGGCCAAACCCATCCGGCCATCGCGGCCTACCAGCGCGCAGTGAAGATCAACCCTTACGATGCGGCGGCCCTGTCGGCGCTGGGATCGCTTTATGACGTCAAAGGCGAAAACCCGGAAATCTGCGTCACCTTCTGCCGCCAGAGCGTAACTCTAGCACCGGAAAACGGCCTTTTCCGCCTGCGCCTGGCACGCCTGTACCACAAGCACAATCAATTGGACCGCGCCCTGGCCGAATACGAAAGCGCCACCGCCCTGGGCTGCGACGCCAGCCACCAGATCGCCGATATCCAGGAGCAGCTCGCGGCCGGCGATAAAGGCAAACAGTGCTGCGCCTGAACGCGTACCTTGCATTTTGAGCCCGCAATCGTTATAAGTTGGTGCTTTTTTGTATTTCGGAAGGAGAAGCACCCATGCCTATTTATGAATATCAATGTAAAAAATGCGGCAAAGAGTTCGAGCAACTGGTCTTCGGCAAGGAGAGCCCGAACTGTCCTGAATGCAACAGCGCCAAGGTTTGCCGTTTGATGTCCTGTTGCGGTTTCATCTCCAAAGGCAGCGGCGGCGAGACGGTTTCAGCGTCGGCCGGCGCCTCTTCCTGCGGCGGCTGTTCGGCCTCCAGTTGCGCGGGTTGCGGCCACTGATGGCCTCCCCATTGCGCATCGGCACCCGGGGCAGCCAACTGGCCCTGTGGCAGGCCCGCTGGGTCCAAACAGCCATCAACCGCCTGCGGCCCGAGCTGGCCGTGGAACTGGTGATTATCAAGACCCAGGGCGACAAGATCACGGATGTGCCTCTGGCCCAAGTAGGCGGCAAAGGCCTCTTCGTCAAAGAGATCGAAGAGGCGCTGCTGGATTGCCGCGTCGATCTGGCCGTGCACAGCATGAAGGATATGCCGGCCGAGATTCCTGCAGGCTTGACCATCGGCGCCGTGCCCCAACGCGAAAATCCCCTGGATGCCTTGATCACTTCCGTCCCCGGCTCTTTGGAGACGCTTCCCAAGGGCGCACGGATAGGCACCAGCAGCCTGCGGCGGGGCGCCCAGATCAAACATCTGCGACCGGATGCCGTCATCGTGGCCCTGCGGGGCAACCTGGACACGCGTCTGCGCAAGCTTGCGAGCAGCGACCTGGACGCCATCGTGCTGGCTGCCGCGGGTCTGCGGCGCCTGGGCCTGGCCGACCGCATCCATGCCTATCTGCAACCCGATCAGATGCTGCCGGCCGTGGGGCAAGGGGCGTTATGCATCGAGGCCCGGGAGCAAGACCCAGCCACCCAAGCCCTCTTGGCCGCGCTGGACGATCCCGAAACCCATATCGCCATAAGCGCCGAGCGGGCTTTTTTAAACACGTTGCAGGGCGGCTGCCAAGTTCCCCTGGCGGCCTACGCCCAACTGAGGGAAGGTCGCCTGCACATGCAAGGTCTGGTGGCCGAACTGGACGGCCGCCGCATCCTGCGGTCCACGGCCCAGGGATCACCGACCGCCGCGCAAGCAATCGGACGCGGCCTGGCCGAAGATCTGCTGGCCCAGGGCGCCGACCAAATTCTGGAAAGGCTACGACAAAATGCCGGATAAGGCTCAAAAGGGAATGGTCTACCTGGTGGGCGCCGGTCCTGGCGATCCCGAATTGATCACCGTCAAAGGACGGCGCTGCATCGCCCAGGCCGACGTGCTCATCTATGATTATCTGGCGGCCGAAGCCTTGCTCGGCCATGCGCGCCCGGAGTGTGAACGCATCTACGTGGGCAAAAAGGGCGGCGACCATACCCTGGCCCAGGGCAAAATCAACGAACTCATCGTGGAAAAAGCACAGGGCGGCCGCATCGTCACGCGCCTGAAGGGCGGCGATCCCTTTATCTTCGGACGCGGCGGGGAAGAGGCCGAAGTGCTCGTGGCCGCCGGCATTCCCTTCGAGATCGTGCCCGGCGTCACCTCGGCCATCGCTGCGCCGGCCTATGCCGGCATCCCCCTGACCCATCGCCAGTTCACCAGCACGGTGGCCTTCATCACCGGCCACGAAGACCCCACTAAGTCGGAATCCAACATCGACTGGGCCGCGCTTGCCAAAGGCATCGGCACCCTGGTCTTTTTAATGGGCGTTAAAAACCTGCCCCACATCGTGGAACGGCTGCGCCAGAATGGACGCTCGGCGCAAACCCCCGCAGCCCTCGTGCGCTGGGGCACCACATCCCGGCAGCAAACGGTGGTCGGCACCCTGGCCGACATCGTTGACCGCGCCCGTCAGGCCAACATGGGCGCGCCGGCCATTATCGTCATCGGCGAAGTCGTGAGCTTGCGCGCCAACTTGCAATGGTTCGAGCGTCGGCCCCTGCTGGGCAAACGCATCGTCGTCACCCGGGCGAGGGCCCAGGCCAGCGAACTGACCGAGCAACTGGCCGATCTGGGAGCCGACTGCCTGGAATGCCCGACCATCGAGGTGGCGCCGCCGGACAGCTACGCGCCTCTGGATGCCGCCGTGGCCGATCTGAAGCGCTACCAGTGGATCGTCTTCACCAGCGTCAACGGCGTGGATGCCTTCTTCCAGCGCCTGGCCCTGCAGGGCCGCGACGCCCGCGCCCTGGGCCATCTGCGCACGGCCGCCATCGGCCCGGCCACGGCCGAGCGTTTGCGCAGCCACGGCGTGGGCACCGATATTCTGCCCCAAACCTATCAGGCCGAATCGGTGGTGGCGGCCTTTGCAAAGGAGCCCGTGCGCGGCGGCCACATACTTTTACCCCGAGCCAAGGAGGCGCGCACCATTCTTCCCGAGCAACTGCGCGCCATGGGCGCCAAGGTCGACGAACTCCCCGCCTATCAAACCCTGGCTTCCCGTGAGCAGGCCGATGAGCTGCTGACCGCGCTGCAGGCGCGCACGATCGACATGGTGACCTTCACCAGCTCGTCCACGGTGACCAATTTTAAGGCGCTGCTGCCCGAAGACCAGGCCGATGATTTGATGCAAGGGACGACCATCGCCTGCATCGGCGACATCACGGCACAGAAGGCCGCGCGACTGGGATTTAAAGTCGACCTGGTCGCCGAGGTCTTCACCATCAAGGGCTTATGTGACGCCATCGTGAAGTACTACCAGGCCTGATGGCAGCCGCTCTCGCAAAATAGAAAACCCCACCCAATGGACCGACCGGTGATCCGGCGCTGGCCGGACATGTTTCAATGCATCTCAATATGATATTGCCACATTGCACAACCTGTGGTAACCGATGAGGATACAAGAGAAAAGATGACGTGCTGAAGCCTGAGCTGGGATTTCTCCGGTGGCTGCCCAAGACTTGATGCAGATTTGGGGTGATGCGGCCGCTGTTTGGGACTGGACTCAAAACGCAGAGGTTGCACGTGGAGCAAATGATCAAAATAGCCCCGTCCACGCCCCTGAGCACGGAAGTGAGCCGGGAGGAAAAGGATCGCCTTTCCCGCTCGGATATGCTTTTACGTGATTGGGAGAGCGAAGAGAGCGAAAAGGAAATCAACCAACGTCAACTGATCAACAAGCTCAACAGCCTCAACTTCAGGGACCAAACCGTTCACATCATCTTTCGGCACAAGCACTTTCCCCGGACCATCACCTTCAATGCCTTCCCCTTGCCTTGCAAGGATTCGCATCTAACCTGCCGTTGGACCGAGCCGGTCGATCTGGAGGTCCTGGACGAGTGCTATAGTTTTCACCACATGTATGTGCCCAAGGGCCAGCAGTACCTGGAGGTAAAGCCGGAGGTGTTGCGCATCGGGCAAGACCAGATCCAATTCGAGTTGCCCGAAGCCTGCCGTGAAATCAGCACCCGCAAGCTAAAACGCCATCAATGCGTGGGCATCACGGCCTGCATGCTGCAAAACGGGGCCACTTATATCGGCAGCCTCATCGATTACGGCGCCAGCCTGTTCCGCATTGCCGTCCATGTGGCCGCGCCCCAGAGTTATCGCTGGATCGATACCAACGCGCCGGTGACCATTCTGTTCAGTAAGGAGAACCAACCGCTTTACTCCGGCGAGTGCCGGATCTTCCGACACGACCAGGGGTCGCCGAGCCGCAATTTTATCCTCGAGCCGCTCCAGCACCAGACCCGGCGCTATCCGCCCAGGGAGTTTCGCAGCACCCGCCACTGCTTGACGCCGCCGCCCGATGCCGTCTTCAAGCACCCGTTGTTCGACAAGACCATCAGCCTCAAAGTCCACGACCTTTCCGGCTCCGGCTTTTCGTTGGAAGAAGATCAGACGGGCGCGGTATTGATCCCGGGCCTGATGATCCCTTCCATGGAGCTGGTCTTCAGCGACGGCACCGTGCTGCCCTGCATGGCTCAAGTGGTTTACTGCCGCCCCCGGGAAGGCGGGCGGGTGCCCATCGTGCGCTGCGGTTTGGCCATTTTGAATATGGAGGTGGCGGATCACATCCGGTTGATCGGCCTCATGCACCAGGTGGCCGACCCCAACACCTATGTGTGCAGCAAGGTGGATCTGGATTCCTTATGGGATTTTTTCTTCGAGACCGGCTTCATCTATCCCCAGAAATACGAATTCATCCAGGCCAATAAAGATCGGATCAAAGCCACCTTCCAAAAGCTTTACCACCAGAGCCCCAGCATCGCCACCCACTTCATTTACCAGCACAACGGGCGCATTCTGGCGCACCTGTCCACCCTGCGGTTCTACGAATCTTCCTGGATGCTCCATCACCACGCCGCGATCCGCAGCATCCACAACCGCGGCGGCTTGATCGTGCTCAACCAGATCGGACGCTTCATCAACGAATCCCACCGTCTGATCTCCATGCAAATGGACTACGTCTTCTGTTACTTCCGGCCCGATAACAAATTCCCGAGCCAGGTGTTCGGCGGAGTCGCCAACCACATCGGCGATCCCAAGGTGTGCTCGGTGGACACCTTCGCCTATTCTCACCTGCATTGCGACCCAACGACCCAGGCCGAACTGCCCCAGGGATGGTGCATAAATGGTGCCCGGGAAGAAGACCTGCACGATCTGCGCAATTTCTGCGAGATCCAGTCCGGCGGGCTGATGCTCAAAGGACTGCATTTGAGCCCCGAGCGCTACAAATGCGACGATGTCATCGCGGCCTTTCGCAAGATCGGCCTCAAGCGCGAGCGCCACCTGCTGGCCCTGCGCTGGCACGATGCCCTGGTCGCGGTCGTCATGGTCAATATCGCCGACGTGGGCATGAACCTGTCGGACCTGACCAACGCCATCACCATCATCGCCGTGGACAGCCAGCAGTTGACGCCGGCCATCGCCCAAACGCTTTTCCAAAAACTCTCCGTCTATTACGAAACCAAGGAAATACCGGTTTTGCTCTACCCGCCCCAAGCCGCGGAACCCATGGGCCTGACGTCGGAAAAAAACTACAATCTATGGGTGTACGATACCCAGAACCTGGATCCCTACTTTGGATTTTTGAAGCGCCTCCTCAAGTCCATTCAACACTGATGCGCCTGAAACTGAATTGGATGTGACCGGCATGCAAGACGATCCCCTATTCCCCGACGCCCGCCTCTACAACAGCCGAATCGTAGACAGCTACATCAAACTGCTAAAAAAACGGTACCGCCATGTGCAGATCGATGAGGTCCTGGACTATGCCGGCATGCAGTTATACGAAGTCCACGATCAGAGCCATTGGTTCACCCAAGAACAGATCAACCGCTTTCATGCCATTATCCAGCAAAAGACCGGACACACCAACATCGCCCGGGAAGCCGGACGCTTCGCGGCCTCTCCCGAGGCCATGGGGACGCTACGCCAGTTCACCCTGGGCCTGATCGGCCCCAGCAAGGTGTACGAGCGCATCGGCCTGGCCACGGCCCGGGTGACCAAAGCGTCCGCCTACCAATCGCGCAAGATCGCCCACAACTGCGTCGAGATCATTGTTAGTCCGCGGCCCGGCGTGCAGGAAGAACCTTTCCAGTGCGAGAACCGCATCGGGTTCTGGGAAGCCATTGCCGAGATGTTCAACGCCAGGGTGCCGCGCATCGAACATCCCCAATGCCTGTTCAAGGGGGACAGCATCTGTCGCTATTTGATCACCTGGGAAGTTCAAGGCTCGGCCATCTGGAAACGGGCCAGGGACATGTCCATGGTGGCCCTGCCCTTCGTGGCCCTGCTCTTCGGCTGGCTGGACATGCATCTGGCGCTGGTGGCCATCATTCCCGGCCTGGTCAGCCTGATCCTGGGATTGTCGCTCTTTGCCGCGCACCAGGAAAAACGCGAAATGCGGTCGCTCCTGGACGGATTACAGAGCACCTCCAACGAGCTGATCGAACAGATGGAGGTCAATTACAACAACGCCCGCCTGACCAATGAAATCGGCGAGGTCATTACCAGCCAGACCAATCTCGAAGATGTATTGACCCAAGTCGTACAGCTCTTCGAAAAAAGATTGAACTACGACCGCGGCCTGATCATGCTGGCCAATCCGGAAGCCACGCGGCTGGTCTTCCAGGCCGGCTTCGGTTACAGCCCGGACAAATTGCTGCTGTTGAAGCAGACGGCCTTCCACCTCGACCGTCCCGAGGCCGCCGGCCTTTTCGTTGCCTGCTACAAGGAGCAGAGGCCTTTTCTGATTAATGACATCCGGGAAATCGGCCAGCAGCTTTCGGAGCGCAGCCTGACCTTCGCCCAAGAAATGGGCTCCCAAGCCTTTATCTGTTGCCCCATCCTTTGCGAGGGGGTCTCCCTGGGCATACTGGCCGTGGACAATCTGAGCTCTAAAAAACCCCTGGTGGCGTCCGACTTGAGCCTGCTGCGCGGCATCGCCCATGTCATCGGCATCAGCTTGCGCAACGCCGAACTGATCGAAGCCCGCAGCCGCCAGCTCCGGTCGATCCTGCATACCCTGGCGGCCAGCATCGATGCCCGCGACCCCCTAACTGCCGGCCATTCGGCCAAGGTGACCGAATATGCGCTGGGCATCTGCCAAGAGCTGCGGTTGGACAGCGAATTTTGCGAGACCGTGCGCGTGGCGGCCCTGCTGCACGATTACGGCAAGATCGGCGTGCCCGACGCCATCCTCAAAAAACCGGGGCGCCTGACGCGCGAAGAGTACGATATTGTCAAAACCCATGCCCTGAAATCCCGGGAGATCCTGGAACAGATCCACTTCACCGGCACGCTGGGCGATGTACCCGCCATTGCCGGTGCCCATCACGAAAAGATGGATGGCAGCGGCTATCCCCAGGGGCTCAAGGGCGAAGAGATCCCCCTGGGCGCGCGCATCATCGCCGTGGCCGATTTCTTCGAAGCCATCACCGCCAAGCGCCACTATCGGGAACCGATGCCGCTGGAGGTCGCCTTCCACCTGCTGGACAAGGAATGCGGTGTGCATTTCGAAGAACGCATCGTGGACGCCTTCAAACGGTATCACCGCAAGAATTTCATTCAAGAATGGCGGGAGGATGGATTGCTGCGGAAAGTCTCCTGATAAAAGTGCGCATATTCAATTGTCGGCCGTCCCATAAATCGCCTTGAGCAATTGCGCCGGCGACGCCGTTTTGCTAACCAGGCACTCGGCCCCTGCCGCACGCATCGCCGTGGCGATATGTTCATCTTCGTGCATGGACAGCCCGACCACCCGAACTTCCGGCCGCTCTGCTTTTACGTGTCGGGTAGCCTTAATACCATCCATGACCGGCATGGAAACATCCATGACCACCACGTCCGGCTTGAGCTGCCGGGCAAGTTCGCAGGCCTCCACGCCGTTGGCGGCCTCGCCCACGACCTCAATGTCCGGCTGGCTCGACACCATTTGCAGCAGGCCCTTGCGCATAATTTTATGATCGTCGGCAAAAAGCACGCGAATTTTTCCGGCAGACGTTCTCTTTCTTTTCTTCTCGACCTGGGACCGAACGTCCCCTGGAACGCCTTGCGGAACCTCAAGATCGGCGCCCAGAGGCAGTTCCAGGACGAAGCGGCTGCCTTGCCCGGGGGCGCTTTCGATCGAGAAAGAGCCCCCGATGTAGCTGGCCCGCTCCCGCAAACTCAACAGCCCCAGGCCCAAACCGGTCGAGGCGCTCTGGCTGTCCAGGATGGTCGGATCGAATCCCTTGCCTTGATCGCTGACGCGGATTACCAGGCGAGAATCCGAACCGCTGATATCGATATGGGCTTTTTTAACATCTGAGTGTTTGACGATATTGAAGAGCAGCTCCTGGACGGCCCGGAATGCAAAGGCCTTCAAGGAAGTATTTTCGTAAAAATCGATGTCGTCGGACCTCAATTGGACCTGTAAACCAAACTGATCCCACATCCTTTGGATCAACCATCGCAGGGATGGGATAAGGCCTGGAAGCTGCAAAACCGGAGGACTCAGCTCTTGGGAAAGGTTGCGCGATTTTCCGATGGCTTCGAATAAAAGTTTTTCTACATTTTCCAAAAGGGAATCCCGCGGCAGGGACGCCGAGGCACCCTGCAACTGCATGTTGGCGCTGGCCAAAAGCTGCTGCAAATCGTCGTGAAGCAGCAACGATATCCTCTGGCGCTCCTTCTCCTCGGCCTCGAGCAGTTCGACCGCCAGGGCTTGAAGTTGCTTTGCGCGGGCGTCGGCCAATGCGGTGCGTTCAGCCACTTGCTGCTCGAGCGTCCGATTTAAATGTTGCAGTGCATTTTCCGTACGTTTGCGTTCGGAGATATCCAAGGCGGACGAAAGAATGCATTGCCGGCCCGCAAGGGAAATTTTGTCCGCCGAGTACATGACCGTTTTGAACTCGCCAGGCTTGGTCCGGAACCGCATTTCTCGATTTCTGATATGCCCCTGGGTCATCAGCAGATACGCCAACTCCCGTCGCTGGCTGGGCTTGGTCCATAGCCCGATCTCCTGCGAGGTGTATCCAATCACCTCCTCGCGTTGGTAGCCCGATATCTTTTCAAAAGTCTCGTTGACTTCCAGAAAGCGGCCTTCATCAAAGGAGTTGATACTCTTCATAACGGCGCTCGCATGGAAGGCGGTCTTGAATTTTTGCTCGCTTTCGCGCAGCTCCGCTTGGGCGCGAAGCGTGCTCCTGCCAAAGAAAAATGTTAGACCAGCGTTGATCAGGATAAGGGCAACAATCAGGACCAAAATCAAGATACCGGCCTGCTCCTGCGAGGAGCTGATGATGGACTGGCTGATCTCGCTTAGCCGTTGGGTATCGTCGGAGATAAATTGCGTCTTCATCCAAAGCTGAGAGACAATAACATCGCGCCGCTCCCAAGACTTGACGCCGCCTTCCGGCTGGCCGAAGCTTGAAATCAACTTTTCAAGGAAATTTCCCAGCTCATGGGCGTTCATGCGGATCTGCCGGAGGAGCAGCTCTTCACGGGCATCGAACGATTGCAACCCTCCCAAGAGCTCTTCCAGCGACTCCCGAATGGACTTGATTTGGCGGATACTGCTCTCGTCCGGCTGGGTCGGGAAGCGGGCCAGCATGAGATTCAAGGCATCGGTCTTGTCCTCGATTGCGTTGTAGGCCTGCACGCGCGCCGATTCATTGCCGATATCTCGGAGGATGGCGAAGACCAGGCAGAGAATTACTCCGGAAATCGCTAAAGATGCGGCAATACTCAGCAGGAGTTTGGCTTTGATTCCCATTCGAATCTACCTGAAAATCGTGACGGTTTTTGGCGCCACGCCATCCAGAATACCGGTATGCAGGTAATTTAAGACCTCCGGTGGAGCCATGGGTTGGCCGGCTTTGCGCAATTGCCACCCCATGTAGCTCCTCAAGGAAGTCACTATGGACTGTCCGAAGGTGACGCTCAGCCTGGTTTTGGGCCATGACTCCTGAAGGAATTCTGTTCCGAAGCCCCACTGGCGCGAGATGATGTTCCTCGTCTCCTGGTCGTTGGCACGGACAAAATGCTCTGCTTTTATAAGGGCTTCGAAGAACCGCCGGAACGGCTCGGGCCGATCGAGAAAATCGGCCTTCGTCGTCAATAACCAATGGAAGGCAAGGTTATTCTGAATATCCCAATGGACCGCATTCGCGCCCAGGCGTTTTTGGGCGTCGAATGCGAATATTTCAAAAGCGGAAACCGCATCCACCGCTCCGCTTTCCAAAGCAGCGACCTGCTGGTCGGCCGGCATATCCACGAAAGTGATATCTTCTTGGGGAATATTTTCGATCACGAGGAAGGTGAAAAGGAAATAGTCGCTGGTGGTATGGGCCGTGAAACCGATCTTCTTTCCTCGGAGGTCCGCCGGCGTTTGGATGCCCCGATCCCGGCGGGCAATGATCTGGCTGCCGGTGGTGGTGCCGATCGAAGCCAAAACCCGGATGGAAGGTTCTGCAAGCGCCTTGGCCGCAAAGGCGATATCCGCCGCGGTGGCCAAATGGGCCTTTCCCTGGCACATCGCTTCCATGGCCTCCTTTCCCGAGGCATACAGGTTGAGCGTCACCTCAAGGCCCGCCTCCCGAAAATAGCCCTTTTCCGCCGCTATGAGCACGAGCCCGGAATAGGGCGCCGCCTGGGTGGCCAGCGACAATTCAAGCGGCACCGGCGACGACGTTTGCTGCGCGCCGGCCGGATAGCACCATAAAATTAAAATTGCCATGAAAAGCAGGCCATTCATGGACTTTATCGGATGGGGTGTGTTCGTCATCGGTTCTCCAGGCCTATCGATCCGCCAATTTTCAGCATTGACCTATGCCGACTGCCCGCGAACCACCGGGAGGAGGCTACCCAATGCTCCCGGGCCGCCGACCGCGGCAGGCGATGAGCGGCGTGTAGGTAAATCGGCGCGGATCGGCGAAGAATTTCTGGAACTCTTCCGCGAACTGCCGGTACCCGCCGGCAAACTCGGGAAAGTCGTAACCGGAGCGCACCACGGCGATTTCGAGCTTCTTGGTCCAGTTGAAAGCATCCACCTCCTTGAGCTGGCCGAAAATCAGGTGGTGGGGGGCCATCATCATGTCGATCGCTTCGAAGCCCAGATCGTAGAGGAAAGAGTACAGTTTGATCCCCACGTAGGGATCGAAGTCGGCCGTCTCTTCCAGACGGCGCGTGATGCCGCGCAGGGCCGACATCAGGGGCGCGGGCATTTCGAAATGGTTGAGGCAGTTGTAGTCCAGGTCGATGAGGCACAGAATGCCGCCGGGGTTGAGAAGGCGGGTCAGATTTTGGACGATCTCGAAGGCCCGGCCGCGGTTATACTCCAGCATGAAGCGCGCCCAGATAAAATCGAAGTTGCCGATTCCGGTGACGGGTTTCACCAGGTTGTGACGCACGAAGGTCAGGCCGTCGGTGCCGTGCTTGGCGGCGGCATGGGCGATGCGTTCGGCGGACAGGTCCACCCCCACAGCCGTGCCGCCGGGCTGGGCCATCTCGAAGAGAAAGCGGGTGGTGAGGCCGGGGCCGCAGCCCATGTCGCCCACGCGCATGCCTGCCTGCAAGCCAGCCCAGGCGGCCTGGCGCTCCAAGGCCACCCGATCGGTCTTGCGCTCCAGGCGCTCGATCTCTTCCTTGTTCTCCATCAGGTACTGCGGCGCATTTTCCATCAATAACCCTTCTGGTTGGCCGGTGGGGTTGAATCGGCCCATTTGGGGGCTCGATGCGATTGCGCCCGCGGTTGCCCTGCCGGAGCATGGAAACCGCGGGCGACCATGTCTTTAGGAGTTGTCGCCGTCTATGAACCCGCCCAGCGCGCCGAGCAGAGAACCCTCGCCCTTACTGCCGCCACGCTGGGGCGCGGCTTGCAGCATGCGGCCTGCCAGGCGCGAGAACGGCAAGGATTGCAGCCACACCTTGCCGGGCCCCTGGAGGGTGGCGAAGAAGAGGCCTTCTCCGCCGAAGAGGGCCGATTTGATGCCGCCAGCCTGCTGGATGTCGAACTGCACGTTGGGTTCCAGGGCCACGATGCAGCCGGTATCCACATGCAGGATTTCGCCAGCTTGCAGGACACGCTCCACCACCGTGCCGCCGGCATGCATGAAGACCATGCCGTCGCCGTCCAGCTTCTGCATGATGAAGCCTTCGCCGCCAAACAGGCCGGTGAGAATCTTCTTCTGGAAGAAAATGCCCACCGAGACCCCCTTGGCCGCGCACAGGAAGCTGTCCTTCTGGCAGATCAGGGTACCGCCGATCTCCTTCAAGTGCACCGGTATGATATTGCCCGGATAAGGCGCGCCGAAGGCCGCGTGGGCCTTGGTCTGGCCCTTGTTGGTAAAGACGGTCATGAACAGACTCTCGCCGGTGAGCAACCGCTTGCCGGCCCCCAGGAGCTTATCCATGAAACCGCTGCCGCCGGTGCCCGACCCGTCGCCGAAGACGGTTTGCATCTCCACCCGGCTGTCCTTGTACATCATGGCCCCGGCCTCGGCCAGGGCACTCTCGCCCGGGTCCAGCTCGATCTCCACGAATTGCATCTCGGTGCCCACGATCTTGAAGTCGATCTCGTCGGAACGCCGCAATCCCCCCACCGGCGGCGGCATGGGCGCCTGGAAGGCCTGGGGCACCTGGGGTGCGGTCAATTCGCTGACGGCATTGATCGGCTGCCACTGGGCAAACCCTTCGCGCCAGGCAAAACCGTTGGGGTTGCTGAGGGCCTGGGCCGCGGCCTGGGCCTGGTCCAGCGGTCCGATCTGCTTGCCGTCATAGCTCAAAAACCATTGGGTCATACCGTTCTCCTTGCAGGATTGACGTCTACTTGCAGATTCACTTCTAGAAGATCACTTCCATCCCGACCTGTTGATGCAGTGTCGCCAATGTGTCCCGATCCAGGCGCAACTGCTCGGCCAGATGGCGCAGATAATCGATCTCTTCGTCGGTATCCACCGTAATGGCCAAAATGGAGGCCAGGTATACCTGGCGGGCCAGTTCGGGCGAGGCGGCCGCCGCGACAATGGTATGCACGGGTTTGGGGTCCAACAGCTCATGCATGATGAACTGATGTTCTTCCGGGCTCAACTGCACGCTCTTGAGCCGGTCGAGGATCGCGCCGCGCTCGTCTGCATCGATGGCGCCGTCGGCATTGGCCGCGGCGATCATGGCCCGAATCATCAGCACCGCATCGTTCGTCGGTGCCTGGGCGGAGGTCGGTGCCTGCACGGCAACGCCGCCAGGGGGCGGCGGCGGGGCCACCGGCCGACCGGGTAACGGCGGCGGCCCCGAAGCGCCGACCGGCGGTATGGGCGGCGGCATACCCGGCCCGGCCGCGCCGGCGGGTTTGTTCATGTAATGCTCCACGGCCTCCATGGCCACCCCCAGCAATCCCAAGGCGGCGCCGCCCTTCACCAGGGAGCCCAGGCCGCCACCACCGCGCCGCATACCGCCGCGCAGCAACCCACCCAACATTTTTTCAGGATTGAACATCGTCCGCTTCCTTCCGGTTGCAATTTGATGCGCGGTCTGCTCAACTGAGCCGCGCCAAAACGAAAGCTGATTTTCAAACGAACCCCTTCGGGTGTCAAGGAAGATTTCAGTGAGCCCATTTACTTTCCAACCCATTGGAACCATCCAATCGTGTTTTACCGAAAAGTTCGGCATCCCGCGCCAGCCCGGCCTGGTGCCCGAAGCCCGGGCCGTCCTGGAGATCGTCCCACCCTTCGATAAGGCCGAAGCTTTCCGGAAACTGGAGGCGTTCTCCCACATCTGGTTGATCTTCGTCTTTCATCAGTGCCTGGCCCATCCCTGGAAAGCCACCGTGCGGCCGCCGCGCCTGGGCGGCAACCGGCGCGTGGGCGTCTTCGCCAGCCGCTCCGGCTTCCGGCCCAATGCCATCGGCCAATCGGCCGTCCGGTTGCTGGGGATCGAAAGAAAGAAAGGCACCCTGCGCCTGAATCTGGGCGGCATCGACCTGCTCGACGGCACCCCCGTGCTGGACATCAAGCCCTACCTGCCCTATGCCGACGCCATCCCCGACGCCACTGCCGGCTACGCTCCCGAGGCGCCCGCCAACCTCAAGCCAGTCGTGTTCACCACCCCGGCCGAGCAGGCCTGCCAAAGCGCCGATCCGGCGGCCTATCCAGACCTAAAGGCCTTGATCATAGGTCTGCTGGCCCAGGACCCGCGCCCAGCCTATAAAGAGAGCAATGAAGGCAAGCCATTCGGCATGCGTTTGTGGGATCTGAATGTGCGTTTCCGGGTGGATGGGGATCAGATTGTGGTGGAGAGTATCGGGGCCAAGAATTAAGGGCCGCATTTTGTTAGGCAACGCGTCCTCATGGGTCGGCTGGTTATTGGATGCCTTGTCGTCAGATTTCGCTGAAACATGACGACAAGGCAGTCAAGCAGAATCATACATCCAGCCAGATGTCGGCCTCACCGCCGCATTGGCTGCAGACCGCATGCCCTTTGGTATGGCCTTTTGTTGTCTTGGAGATGGTAGGGGTTGTGTTGGCCAGATGGTCCTCCAGCCGGCAAGTGACAACCATCTCGGCCTCGTTGCCGCAGTTCTTGCATTCACAAACCTGTTTGAATTTTTTCTCCTTCATAGGGGAAACCTCCTTTTCAGGCTGGATTTGCGGCCCTTGAGAGGGCGCCGCCTTGATCCGATTCGCTCATGCCAACGGTGGCCCTTCCACCTCAAAAACAAATATAGAAGAGTGCGAGAGGTTCTTCAAGAGCTTAAAGGTCACCATTCGGTGTCGCGACTCCCCGGCATGGTAAAATGGCTCTCGTCGAGACCGCCCTTGATCCAAGCGTTAATGACCTCCGACAACTCCCCGGCCACGAGCGCTACCACCCGAATCCCCTGGGCCTCCACCAGGGCTTGAACTGGCCGGGAAATGGCGCCGCACACGAGGGTATCCACCCCGAGTTCCACCAGCCGACACACCTTTTTCACCGGCAATTTGGTTCTGAAGGCTTCCAGATGCGCATGAATTATGGCCCCCATTTTCGTTTCCACGAGACAAACATGCCCGGCCGCATCGAACTGGGGGGCGATGCGGTTGTTCCATGTCGCGAAGGCCACCTTTATGATTGCGCCTTCGGGGCCGATCATTTGATGCTTCTCAAGCGACGCCGTTCGGTGCGCCATTGGTCCAGTTGCCGTATCTGGGAGACCAGTTCGAAGCACTCCATGCGGAAGCAGCGCACATCGCCTTTGCGCGTCGGATCGATGCACTCCGCGAAGTAATGAAAAATTGTGCAATCGGACCCGGCGGCCAACTGGGACAAAAGACCGGCCAGGTGCGCGGCGGTGGGGTAATAGTCCGCCACATCCAGCGGCCCGGCATTGATTTTGACGACCATCTTTTTCAGCGCCAGGTAGGTATCGTATTGCCACTGGATCGCCAGTTCCGATCCCTTCAACGCCTCCTCGCGCTGATGCTTGAGTTCATCGAGAGTTAAAAATTGCATAAATCGACCCTCCCGATGGATGCGTTTGCCCAACAAAGAAGCAGAAAAGCACCTTCTCCCGTTCCCAAGACTCCATTGGGAACGGGAGCTTCGTTCATCTTCGGTTACATCTCCGTCTCCGGGTGGAAGACATTGACCTCCTTGAGATCGTCATGCAGATAAGCACGCTCGTTGGGACCCAGGATGCCCAGGGAGAGGCAGATCAGGGTCCACAAGTGCACCACGCCATAGCCCTTCCCATAATGCTCGCTCAGTTCATGAATCTGGGCATGGCAGTTGTGGCAGCCAGCGATGCAGTAATCGGCGCCAGTTGCCTGGATCTGGGCATCTTTCAAACGCCCATATGCCAGCCGCTGCTCTTTGTATCCCGACTGGAGGAACCCGCCGCCGCCGCCGCAGCAGTAGTTGTTGGAGCGGTTGGGCTGCATGTCGATGAAGTTCTCTTCGCCCACCACCGATTTGACCACAAAGCGCAGATCCTCGGCAATGGGGTCGCCATAGGTTTTGCGCACGATCTGGCACGGGTCCTGAACCGTGAACTTGACTTTCAGATCCTTGTTCCAGTCCGAGTTGACCTTGAGTTTGCCCTCGCGAATCCATTTGGCGTAGTACTCGTAGATGTTCTTGACCACGAATTTGTGAGGAATGTTGAATTTTTTCAGTCCTGCCAGGACCGAGAAAGTCACATGCCCTCACTCCGTGTTGAGATAGGTTTTACACCCCAGATCATCGGCCTGCTTGGCCGTGGTGCTGGTGATCTGCTTCCAGGCGTCATCGTCGGCCAAAAACAAGCAGTAGTTCTCACCGCCCCAGCCTTTAGATCCGTAAGTCCAGTCAGCGCCCGCCAGATGCAGGATTTTCCATAAGGGCAACATTTCGTCCGGCTCGGTGACCGGCTCGCGGGAGTTCTGATTCAAGAAGAATTCGGCACCCTCCTTGTCGATGGGGGCCTCCATGCCGGCGAACTCGGGTTGCGCCTCCTGGTACTCGGCCAGCACATCCTCCACCGTGAACTGGAAATCCTCGGGCGAGGTGCCCATGGCGCTGCGGCTTTCGTTGCGCAAGGCCATGTCGCAGGAGCCCAGGATGCCCTTGGGGCGCTGCTCTCTGGGCCACAAGGCGCGGGCATTGTACACCAACTGGGGGATGTTGATCTGCATGGGGCAGACGTAAATGCAGCGCTGGCACATGGTACACATCCAGACCCATTTGGTTTTCTGGATTTCCTCGTCCATGCCCAGGGCGGCCATGCGCAAGAACTTGCGCGGGTCCATGTTTTCCAATCCCGTGGCCGGGCAACCGGACGAACAGGCGCCGCATGTCAGGCACGAGTTCAGGTTCCCGCCCTCGGGAAGTATTTGCTTGACCTTTTCCAAAAAGGTGCTGCTCTCCTTTTTGGCGCCAAGCCGGATGGGTAGATCGGTCATTGCGAGTTCTCCTCCCTTTTTCACAAAGGCTATCCAATTGAACCTTGTCCAATACGAAAACCATCGATCCAAACAGGGGATAGCACCCATTGTGCCAAGACCGGAGAACGATTTAATTTGATGTATTTCAGACGATTAGATCCAAACGAAGGAACAGGGAAAGCGGATTAAGCATGCAGAATGCACGATTATCGGCGCCGGCCGCGGCCATCGGCCTCGGGGACTTCGATGGCGTGGGCCTTGATCTTGCGGTAGAGCGTGGCCACATCGATGCCCAGTTCCTTGGCCGCCTTTTTGCGGTTGCCTTGGCAGATACGCAACGATTCGGCGATAAAATGCTTCTCCATGGCATTCAAGTTCATCGATCCGCTTGGGGTCAGGCCCGTTGCGCCGAGGGCACGCAATTCCGGTGGAAGGTGGCGCAACTCGATGATACCACCCCGGCACAGCACAAAAGCCTGCTCGATGATATTCTCCAGTTCGCGCACGTTTCCGGGAAAATCGTAGGTCATCAGGCGGGCCGCCACATCCCCTGAAACCCCGGCGATGTCCTTGCCCTGCAAGCGGTTGAACTTGCCGACCAGGTGATCGATCAACAGCGGAATATCTTCGCGCCGGTCCTTGAGCGGCGGCAGGAGCATATGAATCACACGGATGCGGTAGTAAAGATCCTCGCGAAAGTTTCCGGCGCGCACGAGTTGGGCCAGGTCCTTGTTGGTGGCGGCCACGACGCGAATGTCCACGGCCTTGGGCTGCAGGGTGCCCAGGGGTTCGACCATGTGGTCCTGGAGCACCCGCAGCAGCCGCACCTGCATGGCCGGGGAGATGTCACCGATTTCATCCAGAAAGATGGTGCCGCCGTCGGCCCATTCGAAGCGGCCGGTCTTATCCCGTCTGGCATCGGTGAAGGCGCCGGCCTTGTGTCCGAACAGCTCGCTTTCCAATAAGGTGTCGGGCAGGGCCGCGCAATTGACGGCCACAAAGCGTCGGCGCCGCCGGGGCGAAAGGTTATGGATGGCCCGGGCGAACAGCTCCTTGCCGGTGCCGCTGGCGCCTTCGATCAATACCGTGCTGGCGCTGTCGGCGACCTGGGGCAGCATCTTGAACAACTGCATCATGGCGTTGCTGCGTCCGACGATATCTTCGAAGGTATATCGGCTCTCCAATTCCTTTTGCAGTTGTTCCACCTGGCTCAGATCCTGGAAGGATTCCACGCCCCCGATCACGCTTCCCCGATCGTCCTTCAAAATCGCCGTGGAGATGCGGATCGGCACCCGTTGGCCCTGGTTGTTGATGATTTGGGCGGTGGCATTGAAGACCGGCCGGCCGGTATGGAACGTGCGGCGCAGGGCGCACTCCCTTTCGCAAATACTGGCATGGAAGACATCGCAACAGGCTTTGCCGATGGCCTCCTGCCGGGATATGCCCGTAATCCGCTCGGCGGCCCGATTGAAGGCGGTGATGTGAAAGTCCGGGCCCACCGTGAAGACCCCTTCATTCACGGAGTCCAAGATAACGTCCCGTTGCCGGCTGTGCTCATCCTGCCCCATGCCCCCTCCAATCGTGCAACTTGCGGTCATTCCCTGAGGGTTTCGTTGCACATCGCACGATCGTCGTCAATCGTTCGAGAGATTTTTCTTCAACTCGCGGCCTTTGGAGCCCAGCCCCTTTGGCATACCCATTGCTGGATGGCCCGTTGTATTCGCGGTTCAGATATGCTTTATCGGCTTAAATAGATGAATGGAGGAAAGGAGACCGACGATGGCCCAGCTTGCATTAACCGACATAGACCGAGCCCAGGTCACAATTCTGGTAGACAATTACACCGACCTCTTGCTTGCGGACACCGGGCGGGTCAAACGCATGCGAGTGGTCCCTCCCGCCGCCCCAATGTCCGAACACGGCCTGGCTTACCTGGTTACCGTCCAGGCCGGGGATGTAAGTCACACCATTTTGATGGATGCCGGCATCTCGGGCAATTGCCTGAGCCATAATGCGGCCTTGCTGCCCCTGAGCCTGGCCGTGCAGTTCGGGGTGGTCAAACATACCATCCAGGACGTGGAAAGCATCGTGCTGAGCCATGGCCATTTCGACCACTTCAGCGGTCTGCCCCATTTCCTGAAACAGACGGGCAAGAAGATGCCGCTGGTGGTGCACCCCGACGCCTTCGTGGAGCGGCGGATCAAACTCGGACCGGAGCTTTACGTGCCCATGCCTCAGCTCAAGGAAGAAGATCTGACGGCGGCCGGAGCCTTAGTAGACAAGCGCGCGGCGGCCTCAACCGTGGCCGGCGGCTTGATCGCGGTGGCGGGCAGCGTGGAACGCACCACTGACTTCGAGACTGGTTCGCCGGGGTTGGAAGCCAAGCGCGACGGCCAGTGGGGTGCGGACAGCTTCGTGGATGACCAGGCCATCGCTTTCTGCGTAAAGGATCAGGGATTGGTGGTGCTGGGTGGCTGTTCGCATGCCGGCATCATCAACACGGTGAAGCATTTGGCCAAGGTGACCGGCACGGAGAAGATCCATGGCGTTCTGGGCGGCTTTCATCTGAGCGGCCCCGGCGAAGCGCTCATTGAACCCACCGTGAAAGCCATGCAGGCGATCGGCCCGGACCTGATCGTACCCACCCATTGCACAGGGTGGAAGGCCATCCATGCTTTTGAAAAGGCCATGCCGGAGCAATTTGTGCTCAACACCGTGGGCACGACCTATCTGTTCGGCAAGTAACGACGGCGTTTGCCGTCTACTGCTTCTCTTCTTTCGGGCGAGCGCCCACGAAGGCCTTGGCCGTGTCGATCCAGCGCTGGACCATGGCCGCATCGATGGGCTTCAATACGGCTTGGCCTTTTTCCTGGACGCGTTGGTTGTAAAACTCGACCAAGCCGGTCGCCTCAGCAGCGGCCAACCCGGCAAGGCTGGAGATCCCGATTTCAAAGAGCAGTTCGGCGGCCCGGGCATCGATCTCCTTGACGGTGAGCAACTCGGCGTGGCTCATCCATTGACTCAAGCGCTTGTGATCGACTTCCAGCAGCGCGGCCAACTCCACCCGGCTGCGCACGCGGGTGCCGGCATGCAACAGGTCGCTGACGGTGTAGATGTTGTGGCTGTTGAGCCTTTTTTTATTGACCTCGCCGATCCCCTGAATCTCTTCGATATCTTCAAAGGGCGTAAAACCGGGGCCGCTCCAACTGCCCGCGGCCTCCTTTTTAGGCACCGGCGCCAAGGTCATGCGCAATTGGCTCAGGCAGGCCGGGTCGATCGCGTCGCCTGGTTGAATGAAACGGTATTCGATCATCCCCAGCGGCGTTATATCCACATAAGCTTTGGTCTCGATGGTGAACTCGCGCAGCACAAAATCGCTGACCGGATTGGTCATCTTGGCCAGTTTGGCTTGCAGGCTGTCCACCGAATGGGTGATGGCCGTCATGACATCGTCCGGTGTGCGGGGCGGTTTGATCACCACCTGCCGAAGCTGATCCTCCAGTTGGAGATTCTTCTGCTGCAAGCGGCCGATATCCTGGCGCATGATTTCAATGATGGCATGCAGGTTGTCTTCCGTGGCCTCCCCGGCCTCTTCCTTATCCGAGGTCAGGGGCGTAAACAGGCCATAGCGGCCGTTGTGGTCGATCAGCTCTTCGCTCTCCGTGCGCTGCAAAACGGCGCGGCGCAGCAGATCGTTGTCAGCCTCTAGGGTGTTGGCGGAAATCACGCTGATGCGGGGGGCTTTGGTAGAACTCTTCGAGTCGGCCATATCCACTCCTGTTGTCGAGGGTCATCGCGGTGAGTCGGTCGGTTTGGGATCGGCTTTGATGGGCATGGCTCCCTGGGGCGTCATCTGCACCCGGACACTCAGACCGGCGGAGGCCTGATAGCCATAGAGCGACACCATGGTGGGTTCCAGGGTACGGCAAAACAGGTGCGGCCCGGAACTCTGGGCGTCTCCGGGCAGGGGCCAGGGTTCCACGGTTGCCGACAGTTCCATCTGAACATCCACCTTATTAAACACGTACCACAGGGGCGGCAGAGCCAGGCTCCCGGCCGGCGCCTCTTCATACGCCTCCCGACGCGCCAGGGAATAGGTATCCAAGCGTTCCTGGGCCTGCACCACTGCCCCGATGGTGTTGGCCAGCAATTGCCCCAATTCCACTTGCTGGGAAACGGTTTGGGCCATGAGTCAGCTCCTTTCGGTGAACCTCGGGTTTGGAGCAGTCCGGCGGTCGCAAGGGAGACGACCGCCGGACCTGAACGGAAATGATCAGAAAGTCACGGAGGTGCTGTTCTGCACGAGGCCGATGCGGGCTGTGATTATCACATCGGTGGGCGTGGTGTCGGCCTCCGGGTCCAGAAAGGTTCGCGTCAGCAAAATCTCCACCTGACCTGCGGCGCTGGTGGTCTGGGTACCGACGTATTCCCAGGTGGCCCCCTGGGTATCGATGGAGAGCAGCTTGTTGGCAATGGGGGCGCCGTCCCGGCGTCGATACTCCAGCATGACCGACATGGTGCGACCGGTCAATGGGCCGGCGGCGCCGTCCCGCAGGTCGGTGATCTCGCCCTGGACGATGGCCAGATTCGGGCCACGCAATACCTGGGCCGGCTTGGGCACCGAGACATCGGAGCGGGGGGTCAGCAGGGCATTCATGCGCACGCGGCCGTAGGAGATATCTTCCGTGGCTTCGGCGCTGGTCGTGGTGGTGGTGCTGGAATAGTCCATGGTGGTGCGGCCGCCGCCCAGGATCACGAGCAGGCCGCCTTGTCCCGATTTGCTGCTGCTGGTCCATCCGTTGCGGTAGCTGGTGGCCGCGCTGGCGAACTCCCGGGCCACGAACTCTCCCTGGAGACGCACATAGTTCCATTGGTAAAAGACCGGATCGATGAAATTGATCAGCGGCAGACGCCGCATATGGGAGACCATGTGGGTGATATTGCCTTGATCGTCATAGATCTTTTCCTGCACGGCGATGACATCCACCTGGGTGGTGGCCAGCGCCGTGGCGCTCGCCGCCGAGGTGGTGTTCAGTCGATTCTGGGTTTCGGCCACGGCCATCCCCGTGGTTTGCACCAGATCGCCGAAGGCCACCCCGGCCCGGGCGATCTCTCCGGAGACATTGGCTTCGGGGACAATGGCCAGTGCCGATGTGCCCGCCCCGACCGGTAGGTTTCTTCCGCTTGGCATGGTTTACCTCCTTTTGGGTAGCGCTGGGGTCACAGACTGACCACGGTGCTTTGTTTGAGATCGCCGAGCCGGGCGACGACGGTTCCCTTTACGGCTCTCAAGAAGCGGGCATTGGGAATCGAGCGCGACAGCCGCACCTTGATCTCTCCATCGGCATTGGCCGTACTGCCGTTGAAGGTAGCATCGTCGATGAACGAGAAACTGAAGCTCGGGGCCTCGATGACCAGATTGACATTGGGATTGACGTCGCCGTTGGCTTTGCGCACGCGGATCAGCAGATCCATAGCGCGTTCGCTCACCACGCCGTCGCTCACCGTCTCCTGCACCGACCCATGGGAGAAGTAGATCTGCGGACCGATGGCGACCTCCGCCGGCACGGGGAACTTGCCGGTGACGCGGGGTCCCAGCAGGGCATCCATGCGCACCTGCCCTTGGGCCCAATCGGTCTCCTGGTCGGTACGGGTGGTTTGGCCGCTCTGCTGGGTGCGGTCATCCGTGTCGAACCAACCCAGAAAGCCCCAGAAGAGCCCGTAAGCATGGGTACTGATATCCCGCTGGGTCCGATTGAAGGTCATGCCGCGTTCATAGTCGGTCTCCCCCACGCTCAGGTCCATGGAAAGGGCCATGTGCTTCCATTCATGCACCGTGGGGTTGACGAAATTGATGAGAGAGACTTCATTTTCGATCAGTTGGGTCTGGGCGGCGTTGGGCAGGCCGTTGTCGTCCAACTCCTGAATCACTTCGCTGATCACCGAGATCTTGGTCTGGCTCAACTGCCGCGCCGCGCTGACCAGCCCTTGATCCAGGGCGGCCTGGGATTCGGAGATGCCCAGACCGATGGAGAGCAGGACATCTCCGAAGGTTGGCGCCAAATCGCCCAATTCATCGGAAGCATCCGCCTCTAAGGCCGCCAGCCGGGTGCTAAACAGGCGGTCGGAGAGCGGCGCGAGGCCCGCGCTGGCGATGCCCCCCACGGGCAGGGACGCCGGCGCCGAACGGCTTGCGGCGGCCGATGCGCTTGGTCCGCCGGTGAGCGGACTGGATTCCACCTTCTTTTTTGCCATGACGATCCTCCTTCCATTGTTGGGGTGTTAAGTCCTCAGCCAAACAGGTCTTGAAGGGTGATGGTTTTCAGGCTGCTTTTGTTGAACACCAGGCGGAGGGGAGTCAGCGTCTGTCTGGCATTGTGCCACGCCTCCGGCGAACCATCCGCGGGAGGCGAACTATTCAGCAGCGCATGCAGCGTCACCGACGGCTTGATATCCTGCGGCCGGCCGGCGCTGACAACGCTTTGCAGCAGTTGCAGACGGCTGCGCAGCAATTCGGCGCCATTGCCGCTAATCTGGAGCAGATCGGCCAATTGCGCTGCGCGGTCCAGCAATTGATCCAGAAGGGTGATGCCCTGATCGGCCAGGCGTTGGGCGTATCTTGGGCCGATCCCTTTGAAGGCCCGGGTGGGGATGGCGCAACTGCGGGCGGGCGGCAAGCAGATGGCCAGGGCAAAGGCCTGGGGCGGTTCCGGAATGTTGGCGCCGATAACTTCCAACCGATAAGTGCCGGCCAGCAACTGGGGCAAATGGATCAACTCCACGGTATTGTGCCGATCCGGGCCGGATGGGCCGCCGAGGCCGTGATTGCCCCAGACCGGGCGACCCTCGCCGTCCACAAGACACAGGTCCAGATCGTTGACCAGGGTTTCTCCGGGCGCGTCATACCAGGCCAAAACCGCCCTGAAGGGGCCGTCCACCGGCATATGAACGGGATAGACGCTTGTTTCGCCCGCCATCAATCCAGGTTCGGTTTCATCGAAAAGCAGAATGTTCGCCCCTTTCGGATCGGGGCGGCACGCGTTGAAGTACAGACGGCCGAACCCCGCCACATGGCAGGGTTCGGGCTGGTTGTCCGCCCGGCGCAGAACCGGTTGAGCCCCAAGGATCATCAGGGCTTTGAGCGCCATGCCCGAAGGGGGGCGGCCGCCCCTGTGCTGCTGCCAAGCCTGGCGCAACAGTGCTGCAAAACCGCCGGCCACGCCCGTGGCCATGGATGTGCCACCGTAGTACATGTAGTAAGGCATCGGACTGGCCAATCCCCATCCGCGCCCCTGGGTCATGGACGAGCGCGGGGCGGCCAGATTGGTGCCCGGTGCGCAGACGTCCGGCTTGATGCGGCCATCGACGGACGGCCCGGCGGAGCTGAAAAGGGCGATCCGATCCGGTTCACCCGAAATTGGATCTTGCCGGTCCGTGGGGTTGAGAAATCGCCGGCTGTCCGCATCCAGATCCCCCCAATTGCCCCGAAAGCCGATGCCCAACACACCGCCTTCCACAGCGCCCACGGCCACCACGTTCTTGGCCGAGGCAGGGGCATAGAGACTATTACGATCCAGCGTGCGGTCGCCGTCCTGGTCCACCCCTTCGTTGCCGGCAGCAAAAAGGATCAGCGCATCGGGATGCTCCCGCAGAAACAGATCAGCTTCGTATGAATCGTCGGTGTACTGCCCCTGGGCACTGTCTCCCCAGGCATTGATATGGATGCGGGCGCCATAGGTGCGCGCTGCGCCAAACAGCTCCCGCAGGTCCAGGGGCCGCCCGCTCAAGTAGTAACCAGACGCCAGGGTGTCGCGGTAACCAACCGATACATCGACATACTGCTCGATGGCCTGGAAGACCAGCAGGGCTTCGGGCGCCACGCCCGCGTGCTTGCCGTCGCTGCGGGCGCCGCTGCCCAGGGCCAGCCCGGCCACGTGGGTGCCATGGCCGGTATTACGATCGGCGGCGCCGTCGTCGGCACTGGGATTCTTCGTGTAGGGCGCCCACGAAGCGTTGGTGGGCCAACTGGCGATATCCCGCACGCGCCCTTGGAAATCGGCATGCAGGAGTTCATCCACCGTTCCACGATCCAAACCGCTGTCGGCCACGGCCAAGATTTGGCCGCTGCCGCGGTAGGGGCACGGCTCAGGCGCATCCGCAACCGCCCCGATGGTTTGCAGCAGAATGGAATTGCCAAGCAGCACCGGTGCCCGGGCCGTATCGGCCAGCTTGACCCCCACCAAATTCCGAAGCATCTGCCGATCGCCGTCGAAGCCTACCCGCAGCTTGCACGAGGAACGCGCGAAAACAGGCAGCGCCAGGCGTTCGAGTTCCATCTCCACACGGAGCCGATCCTCGCGGCTGAAACAGATGATATCCACCCATTCGTCGGGGATGCCGGCCATGCGACGCGCCTGGGCGGATGGAGCCGTCAACCCTCGCGTACAATCTTCGGCCAGGTAGGGGCGGGCGCCGGCGATAAAAGGGAAGAGAATGTCTATTTTTTGACTGCGCACCTCGTCCGGAAAACGCAGGCAGGCCCCGAAACGCGGACACCAGAAGAGGACCTTCACCTGCCGAAGATCCAGTTGCCGCCGCCATTCCGGTGCCATGGGACCGATAAAGCGCACCAGGGTGTGCGGATCACTGCCCAGGTCGAACGATCCCTCGCAGATCTCCACGGACCTGGCGTGGACGCAAATATGGGGATCGTCCAATACTTCGCAGATGGCGCCCGACAAGGCCTCCGGGATAGAATCGATCCGGACCAGGGTTCGGGCCGAGTATCGGCAGATCCAGCGGGCCTGGGGAAAATCCCGAAGCAACGCATCGGCGCGTCGATCGAAAAGCACGTACATGGGCCTTTCCTTTCATACGCGAGGCCGGTGAATCTCTTCGCCCAAAAAGGGAAGTACCGAAGCTCCCCCTGGGTCGCTTCCGGAATAATCCGTTTTTCTTTCGATGGGATGACCTGGTCCGAAAACAGTTTGCCGGAACGGGTGAACTTCTGCCGAGCCGCTGTCGAACTGATGCTGATGAAGATCGCTGGAATCGCTTCTGCTGGTCAGGAATGCATTTGCGGTTAGCCCCGCAACAAGACATGAACGGACTGTAATATGGGCTCCAATTCAAGGTCAAGGGGAATATCGCCAGCACCGGACATCTCTCCGGCGACCCGCAAAAAAAATCAAAAGACCGCGGTTCGCTGCCGCGGCTCATTCTACTTGGGCGCTTGATATGTAATGCGATAGATCATGCCGTTCTGATCGTCCGAAACAAGCAGGCTGCCGTCGGCCATCTGCACCAGATCCACGGGCCGGCCCCAGGCGTTGTTACCATTCAACCACCCTTCGGCAAAGGGTTCATAGGCCACGGCCTTTTCCTCTCGCAGTCGCACCAGGCTGACGCGGTAACCGCTCTTTTGGCTACGGTTCCACGACCCGTGTTCGGCGATGAAGATCTGCTCCCGGTAAGCTTCCGGAAACATGGTGCCGGTATAAAAGCGCATGCCCAGGGCCGCCACATGGGGCCCCAGGAGGGCCACCGGCGGCGTGAACTGGCTGCACGATTGGGTGCCGCCGAATTCGGGGTCGGCGATGGTGCCGCCGTGGCAGTGGGGAAAGCCGAAATGCTCGCCGGGCATGGTGACCCGATTCAGTTCGTCCGGCGGCTGGTCGTCGCCCATCCAGTCGCGCCCATTATCGGTGAACCACAACTGGCCGGTGCGCGGGTGCCAGTCGAAACCGACCGTGTTGCGCACACCGCGGGCGTAAATTTCAAAGGCGCTGCCGTCGCGCTCCAGGCGCGTGATGGTGGCAAACACTGGGTCTTCGCTCAGGCAGACATTGCAGGGAGCGCCCACGGGCACGTAGAGTTTGCCGTCCGGCCCGAAACGAATGAATTTCCAGCCATGGCTCAACTCTTTGGGATATTGGGCATACACCACCTCGGGCGCCCCCGGATTTTCCAGGCGGCTCTCGATCTGACGGAAACGCAGGATGCGCGAAACTTCGGCCACATAAAGATCGCCGTCATGCAGCGCCACGCCATTGGGCTGATTCAGACGGGCGGCGATGGTCACCACGCGATCGGCCTTGCCATCCGCGTTCTGATCCAGCACGGCATACACCTGGCCCAGTTGGCGCGTGCCCACGAAGAGCACGCCGGAAGGCCCCATGGCCAGCGAACGGGCACCGGGCACATTGTCGGCAAAGGTACTGATTTTGAAACCGGGCGGCATGCGGATGGTCATCAGCATGGCTTTTTCCTTGATCCCGGCCGGCAAGACCTGGGGAAAAGCAACCATCTGCATGAGCAAAGCCGCGACAAGCCAGGGCAATGGGGTTCTCTTCATGGCGAGCCTCCATTTCATATAATGCCGCATCATCTATCGAGGCGGCGCTCCATGCACGCTGGGTACCGTCTCGCACAGGCGGATCACGACGGTACGATGTGCGGAGCATAATCGCTGGCGCTCCGGATGTCAAAGGCGTCCGTGGGCCGCGGCCGCTCATCTTTTGACTTGTTTTTCCATCCCGGGGGAGTAAGACTCGCGCCATGACACCCCATGACGAGCAAGCGATCCTCAACTGGTGGGCTGGAAGCAAATCGCAGCCGGTGGTGCTGTTATCCCGTAGCGCAGATGGGATGGACGCACGGATGGCTTCCTTTTGCGATCGACTGAAAGCCCTGGCGCCCGGCGTGACCATCCGGCGCCCTTCGGATGAACTCTTTCGCGCCCCGGCGTTGATCGTCGGCCGCCATAAGAACATCGCCTTCCAGGCCGTGCCCACCGAACGCGAACTGCCGCCCTTTCTGGCGGCCCTGGGGCAGGGCACCGATGGCCAGGCGCCCGAGCCGGCCCTGCCGGACAGCGCGGCGGCGATTCAACTGCCGGCCGAACTCACCTTATTTATTGCCATGCAATGCCCCCACTGTCCCCAGGCCGCAATGCAGTTGATCGCCCTGGCCGACGCAAATCCGCCGGTTCGTCTGACCATCATCGACGGTACGCTTTTCCCAGGGCTAGCCCGGGACCAAGGTATCCGTTCGGTGCCGACCCTGATTCTGGAGGATCGCGTGCGCTGGTCCGGGCCTTTCAAAATGGAAGAGATCGTCGATCAGTGCATTCGGCGCGATCCAACTCAGTTGTCCGCGACCTGCCTGCGCCAGATCGTCGAGAGCGGCGATGCGCCGCGCCTGGCCGTCATGATGACCAAGCAGGGTCAAATCTTCCCAGCCCTGACGGAACTGCTCTGCCATGACCGTTGGTCTGTGCGGCTAGGCGCCATGGTCACTATGGAGTATCTTTGCTCCGATGCGCCCGAACTGGCGGCCGCTTTTATTCCCCGGCTGCTGGAGCGCTTCGACGGTCTGGCCGAAACCGTGCAGGTGGATGTGGTGCAGGTGCTGGCCCAGACCAGGCACGCGACGGCCCGGGAATGGCTCGAAAGCCTCGTGAAGCAGGATGCCTGCCCCGCGGTCAAAGAAGCTGCGGCCGAAGAACTGGGCCTTTGGCCATAATCCCCTCCTGGAGATCTATCTCCAAGACCAGCCATGGGCCTGGATGCGCCAACTATCAACAAGGCTTCAGGGGATTTGCTGCTGCCTTCTTTTGAAAATTGACTTTGCCCGCCGGTTCGGTTATGAATGCCAACATAGATCCAATCGTTGAGCTCCAATCATGATCTGCTCATTTATTGTGAAGGCGATTGCGGCCACACCGGTAGAACGGCACCTACTAAGAACCACCTCTGTTCCAGATCCAAGAACGTCAGAAGAGCACCAGTACATGGCGTCTCTCCACTGCGCTCACTTCTGATGATTATGCGAGCGCGTGAAGCACCATCGGCATATGAAAATGTCGGGAGAAAATAGGCACCGCAGAAAAGGGTAATCTCCAACATCCATCTCGTGCACGCTTTCAACTTGAAATGGTTCGTGAGGTCGCCATATGGAAATGATTCTCGAAGATATCAAGTGCATGCCAGGCGTTGCCTGCGTTTTTTGCTTCGACACCCGCACAGGTATCGTAGCCAAAATAGCCAATCCACAATTCAGCGACAGCACGCTTTCCTCCGTGGGCCGGACGTTGGCGAAGATATTCTCCGGAGGTAAGCAGCTCTTTGCCGACCTTAAGAGCGTCCAACTGAGCGTGGATCAATGGAGTACCTTCATCCTCTGGATTACCGGCACGCTATACCTGACGATCATCCACGAACAGAGTCTGAACCCGAACCTGCTGAGCATGACGCTGGCTCAAGCCTCCAAAGATTTAAAAGCCGCGCTAGCCGCACCGGCCGCCGAGCTCGCGACCCCGCCCATAGCAAAACCCGACAACGATTCGGAAAAGGTCCGGCAGGCCCTCATGAGCGGGCCCTATCCCCGGGTCCTTGCCGCCATGGAAAACGCCTTGGCCAAAGTCATGGGGCCGATGGCTTCCATCGTATTCAAGGATACCCTCGAAAAATGGATTGAAAGCATTGACGAGCCGAACAGGAAAACATTGGAGAAGTTCGCACAAATGCTCTCATCTGAAATCGGTGACCCAGAAAAGATCCAAGCCTACGAACAGATGATCGCGCCAATTTTCGGCGCCAAATAAGGAATGCCGCCATGGAACCGGCCCTGGATTTGGAAAAGCTTTCAAGCACCGCTGGTGTCAAAAGTTATTACATAGTCAAGCACGATGGATCGCTGGTCGGCGCGAAGGCCGAAGCCGCAACGGAAATTACACAATTCCTCGCGCTTTCGGGTTTGAACGGCGAAGCAATTTGTTCACTGTTAGGACACAGCCGATTCAATCACATGATTTTATCAAGACAAAGCAAGGAGAGCATCCTCATCTTTCCCGTTGAAGGCCATTTCCTGGCGATCATGAAAGAGCCCGGCGCAGCGACCGCGGATTTAATTCCGAGCATCCGTGAACTCATCAATGGGAGTAAAGCCAAAACCATGGATTGAAGAAGGAACTGACATGCCCCCTTTAAATCGGTTGCTGAAGTATCTGGCGGTGTCCCTTGCGGCCTTCTTGTTCATCTCGAGTTGGGTCGGTCCGATCCTGGCGGATCCGGCATCCGACATGGAAGGCAAAGTCAAAGTCTGGGCCATGGAGTGCCAGGCGGAGGTGGCGTCGCAGTTGGAATTGCTGGTATCCTCCGGGAAGCTGAGCATACAGCAGATGTTCGATACCTTCTACGTGCCCATTCCCAACACGACGCCCCAGAAGTTCCGGACTCAGTATGACGCCTTCATCGACCAGGCCATTCAGCAGATTCTGGACAAATACCTGGCCAAGGATTCCAGATTGTTCTTCGTGGTCGCCGTGGACCGCAACGGCTACCTGCCCACCCACAACGCCAGATCCCAGGATCGATCCAAACGGCTCTTCAATGACCGTACCGGTCTGGCGGCGGCCCGCAACACCGAACCCTGCCTGGTTCAGAAATACGCCCGGGACACCGGCGAAACGATTTACGATCTTTCCGTTCCGCTGTTTGTTCACAAACGGCATTGGGGCGCCATCCGCTTCGGGTATCAACCCTAGCGGCCGCTCCCATGCTGGCGCGCCCAAAAACCCAAAATGCATAGATTTGGCACTGCGATATCCAACCGCCGTCTTAACAGGGGAGAGAAAATCATGATCGATTTCATTTCCAAAAGGATCGCCGCGAAAGTTAGCCTCTATGTCAACCTCGTTTTGCTGGTCGTCCTAGCAATCGGGTCGTTCTACCTGATTATGAAACAAAGCGCCGCCTTGGAAGCCCAACTGCTGGAACGGGGTAAAACCGAATCCATCGTGGGCGCCAGGATGACGGGAGCTTTGATTGAAGAGGCTGTGGACAATGGCGTTTTTACCGTCACCGATGCCTTCGACACGGCCTACGAATCTATTCCGGATTTCAATCCCCCCAAGTTTCATACCAAATACGATTTCTACCTCGACAAGGCGCTGTTGGGCATCGAGGATGAATTTCTCAAAGATGAAAGTGTCGTCTTCGCGGTAGCCGTGGACATCAACGGGTATCTGCCCACCCATAACACTCGCTTTAACGCGCCGCCCACCGGGAACCGGGAGAGAGACCTGACCCTCAACCGCTCCAAACGCATCTTTGCCGATCCGGTGGGCATTGCCGCGGCCAAAAACACCGCCCCCGGATTTCTCCAGGTCTATAAAAGGGATACCGGCGAAATCATGTGGGACATCTCCTCGCCGATTTTCGTCAAAGGCAAACACTGGGGCGGTTTCAGGATCGGTTTCTCCCTGGAACGAATCACGGCCGCAAAAACCCACATGGCCTTGACGATCACTACGATCATGGCGGCCATCCTGGTGGCTTCATTCTTCCTGGTATTTTTCGCCGTGAACCGATCGCTTCAGCCCATTAAAACCCTGACTGCTATCTCGTCGCGCCTGGCGGACGGCGACCTCAATCAAAAAATAGAGGTCAAAACGAAGGATGAAATCGGCAAACTCGCCGATGTGCTGGAGCGGTTGCGTTTCAGCCTCAAGGCGGCCATGGAACGGCTTGCGCGCAAAGCCAGTTAGCGCCTATCGGGAAACGGCATGTAGCGGCTCAAATCTGGATGGACCTCAATTATGAGGCGTCCTGCTTTTGGTCGTCCACCGCTTCCAGCAACTTCTGGGGCAGCTCTTTGCCGGCCTTGACCCCCAACTCCTTGAGCTCCTGGCTGCGCCGGACCAGGTTGCCCTTGCCGGCAGCCAGCCGGTCGTGGGCCGTGCGGTAAGCATCCCGGGCCTTGTCCAACTGCCGGCCTACCTCTTCTAATGCCTCCACGAAACCCACGAACTTGTCGTAGAGGCCGCCGGCCTTCTTGGCGATCTCCTGGGCGTTGCGGTTCTGGTATTCGTGGCGCCAGATGTTCTGGATGGTGCGCAGGGTGACCAGCAGGGTGGAGGGGCTGACCACCACGATATTCCTTTCAAAAGCTTCGGCAAACAAGGCGCCGTCCTTTTCCACGGCCGCCAGGAAGGCGGCCTCGATGGGGACAAACATGAGGATGAAATCCAGCGTGCGCACCCCTTCCAGCGCTTCGTAACGCTTGCCCACCAATCCGCGCAGATGGGTGCGCATGGCCTCGATGTGGGCCGTAAGGTGACGCTCTTTCTCCTCGGGGGTTTCGGCGCCGTAGAATGCTTCATAGTCTCTCAAGGAGACCTTGGCGTCGACGATCACATCCTTGCCTTCGGGCAGGCGGATCACGGCGTCGGGCTGATAGCGCCGCCCCTCGGGATCGCGCAGACTGACCTGCACGTCGTACTCCCGGCCCTTTTGCAGGCCCGAGGCTTCCAGCACGCGTTCCAGAATCACTTCGCCCCAGTTGCCCCGGGCCTTGCTGTCGCCCTTCAAGGCCCGCGTCAGGTTGAGCGCCTCCTTGCTGATGCGCTGGTTGAGCTCCTTGAGATGATTGATTTCGGCGTGCAGGGCCGTGCGGTCGCGGCTCTCCTTGTCGTAGACATCCTCGACGCGCTTTTTGAAATCGCCGATCTGTTCGCGCAACGGCACGATGAGTTGATCCATGGCCGAGCGATTTTGATCGGCGAATTTGGCGCTCTTTTCCTCGAAAATTTTCTGGGCCAGATTCTGGAATTCATTTTTCAAATGATCGCGAGCTTCGTTGAGCAGGGCGATCTTTTCGTTCGCCTGTTTGCGCTCTTCATCCAGCACCGTGCCCAACTCGGCCATTTGCGTCTTGAGTTGGGAAAGCTGCTGCTGGAGAGTCCCAATTTGCTCCTCTTTTTGGGCTTTCTCGCCCTCTACGGCCTGCAAGCGCGAGCCCTTTTCCGTGGCCTGGGCCAGGGCCGCAGATTCTCGTCGCAGCTCTGCGCCCAAACGTTCGACCTGATTTTTGACCTCGACCAACTCCTTTTCCAGTATGGGGATCCGCAGGATCTGGGTCTCCAGGGAGGCATTGGCTGTTGCCAGCGCTTCGGCCCGCTGCTGGTGGCGCTGCGCCTGTTCGCACCACTGGGCAAGCTGCAGGTTCACCCGCTCTGACACCTCCTGCTGGCCGTGCAACTTTTCCCGCAAAACGCTTTGTTCGGAGGAGGCCGAGGCCAATTGCCGTTCGTACTCACGCCGGGTCCGGCTCCAATGCAGCCATCCGATCACCAGGAGGACCAGCAGAACGGCCGCCGCGAGTAGCGCCAGATAATCGAAAGTTTCCATCCTCAAGTTCACCAAGCTTCAATCGCTCCCTTATCTCCGTGGAATGGCATCAACTTAGAAATGGTTTTCAGCATCCCAATTTGCGGCCACAAAAGCAAGCCCGTGATACGCCGGAGCGCAGCCTGGGCTCCTACGGTATGCAGACCTTGAGTGCCCAGCGATAGGGAATGTCCCTTGGGATCTCGGGCGCCTCCCTTAATCGCTGCCACCAGCGCCGCAGCCCAGGATACAAATCGGCCGGCCCAGGTGTCGAGAATCGACAGGTACAAGCGCCAAACTTTCATTTTTACCTTTGATATATCCCATAGCTATTGACAAAAAATAGCCCCCTATATAATGTGAGCCCTTGGTTTTGCGTCGAGCCCAAAAGCAATCATAACGTTTTGTATTTATTGGTTTTTGAATTAACAAAACCGTCAAAAAGGCCCAAACGAGAATGAGGCTCTTGGCGATTCAGAAGGACACCACCGGAAACGCATCACGGCGTATTTTTTCCGCGTGTATTTCGAGCCCCCCCATCCACTATGACCTTACGATTAACCATCGATCCAAATACGAATCCAAAAATTCCATGGAAAGGAGGACTGACGGCATCGATCCGAATTCTTCGCGAACCAGTCATCACGATTTACATTGGATTTTGGGCAGGATGAAAAAACCTGCCGGACATAAACTTTTAACCTGTATAGCAACAAGGAGGTAACTTTGGCTTTCGAATTTCAAAAAGAAGGTTATTCCGGCGCCGTAAAGACGGTCACCCTGGGCAAGGGGGATAAAGCCGTCGTCGTTGGCGGAGAGACCAGCTACCCATTCTACTTCTTCGAAGGCAAGATGCCCCATAAGCCGCGCATTGCGATGGAAATTTGGGACATGGCCCCGGAAGATTGGCCCGAAGCGGTCATGACGCTGTTCAAGGATGTGGTATCCGATCCGGCCGCCTGGGCCAAAAAATGCGTCGAGAAGTACGGCGCCGAAATGATCGTGCTGCAGCTCAAGAGCACCGATCCCAACGGCAAGAACGCTTCTCCGGCCGAGGCTTCGGCCACGGTGAAAAAAGTGTTGGGCGCCATCAAGGTACCCCTGATCGTCTGGGGCTGCGCCAACCCGGCCAAGGACGAAACCACCCTCAAGCAGATCGCCGAAGACCACCAGGGCGCCAACCTGATTCTCGGCCCGGTGGAAGACAAAAACCATAAAGGCATCGGCGCCGCGGCCATGGCGTACGGCCACACCCTGATCTCCTCCTCGCCCATCGACGTCAACCTGGCCAAACAGGTCAACATCCTGCTGGAAAACCTGGGCATGCCCATGGAAAAGGTCATCATCGATCCGACCACCGGCGGTCTGGGCTACGGCCTTGAATACTCCTACTCGGTCATGGAGCGCTTGCGCATGGCCGCCCTGGCCCAGGGCGACGACAAGTTACAGCAGCCCATCATCAACAACCTGGGCAACGAAGTGTGGAAGAGCAAAGAGTGCAAACAGACTTCCGAAGAAGCCCCCACCCTGGGCGACCCGGAAAAACGCGGCATCCTGATGGAAACCGTCGGTGCCGTGGCCTACCTGCTGGCCGGCAGCGACATTTTGATCATGCGCCATCCCCAAGCCATCCGCCTGGCCAAGAGCTATATCGACCTGATGGCGGACGGCGGCAGCGCGGCCCAAGTCAAAGCCATCGAAAAGGTGCTGGGTGCCAAACCGGTGGATCTGGCCGCCATCGCTCCCAAACCCGACCTGAAGATTGAAGAAGAGAAGAAGGCCGCCCCGGTCGCCGCCAAGCCGGCTGCCCCGGCCGCTGCCAAACCCGCAGCCCCGGCCGCTAAACCGGCTGCCCCGGCTGCCGCCAAGCCCGCTCCGGCCGCCGCCCCTGCTGCGCCTGCCGCTCCGGCCGCCGCCGCTGCCCCGGCCGTTGACGCCGCCGCCAAGGCCAAAGCCGATGCCGAAGCCAAGGCCAAGGCCGACGCGGATGCCAAGGCCAAAGCCGATGCCGCCGCTAAGGCCAAGGCTGATGCTGAAGCCAAGGCCAAAGCCGATGCCGAGGCCAAAGCCAAGGCCGATGCCGCTGCTGCCGCCAAAGCCGAAACCGCCAAACGCGAAGCCGAAGAAGATGCCCTGCGCCAGAAGCGGGCCGCGGAACGCGAAAAACTATCCGCCCAGCGCAAATCCGAAGCCAAGGAAGGGGCTGTGGCCAAAACCGCCGCGGTCGTTCAACTGGACGCTTTGGATAAAATGGCCCGCCAGTTGGACCGCATCCACCGCCGCGTGGCTTAACGAATCAAATCCGAACCGAATTGTATTCACATAAATTGAGGAGGAACCTCTGATGGCAGAAATAACCAAAGTAAAAGAACCGGCGGAGGAGAAGGCCGCAAAGTTGGCTGACCCCAAAGAAGCCTCTATCGACATCGCGACCCAACAGATGATCGCCCGCTCGCATCAACTGGGAGTCGAAACGATTTTCGACCGTGCCGCGGCGATGAAGCCGTGCAATATCGGCATCCAGGGCATCTGTTGTAAGAACTGCGCCATGGGTCCCTGCCGCCTGCCGCTGCCCAAAGCCGGCATCGTGGGCGAAGACACCCGCAAGGGGCTTTGCGGCGCCACGGCCAATACTATTGCCGCGCGCAATTTTGCCCGCATGGTAGCCGCCGGTACGGCCGCCCACTCCGACCATGGCCGCACCGTGGCCGAAGTTTTCATGTCGGTGGCCCGCAAGGAGACCAACGATTACAAAATCAAGGATGTGGACAAGCTTCTGTCCATCGCTCCCCATTTCAGCGTAGAAACCACCGTGACCGTGGATGGCGTGGTCCAAGACCGCAGCATCGACGAGATCGCCCTGGAAGTAGCTGAAAAAGCCTTGGGCGAATGGGGCAAGGCCGAAGGTACTTTGACCTATTTGAAACGCGCTCCCCTGCCGTTGCAGGAAAAGTGGAAGAAATTTGGCGTCATGCCGCGCAATATCGACCGCGAAATCGTCGATATCATGCACCGCACCAACATGGGTGTGGATCAGGATTTCAAAAACATCACCAAGCAAGCCAGCCGCTGCTCGCTGGCCGATGGCTGGGGCGGCTCGATGATCGCCACTGATCTGCAGGACGTCATGTTCGGCCGGCCGATGCCGTTGCAATCCGAAACCAACCTGGGCATCATGAAGCAGGACCACGTCAATATCATCATTCACGGCCATGAGCCGGTGCTCTCCGAGATGATCGTGGCTGCCGCCCAAAGCAAAGAGATGGTGGATTACGCCAAGACCAAGGGCGCCAAAGGCATCCAACTGGGCGGCATCTGCTGCACCGGCAACGAAATTCTGCAGCGCCACGGCGTACCGCCGGCAGGCACTTTCCTGCAGCAGGAACTGGCCATCGTCACCGGCGCTTGCGATGCCATGGTCGTGGACGTACAGTGCGTCTTCCAGAACCTGGCCAATGTCGCCAAGTGCTTCCATACCAAACTGATCACCACCCATCCCATGGCCAAGATGGAGCAGGACAACGTACTGCACATCGAATTCGACGAACATCATGCCCTGGAAGATGCCAAGCGCATCGTCACCCTGGCCATCGACAACTTCCAAAACCGCAGAGCCGAAGTGATGATCCCCAACATCAAATCGACCCAGATCGCCGGCTTTGGTGTGGAATCCATCGAGTACCACCTGGGCGGCACCTTCCGCGGCTCTTACTACACCCTCAACGACAACATCATCAACGGCCGCATCCGCGGTCTGGCCGGCGTGGTGGGTTGCAACAACGCCCGCTCCCAGCATAACAACGCCCACATCACGATGATGAAAGAGTTGATCAAGAACGACGTGCTCGTCCTGACCACCGGTTGCGGCGGCATCGCGGCCGGCATGCATGGCCTGCTGACGCCTGAAACCGCGGGCGTCTACTGCGGTCCGGGATTGAAGGAAGTGTGCGAGACCGTCGGTATCCCCCCGGTGCTGCACCTGGGCTCCTGCGTGGACAACAGCCGCATCCTGCTGGCCGCCACCGAAGTGGTAAAGGCCGGCGGCCCGTGGAAAGATCTCTCCGACATTCCGGCCGTGGGCGCGGCTCCCGAGTGGATGAGCGAGAAAGCCATCGCCATCGGCCAGTACTTCGTCACCTCCGGAGTGTACGTCATCTTCGGCGGCACCATGCCCATCACGGGCGCGCCGGTCTTCCAGAAATACCTGACCAAAGATATCGCCAGCCTCTACGGCGGCCGTTGGGATTTCTGCGAAGATCCGGTCGAAATGGCGCGTCGCATGATCGCCGTGATCGACCAGAAACGCAAAGAGATCGGCATCGACAAGGCCCGGGACCGCGTACTCATGGATATGGCCGACCGTCAGAAGCTTGAGGCTTAATCTTCAACCCAATATCCTCAACGAAGGAGGAAGGATTATATGTCACGACTCGTAGCATTCGCCGCCATCCAGGGCGGTTACAACATCGTCTCCAAGGTAGAAGGCAAGTACAAGAGAGCGTTGCAGACCTACAACGCCGACACCAAGGTGGGCTTTCCCAACACCGCCTACTATCTGCCGGTAATCTACTCCCTGCTGGGCATCAAGGTGGCCACACTGGAAGATATGCAAAAACCGTTGGCCTTCGCCCGCAAGCTGCTGCCGCCCCATGTCAAGGGCCAGAACCACCTGCCCTACCTTGGACCCCTGCTGGATGCCGGCATGGCCGCCCTGTTCGCCTTTGAAATCGAAGAGGCCCTGCGCTATCTGGAAGATCCAAACTTCTACCTGCCCACCGAAGAAGTGGACGAAGAGGCCGGCAAAATCTGGCTGGGCGCGGCCGACGACACCATCATGCGCAAACGCGGTGTCGAATTCGTCGACGGATCGGCTCCCGGCTTTGCCGCCATCGTGGGCGCGGCCCCCGATCCGGAAACTGCCAAAATGATTGTGGAAGAGTATCAGCGCCGCAGCTTGTACATCTTCTGCGCCGCCAACCAGAACGGCACCACGGTCATCGATCAATTGCGCGCCGCCGGTGTGCAGGTGGGTTGGAACACCCGTATCATTCCCTTTGGCCCGGATATCTCCTCGGCCATCTTTGCCCTGGGCTTTGCCAACCGCGCCGCCATGGCGTTTGGTGGCGTGCAGCCCGGCGACTTTAAAAAGATCCTCAAATACAACAAAGACCGCATCTTTGCCTTTGTCAACGCCCTGGGCGACGTTAACGCCGAATGGGCCGCGGCAGCCGCCGGTTGTATCAACTGGGGCTTCCCCACCATCGCCGACACCGACATTCCCGAAGTACTGCCCACCGGTATCTGCACCTACGAACACGTGGTGGCCAACATCAAGCACGAAGACATGGTGCAAAAGTCCGTGGAAGTGCGCGGCCTGAAAACCACGGTGAGCAAGATCGACATCCCCTGCGCCTTCGGCCCGGCCTTCGAGGGCGAGCGCGTGCGTGGCGCCGACCTGTATTGCCAGTCGGGTGGCGGCAAGACCCAGTGCACCGAGTATCTGAAGATGGCCAACATGAACGAGATCGAAGATGGCAAAGTCACCATCGTCGGGCCGGACATCAAGGACATCAAAGAGGGCGGCGCTTTCCCCATGGCCATTTACATGCAAGTGGCCGGCCGCGAATTCCAGGAAGATTTCGAGCCGATCCTGGAACGCCAGACCCACCACCTGATCAACTACATCCAGGGCATCATGCACATGGGCCAGCGCGACATCGCCTGGGTGCGCATCAGCAAGCAGGCCGTGGAAAAAGGCTTCACCCTCAAAGACATCGGTGTGGTGCTGCACGCCAAGTTTCACAAGGACTTCGGCAAGATTCTGGACAAGGTGCAGATCACCCTCTACACCAAGAAAGAGGATGTGGACAAGATCACGGCCCAGGCCCGCGCCGCTTACAAGCATCGCGACGAGCGCGTCGAGAACATGACCGACGAGGATGTGCAGACCTACTACTCCTGCACCCTGTGCCAGTCGTTTGCCCCCACCCACGTGTGTACCGTCAGCCCGGAACGTACCGGTCTGTGCGGCGCCTACAACTGGATGGATTGCAAGGCCTCCTTCGAGATCAACCCCACGGGTCCCAACCAGCCCATCGAAAAAGGTGAAGTACTGGATGCCAAGATGGGTACCTTTGCCGGCGTGGACGAGTTCATCAAGAAAGCCTCGCGTGGCGCCATTCAAAGCTACAACTTCTACTCCATGGTCGTTAACCCCATGACCACCTGCGGTTGCTGCGAGGCCATCGCAGCCATGCTGCCCGCCTGCAACGGCGTCATGACGGTCAACCGCGAGTATGCCGGCGACACTCCCTGCGGCATGAAGTTCACCACCCTGGCCGGTGTCATGGGCGGCGGCGCTTCTTCACCGGGCTTCGTGGGTCACTCCAAGTTCAACATCACCCAGAAGAAATTCATCAATGGTGATGGCGGCCTGCTGCGCATGGTGTGGATGCCCAAGATCCTGAAAGAAGAGATCAAGGAGCGGTTGATCAAACGCGGCAAGGAGCTGGGCGTGCCCAACTTCTACGATATGATCGCCGATGAGACCGTGGGCGTCACCGAAGAAGAGATCATGCCCTTCCTGCAGGAAAAGGGTCATCCGGCCCTGTCCATGCCCCCGCTGGTGGGTTGATACGAAACGATGATGGGATGGGAGGCGGTAACCGCCGCCTCCCCATCGACACTTTAAATAGGATAAGGAGAAACCAATGGCATTAACCGGTATTCAGATTTTCAAACTCCTGCCCAAGACCAACTGCAAGGAGTGCGGGGTACCCACCTGTCTCGCCTTTGCCATGAACCTGGCATCGGGCAAGGCCGAGCTTTCCGCCTGCCCTTATGTATCGGAAGAAGCCCGCGCCCAACTGGCCGAAGCTTCCGCGCCCCCCATCCGTCCAGTCGTGGTCGGCAAGGGCGTACGTAAGGCCACCAGCGGCGGCGAAACCGTTCAGTACCGCCACGAAAAAACCTTCTACAGCCCCACCCTGCTGGCCGCCATGGTCAAATCGGACATTTCCGCCGATGCCCTGGCCAAAAAACTCCAGGGCTGGAACGCTCTGCAGTATGAGCGCGTGGGCCTGAACCTGCGCCCGGAACTGGTGGCCTTGAAAGACGTCAACGGCAATGCCGACGCCTTCGGCAAGCTGGCCAAGCAGATCGCCGAGACCTCGGAATTCAACCTGATCCTGATGACCGAAAAAGCCGACGTGATGAAAGCCGGCGTAGCCGCAGCCGGTTTCAAGCGCCCGCTGCTGTATGCCGCCACCGCGGCCAACGCCGATGCCATGGGCCAATTGGCCAAAGACAACGACCTGCCTCTGGCCGCCAAGGCCGAGTCGGTGGAAGCCGTGGCCAAACTCAGCGACAAACTCACTGCCATGGGCCTCAAAGACCTGGTACTCGATCCGGGCAGCCGTGAACCCAAACAGGCCAATGCCGACATGATCGCCATCCGTCGCGCGGCTCTGAAAAACGGCAACCGCTCGGTGGGCTTCCCCACCATCGTCTTCCCGTGCGAAATGGCCTCCAACCTGGATGTCGAGACCATGCTGGCCGCCATGTTCGTCGCCAAGTACGGCGGCATCGTGGTGCTGTCCGACTTCGCGGGCGAAAGCGTCTTCCCGCTGCTGCTCGAACGCCTCAACATCTTCACCGACCCGCAGCGGCCCATGACCGTCACCCAGGGCATCTACCCCATCGGTACGCCCAACGAGAATTCTCCGGTCCTGGTGACCACCAACTTCGCCCTGACCTACTTCATCGTCTCCGGCGAAATCGAAAGCAGCCGCGTGCCTTCCTGGCTGCTGATCAAGGACTCCGAAGGCTTGTCGGTGCTCACCGCCTGGGCCGCCGGCAAATTCGCGGGCGACGATGTCGGCGCCTTCGTAAAAAAGAGCGGCATCATGGAAAAGGTCAAACACACCCAACTGATCATCCCTGGTTATGCGGCTGCCATCGTGGGCGATATCGAAGAAGAGCTGCCCGGCTGGACCATCACCGTCGGTCCGCGGGAAGCAGCCCACATTCCCGGCTTTCTCAGAGAGCGGTTCCTATAGTCCCATTAACGGGGATGGCCCAGCAGGCCATCCCCGTTGCATTTTAGGACAAACTGTTTGCACCGGGCGGAAAAATTTAGTAGAAGCGCTCAACCCTGAAACGGCCGGCGCAAGCTCCAAGCCGCGAAATTCATACACTTAATATGAACGCATATTCTTAAGGGAGGACCTATGTTACTGATTGGCGAAAGCTTGAATGTCATCAACAAAAAGATCGGCCGCGCCTTCAAGGAGCGCGATCCCAAACCGATCCAGGAAGAAGCCCTGTTTCAAAAAAGCAAAGGCATGGACTACATCGACATCAACCTGGGACCGGCCAAAAAAGACGGCGCCGAATTGATGCCCTGGGTGGTGCAGGTGGTTCAAGAGGTGGTGTCCGATATCCCCCTGGCCCTGGACACCTCCAACATCGACGCCATCGCGGCGGCCCTGAAGGTGATTAAGCAAGTGCCCAGCGGAACGCCGCACATCATCAACTCCATTATGTGCCGTCCGGAACGCTACGAAAAAATGGTGCCCCTGGCCGCCGAGACCAATTCCGACTTCATCGCCCTGATGTGGGGCCCCGAAGGGTTGCCGCGCGACGAAAACGAGCGCGCCGCCCTGTGCGTGGAACTGGTTTACTTCGCCAACGAAGCCGGGATCCCCAATGAAAAAATCTGGATCGACGGCATCGTCACCCCCGTCAATATCCAGCAGCCCCAGGCCATCAGCCTGATGGAGTTCCAAAAGATGATCCCCGACATGTGCCCGGGCGCCAAGAGCACCTGCGGTCTGTCCAACATCTCCAACGGACCTCCCGATCACCTGCGGCCGATCATGAACCAGACCTACATGGTGATGCTCGAAAAGTGCGGCATGCACTCCGTGATCTCCGATCCGCGCGACGACCAACTGACGGCCATCGCCAAGGGCAAACGCCAGGACATCGTGGACCTGATCTACGGCATGATGGACGGCAATACCCCCAACATCGCCGGCCTGCCCAAAGAGATGCAGGATTACGCCAAGACCGTCAACGTCATCCTGGGTAAAACCCTCTATTCCGATTCGTGGCTGGAAGTGTAACGCGCCATCGCCCATACGAAGAAAACAAAAGCCCCTTCCGTTTGCGCGGAGGGGGTTTTGTTTTGAGGTCACCGAGCGTCGTTCGCCTTATGGAATGACACTAACGGCGAGTCCTGACCCATGAAGTATTTCCCGTACCGGCCATCGGTGATGGGCACATACATGGCCTTGATGCCGGCATCTTCATTCCGGTGAGCGTACAGCAGGGTGAAGTCGTGTGTGCCTTGCTCCAGAAAGAGCATCTTCTCCAGCTCTTTTTCGTCTTCCCGGCTGGGTCGGCTCAATACAGGTTGCTGGTCCACGTAAAGCTCGAAGCCTTCCTCGCAATAGACAAAAAAATGGATGGACATGGGAGCGTGTACCACGAATCGGCCGTTGAATTCGGCGTCAAACTCCTCCCGAATGCCGAGCTCGCCGAACCTTTGGTGCGTAAAGGTTTTTTCGAAAGGGAAATTCAAGGAGTCCACGTAAAGCGCCCGCTGTTCAAAGGGCTGGTTGTAATCGTGCAGCTTCATATGGATGATGGCGGGCATTGCCTGCTTGCGCATGGCTGAGTAGCCGGCATTTGCCCCCAGGACCAGGATTATCGCGCCCATGCAAAACAGCATCTTTTTCAGGTGCTGTTTAAATTCCATGGCAATGGCCGCAAGCGCCTCTGCCGCAAGAAGATAAATAGCAAAGACGAAGCCATAGATATAGCGGTGTTCGCTATTGAAAAGATAGCTGGTGACCAGCGACAGCACGATGATCGAAAGAATGAGCCACCGCTCCTTGGCATTGTCCCGGCGCCAGAGAGCGGTGGTGAATGAAAAGACAATCACCAGGGTCAGGAAGAAAAAGACGAATTTGAAGATTTCGATCCCGGGATGAAAACCATACGCCGAACCATAAGATGGGAAGAGCGTGCCAAAATACAGCTCCCATAAATCCTTCAGCTTAAACAAAAGCACCTCGGGGTGTTGCCGGATGTGGGCATTGGTCAATTGTTCGAAAAAAGCGCTGTCGTAAATCGGCTTGACGGTCAGCAGTTTTCCGTTCTCCGGATGCTTGACCGTTCCCGGCGGGATGATCACATAGTGGTAGCCATCGAAACGGCTGCGGACCTCATAGGTTTTGGTGAACGAGAAGAAGTAATTCAGTCCGCTCGAAGCCGCCAGCCCCTTGAGCCGGCCATTGGAGATGTATTGATTTTGGGCCAGCACCAGGCCGATCACCAGCACAAACCCCAGGGAAAACAACGCGGCCTTGGGAATGCCTTTGCGGCCCACGCGCCTGAGCCACTCCGCGCGGGCAAGCTTTGCCTCCGGCCAGAGGGCATAACATCCAAAAGAGACGGCCAGCAATCCATAACCGGGTCGAATGCCGGTGGCCACGGCCAGCAGCACCCCGCTGAGCAGGCAATAGCCGGGCTGGTTGCGCAGCAAGTAGTACAGCGCCGCGACGACCAGCGGCACTGCGAAATTCTCGGACAGTATAAACGCATTGAAATAGAAGCAATGGTAGGTAAACGCATACAATGCGGCAGTGACCAGGGCGATCCGGGAATTGCGCGTGAACCTTTCCGAGATGCGGTACAGGTATACGACGGACAAGGAGGAGAAGAGGACATTCAGGCCCAACACGATTCCCAGGCTTATGGGAAAGAGCCCCAGCAGGTGAATTACCTTGAAGATGTACGCCAGGATGATGTGAAAAAGAGGCGGCCAGATGACCCACTGATTGATACTGAAGATATCGCCGTTGAAGCGTTGCAGGGCGCGCGTCCAATAGCCGCCCATGTCGCTGCCCAGGTAGCTTTGGAAAGCGGTACCATAAAAAACGAAAACGAGCTTCAGGAGCGTGGACAGAATAACTACCGCGACCAGCCATTGCCGGCACCTTGGCCCATGGGCGGCGCCTGCCGGGATGTCCTGAGCTTCGGGGAGTATATCCGGCGAACTCCTTTGCGGTATCAAAGATTGACCACCTTGTCGGCCAGTTGCATGGCCGTGACGATATCGAGCATGTTGGTGGTTTGGCCCACCTGCTTTTGGGCCAGCAGATTGAAGTGCTCCAGACAGGTGCCGCACACCAGAACGCTCGTCCCTGTGGCTTCATAGGCTTTAAGCTCTGCCAGCACCGGTGAGCCTGCCACGGCCAGCTTCACCCCATTGTTGACCAGCACCAGACGCCACAACTCCGGCCCCATCTCCTTAAGGGTGCGGATAAAATTCACCATCAGCTTCTGGCCCAGGGTCTCGTCGCCGAAGCCGATGCGGTCGGTGGCGCACATCACCATGATCTTCTGGTTGGCTCCGGTGGCAACCGGGGCTGCTTTGGGCTCGACGGCCGCGCCGGGAGAGCCGCACTTACCGATGACGGCAAAATCATGGCCCTCTTTTTCCAAGCGGACCTCAAATCCCTGGGAACGCAGAAAGCGTTCGACGTTCTGCTGGGAAGCGGCGTTGTCCACGAGCACTTTGATGGTGTCGGGATGCTCCTGCTCAAGGGTCGCCTTGGTATGCAACACCGGCGCGGGGCATGACAAGCCCCTGGCATCGATTTCTTTCATGATCGGATCTCCTTGTTTAAGCCTCTTTTATGATGAGAATAGGGTCCTGCGGGTGGTACGGGATCAGCTTACGTATATTTTTTCGATCGGATCGTCCAGCACTTCACCGATCACGGCCGCCGCCGGCGTGCCCCGCCGGGTCAGGGCTTCGGCCAGGGCCTCGGCGTGTTGGGATGCGATGCTGATCAGCAGGCCGCCCGAGGTCTGTGGATCGAAGAGCATGTCCTGCATCACGGCATCCACGCCGTCGGCAAAGATCGTCATGGCTTGCCGGAAACTCTTGTTCTTGAAGGCCCCGCCCGGCACCAACCCCATGCTGGCAAAATCGACCGTTTCGGGCAGGATCGGCACCTGGCGGCTCTCGATCCGCACGCTGCACCCCGAGCCTGTTACCATTTCGGCCAGATGCCCCAGCAGCCCGAAACCGGTGACATCGGTGCAGGCGTGCACGGCAAAAGCGGCCATGGCCTCGGCGGCGCCCCGGTTCAGGTTGGCCATGAGCCGGGTCACCCGGTCGATCAAGGCCGGCGGCGCCATGGCGGCCTTGATGGCTGTGTTGATGATACCGGTGCCCAGGGGCTTGGTGAGAATCAGGCGGTCGCCCGCGCGCAGATTCTTCTTGACCAGCACCCGCGCCGGATGCACGAAACCGGTCACCGACAACCCATACTTCAACTCGCTGTCTTCGATGCTGTGTCCGCCCACCAGCACGGCATCCGCCTCGCGGATCTTGTCGATGCCCCCCTGGATGATCTGGCGCAGGATGTCGAGATCCATCTGCTTGATGGGAAAGGCCACCAGGTTCATGGCGGTCTTGGGCACGCCGCCCATGGCGTAGACATCGCTCAGGGCGTTGGCCGCGGCGATCTGACCGAACCAGTAAGGATCGTCCACGATGGGCGTGAAGAAATCCACGGTCTGGATCAACGCCAGCTCGTCGGAGATGCGATAGACGCCGGCATCGTCGGCGCGCTCCAAACCCACCAGGACGTTTTCATCCGTGGGAAAGATCAGTCCGCAAAGTGCCTTGTCCAGGTCCCCTGGCGCCAGTTTGGACGCTCAGCCGGCCCCTTTGACGGTCTGGGTCAGTCGTAGTTTCGGGTTTTCCGCCATCTCACTTTCCGTTTTGGAACCGCCACACCCCGGCCGCGCCGGGCGGGCGTGGGGTGGACGCTGTGTATTGAGATTTTCAATGGGCATTCAAATATGTATAGCTTTCACGTATTTGAATTCCCTGCCGGCTTAATGTAAGTAGCAAATTCCGAATTCAAATGAAAGCTGTAAGTTCCCGGAGCGCCTGTTGGCGCGCGCGGGAGCGGCGGCCCGACTGGATCTCCATGAACCAAAATGTCGTTAAAAAGCTGAGCCTCGTCCTGCTCATCGCCACGGCCGTCACCCTCTTTTTCGCCACCGGCCTGCACCGGCACCTCACCCTGGCGGCCATTAAAAGCTCCCAGGCGCACTTCCAGGAATTTTACGCCCAACACGCCGTGGCGATGATCGCCCTGTTCCTGGCCGTTTACATTCCCGTAATCGCCCTGAACCTGCCGGGGGCGGTGATCCTGGGCCTGGCGGCCGGCGCCCTGTTCGGCACCCTGACCGGCACCGTGATCATCTCGTTTGCCAGCACTGTCGGCGCCACCCTGGCCTGCCTGTTGTGCCGCTACCTCTTCCGGGATTGGGTGCAACGCAAGTTCGGCGACCGGCTCCAGCGGGTCAACGAGGGCATCCGGGCCGAAGGCGCCTTCTATCTCTTCTCCCTGCGATTGATCCCCATGATTCCCTTTTTCATCATCAATATGGTCATGGGGCTGACCCCCATCCGCCTCTGGACCTTTTACTGGGTCTCCCAACTGGGCATGCTTCCCGCCACGATCCTGTTCGTCAACGCCGGCAGCCAGTTGGCGCAAATCGAATCCCTCGCGGGCATCGTCTCGCCCAGGTTGATCATCTCCCTGGCGCTGCTGGGCCTCTTCCCCCTGGCGGCCAAAAAGCTGCTGCAAGCCTACCGCCGCCGCGCCGGCTGTTCCGCCGCGGCCGAAGAGCATCCGGCCGCCGGCCAGAGCCCGGCCCTGCAAGCCCAAGCGGCGAAAATGCGCTCCGAATGCACCGAATGCGGCGCCTGTCGGACCCAATGCGCCTTCCTGAAAAAGCACGGACTGCCCAAGACCATTGCCGAAACGCGTGATTTCTCCCGTGCGGGCGACCTATCCATGGCCTATGAATGCAGCCTGTGCCGCCTGTGCACAGCGGTGTGCCCGGAAAAGCTCGCGCCCGCGGATCTGTTTCTGGCCGCCCGGCGCGAGGCCGCGGCGGCCGACCAAGCCGATCTCTCCCGCTACGGCGCCATCCTGGGATATGAAAAGCGCGGCACCTCGCCGCTCTTCTCCTACTACGGCCTGCCGAACGGCTGCGACACGATCTTTTTTCCGGGCTGCTCCCTGCCCGGCACCCGTCCCGAGACCACCTGGCAGCTCTTCCGGCACCTGCAAGCCGCCATCCCCAACCTCGGCATCGTGCTGGATTGCTGCACCAAACCCTCCCACGATCTGGGGCGCCAAGACCATTTCGAGGCCATGTTCGGCGAGATGCGCGCCTACCTGACGGCCAACGGCATCCGCAAAGTCCTGGTGGCCTGCCCCAATTGCCACAAAATGTTCAAGCAGTACGGCGACGGCCTGGCGGTGCAAACCGTTTACGAGCATTTGGCGGGCCGCGATCTGCCGGAAGGCGCCCGGGTGACCGGCGAACAGCGCGCCCAGTGGACCGTGCATGACCCTTGCCCGCTGCGGGGCGAGCGCGGCGCCCAGGATGCCGTCCGCAAACTGCTCGCCGGCATGGGGATCGAAGTCTCGGAGATGGCGCACAGCCGGGAACACACCTTGTGTTGCGGTGAAGGTGGCAGCGTGGGGTTCATCCAATCGGATCTGGCCAAGAGTTGGGGCCAGCAAAGCAAGGAGGAAGCCAATGGTCGAAAAGTCGTCACCTACTGCGCGGGGTGCGCCGGCTTTCTTGGGCGCGTGACCCCCACCGTGCATATCGCCGATCTGCTCTTCAACCCGGAACAGTCTTTGAACGGTGGCCTCAAGGTGAGCACCGGCCCCTGGACCTACCTCAATCGGATCAAACTCAAGAAACGCTGCAAGGAAACGCTACGGTCTACGGTGAGCCGAGTGCGCACCTTCTCCCGCGAAAAGTTGGCCCAGGCGGAAAAAGACGCCTGCACCCCGGAGGATTGCAAACAGGTGTTGTGCCGCAAGGCCGTGGTGGCCGCGGTGGGCGTTCTGGCCTGCGTGGGCCTGCTCTTCGCCGTGCGCCATTTCATGTACATCCTGGACAGCTACGTCTACACGGCCGAGTTCCACGGCATGTTCATGCAGAGCAATCTTAAAAATGAAAATGCGGTTCTTTTCGCCCAGTACTTCCAGGCGCTGGGGCCGTTGGCGGGCATGCCCAATCTGATGATGGCCCACCTCTTCCAGAACGTGATCGTTCCGTTTGCCCGGCCGGTGCTGACCCCGGCTGCCGTCCAGGCCTTCGGGCCTTTCATCGGCGCCCTGCTCACCCTGCTCAGTTATCTGTTGGTAGCCTGGCTGGCCTTCGGCGTGGGCCGCTATGTCCTCGGCGATCTGCTGCCCCTGCTGCGCCGGACCAAAGCACCGCTGGCCGGGTGGATCTACCCCTGCCTGGCGCTGCTGCTCGCCGTGCCCTATGTCCCGGTGGCCCTGCCGGCCTTCCTGGGGGCCGTCACCCGGGCGCGCTTCAAGTCCCTGACCCTGGTCATGGCCGCAGCCCTGACGCTGCGTCTGGCCTGGGAATTGGCGCTCCCCGCAGGCCTATGACCCACAACTTAACGGACAGCCCATCTTCGGCCTGAACCTCGAAAAGGCTCTGATGGCGGCCAAAATGTTGTTTTCGGAAACGGAGGAGGAAGAAATTACGATGCAAAGCAAAAATGAGAAGAAACCTGGTTGCAGTTGCTGTTCGGGCAATGCCTTCGACAACCTGACTGGAGGCCACACCGGTCAGAACGGGCTGACCCGTTCCGACTTCTTGAAGACCCTGGCCATCGGCGCCTTGGGCTTCAGCGCCCTGGGAACTGCCAAGGCCGAGGCGGCGCCGGCCCAGGCATCCACCCGCGTCGTGCGCGGCAACCAGGGCGGCAAGCAAGACGTCATGATCGTGGATACCGCAACCCGGGAGCTGCGCATCTCGGCCACAGTCACCAAGGATGTCACCAAGCCCTCGGTGGCCGACTGGGGCAGGCGCTTCCAGGCCTTCTTCGGAATGTGGGGCGGCAAGATGGAAGGTTTTTTCGTCTTCACCACCGCTGTCTCCCGGGCCGACATCGACAAGGCCATCCAGGAGATCGGCATCCGCTCGCGCCGCCAGATCCCCATGAACGAAGTCGAGCAGCGCAAGGGGCTCAAGGCCACCACCACCCGCGACGACTACCTGGACGGCGACCCCATCATCTGCACCATCCGCTTCGAGAAGGATGGCAAGATCGTGGAAGGCGCCATCGAAGACTTCATCATGGAGAAGATCGAAGTGGAGGGCAAGGAAGTTATCAAACCCTACACCCCCCATTTCATCTACCACGGCACCGGCGAGGCCATTCACTTTCCCTCGGGCTGCATCCTCTGCCCGTCGGACTGCAACGGCGGCATCATCACCGACAACGTGCTGCCCCTCAAGACCACGGTCAACTACTACAAGGTCGATTGGGAACGCATGCCTCCCGAAGGGTCCAAGGTCGAAGTGGTGCTCAAATCCATCTTCGGGCCGGCGGCCCTGTCGTCCACCAAAGCCTAACGGATCGCAGCACCCAAAAACAAAGCCTCTCCTTGGTGAACGCGATCGTTCACCATGGGAGAGGCTTTTTTAATAAGGTATTAAAGCGTGATGCGGGTGCCCAGGGCCACCAGGAACTTGGCCAGCCACTGGGGATGGGCCGGCCAGGCCGGGGCGCTGATCAGATTGCCGTCGGCATGCGCCTGGTCCACGGCGATCTCCACGTATTTGCCGCCGGCCCGGGTGACATCGGGCCCCACGGCCGGGTAGGCCGAGCAACTGCGGCCCTCCAGGACGCCGGCCGCGGCCAGCAGTTGAGCGCCGTGACAGATGGTGGCGATGGGTTTGCCGGCTGAAGCGAAATGGCGCACCATCTGCAGCACGCGGCTGTTCAGGCGGATGTACTCGGGCGCGCGGCCGCCGGGGATCACCAGGGCGTCGTAGTTTTCGGCTTTGACCTCATCGAAGGTGGCATTGAGGCCAAAGTTGTGGCCGCGCTTTTCGCTGTAGGTCTGGTCGCCTTCGAAGTCGTGGATGGCGGTCTTGACCGATTCGCCGGCTTTTTTGTCCGGACACACGGCGTGGACCTGGTGGCCGACCATCAATAGGGCCTGAAACGGCACCATCACCTCGTAGTCCTCGACATAATCGCCGACGATCATCAGGATTTTCTTCTGGGCCATGGGACACCTCCTTCGTGTCTGGGTTCGGGGTTGATATCGCCTGAAGGATAGGAACGGCGGGTGCATTCGTCCAGCAGGTAAAGAATCGAGCGGTAGTGGATGCCGCTGTGCTCGGACAGACCGATCTCGCAGGTCCGGCTGTTGGAGTAACCGTCGCGGCAGACACCTTCCACGGCCGGCCGCAGATGCGCCAACGCCGAGCGGTTCAACTCGGGAAAGCTGAAGCCGCGGTCGCCGGCAAAGGCGCAGCAATCCACCTGGTCCGGCACCACCACGTCGGCGGCGCATTTCCGGGCCACGGCCACGAACATGTCGGCCAATCCCATTTTGCGGGCGCTGCAGGTGATGTGCAGGGCCACCGTGGCGTCGATGGGGGTGACGGGCAGGCGTGCCAGCAGATGGTGCTGGATAAAAGCCACCGGCTCGTAAATTTTCAGACGCGCATCCAGAGTGCGGTGCATGCGTTCGGTGCACGGGCTGGTGTCGCACAACACCGGGTAGCGTCCGCCTTCGGAGGCCGCCAGCAAGGCACGGTTCAGCTCCGCCGCCTTTTCGTCCGCCTGGCGTGGAAAGCCTTTGCTCTCGAAAGGTGTGCCGCAGCACAACCCTGCCATACCGGCCGGATAGACGACGCTGAACCCGGCCCGGGCCAGCAGGCGCGCGGTGACCTCCACGAGCGGTTCGCGGCGCCGGTCCCCCAGGGCCGGCCCCATGGTGCGACTGACGCAACTGGGAAAGTAGACCACCTTGGGGGCCCCGGCAGAAGCGGCGACCGATGGCACCCGGCGCGGCGCCGGCCCTGGCAGATAGGGCGTCCAGCGGGGCAGACGATTGCCCGAGAGCCGTCGCGCCAGGCGGGCCGCCCGCAGCATGGTCTCCGATCCCAGGAGGCGTTGGGTAGCCCCGAGGAACATCAGCCCCAGGCGCACCCCGCCCGTCAGGAGCCCGAAATGGCGCGCCGCCAGGTCTGCCGCCCGTTGCGCGCCGCGACCGCGCGTGTCGAGGCCCCGCAGGTATTTGGTGTGGTCGCCGGTATTGATCTCCACCGGGCAGCTCAGGGCGCAGAGGCCATCCGCCGCGCAGGTCTGCTCGCCCTGGTAGGCGTAATCCCGGCGCAACCGGGCCAGGCGCGCCGGCTCCCGGCCGCTGCGCGAAAGGCGCGCGATCTCGCGCTGCACGACGATGCGCTGCCGCGGCGTCAGGGTGAGCGCCTTGGACGGGCAGGTCTCTTCGCAAAAGCCGCACTCGATGCACTTGTCCACCAGAGGATGGGCCTGGGGCAAGGGTTTGAGGTGCTTGAGGTGGGCCTGGGGGTCGGCGTTGAGAATCACCCCCGGGTTGAGCAATCCCTTGGGGTCGAAGATCGCCTTGATCGCCTGCATCAAGGCGTAGGCCTCCGGTCCCCACTCCAGGGCCACGAACGGCGCCATGTTGCGGCCCGTGCCGTGCTCGGCCTTGAGCGAGCCGTCGTAGCGCGCCACGACCATGTCGCACACCGCCGCCATGAGCTGCCGGTAGCGCTCGACCTCGGCCGGCCGGCTGAAATCCTGGGTGAAGACAAAGTGCAGATTGCCCTCCAGGGCATGGCCGAAGATGATGGCCTCGTCGTAGCGATGCCGGCGCAGCAACTGCTGCAATTCCAAGGTCGCGGCGGCCAGGTGCTGAATGGGAAAGGCGACATCCTCGATGATCACGGTGGTGCCGCTGCGGCGCATGGCACCCACCGAAGGGAAGAGCCCTTTGCGGATGTTCCACAAGCGCGCATTTTCCAGGGCATCGGAAGTAAAACTGAAGGGCATGGCAGCGACCGGGCACTCCACCCTCCACTCGCCAGCGGCCGATGCCGGTTGGCAGGCGCCCTCCAGGGCCGCCGCGATTGCCGCCACGTTACCATCCAGGGCGGCGCTGTCTTCGGCCCGGGTCTCCACCAGCAGCGCGGCGGCCGTGGGCGGCAACGTTTTCAGAATCGCCGGCATGCCCGCCTTGTTCTCCACCGAGCGCAGGGCCGCGCGGTCCATGAGTTCTACGGCCGACACCGGCGTCGTCTTCAGGACGGCGGCCGTGCGGCAGGCCCCCTCGATGCCGGGGAAGATCATCAGCGCGCTGGCCTTGAAGGGATGCTCGACCACCGTGCGGTAAACCACTTCGGAGACAAAGCCCAGGGTGCCCTCGGAACCCACCATCAAATGCACCAGGATGTCAAAGGGATCGGTGTAGTCCACCAGGGCGTTGAGGCTGTAGCCGGTGGTGTTCTTGATCTTGAACTTGTGGCGGATGCGCTCGGCCAGCCCGGGCTGGTTTCTGACACCTTCAGCCAGGCGTGCCAATCGTGCCAGCAGGTCGCCGTGGGTCTGGGCAAAGGCGTGCCGGCTTTTGGGGTCGGCCGTGTCCAGCAGCGTGCCGTCAGCCAGAATCAGGCGCAGGCTCTCCACCGTCTGATAGCTGTTCTGGGCCACCCCGCAGCACATGCCGCTGGCGTTGTTGGCCAGGATGCCGCCAATCATGGCCGCGTTGATCGAGGCCGGGTCAGGTCCGATCTTGCGGCCGTAGGGTGCCAGATAGCGGTTGGCGCGGGCGCCGATGATTCCGGGTTGCAGCCGGATGCGTTGGCCGCCGTCCAGGATTTGGTGGCGCTGCCAACCGTTGGCGGCAATCAGCAGAATGTCTTCGCTGACGGCCTGGCCCGACAGGCTGGTGCCGGCGGCCCGGAAAGTCACCGGCAGGGTGTGGCGGTTGGCCTCCCGCAGCACGGCGATGATCTCGGCCTCGGTTTCGGCCTTGACCACCAGCTTGGGGATGAGGCGGTAGAAACTGGCGTCGGTGCCGAAAGCCAGGGTGCGCAGGGGATCGGTGATCAGGCGCTCGGCCGGAATGGATGCTGCCAGTTCTTGGCATACTTGGCGGTAGGGCTCTTCCAGGAGGGGCATGCGCGACTCCTTTGAATGGACCTTGCTTTTATGCAATATACTCTTTCGTGAGCATGGACAACCCCCTTGATACGGTGGCTGCAATTACTGAGCACACAGCCCGTTCGGGCCACGCCCCGGCGCACTGGCAACACATTCAAGTGCCGCTATGGGCGCGCTCCGGGCGGCCTGGAAACTCGCTACGCTCAGACAGTCCAGGCCGCTTTTCCTGCGCTGCGCCCAAGCGGCACTAAAATGCATTGCCAATTGTGCGCCGGGGCATGGCCCGAACGGGCTGTGAAGGGTCACCGTGGTGCTCGCTGACCGGAATCGCGATTGACAGGCGGCTTGTCCATTTGTATGACAATCTCGACAGATGTTCGATCACACCCCTTTAGACTTACCCATAATTCAAATCACATGACGCAGCGGCGAGGAGAAGCAGGCATGGCAAAACGATTGGAAGGAAAAGTGGCCATCGTCACCGGGGCCGGCCAGACGCCCGGCGATACCGTCGGCAATGGCCGGGCCATATCGATCCTGTTTGCCCGGGAAGGCGCCCGGGTAATGCTGGTGGACCGCAACCTGGAGTCGGCTCAGGAGACCCAGGCCATGATCGCCAAAGATGGCGGGACGGCCTTTGCCTTCCAGGCCGACGTCACCATCGCGGAGGATTGCCAGAAGATGGCCGCCGCCTGCGCCGAACGCTACGGCCAGATCGACATCCTGGTCAACAACGTAGGCACCGGCGGACGGGATGGCACACCCGTGCAGGTGACCGAAGAGACCTGGGACCGGGTCTTCAACATCAACCTGCGGGGCATGTTCCTGACCTGCAAATACGTGCTGCCCTTCATGGAAGCGCGCGAAACCGGGGCCATCGTCAATATCTCTTCCATCGCCGCCGTCTGCGCCACGCCCATGCTGGCCTACAAAACCTCCAAGGCCGGCGTGAACGCCCTCACCCACACCATCGCCATGCAGTACGCCGCCAAGGGCATCCGCGCCAACTGCATCATGCCCGGCCTGATGAACACCCCCATGGCCATCGAAGGCATCTCCAAGGCCATGAAGATCGATAAAGAAGAGTTGATCAAGCGCCGCAGCAAAGCCGTGCCGCTCAAAGGCGGCATGGGTGACGGCTGGGACACGGCCTACGGCGCCCTCTTCCTGGCCTCCGACGAAGCCAAGTTCATTACTTCCGTCATGCTGCCCATCGACGGCGGCCAAAGCGCACGTATTGGATAAGAAAATTAGCACGGTGGTAGGGAGTAAAAAATGGCCAGAGTAGCAATACTGAATAAGGAGCAGACCAGCCCCGAGCTGCAAGAGCTATTTCAGAAAATGGAAGAGCGCGGCGGCAAGATTCTCAACCTCTTCAAGGTCATGGCCAACAGCCCCGAAGTCGGCCGTGCCTTCCTCAAGCTGGGCAATACCATCCTGACGAAGAGCAGCCTGAACCCGCGCCTGCGCGAACTGGCCATCCTGCGGGTCGGCGATCTGGCCAAAGCCGGCTACGAGTTCACCCAACACGTACCCATCGCCCGGCGCGTGGGGGTCACCGCCGAGCAAATTGAAGCATTGCCCGCATGGAAAGGATCGCCCCTTTTCAACGACCAAGAGCGCGCCGTGCTTCAATACACCGACGAAATGGCCGAGAAGATCCGGGTCACCGATGAAACCTTCGCCAAGGTGAAAACGTTTCTCTCCGATCAGCAGCTCGTCGAGTTGAGCACAACCATCGGCTACTACGGCATGGTCTCCCGGATTCTGGAAACGCTTCAGGTGGAACTGGAAGGATAGCGCCCTAGCGGCCCCGGGCGTGCCACAAAGCCACCACCTGGTCGGCCACCTCTTGGACGCCGCAGGCGTCGGTGTCGATTTCAAAGGTTGCGGCCTCCTGATACATCGGGGTCCGACGCGCCAGCACTTCGGCCACCTCGTCGGTGAAGCTCTTGCCGGCCGTGAGGGCCGGCCGCTCGGTGCCCCCCTGGATGCGGGCCACGATGGCCGCCACCGACGCCTTGAGCCAGACGACCAGGCCATTGGCGCCCAGCACTTCGATATTCTCCGGCCGCTCGATGACCCCGCCGCCGGTATCGATTACCAGGTTATCCCGGCCGGCCAGTTCTCGGGCAACCTCGCTCTCCAGGTCGCGAAACCCGGGCCAGCCGTAGCGCTGGACGATTTCGGGAATGGCGATGCCGGCTTTCTCCACGATCCGGCCATCCATGGAAATGCACCCCATCTTGAGGCGCTTGCCGACCAGTCGCCCCACGTGACTCTTGCCCGTACCCCGGTATCCGATCAAAACGATGTTCATGATCGCAAATGCTCCATCACCACCTGGCGCATCACGGCCACGGGGGCCGCGTGGCCGGTGAACTGTTCGAACTGCAGCACCGCCTGGTTGACGAACATCTCCACCCCCGACACCGTTTGCAGCCCCCGCGCCCGGGCATCGGCCAGCAGCCGGGTTTCCAGAGGCGTATAGACGATGTCGAAGACCACCTGGCCGGGCCGGAAGAGATCGGCGGGAATCAGCGACACCCCCTGCTTGGGATGCATGCCCACCGAGGTGCAGTGGACGATCACGTCGGCCCGGGCCATGGCCTCGGCCAGGGATTTAGCATTGAGCAATGCAGCCGTTGCGGCCAGGGGTGTGCCCTGGGTCAAGTCGGCCCGCAGACCCTGCATCAGGGGTTCATTGATGTCCAGGAGTGTCAGCCCGGAGAGCGTCGCCTCCCGGGCCATGGTGAAGGCAATGGCCCGGGCCGCGCCGCCGGCGCCCAGCATCAGCACCTGTTTGCCCGTAAGGTCCACGCCGGCATCGATCAGCGCCTTCAAGGCCCCGGGGCCGTCGGTGCCCAGCCCGATGAGGCGATCTCCCTCGTGCACCACCGTGTTGATCGAACCGATGGCCCGATCCACCTCCCGGATCTCGTCCACATACTGCATGGCTTCGATCTTGTGGGGGATGGTGATGCTCATGCCCCGGAAGTTACCCAGGGCGCGCATGCCGGCCAGGGCGCTCTTCACATCCTCCACCCGATTGGCCACATAGACGAAATCCAGGCCCAATGCCTCGTAGGCCGCGTTGTGGATGGCCGGTGAAAGGCTGTGGGCGATGGGGTTGCCGATGACCGTGCAGAACTGCGTGCCGCAGCCGATGGTTCGTGATGGTTTCATGGGGGCTCCTTGCTTAGAGAGGAATCGCTGGCCCGCTTTTTAACTGATCCGACCATGGGCCGTCAACCACTGGTCACGCAATAATATACTGGCGCGGCGACCCTGTTATTCATATTTGTCATTTATAGCTTTTTTATGGACACTTTTGTCGTCTTATAAAACAATTGAATAAGCCTTACAAAGTCTTGGAAAGGGCTTTTTCCCCTGATGATAGTTTTTATTCGATGGTATTACATATACTTACTATCAGCACAACTCCATACCACCCGCCCCATGGCATGCTAAATGCGATACAGGAAGACAAATTGGGCTTGACCGCCGAAGGATTCGGGAACCGCCCCCATTTCACTTTTAACCTGCTTCGTTGAAAAGGAGTCAAAAATGAAACTACGTCAACGCCATTTCGTCGCTCTGCTCGTTCTGCTGGCCGGGTCGATCGCCTCCGGAAGCGCCCTGGCGGCAGATACCATCAAGGTGGGAGTACTGCACTCCCTGTCGGGCACTATGGCCATCAGCGAGACGACGCTCAAGGACACCATGCTCATGCTCGTCGAGGAGCAGAACAAAAAGGGCGGCCTGCTGGGTAAGAAGCTCGAAGCGGTGGTGGTCGATCCGGCCTCCAACTGGCCGCTCTTCGCCGAAAAGGCCCGCGAATTGATCGAAAAGCAAAAAGTGACGGCGGTCTTCGGCTGCTGGACTTCGGTCTCGCGCAAATCGGTGCTGCCGGTCTTCGAAGAGTTGAACAGCCTGCTCTTCTACCCGGTACAGTATGAAGGCGAGGAGTCTTCCAAAAATGTCTTTTACACCGGCGCCGCGCCCAATCAGCAGGCCATTCCCGCGGTAGACTACTTGATGGGCCTGGGGGTCAAGCGCTGGGTCCTGGCCGGCACCGACTATGTCTACCCGCGCACGACCAACAAGATTCTGGAAGCCTACCTGAAAAGCAAGGGCGTGGCGGCCGGCGACATCATGATCAACTACACCCCCTTCGGGCACTCCGACTGGCAGTCCATCGTCTCCGAAATCAAGAAATTCGGCGCGGCCGGCAAGAAGACGGCCGTGGTCTCCACCATCAACGGCGATGCCAACGTGCCTTTTTATAAAGAGCTGGGCAACCAGGGCGTCACGGCCGACGTCATTCCGGTGGTGGCCTTTTCCGTGGGCGAAGAAGAACTTTCGGGCATCGACACCAAGCCCCTGGTGGGCCACCTGGCGGCCTGGAACTACTTCATGAGCGTGGATAACGAGACCAACGAAACCTTCATCGAAACCTGGCACAAGTTCATCAAGAACGAAAAACGGGTGACCAACGACCCCATGGAGGCGCACTACATCGGTTTCAACATGTGGGTCAAGGCCGTGGAGAAGGCCGGCACCACCGACGCGACGGCCGTGCAGGAGGCCATCATCGGCATCGCCGTGCCCAATCTCTCCGGCGGCTATTCGGCCATGATGCCCAACCATCACATCACCAAGCCGGTGCTCATCGGCGAGATCCAGGCCGACGGCCAGTTCCAGACGGTCTGGCAGACCAAGGGCCTGGTGGTGGGCGACGAATGGTCTGACTATTTGGACGGCTCCAAGGATCTGATCTCCGATTGGCGGGCGCCCCTGGCCTGCGGCAACTTCAACGTCAAGACGGGCAAGTGCTCGGCAAAGAAGTAAATAACGAAAATGCAAGGTCGGGCGGGCGCATCCCCCGCCCGACCCCATACAAGGAACGATGCGTCCCCATGCCCATGCGATCCGATTCATACCGGCGACATCTGCTTCTCGCGACCATCGCAGCCGTTCTGCTGGTTCTATCGCCGTACGCGGCCGGCCTGGCCCGATCGGCGCCCGGCACCGGCTTCGAGGAGGGCATGACCCTGCTGCTGGAAGAGGATTTCGGGCGCAAGGCGGCCGGCGTCGATATGCTGGCCGAAAGCTCCGACCCGCGCGCCGAAAGCATCCTGGAGACCATGCTGGCCGGCGAACTCTTCTACCTCAAAGAGAACCGCACCCTGGTCCAGGCCCGCCCGGAAGGCGATGGATTTGCCGCGCGCGCCATCCTGGGCGATGCGGATTTGGGTACGGTCGCCAAGCGCAAGCTGAAGAAGATCGCCATCAACAACAGCCTGCGCGGTCAATTGGAGTCCGCCCTGGCCCGGCTGCGGCTGTCCAACGCCGATGCCGGCGTGCGCGCAGAGGCCGTGAACAAAATGCTCGCGACGGTCACGCCGGAATCCAGAGCCCAGTGGGCCGGATATCTTCAGAGCGAAACCGATCCCGCGGTCCAGGCAGCCCTGCGCGCCGCCCTCGCCCTGACCGTGCTGCGGGACGGGTCCGCCGGCCCCGCCGAACGCCGGGCGGCGGTGGCGCAACTCGCCGGCCATCTGCATCCGACCGTGCGCAACGAACTCGCCCGTCTATTGGCGGGCGAACCCGAGGCCCCGATCCGCAAGGCGGCCCAAAGGGCGCTGGAAGGCATCGATGCGCGCCTGGCCTGGCTCGACTTCTTCGAGACCTTCTTCTTCGGCCTGAGCCTGGGTTCGGTGCTGGTGCTGGCGGCCATCGGCCTGGCCATCACCTTCGGCGTGATCGGGGTGATCAACATGGCCCACGGCGAGCTGATCATGCTGGGGGCCTACACCGCCTTTGTCTTGCAACAATTGCTGCCCGATGCCATCGGCACCGCGCTGGTGCTCTCGATCCCCACGGCCTTCGTGGTGGCCGGCCTGGTGGGCATGGCCATCGAACGCACCATTATCCGCTTTCTCTATGGCCGGCCCCTGGAAACCCTGCTGGCCACCTTCGGGGTCAGCCTGATTTTGCAGCAGGCGGTGCGCTCCATCTTCTCGCCCCTGAACCGCAGCGTGGCCACGCCGGCCTGGATGAGCGGCGCCATTCAACTCAACGCCGTGTTGTCGCTGACCACCAACCGGGTGGTGATCCTGCTCTTTTCCTTGCTGGTCTTCGCCGGCCTGGCCCTGCTGCTCAAGAAAAGTTCCATCGGGTTGCAGGTGCGGGCCGTGGCCCAGAACCGGGCCATGGCGCGGGCCATGGGCGTGCGGGCGGCCCGGGTGGATGCCCTCACCTTCGGCCTGGGCTCGGGCATCGCCGGCATCGCGGGCGTGGCCCTCTCCCAGTTGACCAATGTGGGGCCCAATCTGGGCCAGGCCTATATCGTCGATTCGTTCATGGTGGTGGTCTTCGGCGGCGTGGGCAACCTGTGGGGCACGCTGCTGGGCGGCCTGACCCTGGGCGTGACCAACAAGTTCCTGGAGCCCTGGACCGGCGCGGTGATGGCCAAGATCCTGGTCCTGGTCTTCATCGTTCTCTTTATTCAGAAGCGGCCCCAGGGACTCTTCCCCCAGAAGGGCCGGGCGGCCGCCGGGTGATGCCATGACGATCTTTACCCATCTATATAAAGAAGATCGGGCCGGCGGCGTGCTGCTGGGCCTCCTGCTGGCCGCCGGCCTGCTGGTGCCCGTGCTCAACCTGGGGCTGGGCGAGGCGCACCCCCTGCACCTTTCCACCTACACCGTGACCCTGCTGGGCAAATACCTTTGCTACGCCCTGCTGGCCATGGCCGTGGACATGGCCTGGGGCTACCTGGGCATCCTGACCCTGGGCCACGGCGCCTTCTTCGCCCTGGGCGGATACGCCATGGGCATGTACCTGATGCGCCAGATCGGCAGCCGCGGGGTGTACGGCCATCCGCTGCTGCCCGACTTCATGGTGTTTCTCAACTGGAAGGAGTTGCCCTGGTTCTGGCACGGCTTCGACGGGTTCATCTTCGCCCTGCTCATGGTCATGGCGGTACCGGGCCTGCTGGCCTTTCTCTTCGGCTGGTTCGCCTTCCGCTCCCGGGTCACCGGGGTCTACCTCTCGATCATGACCCAGGCCCTGACCTACGCCCTGATGCTGGCCTTTTTCCGCAACGACCTGGGCTTCGGCGGCAACAACGGCCTCACCGACTTCAAGGAGATCCTCGGTTTCTCCCTGCAAGCGGACGGCACCCGGGCCGGGCTCTTCGCCGCCTCGGCCGCGGCCCTGGCCCTGGGCTACCTGGCTTGCCGTTTCATCACCCGCTCGCGCCTGGGCAAGCTCTGCACGGCCATCCGCGACCAGGAGGACCGCGCGCGCTTCATCGGCTACCGCGTGGAGGCCGCCAAGCTGTGGGTCTTCGTCTTCTCGGCCGTGCTGGCCGGCATCGCCGGCGCCCTTTATGTGCCCCAGGTGGGCATCATCAACCCCACCGAATTCGCGCCCCTGGCCAGCATCGAAGCCGTCGTCTGGGTGGCGGTGGGCGGCCGGGCCACGCTCTACGGCGCGGTGCTGGGAGCGCTGATCATCAACTACGCCAAAAGCTATCTCACCGCCGCCTTCCCGGATGCCTGGCTCTTCGGCCTGGGGGCGCTCTTCGTGCTGGTGACACTCTTTCTGCCCCAGGGGGTGGCCGGCTTGCTTCAAATGGTTCCGTTTCGGAAAAAGGGGGGCACGCCATGACCACCCTGGAGAGATTCCGCAACTTCTGGCCCCGGGACCGGGTCTTCGATTTTCTCGTTCCACAGACGCCACCCGACCTGGACCTGACCCACGGGGTGATCCTCTACCTGGAAGGGATCACGGTGAGCTTCGGCGGTTTCAAGGCCATCGACGACTTGAATCTCTACATCGAAGACGGCGAACTGCGCTGCATCATCGGCCCCAATGGCGCCGGCAAAAGCACGCTCATGGACATCATCACCGGCAAAACCCGGCCGGATGCCGGTTCGGCCTGGTTCGGGCAGCAGATCAACCTGCTCAAGATGACCGAGCCCGAGATCGCCCGGGCGGGCATCGGGCGCAAGTTCCAGAAACCCACGGTTTTCGAAAACCACACGGTGCAAGACAATTTGGAACTGGCCATGGCCGGGCCCAAGGCGGTGTGGCCCACGCTCACGGCGCGCCTGAACGCGGCCCAGCGCGAGCGCATCGAATCGGTGCTGGAGACGGTGGGCTTGCAGGCGCAGATCCACCGCCGGGCCGGGGCCCTCTCCCACGGCCAGAAACAGTGGCTGGAGATCGGCATGCTGCTCATGCAGAACCCCAAACTGCTGCTGGTGGACGAGCCGGTGGCCGGCATGACCCAGCAGGAGAGCGAGCGCACCGCCGAACTGCTGGTCTCCCTGGCCGGACCGCGCAGCGTGGTGGTGGTCGAGCACGACATGGAGTTCGTGCGTTCCATCGCCCGCAAGGTCACCGTGCTGCACCAGGGCCGCGTGCTGGCCGAGGGCAGCATGGACGACGTGCAGCACGATCCCCGGGTCGTCGAAGTCTACCTTGGAGGCGAGCCATGCTCCACGTTGAAAAACTGAACCAGTACTACGGAGAAAGCCACACCCTGTGGGACGTGGACCTTGCGGTGCCCCAGGGCCGCTGCACCTGCCTGATGGGCCGCAACGGCGTCGGCAAGACGACCCTGCTCAACTGCATCATGGGACTGCTGCCGACCCGCTCGGGCCGCATCCGCCTGGCCGAAGAAGAGATCACCCGCCAGGCCGCCGATCGCCGGGCCTCCCGGGGTGTGGGCTATGTGCCCCAGGGCCGCCAGATCTTCCCGTTGCTCACGGTGCAAGAGAATTTGAGCATCGGCCTGTCCACCGGCCGGCACAAGCAAAAGAAGATCCCCGACCTGGTCTTCGAACTCTTCCCGGTCCTGGGCCAG
>JACRDD010000034.1 GCA_016218685.1 Desulfobacterales bacterium | reverse complement strand
GGCTTGCAGCCATCTTTTTGCGCCTTTTTTTCAAAGAACAAGAATCGAGTTTCAAAGCCGAATTGGGAGCTATATTTCGTTTCATCGGCTATAGACCGCTTACTCTTGCGGCCTTGTGATTTGTTCAGGAACCTCTAATTATTTCATCAAGGGAGAGGGCTACTGGATATCTGTTGCTAAAATGGCACACTTTCTTCTTCAGGTAGCAAAGTACTACACAATTGCTGGTTTGGCTTTGGTTGGATTTGGCGTCGTTCTGTTGTCAATATCGTTTATAGTTCAAGTCACTCTAAGGTTCATTTTATTCTGCCCCAAAGGAATCATGGCAGCGGTTGCCTTTCCCCTATTTGTCGTCTCGCTCCTATTTAATATGGTCAAGTTGGTGCGAGTTATTGCCCCGTAATTGCCGAGGAGCCCAACAACCAAATGCACCGGATGTAAAAGGCCATGGCTTTTTCCATAGTCAGTGAGTATTCACCATCAGAAGCTTATGCATAGTTTCATGGTAGCCTTTTGCACTCTGTGATTTGGGGCGTTGGGCAAATTGATCGAGTTTGTGCATATCTTGACAATGTACCCCATTTGAGCTACGTTTTTGAAAACTCGAATGGAGGCAACCCATGGGTAAATCATCCACCATCAGAGCCAGAATTGAACCCGATTTAAAGGGCAAAGCTGAGCACATATTTCAGCAGCTTGGGCTGACGACAACTCAAGCGATTACTTTGTTTTATAAGCAGGTCGAATTAAAAAGAGGGCTACCTTTTGACGTCGCCATTCCCAACGAGGTCACTCGCAAGACGTTTTCCGATACGGATGCCGGACGTGACCTGATCATTTGCGATGACGCCGACGATATGTTCAAAAAGTTAGGCGTCTAATGCTGACACCCGCATATACAAAGCAGTTTGAACGCGACGCCAAGCAGATGAAAAAACGCGGTAAAAACCTTCAAAAATTGAAAATAATCATTCGCTCCTTAGTAGCCGAGGAGCCACTTGATGACCTTCATCGTGACCATAAGCTGATTGGTAACTGGAAGGGGCGACGGGAATGCCACATTGAATCCGACTGGCTGTTGATTTACCTGGTTGAGCCCGACCGCGTTGTCTTCGAGCGGACTGGAACCCACGCTGACCTATTTCAAAAATAAAGGGCATTGATGCCTAACATTTTACTTCACCAGGTTCGGGCCAAAAAACGGCCCTCCCTGGCGAGCAATTCGTCGGGCAGTGCCTTTATCTATTCACACCCGTAAGGAGAATTTCTGCCTTGGATATTCCACGGATCTTCAACATCACCGAAAGTGCTCATCGCATCCATAACCCGTTCACCCCCGAAAAGCTCGCCACTCTCGGCGCGGCGCTGCGTCTGGAAAGGGGGACCCGGGTGCTCGACCTCGGCAGCGGTTCGGGGGAGATGCTGTGCACCTGGGCACGCGATTACGGCGCTATCGGCACCGGCATCGACATGAGCCGTTTGTTCACCGAGCAAGCGAAACGCCGGGCTGAAGAACTCGGTGTCGCCGATCAAGTTCATTTCATTCATGGCGATGCGGCCGGCTACGTCTCTGACGAAAAGGCTGGTGTGGCCGCCTGTCTCGGTGCCACGTGGATCGCCGGGGGAGTCGCCGGCACCATCGCGCTTCTGGCGCGGAGCCTGCGCACCGGAGGGATCATCCTCATCGGCGAGCCCTACTGGCGGCAGTTGCCGCCGACGGAAGATGTCGCCAAGATGTGTCTTGCCGGCTCGATCTCCGACTTTCGCATGCTTCCGGAACTGCTCGCCTCTTTCGGCCAGCTCGACTACGACGTCGTGGAAATGGTTCTGGCGGACCAAGAAGGCTGGGACCGATACGAAGCGGCCAAGTGGCTCACCATGCGCCGATGGCTTGAAGCCCATCCCGACGACGAGCTCGCGAAAGAAGTTCGCGCCAAACTAACCTCGGAACCCGTGCGCCACGCCGCTTACACGCGTGAATACCTGGGCTGGGGCGTGTTCGCGCTGATGGCGCGGTGACGAGAAGATTGCCGGGCGACTCGGAAAGTGGGGAAAATCGTCCGGCTCGCTTTGCGCGCGGCTGACGCAGAGCGCGCCACTTCCACTTTGAAAATCAAGTGCAGCAATTATTTCGGAGGCTTGAATGCCGGATCGAAACCATCTTCGAAACAACGCCCAAATCGTCTACTTCTCCCACGGAGGCGGCCCCTTACCGATTCTCGGAGATGCCAGCCACAAAGCCATGCTGGAATTTATGCTGCATCTTCCGTCTCGGTTGAGGAAACCGGATGCCATCCTCGTCATCAGCGCCCATTGGGAAGAAAAAACAGCGACTCTCACCGGCGCATCTTCTCCTCCCTTGTTGTACGATTATTTTGGCTTCCCCGGTGAAGCTTACGAAATCGCTTACCCTGCCCCGGGAAACCCCGAGCTTGCCAACAGAATCGCCGGCTTGCTGATTAAAAACAACATACCGGCGCATCTCGACCCGCGTCGGGGATTCGATCACGGCTTGTTCATTCCACTGAAACTGATGTACCCCCAAGCCGACATTCCCGCGCTGCAAATTTCGTTATTGCGCGGCCTCGATCCAACGGCCCATCTAGCGCTGGGCAACGCGTTGCGCGAATTGATGTTCGACAATATCCTGGTCATAGGATCCGGGTTTTCCTTCCACAATATGAAAGCCTTTTCCTGGCAAGGCATCCCTTCGCCAGATCCAGCCAACGATGCCTTCCAAAACTGGCTGATCGAAGTGTGCACCGGCCCGCTATCCCAATCCGAACGGGAACGACTTCTGGTCGATTGGCACAAAGCCCCCTCTGCGCGCTACTGCCACCCTCGCGAAGAGCATCTGTTGCCGCTGCATGTGTGTCTTGGCATGGCGGATAAACCGGCCTCGACTGTTTTCGACGATTACATCCTGGGTAAGCGCGCGGTTGCGTTTTTGTGGTGAGAAAAGGAGTACATGGCAAAGGCAACGCCACCCGACCAGATCGTTTCACCGGAACGCCGATGCGCCCAGCGAATTCGTCGCTATGATGGAGAGGGATGCAATGAAGATAAAGCCCGTGAGTATCCTGATGATTCTTTCTGTTCTAGTGATACTGTACCTTTTTGCAGGGCATGGCTTCCTGAAATTCTATTTGGGTGGAAAAGCGGAAATCCTCGAGGCCGGGGAACATATCAATAGCTTATGCAACGCTAACGGAGCGTGCCCCACAACCCTTGAGGGGTGGGAGCAAGCCAATTCGGGTGCCCATCTGTTCAAGAACGAGATGCTTTACTATGTCGACCCTGGCGAAGATATCAAGGATGGCGGTGAGAGGAAGCAAAATCAGACGTTCAAATTGGTCTACCGCTTCTTCATGCCCGATGACTGGTTTGAAGTCCAAGGGGGTGTGGGCAAGCAAGTGACTTCGGGTTGGACTGGTCGATAGAAGCCATTTTCGGCAAACACGTCCCTTGATCCCCCTTGAACGCAGACAAGGAGGCCCCCACCATGAGCAAACCCTGGCTGAAGCAGTATGAACCACGGGTTCCCCATGCCCTCGTTTACCCGCAGGTGCCTTTGCATCGTTTTTTGCTGGACACAGTGGACCAGCACCCGGAATACACCGCCATCACCTTCAACGAAACCCACATCTCCTACCAGGAGTTGAACCAGAAGGTGAACCGCTTCGCCAGGGCTCTGCTGGAGGCCGGCGTGGCCCGGGGCGACCGCGTGGCGCTGATCCTGGTGAATTCTCCCACCTATCCGATTGCATTTTTCGCGCTGATGAAACTCGGCGCCGTGGCGGTCAATTTGAGCGTGGGCATTCAGGGTGAAGAACTGGCCGATTGCCTGAACAATGCCGGCGCCCGGGTGGTCGTGACCCTGGATCTCTTTGCCCAGAACCTCTACAAGGTGATCGCGGACACTGCCGTCCGCACCGTGATTCTACACTCCGTCTTTGGTCTTGAAAAACAGCTTCCCCCATCGGGGCCCCGGCCGCACCTGTTCCAGGAGTTTATGGACCGGGCGCAAGATGCCGGCGAGCCATCGGTGCCGGTATCGCCGGCGGATGTGGCGGTGCTGCAATACACCAGCGGCTCCACGGGCGCGCCCAAGGCCGCCACCCTGACCCACGCCAACCTGGTGGCCAGCGTGATGCAGGCCGACGCCTGGGTGGGGCGCTCGGGGGCCGGCAATGCCGCCGTGATTTGCATCATTCCCTTTTTTCACGTTTTTGGACTCTCCGCCTGCCTGCTGATCAGCGTGCTCAAGGGCTACCGCATGGTGTTGATGCCCAGAATCGATGCCATGGACATCGTCTCTCTGGCCAAAAACATCGAAGTCTATCGTCCCATTTCGCTTCCCCTGGTGCCCAGCCTATGGAGCGCGCTCCTCGCCATGCCCGCAGCGACGGCCGCCGGCCGTCTGGCATCCGTGGAAGTTGCCACCAGCGGCGGCGCCCCGCTGCCGGCGCAAGTGCACGATGCTTACGAAGCCCTTACCGGCCGGCGCATCATGGAAGCCTATGGGTTGTCCGAGGCGTCCTCTACGACCCATATCACCCCTTTTCCCAGCGGCGGACCGCGGCAGAGCATCGGGCTGCCGGTGCCGGATACCGAGGCGCGCATCGTGGATCTGGAAGCCGGTCTGCGGGAGTGCCCGACCGGGGAGGTTGGCGAGCTGACGGTCAAGGGGCCTCAGATCATGCAGGGGTACTGGAACAACGCGGCGCTGACCGCCACCAGCCTGCGCGATGGCTGGCTCCGTACCGGCGATCTGGCGCGCATGGACGAGCAAGGCTTTTTCTACCTGGTGGATCGCAAGGACGATATGATCATTACCAGTGGATTCAATGTCTACCCCAGCCAGATCGAAGCCGTTCTGCGACGCCATCCCAAGGTCAAGGATGTGGGCGTTATTGGCCGCCCCGATCCGGTCAAGGGCCAGACCATCATCGCGGTTATCGCCTTAACCGAGGGTGCCACCGGCACACGGGAAGAATTTTTGCAGTACTGCAAAGAGAACATGCCCGCCTACCGCGTGCCCAGAGCGATCCTGTTTCGTGAAACCATCCCCAGGGACCCGGCCGGGAAGATGCTCAAGCGCATTCTGCGCCAGGAAGGCTGAAGGGCGATCCATGGGGATGCCCTTGGCTTAACAACGTTATTGGCAGGTATCCAGGGCGCGATTAATTCATGATTGACAACAATGCCATCAATATGTACAGTTTACCTGTACTTAAAATTGGGAGCTAATCATGACCATTCAAACCACATATACCCACGCCCGGGCAAAGCTGGCTTCTATATTGGACGAGGTAACAAAAAATCGCGAAGTGGTTATCATCCAGCGACGGGGTAGCGAAGACGTCGCCTTGATTACCGCCGACGAATTAGCCGGTATAATGGAAACCGCGCATTTGCTTCGATCTCCTAAAAATGCAAAGAGGCTTCTGACCGCACTCGATAGAGTACGAAAAGCATCGGGCGTCCCCCAGACGATCGATGCGCTTCGTAGCGAGCTCGGTTTTGAGTAAGCGTTATTCGAAGAAATCTGAGATCGGTTCGACCAGAGAGTCTGTATTTCAACCGGAGTTTAGGGAGGATCTGAAATACTGGGTGGAAACCGATCGCAAGACAGCGCCGCGCATTTTTCAACTGATTGAGGCAACAATGCGCGATCCCTTTCAGGGTATAGGCAAACCCGAGCCTCTAAAATTTCTCGGTTCCGGAGTTTGGTCCCGTCGAATCACCCAGGAACATCGACTGGTTTATGTAGTGGGGCATGCAAAAATCGATTTTCTTCAAGCGCGCTATCATTACTGAAAAGCATTATCGTAACGGCCGACAAGCGCATGTACCCGGGCGCGCGGCGTTGCGCGCCATCGTCTCATGAAGGAATGCCCATGATTCTGGATGTACTCGAGAATGCACACCGTTACGCGGCCTTGAACCAGGGATTTGCAAAAGCGTTCGCCTTTCTCTTGCGGCCGGACCTCACGGAACTGCCGGTGGGGAAATACGAGATCGACGGCGAACGCGTCTATGCGATGGTCTCCAAGGACGCCGGGCAAAAGAGAGCGGATGCGCTGCTCGAAGCGCACGAGCAATACATCGATATCCAACTGATCCTGGCAGGCACCGACGACATCGGATGGAAACCCAAGTCGTTGTGCCAACTGCCAACCGGGGCATACGATCGCAAAACCGACTTGCAGTTCTTCGCAGACACACCGAATACCTGGCTCGCGATGCAAAGCGGAGCGTTCGCGATCTTCTTCCCGGAAGATGCGCATATGCCATTGATCTCTTCGGGACTGATTCACAAAGTCGTCGTCAAGATCGCGGCCCGCGAACACCCGTGACCGTCGCGTTCGCAACGCTTCATGGCCGGTTCGACACGGAGACAAACGCACGTTTTCACTTCGCCGCCATCGCCGGTCAGGTACTCTGGAAAAAGCGCACGCGGCTCTCGCAAGAAGCAATTACTATTGGAGGAGGCGCATCCCATGAATACAGCCTTATTGTCGATCGACATCCAGAACGATTACTTCCCGGGCGGCCGGATGGCGCTCGAAGGCAGCGTCGCGGCAGGCCGGAAAGCCGGGCAAATCCTTTCCCTGTTCCGGGAGAAGGGCCTTGCCCTGGTCCATATCCAGCACCTGTCAACCCGTCCCGACGCCACGTTCTTCATCGCCGGCACCGACGGCGTGCAAATCCACGCCGATGTCCAACCGGTCGCCGGCGAACCGGTCATCCAGAAGCATTATCCCAACGCCTTCCGGGAGACCCAGTTGCTGGCGCATCTGCGAAGCCAGCAGATCGAGCATGTCGTCATCGCCGGCATGATGACCCACATGTGTGTCGATGCCACCACCCGGGCGGCCTTCGACCATGGCTTTCGCTGCACGGTCTTGCACGACGCCTGCGCAACCCGGACGCTCGCTTTCGGCAACGTCACGGTGCCCGCCATGCAGGTGCATGCGGCTTTTCTGGCCGCCCTGGGCGCGGTGTACGCCAAGATTGCCGACACGGACGGGTTTTGCGCGAGCCTGGGATAAGGCTATTTGCCATGGATCTGGTCGAACGGCTTGCCTTCATCCTTGCCCACATACTTGATCGCGCCGGTGGCGGTATCGATCACGAAAATATCGGTAAACCCGTTTCGCGAAGTAATTTCCATCTGGTAGCGGCCGACGGCCGGCGCCTCGCCGCCCGCGCCGGTCACGGCCACCAGGGTCAGGGCCAAAAGCAGCCCGGCTACAAAATAAGCAACGCCTTTGGGCAAACTCATCGTCTTCATGGGCTCTTCTCCTTTGGGTCGAGCGGGGTACGTTCCCCCATTTTTCGGTTTACGTCGCACCGGACGCATCTCGGCCGCGCACTTCGCGCTTCACGTCCAGCCTCGATGTCCCGATGCGCTTCCGGGGCTGCGCCCGGCTGATGCCGAGCAGGGGCACGGAGTTGTCGGCAAGGGTTGTGTCAACATAAGTGTTGCCCGTTTCATTAGCAAGCCGGAGATTGCATTGACTTTTTCGGCCAGGGGCCTGGCCCAGGGCGCCGGCCGCCACGGCTCGGGCTTTTTACTTCCCGGAATGTAAACCTTGAAAAAGATTCAACCTTTGATTATAAAGAACGCCGATTCCATCGCGGATCGGCCGAGCCATCTAAAATGCATCATGAACCTGGAGGCGAATATGCGGATTGCCCAAAAAAAGTTTGAACTGCTCGTCCTTTTTGCCATCGTCATGCTGCTCTGCGCATGTGCCGGCACCCAGAGCACCACCGCCGCTTCCGAACCAAAGAGCGCGGAAGCCCCTCCGTCGGCCACGGTGCATTCCGTCCAGCAGGCCAAACCGCTGGATGCCCGCTTCAGCGATATTCTGGTCAACGAGCTCAAGACGACGGACATCATCAAAAGGGATTATCCGGCGGCGCTGGCCGATCTGGAGTCGAGCCTGATCGCCCACCTGAGAAGTAAAAATAGCTATGCCCGGGTGGTGCACAACCCCGGCAACGCTCCCCTGGAAAACACCTTGCTGGTCAATCTGAACGTTACCGAGATGCGCATTCCGAGTTCCGGCGCCCGTTTCTGGGGAGGTCCCTTTGCCGGCAGCTCCTATATGACCGTCGAACTGGAATTGGTGGACGGCCTTTCGGGCAAGATACTCCGCAGGGAAGCGCTCTCCAGCAGCAACAGCTCCATGGCGGCCTCGTGGAATTTCGGCGCCAGCGACCGATCGCTGCCTTCCGACATGGGCGTCATCGCGGCCGAATACATCGCCACGGTCGCTCCCGCGCAAAAGTAGAAGCCCGCAAGATTACTCCTTGGGCTTGTTTTCCGCCGACGGGCCGTCTTTGGTGCTTTTGGATGAATCCGCCGGGGCCGGTTGCTCCTTGGCGAACCCGGATTTGACCTCCTTCACCACGTCGCTGCCGGCCCCCTTGGCTTCCTGAAAAGCCTTCTTGGCACCCTTGACCACCTCCCTGGAAGTCTTGACCACGGCCTCCTGGGTTCCATGGTAGGCGGCCTTGGAATCTTCGGTTACCCGCCGGGCCGCTTCGCCGATGGCTTCGCCCGGGGAGGCGATCGTTTTCTTTTCTTCGGCCACTCCCGGGCCGCCCGCGGCCAGAACGATCCAGACCGCGCTCCATACGATCCAAAACCGTCGCTTCGGCGTGCTATGCTTTTGCTTCGCCATGGTCTCCTCCTTCGCCGGTGGCCTGGAACAGGGCCGCGATGCGCTTGCGGTCATACTTGCCGGCCGTGGTCATGGGGATCTTGGAGAGTACCTTGATACCCCGGGGCCGGGCATGGGGCGCCAGGCAAGAGAAGGCCGCGGGGCTCACATCCACCGCCTGGGCATCGGCCTCGACCACGGCCACGATGCGGTTCTCCCGGCCGCCGCCCACCGGCAGCGAGATGGCCACGGCATCCCGGACGCCCGGCTGACCTTTGAGCGTTTGGCGCACGCTCTCCAGATCCACCCGCCGGCCGCCCACCTTGACGATGCCGTCGGCCCGGCCGAGCAGCGCGAAGCGCCCGCCCGCCGTCGCCTGGACCCGGTCGCCCATCTCATAATAACCGTCGCTTCCCAGGGGCAGCTCGGGGGATAGATAATCGGAACGCACCTTGAAGCGCTCGCCCGCGATGCGCGCCTCGATGGCCGGATAAGGTTTGAAATCCTTCTCCCCATTAGCCCGCACGCGGGCGGCGATGCCGCCGGTTTCGGTGGAGCCGTAGATCTCCGCCACCGCAACGCCGGTTTGGGCGCTGAAGGCCGCGGCATCCTCCTCGGCCAGCATGCCGGCCGAAGAGAAGGCCAGGCGCAGGTCCGGCAAAGCCAGGCGGTGACCGTTCAGGGCCCGGTAATGGGCCGGCACGCTGACCAGGATGGTGGCCGCGCTCTGGCGGCCGGCGGCCTCGATCTCCGCGGGAAACGAGGGGGTCGGCGCCGCCACCGCGGCCGAGGCCAGCAGCGGCGTCAGCACGGCGTAGAGCAATCCGTAAATATGGTTGGGACTCACCGTGGCCAGGATGCGGTCCGCCGCGCCGACCTGGTAGTTGGCGATGATCGACAAGGTTTCGGCCAGCAGATTGCGCACCGTCTTGGTCCACATTTTGGGGGCGCCGGTGGAGCCGCCGGTGAAGAGCCGGAGCCAGGGGGCATCGATGGATCGGGGCGCCAGGGTTGCGGCGGACGGCCAGGCGGCCAGGCCGGGTGCGGGAACGAAACAGCGCACGCCGGCCGGCACCGGTCGGGGCAGGTCGCTGACCAGCGTTCGAAAGCCGGTCAGGCGGTGCAGTTCGTCCAGCACCGGTGCGTCGAAGGCATGGGGCAGGATCACGGTCGGCCCGCCGGCCAGGGCCGCCAGCAGGGCCGCGGCCATCACGGTTTTGTCCTGGGCGCAGAGACAGACGGGCGCCGCATCCCCCCCACACGCCGCCCGGATGTGGGCCGCCAGGGGGTAGAGCGCCCCATGGGTGCTCACTCCGATCACATACGGTTGAAGGGGGTCGGCCGGTCCGGCCAGCAATCGGCCGAGCCGTTCTTCAAGCAGGGGATCGCCGATCCGGAAAGAAGCAGAAGCGGTTGCATTCATGGTATCCAGGCACCTCGTCAGCCGGACTCTATGCGCCGAGCCGCGTGGCTGTCAAGATGCAGAGGGGTTGCTTTTTCCTGGCGGCACTTGACACCATGGGCCGATTTCCCTAAGTAGAGCGAGCCGTTCAGCTTACTTGACCCCGACGAAAGACAGTTCGTGAACCGACACCCCGCGCCCGCCAACTCCTTCGAATTCTCTCCGCAAGTCATCGCCGAGGCCGTGCGCCGGGGCCGCCTGCTGACCATGGAGATCGAGTTCAGCCTGCGCTGCAACTTCCGCTGCCCCTACTGCTATGTGCCCACCAAAGAGCAGTTGCAAGACGAGCTCTCCATCGAAGAGATCCGCGCGGCCATCCTGCAAGCCAAGGCCCTGGGGGCCGGCAAGATCATCATCCTGGGCGGCGAGCCCTCCATCTACCCCCACACGCCGGAGTTGATCGGCTTCATGCGCCGGCACGGCCTGACGGTGGAAATATTTACCAACGGCACGGGCATCACCGAAGCCTTCGCTGCCATGCTGGCCGACCACCAGGTGCGGGTGGTGCTGAAGATGAACGCCTTCGATGCCGAGTTGCAGAACCGGCTGTCGGGCCACGCCGAGGCCTACCGCATCATCCACGCGGCCTTGGAGCGGCTCAAGGCGGCCGGCTACCCTTCCGCGGAACACTTTTTGGCGGTCAGCTCCGTGATCTGCCGCCAGAACATCGCCGATCTGCCGCGTCTGTGGCAGTGGGCCCGGGAACAGGAGATCGCGCCCTACTTCGAGATCATCACCCCCCAGGCCCATGCCCTGGACAATCAATGGCTGAATGTGGCCCCGCCCGAGCTGGAGCAGTTCTTCCGTACCATCGCCGAGCTGGACCGTCGCCTGTTCGGCCGAACGTGGGAGATTCAGCCGCCCCTGGTGGGCGGCCAGTGCCTGCGCCACCAGTTCTCCTGCCTGGTGACGGCCCGGGGCGAGGTCATGCCCTGCGTGGGCGTCACGCTGTCCCTGGGCAACCTCCGGCGCCGGCCCCTGGCCGAGATCCTGTCCGAAAGCCAGGTGCTCAAGGATCTGAAAAACTACCGCCGGACCATCAAGGGCGGCTGCCGCACCTGCGACCGGGCCGAGGTGTGCTACGGCTGCCGGGGCGCCGCCTTCCAGATCACGGGCGACTACCTGGCGGCCGATCCGCTCTGCTGGCGCAATCACCGCCCGGACGAAGCTCCACGGGACGTCCGATAAGTTCGGCCAAGGGCCGGATCGCCAAGCCCTTTTGGGCAATCCCCGCCAGAATACGATCGATTTCAGCCAACCAGTGACCCAGATGCGCCCGCCGCTGCGGCCGGCTGTCGTGCAGCATGATGATGTCGTCGGCGCGCACCCGCCGCAGGATGCGCGCGGCAAGCCGACCGATGGCGCGGTTGCCGCCGTCCCGGGCCCGGCAACTGAAGGTGACGGCGGTCAGGCCCAACTGGGGCAAGACTTTTCCCAACCCCGGATAGGTGATGCCCACCGGCGGCCGGAAGAGCAGCGGGGTCACCCCCATTTGAGTCAGGAGTCGCTGGGTTTCGGCGATTTCGGCGAAGATTCGCCGGGGGCCCTTGAAGGCCGCCAGGGTATCGTGGTTGTAGGAGTGGTTGCCGATGGTGTGTCCGGCGGCCAGGATGGCCCGGATCAGCTCGGGATGGGCCGCGGCCCGGCGGCCGGTGACGAAGAAGGTGGCCGGCGCGTGGCGGGCGGCCAAGCGTTCGAGCAGCAGCGGCGTGGTGACCGGGTCGGGTCCGTCGTCGAAGGTCAGGGCCACGATGGGTTGGCCGCTGCGGCCGCGGCTGACGATGGGCAGGAAGAAACCGAAGCGGTACATGAAGGGGGCGGCGAGCAGCAGGAGCAGGAAGAGGGCGAGGGGCACCAGGGACAGGGCCGGGTCGATGAAGAGCAGGAGCATTGCGATGCCCAGCGTGGTGAGTCCGATTTTTAGTCCCTTGCTCATACGGTTCTCGATCCATCCCCAATAAGAGCGTGGTTTCGATGCGCATCGTGAGATCGACGGCTTTGGCCGTACCATCTCAAATTTCGGGTGATTGTTGAAGCGCCTTTTTGGTATCGGCGTTGCCGGCCGAGGTTCAATGTACTTTGATACCCAGATATGTTAGAGCTGTCCACCGTTTCAACCGCCGTGACCAGAGGATGCCGTCGCCATGCCACCCGCGCCCGCCCACCGCCACATCATCCTTTTTGGCCGCTATCCGGTGCCCGGGGTGACCAAGACCCGCCTGATTCCAATTTTGGGGGCCCTGGGGGCCGCCGACCTCCAGCGGCAGTTGACCGAACAGGCCGTGGCCGGCCTAGCAGGCAACCGCGGGGCGCCGCTATCGTTTGCCTTTACCGGCGGCACGCCGGATCAGGTGGGTCGATGGCTGGGAAGGTTCAAGATCCGGCTGGTGCCGCAACCGGAGGGCGATCTGGGGCAACGCATGCGGAGCATGCTGGATCGCGCCTTGGACCAGGGGGCCGGTCAGGCGGTTCTGGTGGGCACCGATGTGCCGGGGCTGACCGCCCGGCATGTCCACATGGCTTTCGAAGCTTTGGTCGGCCACGACCTGGTCTTGGGCCCCAGCACGGACGGCGGCTACTACCTGGTGGGCTGCCGGCGGCCGGCGGACCTCTTCGACGGCATCCCCTGGGGCACGACAGAGGTGTTGGCCAAGAGCCTGGCCGCGGCCCACAAGCAGGGGCTTTCCACGGCGCTGCTGCCCGAGCTGCACGATATCGACACCGAAACCGATCTGAAGCAGTGGCAACCCCGGGGAGAGTGGCGGCGGCCCTATTTGTCGGTGGTGATTCCGGCCTTGAATGAAGCCCATCGAATCGCGGAGACCGTCTCCCGAATAGCGGCCATTGGCATCGACATCATCGTGGCCGACGGCGGCAGCCGGGACGGCACCCCCACGCTGGCCCGGCGCGCCGGGGCCGCGGTGGTCGAGACACCCCGGGGCCGGGCCATTCAACTCAACCGCGGCGCGGGCGCGGCCACGGGCCGGGTGCTGCTTTTTCTGCATGCCGATACCCTGCTGCCGGGCGATTTCGGCGTTCAACTCTTCGAACTACTGATGGACCCGGAGGTGGCCCTGGGTGCCTTTCGCTTCGCCACCGACTGGGCCCATCCGGCCATGCGCTGGATCGAACGCGCCGCCAATTGGCGCTCGTCTTTCTTACGAATGCCCTACGGCGATCAGGCGTTCTTCATGCGCCGGGAGATGTTCGACCGGGCGGGCGGTTTCCCGCCGGTACCGATTGCCGAGGATCTGTTCCTGGCCCGGCGCATGGCCCGTTTGGGACGCATTGGCCTGGCCCCGGGCGCGGCCGTCACCTCGGCCCGCCGCTGGCGCAGCCGCGGCATCTTGCGCACCACCTTGATCAATTATCTGATTGCCGGCGGATGTCTATTGGGCGTCGATCCGGGCCGCTTGGCGCCGCTGTATAAAAAAGGGAGTCCGTTCGGATGAAAAAAACTTCCCCATTCCTGACCGCCGTGGTGGCCAACGCCGCCGGCGAGATCTTCGACCTGGCGGGCTATGCCGCCGTGGGCGCCGACGGGCCTTTGCGGGCGCCCCTGGCGCCGGACCAGACCGCGCCGCTGCCCCACGGCAGCGAGTTGATGTTTCTGCCCGAGCGGGTGCCGGTGGTCTACGATCTCGGCCGAAACCGCCTCCAGGCCCTGCCGGAAAACCCGCACGTGCCGGGCGAAGCCATCTTTCCGGTGGCGGCCTTCAATTCGCCGGGCTACATGCTCACCCACACCTGCGCCTATGAAGAGCGCCCCAAGGCCGGTTTCCTGCCGCTTTTCTCCTACGGCGCCGTGGGCTGGCAGCGGGGCAAGTTCCGCTCGGCGGTCCTCCAGGTGGATGCCGAGCCGCGCCAGGACTTGCGCCAAATGCCCCTGGAAAAAATAAAGGCCGGCGTCAAACAGATGCGGCGGCGCCTGCCCGCCAACCGCCTGCGCGCCCACCTGGAAAAGTGCGCCCTGACCTACGGTTGTCCGGCGGGCAAGAACTTCTTCCTGGGCCGCTACGAAGCGCCCCTGCCCGCCTCCCCGGCCTGCAACGCCCGCTGCCTGGGATGCATCTCCCTGCAGAGCGAAGGCACCATGCCCTGCAGCCAGGAGCGCATCGCCTTCACGCCTTCGCCCGAGGAGATCGCCGGAGTGGCGCTGGCCCATATTCAACGCGTACCCGACGGCGTGGTCAGCTTCGGCCAGGGATGCGAGGGCGACCCCGTGCTGGTGGCCGACACCCTGTGCGACGCCATCCGCTTGATCCGCGCCCAGACCCGCCAGGGCACCATCAACATGAACACCAACGGCAGCTTACCCGACAAAATAGGCGCCTTGATCGAGGCCGGCCTGGACAGCGTGCGCATCAGCCTGAACAGCGTGCGCCAACCCTGTTACGAGGCCTATTACCGACCCAAAGGGTATGCCTTTCAGGATGTTTTGACCACCATCGACCTGGCCCTGGGGCGGGGCGCCCATGTGGCCATCAACTATCTCAACTGCCCGGGGTTCAGCGATGCCCCCGAAGAGCGTGACGCCCTGCTGGCCTTTCTGCAAGCCCACCCCATCCAACTGATCCAGTGGCGCAATCTGAATTTCGATCCGCTGCGCTATCTTGGGATCATGAACCAGGTCGCTCCCCTCGGCCGGCCCCTGGGGGTGCGGGCCCTGTTCGAGGAGGTTAGCCGCGCCTTCCCAAGGCTGCATCACGGCTACTTCAATCCCCCCCGGGAAAAGTTTTAGGCCGCTTCCAGTTTGTGGCCCGAAACGGTTGTATCGCCCATTCTTTTAAGATATAGGACAGCCACTAGCTCTTCCGCCTCATGCGCACGTAGACAATTTCCTGCGATCCATCGTCTTTCAAACCAAATCTCCGGACCTCACCGATGCGACCCTCCATCGGCATCCGGGTTGTGTTACACATTGTGCCATGGTATGAGTGAAGTGTTCGGAACTACTTATGAATCACCTCGAGTTAAGTTCAGGCAGGGCCATCGCGGCGGCCGCACCAGCCATGCGATGGAGATGGAACAGGCTGCCGGGATAGCTCCCTCCACATCCCCCGTTTCGCAGAAAGCCTGTCATAACGGTGAAAGATGCTTTGGAATCAGGGCTCGAATCTGAACACAGGGAGGCAAGAAATGAAAACCAAGGTTACAGTGATGCTGATGGTTCTCGCTTGGGGGCTGATCATCGGCGCGGCGCCGGCCTGGGCCAAGGAAACGGCCTACAACTATCTGATTGCCTATTCGTACAAGGATAAAGTGGTTTATCACTCGACCATTTTCACCAATAAAGTCAAAGGCGAGAGTTCCAGCGAAGAAGAGTTTGCCATTGACACGGCCTCCATTCTCAAATTGGAATCGGCCTTTCAAAAGCATCTGGCCCAGAGTTTGAAGGTAAACAGTCCGGATCTGACCGTCAGCGCGCGCATGGCCTACAAGAGCCAAGAAATCGCCAAGAAGCGCATGGACAACGAAATCGGCGATTTCCGCTTCAAGGGCTTTGAAATCAAGGACGCGGGGTTCAAGTACTCGGATTGATGCCCTGAACTGCTTGTCATCGACCCCTGCTCCGTCGCTGGCCGGAGCAGGGGTTTTTTATGCCAACGCACTCGCAATGGTCTCGAACAGATCCCGGAAATCGCACCCGGCCTCGCGCCGGGGGTCCTTGGGTTCGCCGGCGGCATAGACTGGTCCGAAACGGTGATGCAGGACGATACCCGCCCGGCGGCAATAATCGCCCAGGGAGGCTTTGACCATGCAGCCGATGAGGCGCGCCCCCACCCGGACGCCCCATTGGAAGTGGGGCCCATCGCCGCCGCTATCGCCCATGAGGATGATCTTTTCCGGCGGGATCTTAAAATGGGCGGCCGCCGCGGCCGTATTGCGGGCCTTGTCGGCGATCTCCAGCAGCGGGTAAAAGGGGCCCGCGCCCGGCCCCTCCTCGAATGCAATCAGGGGATGCGCCGACAGGGCCGCCGGGGGCGGCAACAGACGCAACGCCACGGCGCGTTGAAAGTAGCCGCGCAGGCCGGTGGTGTTGATCATGAACAGAATGCCCTGTTCGCGGCACATCGCCATCAACTCGGCCACCCCCCGGTAGGTCGCGAAGGCGCTCCGCAGATAAGCGTCCATGCGCTCCATGCCGATCGGTTCGGGCAGCAGGCGCGCCACTTCGTCGATGGCGCTGCCCAGGGGGATCGCATTGGTGGTGTAGCTCCGGAAGATCGCCTCCACCCGGGGCGCCAGTTCGGGGAAATGAAAACCGACGACATCGAACGGCCCGCAAGGGGCCAGACATTCGTTCCAGTCGGATGAAACCAGGGCCACATAGGGCGTGCGCATTCATACCTCCCATGGTCATTTTAGCGGTGCGCGGCGGTCTCTTTCAGTAACCCCTGAGCGTGCTTTAGACAAGCCCCAAGCGGATTATTATGCTTGCTTTTTAGGTAGGGTTGCATTAGCGTCGCCAGCAAAAGTGACTGAGTTATAAGGATGTGTTGGGTGCCGGCTGGTCCGGCACGTTGTTTGTGGTGACTTTAAAGAGGAACCCATGGACGAAAAGGACTCTGGTGGTAGTTGCGAAACGCAACCCCCTAGTCGTAGCAAAATCTATCGCTCAAACACCGTTCGGTCCCGACACGGGAACGCCCTCCCCATGCGCACGCCCTCACGAACCATCTAAGGCGCTGCCCTGAGCGTCCCGCCCGGGCCAACGGCCCTGGCCCATACGTTCAGGAGGCGCAACATGGCCTACGCCCTCGACATCAATCATGTGCTGGAATTCGCCGACGCCCAGGAGCGCCTCGAAGAGATCGAGACCCTGCGCAGTCTGCATCCGGCCGATATCGCCGAAACCCTGGAAGACAGCGCGGCCAAACCCTCCCAAATGGTCAAGCTGCTCTCCTTGATCGGCAACCATAAAGCCGTGGAAGCGTTTGCCATGCTCTCCATCGAGACCCAGCAAGAGTGCCTGGAAGCCGCCAACGCCCAGACCATGCTGCGCTTCGTGGAGCATATGGAACCCGATGACCGCGTGGACCTGCTCAAGACCGTGGATGACGATGTGCGCGAAGCCATCATGCCGCTCATCGCCCAGGCCGAACGCAACGAAATCCGCAACTTGTGGCATTACGAAGAGGGCACGGCCGGCGCGGTAATGACCACCGAGTATGCCATGCTGCCCCAGCATCTGACCGTGGCCACGGCCCTGGAAAAGCTGCGCCTGCAAGCGCCCAACAAGGAGACCATCTATTATATATATATCACGGATGCCGAGCGGCATCTGATCGGCACCATCTCCTTGCGCGAACTGATCATGTCCAAGCCCAGCGCCGGGTTGGACGCCATCATGGAGACGCATGTCATCAACGTGACCCACGACCTGGAAGTCGCGGAGGTGGCGGCCGTCATCTCCAAGTACGACCTGCTGGCCGTGCCGGTGGTGGACAAGGAGAACCGCCTGGTGGGCATCGTCACCGTGGACGACGTCCTGGACATCATCGAGGCCGAGAGCACCGAAGACTTTCAACGCATTTCGGCGGTGATGCCCTTCGACGAGGAGTACTTCAAGCGCCCGTTGCACCGGCTCTTCTGGAGCCGCTTCATCTGGCTGGCGATCCTGCTGTTCACCTCGCTGATCTCCACCACGATCATGGAGCTCAACGCGGGCGTGATCAACCAGATGGTGGCCTTGGCCTTTTTCATCCCCATGGTCATGGGCACCTGCGGCAACGCCGGCACCCAATCGGCAACCATGGTGGTGCGCAGCATGGCCCTGGGCGAGATCGAGCTGAGCGATTTCGGCCGCCTGTTCCGCCGCGAGCTGATGATGGGCCTCTGCCTGGGCCTGGCCCTGGGTCTGATGGCCTATTTCCGGGTCTTTATCCAGGACAAGAACGTCATGCTGGGCTGCATCGTGGCCGCGGCCCTGCTGGCCACCCTGATGAGCGCCAATCTGATCGGCGCCCTGATGCCCCTGGTGCTTAAAAAAATCAATTTGGACCCGGCCTTGACCGCCGGCCCTTTCATCGCCACCATCATCGATGCCCTGGGCATCGCCATCTATTTCGAGATCGCCTTTGTTTTGATGAGGATCTTTTGACCGTGCAGTGGATCGAAGCCAAAGTGACCTTTGACGCCGCCGACGAAAACCTGGCCGTCGAGCTGATCTCCGATATCTTCCAGAACCTGGGCACCAGCGGCGTGGTGGTGGACGACCCCCACCTTACGCCGGTGGAGGGCTGGGGTTCGGATGCCGTGCCCCGGCCCCTGCAACCGGCGGTGACCGGCTACCTGCCGGCCGATGGGCGGTTGGAAAACCGGCGGGCGGAACTGGAACGCGCCCTGGCCGACCTGGCCCGCAACCAGGGGCTGCGCTTCACCATCGCCTACCAGGCCCTGGACGAACAGGATTGGGCCGAAGCCTGGAAAGCCTTTTTCCATCCCCAGCCGATCACCGCGCGCCTGGTGGTCAAGCCCACCTGGCGCGAGTACACGCCGACACCCGGCCAGCAGGTGATCGAGATCGATCCGGGCATGGCCTTCGGCACCGGCACCCACCCCACCACGGCCATGTGCGTCCAGCTCCTGGAAAACCATTTGCAAGCGGGCGATTCGGTGCTGGACGTGGGCACCGGCTCGGGCATTTTGCTCATCGCCGCGGCCAAGCTGGGGGCCGGCCGCCTGAGCGGCGTGGATTCGGACCCCATCGCCGTCTCCATCGCCCGGGAGAATCTGGATCTGAACGCCATCCCCAAAGCAGACGCCGAGCTGCGTTGCGGCCATCTGGTGGATACGGTGGCCCAGCGCTTCGATGTGGTGGTGGCCAACATTCTGGCCGACGTGATCATCGACCTGCTGGACCAGGTGCCGGCCGTACTCGCCCCCGGCGGCCGCTTCATCTGCTCGGGCATCGTCCAGGGCCGGCGGGAAGCGGTACTGCAAAAAATGGCGGCCTGCGGCTTACACCTCGTCGAAAGCCTGGAGCAGGACGAATGGGTGGCGCTGGCGAGCAAATTATGATGTTAGACACCATCCCGGCCATCGTGCGCATCCTGCTGGTCTTTACCCTGGTGCTGCTGGCCATCAAACGCAAATGGTCCCTGGGCAGCGCCCTGCTCGGCGGCGCCCTGCTGCTGGGCCTGGCCTTTGCCATGGCGCCCGGCGCCCTGCTGCTGGCGGCCGGGGGTGCCTTGATGCATCCCAAGACCCTCAGCCTGGCGGCCGTGGTGGCCCTGATCCTGGTGTTCAGCCACACCCTGGAAAAAGCCGGGCAGATGCAACGGTTGTTGGACGGCTTCCGGGGGCTGATCCGCCGGCCGCGGATCAACCTGGTCGTCTTTCCGGCCCTCATCGGATTACTGCCCATGCCGGGCGGCGCCATCTTTTCTGCGCCCATGGTCAAGAGCCTGGGTGCCGAGCATCGCCTGAACCCAGCCCAGTTGAGCTACATCAACTACTGGTTCCGCCACATCTGGGAGTATTGGTGGCCGCTCTACCCGGGCGTTCTGCTCACCACCACCCTGGCGGGCGTGGACTTGTGGCGCCTGGTGCTCTGCACAGCGCCGTTGACCCTCGTGGCCCTTTGCGCCGGCTATTGGCCCCTGCGCGGCGCGGTGGACGCCGCCGACGCACCCGCCGACGCGGAGCGCAAAAGTCCCTGGCCTTTTCTCGGGGAAGCCGCGCCCATCGGCGCCGCTATCCTGCTGGCGTTGACCCTTGGCATGGCCTTCTCGGTTGTGCTGCCCCCCATGCTGCACCCCATCGCCAAAGAGCTGGGGCTGTTGGCCGCGCTGATGCTGGCCATCGTCTGGGTCTGGCACCGCAACCGCATGGGCTGGCGCGTGCGCTGGGCGATCCTCAAGGACCCGGGCCTGGCGCGCATGGTCTACATGGTGGCCGCCATCCTGATCTTCCAGGGCATTTTGGAAAAGAGCCACGCCGTGGAACGGGTCAGCCAGGAGATGCTGCGCTGGCACATCCCCCTGCTGCCCATCGCCATGCTTCTGCCCTTCCTGGTGGGCGGCGTGGTGGGTATCACCATTGCCTTCGTGGGGACCACCTTTCCGATCCTGATCTCCCTGGTCAACACCATGGGCCAGGAGGCCTTGATGTTGCCCTACCTCATGCTGGCCCTGGCCAGCGGTTTCGCGGGGGTGCTGCTTTCGCCGCTGCACCTGTGCTTTCTGCTCTCCAACGAATACTTCAAAACCGAGTTGGTGGCGGTCTACCGCTTCATGCGCGTGCCCCTGGGCGCCCTGCTGGCCGCGGCCCTGGGCTATTTCTGGATATTGCGCTCCTGGATCGGGTGACGTAATGTAGGGGCAAATGCCACAATGCCGGAGATAAGCCGAAGGAGATTGCCATGGAAACATTCAAAGTCACCCTCTTCAAACCCTATCCTTTCACCCAGGGGCAGAAAATTCGCATCGAAGGCGGCAAACGCCAGGGCGATTGGGAAGTGATCGGCGTCAGCGACGCCAAAGTCCAACTGCGCTGCCCGATCTCGGGCCGGCAGTTCGAGTGGGACCGCTTTTGCTACCTCGTCAAGGAACTGGACAACGAAGTGTGGCCCGAGGAATAGAAGATGTATAGCGAGAAAGAACGCGTCTCCACGGGAATTCCGGCGCTGGACCAGCGCCTGGACGGCCTGTTCATCGGCGACAATGTCATTTGGTACGACGAGGCCGGCAGCCTGGCCTTTCCCTTTACGCTCAACTTCATCCGCCAATCCCAGGAGCGCAACAAGCCGCTGATCTACGTCACCTTCGACCGCTCGCCGAAGAGTCTCCTGGAAGAGCTCGGCCCCCTGGCCCAAAGCCCCCACATGACCTTTCTGGATTGCTTCACCCACGGCAAGGGGGACGGCTCGGCGGTCTTCTCCAAATTCTACGAGATGAATGGCGCCCAGTGGCCCTACCAGATCGTCAAGGTCAACGAGCCGGCCAAGCCGGACCGCGTGGCCGAGGCCATTTACGGCATTCACCAGAAGCTCAAGGGCGATGTGCGCTTCGTCTTCGAAAGTCTGACGGGCATGCAGGATCTGTGGGAAGGCGAAGAGAGCATTTTGAAATTCTACTCACGCACCTGCCCGCGGCTCTACGAGCTGGAGACCATCGCCTACTGGATCATCGAAAAGGGGGCGCACAGCCAACGGCTCAAGGCCCATATCAATCAGATCGCCCAGGTGGCCATCGATCTGGGCATCCGCCGGGGCAAGAGCGCCTTGACGGTCCTCAAGGCCCACAACCGCCATCCCGGCTCTTTGGACAAGCCCGAATACTTCTGGGCCGACGGCATGAAGGTGGGCTTCGACGCCGATCTGCCCATCTCCGAGAAGATCGACCTGGGCGGCCGACTCAAGGCCCTGCGGGCCAAGCAAGGCATTTCCCAGAAAGAGCTGGCCACCCTGGTGGGCGTGACACCCAGCACCATCTCCCAGGTCGAAAGCAATCAGATCTATCCGTCGCTGCCGGCCCTGATCAAGATCGCCCAGGTGATGCGCGTGGACGTGGCCTATTTCTTCCACGCCAACGGCAAGACCGAAAAGCCAGCGGTCTTCTCCGGCGAAGGCAAGCTGGTGCACTTCCCCCAACTGGGCAAGGGCGGCATCGAGGGCCGTCAACTGCTGCCCCTGGATTTGGGCGCCGGCATCGAGCCTTACCTGCTCGAGATCGCCCCGGGCAAGCGCTTGAGCGGACATTTCTTCACCCACAAGGGCGAAGAGTTCGGTTATCTTCTGGAAGGCGAGCTGGAAGTGGTCATCAAAGAGACGGTGCATCAAGTGGGACCGGGTGACGTCGTCTTCCTGAGCCGGGACATCCCCAGCCAGTGGAAAAACACCCAAGAGCGGCCGGCACGCCTGCTATGGCTCAAAATCTTATAACCGCCCTCAAGAAAATCGCCCGCTGGAGCCTCTGGTCGGCCGCCGGAGGCATGCTGCTCGTGACGCTGCTCCATTTCCTGCTGCCGCTGCTGGTCGACGGCCAGCGCCTCAAGCATAAGATCCAGGCGCGTCTGGACCCGGAGACATACGGCCGCATCGACTTTGCCGGACTGCGCCTGGCCCTGCTGCCGCTGCCGGCCGTGGTCGTCACCCAGGCCCGTTACGCCTTGCCCGGCCGGGTGCAGCTCCAGGCCGAGGAAGTGGCCTTTCATCCGCATTTACCCTCCTTGCTGGGCGGCCGCCTGCGCCTTGCCACCCTGCGGGTGCAGGCGCCCAGGGCCGTCATCGAGCTGCCCGCCGGGGCCCAAACGAACAAACCGGAAGCCGGCGGCGCCGCCGAGGATTTCAGCCCGCGCTTGTCCGCGGCCCTGGCCCGGCTGCCGCGAGACGCCCAGGTGCTGCTGGACCAGGGCGAGATCACGCTTCAACAGGGCACCTCCCTCCTGGCGCGCTTCGAGAATTTGGTCCTATCCCTGGTCGAGAAAAACGGTCAACTGCACCTGGATCTGGAGGGCGCTTCGGATCTGTTCGAGCGCTTCCAGGTCACGGCCCACTTGGACGGCCGCTCGCTGGATGGCGGCGGCGAAATCCAATTCAATGGCATCCGGCTCGGCGAATCGTCCGATGAGACGCCCGCCCAGCCGATCCAAGCCAGCCCGATCCAGGTGGAAGGCGATCTGCACCTGGCCTTTGAAACCCAGGGGCTGCAAAACCTGCGCGCCGTCCTGCGCACCGAGTTGCCGACCATGACCCTGACCCGGGGCAAGAACCGGATCCATGCCCGCCAACTTCTTGTGGAGGCCAACGCCGAACTGACCCGTCAAGGCTTACGGGCCACCCTTGCCCAACTGCAACTCGAACAGCCCCGGCTGCATCTGACGGGCGATTTGGTATGGGATTGGAGCGGTGCGCCGGAGAGCTTGCCCCTGCAGTTGGACTTGCAGTTGCGCGACACGGACGCCACCGCGGTGCGCGCCGCGCTGGTGGTCATGGCCGGCAAGGGCCGGCCCTGGAAGCTCTGGGAGATTGTGGGCGGCGGCCGCCTGGAGGAGATGACCCTGCACGCTTCCGGGAAAGAGTGGCGCGACCTGGGGCGCATGCGCAACCTGAACCTCGCGGGCAAGGCCTCCCAGGCCCATATCGTTGTGCCGGGAATGGCGTTGGCGCTGGCCGATGTCAGCGGCGCCTGGAAACTCGAAGGGGGTGTGCTGACCGTGGCCCCCGGGGCTACAGCGCGCCACGGCGGCATCCAGGCCGGCAACGCGGCCCTGACCGTGGGCCTGGCCGATCCGCCCCGGCCCATCGACCTGGCCCTGGATTTCAACGCCGATTTGGCCGACCTGCCGGGGCTCTTGAAAAAAGTGATCCCCGCGGACAAGGTCCAGGCCGAGCTGGCGCGCGTCGGCCAGACCCAGGGCCGGGCCGCCGGCAAGCTGCGCCTGAGCGGCAGTTTGCAGGAACCGCGGGTGAGCGTGACCGCACGCAATATCACGCTCACCGCCCATTACGACCGCCTGCCCATGCCGGTCCAAATCAAGGGACCGGAGCTGGTCTACACCGACGGCCGGATCCGTTTTCGCGACCTGAGTGCCGCCATGGGCGCCACTTCCCTGGATACGGTCAGCGGCGGCATCGCCTGGCAACCGGCCTCCGAGCTCACGCTCCAAGGCCGCGCGGCCAGGCTCTCCGGCGACGAACTCTTCGCCTGGCTGAGCGCCCTGCCCGGCCTGCGGACCAAGACCGGCGGCCTCCAATCCCTGGCGGGCGCGCTCCAACTCAGCGACTTTGGCATCAGCGGGTCACCGGGCAACCCCGGCCCATGGCAATTTCAAGGCACCGGTGCCTTCGACGCCCTGACCCTGGGATCGGCCCAAATCGCCGCGCCGGTCACCCTTGGCGATGGCCGTTTCAGCCTGGCAAAGAGCCCGGCGGCCAAGAACGGGGGCACACGCCTGGATATCCAGCAATTGACGCTGACCTGCGCCGAACAGCGCGCCGCCCTCAGCGGTACGCTCCTGTTCGGAACAGGCCGATGGGAACCGGCTCTGGCGCTGACCGCCGACCGCCTGGACCTGGGACGGCTGGTGCCCCTCTTCAAAAGCAAGGCCCCCGCGCCGCCCAAAAACTCCCCTGCCAAGAAGCCCGGCACGCAGATCGACGGCCGGGTATCGGTTGCCATCGCCCATCTGGTTTATGGGTCCTATCAGTGGAAACCCGTGCGGGCCCAAGCCACCCTGTCCCAGGATCAAGCCATTCTCGATGTCACCCAGGCCGACCTGTGCGGCATCTCCACCGTGGGCCGCATGGTCTGGAACGACCAGGGCCTGCGCCTGGAAGTAAAACCAAGCACCCAAGGCCAAAGCGCCCAGTATACCGGCGGCTGTCTGGCCGGCGGCGCCTCCACCGAGCGCATCGAAGGCATCCTGGACCTCCAGGGCCAGATTTCCGCCACCGGTCGCGATGTACCGGGACTGCTGGCCAGCCTGGGGGGCGAGCTGCAAATGAGCGCCCGCGACGGCCGGATTTTCAATGTCGGCCGGGTGGGGCTGTTCACCAACCTGTTCTCTTTTCTCACGGTCAACAACATCCTGCGCGGCGAGGGGCTCAATCTGGCCCAAAACGATCTGCCTTTCAAGCGCATCGATTTCATACTTCAGATCGATCAGGGCGTGGCCAAGCTGCAGGAAGCCAAGCTGACCTCCAAACCCCTCAACCTGGCGGGCGAAGGCAAAATCGATTTGAAGACCCAGCACGTGGCCATCGTTCTGCTGGTATCGCCGCTGACCACGACCGATGCCGTGGTGCAACGCATTCCCCTGGTCGGCAAGATTCTCCAGGGCACATTGGTGGCCGTGCCCGTGGAAATCAAAGGACCGCTCACCAATCCCACCATCTTTCCCATGTCGCCCAAGGCCGTCGGGTCGCGCCTGTTGGGCATCATGGAGCGCACGGTGATGGCGCCCTTTCAGTTGGTCGAACCCATTTTGCGGACGCCTGCGCCGGCCGCCGGGCAATGACAACCCGTCGTCCAAGAAAAAAACGGCGCCACCCGAAACCGGGCGACGCCGCCAAGCCTTTGTTCTTCAATCAGGGACAGGGGGGAAAATTGGCGCTGTGGGCTCCCTGGGTAAACTGGCAACCATAATCGGGCGCCGCCACGCTCTGGGCGTCGAGCACATCGTCGCCCGCCGGCCGCACGCCGTTCTCGACCCAATTGACCAAGTCGGCAAAGGCCGTCTCCTCTTCACCGGCTTTGAAGGTGCAGTGCCCCACATCGCGGATGACCCGCTGCACCAGCAGATCCGACTTGCCATGCTCGGCCACGCGCTGGGCATAAATCTGCTGCATGGAAAAAGAGACGAACATGTCGCCGATGGTATGCATCGTCAGCACTGGAATGCCGATATTGCCGGAGATGGGCGGAATGTTGGCCAGGCCATTGGGGTGCCGGCCCTGGGGATCGGTGGTCACGCGCAGGATCTGCTCGTTGAGTGCCGCCTCGGCAGCCGATAGGGCCGGATCACCATCCAGTTGATAGATGGTATCCCAGTTTTCCATGGTATTGCCGGGAGCGATGCCGATATCGCCGTTCAGGCCCTGGCCGAACAGGAAATTGCCCCAATACATGAAGGCAATGTCATACAGCGGCCGTTCGCCGCCCGAACGGTACTTGACCGCCTGGCGCAACTGCATGCCGGCCGCGTTCAGGGTGATGGGAAATCCCGGGTAGCCGGGAATGCCGGCGCCCAGAGCGGCTTGCATGGCCGGCACCATAACCGTGGTGTAGTTTTCCGGCCAGGGGAAGCTCACTTCGGTGCCGGTGAAGTATTGGGCCAGCACCTGAAAGTCCAGGTGAAAGTCGAAAAGCTCACAATCGCCCATCACCCCGCACATGGGCAGCGCGCCGTCGAATAGATTGGGATACTGCTCGAGCGCCACGCCGGTCACATGACCGCCCATGGAGTGGCCCGTAATGTAGGTCCGGCGGGGCTTACCCACCAAAGCGTTGAAATATTTGGCCAGGGCATGAGTGTCCTTGACGCCGGCCTTCACGTCATAGCCGTTGGTGCTGTAACTGGAGGCGGCCCAGGCAAAGCCGTTGGCGATCAGAAACGCCCGAAGGCGCGGCGCGGTCAGCGTCAGCTCCGGCACATAGCCCCGATAACCGTGGCAATAGAGCACCAGGTCGCCGTTCCAATTCTCCGGCACCTCCACCCAGTAGCCCGCGCCTTTGTGCACGCCCCAGTAGCGCGTGGTATGGGTACCGGGCAGGGCCTCGAAAGGCAGTTTGCTCTCATCGACAAAGTACCCCGAAGGCGGGTTGCCGCCCAGGACCGTCGCGGCCGGACAAACGGCCAACACGATACCCACCAGGACTAAGATCCAGACCCGTTTCATAACGCACTCCTTTCATTGTGGATTGATGGAGGGGTGATCCGTGCTTAAAAAGGTTTTCGCAAGAACAGCCCGGCGACGACCGCTCCTTTTCATGCAAAGATCGGTTGGGGCATTGAAATGTTTTGAGCGTTAAGGTTTTACTCTGTCGCAAAAGGCGACGGCGTGTCAATTGGAATAATGGCCCAGGCGGCGAAGTGCCCTACTCCACCGCAATTTCATATTCCGCGAGAAACTGAGCCGCGGCATCCTGCCACCATTGGGTGTAGATCCGCATGCGGGTTGTGCCGGGCGTCACGGCCTGCAGAATGACGCCGCTGAAGGGGTCCAGATGGACGATCAGGACAGAACTGGCCGAGAGTTCGACATGACTGCTGCTGCTCTTGGAGCCGGGCAAATCATAATAGAGGTATTCTCCGGGATGCAGGACCACCCGCTTTTCCTCCTTCACGCCGACTTTGATCAACTGGTAGCCACGCAACCCGAGGGTACCGCCCTGCTCTTCGAGACGGGCACGCAGCATCAGCGGGACCCGGTGGCCCGGGCCGGCCAGACCCGTCACCCATATGGCGGTGGGCCCATCGACCAGCAGCCAGTCGGCAGCGCTCTTTTTCTTCCCGTACACCTGAATGTCCTTCCCGGGCTGGTCATGGGCCGGCCGCGATCCGTAAACGAGCACGAGGCGCTCCGCGTTGAACTGGCGATATTCGATCAGGTAGGAGAGGCTGATGGGCATGGACAGGTCGAGGCTCAGTTTTTGCGGCCCGTCGGCCCAAACGCTGGTACAGACGAGCAGGGCGATAATGCATCCTGCTGTCCGCAAAAATCGTTTGGCCGAGATCGTCCTCATGGGGCTCTTCTTTCAGGGGTTGGGGGCGTGCGCGCCGCTGGTGGCTTTATCCTTATAGGCATTGTGCTGCCGGCGGGCCGCGGGGAACGTGGCGACCGCCAGAAGCAGGGCGATCGTCAGCACGGCGATGGAAACGTACCTGGGCCAGCCCCGCGCGGACCACAGCGGGACGAGGCTGAACATCCCGGCCAGAGCAAAGCAGATGAAGCCGGCCTGGGGATCCATCACCATGCCGCCCAGCAACAGCAGCAATATCGCAATCCCAATGCAAAGACTTCGGCTCGAACGGCGTGGGGGATTTGTTTGTGGCGTGGCCATGGACCTCAATTCCTGCGGATGGAGCGTTGCGAGTCGGGCGTTTCTTCCAGCGCCAGGCGATACCCCTTGCGCTTTTCGATCACTTTCATGGCGTATTGCCCCCCGGCCTTGAAAGGGCCATTCAATTCAAGGATCATTTCGACCAGGCCAAAGGGGATCACCACGGTGGTGTCGCGCACCTGGGGTTCGTCAAAGACGATGGCGAAGAGCCAGGTCGCCGAGTACCCGAGAAAAACACAGGCCACCGCGTGGCGCTCGAAATCCACGGCCGGCGCCGGCTGGTCGAAGGCGCGTTTCCAGAGCGCGGTCCACTCCTCCTGGGCCGTCACCACCTGGATGAATTCTTCTTTCTGCTGGGAGACAAAACCTTCCCACTCCTGGCCGGCGGGCGCGGGGGTCGCGGCCGTGCTCCCGGCTTTGGGCTGGGCGCCCGCAAAATCGCCACAGATCAATAGCGACAGCGATACCAGCAGCACCGCTTTAAAATTTTTCCCAAGTGTTTTCAGCATGTCCAATCTCCCCGTGGTCTTGTGCGACTCTATGCCGAGGCCGTGCACGGCGTCAAGGGCATGTACGATGTGCTTGAAAGAATAGCGATAACCAAATAGGCTGATTCCGGCTTTGAATCTTATCGATTGGAAAGGACCAAAAAATGAAGCGTGTATGCCTGACCCTTTCGACGCTGCTCCTGGGCGTTCTCTGTCTGGCCGCCTGCGCCCCGGCCAAGGCCGCGGCCACCCCGCAAACACCGTCCCAGGAGACCCTGGCCCAAGGCAATACCGCCTTCGCGGAACAACTTTACGGCCACCTCGTCGAAGCGGACCGCAACACTTTCTTCTCGCCCCACAGCATCTCCTCGGCCCTGGCCATGACCTATGGCGGCGCGAGAGAGAACACGGCCCGGGAGATGAAGGCGGCCCTGCATTTCCAGCTCGATCCGAGCCAACTGCATCCAGCCTTCAAAGCGCTCAATGCGACGCTGGCAGACGGCATGGCGCCCAGCGGCCAGAAGCTGAACATCGCCAACGCGCTGATCCTCACCGGCGGCGACGTGAGCCCGGAGTACAAGCAGATCCTGGAAGAGAACTATGCCGCCGAAATCTTCCCGGGCGACCTGGGCGCCATCAACGGCTGGGTCAAGCAGAAGACTGAGGCCAAGATCGAGAAGATCCTCGACGATCTCGATCCCAACTCGGTCTGCGTAATTCTGAACGCCATCTATTTCAAAGGCATCTGGGAGCGCCGGTTCGAAAAAAGCCGCACCCAGGAGGCCCCTTTCAAGCGGTCGGCCGCCGATGCGCTGAACGTACCCATGATGCATCAGAAGGAAGAGTTCAAGCTTCTGTCCCAGGAGGATTTCCAGGCCATCGCCATGCCTTACAAGGGCAAAGCGTTCTCCATGGTGGTCCTGCTGCCCCGGCAGGTGGAGGGCCTGGGTGCCCTGGAAGCCAAAATGACCGCCCAGAGCCTGAGCCAATGGCTGAGCGCGCTGGACGGGCAACGGCCGCAAAAAGTGCTGCTCTATTTGCCCAGGTTCAAGCTTGAAACGAGCTATGACCTGGCGGCGCCCTTGAAAAAAATGGGCGTGCGGGATGCGTTCGACATGGATCGCGCCGATTTCCGGGGCATGGGCTGGCCCCAGGGCAAACTCTTCATTTCCCAGGTCAAGCACAAGGCTGTTGTGGAAGTCAACGAGGAGGGCACCGAGGCGGCGGCCGCCACGGCCGTGGAGATGGCCACCAAGAGCATGCCGGCGCCGCCCGAAGTGTTCCGCGCCGATCATCCCTTTCTCTTCTTGATCCGCCACGACGCCACCGGCACGCTGCTGTTCATGGGCCGCATGATGAACCCCGGCCAGAAGTGATTTCAAAACACTTCGATCACCGGTAGCTCCAGAGCGGCGCGCGGAGAAGGTGCCCGGCATCGGCCCCCTCCTGCGCGCCGCGGGCCGCCAACGCCTGCTTCAAATCCGGCAGTTCGGCCATGATCCAGAGCGCCAGCCGGTAGCGGTGGGCGATCCATTCACACTCCAGCCGGTAAGGGCGGTCCAGGCCGTCACGGTAGTAAAGGGCGTGGGTATTGCAGCCGCCGCCACACACCGCGCGCAGCCAGCAGCCGGCGCAGCCCGATCGGCCCGCCCGGTATTTCTCCTGCCACGGGCGGCAGCGGTGCGTGATCAACCCTTCCTGCAAGCTGCCCAGCTTGGCGCCGGACAGGCCGGTGGACATGTGGCAGGCGTAGAGGGTTTCTTCGGCAGTCACCGCCAGCAGCGTCACCCCCGCACCGCAACGCGATTGCCGCGGTCTGGCCAGCGCCAGTTGCGTGATGGCATCGTCCAGATCCCACAGGCAAAAGGGCTCACCTTGCCGCCAGCGGCGGACGTAGTACTTCGCCAGGCTCGTATAGGCCCGCTTCACGGCCGGCAGATCCCGCCAGCGCAATGCCAGGGGGTGGGCGGCCGGTAAAAACACGGGTTCGAAAGCGATATTCCTGGAAAATCCCTTCTCGACCAGGTAGCGGACATTGGGGAAGAACGCGGCGCTCCGGCGCGTGAAGGTGCCGCGCACCGTGATGCGCCGGCCGATGGGCAACTGCCTGGCGATCTCCAGCGCCCGCACGATGATCCGCTGGGAGCCGTTGCCGTCGGCCGAGGGCCGGGCCGGGTCATGGCACGCCGCCGGGCCATCCAGGCTCACCGTGAGGCTGAAATCCAGCGCATCCAGTTGGAAGAGAACTTTGGGCGTGAGCCGCACGCCGTTGGTCACCAGGTGCAAGGCCACCGTGCGCCCCTCTTTGGCCGCCCGGGTGCGCGCATAATGCGCCGAGGAGAAGACCGTCTCCAGGTTGAGCAACGGCTCGCCGCCGAAGTAGGTGAGCGCCAGGTCCCTGGAACTACTCGTCTCGAAGAGAAATTCGACGGCCCGCTCGGCCGTCTGGGCCGACATGGCTCTGAAATCCGCGCCATAGCGGCCGAAATCGGCGCTGCAGTAGCGGCAGCGCAGATTGCAGGCATGCGACACCTGCAGGACCAGGCCCTTGAGACCGGGCGGCGGCATCCCCCCGGCGGCCGACGGCTGCGCCGGAAGATCGGCCGGCGCCGGCAGGCACGCCCCGCGCCAGGTCCGGCCGTCGAGTTCGACGTGGCGCACCGTTTGGGGATCGTAAACAAAGCAGCGGCCCAGCACGCGCAGGCGCTTGAGCTCCGCCGGCGCCGGCGGCTTGGTTTTTGGGCGCATCATGCGGCTCCTTTCGTGAGGATGTCGAGTACCGCCGTGATCCATTCATACTCATCCGGCGCGCTGCCCTGCATCTCGGCGACGATCCGGCTCTTGCGCGCCACCCCCAGGCGATAGAGTTCTGCGGCGAATCGATTTTCGCTGGCCATGGCCGGCGCTTGCGGTCCCTTGCCCTTCCAGGCGGCGACGATGGCGGCCAATTCCCGGCGCAGCGGGGCCAGCCGGGCCAGGAAGCCGCGCAGATCCGCGATCAGGGCCGCGATGTCTCCCATGGGAATCGGCAGCGGCCGGGCGACGACCGCAAGCGTCCATTGGGCCACCTCCACCAGGAGCTCGCCGACCTCGGCGCACATCCCGCCGATCCGGTCATAAACGGGTTCCGGCAGTCCGGCGCTGTTGATCCAGAGATTGCCGAGCCCGAGGTACGACATGGGAAACGCCGGTTCCACGGCCCCCACCAACTGGATCAGGACTTCGCCCACCGTTTGTATCCGCCGGTCCCGGGCGCGGAACCGGGCCTGGCCGTTGGCCGACAGCCACCCGTTCTGTTCGTAGAGCGCCTTGGCCCCGGTCCCGGGGTAGGGATATAGGTAATTGCCCATGCTCAGCGGAGAGACATCGTACCCGCCGCGCCGTTGGAAGCGCTGGCGGAAGAAGTGCAGGTTGGTCTCCAACTCGGCCGGCGTCAGCTCCGGATCGAAGGGCACCATGAAGAGTTCCACGGCGATGCCCAGATCTTCGAGCGTTGCGAGGACCCGGCCGTTATCTTCCGTGGCGGCGATCTTTCCGTAGCGCTTCAATTGCGAGGGGGCCATGGACTCGATGCCGATTTCGACCTTGCGCAGCCCGGCGGCTTTCAATTCCCGGAACAGCCTCTTTTCCACCTGGTCCGCCCGCACGGTCATGAAGAACGCGCACGCCAAGCGCGCTTCCCGGATCAGCGCGGCCAGCTCCCGGAGGCGCGCCGGGCCGTGCTCGCCCGGGCCCACCACCGTCTCGTCGATGAAGGCGAAAAGGCGCGCGCCGTATTGTTCCTCAAGGGCCTGCATTTCGGTCACCACGGACAGGGGCGATCGGCCCCGCCAGGCCTCTCCCCGGGAGCGTCCGTAAAAGGCCCGCACCGAGCAGAAGGTGCAGTGGCCCGGGCAGCCCCGGCTGGAACTCATGCTCACGGCGCCGCCGGCATCGCGCACCGCGGCCATGTCGTCCCGGGCGGCAAACGGCAGATCGTCCAGGGGATCGATGAGTTGGGCCGGCCGGGTGTAATGGATGGCGTCGCCGACGCGGTAGGCGAGGCCTTCGATATCCCGCCAATCCCTTCCGGCGCTCAGGGCGCACAATAGGGACGCCACCGTCCGTTCGCCCTCGCCCAGGCCCACGCTGTCCACGAACGGGTACTCCTGCAGAATGCGCTCGGCGTCCAGGGCCGCCTCGATGCCGCCGAAGATGATATGGCTGTCGGGATGGCTTTGGCGCGCCGCCCGCGCGATGGCCACGGCCGCGGGCAGGGTCCAGTGGATGGTGGAGATGCCCAGCACCCGGAAGCGCGCGCGGTTCAAGATGGCCACGATGTCGCCGACCCCCAGGCCGTGCAGACCGGCATTGAGCAGGGCGGCCGTAAACCCCTGGGCGCGGGCCGCCGCCGCGATGTAGGCGATGCCGATATTCTCCATGGAGACGACCAGGCGTTGAAAGGGCGGAAAAACGAGCAGGAGATCGACGTCGATGGCCTTGGGAAGCGAAGTGCCCTTCATTGGCTCAGGCTCCAAACATGGCTTTGATGGCGGCATTGGCCCGCGGCCGCCGGCTTTGCAGCAGGCGGTAGGCCAGCATGGCCCGGCCGAATTCGGCCCGCAGCAGGTCGCACCACAGCGTTTCGTGGCGCGGCGCAGGGGATGCCATCCAGGGACAGCGCTGGTTGCGCACCATGCAGCCGCCGCCGCAGCGGGCAAAGGCCCAGCAGGCGCGGCAGGCGGCATCGACTGCTGCCTGGTCGGACCTTCCGATTTGCTTTTCTTCACAGATCGGCCCGCACTGCCCGATGGGCGGGTGGCCCGCCGCATAGAGCTGGGGACAGCGATGGATCGCCCCGTGCGTGTCGATGAAGATTTCGCCCGCGCCGCACTCGCAGATGCCCGCCGGGCCGTCGGGCTCGGCAGCCACCAGACTGGCAAACCCCATATCCACCTCGGCGGCGCCCCGCAGGGCCGACGCCATAAAGAAGGGGAAGAAATCCGCCCGGGCTTGCATGAGGGCCGTGATGTCCGCCGCCAACCAGGTCAGCCCGGTGGCCGTCTGCCAGCCGGCCGTAAGGAACGAGATCCGGCGCAACCCCATTTGCTTCAAGTGCCGGACCGTGGCGATCATGTCGAGGTTGTCCGGCGTCAGCACCACCTGTCCGTCGATCCGGGCGGCCGGGTCGGCCTGTCGCAGCCGTTCGATGCCGCGGTGCATGGCCTCCCAGGAGCCGCGGCCGTCCCGATATTTCCGGTGGCGGTCGTGCCGTTCCGGGGGGCCGTCCACGCTCACCTGAACCGTGACCGCGTGGCGCGCGACGGTGCGGGCGATCTCCGGGGTTAGCAGTGTCCCGTTGGTCGTCAGGTGGAAAAAGGGGCGCTTTCCGATGCGCCGGGCGCCCCGGGCAATCTCTTCGATCAGGAGTTCTCCGATCTCCCAGTTGAGCAGCGGCTCGCCCCCGAAAAGTCCCACGAGCGGCTCGGTCGCAGGGCTTTCCAGAATGTGGCGGGCGATCCGCAGGGCCGTGGCCCGGTCCAGGTCGGCGCGCTCTCGGTGGCCTTGCTCGTAGCAGTAGTCACAGGCCAGGTTGCAGCGGCCGGTCAGGCGAACCACAAAATTATGCGGCACCGGGTGGAGCGCTGCGGCCCGGGCGGGTTTCGGCGGAACGGCGATCCTTTGGATCAATTTTTCCGGGGCCGCGGCCGCCATGCGCAGCGTCGCGGCCCCAAGGCGGCGCGCCCCGGCCCGGGTTTGCCGGCAATCGGTTTTGGCCGGAACCGCCACCCGGCCGGCGCGTTCGTAGACTTCGAAGGCGCATCCCGCGACACACACCCGCCGGGCCCCGCACCGCACGCATGCCGCGCGGGCCGCACGGTAGCGATTCAGGTAGGGTTTGACCTTGTCCGCCTGGAACCCTTGGGCGATGGTGCCGATCACCTGATCCGCGTGGCCCACGAAAAAAGGACAGGGGTAGATATCGCCCGCGCAGGTCGTGACCGTGGCATTGATGCCCGCTTCGCAGAGGTGCACCGGGCCTGCTTCGAGCAGTGCGGCCATGCGCTCGTGGTCATCGTCGCCGTTGGTCTCGCGCGCCATCTCTTCTTTAGGCCTTCGCACGGGATTGTAAGTAAAGCCGCGCGCGTCGATGGCCCGGCAGAAGGCTTGCAGCCAGGGCAGCGGCGCCGGAGAGGTGGCCACGGAGAAGATGAAGACCGGATGATTGGGGTGGCGTTCGACAAAGCGCAGCAGACGATTGTGCACCTCGTGGAAGCTCGGCGCGCCGTCGGCGAAGACGCGGTGGGCGTCATGAATTGCCTGGGGACCGTCCAGGCTCACCTCCAGCCCGATGCCGTGCGCGGCGATGAAGTCGCCCATGGCGTCGTCGAGCAGGGTCCCGTTGGTGATCAGATGAAAGCCGATGGCCCTGGGGAGCGTCCGGGCGTAGGCCACCATCTGGCGGATGAGATCGGGCCGCAGCAGCGGCTCGCCGCCGAAGAAGGTGATCTTGACCGGGCCGTCGGCCTCGCGGCAGGCGAAATCGATGAAACGCTCGCAGAACTCCGGCGTGCAGTCCAGGGGATCGGGGTCGGGCCGGCGGCGCACGTAGCAGTAATGGCAGGCCAGGTTGCAGCGCTCGGTGAGTTGCAGGCTGAAGGCGTGCCGCTTCACTTCTGCCATGGCAGCCCCCAGGCGTCCGAGGCGCCATGCTCCGGCGCCCGCTCGATGGCCGCTAACGTAGCGGCCAGGGCCGGCGCCAACACCCAGGCCGGTGCGAAGCCGATCTCCGCGCCTATCCGCCGCGTGTCCAGCACCAGATCGCCTTCGTAGTAGTAGGGAATTCTGCGCGGGTCGGCCCCGCCCTGGGCCAGCACGCCACCGTCGGCGCGCAGCATGCGCGGCGCTTGGCCCGCGCGTTGCGCCAGCAGTTCTACATAGGCTTCCAAAGTAAACGGTACGCCCCCGGCGTTGTAGGCCCGCCCCACGACCTGGGGACTTTTCAGCAACTGGTGGACGGCCCGGGCCGCATCGGCCACGAAGAGGTTCTGGCAGCCATAGGGCCGGGACGGTACGACGATCGCTTTTTCTTCGATGATTTGCCGGTAGAGGTAGGCTTCGCGCGAGCAGGGGTCGCCGGGGCCGAAGACCGCGGGCAACCGCAGAACGGTCCACGGCAGACCGGCCGTGGGTTCGTCGAAAAGCAGCCGCTCGCAGGCGGCCTTGTCGAATCCATAGGCATTGCGCGCGTCATTCTCCAGCGGCGCCGCTTCATCCACCGGGCAGGCCAAAGGCCAGCGGTAGACGCTCAGCGTGCTGATATGAACGAAGCATTTCAGCCGGCCGCGAAAGGCGTCTATTGCCACGCGGGTGTCGTCGGGGTGGTAGGCGGTCACATCCACGACGCCATCCGCATCGATGCCGGCCAGGGCCCGGGCATAACCGGCCGGATCGGACCGGTCGGCGGTCACACGCGCGACAGGCCTTGCATAGCCCACCGGCGTCTTCCCCCGGTTGACCGTGGTGACGCGCCAGCCTTTTTCCAGCAGCAATTCCACGATGGCCCGGCCAATGAAGCGGCTGCCGCCCAGCACGGCCACGTGTCGCACCCGATCGCTCATGCGAACCCCATCTCACGCAGGGCCGCGTATTTGGGCCGCACGTTGGTCTCGGGGTCGAAGAGGAAGAACCCGGGGAAGATCTCCTGGTGGGCCCCGATGAAGTCATAATAGGGACGGTAGCGCTCGGGCACCGCGTTCCAGGTGTCGACCACCTCGTGGCCGGTGACCACGTAGATCGGCACCAGCTCGGGCACCAGAGTCAGCGCGCCGCCGTAGCTCCCCTGGCGGAATTCGCGGTAGATCTCGGTCTGGGGCAGCAACGAGAGCAGCGAGGGCAGCACGGTGACCCCCATCTGCCGGAAGCGGGCCATTTGCAGGGCCGTCGCGTAGAAGTCATCCATCTCCTCGAAGGGAAAGCCCCAGATGAAGAAGGTCTCCACCGAGGGGAAGATATTCAGGGCCTGGGTCACCGCGCGCAAGGCCTCGCTGAAGCGAAAGCCCTTCACCACGCGCTTGAGCACGCGGTCCGAACCCGATTCGATGCCGAAGCGCAGTTGGATGCAGCCGCTCTCGGCCATGCGCCGCATGGCCCGCTCGCTGACCAGGTTCACCCGGCCGTAGCACTTCCAGCGCACCGCCAGGCCCGAGGCTTGCAGGCGGTCGCAGAAGTCGAGGATCTTGGCTTCGCTGGAGTAGAAGAACTCGTCCTGGAAGAGCACGGTCTGCACCCCGTACGTCTCATGCAGCAGCCGGATCTCGGCCAGGATGCTGTCGTGGCTGCGGTCGGTGGTGTGCCGGTCCCACACCGGGGCCACGCTGCAGAAGCGGCAGGCATAGGGGCAGCCCCGCGAAGAGATCATGCCGAAGGCGTCGTAGGCGGCCATGTCCAACTGGTGGTAGGCCGGCAGGGGCAAAGCGTCCAGATCGCGGATGCGCCCGGGCTTGCCGGTGGAATGGATCGACCCGTCGGCACGCCGGTAAAAGATGCCGGGAACCCGCGCCAGCCCCCCCGCATCGGGCAGGGCCTTCAGAAGCAGCGGCAAGGTGCGTTCGGCTTCTCCCCGGGCGACGATGTCGATCCAGGGGAAACGCTCGAGGATCAGCGACTCCACGCTGAACGGCCCCACCCCGCCCAGCAGAACGATCTTCTCCGGATGGCGCTGCTTGAGGCGCTGGGCCACCAGCAGGGTGAAGGGCAGCAAATTGGCCATGCAGGAAAAACCCACGACCGCGGCGGTGTCGCCGATGTAGGCCAGGGCCGTGTCCAGATCGAAGGGGTCCGCACCGGGGTTGCGCCGGGGCAGCACCTGGTAGTCCACGAAATCAACCGTATGGCCGTTTTGTTCGAGCACCGCGGTCAGGTACAGGAGCCCGAGGGGCGGATGGGCCTCGTAGTCGATACGGCCCTCCAGGCGGATGTAGAGCAGGTTCATGTTGACGAGGGTGATGTCGGCCCGGGCGCCCGGGCGCACCGGCGCCCCCGGGCCTGGCGCCGCCCGGGGGCCCGCCGCGTGCTCCGCGCGCGCCCCCACGATGGGGATGCTATGGTTGGCGTCGTGCATCGATATCTATCCGCGCACGCCGGCCACGGCGGAAGGGGTTCGGACTTCTTTTTCCTGGAGTTCCTTGATCGAATCGCCGATGCCGCGCTGCTTGACTTGAACCGGTTCGACCTCGAGGATCATGGGCTTGGGCGTCACGCGGGTCTTTTGGAAGTCGGCCGTGTCGGAGGTCGTCACCTTCAAGTAAACCTCTTCCTTGGCCAGGGCCTTGAGCGCGAAAGCCACGGAGCCCATGCCGTTTTGGCCGATCACCCCTTCGCCTTTAGGCACCGGGGCATAGCTGTTGTCCTGGCCCGTCGGGCTGTAAAGAACCCGGAAATAGGTGCCCGGCCGGCCCGCGATGTTGAGCGTCACGCCATCCGTCTCCCCTTGCCGCAGCAGTTGGATCACCTCCTGCTGGACCGCCTCGGAGGCGATGGTGGGCTTGACGGCCTCCTGCTTCGGGGCCTGCCCTTTATTGACCGGTTCGTCGGCGCATCCCAACGCGGGGATGGTGTAAACGGTGGCCAACAGGGTCGGAATCAGTTTCTTCTTGAGACTTTGCTTCTTCATCTTTGCTCCTTTCTTCGTACTCGTACGCGTACTCGCACTCGGAATAGGTATCTGGCACGCGTGCGTGTGAAAGTGGTTATTCGCCATACATGACAAAAGCGGCCCAGAAATAGGGGTGGCGGTAGCGCGTCTGGGACATCTCGCGCTTGGCCTGGCGCAGTGCTTCGGACCGGCCGAACCCTTTGCGGATCATGCTTTCGTAAAACCGCGTCATCAAATCCCGGGTGGCGTTATCGTCCACGCTCCACAAGCTGACCACGGCGGCGGGCGTGCCGGCGTAAATCACGGCCCGGGTGAGCCCCGTGATACCCTCGCCGCGCTCCATGCGGCCCAGCCCGGTCTGGCAGGCCGAAAGGACCACGAGCCGGGCGTTGTAGTGCAGATTCATCATCTCGCCCATGGTCAGCAAGCCGTCTTCGCGATCGCCCGGAATCTGGCTGAAGGCAATCGCCTGGAGCCCCGGCGTGACGATGCCGTGCATGGAGAAGTGGATGTAGCCATACTGCGCCATCGTGCTTCCCTTGGCATATTCTTCCCTGGCCTGGTCGCGCAGCAGGCTCTGGCCCTTGCTCGTTTCGGGGAACAGGCGCTCGATGGCCCGCACCTCTTCCCCGCTGGCCGCGAGCCGGCTCAGGCGGCCTCCCAGCCCGGCATAGCGCGTCTGGACGCTGCCGGGACCTGCCGGTGCGGCGTCGCTCTCCGGCTTGCCCTGCTTGAAACTGTCATAATCGTAGACCGGGTCGCCGAACCCAATGAACCGCTCGCCGGCCCGCGCGGCGTCGCGCCGGGTGCGCAACAGGGTCAGGATGGAGGCCGATTGCACATATTTGATGGCATGCGTTTCGAACAGGTAGGCGCGTTCGCCGCCGTCCGCGACGACCAGCGTTTCGAACGGAAACAGGGCCAGGATGCCGTCCGGCACGATCACCAGGGTGCAGCCCGCAAGCATTTTCTCGAAGGGCCGCAGCAAAAGGTCATACAGCTCGCCGGCTGAGGCCCGGTCATAGCCCTCGCCCCTGGCCGGTCCGGAGCGCAGATTATCGAGCAGCGCCGTCACGCGGTCGCGCAGTTCCGACGCGTCGGCCGTCAGCTTGACCGCCTGGAATCCGTCGGTGGTGACGATAAAGCAGAAGACCTCCCGGGCGGTGACGAAATACTCCAGCAGTACTTCTTCAGGGGAGAGAACTTTTTTTTGCAGCGCATCCAGGGTGACCGGCTGCGGATACTGGATCGCGGCGTAGAGGGGGTTCTGCGAGCGGATCTGCTTTTTCAACTGGTCCAGTTCCACCCCCAGGCGCTCCATTCGGGCTTGGGCGGCGGCCAGCGCCGTTTCGTCGGGAGCGGGGTTGCGGTAGGCGGCGGTGATCGCATCGACCTCGGCCGCCAGGGCGCTTTCCAGGTCGTCCCGCCGGGCCTTGAGCGCGGGGTCGATGCCCTTTTCCAGTTCGACGCGCCCCTCGGCCAGTTGGTCCAGGAAGGTGCGGGCCTTCATGCTCTCCACGTAGCGCAGGGCCCGGTCGTTCAAACCCTGCCCAAGGGCAAAGCGCGCCGCCTCCTCATAACGGTCGTAGACCTTGCCCATGAAGGCTTTGCGGAACTCGGGAAAGCCCGCCCGGGCGCGCACGGCCTCCAGTTGGACGATGCCGGCATCGTACAGCCGGGCGGCATCATCGGTGTCTCCCCGCAGCGCCTGGACGCGGGCCTGGTCCATCCGGGTCGCGGCCTGGGATTCAGCATCGCCGATCTTTTCAAAGGCGCGCAGGGCTTGGTCATAAGCGGCCTCGGCCTCGGCCAGCCGCCCGCCGGCCTCGTGGAACTGCCGGGCCGCGAAGCGGTGCGCATAGCCGGCCGACTGCAGATCTCCAATCTCTTCCCACAGGGCCAGGGCGCGCTGGAGGGTTGCGAGGCCCTCCGGCGCCCGGCCCAGCAGGGCCAGGGCCAAGGCGCGGTCGTGCAGGGCCAGGCCCTGCCACTCCTTTTCCTGCATGGCGATGCCCAGGGCCAGGGCCTCGTCGGCCCGCAGGAGCGCTTGCGCGAACTCCCGGGCGGCCTCCGGGCCTTGCAGCAGGGCGCCGCGCTCGCGATGCATGCCGGACAGGGCCCGCAGGATATAGCCCTGGCGCCAACGGTCCTGGGCCTGCACCGCCTGCGCCAGGCCTTCCGTTTCGCGGGCAATGGCTTCGCGGTATTTTAGGGCCGCCGCCTCCGGGTTGCCTTGGGCCGCGTCCGTCTCGGCCAGCTTGGCGAGACAAATGCCCAGGTGGTTCAGCGACCGGGCGCCGGCACGCGCCCGCCCATCGGCCGATATTATCAGGGCCGCGCTCTCCAGGGCCCGGCGGTGATAGGCCATGGCCGCGGGATAATCGCCCAATCGGCGGTGACAAAAGCCGATGTAGTCGTTGAATTCCGCGACACACCCGGCGTCCCGGGCCGTTTCGGCAAGCTGGAGGGCCTGGCTGTAGGCGCCGTAAGCGCGCTCGAAATCCCCCGTGGCGACGTATATGTCTCCCAACTGCCGGTGGGCCCGGGCGGCTTCCTGCCAATGGGCCGGAGCGGTGAGACGTTCGATCGCTTGCCGGTAGTATTCGACCGCCGCTTTGAATTCCTTTTTTCTCTCGTGGACATCCCCCAGATCGATGAGGGCCTGGCCCTGAAGCAACGCGTCCGATGACTGCTTGGCCAAATCAAGGGCCTTTCGGTGCAGCGCCAGGGCTTCGGGATAGTCGGCCAGCCGCCGCTGGGCCTGACCCAGATAGTGCAGGGCGCGTGCCTGGCCGGCGGCATCCCCGAGCGTACCGTAGATCTCCAGGGCGGAGCGCCCGGGTGCGATCACGTCGCCATAGCGGCCCTCCTCGAAGGCTGCCATGGCTTGTTTTAAAAACGCTTCGGCGGCCGCAGGCGGGTGCGGTTCATCCGTGCCCTTGGCCCATACCGGACTGTAGACGGGTGCGCAGGCGAGCAACAGCCCCAGCAGGACCCATCGGGCCTTTGATGCTGCGGTGCGGATTGCGTCTCGGGCCATGCCTTTCACCCCCCAGAAAATTACCTTATCCCTTGCAGGCGCTTGGCGCAATTGCGTTATGTCCCTCAAGGACCATAAGCCTGCCCACGCGGGCGGGGCAGGCGGTCAAACCTCAAAAAAAAAAGATCATCGGCGGGCCTTGTTCGGCCGATATTCACATCTAGGACGGTTGCCTGGGCGGCATATCGGCGCACCCAAGGGTCCGTCGCCCCGGATCTCGTAAGAAAAGAGAGGAATTTCCTTGAACGTCATCCTCAACGCACTGCCGCCGGCCCGGCTGGATACCCCTTCCGCGGCGCTTTCCGTGCTCAAGGCCTTTCTGGCCCAGCACGCTGTCCCGACAACGGTTATCTACTGGAATCTGCTGCTGGACCGGCTGTTGCCGGCCTTCGATAGAGATACCGATGCCATCGACGATACCCTGCTGCCCTATCTCTACCTGATCGCGGAAGACTACGGCGACGTGGTGACCCAGAGCAAGACCAACGCCTTCATGAAGGCGCGGCTGCCGCTGCGCGACAAAGCGAACGACAACAGCGACTATCTGGCTGACACCCGGCGGTTGCTGGAGGCCGCGGTGGCCCATGCGCTCGCCGACCACGCCACGGACGCGCCGCTGCTCTTGGGCATCTCCTGCAAATACGAACAGTGGATTCCGGGCGCCGTCCTGGGGCGATGCATCAAAAGCCATTTTCCCCAGGCCAGAATTGTCATCGGCGGCCTGCGCAACCGCGACAAGGCCGAGGCGCTCATGCAGATCTGCCCCGATTTCGATTTCGCCATCTGGGGCGAAGGCGAATATCCGCTGCTGGCCTTGTGCCAGGCCCTCGACGACCCGGCGCAGGACCTTACCGCCGTGCCGCGCCTGCTGTTTCGCCACGCGGGGGCCGTACTCTGTTCGAGGACGACCCAAAGCCCCTACTACGACCTGAACAGCCGCATCTTCCCGGACTACGACGATTACTTCCATAACCGCGCGCAAGCGGGCCTCAAGCATCTGCCGGCCATCCTGCCCCTGGAGTCCAGCCGGGGATGCACCTGGGGCGCGTGCCGCTTCTGCGTCTACTCCGATGGCTACGAGAACCGCAAAAAAGATTCCGCCGTATTGCAGGCCGAAATGCACCACCTGCTGGGTAAATACGACACCGCCTTTTTTGCCTTCATGGACAACGATATCTTGGCCAACGACCTTCCCCGGCTGGAAACGATGCTCGATGATCTCATCACCTTGCGCCAGAGCCGCAATGTACAATTGATCGCCGAAGTCATCCCCAAGCACTTCACGCCGGCGCTCATGAAAAAACTTTTCCAGGCCGGGCTGGCCCGGGTCCACTTCGGCTACGAGGCGCTTTCCGACCGGTTGCTCAAAAAAATGCGCAAGCGCAACAACTTCTCGGACAACCTCTTCTTTGTCAAGTTCGCCCACAAATACAAAATCAAACTGCCGTCGGCCAACATCATCTGCGGGGCCATCGGCGAAGAGGATATCGATGTCCTGGAAAGTATCGACAACCTGCATTTCCTGCGCTTTTACTTTGACCGCCATCTGTTCGCCCACAACCTGATCCCACTGCGGGTGGCCAAACATTCGGCCTTTTACGACATGCTGTCCCCGGAGGCGCTGATCCGCTGGGACGACAACGCCCTCTTCCAGTTGCTGCCGGCGCCAATGACCGGCGGCGTGGACCGCTTTTCACTTTTCGACTTCGCGGCCAAACCCGGCCCGCTCTGGGAAGTGTTCGCCAAGCTGGATCGCTTTTACTACGACCACCACTACAGTTTCACCCTTTGCCTGGAAAACGGTGCCCTCGTCTACCGGGAGTTCTTCGATGCCGAACTGCTGACCGCCTTTGCCCTCGGCGACCTGGAGTACCGCATCCTGCGCCGGACGCAGGCCCAGATCATGGACCTGGACACCCTGATGGAGGCCCTGGCCCAGGACGGCGATATGCCGTCGGAGGCCAACACCGTGCGCGCGGCCCTGGACCATCTCCGACAAAAGCACCTGGTCTACTTCAATGACGGCCATCGTGCCATCGTCACGGTCATCGATATGGATCAGATCGAGGGGGAGCTCAAATAGAAGCCTTTGATCGATCGGTCGAGGATAAAGGCGCCGGCCAGCAGCGCGTAAAAGACGAAGATGCCGAAGAAGATCAATCGAATGTTCTTGTCGAGCAGGTCGATGGCGACGCCGCCCAGAGCCAGCGAGAGCGGCACCAGGCCGCCGTTGATGGAATCCAGCGTGCCGAAGACCCGGCCCCGGAACTGCCGGGGAATCACCTTCTGCTTGATGGAGGTGTTGATCAGCCGCGAGACGGCCATGCAGATGGAAAGCAGCGCGAGCAGCCCGAACACCAGGTAGACCTTCGTGGTGAGCGAAAGCGCTAAAAATAGCAGGGCCTCGATGACGAAGATCGCGCAGATCACGCGGTAATTTTGCTCGTCCGTGGTTTTGAACCAGCCGTAGCCGAAGTAGCCTGCGATGGAACTGAAGGTCAGCACGCTCATCAGATAGCCGTAATAGGCATCGCCCAGCTTCAGCACCTCTTGCACCAGAAACGGCAGCGCCAGCATCAGCACCGGAAAGAGCAAGTTGGAAAGCGAATAGACGATGGTCTGGTTGCGCAGGCCCTTGTTGGCCAGGATGAAGACAAACCCTTCTTTCACCTCCCCCATGAAATGATTGCCGTCCGAAGGGCGACGCGCTTCAGCGCCACCAGCACCCTCGGAGAGAAACAGGCCGGCGGCCGCGGCCGCCAGATTGGAACAGCCATCGAGCAGAAAGGCCGGCGCGGCACCGAAGATGCTGAAAAATAGCCCGCCCAGGGCGTTGCCGACCATGGTCAGCGCGCCGCCGACACCCTGCATCAGGGAATTGCCCTGTTGGATCCTGGCCGGCTCCAGGATGGTAGGAACGACCGCATACATGGCGCTGTTGAAGGCCGATTCGATGCACCCCAGGCAAAGGGTCACGCCGAACAGAAGATAGAGCGGAAATGGGAAAGCGGGCGTAAACTCCAGATGTGCGATGCCGAAGTCGATGGACGCGAGTTCCAGAAAGCAGGTCGCGCTGAAGAGGAACAACAGCAGCATCAGCACGCCGCGCAAGGCATAGCCCGTGACGATCACCGTCTTCAGGCGGGTCCGGTCGACCAGGGCGCCGGCAAAGGGTCCCAGCAGCACCATGGGTAAAAAGGCCAGCAATTCCACTGCGCCGATGATGCTGGCCGAACCGGTCAGGCGCTTCACGTAAAGGACCAGCACTACGGCATAAAGGGAGCTTGAAAGGATCGAGGCCCCCCGTCCGGCCAGGATCAGGCTGAAATTGCGGTTGAGCAGGCGGTCGCCCGAGGGCTTCATTGGGTCTGCGTGCGGGTGCCACACGAGGTGGGCCGGTCCGCCGGATAGGCCTGTTTGTGCGCGATGAACCGTTTGGCGATCAGCTCGGCCAGGTCCCGGTTTCTGTCCATCAGGCCGCGCAGGGTCCGCTGGGCCGCGCAGAACGACCCGGTGTCGCCCACCGGCGCCAGCGCGCAGTATTCTCCGCAGATGGACTGGGCGCTGCACGACCGGCAGGCCTGGTCATAAAACGAATTGGGGGTGGTGCACCGTTCGATGGCCCGGGCCCCGGACTCCGGGCAGGCCGGCAGTTCCTTGGCCGTGGCGATGGGCCCGGTGACGTGGGTGAAAAAGCTGCACGGGTAGACTGATCCTTGTACGTCCACATAGGCCGAGGCAATGCCGGCCAGGCAGCGCTGCGGCCGGGGGGTGGGGTTGAACGCCTGGCCGCAGATGACGTGGTTATAGTAGAGGTTGAACTTGTTCAGAATGATGGTTTCCCGGGTGGCAAAGTCCGCTTGCGACGCCTGGAATGCCGCTTCGAACTCCATCTCGGCCCTGAGCTCGGGCGGGACCCGGGACACCTGGTGGCCACGGCCTTCGCTGGAGACGAAGTTGAGACGGTAAAAGCGGATGCCCTGCTCTTTGAAAAAGGCGATGGTCTCGGGCAAGGCCCGCAGGGAGGGCATGGTGCCCACCACCAGGGCCGTCACCGCAAACCCGTTCTGGCGCAGGGTGACGATGTTGTCCCGGCGCTTGCCGGAGAGCAGTTTGGGATCGTCCAGCAGACCGTCGTAATGCACCGAAAAGTGCACATCGTGCTGCTTGAAGAGCTCGATGACCGCCGGTTTCAGGATCGAAATGTTGGTCTGGATGCTGTATTCCACCGATTTTCCGGAGGCCTGCAGGAAATCGTCCATGACCTGGAAAAAGGTCTGGTACCACGCCACGGGCGCCAGCAGCGGCTCGCCGCCGGAAAAGACGATGCCCAGCTTCTGGTCGCTCAGTTGCAGAAACTTGATGGCGTTGGCCGCTGTTTCCCGCGGATCGACGATGGGGCCGGTCCCGGACTGGGGCGCGGCGCTGACGTTGCAGGCATCCTGAAAACAGTATTCGCAAGAAAGGTTACAGGCGGTGAGCAGTTGGAAGGTCACACCGCCGATGGCGGAAAATGCGGGGGCATTCGGCATCATGGTTTGAACCCGTTGCTTTCTGTGGGAAGACACCTGCCGGGGTACCGGTCGCGGCCGATATCCCGGCAGGATGCGATTCGTGAACGCAAAGCCTATCTGTTCGGGCAATAGTTGGGGTAGGCGTTGCAGCAGCCGTCGATGGCCTCGAATTTCGCCGAAGCCGGGTTGCGCAAAGTGCTCAGCATATCGCCGATCTCTTCCCGGGAGCCGCTCCACTGCGTCGCGACATATTGCGCGGCGATCTGCTCGGGAACATCATAGACTTTGCCGCCTTTGTTCATTAACAGCATGCCTTTTCTCCTTCCTGTTGGTAGGTTCAATTTTCGCCCAAATATCCGATTCCGATACAAATACCAGCACATCGGAAAACCGTCGAGGCGAAGTTCAACGGTCTTTCCTAGATCCGGTTATCGGCTGTCTGGTGGAGGGACTTTAGGGCTAATTTAAACCTTGAACACCATCAGCGTGGTGCCGGTATCCACGGTATCGCCGGGGCCGACATCCACGGAAGCGACTTCGGCGTCCACCGGCGAGGCCACGGCCGTCTCCATTTTCATGGATTCCAGGGTGACCAGCTCCTGCCCTTTGTAAATGCGGTCGCCGGGCTTGGCCTTGATCTCCACCACCAGCCCCGGCATGGGGCATTTAAGCAGGTTGTCGGCCGCCTTGGGCAGGGGCTTGGGCATGAACCGGGCCAGGGACCACTCCCGGGGATTGTAGATTTCGAAAACGCGCTCGATGCCGCTGAAGGCCGCCTGGATGAAGTTGCCGCTGTAACGCAGGCGGAAATAGTGCAGTTGGCCGTTGATGGTCAGCTTCAACCGGCGCCGGTAGTATTCCATGGGCGGCGTGGTCACCGCATACATCTTCCCGTTGATCTGGATGCGCCAATCCTGCTGCCTGGCGATCTCCACTTCGAAGATATCGCCATTGCTTTTGGCGATATAGGCCTGCCGATCCTTGGACGTGGCGCTGCCGCCCACGCGCGCCTTCAAGGGCAGCAAACTGTTGCGCACCAGATCTTCGCGCAGGTGATAGATCAGGGTAGCGGCGATGGCCATCAAGTGCAGACGGTCCACGGGGGTCGGTACGGCCGTTTCCGCATTGAGCAGATGGTCGGCGATGAAGTCGGTGGAGAGCCGGCCTTCGATGTACGCCGGATGGTTGATGACCCGGTTGGCGAAATCCACGTTGGTGTTGATGCCTTCGACGTGATAGCCGTTGAGCGCTTCCACCATGTGGCACCGGGCCTCTTCGCGGTTTTTGCCCCAGGTGATGACCTTGGCCAGCATGGAATCGTAGAACAGATGCACGGTGCTGCCGGCGGCCACGCCGCTGTCAACTCGGATCTGAGGGCCCCGGGGTTCGGCATAGCGCGTGATCAAGCCCACGGAAGGCACAAAGCCCTTGGTCGTGTCCTCGGCGCAGATGCGCGCCTCCATGGCCCAGCCCGCCAGGCGGACGGTCTCCTGGGTCATGGGAAGTACTTCGCCGTCGGCGATGCGCAACTGCAATTCCACCAGGTCCAGGCCGGTCACTTTTTCGGTGACCGGGTGTTCCACCTGCAGCCGCGTGTTCATCTCCAGGAAGTAGAATTGCTTGTCCGGCGCCAGGATGAATTCCACCGTGCCGGCATTGACATAGCCGGACTTGCGCGCCAATTCGCAGGCCAGGGTGCCCATGCGCTCGCGCAGGGCAGGGTCCAGCACTGTGGAGGGCGACTCTTCGATGATCTTCTGGTAGCGCCGCTGGATGGAGCACTCCCGCTCGCCCAGGTGCACCACGTGGCCGTGCTGATCGGCCATGATCTGGATTTCGATGTGACGCGGCGCACGAACGTAGCGCTCGATGAAGATGCTGTCGTCGCCGAAGGCCTTGATGGTTTCCTGCTGACAGGCCTTGAGGGCTGCGGCCAACTGCTCGGGCGCGTCCACGATGCGCATGCCTTTGCCGCCGCCGCCGGCCGCGGGCTTGAGCAGCACCGGGTAGCCCACCGCCTGGGCGGTGGCCTCGGCCTGCGCCAGGGAAGCAATGGCCTGCAAGTGGCCGGGAACGGTGGGCACACCGGCGGCCACGGCCAGCTTCTTGGCGGCGATTTTGTCGCCCAGGGTGGCGATCACTTCGGCCGGCGGGCCGATAAAGGTCAGGCCGGCCTTCACCGTCATGGCGGCGAATTCGGCGTTCTCCGACAAAAAGCCGTAGCCCGGGTGGATGGCCTGGCACCCAGTGTCCAGGGCGGTCTGGATGATCTTTTCCTTATTCAAGTAGGATTCCGCCGGCCGGGCCCCGCCCAGCTCGACCGCCTCGTCGGCCTGGGTGACATGCAGGCTGCGGAAATCGGGCGCCGAGTAGACCGCAACGGTGCGGATGCCCAGACGCCGGCAGGTACGAATGATGCGAACGGTGATTTCACCACGATTGGCGATGAGAATTTTGCTGAACATCGTCTACCTCACAAGGGAATGTTGCCGTGTTTGCGATCCGGACGCGGGCCGATCTTGCTTTCCAAAAACTGCAAGGTACGGATCAGCCGGTGGCGCGTGTCCCGGGGGAAGATCACGTCATCGATATAGCCACGTTTGGCCGCCACGAATGGATTGACGTAATGCTTGCGGTATTGCTCCATCTTTTCGTTTAAAAAGGCTTCGGGGTCCGCCGCGCTGTCGATCTCCTTGCGGTAGACGATCTCCGAGGCACCCCGGGGCCCGAGCACGGCGATCTCGGCCGTGGGCCAGGCATAGTTGATGTCGCAGTGGATGTGCTTGGAGTTCATCACCAGGTAGGCCCCGCCGTAGGCTTTGCGCACGATGACGGTGATGCGCGGCACGGTGGCCTCGGTGAAGGCGTAGAGCAGCTTGGCGCCGTGGCGGATGATGCCGCCGTGCTCCTGCTCCGGGCCGGGCATGAAGCCGGGCACGTCCACTAGGCAGATCAGGGGGATGTTGAAGGCATCGCAGAAGCGCACGAAGCGGGCGGCCTTGAACGAGGCGTTGTTGTCCAGCACGCCGGCCAGCACGGCCGGTTGGTTGGCCACCAGGCCGATGGTCTGCCCGCCCAGCCGGCCGAATCCGCAGATGATGTTGCGCGCGAAGTTCGAGTGAACTTCCAGGAATTCGGCGCCGTCCAGGATGCTGTAGATCAGCACGTTCATGTCGTAGCTCTGGTTGGGGTTGGGCGGCACCAGGTAATCCAGGGTGGGGTCGGTGCGCTCGGGCGGATCGTTCAGATCCAGGAAGGGCGCCTTTTGCTTGTTGTTGGACGGCAGGTAGTTGATCAGTTGGCGCACGCCCCGCAAGCAGAGGATGTCGTTGGGATAGACGAAGTGGGCCACGCCGCTCTTTTCGCTGTGGGCACTGGCGCCGCCCAGTTCTTCGGCGCTGATCTCCTTGTGAATAACGGTTTTGACCACGTTGGGGCCGGTGACGAACATGTAGGAGGTGCGCTCGACCATGAAGACGAAGTCGGTGATCGAAGGGCTGTAGACCGCGCCGCCGGCGCAGGGTCCCATCATGCACGAAATCTGGGGCACGACCCCGCTGGCGTGGACGTTGCGGTGAAAGATCTCGCCGTAGGCCGCCAGGGCATCCACGCCCTCCTGGATGCGCGCGCCGCCCGAGTCGTTCAGGCCGATGAGGGGCGAACCCACCCGGCTGGCCAGATCCATGACCTTGCAGATCTTCTGGGAGTGGGCTTCACCCAGGGAGCCGCCCATGACCGTGAAATCCTGACTGAAAACGAATACTTCGCGCCCATTGATCTTGCCGTGGCCGGTGATCACGCCATCGCCCGGAAAGCTGGTGCTGCCCAGGTCGCCGCGGCCGACCTTGAGGATGTCGATCTCTTCGAACGATCCTTCATCCAGCAAAAGGTCGATGCGCTCCCGGGCCGTGAGCTTGCCCCGCTGGTGCTGGGCCTCGATGCGGTCCAGGCCGCCACCCTTGAAGGCGCTGTCCCGCATCCTGGCCAGCGACAGAATGTTGTCGTGCTTGATCTCAACCATGGCGTTTCCTTTCCCTCAATGCATCGAATATTGCTTCGGGTCCTGCTTTGCGCTTCTTGAACGACCCTGGGGGGATCTTTTGAAAGCCTGAATAGGCCGAAGGTAAGGTTGGCACCTTATAGAATCGTGTTAGGCTTTTCAACAGATTTTATAAGTGTAAAGCCCCCCGTGCCGGCCGAAAGCCATGCGTTACGGTCAGCTATTTTCTCTTCTTCCAGGCCCTATCACTCATCAGCTTCAATGTGGGTTTCATTTTTGAGGTTCATTTAGAATCTCCCGGACCTTGGCGGCAAGCGCCTTCATTGAAAACGGTTTGTTGATGAATCGGATGCCTTCATCCAAGATCCCATGATGGGCAATCACGTTGGCAGTATAACCGGACATGAACAGGCACTTGAGACCCGGGTATGCTTGCAGCAATTTTGCCGCCATGTCGCGGCCGCTCATCTCGGGCATGACCACATCGGAAATGAGCATGTCGATCTTGCCGGCGTAGGATTCAGCGGTGCGGATGGCCTCGAGCGGACTGGAAGCGGAAAGCACTTTATACCCAAGGCGTTCAAGTATCTTGGTGGTCATCTGTAGAATTCCCTTTTCGTCCTCCACCACCAGAATAGTTTCGTCGCCGGTTCCGACAGCCATCTCCGACCCTTTTTGGGGGGCCTTTTCAATCACCTCCGCATATCTCGGCAAGTAGGCTTTAAAGGTCGTCCCGCTGCCCAGCTCGCTGTAAACATTGATGAATCCATTGTTTTGCTTTACGATGCCGTAAACCGTCGCAAGGCCAAGCCCGGTGCCCTTGCCTATTTCCTTAGTGGTAAAAAAAGGTTCAAAAAGGATTTCGAGAGTTTGCTGGTCCATGCCGCAGCCATTATCGCTTACCACGATCCCTATGAAATCGCCGGGAAGGCATTCGTCATGTTCGCGGCAGTACTCCTCGTCGAAACTGACATTGGCCGTCTCGATGGTAACCTTGCCGACGCCCTTGATCGAATCCCGGGCATTGATGCACAAATTGGTCAACATCTGGTCTATTTGGGAAGGATCGACTTTGACCGGCCACAACTCCTGTTTGGGTAACCAGGCGAGATCGATATCTTCGCCGATCAGGCGCCGGAGCATTTTAAGCATGCCTTCCAAGGTCTCGTTGAGGTCAAGCACCTTGGGAGCGATCGTCTGTTTGCGCGCAAAGGCCAACAACTGGCGCGTGAGGTTGGTCGAACGCTCCGCGGCTTTGCTGATTTCCTGGAGATTTTCGAAAAACGGGAAATCTCGATCCGCGTCTTGCAGAATCATTTCCGCATTGCCGGAGATAATACTGAGCATATTGTTAAAATCATGCGCCACGCCCCCTGCCAGCCGCCCCACCGATTCCATCTTCTGGGCCTGGATCAACTGCAACTGCAAATGCTTCTGTTCTTTTTCCGCTTTCTTCAAGTCGCTGATCAGCCTGGCCTGTTGAACGTTGTGGTAAGCCAAGGTGGAAAGCTGGTTGGCCAGCGTAAAAAGTACCTGGGCAACTCTTCCGAATTGTTCCCGTGACATGGCGGGGACGGTGCGGAAGGCTTCAACAACCCGATCTTCATCGGCGCCGATGGCTCTGGCATAGACGCGCATTTTTTCTTCGGTCTGGGTTTCGTCGCGCACCTGGCCGATCAGCCAGTTGGCCAGGTGGCGTCCGCCCACGGAAATGCCCGCGCCCGCGTCCCATAGCCCGCCGCTCAGGCAGGTTTGAATGGTAGGGCCATTGGCGCAGGTGCGGCCGATGATGGCATCGGAGTGGAAACAGTTGCTGCGGCCGGCTTCGGTCTGGCGGATAATTTCGGAGCACAGACGGCAAAAATTGCTCGGGGCGGTGATGGGCGTTCCATCCGGGTGCGTGATGATGGAGGCCACGCCGGTGGCCTGGGCAAACTCATCCTGGAGGCGCTGGAGATCTTTGACGTTGAACAGATCCACAAAAGCGATGCCCTCGGGATCGCTCAACGGCTTGGTCAATGCCAGCATCCGTTTCTCCAGGGCGTCTTCCATGAGCTTGCGCTCGGTGATGTCCTCGTAGACGCCCAGAACGCCAAAGGGTCGACCGCCTTCGTCCAGCAGCGGAGCTTTGGATGTATCGATCCAGAGTCGAAGGCCATCGGCCTGTTGCAGGGGTTCGATGATATGGCGTTTCGGTTGATTGCTCTGCAGCACCTCCCGATCGTCGGCCCGGTAGGCATCGGCATCTTCACGCGGCCAGGGCAGGTCGTAATCCGTCTTGCCGATGATTTGCTCGGGTTCGGCCAATCCCACGGCCGCGGCAAAAACGCGATTGCAACCCAGGTAGCGGCCCTCATGATCCTTCCAAAAGATGGACTGCGGCACGGAATCCAGCACCTTGTTGAACATGGCCTGATGTTTACGCAAGGCCTCCTCGGCCCGCTTGCGTCCGGATTCGGCCGCTTCCAATTCGCGAAGTTTGCGCTCCAGATCCTCGTATGTGGGCTTGTCAGACATGATGGTCGTGCGCACCTGAAAATAGATCTTCACTTTTTCTAGTATTGCACAGCCCGCGGAAGAGTGGATGAATTCGTCAGACCGGCTTTGTCGAGATTAAGCGTACGGCTTTTGTTATGTCAATGTAGATTATGGGGATTAATCGATTATGATCGCCGATTCTTCAAGCTGCAGGCAGATCATAGAAGCGGCGCGCATTGCCGGCCGTGGTCCGGGCCGTCTCTTCCATGGGGATCTGTTTGAGTTGGCTGAGCTGTTCGATGGTTTGCAGTAGATCGGCCGGGCGCGAGGGACGGCCTTGGTAGCTGACGGGGCTGTCGGTCTCCACGAGGATGCGGTCGAGGGGCGCGTGTTGGGCGGCGGCGCGGTGGGGCGGGCTGTAGGCCAGGGCGGGCGTTACGGAGATGAAATAGCCGTCGGCCAAAATCGCGTCGAGCACATCCAGGGGGCCGCTGTACCAGTGGAAGACGGCGCGGCGGAGGCCGGCGGCACGCACCATGGCGTAGGCGCGCAGGTGGGAGAAGCGGCAGTGCACTACCGCCGGCTTGTCCTGTTCGGCAGCGATCTCCAGCAGGCGCGCAAATACTTCTTGCTGAAGCTTTTTGGGAACCTTGACCTTGTAGTCCAGGCCGACTTCGCCCAGGGCCACGCATTGGGGCAGGTGTTCCCGGATATGCGCCAAGGTGGCATCCACCTGCTCCGCTTCCAGGGACCAGGGATGGTAGCCCAGCGCCGGCCGCACCTGGCCCGGGTACTGGAGGGCCAGACGCAGATTCTGCTCGTTGGAGAGCCTCTCCATGCCCATGGCCACGACTTGAGCGACCCCGACCCGGCGGGCCTCGGCCAGAGCCTCGCCGAGCGCTTCGATCTCGTTCAGATGGGCATGGGCATCGATCAGGCCCCGCATGGTGTCGACTCCTTGATGGCTTTACTGTGATTGACACTCCCCGGCCGCTTTGCGATACTTCCCCCGCGTATCGTTCGAGTATTACCGAGTTTTTCAGGATGCCACAACAACCGGTAGACGGTGACTTTCGGAGGTGGGCAATGCCAAGGCAAATGACGCGTTTCTTTTGGGCGGCCGGCTGGGCCGCTTTGTTTTTCATCCTGTGCGGGGCGGCCCAGGCGGGTGGGCCGGTCAAGGCCCGCCTGATGCTGGTCTTCGATGCCTCCGGCTCCATGTGGGGCCAGATCGAGGGCCGGGCCAAGATCGACATCGCCAAGGAGGTCATGGCGGAACTGTCGACCGCGGTGCCGGCCGACTTCGAGACCGGCCTGATGGTCTACGGCCACCGCCGCAAGGGCGACTGCAAGGACATCGAAATGATGATCCCGGTGGGGCCGCACAATGCCGCGGCCATGAAGGCCAAGATCCAGGCCCTCAACCCCAAGGGCAAAACGCCGCTCAGCGATGCGGTGCGCCAGGCGGCCGTGGCCTTGCGCTACAGCGAAGAAAAAGCCACGGTCATCCTGGTGAGCGACGGCATCGAGACCTGCGACATCGATCCCTGCGCCCTGGCGGCCGAGCTGGCCATGAGCGGCGTGGATTTTACGGTGCATGTGATCGGCTTCGACATCGCCAAGGAAGACCAGGCGCGTCTCAAGTGCCTGGCCGACAAGACCGGCGGCCTGTTCCTGGCGGCCGACAATGCCGGGCAGTTGCGCGACGCGCTCTTTAAAACCCTGGAAGAGGTCCAGGCCCCGCCGCCGCCCGTGGTGGAAGATCCGGGCACGGCCAAATTGACCGGGCCACCCAGCGTGCCGGCCGGATCGGGCGTTTCGGTGCAGTGGGAAGGCCCCAACAGCCGGGATGACTATATCACCATCGCCGAAAAGGAGGCCAAGGACGAGCACCACCTGGATTATGCCTACACCAAGCTGGGCAATCCGGCCCTCTTCACGGCCCCTGGCAAGGTGGGCGCCTATGAACTGCGCTACATCCATGGCCAGAGCAACAAGGTGATCGGACGGGCCGACATCCAGGTCACGCCGGTGCAGGCCACGCTGCAAGTGCCGCCTGCGGCGGACGTGGCCACCCCCATCGATGTCCAATGGACCGGGCCGGCCTATGCCGGCGACTACATCACCATGGCCCGGCCGGATCAGCCGGCCGCCGGCTACCTGGAATACACCTACACCAGCAAGGGCTCGCCGCTGAAGCTGCAAGCCCCGTCCGAGCCGGGCGCCTATGAGGTGCGCTACATCATGGGCAAGGGCCATGAACTGCTGGCCAAGGCGCCCATCGAGATCAAGGGCGTGGGCGCCAGCGTCGAGGCCCCACCGGTGGCCAACGTGGCCACCCCCATCGATGTGGCCTGGAAAGGGCCCAACAATGCGCCCGACTACATCGCCATCGCCCGGCCCGAGCAGCCGCCCGAGCAATATCTGCACTACACCTACACCAAGAAGGGTTCGCCTTTAAAAGTGCAGGCGCCCGCGGAACCGGGCAACTACGAGGTGCGCTACATCCTGGGCCAGGGCAACAAACTGCTGGCCAAGGCGCCCATCGCCATTCAGGCCGTCACCGCCGGGGTTCAGGCCCCGGCCGAGGCCGACGTGGCCAGCCAGATCGAGGTCGCCTGGCAAGGCCCCAACAACCCGCCGGACTACATCTCCATCGCCAAGCCCGACCAGGAGCCGGAAGGCTATCTGCACTACACCTACACCAAGAAGGGTTCGCCCTTGAAGCTTCAGGCGCCTTCGACGGCCGGCACCTACGAGGTGCGTTACATCCTGGGCCAGGGCAACAAACTGCTGGCCAAAACCACCATCGTCATCAAGGCCGTGGGCGCTTCGGTCCAGGCGCCGGCCGCGGCCGACGCGGCCAGTGAAATCGAGGTCGCCTGGCAAGGGCCCGGAAACCAGCCGGATTACATCTCCATCGCGCGGACGGACCAGCCCGAGGATGTCTATCTCTTCTACACCTACACCAAGAAGGGCTCTCCGTTGAAACTTCAGGTGCCCTCCGAACCGGGAAACTACGAAGTGCGCTACATCCTGGGCCAGGACAACAAGCTGCTGGCCAAGAGCCCCATTACCATCAAACCGGTGACCGCCTCGGTGTCGCCACCCACCACGGCCGCGGCGAAGGCGCTCTTCGAAGTCAAATGGCAGGGGCCGGGGTATAAACCCGACTACATCAGCATCGCCACGCCCGGTCAAGCCGAAGACGGCTACATCCATTATGTTTACGCGCACAGAGGCAATCCGGCGAAACTCAAAGCGCCCGACGAGCCGGGCACCTATGAGGTGCGCTATATTCTGGGCCAGGACAATCAGATGCTGGACAAGAAGACAATTACGATCAAATAACCCACTGGTTGTGCCATGGCACAAAAGCGAAGCAGACCGCTTTGTGTCATGGCACAACCATCCCTCACCGGCCCCTTAGCTCTTCATCCGGCTCGAATCCCCGGGGCCGGCCCATACCCCTTAGGCTCTCTGCGCCAATTCTCTTCGCGGCCGGACCGGTTTTGGGCTTTCATGCCTTGAAAATGCCGGTATCCACCCATTCATTCTTCAGGACCGACCACCAATCCTCGGCCAGCCCGTTGGTTATGTAGTCGTAGGGCAACCAGCCATAGCCGCGGTCACCCCATCCTGTTCCCCAGGAGTTCCTGATCAGGATGGCGCCGGTGGTTTCCGGCCCATCCTTTTTCGTTGGATTCTTGATTTTCAAAGCGTCATCGTAGCCAACGGCCGCGACGGCATGGCCACCCTCGATCCTTTCCCCAGCGGTCGGGTAGGGGATCTTGCCGGTATCTTCCGCATGAGAAATAGACGTGTAAACCGTGAAACCGAACATGGATGGAAGCCCCGCGGCCAGATTGGTTTTAATCCGGAGGAGTAGATTAGCGGCAGATGTTCCGGGAGGATCGAGACGGTAGTATTTGATGGCCTGATAGCTCTGGGCGAATCCATAGCAGAAAGCGGGCGGCTCGACGTCAAAATTCGCGGTATTGTAGGGCCAATATTCTTCCGGCGGCACGCCGAAAAGCGTCAGTGCCCCCATGGTCGAGCGCAGGTAGGCGCCCGTATCGCCGGTTTCTTTCATCAGGTTGCGGGTTACTTTGTACAGGAAGAGGCGCGACGCATCGATGTGTTTTCCGAACGCCCTTCGTTCGAAATACTCGACAAGAGCGACGCCCGCGTTGGCGGTGCATGAACCGAGGTCCTCCTGATCCTCGACGGGAGAGCACCACTCTCTCAGGTCGGTCTTGGTGGGCAGCTTGGCCTTGGACTTGCCGTATCCCATTTTTCCGAACATGGCCTTGAGGGAATCCTTTTGCCCCAGGACCTTCAACTTTGGAGCGACCTCGTCATTGTCTGGGGTAGCATCCCTGAAGTCCGGATAATCCGGACGCCACCCCATTGCCCTTTTCGATTTTGTTTCGATCATGATCCTTACCTCCTTGTGCTTTGCTTTCGAACGATGAATAGGTTGCAACCGATACCGATCGTTCCCCAGTTACCGTCAACTGGCTCTTGGCCAGGCACATATATCGATTTGAACCACCAAGCCGCGATCGTACTCAGTTCAGCTTTTCTGAGAATGCAGCGGAAAATTCCGAAGGAGCAGTCTGATAAGGAGAAGAATATGGGCGCGCCATCGAGTACTGGCGTTATTTTTTCAAGAACTGTACCATATGGTTTTCAAGCATCGCTCGGCCCGTTATAATTATGCATAATTATGCACTAAAAGACGATCCGAGAAGTTTCGGCGGACTGTGGCTGAGTGCGGCTTTAGCTTATTATGCTGTGTAAATCTTCACACTGTTGTGAGCAATTCACTACATACCGGCGCCACGCGCTTTAGAACCGGTTGACAGGTCCTCGGACGACAGCCTACTATCGACCGAACTTTAGACATAGACGCGGCATCGCCAGATTTTTTTAGGAAGGAGGCCGCTTATGGCAGGCAACGTATTCAAGACAGGGCTGGCAGCGCTGGTGCTCGTCGGCATGCTGGCCGGATGCGGTGAAAAAGACCAACGCGAGGCCGTACGTGCGCTGATCGACAAGGGCGCCGAGATGGCCGAGCAGCACAACATCGGCGATCTGATGGAGCTGACCGTGAAAGGCTTCACGGCCAATCCCGGCAATCATAACGCCTCCCAGGTGCGGGGCATCCTCTTTGCCGCCTTCCGGCACTATGGCGACTTCGACATTCGTTACCCCCGGCCGGCGGTGACGGTGGAAGAGGGGCTCGACACCGCCTTGGCAGTGGTCCATTTCATGATCGTGCGCCGGGATTTCGATATCCCCGGGCTCAAGGAGCTTTACGACGACCCCCAGCGCTGGCTGGAGCTGGCCAGCGAAAAGGCCGATCTCTACCAGATCAAACTGGACCTGACCAAGGACGGAAAGAAATGGCGGGTACGCCAAGCCACATTGGAAGGCTTCAAAGGATGGGGCTTTTAGGCCAGACCAGTTACCTGCGTATACAGGCCGGCGTCTTTGCCCTGGTCTCGGCAGCCTTTCTGAATATCTACATCACCCAGCCGGTGTTGCCCGTGCTGCAGGAAGAGTTTGCTTCGGACATGGTGCGGGTGTCGCTCACGGTGTCGGCGGTGATCCTGGGCATCGCCTTGTCCAATCTGCCCTTAGGCTACCTTTCGGACCGCTGGCCGATCCACCCCATGATCTTGACTGGCGGACTGGTGGTGGCCTTGGCCGGCGGCGTGTGCGCCTTGACCCACAGCCTGTGGATGCTGATCGGCACGCGCTTTGTGCAGGGGCTTTTCATTCCGAGCCTGACCACCTGCCTGGCCGCCTACCTGGCCAAGACCTTGCCGGGCGAACGGCTGAACGTGGTCATGGGCGCCTATGTCTCGGCCACGGTGCTCGGCGGCCTGGGCGGCCGTTTGCTGGGCGGCTGGCTGCACCCGCCCCTGCACTGGCGCTATGCCTTTGTCTCGGCGGCCGGACTGACGTTGCTGGCCACCGTGGGCGCCCTGTGGGCCATGCCGCCGGCGCCGCGTCCCACCGGCGGCCCGAACCATCAACCGGCCGCGGGCTTCCCGGCCCTCTTGGGCAACTGGCGCCTGGTGCGCCTCTTCTGCTGCGCGGCCGGAAGCTTTGCCATCTTCTCTTCGATCTTCAACTACCTGCCCTTCCGGTTGGCCGGCCCGCCCTTTGACTTTGCCACCGAACAGACCACCTTGCTCTACCTGGTGTATGTGATCGGCATCTTCATGGGCCCGGTCGCCGGCCGCATCAGCAACCGTCTGGGCGGCGGCAACACCCTCATTGCCGGCGCCGCCGTGCTGGGAGCGGCCCTGGTGCTGGTGGCGCTGCCCGCGGTGACGGCGGTGGTGATCGGTCTGCTGGGCGTGTGCACCGGCTTTTTCACCATCCACGCCGCGGCCGTGGGCGCCCTCAACCGGCGCCTGACCAGCGGCCAGGGACGGGCCAATGCCCTGTACGTGCTCTTCTACTACGCGGGCGGCTGGCTGGGCATCACCGCCGCGGGCCTGGCTTATCAGCGCGGCGGCTGGTCCGCGGTGCTGCTCATGGTCGGCGCATTGTTGGCCATTCCCATCCTGGCCGGCCTGGGCGAACGCAAAGGAGAAACCGGATGAAGGGCATTCCCCGCACGGTGTGGGCCCTGGGGTTCGTGAGCCTGTTCATGGATGTCTCCTCGGAGATGATCCACAGCCTGCTGCCGGTGTTCCTGGTGACGGTACTCCAGGCCGGCACGGTCTCGGTGGGCATGATCGAGGGGGCCTCGGAAGCCGTGGCCCTGATGACCAAAACCTTTTCCGGGGCCTTGAGCGACTGGCTGGGACGACGAAAAATTCTGCTCTTCATCGGCTACGCCATCGGCACGGCTACCAAACCGCTCTTTGCCGTCGCCGCCGGTGTACCGTTGGTCTTCACGGCGCGCTTCATCGACCGCATCGGCAAAGGGGTCCGCGGCGCGCCCCGGGATGCCCTGGTGGCCGATGCCACGCCGGCCCACCTGCGCGGCGCGGCCTTCGGCTTGCGCCAATCGCTGGATACGGTGGGTGCCGTGATGGGGCCGTTGCTGGCGATCGTTTGCATGTGGGCCACGGGCGGCAACTTCCGCCTGGTGTTCTGGATCGCCGTGATCCCCGGCATCGCGGCCCTGGTGTTGATCGTCCGCAGCGTCGAGGAACCCTCGGCCCAGGCGACGGCCTCCCTTCGCCGACCGATGCGCTGGCGCGACCTGGGGCAGTTGCGCGGTGCCTTCTGGATCGTGGTGCTGCTGGGCGCGGTCTTTACCATGGCCCGCTTCAGCGAAGCCTTCCTGCTGCTGCGGGCCCAGGATACGGGCATGGCCTCCGGCATCATCCCCCTGATCCTGGTGGTGATGAACGTGGCTTACACCCTGGTGGCCTATCCCATGGGACGGCTCTCCGACCGCGTGGGCCGCACCGGGCCACTGAGCGCCGGCCTGGTGTTTCTGATCGCCGCGGACCTCTTGCTGGCAATGGCCGACCAGAGCTGGCAGGTGTTGTGTGCGTCGGCGTTGTGGGGCATTCATATGGGGCTGACCCAGGGGTTGCTGGCCGCCCTGGTGGCCGATACGGCCGGTGCCTCCTTGCGGGGCAGTGCCTTCGGTATCTTCGGCCTGGCCTCGGGCGTGGCCATCCTCGGCGGCAATCTGATCGCCGGCTATTTGTGGAGCGGCTACGGCCCCCGCATGACGTTTGCGGCCGGAGCGCTCTTCGCGACCGTGACCCTGGCGGGTTATCTTTTATTTCTCAAATGGGCGCCCGGCTTGGGCCGGCATGCCGCGCAAGAAGGGAAACAGCCGTGACCGAAGAAAAGAACCGGATCCGCGCCAGCATTGCGGCGCACTACGACCGCAGCCATCTGAAGCGCGACATCTTCGCCGCCCTGGAAAAAGCCGGCAAGCGAATCGACTCGTATCAGGATGCCACCTCCTTCGACCAGTTCCACATGCGCGGCCTTACGGCCACCCGCGAGCTGGCGGCCCTGGCCGGCGCCGGACCCGGCCAGCAGGTACTCGATCTGGGTTGCGGCCTGGGCGGAGCCAGCCGCTTGCTGGCGGCCGAGTTCGGCTGCCGGGTGACCGGCATCGACCTGGCCGATGGATTCATCCAGACCGCCATTGCGCTGACCCAGGCGGCGGGGCTGCAAGACCGGATCGTGTTCCACACCGGCGATTTGAACGCCCTGCCCTTCGAGCCGTCCCAATTCGACCTGGCCTGGTCCCAGCACACCCTGATGAACATCCGGGAGAAGTCCGAATTCTTCGGCCAGCTCCTGCGGGTACTCAAGCCCGGCGGCCGCTTCGCCTTCTACGAAGTGCTGGCCGGGCCGCACCAGCCGGTTTACTACCCGGTGCAGTGGGCCGGCGACGCTTCGATCAATTTTTTACTTCCCGAGGATCGTTTCCGATCCCTGCTCGCCGAGTCCGGCTTCGATATGCTTCAGTGGCAGGAGACCAGCGACCTTTGCCGGGAGTGGTTCCAGGAGATCACGGCCAAAATGGCGCGCCGCCCGGCCGGAGCGCCGGCGCCCCTGGGCTTGAATCTGGTGATCGGCCCAACGGCGGCCGAAAAGGCGCGCAATACGCTGCGCAACCTTACAGAAGAACGCATCCGCGTCGTCTACGGCGTGGTGCGTAAAAGAGACGGCCAATGAGTGCGATGCAATCCCTGAAAATCTACTTTGCCGGATCGATCCGCGGCGGGCGCGGCGATGCCGCCCGCTATCAGGAGCTGATCCAATTTCTGGCCACCTTCGGCACCGTCTTGACCGAGCATGTGGGCGATCCGGAACTGACCGAAGCGGGCGACGACGGGCCCAATGACCCGGCCATTCACGACCGGGACATGACCTGGCTGCGCTCGTGCGCTCTGATGGTGGCCGAAGTGACCCTGCCGTCCCTGGGGGTCGGTTACGAATTGGGCTGGGCCTGCGCCCTGGGCAAACCGGTGCTGGCGTTGTACCGACCGCAACCCGGCAAACGGCTCTCGGCCATGGTGGCCGGCAGTCCCGGCATTGTCACGGCCGAATATGCCACCGCACACCAGGCCAGAGAGATCTTGCGTGGCTTTATCGTGGCGTTGCAAAAGCGGCTTGAGATCGGCTCGGGAGCGACGTGATCACTTCAACCCTGGGAGTGCGCTGATGACCATTGCCTTGGAACTGCTGGCCCCAGCCGGAAACGCCCAGATCGGCACGGATGCCATCGATCACGGCGCGGACGCGGTCTACATCGGCGCGCCGCGCTTCGGCGCCCGGGCGGCGGCCGGCAACCCCCTAAACGAGATCGCCGCCCTGGTTCGCCACGCCCATCTCTTCGCAGCCAAGGTGTATGTGGCCCTCAACACCATTCTGACCGACAAAGAACTGCCCGAGGCCCTGACCCTGATCCGCCAAATCCACGCGGCCGGTGCCGACGGCCTGATCATCCAGGACGTGGGGCTGCTGGAATGCGATCTGCCGCCCATCCCGATCATCGCCAGCACCCAGATGCACAATGCTTCTCCCGAAAAGGTGAAATTCCTGGAGCAGGTGGGTTTTCACCGCGTGATCCTGGCGCGGGAGCTGTCGCTGGCAGAGATTCGGGCCATCCGCGAACAGACGGCGATCGAGCTGGAGTGCTTCGTTCACGGCGCCCTGTGCGTCTCTTACAGCGGGCAATGCTACATGAGCCAGGCACTGGCCGGCCGCAGCGGCAACCGCGGGGTTTGCGCCCAGCCCTGCCGGCATTGCTACACGCTGACCGATGGCGACGGTAAGCCGATCGTGGAGAACAAGTACCTGCTCTCCCTCAAGGACCTGAACCTGGCCGGCGCCATTGCCGATCTGGTCGCCGCCGGCATCACCTCCTTTAAAATCGAGGGCCGCTACAAGGATGCGGGCTATGTAAAGAATGTCACGGCGGCTTTCCGCCAAGAGATCGACCGCTTCATCGCAGATACGGCCGGCTATCGCCGGGCCAGCTCGGGCAGGAGCGAACTGGCGTTCACGCCGGACCTGAGCCGGACCTTCAACCGCGGTCACACGCGCTATTTCCTGGAAGGTCGCGGCGAAAAAGTGGGGGCCATCGATACGCCCAAGTCGCTGGGCAAAGCCATCGGCACCGTCACCGAGGTCGGCCACGGATTTTTCCGCATGAAAGGAGAACGCCTCCGCAACGGCGACGGGCTTTGCTTTTTTGCCTCCTCCGGCAACTTGTCCGGCTTGCGGGTCGAGCGGGTCGAACAAGAACGCATCTATTCCAATACTCTGGAAGGGCTTAGCGCGGGGCAACAGCTCTACCGCAACCGCGATCATGAATTCCTGCGGACCCTGGAGAAGGCTTCGGCCAAACGGCGGGTGGGTGTCTCCCTGCGCTTCAGACAGAGTGAAAACGAAATCTCCCTGGAAGTCATGGACGAGGACGGCCACCAGGCCCGGGCGAGTATTCAAGCCGGCTATGCGGCACCCCAAAACCCCGAAGCGGTGCGGCGGCAGACGGAGAGCCAGCTCTCGGCCCTGGGCAATACGATCTACCGGCTCGAAGCGCTTTGCATCCAGCCTGAGCAGCCCGGTTTTCTACCGCTGAGCACGCTCAACCGCCTGCGGCGGGAAGCCCTGGAGCACCTGACCCGACTCCGCTTGGAATACTACCGCGCCCACGCGGTGACCCTTACGCCCAATTCGGTTCCCTATCCGGAAAAGCTTCTGGATTATCGCGCTAATGTCCTGAACCGCAAGGCCGAGCAGTTTTACCGGCGCCATGGGGCCACCGTGGCCGAACCGGCCCTGGAGTCCGGAACCGACCCAGCCGGCAAGCGCCTCATGACCACCAGGTATTGCATCCGCCACCAGCTCGACGCCTGCCCGAAGTATTCGAAGCGCAACCCTGCCCCAAAAGAGCCGCTCTGCCTGAGCGACGGCAAGCGTAAGTATCGACTGGCCTTCGACTGCCGGCGCTGCGAAATGCATGTGGATCTATAGAAATCGCCACCTCCTAAAGCCAACCAATCTTCTGAACCGTATCTTTTATTCTCATCGAGAATAAAGCGATACCCGTGAAGGGGCAGACCAATTGCACAGCCAACCTGGGCCAGGGTATGCCGACCAGACTCCGCTCACCCATCGTCACATATGAACCGGATTCCATAATTCTTAAACCTTTATTACATAATATTAAAGGCAGCGATCTTCGGGCATCCTTCATATATACATCTCTAACCGATATCTTACATCATCATTTCTGTTAGTTACATCCATTTAAACCTTGGATCGGCAGGCGCGGCATAATCTTTGCTAAAATTTTCGACCTGCACTCCTCAATCAACAATTAGATAACTTTGCTGCTAAAATTTGACGGGCGCAGCCATGCAGGATTAATGTTCCTAATATTTACGGTAAACCCTTGTTGATAGTAATGGTCATCTTGAAAAAAAGAGTAAATCATCCCCGTTACACAATTCCTTCCTCCTGTTAGGCTTGATATCTTTGGTACGTTGAGAGGTAAAGATGATTGATGCTGTTGATCGAGTATCCACCCATAGTATCTACCCTGCTTTGGTTTATGCAGGTAAACTCTATGCCAATAAACCAATATTGAATGCAACGATAGCTGATGCAATAACGGATCGTACCAATGTTGGGACGAGTGAAATTTTCGCGGCCATTCAAGGCAAAGATGAAATAAGCTCTAATCCCTTCAAGGTTCTTCTGCAAAATTCTCCATATGTTCAGTACAAGGAGGAGGATGTATCCCAGCCTAATATTTTCGCTGGTTTGTTTCTACAATACCCAAATGATAAGCTCAAAAAATTGGCGTTTGCTATTGTAAAGCCTGCCGACTCAAACGATGTGAAGATGCAGAAGATTGCATCTTGGGTTGTCAAACAGATTCAATACAAATCGGATGAAGACAATTATGGCTATGAGGAGCTATGGGCTGCACCCACAATGACGCTTGCCAAAAAATCAGGGGATTGTGAAGATGGGGCTTTTCTTATTCACAGCCTAGCGCTAAATGCTGGGGTTCCCGCCAGCCGTCTTCGAACGTATGGTGGATTGGTTAAAGCCGGGGTTGGTGCCGCTACCGGAGGCCATGGATGGACAGCATACCAAAGGGAGACCGACAATGAATGGGTGGTATTCGATTTTTCTTATTATCCAAATAATTTGTCTGCGAGTAGTCGCCCTTTGATGAGTGAGGACAAGAGATATATAGATGACTATTTTTACATGACTTTAAATGAGTATGTCACCACTGATTATTCAAATAGAGTAAGAGAGCCAGATGCATATGATAACACAGGCAATATCAAACATAATCTATGGATTGGCAGTCTAATAGACGCGTTAATATAAAAAAGCATTTATGCTGGGCGTTATCGCACGTTTCGCTCGTTGTAAAGTTCGCTTTGTCCGCTCATCACCACAGGATGCGACCAAGCCTTTCATCCGTTCATGATGTCGCACTAAAATCTGAAGTAAATTAACCTGAATTCCAATTCTATTTCTGCTTCGACACACCCTGCTGTTCTACCACCGCGCCATTCAATGGTTCGTCATCGAAATCGGAAAATTCGGTGATGAATTGCTGATCGAGCAGTTGGGTGGAGTGCAGAGTGTAGCGCTGCGAAATGCACGTGGATCGAGAAGCCGCGTGAGTAGCGCTTCTATCGCGCTTGATGATGTGTTATATTACACAAACGACGTTTTCATCCGGAGTTAATCAGGTATGCGTTACCAAGGCACCATCATCCGACCCTTCAGCGAAGCCGACAGTTACCTGCTGCAATGTACCCTGGGGTGTTCCCACAACCAATGCACCTTTTGCGGTACTTACAAGGACAAGCCCTTTCGCATCCGGCCGTTGCAGGAGATCAAAGAAGACATCCGGATGGCGCGGCAGCATTTAGGCGATGCGCGCAAAGTGTTTCTATGCGACGGCGACGCCATTGCCATGCCCACCGACATGCTGCTGGACATCCTCAAGGAGCTCTATACCGCCTTTGCCTCCCTGCGTCACGTCGGGACCTATGTCGGTCCCCAGAGCACCTTGGGCAAAAGCATGGAGGAACTCAGGGCCCTGCGCGCCGCGGGGCTGACCAAGGCGTACCTCGGGGTGGAGACGGGCGACAACCGCCTCCTGGGCCAAGTCCGAAAAGGCGTCGGCGCGCCGCAAATGCTGCTGGCAGGCCGGAATCTGGTGGCCGCGGATTTCAACCTCTCGGCCATGGTGTTGCTGGGGTTGGCCGGCCGGGGTGAAGGCTCCCAGGTGCATGCCCAGGCCACGGCCGACATGATCAATGCCATGGCCCCGCGCTACCTGGCGGCCATGACCGTGACGCCGGTGCCGCGCACGCCGCTGTTCCAGCAGGTCCAGTCCGGCGAATTCGAACTGCTCGACGCGTTCGAGACCCTGGCCGAAATGCGCACGCTGCTCGACGGCCTAACGCTCGACCCGTTGAAATTCGTGGGCGTGCACGCCTCCAATTACCTGCCGGTCAACGGCACGCTGCAGCGGGATAAGGCCGGGATGCTCGCCCTGCTGGATGAAGCGATTCAGAGCAGGGACCCTCGCCTGCTGCGCAGCGACAGCCAACGCGGGCTATAGAGTAACGCATTTACCATGACCGAATGCCGCCATACCCAGCTTGTGTTGCTGCCCCAAAACCGCAAACGGCTGCGCTGCCGACGCTGCCATTTGACGCTGACCGCCGAGGAACTCGGCGGCGACTACTGCCCTGAATGCCTCGAAACCAGCGGCGCGCGCCATGATGACTTCGAAGTCTTGGAGAGCCTGGAAGAAGTTCGATATCGCTGCGAACAGTGCGGGGCCATCATAGACTATCGCCCGCCTGCCGCTCCACCACCGTGTGATTCAAAGGTTCGTCGCTGAAGCTGGGAAATTCGCGGATGAACTGCCGGTCGAGCAGTTGGGTGGAGAGGATGGCCACCAGGGCCATGTTCTCCCGCTCGCTCACCAGGCGGCCTTCCTGCTGTTGACACTTGGTCACCAGGCGCTGGACCTTGGCCGGGTCGAAGTAGCCGGAGCGTTTCAGGCCGGTGTCCGAGAGCAGTTCGGCGACGTAGGCCGGGGGATTGGCGCCCATGAAGCAGCGGCTGATGGGTGCCCGGTAGGGTTGCTTGGGCCGGTCGATGACCGAGGCCGGCACCTGGCCGCGGGCCATGCGCTTGAGCAAGTACTTTTCGGTGAGGCCGTTGAGGCGCAGCTTGGCTGGCAGGCGCGCGGCCATCTCCACCACGCGGTAGTCGAGGAAGGGGTAACGGCCTTCGATGGAGTTGGCCATGGCCATGCGGTCTCCCTGGGTGGAGAGCAGGTAGTTGGAGAGAAACAGCGTGTTCTCCAGGTACTGGGCCTTGGAAAGGGGCGACCACTGGTGGAAGGCGGCCGGCAGTTGGTCCACGATGCGCTGTGTGAAAGCGTCCAGGTTGCCGGCCTCGGCGCGCAGGTCGGCGGAGAAGAAGCCTTTAAGCTGGCTGGTGTTGAGCCAGCGCACCATGTGGGAGTAAACCGGCGAATCCACCTGTTCCAGATTCTTCTTGAAGAAGCCCATCAAAAAGGCGTTGGGCCGGCCGTCGGCCTGTTCGAAGATGTCGGGATAAAGCTTTTTGAGCAGCAAGGGCCGCAGGTTCGATTCGGGATGGCGCGCCCAAAAGCGCCGGATCATGGCCTCCTTGAAGATATCGTAGCCGGCGAAGATTTCGTCGGCCCCCTCGCCGGTGAGCACGACTTTAAAATCGCTCCGGCGAACGAGGCCGGAAAGCATCATCAGGGGCGCCGGCGCGGTGCGGATCATGGGCAGTTCGGCATGCCACACCACCTGGGGAAAGATCCGGCCGATATCGTCGTAGGTGCACTGGATGGCGCGGTGCTGCGTCTGGATGGCCTGCAGGGCAGCCTGCTGAAAGTGAGTTTCGTCGAAACGCTTGTCGCTGAACTGCACCGAGAAGGTGTTGAGGCGGTTATTAAAATTGTTGCGCACCAGGGTGCTCAGGTAGGTGGAGTCGATGCCGCCGCTCAGATAGGCGCCCACGGGCACGTCGGCACGCAGCCGGATGCGCGAGGCGTCCAGCAGCAGGGCACTCATCTGCTCCTCCCACTCCTCCAAAGAGCGCGCATCGGGCGCCTCTTCATGGAAGGTCAGTTGCCAGAAGCGCTGGATCTTCAGGCCGTTGGCCTCGAAGATCGCCACGTGACCCGGCGGCAGTTGATAGATGCCGTCGAAGGCGGTGAGCGGGTCCACGGGAGTCCAGCAGGTGAAGACATCCGACAAGGTCTGGGTGTTGAGCCGCCGGGGGATGCGCCCATCGGTGAAGAGCGCCTTGATCTCCGAAGCGAAGAGCAGCCGGCCGTTATCCAAACGATAGAAGAGCGGCCGGATGCCTACGCGATCGCGGCCCAGTAGCAGGCGGCGCTTGGGCGCATCCCAGATGGCGATGGCGAACTGGCCGTTGAGATGTTGAAAGACTTCGGGTCCGTGCTCCTCGTAGAGGTGCACGATCACTTCGGTGTCGCTCTGGGAGTAAAAACGGTGGCCGCGCTGGATCAATCCTTGGCGCAGCTCGGGGTAGTTGAAGACTTCACCGTTGAAGATGATCCAGACATCGCGCGTCTCGTTGTACATGGGTTGATAGCCGCCGGACAGATCGATGATGCTCAAACGGGCATGGCCCAGGCCGCACGCATCGCTCAGGTAAAGGCCGGTGGCGTCGGGGCCGCGGTGGCTCATGGCCCGCAACATGCGGTTCAGGATCAGCTCCTGGTTCTCTTGGGCTTTGAAGTTGACGATTCCGGCGATGCCGCACATGGATGGACTCCTGTATTTTGGCTAACGACCCAAGGCGGAAGGTTAAAAAGGCTCCCAACCGTCTGTGAATGTCTTGCTCGAATGCGTAATAAGTTACACGTTTATGGGCCGTTGGCAAGACGGTAAACACATCGGCCGGATCAGGCAAGTTGCCCAATCCGGCCGATATGGTTTTGGTTGACCCTGCTTGGGACTAAATGTCGAAGTAGAGGGCGAACTCGTGGGGATGCGGCCGCAACTTGACCGGGTTGACTTCGTGCTTGGTCTTGTAGCTGATCCACATGTCGATGGCGTCCTGGGTGAAGACGTCGCCCTTGCGCAGGAACTCACTGTCTTCGGTCATGGCCTTGAGGGCTTCGTCCAGAGATCCCGGGGCCGAGGGAATCAGGGCCAGCTCCTCGGGCGGCAGGCCGTAGATGTCCTTGTCCAGCGGATCGCCCGGATCGATCTTGTTCTCGATGCCGTCCAGGGCGGCCATCAGGCAGGCCGCAAACGAAAGATAGCCGTTGCAGGATGGGTCGGGTGTGCGGAACTCGATGCGTTTGGCCTTGGGCGAGGCCGAATACATGGGAATGCGGATGGCGGCGCTGCGGTTGCGGCTGGAGTAGGCCAGGTTCACCGGCGCTTCGAACCCGGGCACCAACCGTTTGTAGGAGTTGGTGGTGGGATTGGAGAAGGCGCAGATGGAGCGGGCGTGCTTCAAGATGCCGCCGATGGCATGCAGGCCCATCTGGCTCAATCCGGCATACTTGTCGCCGGCAAACAGGGGCTTGCCGCCCTTCCAGATACTCATGTGGGTGTGCATGCCGCTGCCGTTGTCCTCGAAAAGCGGCTTGGGCATGAAGGTCACGGTGTGGTTGTGGCGGTAGGCCACGTTCTTGAGCACGTATTTGAACCACATCAACTGGTCGGCCATCTGCACCAGGGGCTTGAAGCGCATGTCGATTTCGCACTGACCGGCGGTGGCCACTTCATGGTGCTGGGCTTCGATCTCGATGCCCAGGGCCTGGAGCACCAGCACCATTTCGGTGCGCATGTCCTGGAATTTGTCCATGGGCGGCACGGGAAAATAGCCTTCCTTGTGACGCGGCTTGTAACCCAGGTTGGGGCCTTCGTCGCGGCCGGTGTTCCAGGCGCCTTCAATGGAGTCGATGCTGTAAAAGGCCTTGTTGGACTTGGACTCGAAGCGGATGTCGTCGAAGATGAAGAATTCGGCTTCCGGACCGATGTAGGCCACGTCGCCGATGCCGCTGCTCTTGAGATAAGCTTCGGCTTTCTTGGCGATGAAGCGTGGATCGCGGCTGTAAGGCTGACGGGTCACCGGATCGACGATGTCGCAGATCAGCACCAGGGTCGTCTCCTTGAAGAACGGATCGATCTTGGCGCTGGCCGGGTCGGGAATCAGCAACATGTCGCTGGCGTGGATCGGCTGCCAGCCGCGGATGCTCGACCCGTCGAAGCCGTAGCCGTCCTCAAAATTGCCTTCATCCATTTCGGACGCTGGCACGGTCAGGTGCTGCCACAGCCCCGGAAAATCCATGAAGCGCAGATCGATCATCTTGACGTTTTTGTCTTTGACCAGCTTAAGTACATCTTTGGGTGTCATATCTTCTCCTTTTCACCATTTCCGATTTAGTGTTTATATGAGGCACTTCGAGACTGTTTCGCGGTGCTTCAGCTCTCGAGAACTCGTTCCGCTTCCGTCGATCCCAGGCTGCGTTTGGCGCCAGATCTTGCGGAAGCGCAAATCTTGGTCAGATGGCATCTTTGCCGGTTTCACCCGTGCGCACGCGGATGGCCTGCTCCACAGGGTAGACGAAGATTTTGCCATCCCCCAGCTTGCCGGTGTGCGCGGCGGTCTTGATGGTGGCGATGACCTTGTCCACCCAGTCGTTTTCCACGATGATCTCCAGCTTGATCTTGGGGATGAAGTCCACGACGTATTCGGCGCCGCGGTAGATCTCCTTGTGACCTTTCTGGCGGCCGTAACCTTTGACTTCCGAAATGGTCATGCCCTGAATGCCGATCTCGTTCAATGCTTCCTTGACGTCATCCAGCTTGAAGGGCTTGATGATGGCTTCGATTTTCTTCATAAACGCCTCCTCCTTAAATCTATTATAGTTCAGCCAGCGGATCAGCCTTGGATTTCAAAACCGCGCTCGCCGTGGAATGCCCCGTCCAACCCGACGATTTCGCTCTCGGCATCGATGCGCAGACCGCCGGTTACCAGACGCGTGATCCCGATCACGATCAGCGTGGCCACGCCCGAGTAGGCAGCCGTGCCCAAAATGGAGAGCAGTTGAATCCACAACTGCCGCGGATTGCCGTACAGCAGCCCGGTCCCCAGAGGGTTGACCGCCGGGTTGGCGAAGATGCCCGTGGCCAAAGCGCCCCAAATGCCGCAGATGCCGTGCACGCCAAAGGCGTCCAGGGAATCGTCGTAGCCCAATTTATGCTTCAGCTTGGTCACGAAAATAAAACCCAGTACACCGGCACCCATGCCGATGATCAAGGAAGCCCCCAGACCTACGAAACCGGCGGCTGGCGTAATGGCCACCAGGCCGGCCACGGCCCCCGAGGCCAGGCCCAAAAGGGTGGGTCTTTTCTCCAAGGCCCACTCCACGCACATCCAGGTCAGGGCCGCGATGGCTGCCGAAGTATTGGTCACCAGGAAGGCCGATCCGGCCACGCCATCGGCCGCCAGTTGACTGCCGGCATTGAAGCCGAACCAGCCAAACCAGAGCAGGGCCGCGCCCAGGGCCGCCAGGGTCACGCTGGAGGGGAACATGGCCTCCCGGCCGTAGCCGATGCGTTTGCCCAGCACCAGGGCGACCATCAGGCCGGCCACGCCGGCATTGATATGCACCACGGTGCCGCCGGCGAAATCCAGGGCGCCCATCTTGGCCATCCAGCCGCCGCCCCAGGCCCAATGGGCCACCGGGCAGTAGACCAGGGTCACCCACAGCAGCGCAAAGACCATCCAGGCGGAAAATTTGAACCGATCGACCACCGAGCCGATCACCAGCGCCAGGGTGATGCCCGCGAAGGTCATTTGAAACAGAACGAACACATACTGGGGAATGGTGCCCTGGAGCGAAGCGACCGTGATCCCGTTGAGCAAAAAGTAATCCAGACCACCGATCATGCCGCCCTTGTCCGGTCCGAAGGAAAGGCTGTAGCCATACACCACCCAAACAACGCTGGCCAAACAGTAAGCCGTAAAGGTCATGGCATAGGTGTTCAGCAGGTTCTTGTAGCGCGCCAGGCCGCCGTAAAAAAGGGCCAGCCCCGCGGGGGTCATCATCATCACCAGGGCTGTGGAGACAATCATCCAGGCTGTGTCACCGTTGTTGATCGCGGTCTCTGCCGCGAAAGCAGGCGTGGCGGTAATCAGAATGAGTGCAGCAAGCTGCCAGAGTGTTCTATGTACCATTGGCTTTTTCCTCCTTCAATCATTTTATCAACCGGGCAGCCGATTACAGACCTACTGCAATACCGCCGCGATGGTCTTGCGTATTCGATCCACATCGTCCGGGGCGTCCACTTTCTCTCCGTCGAAGCTGCGCACGTAGAAAACATCCACCACTTGATCCACCTGGGTGGCGATCTTGGCGACCCAGATGTCCAGACGGCAGCGGAAAATCGCATCGGTGATGCGGTAGAGCAGCCCCGGGAAATCCCAAGCGATGACTTCGATGATGGTAAAGAAACTCGATGTTTCGTTGTCGATGGCCACGGTCTGGGGCCGCTCCTTGGAAACCATTTGGATGGAGCGGAACCCGAGCCGCTTTTCGGCCAACTCGGCCGACAGGTCCAGTTGGTCGGCCAGGGCCGCCTCCAGATGGCGCGCAGCGCGCTGCCAGCGCTCCTCTTCGAAGAGCACGTCGGGCGGCGGTTTGACCTCGAAAATGTCCAGGGCCACATTGTTGCGCCACGTGAAGATGCGCACATCCAGAATATCGATGCTGTTGAGCGTCAGCACGCCGGCCACGCGGGAAAGCAAGCCGGGGCGGTCCTTGGCGCACAAGGTGATGGTGCGGGTCTGGCCATCGGCCGACTTGTCGATGCGCCAGACGAAGGATTTGTCCTGGAGCTGGCGGTAAAGTACCGCATGCTGGGGAATCTCCTGCGAAGGCGTATGGAGCATATAGCGCGGCGACATGAACTTGAGCAATTCGGCGTTGGCCTTGCGCTCTTCGGCCGTGCTGGCCGCCTCGAGAACACGCTCGCGCTTCTCTTCCATGATGCGCATGGCCCGTTTGGAGACCAGTTCGCCCTTTTCCATGACGTTGAGGGTCTTTAAAAAGAGCGAACGCATCAGCGACCCGGTCCAGTCATTCCAGGCCTTGGGGCCCGTGGCCATGGCATCGGCCACGCTGAGCAGGTAGAGCATCTTGAGCCGCTCGGGCTTGACCACGCGCCGCGCAACGTTCAGAGCCGTCTCCTCCTCATTGATATCCCGGCGCGTGGCGGTTTCGAACAGCAGCAGATGGTCGCGGATCAGGAAGACCACCGCCTCGATCTCGGCCTCGCTCAATCCCTTTTGGGCGCAAATGTCGGCAGCCATGACCGCGCCGCGTTCGGAGTGGCCGGAAGTCGGCTCAGCCTTGCCAATATCGTGCAGCAAGGCGGCCCACAACAGCACGCGCTTGTTGCGGATCTCGGTGTAGAATTTCTGGGCCAGCGTGTCCGGCTCGTCGTTTTTGGCCGTGCCGATCTGTTTGAGCAGCCCCACGGTGAGCAGCAGGTGGCGCGCCACCGGATAGAGATGGTACTGGTCGAATTGGATGCGGTTGACTAGCCCTTTGAACTCCGGAATGTAGCGCACCAGAAAGCCGGTATCGAGCATGGCGTAAAGGGCGTTGAACTCTCCCACGGGCTTGGCGAGAACCCGTTCGAAGATCTCGGCCACTTCCGGCGAGCCGCGGAACCAGCTCTGGGTAACGACATCGGAGAACTCCCGGACCAGGCGGCGCGCCTCGGCGCTCAATGGCGCCTTGTGCACCGCGCTTTCGGCGAAGATTTTCACCAGCAGCAGAGGATCGTTGAGAATCGCTTCGGGCGAAACGAAGTTGAGCATGCCGCGGTTGAACTTGAGCCCCTGCACATCGGTGGTTTTCAGCGCCTTGTTCTTGCGCTTGAGGCGCTTGCGCTGATCCAGTTCATAAACAAAAACGTCATAACATTGTTTGATAAACTCCATGTGGCCGTGCAGATCGCCCAGCAACCGCTCCACCGGCAGATGGCCGTTGAAGCCCTTGACCTTCATGGCCTCGGCCAGGCGCGTCTGGTGCTCCAGGTGCAATTGATCGCATTTGCGGCCCATGAGCAGATGCAATTGATTGCGCACCGTCCAGACGAAATCCAGCGAACGGCTCAGCTTCTCGTACTCATGGCTGGAAAGGTAGCCGTAGTACTCCAGGTCGCGGGCCTGCTTGATATCAGATTGAATGCGGGCAATCCACAGCATGGTGTGGTAATCGCGCAGGCCGCCCTGGCCTTCCTTTAGATTGGGTTCCAGCAGATAGGCGCTGTCGCCGAAACGGGCGTGGCGCTCGGCATTGCGCTCCACCAATTGGGCAATGATCTGGGCCGGCTTGACGCCGATCAGCTTAACCCGCATCCGATCCATCAACTGGTGGTAGAGGGGCGACATGCCGCACACGAAACGGCCATCCAACAGAGCGGTGAGCACCTCCAGGTCCTGGCGGGCCAGTTGAATGCACTCTTTGATGGAACGCGTGGCATGCCCCACCTCCAGCCCCAGGTCCCAGAGGGGATAAACGATCTCGCGCACCAGGGCTTCGGCTTCAGCCGGCACTTTGTCTTCGAACAGAAAGAGCAGATCGATGTCCGAGTAGACGCACTGTTCGGCCCGTCCGTAGCCGCCCAAGGCGATCATGGCGTAGGGGTTGCGCATGATGCCCATGCGCGGACCGACCGCGCTGTGGGCGAAACTGGACAGAAAATAGTCGTCCACGGCAGCCGCATGGGTTCTGAGAAATTCCTGGGCCGTGGTGTTATCCACCATGGACAACAACTGCTTGCGCCGGGCCTTGAAGGTCTCGGTGGGTTGTGTACTTTCCATGGTATTGGACAATGGCATCATGCGGCTCGCGCGCTCCTGATCAGCCTGGGCTTCATCGCCCGGCACCACCCACGGTGCCGATTCGGAAGCAAAGAGTTGCTGGATATATCGCAATAGATATGCCACGACTGGACCAAACCAATATTTATTATTAATTATAAGCCCTTAAATAACATACAGGATGATTAGAAAACTGAATTCTAACTACATTTTTGTAAAATTATTGGGGATAGTACAGACATATTTGTAAATCTCGGTTCTTTTTTTGGATCTTTCGCATTTTTTTGGATGCGGCCGGATAGGCCGAAACACCTGTCCGGCCGCGTAAACAAAGGCATTATCAAGGACTATCCCTGCCCGACCGCGACGGGAGCGCCCACGCCCCCTCTGGCAGCCGGAGGCTCACTGGGCACACCGGTGATGCCGCCATGGCTGGCGATACCGAAATCGGGGTAAGCCACCCCGCCGTGTTCGGCCAGATCGAGGCCTTCCAGCTCTTCTTCAGGCGAAACGCGCAAGCCGACAGTTTTGTCGAGCAACTTGAACAATCCGTAAGCCAGGGGAAAGGTCCACACAAAGCAGGCAAAAATGCCCAGCAATTGCACGCCCACCATATGCAGGCTGGTGCCGGTCATATTGAAAAGACCAGCCGCCAGCGTGCCCCAGACGCCATTGACCATGTGCACCGAGACGGCACCCACCGGGTCATCGATCTTGATGCGGTCGATGAAAATAACGGCGAACACCACCAGCACGCCACCGATCCCGCCGATGACGATGGCGCTGCCGGGGCTCACATTGGCGCACCCGGCCGTGATGGCCACCAGGCCGGCCAGGGTGCCGTTGAGGGTCATGCCGATGTCGGGCTTGCCGAACTTGAGCCACGAGGTGAACAGGGCCGTGCAGGCACCGGCGCAGGCGGCCAGGTTGGTGGTCACAAATATGATGGCGATGCTCTTGTTGGCCACCAACGTCGACCCCGGGTTGAACCCGAACCAGCCGATCCAAAGAATGAAGACGCCCAGGGCCGCCAGGGTCATGCTGTGACCCATGATGGGTTTGATGGAACCATCCTTGCCGTATTTTCCTATGCGCGGTCCGAGGGCAATGGCGCCCGCCAAAGAGGCCCAGCCGCCCACCGAATGGACCACCGTGGAGCCGGCGAAATCGATGAACCCCAACTTGCCGAGCCATCCGGCGCCATGAAATAGGCTGCCCCAGGCCCAACTGCCGAAGATGGGATAGATCACGGCGCTGATGACGGCACTGTAGATCAAGTAAGAAACGAATTTGGTGCGCTCGGCCATGGCGCCCGATACGATAGTGGCTGCCGTAGCCGCGAAAACCACCTGGAACATCCAGAAAGCCAGCACCCAGGGGTCGCCATCCGGTGTCCAGTCGCTCAGAAAAAATCCATTGGTGCCGAACCAGCCGGTGGTGGTCACGCCGAACATCAATCCGAAGCCCACGGCCCAGAAGGCGATGCTGCCGACACAGAAATCCATGAGGTTTTTCATCATGATGTTGATGGCATTTTTAGCCCGCGTAAATCCGGTCTCCACCAGGGCGAACCCGGCCTGCATGAAAAACACCAGAGAGGCCGCCACCAGGGTCCAGACATAATTGGCGTGGGTCTGCACCAGATCGATGGCCTCCTTGTTGCTCAGGGGTGTGGGATCATCGGCCCATGCGGCGGCCACGCCGCTGCCCAGCAGTAGTAATCCAGCGCCTATCAGCTTCATCGGTTTCATCGTCTTTACTCCTTTTGCTATTATTTCTACAAAATCGTTTGTGGAAGAAAACTTCGCTTCACCGCCCAACCCGAGGTCCTTCGATCTTCGGTTCAGATCGCGTCCTTGCCGGACTCGCCGGTTCGGATGCGGATCGCGTTCTCCAAGGGAAGAACAAAGATCTTCCCGTCACCCACCTTGTTGGTATTTGCTCTTTCGGCGATGATGGACACCACCTTGTCGGCCATGTCGCTCGACACCACGACATCGATCTTGATTTTGGGAACGAAATCCACCTGATATTCGGCGCCCCGGTAGATCTCTTTGTGGCCGCGCTGACGACCGAAGCCTTTGACCTCGCTGATGGTCATGCCCGTGACACCCAGCTCGTTCAGAGCTTCCTTAACTTCGTCCAACCGAAACGGCTTGATGATCGCTTCAATCTTTTTCATTGCCATGCTCCTAAGGATAAGTAATTGCTTTCAGCCGATCGTGCTGATGGGTATATGAGCAAGGGATGTGCCAGCGGCTATCAACGCTTTATAGCATTGTTTATATTGTTTATTTTATATTTGCAGGAAATTTAATAAGTATAGCTTCGACTACAAATATGTTGTTTATATATCATTTTTGAACAATTTCGTAGCTACCGGAGCTCCCCCCGAACCCCATTGCGCCACAACAGGAACGCAGTTTGCCACTGCAGTTATGCAATCCGATAAAGTCTTTGACAATTTGCATAACTTGCGGAACTCGCTCAGGCCGGAAAACAACAGGCGAATGTGAATAGTGGACTCGTCAACGGCTGCTACCCGCAATAAGGATATCCGCGTGTTCGGCTGGGCCGAGTGCGGGGAGATTCTCGATGTTTCGTGAGTGGGACCATGGCCCTATATATTAAGGTAGGCTCGGGCAAAAGCCGGTGGGCCCCCTTCGGTTTATGCAAATCCAAAGTTGAACTTGCGATTTACATAGTTTTGTGTTATTTTCCGGCCATGATTGAACGCAACATCAGACCAGAATTGCTTGCCGCTGCCGGCGAATATCCCGCAGTGACGGTGTTGGGACCGCGCCAGTCGGGCAAAACCACCCTCGTGCGAATGGTCTTTCCCGACAAACCCTATTTTTCCATGGAAGATCCGGATGTGCGCCTGGCCGCCGAAACCGACCCGCGGGGATTTTTAGCCCAATGCCCAGAGGGGGCTGTTCTGGATGAAATCCAACGCCTTCCGCTGCTGTTGTCCTACCTGCAAGGCATCATCGACCGCGTTCAAAAACCCGGCATGTTCATCTTAACTGGCAGCCACCAGCCCGAACTTCAGCAAGGCATCAGCCAATCGCTGGCCGGACGGACCGCCATCCTAACCCTATTCCCCTTTGCCTTGAAAGAACTACGAAGCTACCGGCAGGAGTGGGACCCATTCGATCTGGTGGTAAAAGGTGGCTATCCCCGTTTGCACGAAAGTGGCCTGGCACCCGGTCGTTTCTTTAATGGCTACCTTCAAACCTATGTGGAAAGGGATGTCCGCGCCCTCATTAACTTGAAGGACCTGCGGGCCTTTCAGCAGTTTCTAACCCTGCTGGCCGGCCGCGTGGGGCAAATCGTCAATTATGCTTCCCTCAGCAACGATGTCGGGGTTTCGGCCACCACCATCAAGAATTGGATCGGTGTCCTGAAAGCATCTTTCGTGGTCTGGGAATTGCCACCCTATTTCGAAAACATCGGCAAGCGCGTCATCAAGTCGCCCAAGGTCTATTTTTGCGACACCGGATTGGTCGCCTTTCTGCTCGGCATCGAAACCGCGGAGCAGGCGGCCCGCGACCCATTGCGGGGTGCGCTCTTCGAAAATTTGGTACTCTTGGAGATCCTGAAAAAACGCCTGAATGCCGGCAAACGGCCGGAGCTTTTCTTCTACAGAGACTCCAACGGCAACGAGGTGGACTTGATCATCAAATCCCAAAGAGAATTGATTCCCGTGGAGATCAAGTCAGCGGCGACCTTCAGCCCGAACTTCATCAAAGGCATCGAACACTTCCAGGTGGCGGCCGGCGACCGTTGTCGACCGGGCCACGTCCTCTACAACGGCCAGAGCGCTCACACCGTCAAAGGCGTGCGCATCGCCAATCCGTTTCTGGAGGGGGAGTTTTTGTAGGGCGAAAGTAAAAATTCATACTCTTCTTATGTGGCCAAAAACCGGTTCCAGGTATCGACCACGAAGCGGCGGGGTTGCTCGAAGCGGTCGTTGCCGACACGGGCCGATTGCTGGGCCAGGTTGAGGCGGTGCACCATGGCCCTATATATAAGGTAGGCGCGGCGCAGGCGGAAGGCGGTGGGGTTGTCGAGGATGCCGGCTTCGTTGAGGGCTTGCAGCAGGCGGACGTTGTCGGTCCAGCGGATGATGGCCGGATATTGGTGGGCGTGGCGCAAGGCCAGGTACTGGACCAGGAACTCGATGTCGAGGATGCCGCCGGCGCCCTGCTTGATGTCGAACTGGGTGCCGGATTCGTTCTTTTGCTCTTTGCGCAGGCGCTCGCGCATGTCGGCCACTTCGCGGCGCAGGCGCTCGTTATCGCGCGGCCGGGTAAGGGTTGCATGGCGGATGGCGTCAAAACGCGCCCGCAAGGCCGGGTCCCCGATGATGGCCCGGGCCCGGATCAGGGCTTGGTGCTCCCAGGTCCAGGCTTCCTTGTGCTGGTAATCGCCAAACCCATCCACATGACTGACCAGCATGCCCGAGTCTCCGCTGGGCCGCAGGCGCATGTCGATGTCGTACAGGACGCCCGCACCGGTATGGGTGGTGAGCAGGTGCAGCACCCGCTGGCCCAGGCGGCTGAAGAACAGGGCGTTGTCCAGGCTGCGTGCCCCGCCGCTGGTGCTGCCCGGTTCGGCGGCGTGCAGAAAAACCAGATCCAGGTCCGATCCGTAGCCCAGTTCCAGCCCCCCCAGCTTGCCGTAGGCGATGACGGCAAACCCGCGCTCGCAGCCGGCATGGGCCAGGCTGCAGGCTGGTGCGCCATATTTGTCTTTCAACTGTTGAAAGCACAAATCGACGGCGGCCTCCAGGACCACTTCGGCGATGTCGGAGAGATGGTCGCTGACTTTCATCAAGGGCAGCACATGGGTGATGTCCGAGGCAGCCACCCGCAGCACGTTCACCTGCTTGAACACCCGCAGAACCTCCATCTGGTACTCCAGGTCCTCGGGGTCGACGCCGGCCAGGCGCTGGGCCAGCTCTTCTTCGATCTCCTTGCGCGGGGGCGGCCGGTAAAGGGTGCGGGGATCGAGCAGTTCGTCCAAGAGCACCGGATGCTGCCCCAGGAAAGTGGCGATCCACGGGCTGGCGCCGGCCAGGCGCACGAGATGGGTCAAGATCGACGGATTCTCCAGGAGCAGCGCGATGTACGAGGTGCGTTGCTGGATGCTGCGGATCATGTCGAAAATGCGGCCCAGCACCAGATCGGCCTGGGGGTCGCGGCCGACGGCCTGGAGCACCAGCGGCACCAGCCGGTTGACGCGCTCGCGGCCCACGCTGCTCATGGCATGCAGGGCGCGATCCTCCTTGAGGGCCGCGATCTGGCGCAACACCTCGCCCGGCACCTGGTATCCGATGCGGCGGATCAGGGCCGCCTGCTGCTCCTTGTCGCCCACACCCTGCCAAAGCGCCTGCAATTGTTTGAGGATATCGCCTTCCGGACTGGAAGCGCCATTCTCCTTGATCGGGGCCAGCAGATCGTTGAAATGGCCATGCACCCGCCGGCGGTGGTCGTCCAGGCAGGCCAGGAACGCCTCCCAGCCATCGAACCCCATGGCGACCGCCAGACGCCGCCGGGCCTTGGCCTCGACGGGCAACAGGTGGGTCTGCTGATCAGCCCACTGCTGCAAACGGTTTTCAACGGTCCGCAGGAAAACATAGGCCTCGTCCATGGCCCGGCCCACTGCTTCCGGAATGTAGCGTTTTTTCACCAGCACCTGGAGCACCTGCTGGATCGGCCGGATCTGGAGCGCCGATTCGACGCCGCCGCGGATCAACTGAAACATCTGGCCAAAAAATTCGATCTCCCGAATGCCGCCGGGGCCCAGCTTGATGTTGTCCTGCATGCCCTTGCCGCGCACCTCCAGGGCGATGCGCCCTTTCATCTCGCGCAGGCTGTCGAAGGCGCCGAAATCGAGGTAACGGCGGAAGACAAAGGGCCGCAGCCGGGAGAGCAGCAGATCGCCGGCCGCCGGGTCGCCGGCCACCACCCGGGCCTTGATCAAGGCATAGCGCTCCCACTCGCGGCCCTGCTCCTGGTAGTAATCTTCCAGGCGGTCGAAGATCATCACCAGCGGACCGGCATCCCCGAAGGGCCGCAGCCGGGTGTCCACCCGGAAGACGAAGCCGTCGGCCGTGGGGGTGCCGATGACCTGAATCAGTTCCCGGCATAACCGGGTGAAAAAGGCCTCGTTGCCGGTGGCGCCCTGGCTCCCGCCGCTGGTCTGGCCCTCGCCGGCGTAGGCGAAAATCAGATCCACATCCGAAGAGAAGTTCAGCTCGTGAGCCCCCAGCTTGCCCAGACCCAAGACCACCAGACGGACCGGATTGCCCTTGGCATCGGCGGGCAGGCCCCAGGCGGCCGCCTCCCGGGCGTAAAGGTAATCCACGGCCGCGCCGATGGTCAGATCGGCCAGAGCGGAAAGCGCCGCCAGGGTTTGCTTCAGATTGGCCCAGCCGCAAATGTCCCGCAGGGCGATGCGCACCATCTCCTGCTGACGGAACACCCGCAGCACCTGCATCACCGCCTCTTTGGCCGGGCTGTCGGCTGAAGTCCCCTGGCCGGAGGGACCCGGCAAGGCCTGGCCCAACTGCGCCTGCCAGGCGAGCTCCAGACGCCGGCGCATCTCCAAGGGACCGGCATGGGCCTGCAGCGTGCCGCCTTGGAGCAGCTCGGCGAGCAGCGCCGGCCGGCGCACCCACTGGTGGACAATAAAATCGCTGAACACCACGGCCCGCTCCAGGGGCGCATGGCAGGCATCCAGTTCGGGAAACGTCTGGCCCTCGCGGGCAAACGCCTCGCGCACGGCCTGCCAGCGGGCAAGGGCTTCGGTCTGCAAATCGGGGGGCAGTGGGGGCATGCGCCTTCCTGTTCTCGGAGTCGTTGCCGATGCCGTCCTTGGGCAAGCAAGCGGAGCGGCAATTCATGGGCTTTGGCACGTTTCATGATAAGAAAAGCACGGCCACACGCGCCCTTGTTGTCCTTGATAGCAGAAAACCATTTGGGACAACAGCCCAATTTAAATACACATGCCAAGCGCGCTGGAAGGAAAAAGGGTGATCCCGACCTCCGGAGACAGGCGTGGAGGGTAGTGTGCGCTTTAACAATTTTGTATTTTGTGGAACGCCATTTTTACAATAGTGTGTTGACGCAGGGGGGAGCGACACCCTTTATAAATCCATGAAACGCCCTTTTTTGGTATGGACTTCTTTGTTTGCTATTTGTTAAAAGAAAAGGTTTTTTCACTGGCGCATCGCAGGTTGAAAAGGAAAGGTGAACCATGTGTCGTTTATTTGCCATAACCAGCAAAACGCCCGTCTCGCCCATGGTGGCCATGGAAGCCATGGACATCATGCGCGAAGGCCATGACGGTTCGGGAGTGGGGCTGTTTTTGCGCGATCTGTCCGGCCCCTTCGACGAGATGAAGGAAGCCCCGATCTTGTCGGGCATCTTCACCGAAGCGGGCATCAAGCGGCTGGACCGTTATATGATGGATCTGGGCTTCATGACCAAGTACAAGATCTCCATCAAGGTGCCCAAGGTGCCGCTGCCCGGCACCCCGCGCCGGGATCTGTACCTGATCCGGGCCTACGAATATCCCGAAGGCTGGGAGACTCTATCGTTCCAGGAATTGGGCCAGCGTCTACTGAACATTCGTTTGCAGTTGCGGGCCATGGGCGAAAAAGAAGAGGACATGATCGTCTTCTCCTTCTGGCCCGACGTGATCATGATCAAAGAGATCGGCGATCCCATGCAGGTGGCGCGCCACCTGAACCTGGACCGCAAGGAGCTGCATGCCCGCGTCATCATGGCCCAGGGACGCCAGAACACCAACTACGCCATCAACCTCTACGCCTGCCACCCCTTCTTCATCGAAGGCTACGCCACCATGACCAACGGCGAAAATACCGCCTTCGTGCCGATTCGGGAATACCTGCTCTCGCGCGGCGTGAGGGGCTATACCGGCTACCAGTCCGACTCGGAAGTGTTCACGCATATCCTGCACTATACGTTGCGCCAGTTGGGCTTGGGCATCGAGGCCTACAAACACATTATCACGCCGCTGCAGGACAATTCGCTGGAGGCCCATCCCAACGGCGCCTTTCTCAAACAGTTGAAGCAAACCTGCCGGCAGTTGACCATCGACGGCCCCAACTGCGTGATCGGCTGTCTGCCCGACCACAGCCTGTTCATGGTTCAGGACCGCAAGAAGCTGCGCCCGGGCGTGGTGGGCGGCAAGCCCGGCTGCTGGGCCTTCTCCTCGGAGATCTGCGGCCTGGACGCCGCCATTCCGGATCGCGACAAAAGCAAAGACTTTCAGCCCATGCATCTGGACACGACCCTCGTCGGTCCGGATCGCCAGGAGGTTAAGATATGCTCCCAAACCGCCCCATTACCCCTTCCACGCTGAGCGTCAAGGATCTGCTCTGGCAGATCGCGTGGAGCAAAGACAAGTGCACGCTGTGCGGCCGTTGCACCTCGGTGTGCCCGGTGAGCGCCATCGAGCTGGGCGTCTTCCGCAAGCGCACCCTGAATACAGACCTGGCCTCGGCCGTGCCGCCGTCCAATGTCTATCAGGTGTACCACGGCATCCGCCAGAAGACCGACCCGGCCTATGCCTGCGTGGGCTGCGCCATGTGCAACCTGGTGTGCCCCAACGACGCCATCATCCCCATGCGCACGGATGAGGCCGACAAGCTGCGGTTTCACATCAACCGCGGCGGTTCGCCACGCAACCGCGGCGGGAGGCGCAATGTGCCCGGCGGCCTGCTGGACCAGATCAAGTTCATCCGCATCTCCATGCTCACCGACCCGGCCCTGGATGCCGGCCGGCACGAGTTCGAGCTGCGCACCCTGCTGGGCCGCGTGCTGCCGCCCGAAGAGAACATCAAACACTTCAAGGAGCACGGCTGGATTCCGCCGGTGCGCGAGATCTATCCCTTGGTCATCGGCAGCATGTCGTTCGGCGCCCTGTCGCCCAACATGTGGGAAGGCTTGCAGCTCGGGGTGGCCTATCTCAACGAAGAGCTGGGCCTGCCCGTGCGCATGTGCACCGGCGAGGGCGGCTGCCCGCCGCGCCTGCTGCGCAGCCGTTTTCTGAAATACACCATCTTGCAGATCGCCAGCGGTTACTTCGGCTGGGACGAGATCATCCACGCCCTGCCCGAGATGAAGGAGGATCCCTGCGCCATCGAGATCAAGTATGGCCAGGGCGCCAAGCCGGGCGACGGCGGCCTGCTCATGTGGCACAAGGTCAACAAGCTCATCGCCGCCATCCGCGGCGTGCCCACGGGGGTGAGCCTGCCCAGCCCACCCACGCACCAGACCCAGTACTCCATCGAAGAGTCGGTGGCCAAGATGATCCAATCCATGTCCATGGCCTGGGGCTTCCGCGTGCCGGTCTATCCCAAGATATCGGGCACCTCCACGGCCATGGCGGTCTTGAACAACCTGACGCGCAACCCTTATGCGGCCGGGCTGGCCATCGACGGCGAGGACGGCGGCACGGGCGCGGCCTACAATGTCTCCATGGACCACATGGGCCACCCCATCGCCACCAATATCCGCGACGCCTATCTGAACCTGGCCAAGCTGGGCAAGCAGAACGAAATCCCCCTGTTCGCCGGCGGCGGGGTGGGCAAAAACGGCAACCTGGCGGCCAATGCCGCGGCCCTGATCATGCTGGGCGCCAGCGGTGTGCAGATCGGCAAATATGTCATGCAGGCCGCGGCCGGCTGCCTGGGATCGGAAAGCGACCGCTGCAATATCTGCAACATCGGCCAGTGCCCCAAAGGCATCACCTCCCAGGACCCGCGCCTCTATCGCCGCCTGGATGTAGACATGGTGGCCGAACGGGTCGTGGACATGTTCCTGAGTTTCGACACCGAGCTCAAGAAGATCGTGGCGCCCCTGGGCCGCTCCACGGCCTTGCCCATCGGCATGGCGGATGCGCTGGGAATCAGCGATTATCATGCGGCGGAGCGGTTGAGTATTAAGTATGTGGTTTGAGAAGAGACATCTTGATAGGATAGCACAATGAGCAACCAAGACTATTTTACCATTTCCGGCCGCGAAAACGGCGCGCGCATCGAATCCCGCGTCTTGGAAGAGAGACTCCAGGCCGCCGTGGCCCAGGGACAAACCCGTTTGGAGATTGAAGCTTACGGCCAGCACGGCATCGGCGGGCGGCTCTGGCGGGCGGGCGACCAAAAGGTGCATGTACGCATCAATGGCCCCACCGGCCAGCGCGTGGGATCCATGGGGTTCGCCAACACCCAGATCGATATCATGGGGCCGGCCTCGGATGACGTGGGCTGGCTCAATGCCGGCGCCACCATCGTGGTCCATGGCAACGCGGGCAACGGCGTGGCCAATGCCATGGCCCAGGGCAAGGTTTACGTGGCCGGCAACATCGGCGCCCGGGGCATGACCATGACCAAGCACAATCCGCGCTTCGAAGCGCCGGAGTTGTGGGTCATGGGCTCGGTGGGCGATTACTTCGGCGAATTCATGGCCGGCGGCGTGGCGGTGGTCTGCGGACATAATGCCCAGAATCCCGAAAACATCCTGGGATACCGGCCGCTGGTGGGCATGGTGGGCGGCAAGGTGTTCGTACGCGGCCCCCACCGCGGCTTCAGCCAGACCGATGCCAAACTGGTGCCCATCGACGACGAGGAGTGGCAATGGCTGACCGGCGGGCTGCGCAACTACTTGCAGCACATCCGCCAGCACGAACTTTTCTTCACCCTGCTCTCCAAGCGCGAGCAGTGGCAATGCCTCAAGGCACGCTCGCCCCAGGAGCGGGTGAGCAAAAGCAAACGCGCCATGGGCGACTTCCACAAAGAGGTGTGGGACAAGACCCTGGGCAGGGGCGGCCTGGTGGGCGACCTGACCCAACTGGACCGCAGCCTGATCCCGCTCGTGGTCCACGAAGCGTTGCGCCGCTACGTACCGGTCTGGGAGAACTACAAGTATAAGGCGCCCTGCGAAGCCACCTGTCCCACCGGCATCCCGGTGCAGACCCGCTGGCGCCTGGTACGCGAAGGCCGGGTGGACGAGGCCGTGGACCTGGCCCTGGCCTACACGCCTTTCCCGGCCACGGTGTGCGGCTACCTGTGTCCCAACCTGTGCATGCAGTCGTGCACCAAACAGTCGGCCTTTATGGCGCCCGTGGATGTGACCCAATTGGGCCAGGCCAGCCTCAAGGCCAAAACGCCCGAACTGCCGCCCCTTTCGGGCAAACGGGTCGCCGTCATCGGCGGCGGCCCGGCCGGCCTGTCGGTGGCCTGGCAGTTGCGCCTCAAGGGACACGAAGCGGTGGTCTACGACAACGCCAAGCGCCTGGGCGGAAAAATTGCGGCCTCCATTCCCCAGAGCCGCATTCCCAAGGAGGTGTTCGACAAAGAGATCGAACGCCTGGCCGAGGCGATTCCCCATGTGCACCTGCAGCAGCGCCTGAATCCGGCCGAGGTGGAGCAGCTTGTCACCGACTTCGATTTCGTGGTCATCGCCGCCGGGGCCCAGAAGCCGCGCACCCTGCCCATTCCGGGACGGGAGCGCCTGACGCCGGCCCTGGATTTCCTGGCGGCCGCCAAAGCCGGAACCGCTACCGTGGGCCAACGGGTGGTCGTCATCGGCGCCGGCAACGTGGGCTGCGATGTGGCCACCGAGGCGGCGCGCCTGGGCGCCACGGAGATCCTTTTATTGGACGTACAGGAGCCGGCTTCGTTCGGCAAGGAGCGCCACGAGGCCGAGCGCGCGGGCGCCAAATTTCGCTGGCCGGTCTTCACCCAGGCCATCGTCAAGGAGGGGGTCCAACTCGATACCGGCGAGATCATCCCGGCCGATTCGGTCTTCGTCTCCATCGGCGATGCACCCGACCTGGATTTCCTGCCGGAGAACGTGGCCGTGGAGCGCGGCTTCGTCAAAGTGGACGAAAACTTCCAGACCTCCAACCGCCAGGTGTTCGCCATCGGCGACGTGGTGCGGCCCGGCCTGCTCACCGACGCCATCGGCGCCGGCCGGCGGGCGGCCCAGACCATCGACGACATCCTGACCGGCAAGCGGCCCACGGCCGACCCGCGCTCGATCATCGACATCCGGCGGGTGCACCTGGAGTACTACGACCCCCGGGTGGTAAGCTACGAGAACCTGGACCACTGCGGCAGCCAGTGCGCCTCGTGCGGCCAGTGCCGGGATTGCGGCATTTGCGTGGCGGTGTGCCCCGAAAGCGCCATCAGCCGCACCCAGGCCCCCGACGGCCGCTTCGAATACGTGGTCTCGGCCCAACGGTGCATCGCCTGCGGCTTTTGCGCCGGTGCCTGTCCGTGCGGCATCTGGAACATGATCGAAAATACGCCCCTGGGTTGATCTTGCGCCCGGTTATGGGATATGGAGGCGCGGCTTTTGCGATGGGCGGGCGGCCGGAATGGGTCAAACGCCAAATGGTGTTTGATATCCAGCCCCGAGTGACATAATCTGCCGGATCAAAGACGCGGCGACCATTGAAAGAAAACGAAGCAAGCCTATGAAAGCACTATTAGCACTCGAAGACGGCCGCACCTTCCCTTGCCGGTCGTTCACCGGCCCCGGCGAGGTGGGCGGCGAGGTGGTCTTCAACACGGCCATGAGCGGCTATCAGGAGGTGCTCACCGATCCCTCCTACAGCGGCCAACTGGTCACCATGACCTACCCGCTGATCGGCAATTACGGCGTCAATATAGAAGATGTGGAATCGGATCGGGTCCAGGTGGCGGCCTTCATCATCCGCGAATATCAACCCGACTACAGCAACTACCGCGCCTCGGGCTGCCTGGCCGACTATCTGCGCAATAACAAAATTGTGGGAGTCGACAGCCTGGACACCCGGGCCTTGACCCTGCATATCCGCAACGGCGGCGCCATGCGCGCCATGATTTCCACCGAGCAGACCGATCCCGCGGCCCTGGTGGCCAAGGCCCGCACCCTGCCGAGCATGGCCGGCCTGGATCTGGCCAAGACGGTCACCCAGCCGCAGCCCTACCGCTGGGTGGACGGCAAACCCGAACCCATCGATGTGAACCGCACGCCGCTGGATGAAGGCATCTGGCGCGAACGTTCCAGCCAGAAGTCGGTCGTGGCCATGGATTTCGGCATCAAATACAACATCCTGCGCTCCCTTTCGGCCTGCGGCATGGAGGTCGTGGTCGTGCCGGCTTTCACCGAGGCCGAGACCATCAGGGCCATGGCACCCCACGGGGTGTTTCTCTCCAACGGCCCGGGCGACCCCGAGCCGGTGACCTACGGCATCCGCACCATCCAGGCCCTGCTGGGCTACCGGCCCGTTTTCGGCATCTGCCTGGGCCATCAACTGCTCGGCCTGGCCGTGGGCGCCAAGACCTACAAACTCAAATTCGGCCACCGGGGCATCAACCACCCGGTCAAGAACCTGACCACCGGCCGGGTGGAGATCACCTCCCAGAACCATGGTTTCGCCGTGGATGTGAAGACCCTCGACCCGAACCAAATCGAGATCACCCACATCAATCTCAACGACAACACCCTGGAGGGCTTCCGGCACAAGAAGATCCCCCTGCTGGCCATCCAGTATCACCCCGAAGCCGCGCCGGGACCGCACGATGCCAGTTATCTGTTCGATGAATTTGCGCGGATGATGGGGAAATAAATGCCCAAACGCACCGACATCCACAAGATCCTGATCATCGGCGCCGGACCGATCATTATTGGCCAGGCGTGCGAGTTCGACTACAGCGGCACCCAGGCCTGCAAGGCCCTCCGGGAAGAGGGTTATCACGTGATCCTGGTCAACTCCAATCCGGCCACGATCATGACCGATCCGGGCACGGCCGACCGCACCTATATCGAGCCGGTGACCCCCGAGACGGTGGCCAAGATCATCGAAGCCGAGCGTCCCGACGCCCTGCTGCCCACTCTGGGCGGCCAGACCGGCCTGAATACGGCGGTCAAGGTGGCCGAGATGGGCGTGCTCGAAAAGTACGGCGTGGAGCTGATCGGCGCGTCCCTGGAAGCCATTCAGAAGGCCGAAAGCCGTGAGCGCTTTCGGGCCGCCATGGAGCACATCGGGTTGAAAAGCGCCGCGAGCGATTTCGCAACCACCATGGAGCAGGCCCGAGCCGTCGCCGAGCGCATCGGCTATCCGCTGATCATCCGGCCCAGCTTCACCCTGGGCGGCACCGGCGGCGGTGTGGTTTATAACCCGGAGGAACTCGAGGTGACCGCCAAGGCGGGGTTGGATGCCAGCCTGACGCACCAGATCATGGTGGAGCAGTCGGTGCTGGGCTGGAAAGAGTACGAGCTGGAGGTCATGCGCGACCACGCCGACAATGTGGTCATCATCTGCTCCATCGAAAACTTCGATGCCATGGGCGTGCACACCGGCGACAGCATCACCGTGGCACCCGCCCAAACCCTGAGCGACCGGGAATACCAGACGATGCGCAACGCCTCGCTGGCCATCATGCGCGAAATCGGGGTGGATACCGGCGGATCGAACGTGCAGTTCGCCGTCAACCCGGCCAACGGTGAGATGATCGTGGTGGAGATGAACCCGCGCGTGTCGCGATCGAGCGCCCTGGCCTCCAAGGCCACCGGTTTTCCGATTGCCAAAATCGCCGCCAAGCTGGCCGTGGGCTACACCCTGGACGAGATCCCCAACGACATCACCGGCGAGACGTTGGCCTCGTTCGAGCCGACCCTGGACTACTGCGTGGTGAAGATTCCGCGCTGGACCTTCGAAAAATTTCCCGAGACGCCGGATGTGCTCACCACGGCCATGAAGTCGGTGGGCGAAACCATGGCCATCGGCCGGACATTCAAAGAGGCGCTGCAAAAGGGGTTGCGATCGCTGGAAATCGGACGCCACGGCCTGGGCGCCGACGGCCGCGACCGTATCGAGAGCGACGGCGATTTCCCTTCGGACCGGGAGATCGAGCAGAAGCTGGCCACCCCCAACTCCCAGCGCATCTTCTACCTGCGTTACGCCCTGATGGCGGGCAAATCCATCGATGCCATCTACAAGCTCACGGGCATCGATCCCTGGTTTTTGCACCAACTCAAACAGATCGTGAGCATGGAGGGCGATCTGCGCGCCAAAGGCGCCGGATCGGGCTGCGAATGCGGCGGCACCGGCGCGGCGCTGCTCTCCGACGAACAGCTCTGGCAGGCCAAGCGCTGGGGCTTTTCCGACGTGCAACTGGCGCACCTTTTGGGCACCAATGCCGACCAGGTGGCCTGCTACCGCAAGGCGCGGAACATCCGCCCGGCCTACAAGCTGGTCGACACCTGCGCCGCCGAGTTCCGGGCCGCCACGCCCTATTATTACTCCACCTACGAAACCGAATGCGAAGCCCGGGTCTCCGACCGCAAGAAAGTGATGATCCTGGGCGGCGGGCCCAACCGCATCGGCCAGGGCATCGAGTTCGACTACTGCTGCGTGCACGCCGCTTTCGCCCTCAAAGAAGAGGGGGTGGAGAGCATCATGGTCAACTCCAACCCCGAGACCGTCTCCACCGACTACGACACTTCGGATAAGCTCTACTTCGAGCCGTTGACCAAGGAAGATGTGCTGCACATCGTCGAAAAGGAAAAGCCCTTCGGCGTCATCGTGCAGTTCGGCGGCCAGACCCCCTTGAACCTGGCCACGCCCCTGCTCAAAGCCGGCGTACCGATCATCGGCACCCATCCGGACAGCATCGACCGGGCCGAGGACCGCAAGCTGTTCCAGGCCATGCTCCACAAGCTGGGGTTGGTGCAGCCGGCCAACGGCATCGCCCTGAGCTTCGACGAGGCGCGCCTGGTGGCCGAGACCATCGGCTACCCGGTGATCGTGCGGCCTTCGTTCGTGCTCGGCGGTCGGGCCATGAAGATCGTCTACAACCCCAAGGAGCTGGAGAACTTCACGCGCCTGGCGATCCTGGCTTCGCCCGGCCACCCGGTGCTCATCGACAAATTCCTGGAAAACGCCGTGGAAGTGGATGTGGATGCCATCCGCGACGGCCGCACGACCATCATCGGCGGCATCATGGAGCACATCGAGGCGGCCGGCATCCATTCGGGCGATTCGGCCTGCGTGCTGCCGCCCTACAGCATCCCCCAGCGGCTCATCGACGAGATCACGGCGGCCACCAAAGCCATGGCCCAGGAGCTCAACGTCATCGGCCTGATGAACGTGCAATATGCCATCAAGGACGGCCGGCTCTACGTCCTGGAAGTCAATCCGCGCGCCTCGCGCACCGTGCCCTTCGTCAGCAAGGCCACGGGCGTGCCCCTGGCCAAGCTGGCCACCAAGATCATGCTGGGCCGCACGCTGGCCGACCTGGGGTTGACCAGCGAGGTGGTCCCCGAGCACCTGTCGGTCAAAGAGGCCGTGATGCCCTTCGACCGCTTTCCCAATGTGGACACCCTGCTCGGCCCGGAGATGAAATCCACCGGCGAGGTCATGGGCATCGATCACGATTTCGGCGCAGCCTATGCCAAGGCCCAACTGGGCGCCGGCCAGAAACTGCCCTCCCAGGGCACGGTCTTCATCAGCGTCATGGACGCCGACAAGCGCGCCATCGTGGATGTGGCCAGGGAGTTCGAACGTCTGGGCTTCACCATCCTGGCCACCGGCGGCACCGCGACCTTCCTGGGCGAACGCGGCATCCGGACCCAGCACGTCAACAAGCTGACCCAGGGCCGGCCCAACGTGGAGGACGCCATCAAAAACGGCCAGGTCCACCTGGTGATCAATACCGGTTCGGGGGATACCTCCAGCCGCGACGGCTACGTGATCCGCCGGGCCGCGTTGAAGTTCGGCATCCCCTACGTCACCACGGCGGCCGGCGCCCTGGCGGTGAGCCGGGCCGTGGCCGCCATGAAATCCCGGACCCTAGGCGTCAAATGCATTCAGGAGTACCATCGGAGAGGATAAACGTGGGCTGCACGCCGACGAAAGTTTCTTATTTGGAGCCAAACCTAACATGAACTCGGATCATTTCACCTCCCACAAGATGCCATGCGAACCCATGGACGACGATCATCCCCGTGAAGCCTGCGGCATCTTCGGCGTTTACGGCCACCCCGAAGCCGCCAAGATGTGCTACTTCGGCTTGTACGCCCTGCAGCACCGCGGCCAGGAGAGCGCCGGCATCAGCGCCGTGGACAACGGCGTGCTCAGCGAACACCGCGCCATGGGGCTGGTCTCGGATGCCTTCAGCATGGATCAGCTCGAAGGGCTCAGAGGCAGCAGCGCCATCGGCCACGTGCGCTACTCCACCACCGGCAGCTCGGTGCTGGCCAATGCCCAGCCGTTCGTGGTGCGCCATCGCTCCAAATCCTATGCGGTCGGGCATAACGGCAATATCGTCAACGCCGCCGAACTCAAAGCCGAACTGGAAGAGCGCGGATCGATCTTCCAATCCACCATGGACAGCGAAATCTTCCTGCACCTGTTCGTGCGCAACCTGCGCCTGGGATTCGAGAAAGCCTTGATGGAAGCGGCCTGCCGGCTGCAAGGGGCCTTTTCCATGGTGGTGCTCACCAGCCGGGGCGAGGTGGTCGGCATCCGCGACCCGCACGGCTTCCGGCCCCTGTGCCTGGGCCGACTCAACGGCCACTGGGTGCTGGCCTCGGAGACCTGCGCCCTGGACCTGGTCCAGGCCGAGTTCGTGCGCGAAATCGAACCCGGAGAGATCGTCATCATCGATGCCAACGGCCCGCGCAGCCTGCGCATGCCCGAGGCCGGCCGCCAGTCGTTCTGCATCTTCGAATTCATCTACTTCGCCCGGCCGGACAGCACCTTCATGGGCCGCAACGTCTACCAGATCCGCAAGGCCCACGGCCGCATCCTGGCCCAGGAGGCCCCGGTGCCGGCCGACCTGGTGATGCCCTTTCCCGACTCGGGCACCTATGCGGCCCTGGGCTATTCGGAAGCCTCGGGCATTCCCTTCGAGCTGGGGGTGATCCGCAACCACTACGTGGGCCGCACCTTTATTCAGCCCACCCAGAGCATGCGCGATTTCGGCGTGCGGGTGAAATTGAACCCCATCAAGGAGCTGCTCAAGGGCAAGGACATCATCATCATCGAAGATTCCATCATCCGCGGCACCACGGCCAAGACCCGCGTAAAAGCCCTGCGCGAGCTGGGCGTCAAGCGCGTGCACCTGCGCGTGGCCGGACCGCCCCACCGCTTTCCCTGCCACTACGGCATCGACTTTTCCACCAAGGGCGAGCTGATCGCCGCGCGCATGTCGGTCAAGGAACTGGAAGCCTACCTGGGCCTGGATTCGCTCCACTACCTGAGCCTGCCGGGATTGCTGGAAGGAATGAACGTGTCCGATCCGGCCCAAACTTTTTGCAAGGCCTGCTTCGACGGCTGCTACCCGGTGGATTTCGACAACAATCTGTCCAAGCATTGCCTGGAAGGGGAATAAAAAATTACCTGAAAATTGAGAGCCGCGGCGCGAAGGCGGCCGGTGGAATTTCAACTTGCCTTTTTCAGGCGACAAAGCCTACTATAGGAACGAAATCATCGGCTTTCGGAGCACAGGAGACCAGACCCAATGCTTGAATCCAAATTCCTCAAGGAAAATATAGAAAACATCCAACGCCTCATGTCCATCCAGGCGCTCAAGCATTTCGAGACCCGCAACCTGGGCAAACTGCTGCGCCTGAGCAAAATCCGCCAGTACGAAGACGGCGAGCAGATCATCCAGGAAGGCGACATGGATCCCTGGCTTTACTTTCTGCTTTCAGGCAAAATTCGCATCACCAAAGAGGGCGAAGAGATCGGCACCCTCACGCGCAAAGGCGAGATCTTCGGTGAAATGCGCATCATCGACGATCAGAGCCGCTCGGCCTCGGTGCATGCCGTGGGCCAAACGGTCTGCCTGGCCGTGGACACCTCGGCCGGCACGCGCATGGATGCCGCCGACGAAAAGGAAGCCCGTCTGGATTTTCTGCTGCTGCTGTACCGCATCTTCGCGGAATACATCACGGCGCGTTTGCGCCTGACCAACGAAGAACTGGTCAAGGCCAAGCGGGATGCAAAAAAACCGCCCACGTCCCAAGGCCCATCCAAACCCAAGCCCGAAGCGCCCAAGCCTGAAGCGCCGAAGGCCGCGGGCACCAAGCCCGATGCGCCCAAGCGCTATATCGAAAGTGTCTGAGGTGTCGGCACCCACCGTTTGCTTCGCCAAGCACGCCGCCAATGTCTTTTTTCACATCCTGACCCAGTGTAACCTGCGCTGCCGCCACTGCTACATCAACCCGGCCCAGCACGGCACACAACGCCTGGAGCTGGCCACCATCCAGGCCTGGCTGGGTGTCATGGCCCGGCGCAGCCCGGGGGCCAACCTGATCTTCCTGGGGGGCGAGCCCACGCTGCATCCCGATCTTGCCGAAGCCGTGAAGAGCGCCCGGCAGTTGGGCTATGGCTCCATCACCATCGACACCAATGGCTACCTGTTTCACGATATCCTGGAGAAGATCACGCCGGACCAGGTCGATTTCATCAGCTTCAGCCTGGACGGCCCCTCGGCCGCCACCAACGATGCCATCCGCGGCCAGGGCTCGTTCGAGGCGTGCACCCAGGGCATCCGGCAAGCCAAGGCCAAAGGATTCCGGACCAGCCTGATCTACACGGTCAGCCGCCTCAATCTGGCCGAGCTGGCCGCCGTGCCGCCCCTGCTTTCGGAGCTGAAGATCGACCGCTTCTTCATCCAGGTGATCGGCCTGCGCGGACAGTCCGCGACCCACCGCGAAGAACAAACCGGGGATCTGCAGGTCAGCCGCCGGGAGTGGGAAGAACATGTGCTGCCGGTGGCGCGCCAAGTGGCCGCCCGGGGCCTGCCCGTGATCTACCCCAAAGTCTATCTGGCGCCCGACGAGCCTTTTGCCTGCGCCGGGCGCGTGGCAGACAATTATTTTATCTTCCCCAATGGCCGGGTCTACCGTTGTCCGCTCTGCGAAGACTTCCCGCTGCACAGCCTGGTCTTCGATCGGGACCGGCTGGTCGCCACGGCCCCCATCAACGAATCGGACCTTTTTCGACTGGAGATCCCCGAAGGGTGCGTCATGAACAAGCTGATCCAGCCCGGCAATCTGAACTATACTGCCGATGGACGGCCTGCCTGCCGGATCGCGTGTTGCCTGATCAAAGAGCGCCTGTAGCCACCGGAACCACCATTTCCGATATCCACCAAACCGGAATTTGGGCTTCCTATTTAATTTTTGTTTAATTACAAGTGGTTATATTCCGATGACTTTCCAAGGACATCGCGGATGCTTGCCCGGCCGCCACCGGCTTGGCCCACCAAGTCATAAATATCTGTAATAACATATTTTTTAAATGCTACCGCGTGGCATCGCTTTTGCTAACTACATGGCGCCGTTCGGATCATCTCAAAGGAGTTACGCCATGCAACGCAAAGCACTGCTGCAATGGTTGCTCACAGGGCTGATGACGATTTTAATCACGGCATTGGCCGCTTCGGCCATGGCTGCCGAGAAAACCGTCATCGGCAAGGTCAATGACAACTATCAGATTGTCACCGACAGCCAGATCTATGAAATCGACAATACAGAGAAGGGCAAAGAGTTGGCCGAAAATCATGTCGGCGCCAAAGTTGAGGCGACCGGCACGGTGGCTGCGCGTGACGACATGAAGATCCTGACGGTAGTCTCCTTTAAGGTTCTTGCAGAATAGGTGAGGCTTTGAGGAGTTGACATATGCCTAAAAAGAAAACGCCCCATGAACAGGAGACCCTCATCGGCATCGTCACCCCGGTTCAATGGAACGAGTACGATCAGGTCACGGCGGTGGCCTTGAGCGCCACGGATGATGAAGAGTACCGCATCGAAAATGGGGAAGAATTCATCAACCTGATTCAAAAGGTCATCGAAGCCAGCGGCGAGGTCCGACGCGATCAAAAGACGGCCAGAACCATTACCATCAAACGTTTCAGCGTCATTGAAAATTTTTAAGCTTGGCAGGTACGATATTCATGGAAGCAATGCAATCCAAAGATCTCGCTTTTTTCAAGCAACTATTGACCCAGCAGTTGAATGAATTGCTCTGCACCGCCGAGAAAACCGTGGGTACCCTGGTGCAAAGCGGGGAGTGGGCGGCCGACCCCCTGGATCAGGCCGCCATGGAAACCACCCGCACCTATACCCTGCGCATTCGTGACCGTGAGAGTCATCTCATTAAAAAAATCAAATCCGCGCTGGTCAAGATCGAAGATGGTTCTTTCGGAATTTGTGAAGCCTGTGGCGAGGAGATCGCCCTATCCCGCCTGAAAGCCAGACCGGTGACGTCCTATTGCATCCGGTGCAAGACCCAGATGGAGGCGTTCGAAAAAGTCACCGATGTCTGACGAAAAACGACACCACCTCGACGCTTTCGGCTTTTGGCATCGAGAAAAGCTTTGAATTCTTAAAGATAACGAGTTAAAGAGGATCGCGGGACAGCTTCAGAAATGAAGCACAAGGAAAGCACATGGCTCCAAGCTGGCGAGCCGCCCATACACAAATGCTTGAAAGGAGAGGGCAAAAGAATGAACAAAAGCGAACTGATCAATGAGATGGCCAAGAATCTGAACAGCAAAAAAGAAGCCGAAGCCTGCCTGGACAGCCTGCTGGGGGCCATCACCCAGGGATTGAAAAAGGGAGACAAAGTCACCTTGACCGGGTTCGGCACCTTCAAAGTGGCCAAGCGTAAAGCCCGCACCGGTCGCAATCCGCGCACCGGCGAGAAGATCAAGATCAAGGCGCGCAAAGTTCCCCAGTTCACCGTGGGCAAAGCCCTGAAAACGGCGGTGGAATAAGAACTGCCGTAGACTCATCTACATGTCATAGCGAGGGGCGGCTGAAAAGCCGCCCCTATCTTTTGGGCCATCGGCCGCAAGGATAATCGTAGATCTTCCCCTGCCAGTTGCGCACCCGCCAATGGGTGGGATGCCGCTCCACGACGGCCTCCGGCGCGAGAGCGATTTTGCCGCCCCCGCCGGGCAGATCGATCATGTAGTGGGGAATGGCCAGGCCCGAAAGATGTCCGCGCAGCAACGCCATCAGCTCCAGTCCGACCGCCGGGGGGACCTTAAAATGGGCGGTGCCGGGCACGCGATCCAGTTGGTGTAGATAATAGGGTTTGACCCGGATCGCCAGCAGCCCCTCGAACAGGGCTTTCAAGATCTCCGCCGCGTCATTGACCCCCCGCAGCAATACGCTTTGGCTGCCCAGGGGGATGCCCGCGTCGGCCAGCAACCCGCAGGCCGCCGCGCTTTGGGGCGTTATCTCCGCCGGATGATTGCAGTGGATGTTCAGATACAGAGGATTAAAGCGGCCCAGGAGCCGGGCCAGATCCGGCGTCACGCGCTGGGGCCGCACGATGGGCATGCGGCTGTGCAGGCGCAGCCAGCGTACGTGCCCGATGCGCCGCAGGGCTTGCAGAAGGGAGAGCAACCGGTCATCGGCAAGCATCAAGGGATCGCCGCCCGAGAGAATGACTTCGTTGATCTCGGGATGCGTCCGAATGTAATCGAGACCCGCTTCGATCATCGCCACCGGCACCTGCGGGCCATCGGCCACGCGACGTTTGCGCATGCAAAAGCGGCAGTGCACGGCGCAGCGACTGGAGACCAGAAACACCACGCGGTGGGGATAGCGGTGCAGGATTTGCGGCGCCGGCGATTGGTGCTCCTCGGCCAGGGGATCTTCGGTGCCGGCGGTATCCAGCAGTTCCGCCGGGTGGGGAATCACCTGGCGCCCCAGGGGATCGTCGGCCGAGCGGATCAGTCCCAGAAAATAGGGATCGATCTTCATGGGGAAGCGCGCGGTGACCTGCGCCAGGGCTTGTCCGTCCGCCACCAGATTCGTTGGCAGATCCCGGGGTTGGACGACGCTCAAGGGTGTTGCGTCCTTTAAACTGCTCACACATTGAACCGGAAATTGATGATATCTCCGTCCTTTACTTCGTAGGTCTTGCCTTCCAGGCGCACCTTGCCCAGTTTGCGCGCCTCGGCGTAGCTGCCGGCGCTCATCAGGTCGTCATAGGCCAGGACTTCGGCCCGGATGAAGCCCTTCTTGATGTCCGAATGGATCACTTCGGCCGCGTCCACGGCCGCCGTTGCGCTGGGAATGGTCCAGGCCCGCACTTCGTCTTCGCCCACGGTGAAAAAGGAGATCAATCCCAAAAGGGCGTAGGAGCCGTGGATCACGCGGGTCATGGCCAGGTCGCGGATCTCGAATTCGGCCATGAACTCCCGGGCCTCTTCGGCGCTCATCTGCCCCAGCTCCTGCTCCAGCTTGCCCCGGATGGCCAGGCACGGTTCGGCCAGGCCCCAGCCGGTCACATCGGGCAGGCGCTCGTCTTCGTCGGCATTGTTGAAAAGCACCAGGCAGGGTTTGGCCGATAAAAAGGCATAGCCCCGCAGGCATTTGGCGGTTGCGATTTCAGGGAAACGGCGCAGGGGCGTCTCCTGGTTGAGATGCGCGGCACACTGCTCGATCAAAGCGGGCTCTTCGGGGAAATCGGGCTTCTTGCCGCGCCTCTGGTCCAGGGCCAAACGCTCCAGCCGTTTTTCCACCACCACCAGGTCCGAAATGATCAACTCCTGGTCCACGGCCTGAAAGTCGCTACGGGGCGTGGGCGCGGCGCCGGCCAGGTCGTTGAAGTTGCGCACCACGTGCAAGACGGCGTCACAATCGCGCACCTGGGTCCAGATGCTCTGCTCCCGGGACTTTTCCTTGACATGCTCGGCCGGTGCCGGCAGCAAGTACTCCACCTGGGCGTAGATGGTTTTGCGCGGGTTGTACATGGCCGAGAGCCGGTCGATGCGCCCATCGGGCACCCGCACCGTGCCGATGCGGCTCTCTTTGCGCTGGGCCGTCTCGGCCCCCGCCTGGGTCAGGGCTTCGAACAAAGTGGTTTTGCCGGCACCGGGCCGGCCGATCAATCCAAGCCGCATGGCATTTCTCCGATCTTCTGAATTGGGTTGTTACTACCCCTGATCGCGGCCCAAGGCAACACCTAACAGGGGCCACTTTCCCTTTGACATCCCCGTTGGTTTTCAGTAGGCGTTCATCGAACGTCTCCGATATCGACCCATGCGCAAGCCCCCTTGGACAAAGAGGTGAACCATGCACCGCCCGTCGAAACATACGCCGCCCCCGGCCCCCTGTTTCAAGCCAGCTTCGCCCATGGTGGCCCATCCGCTCCTCCGGAAAGAGCGGTTGCTGGACTATCTTTACCGGCGCATCGCCGCGCTTGAGATGGAAAACGAGCAGCTTGACCATTGGCGCCAAGCGTTTGCGGATTTGACCCGGCGGCACCAGGCCTTGATGGCCAGCCTCGCCCAGGGGGCGGACAGCGACGCCCCGCCCATGCCCCGATCCGACGGCGACGCCGTTGCGCCCCAAGCCGATATGGACATGGCGACGCGGCGCATCCTGGAGCTGACGCAAGCCAACGAGGCGTTGCAGCGCAAGATCGACGATCGCTTCATCACGGAAAAGGCGCTTCGGGATCGCGAGGCCGAACTGGAGATGGAAAAAACCAATTTGCAGGAGGCCAACACGGCTTTGAAGGTCCTGCTCAAGCGCAGAGAGGAAGATAAGCGCGCCCTGGAAGAGCAGGTGATGTACAATGTAAAAAAACTGGTACTGCCCTTCCTGGGCAAAGTCCAGAAAGAGAATCTCGATGAGCGCCAGAAATCCTTCCTGGGTATCGTGGAAGCCAACCTCAGGGACATCACCTGCGGCTTTTCGCGGCGCTTGTCCCTGGCCTACTACGGGCTCACCACCTCCGAGCTGAAGGTGGCCAACTTTATCCGCCAGGGCAAGAAGAACCGGGAGATTGCGGAGCTGCTGAACCTCTCGGTGCGCACCGTGGAAGCCTACCGCCAGGCGATCCGCAACAAACTGCGGCTGCAGAACAAGAAGGTGAACTTGCGCACCTTCCTCATGTCCATCCACTAATTCGTGTCCATCCAGGAATGGCTCTATTTGCCGATTTTTGCGCTGGACATTAATTTGGTTTCTTGGGGGAGCGCCAACAGCAGACGATTGAGATCCTTGAGTTGATCGTGCATTTCGATCAGCTTGGCCTCCATGAGCAGCGCCAGCACGGCCATGCGGTTCTCCGACGATCCGGCGCGGTCCAGCATGTCGTCGATCTGCTGCTGATATTCGCGGTACTGGGGATATCTCTCCAGAAAACGATCTCTTTCGGCCAAGGCATCGACCAGCAGCCGATCCGGGTTCCATGCCGGAAGCGTTACATCCCGATACTTCTTGATTTCCAAATGATGTGCCACAGCCCCTCTCCAATCCAATACAATTCGATTTAATTCCAGCTCAGTTTCAATCTATGTATTCCCGATTGCCAATCAACACCCCGATGATTTCCTCAATCTGGGCCTCGGCCCGCTCATGGGTCAAGCGACACGCCCCGGCCCCTTTATGTCCGCCGCCCCCATAACGGGCCAGCAGCCGACCCACATTCACGCGGCACCCGGGGTTCAAAATGCTGTGCCCCAGCTTCACTGCCACATGCGGACCTTCGTACTGAACCTTCACGTTCACCACCGCCTGGGGGAACAGCGAATAGACCAGGAAGCGGTTGCCGTCCGGCGCAGGCGTCAAGCTGCGAAAGTCGGTGATCGAAACCTGACTCCGCATGGACGTATGGCGATTTAAGTACGTTTCGTAAGCCTTGTTGGCAGCAATGGCGTCGTTGCATCGCTGCCGGACCATGGGGTTGGCAAGCACCGGGTCCATGGTCCCCGCTCTTAACAATTCCACCAGCAGATTACAATAGGCTTCGTCCGAGGCCCGGCGATTGAAAATGGTCATGGACAACAGCACATAGGGATACTTCTCCGGATGCAGAATCTCGTCATGGGTCAGTTGGGCGCTATCGATCTTGTCGGCCTGGGCCACCAGGTCCTGAAAGCGCGGCCCCAGTTGATTTTGGTAATATTCGTAGACCAGGCCGGCGGCCGACGGTGCGATCCGGAACAGCCCCTCGTGGGGGTGCTGGGGCATGTTGGACACATGATGGTCGAACCACAGGGCCGCCTCCCCCACCGCCAGCGGCAGGTTGGCAACCACATCCTGGGCCGTGGTCCGCACATTGCCGTTTTGCATCTCCGCGGGCTGGGCCCACAATACCGGCGCCGCATCTGCCAAAACTTCCTTGAGCAATACGGCGCACACGACGCCATCGAAATCGGGACGGGTTATGATTCGCATAGACTCCCACCATTGCATCGAATCGGGCTTGTGGATATTGGGCGATGGCTGGCTGGCTGAAAGCCTTTGGCCGCCAGGGACCCCGACCTTGCCGTCGTTTTTAGGAAGTTAGCAATATTTACTGGTATTTGCAATACAAGCAGCGGGCCGGCAGCAGCGGTGCCGGACAGATCGGACGAAAGGCGGGTCAGACCCAGCTTAAAGCGGACGGCCGTCCAAACCGATCCTGGATAGAATGCGGCCCGCGCCATCCAGGAAGAACAGCAAAAGACCTGCCTGGCGGGCATAGCTCAACAAATCCTCGTGAATAATGGCCTGGACTTCACAGATCTGGCCCGGCGTCTTGGCCATGCGGGTCATGCCTTGCAGGGCGCTATCCTTATCTTTGAAAACCGGTATGAAGGTGAGCTGGAGTTCCGGGTCCTGCTGGCCCACGATGGTCTCGTTGGCGCCGGGATTCTGAACCACCACATATACCCAGGCAGTCGCATCGACGATTTGAGTCATAGATTACTTCCCTTTGCTGAGCGATTAAATGAGGCCCTTATAAAGAACCCCCTCCGGGGTGTCAAGCAAGCATGGCGGCGCCTGACATGAAAAGGATGGCATTCATCGCCGGCTGGAAATAGCGCTTTACATTTCCAAGCACTTCACTATATTTTGCCCGCATTGCGACGCATGCCGGGTCAAGGAGTTGTAAATGGAAACAAATTTCACCGTACCCAATGAATATCAGGAGTCGTTTCATCGTCTCACCCCTCACATGGTGGCAGGCCTGCGAAACGATCCCCAAAGCCTGGAAGCAATCTATCTATATTTAAAGCTGGGGGGCGAGAAGTTGGCCCGCATCGCTATCGATGCCTATAACCAGACCCATCGTCTCAAGAATGCCCAGATGCAAAAGCTGCGGCTTGAAGAGGCCTTGATGGCCGAACAACTGGACGAGTCCGAAGAGAATGAAGATGACGAGGATGTTCTTGGCAACAAGGAGGAAAGCGCGGAGCGTGACGACGCCGAAGAGTTTTAAGCGCCGCACCTGATGTTCGAGAAGGCAGCCCCATGGCGCCCTTGTTTGCCCATCTCACCGCCGAACAGGCCCGAATCTACGCCCTGGTGCTGGCCTCGGCCGGCATCCGCCACACCCTGCATAGCCATCGAAAAAACTGGGCCGTTCATGTGCCCACCGAAGCGCGCGGCCTGGCCGTGGCCGCCATTGCCGCCTACCGCCGGGAAAACCCGGATCAAACCACTCCCACCGCGCCGCCGGTAACCCTCGTCCGTACCCATTCCGCCATTTATGCCGCCCTGATCCTGATTGCAATCCATGCGGTCGTGGCAGCGGCGCCGGCACCGGCATCCTTCGTCGCCGCCTACGGCGCCGATGCCCGGCAGATCGTCAACGGCCAGATCTACCGTTGCCTGACGGCCCTTCTGCTGCATGCGGACGGTGCCCACCTGGCGGCCAATGTGGCGGCCACGCTTCTGTTCGGCACCTATGCCGCCGCGCTGTACGGATGGGGCGTGGGCTGGTTGTTGATTCTCTGCTGCGGCGCCGGTGGCAACCTGCTCACGGCCTTTTGGTATGACCAGGGCCATCGCGCCATCGGCGCTTCTACGGCAGTCTTTGCCGCCGTCGGTTTATGTGCGGCCCAGGCCCTCTGGCGGCGCAAGCGTCATGCGCCGGACAGTTGGCGATCCTATGTGCCCCTGGCCGGCGGCCTGGCCCTGGTGGGGTGGCTGGGAACAGCGCCCCAATCGGATCTGCTGGCCCACCTGCTGGGATTTGCCTGCGGTCTGGTGGGCGGCGGTTGCTATGCGCGGATGGTGAACGGCATCCATTCCTGGCCGGTCCAGGCCGGTGCGATAGGGATCGTCGCCCTGGGTATCGTCGGCGGTTGGTATTGGGGGATGGCTTACAGCGGGTAAGGCGTCAGGCTTTCCCATCCCTCGGGAGTCACCAGGATGGTTTGCTCGAATTGGGCCGACAAGGATCGATCCCTGGTGACCGCGGTCCATTGATCTTCCAGGATGATCAGTTCATGGCCGCCCAGATTGATCATGGGCTCGATGGTGAAGACCATGCCCGGCACCAGTTGCACGCCTTGGCCGCGCTGGCCGAAATGGGGAATCTGGGGCGGCTCATGGAAATCGAAGCCCACCCCGTGCCCGACGAAATCGCGCACCACCGAGCATCCCTGGCCCTCGGCGTATTTCTGGATGGCCCAGCCGATGTCGCCGACGGTGTTGCCCGGCCGCACCATCTCCATACCCTCTTTGAGGCTCTGGCCGGCCACCGCCACGATCTTGCTGGCCTCGGGGCCGGGGGTACCGATGAAGAAGGTCTTGTTGGCATCGGCATAGTAGCCGTCCAGAATGGTGGTCACGTCGATATTGACGATATCCCCCTCCTGGAGCACGCGCGGACCGGGAATTCCGTGGCAGATCACTTCATTGACCGAAGTGCACACGCTCTTGGGATAGCCGCGGTAGCCGAGCGGCGCCGGCGTGCCCTTGTGCTGCAACGTGTATTCGTGGACCCAGGTGTTGATGGTATCGGTGGTGATGCCAGGCGCCAGGCGGGACGCCACCAGGTCGAGGGTATCCACCACCAGGCGGCCGGCCCGGCGGATACCCGCCACGTCCAGGGGCGACTTGAGCCTGATCTTGGGCTTCTGGGGATGGGGCTTGGGGCGCGGCACGTCGGCGACCCCCTGGCAGCAACGCTTGTATTTCTTGCCGCTGCCGCAAGGGCAGAGATCATTGCGCCCGACTTTGACACCGCGTTCCGGCTGATTCACTCTCAAAGCACCCCTTCCCCGGCCGGTTTCTATAGCTGGCGGCCGATCCTGGGCACCGTACACCCATTGTCCCGGAACTGTCAATCGGGTTGGAACGACCTGTCTCCGACCATTTGGAGGTCGCAAATTGCGACCTCAAGTTATTTACACACCCGCCTTGGTCCGGTATAAATGGCGCAAACAAGTTCAAGATCCTAAGGAGAAGACGCATCCATGGATAAGAAATTGGAAAGCGAAGAGGACGACAAAGGCGGGGCCTGGGAAGCACGGATACTGTGCGGCGACGAAAGTTGCATCGGTGTCATCGGACCGGACGGACGCTGCAAGGAGTGCGGCCGGCCTTACGACGGCCCATTGCCACTGCCGGCTCAATTGCATGCGGTGGTAAAACCTTCGGACGATTACGATGCGCCCGAAGATGCCCAGACCGATGGCGATGAGGGTGAGGCGGAGGATTCGGAAGGCACCGACCCGGATTGGCAGGCCCGCAAACTGTGCCGGGACGAAAGCTGCATCGGCGTCATCGGACCGGACGGCCGCTGCAAGGAGTGCGGCCGGCCCTATGATGAATGAAAGCGTTTTGAACGACTCACGGCGCGCATGATTCGGCATCCAGCACCTGGCGGATCTTGCGCGACAACTCTTCCAGGTTGAAGGGCTTCTGGATAAAACCGTTGCAGCCGCGTTTAAGGATCTGGCCGGCTTCGCCTCTCAGGCTGTAACCGCTGGCCAGCAGCACCTTGACGCCGGTGTTGAGGGCCTTGAGCCGGTCGTAGGTGTCGCCGCCGCCCATCATGGGCATGATCATGTCCAGGATCACCAGGTCGATTCTTTCTCCCTCCCGGGCATAAATTTCCAGGGCCTCGCCGCCGCTGTGCGCCACCAGGGGGTGGTAGCCCAGCTCGACGAGCATGGCCTTGCCGATATCCAGGATCATCTGCTCATCGTCCACCAGCAAGATGTTCTCCGAGCCTGCCGCGGTTTGGGCTTCGACCTTTTCTTCGGGCCGCTCTATCGGCTTGGCCACGGCCGGCAGATAGATACTGAACTTGGCGCCCCGGCCCTTCTCGCTGTAGACCGTGATCGTGCCGTCATGGTTCTTGACAATGCCGTAGGATGAGGCCAGCCCCAGGCCGGTACCTCGACCCCGGTCCTTGGTGGAGAAGAACGGCTCGAAGATCTTGGATTGGATGGCCTTATCTATGCCGGTGCCGGTATCGGTCACGCTCAGGTGCACATAGTTGCCAGGAGCGATGTTGAGCGTCCGGCAATAAGCGGCCTCCAGGGCGGCATTGGCGGTTTCGACCCGGATCTGCCCGCCCTGGGGCATGGCCTGCCAGGCATTGACCAGCAGGTTGAGCAGCACTTGCTCGATCTGGCCGCGATCCACCTCCACGGTCCACAGGTCCGGGAAAAGCTCGGTGCGCACCGTGATCTCTTTTCTGGTGCGGCCGAAGAGCGTGACGGTCTTCTCGACCAGTTGGTTCAGGTTGGTGGCCTTGACTTCGTATTTGCCGCCCCGGGCGAACTCCAGCAACTGCTTGGTCAGGGCCGAGGCATCCTTGACATGGCTGATGATATTGTCGATGCGCTCGAAGGCGGGATGCTCCGGGGCCATCCCCACCCGGGCCAAGGTGGCATTGCCCAGGATGGCCATCAACAAGTTGTTGAAGTCGTGGGCCACGCCGCCGGCCAGAGTGCCGATGGAGTCCAGGCGCTGGGCCTGCTGCAAGGCTTGTTCGGCCTGCTTGCGGGCCGTGATGTCGAACATATAGGAGATCAGGCCGATGACCTCTTTCTTGTCGTTGCGCAAAGGTCCGGTGGTGGACACGGTGTAAAAGCGCGCGCCATCCTTGCGCCGCAGCGGCAGTTCCAGGAAGTCGAAGGTCAGGCCCGCCATCACCCGCCGGAAATAGCCATCGAACACGGCCTGCTGGTCTTCGGGAATGGCCGGATAGGGGTTGCCCAGCACCTCCTGCCGGGGCCAGCCGAGCATTTTTTCGGCGGCCGGGTTCCAGAACATGACCCGCGCCTGCCGGTCCAGGCCCACGATGGCCGCCTGGGCGCTGTTGTAAATCACCTCCAGGGCTTCATTGGCCTTGCGCAGCGCCTCGTCGGCCCGCTGGCGCACGCTGATGTCCCGGAACATGGCGACGGAGAGCTCCGCCGAAAAGGCACATAGACTGACTTCCACTGGGAGGTAACGGCCGTCCCGGCACCGGTAGTGGCGCTCCAGGGTCAGCGCCTTTTCCGTATGGATCAAATCTGCGGCCGAAAATATGGGCTGGGCATTGATGTCGTCGGGATGGATCAGGTCGCGGGCGTGCATGCGGGTGATTTCAGCATGGGTATAGCCCAGAATGCGCAAGGCCTGGCGGTTGGCGTCCACAATGCGCAGGTGGCTGTCCAGGTGCAGCATGCCCATGCCGGCACCCTGGAAAAAGCGCTCATACGGCAGTTGTTTGTGCCCGGCCAGTTCCTTTTCCAGTTGAAAGATCCGCTCGCGCAACTCGTCGTAAGTGGGCTGGGTCAATGGCACCTTCCTAAGCCGCCCGGCATCAGGCCGAAGCATCACAGGTATCGCTGCATGGGCGCATTAAATCCATCAGGACCTTTAGCGGTACTGGGCGTAATGGACCCCATGGCGTTTGGCTTTGTAGGCGAATTTGCGCACCGTGGTCTTGAGCACCTCGGCTGCGGCGGTGATGTTGCCCCGGCTGTTTTTAAGGGCGTCGATGATCATCTCCCTTTCCAGGTTGGCCACCGCGTCCTCCAGGGAGAGCTCGGGCAGCGTGCCGGACTCTTTGCCGGTTTGCAAGGTGGGCGGCAGGTGGTAGCTGTGAATCACCCCGCCGTCGCACAGCAAGATGGCCCGCTCGATGCAGTTCTCCAGCTCGCGCACGTTGCCCGGCCAGTGGTAGGCCATCAGCATGTCGATCGCCGGTGTGGAAAAGCGTTTGATACTCTTATTGTTCTCCTTGCTGTACATCTCCAGGAAAAAGTCGGACAGCAGGAGAATATCGGTTTTGCGTTCGCGCAGGGGCGGCATGTAGATGGGAAACACGTTGAGCCGGTAGTACAGGTCACCGCGAAAGGTGCCCTCTTCCACGGCTTGCTCCAGGTTTTTGTTGGTGGCCGCCACGATGCGCACATCCACCTTGATGGTCCGCTGGCCGCCCACGCGCTCGAACTCTTTTTCCTGCAATACGCGCAGCAGGTTGCCCTGCACATCCAGGCCGACCGAGCCGATCTCGTCCAGGAAGATAGTGCCCTTGTGGGCCAGTTCGAACTTGCCCAATTTTTGTTTGATGGCGCCGGTGAAGGCCCCTTTTTCATGACCAAACAGCTCGCTCTCGATGAGGTTGGCCGGGATGGCGGCGCAGTTCACCTTGATGAAGGGACCCTTGGCCCGGTTGCTGTTGTAGTGCACCGAGTTGGCCACCAGTTCCTTGCCGGTGCCGCTCTCGCCGCGCACCAGGACGGTGGCGTTGCTCTTGCACACCTGGGAGATCATCTGGAACACTTCGCGCATCTTGTTGCTGTTGCCCACGATGTTGGTAATGCGGTACTTGTTCTCCAACTCGTCGCGCAACCGCTGGTTCTCGGCGCGCAGTTGATCCTTCTCGCGGCGGATGATCTCCAGGTTGACCACGTGCTGGGCCAGCATGGTGGCCACCACGGAAAGCAGCTTCTGGCCGTCCTTGAGGTTGTAGCTCTCCTCGTAGGGCCGGTCTACGCTCAGGGCGCCGATCACCTGGTTGCCCTTCTTGATGGGCACGCAGATAAAGGAGAGCTCCTGGAAATCCTTCAGTTTCTTGCGCACGGCGGTGCGGTCCAGGAACAGCGGCTCCTCGCTGATCTTGGGAATGGTCACGGCCTTGCCGGTCTGAATCACCCGGCCGGTGATGCCTTCGCCCAATTTATACTTGGTACGCTCGATGGTGCTCAACGAGAGGCTGTGGGCCACTTCGATGTTGATCTCGTTGCGCAGCGGATCGAGGATCGACACGGTACCGCGCACCATGTCCATGGAGCTGGACAGGATATCCAAGGCTTTATATAAAGACTTCTTGAGGTCCAGGGATTCGCTGAGGGCCTGACTGATTTCGTACAATAGGGTGGCTTCTTCGATGCGTTTCATGCCGGGTCCATTTAGAGAGAAAACGGGTTGGTGTCAACAATTTTGCTTACAAACGAACGCATCATAACAAATTTGTAATCCATGGCAAGCCCAACTATTTTACATGTGGATATGGATGCGTTTTTCGCATCGGTGGAACAACTGGACGATCCGACCCTGCGCGGCCGGTGCGTGGCCGTGGGCGGCGGGCAGCGCGGGGTGGTGGCCGCCGCCAGCTATGAGGCCCGCAAGTTCGGCGTGCGCTCGGCCATGCCCATCTTTCAGGCCCGGCAACGGTGCCCCCACCTGATCGTCGTACCCCCGCGGCGGCAGCGCTACGCCGAGCTTTCCCAGCGGATCATGCAGATCCTCGGTCACTTCTCGCCGCTGGTCGAGCCGATCTCCATCGATGAGGCCTTCGTGGATGTCGGCGGTTGCGAGCGGCTGCACGGCACGGCCCGGGAGACGGGCCTGGCCATCAAAACGCAGATCCGGGAGCAAACCGGGCTAAGCTGTTCGGTGGGCATTGCCCCCAACAAGTTCCTGGCCAAGATCGCCTCGGACCTGAACAAGCCCGACGGCCTGACGCTCATCACCGCCGAGCAGATGATGCGCTTCATCGACGACCTGCCGATCCAGAAGGTGCCCGGCGTGGGTCCCCGAGCCCAACAACGGCTGGCCGCCATGGGCATCTCGGCCCTGGGGCAGGTGCGCGGTTTTTCCGAGGCGCAACTGGTGCGGCGCCTGGGAGCCTTCGGCCGCCGGCTCATGGAGCTGGCCCGCGGGCATGACGATTCGCCCGTGGTGGTCGAAAGCGAAGCCAAATCCATGAGCAGCGAAATCACCCTGGACCAGGACACCCGGGACCGCAGCCTGCTGGCCACCCACCTGCTGGCCCAAGCGGAAGCGGTGGCCCGGGATCTGCGCCGCCACCAGTTACGGGCCCGCACGATCACCTTGAAGTTGCGCAGCGCCGATTTCCAGCGCCACACCCGCGGCCAAACCCTGCCGCAGCCGGTGGATTCGGCCGACGCCATCTACGCGACCGCGCTGGGACTGCTGAACGCCTTCGATTTGAATCAACCCATACGGCTCATCGGCGTGGGTGCCGGCAACTTGCAGTCCAGACAGGTGCCGCTCCAGCAGGAGCTCTTCGCTACCGAAGAAAACCAGCACCGCCGCCAATGGGAAAAGGTGGATCGGGCCCTGGATGCCATCGACGAACGTTATGGCCGGCACTGCGTGATGCGCGGCACCCTGGCGGAACCCGGCAAAACGAAGAAGTGAGGCTTATCCAGGACACGAGGCTAAATACTTCCACCGCGGTCCAGAGCAAAAACCGTTTGCACGCCGCTCTTGATCATGGTCATCAAGATCAGCCCGAAGACGAGCGGGAAGAGAATGCAGTCGAACAGGTAGGCGGCCATGAGCCGGATGGTCAGGGCGGCCATGCGCTCGGATTCCAGTTTCAGGTAGGCCATCAAGGCCTTGACCCCTTGCCCCATCTGGGCGATCTTCTCCTTGAGGTCGAAGAGCGATGAACTCGTCTCGCTCTCCTGGGGAAAGAATTTTTCCTGAATGCGCTCCGGGGCGAGTGCTTGCCCCAAGGTCTTGAGCTGATCGTGGGAACTCTCCACCAGCGGCGCGGTGATCCGCTGGGACAAAAGTGCGGCGCCGGCGATGGTCAGCGGCAGCAGCAGATAGAGCATCGCGCACAGGGTCACGGTGAAGCGACCCGCCCGGCCCAAGATCTTCTGAAGCGCTGCGCCTCGGGGAAACCACCAGAGCGCCGGAAAATAGGCCAGCCACAGGACCAAGGCCGCGAACAGGACCCAATGATCGATCAGCGTCAGCCCCTGCAACACCAGTTTCATCAAGGCGATGATGCTGGCCCCGGCCATGGCCGCCTTCCAGGCCGTATCCACATAGTCATAGGCCGGCTGCACCGCATCCCCCAGTTCCACCTGGACACCCACGCCCACGCTCGAACCTTCCACGATCGCCAGTCCGCTCTTGATTCCGGATAGAAGTAAAAAGCCGGCCAGGGCGCGATCGAAGGCACGATCCAGATACCCGTCATTGGCCCTGGCCAGACGGTCGAGACCGCACCACCCCAGCCCGCGATCCAGCACGCCGCTGGCCGCCAGGGCGGCGAAAGCGATCAAAAGCACGATCAGCGCTATTCTGCGAAACCGATGGGGCATGACGCTCCTCCTTGTCCGAATAACAATGCCGACGATGTCCGCACGAATTTAGTAGCATCCCATCCCCGGTGGGCGCAAGCCGGACGGAAGGTGGCGACGGAAGAAAAGAAATGCAACAGCGACCGCCGCTGTCTCTTGCCAAAGAAAAACGATTGTGGTACGCACTTGGACGTTTTGGTGAGCATGCCATCCGCGCGATTGCTGAAAATGCTTCCGGTGTAACTTCCAAACAACACTCCGGCATCACCACCATGAAGATCACCCTCCGGGTGAGCTTTAAATTGCAGGCTTCATGATTGGCAGCCCCCCCTTCAAGCTGCTTATCGCAACCAGTACGCTCAATAGATCGTGTTTTTTCTTCCGCCCCGCCCAGGGTGATGCTCGACCCACGACCTCCTTGGAATCCTTGGCGGAAGAACAAAATACCAACCTTGTGGCCCCCAAGGCTTCGGGTCACGCATACCAGAACCAAACAGAGGAAGGAGAAAAGCGATGAAAAAGATGAGGCAATGGATGGCAATGTATTCGGTCATGGCGGCGCTGCTGGTGATGTTCGCCGGCTGCGTGCCTTCGGGCAGCGGGGGCGGCGCCACCGGCAAGATCGAAGCCGAATATGCCGCCACCGGGCCCTACGCCACCACCAGCACCAGCGTCACCGGCTATCGGATCTTTTACCCGAGGCAGATGGACGGCGACCACCCCATCATCACCTGGGGCAACGGCACCGGCGCCCCCACCATGACTTATACCGCCCTGCTCAATCACCTGGCTTCGTGGGGTTTTGTGGTGGTAGCCTCGAACAGCACCATGACCCAGACCGGAGAGGCAATGATCGGCGGCATCGATTACCTGATTGAACAGAACGCCACGCCGGGCAGCCCCTTCTATGGCAAGCTGGACACCCAGAGCATCGGCAGCACCGGTCACTCCCAGGGCGGCGGCGGTTCCATCAATGCCGCCACCGACCCCCGGGTGAAATGCAGCGTCCCCATCGCACCGTCACCGGGCCAGATCCGTCAGGTCAAAGGCCCCATCTTCCTCGTAGCCGGCGCCAGCGACACCATCGTGTCTGCCTCCCTGGTGCGCTCCACCAGTTATGCCCTGGCCCAGGCCCCCACCCTATTCGGCATTGCCTCGGGCATGGGTCACATGAACTTCGCGGGCAACGCCGGCATGGCCCGAGGCTACATCACCGCCTGGTTCATGTACCAATTGCAGGGAGACACCCATGCCGGACAGGCCTTCACCGGAAGCTGTGAAATCTGCAGTAACCCCAACTGGAAGGTGGAAAAGAAGAACTACTAGAAGTGGTTTCAAAACCTTCAATCAGGTTCAAAGTCAAGGCGGACCGGTTTGTTCAACCGCAGGAATACATACAGTATTTCGAGGATTGAACGAACCGGCCCAACGCAGAATTTGAGCTTGAGGGGAGGTTTTGAAACCACTTCCAACAAGTAGCCGGCTGGGGGGCGCCATCCCCGGCCGGCCTTTCACGGCAAAACGATTAGAGTCGAAAAAACGCCGGAGTGAATTTGGCGGGTGGAGTAGCGGTTAGTGGATCAGGTTGGCCCCTTTCTCGGTCAATTTAAGCTTCGGGATTTCCCCTTTCATCTCGTATTTGACAAATCCCTTGGCCGCCAGTTGTTTGATGGCCTTTTCAAAATCCCGTTTTTCGAAAGGGTTCAGGAACGGCAGATACTCTTCGGTCAGCCAGTTTTCCGGAATCGCATCGTTCTCTTCGCCTTCCATGGCCCGGAATTGATCCAATATATCCTTCTTGATATCTTTGATGTCTCTGCTCATCGCCTATCCTCATTACTAGGTTGAGGCAACAACGATCCGCCGGTTTGCGACGGGTCGCATCGTCTGCCGCGGGCAACCGCCGGATCGAATTCGCGCGCCGCCGCGCAGCGATCTGGACGATCTTTCGGCATCTGGCCGAACCCACATCAAGCGGGCCGGGTTGCGGTTCGTGCCAAAAGTAGTGCAAAATAACGCATTTTTGACTACTTACAAGCCCCACGATCTAAATTCACAAAATCAGGCCATTAGCAGGATCAGGTCCGGGTTCGAAGGCAGTGCGCGCACAGAGGAACAAAAGATCCGTAAAATCCTTCAGATCTTATTTTGGGTTACCAGCCGGGCAAAATGGGCGAAGGAACGGTCATAGGTCCGTTCGGCTTCGGCGGGGAAGCAGCAGGCCGGCAATTGGCGTTTGGGCAGATGATAGGCCAGGCATTCGCAGCAGGCGCCCTTGCGCGCGCACGATTCATAGCTGCACGTACAGCGTTGCATGTTTTTGTTCTGGTTGCACTCCATAGGCTTGTGCTCCTGTATTAAGACAAGGTTAAATTCTCTTCGGCATAACGCTTCTGAATCGAACGAAGCATTTCATAGCGGCTGAAAAAGATTTCCACCAGTTCGGGATCGAAATGGGAACCCGCGTTCTGCTCGATCTGAGCCCGAATATGCTTCTCGTCCCAGGCGTCCTTGTAACTGCGCTTGTTGCTGAGGGCATCGAACACATCGGCCAGCGCCACGATACGACCAAAAAGCGGAATCTCCCGGCCCTGTTTGCCCCGGGCCCGGCCGTCGGCCCCCATGTACTCCTTAAGCGGGTTGCCGGTGCGAAAATCGACGTGGCCCGGATAACCTTGCCCATCCCAGCGCTCGTGATGGTTCAGCGCCACGATGCCGGCGGCTTCGTCGAAATCCGATTGCTGCTGCATGAAGAGCCGCGCGCCCTGGATGGTGTGCTGCTTCATCACCTCGTACTCATCGATGCTGAGGCGGGCCGGCTTTTTGAGAATCAGATCGGAGGTGGCCACCTTGCCCACATCGTGCAGCATGGCCGCCATGCGCAACACGTCGCGGGTTTTGTCGATGGTCTTGGGATCGACATGGTGTTTCAGTGCCCACTGTTCGTAAATCTCCACGGCAAAGCCGGCCACCCGGTTGACATGCGGCCCGGTCTCGCGGGGGTCGCGCATCTCGGCCATGCGGATCATGCGCAGGATCAAGGCGCGGGTCATCTGGGCCCGCTCCAGGGCCACGGCGGCCACCGAGGCAAAATGGTACATGACGCGCTCGTCCTGGGGACGGAAGGAGACGATGGTACCCTCCGCATCCTGGGCATTGATGATCTGCAAGATGCCCAAGATGGCCCGGCCGCTGTTTTCAAGGGGGATGGTGAGCACCGACTGGGTTTTGTAGCCCGCGGCCTCGTCGAACTGTTTGCTGAAGCTGTAGGGCAAGGTGGCTTCCAACCGATAGACATCATCGAGGTTGAGCGGCTTGCCGGTGGCAGCCACATAGCCGGCGACGCTCTTGGTGTCGATGGGAATCTTGAAGGTGGAAAAGATCAGTTTCTCGCCCTTCGGCAATTTCTTCTGGAGGGTATCGTTCTGGCTGTAGGCAAAATGCAGCCGGTCATCTTGGCGGATGTAAATGGAACCCGCATCGGCATTGGCAAACTGGCGCGCCCGGGTCAGGACCCGCTCCATGAGGATATCCAGGTCGTTGATCTGGCTCAGCTCGATGCCCAGACGAGTCAGGCTGTCCAGTTTTTCCTGTTCGGTCAGCATCGCGCCATCTTTGTTAGAGGTGAAGCCGGATTCGATGAACTTGCCGGCGAAAGGTGTGCCGCCAAACCGCCGATGGTGGCTAACCTTATCAATTTGTTGGAAAATCGTCAAGGGCCGAGATGGCTAAAAAATACCGGCTCAGCCGCCCGCAAAAAACCCCGTCAAAGCCAACGCACTTCAGGCGCGGCGCGGCATATGAATGGTGAAGGTGCTGCCTTTTCCCTGGACGCTGGCGACGGTCACCTGGCCGCCGTGGGCCTGGACGATGTGCTTGACGATGGCCAGGCCCAGGCCGGTACCGCCCATGCGGCGGCTGCGGGATTTGTCCACCCGGTAAAAGCGCTCGAATAGACGGGGCAAATGGGCCGGGGCCACACCAATGCCCTCATCGGCCACCGCGATGCGGATCTCTTCGGACACCGCACCGGCCGTCACCGCGATGCGGCTCTTTTCGGGGCTGTATTTGATGGCATTGTCCAGCAGGTTGACCACCGCCTGCTCCATGAGTTCGGCATCCAGGCGGGCGGAAAGGTCCGGGTCGCACTGGATGTCGATCCGCATGGCCTTGGCTTCGGCCTGAGACCGGCAGAGCTGGGCGGCCGTGCGCACCACTTTTGCCACGGCCGTCTTTTCCAAGCGGAGCTGGCGGCTCTCATCGCCCTGCTCCAGGCGGGCCAATTGCATCAGATCGTCCACAATCGCCGTCAGGCGTTTGGCATGCTTGTCGATGATGGCCAAAAAGCGCTGGGCCTCCTGGGGATCGGTCACCGCCCCCTGGGCCAGGGTTTCCACGAATCCCTGGATGGCGGTGAGCGGAGTCTTGATCTCGTGGCTGACATTGGCCGCGAAATCGGTGCGCATGGTCTCCAGGCGGCGCATCTGGGTGACGTCGTTGGCCACCAGCAAGGCGCCCATGCGCCGGCCGTCGGCATCGAAGAGCGGCATGCTGCGGGCGTTGAGCACCTGCTCTCCCGGACGGTAGAGCACCACATCGGCCTGGGCGGCCACCCCCTGGTCCAGGGTGGTGCGAATCATCTCGTGCAACTCGCGGTTGCGCACCACCTCCTGGATACTGCGGCCCTGCAACTGCTTCTCATCCGTGCCCAGCAACCGCGCGGCAGCCGCGTTGAGGTGCAGGATGTGTTCGTCCGGGTCCAGGGCCACCACCGCTTCCAGCATGCTGGAAAGCACGGCCTCGCTCTCGTTGCGCTGGCGCAGGATGGCCTGCAAGCGCTGCTCCAGCTCCTGGGCCATCTGGTTCATGGCCTGGGCCAGGCCGGCCAACTCCTGGGTGGCTGGAGCGGCCAGCCGATGGGAGAGTTCACCCCGGGCAAAGCGGGCCGCGCCGGCGCGCATGGCTTCGATGGGATGGGTGATGCGCCGGGAGATCGCCAGGCACACCAGGGCCGCCGCCAGGGCGATCACCAAACCGCCCACGACCAGGCGCCCCCGCAGCGATAGCAGGTGCTCCTCGACGGCGGTCAACGGCAGGGCCAGGCGCACCACGGCCCGAACCGGTTGCCGGCCGACGGGCAGGGCCACGTACATCATCCGGCGATTGATGGTCTCGCTGAAACGATAGGCGCTGCCGATTTGCCCCAGCATCGCCTGGCGCACCTCGGGTCGATCCAGGTGATTTTCCATCCGCCCCGGGTCGGCCTCCGAATCTCCCACTGGATTGCCGCTGGGCAACAGGACCGTCAGGCGCATGGGGATTTCCAGGGCGATCTGCTTGCAGTAGCGGTCCAGGGCAGAGGCGTTCAAAGGGTCCAGGTACGCCTGGATCTGGGGCATCATAATATGGATGCGCTCGATCAAATCCTGCTGGCGCTGGTCAAGGTAAAAGTCATGCATGGCCCGGGAAGCGAACCAGCCTGTGGCCAGCACGGCGATCAGCACCAGGATCAAAAAGGAAGGGTAAAGCTGCCAGATGAGGGGTATGCGCTTGATCATGGCTTCTCTTTGAAGCGGTAACCCACACCGCGTACGGTTTCGATGAGCTGGCCCAAATCGCCCAATTTCTTGCGCAGGCCCACGATCTGAACATCCACGCTGCGGTCGGTCACCGGGTAGTCGTCCCCGCGCACGGCATCCACGATCTGGGAGCGGGTGAAGACCCAGCCTGGCCGGCCGGCCAGGAAAGCCAGCACCTGAAATTCGGTAAAGGTCAGGTCGATCCACTGATCGTCGATGGTCAGGCTGCGCCGGCCCCGGTCGATGGTCAGGCCGTGAATGCGGATCACATCGGATTCCGGGGGCGGCGTGGCGCGGCGCCGGAAGACGGCCCGCACCCTGGCCAGCAGTACCCGGGGGCTGAAGGGCTTGGTGATGTAGTCATCGGCCCCCAGTTCCAGGCCGGTGACGATGTCCGCCTCCTCGCCTTTGGCGCTGAGCATCACCACCGGTATGGGGCGGGTCTGGGCATCGCTTTTCAAGCGCCGGGTCAACTCGAGGCCGTCCATGCCGGGCAACATCAGATCGACCACCATGAGATCCACGGGGTTCTCCTTGACTTTGCGCCACGCCTCTTCGCCGGTTTCGGCGCACACCACGCCGAAACCTTCCCGACTCAGATGGAATCGCACCAGTTCGAGGATATCCTCCTCGTCGTCCACTACCAGAATGGTTTCCTTGCGCATGCCGACCCTTCCTTTTCCAGGGCAGTGATTCCTCCACAGCCGCCGATGGGTCCTTATAGGGCGGAGATTGTTAGGGGGTTATTAGCGTATTGAATCCATCCGCCGATCAGGGTATGACGCCATCTTTCGCAAATGGGTTCATTATAGCGATACGCAGGAGAGACTCAACGCCAAAGGGGGAACCGGTTGACACTGTTGAACATCACCGCCATCGCGGTGGCCCTGGCCATGGACGCCTTTGCCGTGGCCGTGGCCGCCGGTATCCAATTGGGTTGCATCGATTTTCGCCAGAACTTCCGCCTGGCCTGGCATTTCGGCCTGTTCC
>JACRDD010000033.1 GCA_016218685.1 Desulfobacterales bacterium | reverse complement strand
GATAAGGGCGGGCTTTGACATGGTAGACGGCGGCGATCCTACGCCAACACCTACCCCAACGCCTACCCCTACACCGGGCACAACCACACGCCCCCACGTTTACGGGGGATGGATTCGGAGTTTGGTGGGGCCGCAATGAACCTGTAAACGCACCTTCCTAAAAATATTGACGGGCCGCAACTTTTGATCTAAGTTGCGGCCCGTTCGTTTTTAATGGCGGCCCAAAAGGATGCGCCAACATCCAGTTGGGCCTGATCACATCACACCTTCTCAGGAGGCATGACATGACTCAAGTCGCAGTATCACCAAAAGTAAGTTTCAGTCAATCAAACCCTACCCTAACGCTCGTTAATCCTGATTTTATCAGCCCCTTAAAGGAGCGCATGGAGGCCTTCAGCGGCCATCTGATGGTCATGAAAGGCTGTGGCAAGGGCACCATCAACAACTATCGGAAGCTCGTTTCGCTGATGCTTAGGGATCTTGGCACGCTCGATCCATCCCACGCTCAGGTCCAGCAACGGGTGGCCAAGGTGTACGGCCAAGGCTATTCCTATTATCACCTGACCAATGTTATCCGGGCCGCGGAAGCGTATATGACCTTTCTCGGCAATCCGATCAAATTCGGTCGCCCCAAGAAGCCCAAGGTGATCGTCAAAGATGCTTTGACTGAGGCCGAGGTGTCGGTGATCATTGCAGCCTGTCGCGGCATCCGCGAAAAGGCGATGATCGCGCTGCTGGCCTACACTGGTCTGCGCAACCAGGAGCTGTGCGATCTAAGGGTGCGGGATATCGATATGGGGCATAATCTGGTGCATGTCCTCAATGGAAAGGGTTCAAAGGGTCGAACAGTGTGCATGTCAGGCGATTGCACGCAGGTGCTGCTGCAATACCTTTCGATTTTTCCACGAACTGCTGACGATTATCTATTTACGACCATCAGGCAGCGGGCCAAATATTCAACATGGGCCTTGAGGCGTCTGGTTAAGCGTATCGTCGCCAGAACTGGCTGTAAAAAGCGCGTGCATCCGCATTTGTTTCGCCATTCGTTGGCCAGTAATATGTTGGCAAGAGGAGCTAATCTGCTCACGATCAAAGAGCAGCTTGGCCACGCTTTTATCGAGACGACTATGATTTATATCCGCTCAAGACCGCAGCGCGTTCAGTCCGAATATCAGATGTTCACGCCATCCTATATATAAGGATGCAAAGAGCCTGGTCGGAACATTGCCGGCCAGGCTCAAAAACCCTTCCAAAATCATTTCGAGCGATACAAAATCAAACCAAAGTTGATCATATCAAGCAATTTGGCGCGGCGAGTTTTCGCAATTTTTCGCGCTGGCGTTTCTCACGCCGCTTCACGTCCAACGTCATGGCGACGGCGCAGCCCCTTCTAAAGAGGCGATCCGCCTTAAATCTCCACAAGCATCTTTCAACATGGTTAAAGCGTTTCTACTCGAGGGGCTCCAGTTCCGGCGTGATTTCGTCGAATCCGGGCTTGGCCGGGGGTGTCTTGGTTTCAATAGGGCCGAAGAGTTCCACTTCCGGGGGCTGCGCGGGATTCGGGACCACTTTGGATTTCGAGGCTTTTTCTCCGGGCCGCGCCGGATTGGGCATGGGCTGGCGCGTGGTCATGATCTGCTCGGGAATCCGGATGGCAGTGCCGATGCGCATGTATCGGGGTTCGATATCGGGGTTGGCTTGGGCGATCCGCTTCCAATTGTCGCCATTGCCGGTGTACCAGCGGGCGATGGCCATGAAGGTTTCTCCCGGAGACCTGACGATGTGGGTGAAGTATTTGGGTTCCGGCGGTGGCTGCGGTTTGGCCGCGGGCAGGTTCTGAGGAAATATCTCCTGGGCCAGCTCTTCGTCCGTATAAGGTATCAGGGTGGTTGTTCCCCCGCAGCCCACAAGCAACATCAGCATCGAAGTGAGCAGCCAAAGGCATCTTTTGGCTTTGCCCGCCGTAATCATTGGGTCCCCCGTGTCCCGGTCTTCAGGGCCTTGAGGTAGGCTTGGGCTTTTTCGTTCTCGGGCCGGATGGCCACGGCCGCCTCCAGGGAGGCCACGCTCTCCTTGCGCTTGCCGAGCTTTTGCTGGACCACGGCCAGGTTGAACAGCGCCTTGTCTAAAAATTCGGGCTTCAATGCCACCACACGGTTGAACATCTCTTCGGCCTTGGCCGGCGCCCCATTGGCGGCATGGATGAAACCCAGGTTGTAAAGCGCCTCGACGGATTGAGGCGAAAGGCGGATAGCAGCTTGGTAATGCTCGATGGCCCGGGTGTATTCTTTGGACCGGGTGTAGAGGTGGCCCAGATGGAGATGGGCTTCGGTGTTCTCGGGATCGGCGACCGCCGCTTTTTCCAGCAGACCGCGGGCTTCCAGGGGCGAGGATTCCATCAATTGATTGGCGCGTCCCATGAGGGCCTGGGCGTAGACTGGTTTATCCTCGGCCTCCGGGCCTTTGGCTCCCAGCAGGGATATGGCACCCTGATAATCCCCCCTGGCCATCATGCCCAGGGCCAGGGAGTGGGGCGATTCCGGTTGCGGCGCCGGAGCGGCGGACCGCTGGGCCGCTTTATCCGGCAATTTCGGTTCCGGCGGAGATTGGAGGCTGGCCAGGGCAGACGTTTTCTCCGGCTGTGTCTCGGCCGGTCCCGCGATCCGCGCGGCTTTTTCCAGATCCAGTTCGTTGGAGCGCAGGGTCTTCAAGCCATCCGCCACGAGCCAGACAATGATCGCGATGGCAACAACGCAAACCAAGAGTCGCTTTTGCCCCAGGATATGCGCACCAACCCCGCGGATCCAGGCGCCTATCTGCGACGGCGCCGCAGCCAAACTGAAAGCCTGGTCCGAAGCGCCTGGCTGCGAACGATCCCGGCGCTTGGTCAGCGCGTTCAGCGCGGCCGCCGGCCAGCGCCGGCATTTTTCCACCAAGGGCCATTGGCGCCACTCTTCGGCCCATGTCCAGCGCCAGTCCACGAAAAGAATTCCGGAAAGCCTGGCCAGCGGGCCTGGCATGGGGTCGATCCGCCGCATCTCCCGGGCGCACTCCCGGACCATCACGGCGCTGATCTGGGTCCGATCCTGGACGTAGCCAGTGAGCAGGGCCCGGTCGCACAGCTTGTTGATCAGACGGGGATAGCCCCGGGAATAGCCGTGAATCGCGAACATCGCGTGATCGGAAAAGAGCCGCCGCGAGCAGCCGACCACGCGCAGCCGATGGAGGATGTACTTTTCGGTCTCTTCGGCCGTAAGAGGCCGCAGATGGTAGAAGAGCGTGACCCGCTGGCGCAAAGCGCGACAGGCCGGCGTGCGCAGCTTGTGCAACAGCTCGGTCTGCCCGACGAAAAAGATATTGATCAGCTTGCTGCCGTCCTGCTCCAGGTTGGAGATCAGGCGGATCTCCTCCAGCACCTCCTCGGAGAGCCGGTGGGCCTCGTCGATGACCAGCAGCACGCGCTTGCCGTCGGCATGGGCCTTTTCCAGAAAATTCTTGAAGAAGTTCAGGCAGTCGGTTTTGCTGGAAACCGCTGCCTGGGGATCGTAACAGTGGACAATGTAAGCAAGGAACTCCGCGACGTCGAAGCCGGGCTGGTTGATATTGGCCACGATCACGCGTTGGTCCAGCATTTCCAGGAGGGCATTGACCAGGGTGGTTTTGCCGGTACCCACAGCGCCCACCAGGACCACGAAGCCGTTGCCTTCGGATAGGCCGTATTTGAAGTTGGCCAGGGCCTCCTGGTGATCGTTTCCCAACCACAGAAAACGCGGATCTGCGCTGATTTGAAAGGGCTTGGCCGTCAATAGGTAGTATGGAAGGTACATGGCCATTTTTCCTTCGCGGGCAAGATACTTTTTGTTTTTCTATACACTTAAGGATTAACAAGGTGCAAGCGCTTTGACTTGGCGCTAGGCATCCCCCAGTTCGGCCAATTTGGCGGCCAACTGCTCATCCAGACTTTCTTTCTGACTGTAAAGCTCTTCCAGGGAGGCGAACTTTTCATCGATATTCTTCTGACACTGGTTGATGGCCTGGGAGAGTTGGGGAATGCGGCCGCCCTCCTTGGATTGGGCCGCGGCCACCATCTCTTCGTTTAGCACCGCCAGGCGGCGCTCTTCGCTTTCGATAAAGGCCTCGGTTTCGGCAATGGTCGTCTCCAAAGGCTTGCGCAGTTTGGCGTTCTCGCCCACGATCGCCGAACGCAGGCGACGCAACTCTTTTTTATTGCGTTTGTTCTCTTCGCTGACGGTCGCCTCGGATATGGATCGCGACAGTTGCAGACCCGGCTCGTCGCCCCAGCCGCCCTTGTCCAGAAACTCCTGGTAGGTGCCGTCGAAGAGCTCCACCCGGTCCTGCTGGAAGACCACCAGGCGCTGGGCCAGGGCGTGCAGGAACATCTCGTTGTGGGTGACCATGATCACGGCGCCGTCGAAGGCGTCGATGGCCGCCAGCAGGGCGTCGCATGACTCCATGTCCAGGTGATTGCTCGGTTCGTCGAGCAGCAGCAGGTTGAGCGGCGTGGCCAGCAACTTGCCCAGCATGACCCGCGCCTTTTCGCCGCCGGAGAGCACCTCGATCTTCTTGAGGGCGTTGTCGCCGTCGAACATCATGGCGCCGCAAATGTTGCGCGCCCGCTGGCGATCCAGGTCCGGATGGCTGTGCAGGATCTCTTCTTCCACGGTGTAGCGGTCGTTGAGCACCTGGATGTTGGTCTGCTCGTAAAACCCGCTGACCACGCCGGGATGAAAGACGATATCGCCCGAGGCCGGGCTCAACTTGCCGGCCAGCAGTTGCAGCAAGGTGGTCTTGCCCTTGCCGTTGGGGCCCACCACGCACATGCGTTCGCCGGCGTGCAGCACGAAATCCAGGTTTTTGAACAGGGGCCGCCGGTTGGGATAGGCGAAGGCGAGGTCACGCACGGCCACGGTCTGCTTGCCCCGGAAGGGCTGGTCGCGGAAGCTGAAATCCAGGTCACGCAGTTGTTCCAGCTTCTGTTTTTTCTCCAGCTTGGCCAGGGCCTTGACCCGCGACTGGACCAGGCCGGCCAGGCGCGCCTTGGCCCGGAAGCGCGTGATGAACTGCTCGATCTCTTTGGTGCGCCGTTCGTCGTTGAGGCGCGTCTTTTCGAAGATCTCCTCGTCCTGGGCAATCTGAGTGTAATATTTGCCGGTGTCGCCGGCGATCTTGCGGGTCTTCTTGCGGTGGATACCCAGGGTGTGGGTCACGACGCGGTCCATGAACCCGCGGTCGTGGGTGATGAGCATCAGCTCCCGGGGCCAGGCCACCAGGAAGCGCTCGATCCAGCGGATGGAGGTGATGTCCAGGTAGTTGGTGGGCTCGTCCAGCAGCAGCAGGTCGGGCTCGGAGACCAGCACCTTGGCCAGATTGAGGCGCACCTGGAAGCCACCCGAAAACTCCTTGGGATGGCGCTGGAGGTCGGTGGGGTTGAACCCTAGGCCGGCCAGGATCTTTTCCACCTCCCAATGATGGTCGGCCTTGGTGGGCGGCAGGCCCAGCATGCCCTCTTCCAGGACGGTCTCTTTGCTGAAGCTGATCTGCTGGCGCACGTGGCCCAGGCGATAGCCTTTGGGGATGGCCAGGGCGCCGCTGTCGAACTCCTCTTCGCCCACCAGGATGCGGAACAGGGTGGTCTTGCCGTGACCGTTGCGGGCCACCAGCCCGACCCGTTCCCGGGCATTGATCTTGAAGCTGATGGCGTCGAACAGGACTTGGCCGCCGTACGATTTGGTCAGATTTTCCGCTGCGATCATGGGCTTTTCGATGCGTTCAAAGGGTCATATCGGGCAACTCGAAGCGACTATGTATCCTACGACGGCGGTGAAATAAAGACCCAATGAAATACGGATTCAGAACATCACATACGTATCGGTTTCGATATAGGTCTGGCCTTCGGCGGTGGTTCGCACGGCCGGCGCGGCGGGGGCGGCCTCGGCGGGCGCGGCGGCCCGGGTCTCCTCGGTCACGGCCAGCAGGATGTGCTGCAACAGGGTGTGCATTTTGACATAACGGTCGTTCATGCGAGTGACGATCTCCTTGGGCCGGGCCACCATTTCCGGCCGGAAGGGGACCTCCACCGCCTCCTGGGCCGTGAGCATGTTGGCCCGTTTGTCCTCAGCATGCAGGCGCCCCAGGATGGGCGTCAGGCGCCGGCGGATACTGGCCAGCCGGGCGTTGACGATTTTCAACTGCTCGGCGGTGCCCACGTTCTTGAACATGAAATCGGTTTTGTCCTCGGCGGCAAAGTGCAGCCCCACGAAAAAAAGGGTGTGGTCGCCGAACTCCTGTTTGATGGCGCGCTCGATGAGCCGACCGGTGTAGTAGGCCACGTCGGACAACGGCACGGGCATGGCGAGGCCGGTGATGTTTTCGGTCACCGAATAGACCTGCTCGAATTGGCCGGGGCTGAAATCCATGCGCCGGCCGCCGTCAAAGGCGTGGGTGCAGTGGATGCCCCGGATGACCCAGTCGGACATATCCACCTTTTCGATTTCGGCGCCGGAAAGATCCGCGCCGCTGAAGTCGGTGCCGATGCAGGAGGTGTCGCTCAGATCGGACTGGCGCAGGTCGGCCTTGACCAGCTTGGCCTGGCGCAGGTCCGAACCTTTCAGGAGCACCCCCTGCATGTGGGTCTCGCACAGTTCGGCCATGACCAGCACCGACTTGCGCAGATCCACGCGTTGCAGATTGGCATGGTTCAGGCGCGCCCCTTTCAAGTCGCCGCCGGTCATCTGTGCCCCGGAAAGATCGGCCCACTGCAAATCGGCCCCTTCGGCGCGGCTGCCGTTCAAATGGACCTGGCGCAGGTCGCAATAGGTCAGGTCGGCCTTGCCCAGATCGCACTGCTCCAGGTTGGATTCGCGCAGATCGGCCCGGCTGAGCGTCGCGCCTTCCAGATCGGCTTTCTGGAAGTGGGCGCGCACCAGCGTGGCATCGGAAAGATCAGCGCCCTTGAGCTCGGCATACTCCAGGCGCACGCCGGAAAGGTCGGCTGCTTTCATGCGGGCCTGGTGCAAGACGGCCCAGCGCAGGTCGGCGCCCACCAGCCGGGCAGCCGTAAAATCGGCGTCGATGCCTTTGGCGCGCTTGAGGCGTGCGTGGGCCATCTGGGCGTTGGCCAGGTTGGCGCCGGTCAGGTCGCATTGGGTCAGGTTGGCGCCCTCCAGTTGGGTATCGCGCAGGTCGGCCCCGCGCAGGTTGGCACCGCTCAGGTCCACCTCGCGCAGGTTGTGGGCGCGCAGGATCACGCCCTTGAGCTTGGCGGCCTTCAGGCTGGCCTTGTCCAACAAGGCACCGGTCAAATTGGTGCCTTCCAGGATGGCGCCCGACAGGTCGGCCTGGGTCAACTGGGCGCCGGTCAAATCGGCGCCCACCAACTGCGTGGCGTTCAAGCGCGCGTTGCGCAAATCGGCTTTTTTCAAACAGCACTGGCTGAAGTTGGCGCCGTTGAGCACGGCCCGGGAGAGGTCGGCGCCGGTCAGATCGGCGTCGTTCAGGCGCGCGGAGTTCAACTCCACCTGGCGCAAATCGGCATTGATCAGCGTCGCGCGGCTCAGATTGGCCGACATGAGCATGGCGCCCTGGAACCGGGCTTCGCTCAAGTCGGCCTGGGCCAGGTTGGCCTGGCGCAGGTTGGCATCTTCGAGATTGGCGCGGTGGAGCCGCACGCCGCTGAGATCCGTGCCGGTCAGATCGCTCTGGTGCAGGTCAAAGCCGCTCAGGTCGAGTCCCTTGAGACTGCAGCGCGACAGGTCGGGGCGCTCGAGCAGGCCGCTGCGGCGCATTTCATTCCATTGGTCGGCACTCAGGCTGTGGATTATTTCTTTGGGTTGCAGGGTATTCATGGCTTGGTTCCATCCTTGGGGGGCGGTTGGTTTCGTGCCCGGCATCGTGCGATGTCAAAGCCGGTGCAAGCGGGCGGGTGGTGCTGCGGTGCCCGGAAAAATGACATCCGAAGTTGTGCGTATGCAAGATCAGGGTGCAGTAGAAAAGGGGGGGCTACTGCCGAATGGGAGCACGCATCGAGTGCAAGTCTTATTGGCTCGGAATGGCGTTGTCAAACGATTCTTTGGGGTCCTGCAATCCCCGACGCGAAAAGCGCTTGCCCAAAAGCGTTTTCTTTTTGTATCGTTTTCAATGATTAAAAATGGTGTTGTTACTATAGTAAAGATAAACGGCTGCCTGAAAATGAGCTAAGGCGTGCACTTTCACCCGCAAAACGTCGTCCCCTTCATGGCCTGGCTGCCCGGCTACCGTTGGCGTTTTCTCAAGCCCGATCTGCTCGCCGGGCTCACGGTGGCCGTGGTGGCCGTGCCCCAGTCCATGGCCTATGCCTTGATTGCCGGCCTGCCGGTGGAGTACGGGCTCTACGCCTCCATCATGCCGACCATCATCGGCTGCCTGTGGGGCAGTTCGTCCCATTTGATCACCGGGCCGACCACCACCGCCTCCCTGGTGGTCTTCGGCACGTTGAGTTCACTGGCCGATCCCGGCAGCACGACCTATATTCAGTTGGCGCTTTTCTTGTCGCTCCTGGTGGGCGCCGTCAAGATCGTGATGGGCCTGGCCAGGCTCGGGGCGCTGCTGAACTTCGTATCCCACGCCGTGTTGATCGGATTTACCACCGGCGCCGCGGCCCTGATCGCCGCCAAACAGCTTCCCGGGCTGCTCGGCCTCCGGATTGAAACCACCGATTTTTTGGCCAAGCATCTGTTTAACGTGCTGGTCCATTTGAACCAGGTGCACGTCATCTCCCTGGGCCTGGGTCTGGCCACCATTCTCGTCATCGCGGGCGTCAAGCGATTCCGGCCGGCCTGGCCGGGAACCTTGATGGCCATGGTGCTGGTCGGCGGCCTGGTGGCCTTGCTGGATTTGGATCGACAGGGGGTGGCGGTGGTGGGCGCCATCCCGCGCGGCCTGCCGCCCATCACCTGGCCTAGCATGGAGGTTGCGCGGCGGTTCGATCAACTGGCGCCCGGGGCGCTGGCCATCGCCATTCTGGGCCTCGTGGAAGCCATGTCCATCGCCAAATCCATTGCCGATCGGACGCGCCAGCGGTTGAACGTCAACCAGGAGTTCATCGGACAGGGGTTGGCCAATGTGGCCGCCGCCTTGTTCAGCGGCTATCCGGGCAGCGGTTCGTTCACCCGCTCGGCGGTCAATTACCGTTCCGGCGCCAAAACGCCGTTGAGCGGCATCATCTCCGGCCTGGCCGTGGCCGCTACCATCTTGCTGGCCGCCCCCCTGGCGGCCAAGCTGCCCGTCTCCGCCCTGGCCGGCGTGCTGATCGTGGTGGCCTGGGACATGATCCAGGCCCGAGACATCATGCGCACCATCAAGAGCACCCGGGCCGATGCCGCCGTGCTGATGGTCACCTTCGGTTGCACCTTGTTCTTGAGAATCGAGTTTGCCATCTATGTGGGCGTGCTCCTATCCATCGGGCTGCACCTGGCCACCATCTCCCATCCGCGCATCCACTCCATGGTGCCCGATCTGAACAGCGGTAAAATGGTCGGCTCGGCCTACGGCGAAACCTGTTGCCAGATGGATATCGTCCATGTGGAGGGCTCGATCTTCTTCGGATCGACCGCCTTTGTGAGCGACGACTTGCAGCGCCGTTTGCGCAGCCACCCGGATACGGCCAATTTGCTGATCCGCATGCACAAGGTCAACACCCTGGATGCCAGCGGGGTCCATATCCTCGAGACGCTGCTCGACGAGCTGCGCGGGCGCGGCGGCGGGCTCTATTTTTCGGGGCTCAACCATCGGGCCTTCGAGGTGCTCAAGAACTCCGGATTTTTAAAAGAGGTGGGCGCGACCCATATTCACACCAGCACCGGCGCGGCCATCCGCCAGGCCATGCGCGAAGGTTTCTGCCCGGCCGTGTGCGCCGCCTGCCCGTTGGTGGTTTTCAAGGAGTGCCCGGAGCTCAAAAAGGGCAACTGGGAGATTTTCGGTCCGGGTGTCCGGCCGCGGGTATGCCCGTTGCCCCAAAGCGTTGCCCAGGCGCCAGCAGGGGATGGCGGCGAGGGCCTAAACCCATAGAACACCAATCGAAGGAACGCGCGATTCGATGCTGAAGATTCTGGTCTATACGGATGGAACGCCGGCCGCCGACAGGGCCTTGCGCTTTGCGGCGGGACTAAAGCAGCGCTGCCCGGAGAGCGAATTGGCCGTTATCACGGTGCGCTCCGGCACCCATGCTGCGGAGGAACCGCCGCCGGTGGGCCGGGAAATCGCTCTGACCGAAGCCGCCGCGCGGTCCGCGGGCCTGCGAATCCTGGCGGCGGCCGTGGAGAACCTCGTGGCCCAAGCGGTTCTGGAGCGGCCCCCGGGGATCACCCTGAGCGACATGCCCAAGGGCCACATGTTTGTCGCCAAGGGGCTGGATGGCGCGCGTATCCCCTTTTACGAATCGTTCGGGCCGTTTGTCGAAACCCTCAACCGGGAGGTGGACGAACATGGGTACGACCTGCTGATCGTCGCCCCGCCCCAGCGCGGCAAGTTGGGGCGCATCGTCCGGGGCGATACCACCCGCAAATTGGCCCTCGATCTGCACACCTCGCTGCTGGTGGTGCGGGGCGGCGGGCCGGAGAGCCGCTATCTGGTGTGCGCCGACGGCTCAGTGGCGGCCCGGCGGCAGTTTCCCATGTTGCGGCTGCTGCTGCCGGCCATCGGACCGCCGGTGGACCTGATCTGCGTCCGGGAACCGAACATGGACGCCCAGAGGCTCCAAGCGGCCCAGGAGTGCCTGCAACATGCCCGCGACTGGCTGGGCGCCTGCGGCAAGCAGGGCACCATCGTCATGAAAGCGGGCAGCGTACCGGCCGAAGAGATCCTGGCCGCCGCCGGCCAGGACACCGTCATCGTGATGGGGGCCAGCCTGCGCCACGATGTCTATCGCCGCATGCTGGGCAGCTTGCCGATGCAGATCATGGCGCGCACGGCCGCCAGCGTCCTGCTGGTCAAACGGCCCCCCGAAGCCGATGCCGATTTTATGAAAGATCCGATGGCCTGCCGGTGAGTAGGGGGGTTGTAGCGCGCGCAAGGCGCGTGGTAAGGCTTGCACATGGATGGATCTGTTTCTGTCAAATGTCCGGGGCTGACCCGGCCACGGCTCTCGCGCTGGGTTGTCATGGCAGCCTTGCTGGCCGCGACGGCCTGCGGTCCCAAGCAACCGCTGGTGGTCCCGCCGCCCCCGCTTCCGCCGCCGCCCGCGCCATCTCAAGCGGCCGTCGTCCAGGAGCCTTTTGGGCCGGGCGGGCTGCGCATCATCCCTTTTACGATTCAGGTGGGCGCCTTTAAAAGCCCTGGGCGAGCGGCGGCTTATGCGGAGCGCCTGCAAGCCAACGGCGTGGATGCCTATCACTTCATCGACAAAGACGGCATGTCCAAGGTGCGCTTCGAACGCTTCGCGACCCTGCCCGAGGCGCACCGGCGCGCCAAGGCCTTGCAGGCCAGGGGGTTGATCCAGGATTTCTTCATCGCCCAGCCCGCCCCGCACTACGCGCCCACCGGTTCGACCAGCGCCATTCAAGCCAGCCTGGTGGACACCGCCCGGCGCTTTCTGGGAAGCCCGTACCGCTACGGCAAAGCTTCCCAGCAGGATGGTTTCGATTGCAGCGGCCTGACCATGACCGTTTACCGGCTGCACGGCTTGGAGTTGCCCCGCAACAGCGCTGATCAGTTCTACAGCGGCAGGCCGGTCGGGCGCAACGAGTTGCAGGCCGGAGACCTGGTCTTTTTCGCCACCGGAAAAAGCAACCGCGTCTCCCACGTGGGCATTTACAGCAGCCATGACCAATTCATCCATGCCGCCACCCGGGAGCGAACCGTGCGCGTTTCTTCCCTCTCCAACAGCTATTTCAAGACCCGCTATAAAGGCGCCCGCCGTTACTTTTAAAGCCCTTGGGAGCCCTCGGACACTTCTTGTAATTTTTGCATTATGCCAAGCAACTGCTTTGCATTTTACATATCCCCCTGTCAAATTTTCAACGCCTTTTGCCGCCCTCATCAACTTTGGCAACATAATCTGATAGATATACAAATTGATAAAAATGGCACGCATTTTGCTTAATGAAGACTTCGTCGGGTGACGATTTGTGTCCACGGTTGCCATATTGCGTCACACGCCGAGTAGCCGCGACGACGGCGCCCGAAATACCCATAAGGGCTCAAGGAAAGGGGGGCTACATGTTTAACGCCTTGTATGAAAGTGATCGGCGCATGCACAGCCGCACCGCATGTGATTTGCGCGCCGAGCTGGACGATGCGTCCGGCCATGTGCGCAATTTTGGAAAAGGTGGGGCACTGATCGAAACCACAGGAAAGAATGAGGCCAAAGTGGGCCAGGAAATCTTTATGACCATTCCCTTCAAGGGGCGGCCCAACGATTTGATTCTCAAAGCGCGCGTGGCCTGGACCCGCAGCGACTGCCTGGGTGTGACCTTCCTGAAAGAGTAGCGCCAGCGGTTTTGGTCCGTCCCCCGCCGGACCGGAACTTCCCAAACACGACGGAATACCGTATCTTTCTACTTTCCTACTTCCGCTTTCTAGACCTCTAAATACTTCGCCCTGACCTCGGCATTGGCGGCCAGTTCCGCTACGGTGCCGGTATACCCCAGGTGCGCCTTGGCCATCAAATAGACCCGGGTGGCCACCGACATGGCCATTTTCAGGTTGTGCTCCACCAGTAAAATCGAGATACCCGATCGGCTGATCTTGCGAAGCACATCGCGCACCTCTTTGACCATGATCGGCGACAGGCCCTCGGTGGGTTCGTCCACCATGAGCAGCTTGGGGTTGCCCATCAGGGTGCGCCCGATGGTCAGCATCTGCTGCTCGCCGCCGGACAGATGCGCCCCCTTTTGATGGGTGCGCTCTTTCATGAAGGGGAAGTGGTCGAAGATCTTCTCGATGGTCCAGGCATCGGGGTCGGCCGTGTCGATCTTGCCGCCCTTGACACCCATCATCAAGTTGTCCAACACCGACAAGGTGGGGAAAATGCGCCGCTCCTCGGGCACGTATCCGATGCCGGCCTGGGCGATCTTATACGGCGCCTGGCCGGTGATCTCCCGGCCCTCGAAAACGACCTTGCCGGATCTGGGTTTCAGCAGCCCCATGATGCTTTTGAGGGTCGTGCTCTTGCCCATGCCGTTGCGCCCCAGCAGCGCCACCACCTCACCCTTGGCCACCTGGAGGGACATATCCTGAAGGGCGTGGCTCTGCCCGTAGTAGGTGTTCAAGTTGGTCACTTCCAAGAGCATCTTTAATCCTCCATCTGTCCCAGGTAGGCGGTTTGAACGTTCGGGTTCTGCTGGATTTCGTCAGGAGTGCCGGTGGCCAGGATCGTGCCGTGGTGCAGCACCGTGATGCGATCGGCCAGGGAGAAGACCACCTCCATGTCGTGCTCGATGATCACTACGGTCTTGCCCTCGGTCAGCCGCCGGATCAGCCCTACGGCATAGTGGGTCTCGTCCACGGACATGCCGGCCGTGGGCTCGTCGAGCATGACCAGATCCGGGTTGGTGGCCAGCGCCATGCTGATCTCCAGCGAGCGGTGCTTGCCGTAGGAGAGATTGCCCGCCAGGGTGAAGCGGTCTTCAAAAAGGTTGATGCGTTTGAGGATCTCTACCGTATCGCGGGTGACCTCATCCATCTGGTCCACGAAGCGGAACAGGTTGAAGCGAATCCCCTTCTGGGAGAGCACGGCCAGGCGAATATTCTGGAAGGCCGTCAAGCGGTCGAAGGTGCTGGTGATCTGGAACGAGCGCCCCATGCCCAGACGCTGGATCTTGCACGGTCCGGCACCGGTGATGTTCTTGTCTTTGAAGTAGACCTGCCCCTGGCTGGGCGTATAGGTCCCGGTGATGTTGTTGAACAGGGTCGTTTTGCCGGCGCCGTTGGGGCCGATGATGGCATGCCGCTCGCCGGCGACGACTTGCAGATTGACATCCGTCAGGACTTGCAGGCCGCCGAAATCGTGAGACAAGCTTCTGGTTTCCAGGATCGTCACGGGTAGTTCCTCCATTGGCTGCTAAGCCGCTTTCCTTGCCGCCCAGCGCAGGCGCATTTTGGTGATGAAACCGGCAAAGCCATAGGGCGCATACATGATCACCAGCACGAGCACCAGGCCCAGCACCAGTTCGACCCGGTCTGTAAAGCGCGTGGTGAACTCGTCGATCAAGCCGAAGATGGCCGCCCCGTAAATGGGGCCGAAGAATTGCCCCACGCCGCCGACCATGGTCATCATCACAGGCACGAAGGAGGTCAGAATGCCGTAAGCATCGTAAGCGGCCACCAGGTTTTGAAACAAGGCATAGATGGAACCGGCCACACCGGCGAAACAACCGGCGATGACATACACCACCGCCTTGGTGTGCGGCACCCGGTAGCCCAGGTAATCCACGCGTTTGGCGTTGTCGCGCACGGCCACCATGATTTGACCGAAAGGGGTTTTGGTGAAGAACCACAGCAGCCACAGGCTACCGATGATCACGGTCATGGCGAAATAATAGAAGAGGATCGGGTCGGTCATGTCCAAGGAGATGACACCGGGAATCGAAAAAGGCGGGATGTCGAAACCGCCGATGCCATCCTCGCCGCCGGTGACGTCCCGCAGTTTGAGCGCCAGCACGAACATCAGTTGCCCGAAGGCCATGTGCATCATGGCAAAAGCATTACCCGAGACCCGCACGACCAGGGGGGCGATGCACAACGCCAGCACCAAAGAGGCCAGCAAGCCGGCCAGCACGGCCGGAATCAGCGGCAGTCCCGGGATATGGGTCAGCGCCAGGGCCGTGCCGTAAGCCCCGGTGCCGAAGTACATGGCGTGCCCGAAACTGAGCAAGCCGGTAAAACCCAGCAGCAGATTCAAGCTGGATGCAAACAGCGCGTACACGGCAAACGTGACCACGATGTTGGCGTAGTAGATGCCGAACAGCCTGGGGTAGATCAGAAGAAAAAGCGCACCCGCGATCCACAGGAGAGATTTCGTCTTCTTGTTCATTATTCCCGTTCTCCAAAGAGCCCCATGGGCTTGATGGCCAGCGCCACGGCCATGAATACGAACATCAACACGGCCGCGTACTGCGACAAGAACTGAACGCCGTAAGAGCTGATCAAGCCGCCGATGATGGAGACCAGGAAGGCCCCGCCCAGGCTCCCGAAGCCGCCGACCACCACCACGACGAAGGCATCCATGCCCATCTGATCGGCCAGCCCGGGAAAAACCGTCAGAATCGGGGCGATGGCCACCCCGGCCACCCCGGCCATCCAGGTGCCGACGCCGAAGACGCACATGAACACCAGCGGCACATTGATACCCAGGGCATTGACCATTTCGGCATCCGATACCGCTGCCCGCACCACCATGCCCAGGCGCGTCTTGTAGAGCACCAGGGACAGAATGGCCAGCAGCATCAGCGCCATGGCGATGATAAACAGCCGGTAGATCGGGTATTGCATGCCGCCGATCTGCACCAGACCCTCCAGTATGGGCGGCATTTTCAAAGGCAGGCTCTCGGTGCCCCAGACCGCCTTGACGCCGTCCAGAACGATCAGCGAGACGCCTACGGTCAGGATCAACTCACCCATGTGGCCGAAGGCATGCACTTTCTTGAGCAGAAAGCGCTCCATCAGGATGCCGAAGACGGCCGTCAGCACCGGCGCCACCAGCAGCGCCAGCCAGAAACTGCCGGTCCAGGCCAGCATCTGGTAGCCGAAATAGGCCGACAGCATGAAAAAGGCGGCATGGGCCAGATTCAACACGCCCATCATGCCAAAGATCAGGGTCAGGCCCGAGGCCACCAGAAAGAGGATCATGCCGTAGGCCAGGCCGTGGATACCCTGGGCCACATACATCGCAACGGATGCATCCATAAAACGCGCGCTCCCCATTACCAGGTAGATAAACGGGTGGCCCACCTGTTGATCATGGCCAGGTGGGCCACCGATGAAACCCCAATAGACGCGTGCGCTATTTGCACAGCGTCGGATCCGCCTTGGGCAAATTCTTCTCGATCGGCACCTCGTGCACCGGACCGGCGTTGGAGCAATCCTTAAACCAGTAGTACGGCGGAATATTATAGGATTGCTTCTGCTCCTCGGGCGGCACATACTCCTGCACGGTCAGCAGGCCGATCTGCTTGTGATCGCAGGCGCGCATCTTGTAAACATTGCCCGAAGGACCTTGATAGACGTCGTCTTCCCAGACCTTGATGATCTTGTCCGGATCGGTGCTGGCCGCCCGCTCGACGACGCTCAGGAGCCAGTAAACGGAAGTAATGTAGGCCCCGATATTTCCCGAGGGATGGGTGTAGAGCACCGTATCGTAGGGCGCCTTCCATTTGGTGCGCGCATTCTGCCAGGCCTTGTGGTATTTGATCTGCTCTTCGTTGCGGAAGGCCGGGTTGCCGATGCCGTACTGGCCGATGTTCACCAGGCCCTTGGTGCCTTCGATGCCGACCTCGACGAGGAAGCGGGGCTCGTTCATGAAGATATCCACGAACGGCAGGGTGATGCCCATCTGGCGGGCCTGTTTGAGCAGATTGGCCGCATCCGGAATCCAGTCGCCGGTATACACCACCTCGGCGCCCGAAGCCTTGATCTTGGTAAGGTAAGGAGCGAAATCCGTCAGGAACAGCTTGTGGTAATCTTCACCGACGATCTCGGCCTCCGGGTAGTACTCCTTGATCCCTTTCTTGAAGGCTTCGGCCATGGAATGACCGAACAGATAGTCCTGGCACAGGATGTAGAACTTTTTTTCCTTTTTGCGGACCTGGCCATAGTAATAGGCTGCCGTTCTTCCGATCTGCTCGGTGGAAAAAGTGGTCATGAAACTGTATCTGGAGAAATCCTGGCCTTCCTGCAGTTCATCGGAGAGCGAAGCGGCGTTTACCGAGATCTTCTTGTATTTGTCCGCCACCTGGTTGATCACCTTTTGCAGATGACTGCCGTTGGTGCCCCACAGAAAATCGACATTTTCCTGCAGGATCATGCGCTCGGTCACCTTCTTGGTGACGTCGGGCTTGCTCTGGCCGTCGGCCTTGAAGACCTGCACCATCTTCTTCTTGCCGTCCACCATCAGCCCGCCTTGCTTGTTGATGGTATGCGCGGCCCAGGCCACGCAGGCGTAGTAGATTTCGCCCACCGCGGCCGCCGGGCCGGAGAAGGAGGCCACGATGGCGATCTTAATGGTGTCTCCCCCGGGTTCCACCGGTTGGTTGGGATCAAAATCGGACATATCGGGGAACTTGTTGAAGTCAAACGTCGCCTTGGGCTTCATCTCCTCCGCCGGCACCGCGGAGGCCAGCAGCAGCCCCATCAATGACAGAAAGATCGTGACCGCCAACAAACGCTTCATGGTCTTCATCCCAGCCTCCTTTGCAAGATTTGGGTTGACCTGACCCCATGGCCCGGCCAGGCAAACAGATCGGAAAGATAGCTTAAAGGCACAAGGCGTCGATCGGATGGACGAATGGCTATCCGGAGATGGGATAGGGCCTGACGACGGAACGGGGGAGTATCTATAAAACCGGGCCGGGCTGGGTGTTCACGCTCGGCCGGATTCGATGTCCGCTATTCTCTTGCCACCCTTCCAGCACAACCCTACTTCCGATCGCACCGTTCTGACAGGAACATTGACCTTATATTGTGCAACTTTAAAACAAAGATTCGATACAGAACAAAATTCGCTAATGTGAGAAAGCTGACTATTTCTATACCGACCCACCCCGATTGGTGTCAACCCTAAAGAATGAACTTCATTTAGCGGCCAATGGATCAATAGGGATAATGGGTCGCCTGGCCGGCCACGACGATCCAGGTGACGAGCACGGCATTGGTGAACGCGCCGACATAAATATGGCCGGTCTTGCGGAAAAAATAGGTCGACACCAGGGCCACCATGATGAACATCGGGACATACTGGAACATGACGATGGTGGGCAGATGCAGTTGGGCGATGGACATCGTGCCCCCTGAGAAGAGCGGAATGTATTGGTATGCGAAAAAGACAAAGTAGCCAGCAACCAGCAGCACCGCATTGGTCGCCATCTCCTGCCAGAGCGCAAGGGGCGTGCCGTCCGGCCGGGTTCGGCGCATCTGGCCGTGCAGGACCAGGCCGGTCACCAGGAAGTAGCAAGTAAAGGGGACGATATAGCCCAGGAAGATGCCGAAATGCATCTTGGACATGGGTTTGATGGCAAACACCCAGAACCGGTAATCGGTCTTGAAGGCCCAATCCGAAAAGAGCAGCGAAAGATAGGCCCCCAGAACGACCAGAAGGGCCGCGAGCAGCGACCGGCCGATGCGGCCCCAGGCGATCCCTTTGGTTTTCCAGGTGAGGCCGTAATCGGCGAAGTCGGCGCCCTGCTTGCGGTTGGCGATGAAATGCCACAACAAAAAGAGCACGATCGAAATGGCCGCCACGCCCAGGGCCCAGAACATTACGGTGGTGGTAATCTGCTGTCCCCACAGGCGGCCGGCTTTGGCGATGCCTTTGCCGTTGAAACTCCAGGCCCATACATACACCGGCAGCGGAAGCAGCACCATCACCACAGCCCCCAGCCACCAGCCATAACCTCTGATGGCCTTGGTCGCGCCGGGGCTCTCTTGAAGGCTCTGAAAATAGGGGCGATCCAAAACAAAGGCCCCGACAGGAAAGAGCAGCACCACCATGCCGATCAGGGCCGCCAGGGTGCCGATCTCTTTCCAATACCAGATCTGGTCGGCCGGAGGCAGCGCGTTGCCGCCGGCAAGGGTCGCCTGCATCCACTCCACGGCCGCGCCGATGGCCTCGGTGGAGAAATGAACCCGGGCGTGGATCATGGAGGGCCGATAGAGTTTGCGCGCCGTGCCCGCCTCGATCGAGCCGTACAAGCGGCCCGTCTCGACGGGCTCGGTGGTGCCGAACAAGGTTTTGGCCTTGGCACTGCGGTTCAGGTCGGCGGATATGGGGCTCTGCCACATGATGCCCGAAAACTCGTCATAGCGGCTGAAGATCAATCCCAGGTTGCGGGGAAAGGTTGGTGTGCCCGCCGGAGCGCCGAAGATTCCTGGGCAGGAGCTGGCCAATACCATGGATTTGTACCCCTCCGGCTGGGCCGCGGCGGCGATAACGGAGGCCCAACCGCCCATGGAATGACCCTCCAGGGCCACATTGGCCGGGTCCACGATGTCCAGTCTGCGCAGAAAGGCCAAGGCGTCCGGGCCGCCGAAACCAGCGGCAAGGGCCGGCGGATCGGAAAAGCCATGTCCGATCTGGTCCGGTGCCAGGACGACATAGCCGCGCCGGGCGAACTCGATGGCAAAGCCATCCTGGGTCTCCCGGGAATTGATGTAGCCATGAATGGCCACGATGCCCGGGGCCGGGCGCTGCTTGCTGACCCCCGCGGGAACGTAGAGCAGGGCGCTGATCAGCTTGCCGCCCGATCCCACGAAGCGCACGTCCCGGACCTGGATGCCGCCGCTGGTCTGTATTTTGTGAGCCAGAAAGCCGCCGCCCAGAATCAGTGCCAAGGCGAGCATCAGCCACCAACGCGTCGATGTCGATTGCGAAGCCGAACCCATGATCAACTCCTTTCCTTGCCCATTGGAATTTCCAATGGCGCCATGCGGTACCTGTTACGGGGATGAAATCGATAAAGCGAGGGGGTTATGGAGGGCGCTGTAGCACATATTTTCGTTTACGAAAATATTTTTCATCTAAATACGCGCCTTGCGAAAACGATCCGGCCCAAAAGAAAACCCGAGGCCGCGCGCAGCGGTCTCGGGTCGCAATTTATTTTTCGATAGTGAACATCAGCCGCCCGTACCTTAAGGCACCTTTTTCAATTTCAGCATTCCGCGCTCGGCGGTGGTCAGCCAAACATTGCCCTGTCGATCGACCGTCATGGGCAGGGCGAACTCCACGGGCGGATAGCTGCCCACGGTGCCATAGGCAATGGGCAGATGGGCCGCCACCACGGAGACGGCCAGGGTCTGGGGGTCGATGCGCAGCAACTTCTGCCCGGCGCCGTCCAACACCAGCAAGCGTCCCTGGCCGTCGTTGGCCAGGGCCCCGGGCTTGCCGACCAGGGCCGAGAGCAGCACCTCCTTGCGTCCGGTACGAAGGTCCACGGCACTGATTCGGCCGGCCTTGGCCTCGGCCACATACAGCCGTTCGCCGATAAGGGCCAGGGCCAGCGGCCCTTGCAGATCCGTGGCCAGCTCCGCCGGCGTGCCGTCGGCCAGCTTGATCGCACTGATCCGGCCCGCGCCGTACTCCGCCACATACAGTTCGGTGCCCGCCGTGCTCATCAGGGCCGCCATGGGCAGCTTCAATTCACCGGCCAGGCCTTGGAATTGGCCGCCGGCCGGATCGCCCAGGGCCACGGCCCCATGGATGCAATCGGTCCAGACGACCTGGTTGCCGGGACCATCGGCCAGGCTCAGCGGCAGGGGCATACCGTGGCTGGCCCAGGCATTGAGTTTAGTGGGCTGATAAACGCCGGCCTCGAGGTTGCGCACCATGATGGCGTCGGCCACCAGCAGGCTGTCCGCCTTGGCCACGATGCCCACGGGTTGATTGGGGCCATTGGCAAAGAGCCGCTCGAACCGGCCGCTGCCGTCGGTGGTGACTTCGAAAACGGTGGCGTCCCAGTAGCTGGTGACGAAGAGGCGGCCCTTGGGCGTCATGGCGACGTTGTCCAGACCCGGCACGAGTTGGGCGATCTTCTCGCGGCGGGTGCCGTCCAGGGCCATCTTGTAGACAGCGCCGCCCAACTCGGGGATATAGGCCATCTTGTCCGGTCCGACGGTCAGGGCGATGGGGGCGGAGAATTTTTCGGCGATGGGGGCGATGGCGCCGGTGTCGGGATGAATCCGCAAGATCTTGCCGGAACCCATATCGGGCACGATGAGGTCGTTGGTGTCGGGATCGAAGCCGAAGCCTTCGGGCACCGGGACCACATCCTTGTCAACGAGCAGGCGCGCGGGCTTCCGGCCGGCGGGGTCCACCTCGTAGATGCGGTTGCCCTGGAAGCATTCGGTGACGAAAAGGCGGCCGTTGCGCGGGTTGTATTCGATGCCGTTGGGCGCAGCCATGCCACTGGCGATGATCGTTTTGACGCCGTTTTTATCGATGCGGTACACCTCTCCTACCAAGGGCGTCGTGCCGGTGACGTAGAGGTTGCCCTTGTCATCGGCGGCGATGTCGTCGGGGATGAAGACACCGGCGTGAGCCGGAACGAAAACCGAAGGCTTCAACGTGGCCAGATCGATGCGCGTGATCGTGCCGTTGCCCGTATGGGTGACATACAGGTGGCCGTCGCTGCCCACCGTGGCGCCGTTGACCCCCGGAAACGGACTGTCGGGGGCCACCCGCTCCATTTTATAGGCGGGATCGAGCACCACGCCGAGGGTCGCATCCATACCCCTTTGGGTGGCGGCGCACCCCAACAGCAGACCAATGCCGAGCAGAAGGACGATACCGACGGATCGCGTTGCTTGCATGCTTTTGCTCCTCTCTTCTTTGTTGAAGGGTGAAAGGGAAAGTCATGGCGCATGGGAAGGCCAGTTCAAAAGAACACAAAAGGCATGGGGCATCAAGTTCAAAAAGAATGGCGGCGCGGGCCGGTTCTGGATGACGGCGCCGAAAGGGACGAAGATCCTAAGATGCGCGGCCCGGTGCATTATTCGCCGCTGGAAGAATCCTGGTCCGTCTTCTCCCCCAGGTGCAGGGTTTCATTGAAGATGGTGAGCAGTTGCAGGGTCTGTTCGCCGATTTTCATGCAGGCATTGTTGATACCGTAGAACAGAATGCTCAAGCGGGTTTTGGAAAGCCCGTTGCGAATGCGTTCCACCTGGCGTTGATCGCACTCTTCCACCAGCACCTTGAGGTTGACGAAGTGGCCGGCCACCTCGCGGAACTCGAAGGGGGTGCGGTTCAACAGGGCCGCCGCGGTGTCGCCGAGCAGGCCATCGATGCATTTGCGCACCTGCTGTAACTCTTTCTTCTGGGCCGGCATCAACCCGGCGTGCTGGTTGGAGGTGTGCACATGGCAGCGCATGATCACGTCGCGCAAACTTTCAGAGATCTCTTGCAGGGAATAGACGACATACGAATAGTTTTCGGCCTGCTGGATCTGCTCCTGCTGGAGCAGGCGCAACGTCTTGAAAATGTTGGCCACGATGGTGTTGGACCATTTCTGGACCTTGTTCGTTTCACGGCGCAGCCGTTTGAGCCGCTTGCGGTCGCGGGTGAGGATGCCTTCGAGGCAGTTGTCCAGATATTCGCGCACCACTCCCAGAAAGCGGCCAGTGTGCTCGAAACAGGTGCGCACCGCGAACTCGGCGTCGGTGACGCGCTTGAGGTCCAGCAGTTCCAACTCTTCGGAAGCTTTTTCCATGCGCCGGTGCAGCTTCCAGTTGCGCACGATCAGATAGACGGCCACGCTGATCGAACCGATGATGGCGATGCCGTGCAGATAGCCGATGGCGAAAGCAAAGATAGAGGAGACCGTGAAGGCGACCAGGCCGGTGAAAAACCAGCCGCCGATGACGGTCAGCACGCCGGAGATCCGGTAGGCTGCGCTCTCCAGGCCCCAGGCCTTGTCGGAAAGGGAGGTGCCCATGGCCACCATGAAGGTCACGTAGGTGGTCGAAAGCGGCAGCTTCATGCTGGTGCCCCAGGCGATCAGGGCGCTGGAGACGATGAGGTTGACGCTGGCCCGCAGCAGGTCGAATTCGGGAACCTTTCCATCGGTGCCCACGACCGACCGGCCGGCGCCGGCTTCGAAACGGCCCTGCATCCACTTTTGTACGGAATCGGGGACGATCTTGAGCAAGGCTTCGAACATTCCCGTGGACATGCGCAAGACGATACGGGCCAGTTGGGAGGATTCGAAGCGTTCGAACCCCTCGTCCTGTCGGCCCAGGCTCACCTCGGTCTTGGTCACGGTGCGCGCCTTGCGCGACAGCCACAGGGTCGCCACCATGACGGCCCCGGCCACGAGCAGAAATCCGACCTGGGTCGGCATGGGCTGTTCCAGAACCTCCATGGTCATGGTCAAGGGCGCTGCGCTGTCGCGGGCTATAAGAAAGGCTTGAAAGCTGGCAACCGGCACGCCGATGAAGTTGACCAGGTCATTGGCGGCAAACGCCATGGCCAAGGCAAAGGTGCCGATGAGCACGATGGGCCCCAGAATATTGATCCGCGTAAACCAGATCACCGCCTGGAACATCAGGGCAAAAAAGACCAGACTGAGCAGCATGATGGTGCCGGTGTGGGTCTGAATCCAGGCCAGCACATGGTCCGGAAGAATGGCGGCGTGACCGACCCCTTTGAGCAGGGCGAAATAGGTGATCACGGCCAGGGCCGATCCGGCGAAGAGCCCCCCGTAGCGACGCAAACGCCGGGCATAGTCGAAGGTGAACACCATGCGCACGAAGAATTGAATCACTGCGGCGCTCGTAAAGGAAATACCCACCGACAACAGGATGCTGGTGATGATCGCCAGCACCTTGCCGGTGTTGATGTAACTGGCCAGATCCATCAGGGTCTGATCGCCGTTGATGATTTTGATCAGGGAAACGGCCACCGCCGCGCCGAGCAGGGAGAAGACGATGGAGACCGTGGTGGAGGTGGGCAGGCCGAAGGTGTTGAACAGGTCCAGCAGCACCACGTCGGTGAGCATCACGGCCAGAAATATGGCCATCAACTCGGGCATGGTGAAATAGCGCGGATGGAAGATGCCCTTGCGGGCCACCTCCATCATGCCGCCGGAAAAGAGCACGCCGGCCAGCAGCCCCAGGCTGGCCACGATCATGATCACATGTCGGGGCGCCACCCGGGAACCCACCGCCGAATTCAAAAAATTAACGGCATCGTTGCTGACCCCCACCACCAGGTCTAGCAAGGCCGTGCCGAAGAGCACAATGACGACAAACAGATACCAATCCATGCCAAGAGCCCCTCTTGTACCTCAATTGACCCTATTAATAAGGTAAGCGCCAGTGCGAAAGCGTTGCCCCCCAATCACGCGCGCCCTTCCCATAGCCCCTTTGGGTGGGTACGTCAATTATTAGCCAATTGTTAGCACAATGTTAGCGAGGGGTTCAATTCACCCTTTTTTCAGCCCGAACCCGCCAGATCTGATAGTAGGGATATTGCTCGGCATGCAAGCTGAAAACCGCCGGGTCGTTTTTTTGAAATAGAAAAAGGCGGCCGAAGAGACACTCGCTAAAGGTCCGGTCCATCAAAGCACCGCTTTGGGTGGGCGCGTGGTAGGTAAAGACCAGGCCTTGGTCGCGGCCATAGCGCTGCTCGTTCCAGCCGCGGCCATCATGAATATGAACCGCGGCTAGGGGGTAGGTTTTGCCGTCGAGGGCGATGCTCCCCTGGCGCAGGTCCGCGCTGAAATCCTTGGAGGAGATGGTATCGTCCGTCCGGCGGCCGTCGGGCAGCCATTTGAAGAGGGGGTGCACGCCCTCCCGGCGCCGGGGGTCCCAGGTGCCGAACCAGTACCACCAATAGGCGGTGCGCGCCAGGCGCAGGTCCAGAAAAAGGTAGATCTCGCGCCCGGGATCGGGGAAGAAAAAGGCGTGCCACTGCGCCAACGGCGCCAGTCCGGCTTGTTCGATCAACGCCGCGGCCTTTTGCGGACCGGCGGCCAGCACGGCCTTGAGCAGTTCCAGGCCCGCGGCCGGACCTTGGGCGGCCGCGAAAAGTTTTTCCAGCCCGGCCGGCCCCTGCACGGCATAAAAGCGCATGAAGCGCGCGGCCAGGGCCTCATCCGGCGCAGCCAGGGGTATGGCATTGCTCACGGTGCGCACTCCGCCGTGCAGGCTGCCGTCGTTGATGGTGGCGCGTTGGCTCCAGTAGCGCAAGGGGTAGCCATGGTCCCACCAGGCCCACACCAGCGCCTTTTCATCGGTACTTCGGGCCAGATGCGCCATGCCGGCGATCATGGGGGGCGATTCCTTGGGCCAATAGACCCGGGCCAGGCTCTCCCTGAAGGGCAGAAACACCACCAGCGCGATGAGCAGCGGCGTGGCGTATTTCAGAAACGCCCAGCGCCGGCGCAGCCCCCAGGCCCACTGGGCCGCGTAGCCCAGGCCCACGGCCAGAAAGGGGGTCAGAAAGATCAGGAAACGCCGGGCGAAAATGAAGGTCAGGCCCCCCACGGCAACCGGCACGATCAAGGCCGCGGCTCTGCGCCGGTGGCGCTGAAAAAGGGCGACCAGACCCGCCAGCCCCAGCGCAAAACTCAGCGGGTGGCCGGTGCTCATGGCGACCATGTCGGCCAGGGCCAATTGCTTCTGTTCGTGTACCGAGACGCCCACGTTGGGAAAGTCTTCTCCTTGGCGCTGGGCGATATAATCGAGTTGCTCGAAGGCGTGCCGCAAGGGCGCCACCAAGACCCCGGGGCCCTGCCAGAGCGCCACGGCCGCCATCACTGCCAGGCCCGCGCCCAGAGCGATGCGCAGCTCGCGCCCCCGGGGCCGGTAGTAAAGCAGTAATACGATCCCAAGGGGCGTCAGGCAAAGCAGCGTGACGATGGCCGGGGTCTGGTCCCACCAGAGCATAAAGAGCAGATAAGCGGCCAAGCCGCCGGCCAGCCAGGCATAGCGCCGCAAACCGGGGCTCAATCCGAAGCGGATGAAAAGATAGCAACTGGTCAGCAGGAAGGTGACATTCAGGCAATCGGTGTCAAACCAGCCCAGGTGGCTACGGTAGACATAGTAACGGGGGAAAAGCGCCATGGCCAAGGCCACCAGGGACATGAGCCGTCCGCCGTAGAGCCGGCTGAGCAGAAGCACGGGAACGGCCAGAAGCAGGCCGAGCAGGGGCGGCAGCAGCAAAGCGATCCACTCCAGGGGCCAGGAAGTAAGACGGGCAATGGCCGCGGTCAGCAGCGACAGCAGGGGTGGCGGCATGGGCCGGAGGGGCGAGGCGGGCACGCCGCGCAGGCTATCCAGCTCCGCATAGCTTGCCTGGAGGATATCCCGGGCCAGGGCCAGGTAGTAGTAGCCGTCGAAGGTGATCAGCAGCGGCCGGCCGTCGAAGAAAGCGTGCTGGGGGCGCTGGCGCCAGGCGACCAGGTCGTCCACCCGCAGCCAGAGGGCTCCCAGCAGCACCAAAACCAAGACGCACCAATAGAGAGCCGCCGGGCGGGCCATGCCCGCGCCCGGGGGCCGCGGCGGTGGTGGGTCGGGACGATCTACCATGGGGTTGGACACTACCTGACGATGGTATCGTGCTTGAACTCTTCTTTGCGGATACCATACTTGCTCATCAATTTATGCAACTGGCGCGTGGTGATGCCGGCTTCGGTGGCCGAAATGTTAATCTTGCCGTGGTTACGGGCCACCAGCTCCTTGATGTACTGGCGCTCGAAATCTTCCAGGGCGATCTTGCGGGCGTCGGAGAGCGGCAACCGGGCATTGATGGGCATGACCGCCGAGGGGCACTCGCCCTCGAAGAGTTCCAGGGGAAAGCTTTCGGGCGTCAAGGTGGCGGTGTTCTCCAGGATGTAGGCCCGCTCCATGAGATTTTCCAGTTCGCGCACGTTGCCCGGCCAGTCGTAGCGCGACAACCCCTCGATCACCTGGCTGTGCACGCCGTGAATCGACTTTTGGAATTCGCGGTTTAATCTTTTGAGAAAGATGTCGATGAGGTGCGGCAGATCCTCGGTGCGCTCGCGCAACGAGGGGATTACGATGGGGAAGACATTGAGCCGGTAGTAAAGATCCTTGCGGAACTGGCCCGAGGCGCTCAGCTGCTTGAGGTCCGAGTTGGTGGCCGCAATCACCCGGGCGTTGGTTTGAATGGTCTCCTCGCCGCCCACGCGGCTGAAGGTGCCGTCTTGCAACACTTGCAGCAGCTTGATCTGGGCCGGGGGCGTCAAGGTGCCGATCTCGTCCAGGAAGATCGTGCCGCCGTTGGCGATCTCGAACTTGCCCAGCTTCTTGCGCACCGCGCCGGTAAAGGCTCCCTTTTCGTGACCAAACAGTTCGCTTTCCAATAAGGTATCGGGGATGGCGCCGCAGTGCACGCTGATGAACTGGGCGTTCTGCCGGTTGCTGTGCTGGTGGATCAGCTTGGCCAGAACGCCCTTGCCGGTGCCGGTTTCGCCCACGAGCAGCACGGTGGTTTTGGTGGAGGCCACCGAGCGGATCTTTTTGAACACCTCGAACATGGCCTGGCTCTTGGTCTGCACTACGTCCAGAGCTTCGCTCTTCCAGAACTTGTCGCGCAGGTAATCCAGCTCAGATTGGCGCAGGATCGATTGGGCGATAGAATCGGTCACCAGGCGCACTTCGTCCCGGGAGATGGGATAGCTGACATAATCCCGGGCGCCGGCCTTGACCCAACTGACCGCCCGGCGGATCTGGGACGGGGGTGTCATGATCACCATCTCGATGGCCGGGTAGCGCTGCTGAAAAATCTGCAGGGCGCTCTCGGGGCCGCTGTCGGCGGTATAGGCGGAGATGATCTCCAGATCCACGAAGATCAGGTCATAGCGCGCGCGGTCCAGGATGCGCAGCGCCGTGGGCACATCCACGGCCGTGCTGAACCGGAATTCCGGCCCGAAGGCGTTGCGTATGGCGGCAGTATCGTCCGCTATCGCGGATATTACCAGGGCCGAACGCATGGGCCGCCTCCAGGATCAAACCTTGTTTCTAATTTTTCAGCACTCATTTGGCATGCAGACCAAGGTTGGTATGGGGATCAAGCTTAAAGCTACTCTTTTTTAGTCGAGAACGGAACCCCAGGCAAATGTTTTATTGCAACGCGCGCTGAAAGTGCGCCCCGCGGGCGCGACCTAATGCGACTTGACCGCGTCGTGAACCGCTGCTATGGATAGTGGGCCTGCATCGAAGCGATCTCCCGGCTGGTGGAGCGGTTAGCGGAAGAACCGGAAGGTATTCCCCGACAAGAGACTTATCATTGGCAGCAAACATTAGGACCCAACTATCATCGGTAGGGCGCATAAGCAACGCTGGATCGAAATGGGCCACGCCGATGGGACTTGTCCATGAGTGCGTCATCCGATAACAGCCAGAACGGCCGGGTTCAAGTGGAGGAGCCGGCGCTTGGGTCCGGCCGGCCCAGGGGCGGCAATCTGCCCGAGCGCTACAGCGTCAAAGCCAACGGTCAGGATCGGGTCTTGACCTGCCTCGAGGCGCCCAACATCAACGTGCATATCGAGGCCGGGCTCTCCTTTTCGGCTTCCATTGCGAAGAAATCCCCCCCCGGCACCATCTTCGTGGACGGCGTGGCCCAGTGCGAGCCATTCATGGATCACGAACGCCAGGTCTACAACCTCGACCACCACGAAGGGTGCGTGCGGTCGTTTACCCTGTCCGCCTGCGAACAGGCCCTGGTGCTCTACATGAAGGGGCTCGACCTGCAGAACCGGGAGTGGAATATTTTCGCCAACGAGCCAGACCTGGATACGCTCCTGGCCATCTGGATCATCCTCAACCACGCCCGCATCGCCCGCCAGGACGCCACCCAGCAGCGGCTGCTCTACGCCCTGGTGCGCTACGAAGGCATCATCGACTCCCTGGGACTGGAGCTCAAGGATCTGAGCGCCCTGCCCCCGGAGCTGATGCGCAAGATCCAGCGGGTCATCGACCATCTGCGCGGCGATGAGATCGCCTTGAAAAAAGAAGGGCGCTGGGAAAAAGCCGACTACCTTACCTATACGGCCGCCATTTTGCACAAGATCGATCAGATCTTCTACAAACCCAGCGATTTCGCCGATTACTTCGGCGTGGAGGAGTTGGCGCGCATCGATCTGACCGATCAGCGCATTGCCGCCGTGGTCGAGGCGGATATGGGCATCTACGAAATCGAGCCCCATCTCAACAAGCTGTACGGCAACCGACTGGGCGTCGTCTTTCTTAAAAAAGGCCTCAAGAACTACACTGTGCGCCAGATGGACATGTTCATGCCCATCACCCTGGATGAAATTTACGAACGCCTCAACTTCGTGGACCGGGCCGTCAAAAACCGCACACTAACCAATAAGTGGGGTGGCGCGGCCGACATCGGCGGCTCCCCCCGGGAAAGCGGCACGCGCCTCTCCCCGGCGCAAATCGTCCAGGCCTGCCAGGAGGCGGTCCGCAAACCCGATCTGGCCCAAAAGACCTACCGCTTCGGCCTGACCGCCGCGCTGGCGGCCTTCATCGTGCTGTGCGCCCACATCGTCCACCTGATCTGGAATCCGACCGCCTGGTTGGGGAAGCCGACCCTGCACCCGCTGCTGGCCGACCCGCATTTCGGATTGGTGCTGAGCTTGCTGCTCGCCGCGGGCCTGAGTCTGGCTCTGGTGGTCGACGGCCGGGGGTGGCAATATGGCTGGACCCGCCCCATCGGCAGCCAATGGTGGGTTTTTTTGCCGGCCGTGCTGGCCGGCGGCGTGGCCGGCGGGGCCTGGGCGCCGACCGCCTGGACCGTCACCAAAGAGTGGGGCTTCATGATCGCGCTGGGTCTGGTGGGCATGCCCCTGGCCGTCGAAATTCTTTTCCGGGCCCTGACCCACGGCCTGTTGGCCCAATACGGCCGCATCCAACGTTACGACACCCGCTGGTTCATCTCCTGGCCCAACCTGGGCAGCACCTTGCTCTTCATGGGCTTTGCCCTTTCGCTTTTGCTGTGGGGCCAGGGCCAGTTCACGCTGAATACCCTCAAAATCGTGTCGTGCTTCCTCGGCGCACTGCTGATGGGCCTCTCCCTGGCAATGGTCCGGGAGCGCTCCCAAAGCATCTGGCCGGCGGTCTGCTTTCACATGCTGGCCAGTGGTGCCGCTTTTTTAATGCCCCTATTCCTTTAGCGCGCGTCATTGAAAGCCGATATATAAATCTTCCGGCGCAGGCGGAGAACGTTCTCTTTGACATCAAACCGGTTTTGCACTTATAGTACCGAATTAAAATACAAAATTAATCGCAAAACCGTTAAAGGCGCCACAGCAGGGGCGGCGGGGTACGGTGTGGCTCAACCCACAAGGAGCAGGGTGCATGGATCAACGGTTGATCGAGGAAATTCTGACCGGTGACAGCGATGAGATTGCGGAATTAAAGGCCAATCTGCCTGTATTGGAAGGGTTTATCGCCCTGGCCCGCGAACTGGATGCCTTACCGGAGATCAGCAAGCGCTTCTACGAGGAATCCCGCAGTCTCTATCAGGCCACCTGCACCGACCGCAAGGTCGCGGATCTGGAAGCCTTGCTGACCAAATACTTCGGTCCGCCGGTCAAACCGGCCGGAAAACCGCTGTCCCGCAAGCTGCGCAAGAATTCTTCGATCAAATATCTGGGAGGGGTGGAGAACGACCAGTCCCTGTTTTTGCTGCCGCTCAAAACCGGCGAATTTTACGGTGCCTTGTGGCCCTGGCGGCGCAACAAGGCCAAAATCGAAATCCACATGGGCTACTGCTCCGACTGGATCGTGGATGACCACTATCACCAGTTGGAGACGCTGGTCAAACGCTGCCTGAGCCAGGGGGTCATGCAACAGGTGAGCGACGGCGTGGGCGGCCAGATCCACGGCATCAGCCTGCCCTCGTTCCTGCAGATGGCGGAGATGGAGCAATCGTCGCTGACGTTGCGCGTGAGCTCCGCCGGTAGGGCCGGAACGCTGCATGTCCACCAGGGCCAGTTGATTCACGCCGAAACGGATGATTTTGCCGGCTGCGATGCGGCCTATCGCATCATCAGTTGGGACAACACCACCATCGAAATGGTGCCCGCCGACCCTTCCAAAAAAGACACCATCAAGCAGCCCTTGATGCAGGTGCTGATGGAGAGCCTGAAGATCAAGGATGAAATCACCGGCCCCAGCGAGCAGCCGCCGGCACCGCCCGTGCCCATGGAGCGCCGCGAACGGCCGGCGGGCGCACCGCCCAAACGACTGGTGCGCCTGGAGCGCGCCCCCGAGCCCAAGATCCGCAAGGCGGGCCTGCGTTTGATGACCCTGTTCGCCATCGCCTTGGGAATCTTCACCGTCCTGGCCACCGTGGCCGTGATCGGCTTCTACATCATGGAAAACCAAAACGTCTCGGACAAATACTACCGAGTGCTCGGCCAGGTGGAGGAAGCCGCCGCCATCGAGCAAAAGATCGAACTGCTGCGGGAGTATTTGCGCGACAACCCGGCCACGACCCATGCGTCCGAAATCAAAATTCAACTGGAGCAGCTCGAACAAAGCAGGGAAGATCGCGATTTCGAGCAGACCATTCTTAAGATCAGCTCCCTGCCGGTGGACGAGCAGTACGAACAGAAGGCCGTCAGCTTATATGGCGACTTTCTGGAAAAGTATCCCAACAGCAGCCACCAGAAACGCATCGTCTCTTCCATGAGCGACATCAAGAATCTGGTGGACCAATACTACTACGAAGAATTGAAGCGCGCCGCGCGCATGGATTTCAGCCAGCGCCTCCAAGTGTACAAAAGCTACCTCAAGCGCTTTCCCTCAGGCCGCTACCAGGCCGACGTGGATACCCTGATCAACGAAATGGCCGAGCAACACCTGAAGTACCTCAAGACCGAAGATGCCAAATGCGAACAGGCTCAGCGCTGGGAGCCGTGCGTGCAGCGCTACGAAGCCTTCATCGCCGAGTTCCAGGGAATGCCCCTGGCCGAAGCGGGACGTAAAATGCTGGCCGAGTTGCAGGACAAGCGCGACCTGATCCGACTGCACAAGCTCAAAAACGAGGCCGGCACCGATTATGAAAAGATCACCCAGGCCTACCGGGAATATCTGGACACCCATCCCGAAAGCACCCAGCGGCAGATCCTGGAAACCGAACTGGTCGATCTGAACAAGAACCTGGCCCTTCAGCGCCAGTGGCAAACGGTTCAGGCCTATGCCACCAATCCCGGCAACAGTTTATACGAACGCACGCAGCGGCTGGATCGCTATCTGCGCGACAACATCTCCGGCCCCTATACGGGCGCAGCCCAGGAGCTGATGAATGAACTGGAGGCCCAACGCCAGTTGTCCTTGAAGCAACAGAAAGACAAGGCCCGCCTACAGGAAGAACAGGCCCGGCTTCAGCGCGAGCAGGAAAAGAAAGCCCAGCAGCAGCAGATCGCCACCCGGGCACGCGGCGAACTCGCCCGGCAGTTGAGCACCTCGACCCGTTTTAAGGTGAACGGCGACGGCACCTTCACCGACAGCACCACGGGGCTCACCTGGAACCTGCTGGACACCCATCAGGAGCTGGGCGGGTGCCTGGATTACGCGGCCGCCCAGCAGTACATCCAGTCCCTGGCCATCGGTGGGTTCGGCGACTGGCGGCTGCCCAAGGCCAGCGAGCTGGGCGCCCTGTATAAGCAAAAGCCCTTCTTCCCGGCCAGCGGCGCCCAATGGTACTGGAGCGCGGAGGCCTATACCCGGGGCTATCACGACGTGGTGGATGTGGTCACGGCCAAACCCGAAACCGTCTTCCAGCGCCAGCAACGGCGCCAGGACCAGTGCGGCAGCGTGCGCGCCGTGCGGCCCTGACCCCGCGCACGCGAACTGGTTTTTGATTGAAAAGTGACGCGGAACATACTATAGCGGGCAAAAATTTTCCGAGTTCGCCACCAGGGGGGTCGAAGATGCGCAAGAATTTGTGGATTGCGGCGGCAGCGTTAATCGGGTTGGGCCTGATCGGGGGAACGGTTTGGGCCGCGGAGGTTGAAATGTGCGTGCCCATGGGAACCATCACCTTGGAGCCGCTTTCGGCCGAAGCCAAACGGGTTTCCGTGGAGTTTCCCCATGCGGTCCATTTCGGCTACAGTTGCCAGCAATGCCACCACACCTGGGATCGCGAATCGACGATCAGCGGCTGCAGCACCCAGGGCTGCCATGACCTTGCCGAACTGCCCAAGGGCGAGGATGGTCGCCCGTCCAAGGATGCCGCCTTGCAGGCGCGCTACTTCAAAAACGCCTATCACAGCATGTGCATCGGCTGCCACAAGGCGGTCAACCAAGAGAACCGCAAACTCCAGGCGACGCGCATCCCTACCGACCAGAAACTGGCGGCCAGCGGTCCGACCGGATGCATTCAATGCCATCCGACGGAATAGAACGAGCGCCAAACACTGCCGGATAGAAACAAACAAAAACCTGCCGCCTCATGGCGACAGGTTTTTTTTACGGCTTCAATCGGGGCCGACGGGCAATCATTTCGATTTGGAATCGGAACGCTCGGGCGCCGAGGTCAGAATCCCCCGGTTGAAAATTTCATAGGCCAGCTTGAGCGTGGCTTTCAGATGATCCTTTTTGTCGTCGATGATCTTTTTGCTGGCCTCCCACAAAACCACACCGGAAAAAAGCGACCAGGAGATGTCCGAGAGCGCCACCGGGTGGCAATTGATGAATTTGCCGGCCTCGATGCCCTCCTGGAAGATCTTGGCGATGGCGCCGATGGAGTTGCGCGACAGGGTCTTGATCTCCTCAATCAGTTCCGGAGAGAGATTCTTCAGGGTTTCGCTGGATTGCAAGTGGAACATGTTGATGATGATCAACGGATCGAAGTCGTAGACGTCGAACATCACCTCCTGAAGCGCATCCAGCTTTTGCGTGGGACTCAATTCGGTCTGGTTGATGACGTGTGAAACCCGGATGTGCAGATACTGCAAAATCCGCAACGACAAAGAGGCATATAGCTCCTCCTTGTTTTTGAAGTACAGATACAAGGTACCGGGGCTGAGTTCAGCCTCCTTGGCGATGTCCTCCATGGTGGTTTTGTTGAAGCCTTTGTCCGAAAAAACCCGCTTGGCGGCCACGATGATCTGCTGGCGCCGTCGCTCCTTCTCCCTCTCCTTACGCTCTTGAATGCCCATGCTCTATTGTCCTGCCTGACCTAGATTTTTCAATATGCTTTGCCCTGCAAGGGCTAATTCCCCTTGGTTGTTGGTAAAATAGATGAATGAAAATGACCGAAATGTCAATTATTTAATAAATGCCCATTAACCGTTTGCTTCTAGTCGAAGGCGGCATCGATCGACGCCGCCTTCATTTACCGGAACAAAGCCGTGCTGATATACCGCTCGCCGGTGCTGGCCAGAATCGCCACGATGCGCTTGCCGGCATTCTCCGGTCGCCGGGCCACTTGCAGGGCCGCCCAAACCGCGGCCCCCGACGAGATGCCGCACAGCAACCCTTCCTGGGCCGCCAGTCGGCGCGCCGTGTCGAAGGCATCCTCGTCCGCCACGGTCACCACCTCGTCCACCAGCTTCATGTCCAGCACCTTGGGCACGAAGCCGGCGCCGATACCCTGGATCTTATGCGGGCCCTTGGGCTTGCCCGAGAGCACCGCCGAGGCGGCCGGCTCCACGGCAATGGCCTTGAAGGCGGGATTCTTGGCCTTGATGAACTGGCTCACGCCGGTGATGGTGCCGCCGGTGCCCACGCCTGAAATCAATATATCCACGCGACCCTCGGTGTCGGCCCAGATCTCCGGACCGGTGGTCTCGCGGTGGGCCTGGGGGTTGGCCGGATTTTCGAACTGGTCGGGCATAAACGCGTTGCGGTCCTGGGCCAGGATCTCCTTGGCCCGGGCAATGGCGCCGCCCATGCCTTCGGCGCCGGGGGTCAGCACCAGTTCGGCACCCAGATGGGTCAGCAACTTGCGGCGCTCCACGCTCATGGTCTCGGGCATGGTCAGCCGCAGACGGTAGCCTTTCACGGCACAGACAAAGGCCAGCCCGATGCCGGTATTGCCGCTGGTGGGCTCGACGATGAGACTGCCCGGACCGATGCGTCCCTGACGCTCGGCGGCGGCGATCATGGCGGCGGCGATGCGATCCTTGACGCTGCCCAAGGGGTTTTGGAATTCCAGTTTGGCCAGCACTTCGGCCGGTGCTTCAGCCGATAAGCGGTTCAAACGCACCAGGGGTGTGCGGCCGATGGTGGCAGTGACACTATGGTATATATGCATCTCAAACTCCTTTGGCTTGATTGTTAGCCGACTTATAGATCAGCCGGGGATGTTCCATCATCACCGTGGTATCGGGCGGCACCGAATCGGTGAGCCACACATTGCCGCCGATCACCGAGCGTGCACCAATCACTGTGTCGCCGCCCAGAATCGTGGCTCCCGAGTAAATGATCACATCGTCTTCGATCGTGGGATGCCGCTGTTTGCCCCGGTACTGCTCACCGGCATTCTTGGGCAGACTCAGGGCGCCCAGGGTCACTCCCTGGTAGATGCGCACATTGCGGCCGATGTGGGTGGTCTCGCCGATCACCACGCCGGTGCCGTGGTCGATGACAAAGCTCGGACCGATGGTGGCACCCGGATGGATGTCGATACCGGTGAGGCTATGGGCATGCTCGTTCATGATGCGCGGCAGCAGCGGCACCTCCAACTCGAACAAACGATGGGCCACCCGATGGACCATGATGGCGAAGATGCCCGGATAGCTGAAGATGATTTCATCGTGACTCTTGGCCGCCGGGTCGCCCTCGTAAGTCGCCCGCACATCGGTGGCCAGCACCCGGCGAATCTCTGGAATCGACTCCAGCAGCGCCAACGCCTTGACCTGACCGCTCTGCTGGCACTCGCTGCACGGCAGGTTGTAGCGCAGGCAGTCATGGCGCACGTGATGGGCGATCTGCTCGGAGAGCATATCGTAGAGCAGCGTCACGCTCTGACCCAGGCTATACTTCATGTTGGCCGGGTCCAGTTTGGTCTTGGTAAAATAACCGGGGAAGAGAATTTCGCGAAACCGGTCGATGAGATCGGAGACGAAGCCTTCGGCCGGAATTGGCTCGTAGTCGATATGGGTGTAGCATTCGTCGGTCTGGCAATGGGCGATGATCTGCTCGGCGATCTCCGGCACCCGGGCTTTCATCTGTTTGCAAGCCGCCACATCGGCTTTACAGGCCTCGGTTTCCATCTCACAGGTGTTCGCGGGTTGGGCAGGCTTTTCCATGGGGGCCACTCCTGAGTCGGGTTTTGCCGGGTATTCAAAGCGTTCGAAATCCCGAAGCGCTCGGTCTGCCTAATAAATAACGCCAATAATAAGGCGATTCGGTCGCGACGCAAGACGCCGACCTTTCCTAAGCGAGGGTGACGACTTGCTTTTTAGACAAGTGGACCCAATTATTGCCTTCAGCAGCCAATTCGGCGACCGCGATCCACTGGCGCCGTTATCAAGGGAGGATTCGTATGACAACACCCCAACGCTACGACGTGGTGATCTTGGGCACCGGACCGGCCGGCCTGCAGGCCGCCATCCATGCGGCCCGCAAAAAGGTGTCGGTGATCGTGCTGGGCAAAGAGAACAAGAGCAGCCTGTTCCATGCCCATATCGAAAATTTCTGCTGCCTGTTCAACGTGGCCGGCGAAGAGATGCTGGCCAATGGCCGCAAGCAGGCCGCAAGTTTCGGGGCCCATTTTTCCGAGGATGACGTCCTGGCCATCAATGCCCGGGAGGACGGGCTGGCCCTGGAAACCGAAAGCGGCGCCACCTTGATCACGCCGGCCCTGATCATCGCCACCGGCACCCACCGCAACCGCCTGGGGGTCAAAGGCGAAAAGGAGCTTATCGGCAGGGGGGTCAGCTACTGCGTGGATTGCGACGGCCACTTCTATAAAGGCGAAGCCGTGGCCGTGGTGGGTAGTGAGAGCGCGGCCGTGGACGGGGCGCTCACCCTGCTGGAGATCGGGGCCAAAGAGGTGCACCTGGTGTGCGAGCGCTTGGATGTTTCCCAGGCACTGAAAGCCAAGCTGGAGACCAGCCAGGTCAAGGTCCACCTGGGCGCCAAGGCCGGCGCAATCCAGGGGGCCAATCAAGTGGAGGGCCTGGCGCTAAGCGACGGTTCGGTCATCCCCGTCGGCGGCGTCTTCATCGAACAAGGGGCCAAGGGGTTGTTGCAACTGGCCACCAATTTGGGCATCATGCTGGATGACGAGATGCGTTATATCCAGACCGACAAGCGGCAGGCCACCAACATGCCCGGCATCTATGCCGCCGGCGATGTGTGCGGCCCGCCCTGGCAGATGGCCAAGGCGGTGGGCGAAGGGTGCGTGGCCGGCATCAACGCGGCCGACTACGCGAAGAAACGCAAACAGTGAATCTACTATATAGATAAGGAGTGAACCATGGCCAAGTGTGTCACCATCAATGAAGATGAATGTGTAGGTTGCGAAAGTTGTGTAGAGTTATGCCCGGATGTGTTTGAATTCGACGACGCCAGCGGCAAAGCCAAGGTCATCAAACCCGACGGTGTGGACGAGTGCATCCAGGACGCCATCGAAAGCTGCCCTGTGGAGTGCATCCAGTGGGAATAGCGGCAGCTATCCCTGCAACGGCTGACATGGACCTGCCTGAGCCCGACGGCGGCTTTACTGCCCAGCGGCGGAAAGCTGTCGAATGCCTTTAGAATATTGCGGAAGGTACTTTGGCGCCATCCCCGCCTGAAACGGGAATGGCGCTTGCGTTGGAAGCCGCCTATTTCTTCGATAGCTTGTGAACGCCATCGGCGATGGCTTTCTCGATGATGGGCTTGGCGACGCCGGTTTCGGCCGCCTTGATGTAATGGGGGTCCTTGGCCATCTTGGCCCAGTTGTCCACGCCATTGAAAGTGACCTTGCGGATGGTCGATTTGGCTACGAAGGCCGGTGCGAATCCTGCCGGATCGCTGTAGGCCGTATAGCGCACCCAGGTTTTGTCCCGGCTCACCATTCTAAGCTCGAACGTGCCCGTGTACTTATTCATTCTTATGCCTTTGCCATCGGCCCTTTCGTAGGGACGGTCGATGGAGGCCAGGCTTGTTGTGCAAGTTCCTGCAGGGTGATCGTAGGTGGTTTTGGAATCGATCACCGCCCATCGGTCCGACTGCCCGATGACGGGCACATTTTGATTGAAGTAAAGCACCCGGTGGAAATCGTTTTCTTTTTCTATGAGGGTGGCCTCCTTGCAATCGTGCATCCACTTGGGAAAGTTGGGGATGTCCATGAGCACCTCGAGCAGCACTTCCATGGGCGCATCGATTTCGGTTTCCGCTTTGGTTTCGAGGTATTTGGACCCTTCCACGGGGCGTTCGTAGCCGATAATGCCCTTTTCTTCCTTCCACTGTTTCCACTCGCCGTCGGCGCAAACGGCCGGTGCCGTGACCAGCGTCACGACCATGAAAAACGCCCATAACCACTGAAGCCTTGTTTTCATACCCTCTTCCTTTCCTCCATTCGTTGTTTGGCTGGATAAAACAGCCGACCTACGACGATATCGGCACCCAAGGGGGGTGCCGCCGTTGTATAGTGACGTCCTGATTGTCGTGAAAGTTGAGAATGAAATTACAAGCGCGGGATTGCTCTAATTATTTACGGAATCCGTTTATGTCAAGATTCGGGCGGTATGTCAACCGCCAACGCCATGCCCCGGCGGAACGGCGCGCAGGTCAACGGATGACGGCAGGCTAAATTGTCTGGTGCACCAGGGCCAGGCCGGGGTGGGGTACCTCGAAGCAGGGGATGGTCGTGCCTTCCAGGCTGCCGATGAAGGCCGTGCGGCGCTGCGGTCCGCCGAAGCAGATGTTGGCCGGGCGCTGAAGCACTTGGTGCTGGGGATCTTCCAGGAACATGCACAGCTCGCCGGTGGCGGTCAGGTAGCCCACGGCGTTGCGCTGGGGAAAGGTGATCCACAGGTTACCGGCCTCATCAAAGGCGATGCCGTCGGGATAGCCTTGCGGGGTCAGGGGGCTGGGGCCGAAGATTTCGGCCGGGCCCAGGGTACCGTCGTCGTGGACGGCATAGCGCAGGATATTGCTGCGCATGGTCTGGGCCACGTACAGAAAGGCGCCTTCGCGGTCCAGGGCCACGCCGTTGGCAAAGTAGATGCCGTCGGCCAGGATGCGCGGCCGACCGTTTGCGATGCACACCACGCAGCCGTCCGGGGTGGGCCGCATCAGCACCGCGTTGATATCTTCGTTCTCCGTGGAGTTGGTGACCCACAGCCGTCCCTTGGCATCCAGCAGGGGAAAATTGGGGGCCACCATGCGCCGGCCCTCGGCGTGGGTCATCAGCACAGTGTGGCGGCCGTCGCTGCCCAGGGACTGCACCTGGCCGTTGCCGATGTTGGCCACGATAATGCGACCGTCCCTATCGATGCAGATGCCGTTGGGCGCGCCGCCCAGGCGGCCGAAGAACTCGGTGCGGCCGTCCGGGTGGATGTGGCTGCACTGGCCGCGGGCATCGGCGGTGACGACGATGCCATCGTCGAGGGCCATGACCCCCTCCGGGCGGATGAGGCCGTTACCGATGGTTTTCACTTTGGCGATATCCAGGCGCATATATTTCTCCTTCCGCGTTGCTTTGCCGCTGTCTACTATCCTTCCATCTCGCGACCCGCCTTCGGATTGACCTTGCACAGGGGCTGGTCCGATTTCCAGGACCAATCCGGATTGCGCAGCGGCTGAAAACAGCGGTTACACGACAAGCAGGCCGTGATCGTTTCACTGCGGCCGGCGTGAACTTTGTCGGGCCAAAAGGGGTCGGCGATCAACTGCCGACCGATACCCACCAGATCGGCGCGGCCGTCGACCAAAATTGCCTCGGCCAGCTCCGGAGTGTTGATGCGGCCCAGGGCCATGACCGGCACGCTGACCGCGGCCTTGATGCGCTCGGCCAGGGGCACGAAGGTCCCGGGTTTGGCCCGCGGTCCAGGGGAGGCGCTGCGGCCGGCGGTGGCGCCGATGGAGATGTCGAAGGCATCAACCCCCGCCTTCTGAAGTTCCACGGCGAAGGCCTGGCTCTGGCGCAACGTGATGCCGCCCGGCCGATGCTCCTGGGCGCCCAGGCGGTAGAAGATCGGAAAATCTTGGCCCACCGCTTGCCGCATGGCCTGGACGGTCTCGACGCCGAAGCGCATGCGGCCCGCCAAGTCTCCACCGTAGGCATCCGTGCGCCGGTTGTCGGCCCCGGAGAAGAACTGGCACACCAGGTAGCCATGGGCACCATGGACTTCGACGAAATCCATTCCCGCCTTTTGGGCCGTGGCGGCGGCCGCGGCGAATTTGGCGCTGATGGCTTGGATTTCGGCGATGGTCAGGGCGCGGCATTCGGCCGTGGCCGAGGGCGCCACCGGCTCTGCGCCGGGCATGGGGCCGCCGTTGCCGGCCGGCCAAAGGTTGCCGTGCCACAATTGGATGCCGATGCGGGTGCCGGTGGCGTGGATCTCGTCCGTGAAGCCGCGCATGTTCTCCACGAAGCGGGCCACGCCGTCGGCCCGGCCCCAGGCCGCATCATCCATCAGCAGGTCCACGGAGGTGCCGCACATGATGATGGCGCCCGCGCCGCCGGACGCGCGGGCCAGGTAGAACGCACGCGCCCGGGGGTTGCCCAGTCCCAGGCGCAGTTGCATGGGGGCCATGACGATGCGGTTGCGCACCGTCATCCCGTTGATGGTCAGCGGTTCGAAGAGTTTCACTGCCCGCCCGGTCCTTTCATCTTCGGCAACGCCGTTTCAGGTTCGTTTGCATACCTTATCCGCATCTAGCGGTCAACATGCCTGCCGATTAGGGTTTCACCGCCTCGATGGTGGCCGAGGCGACATAATCTTCGATCTTTCTGCCGGGCGCCCACTTTTGGATCGCCTGGCGGATCTCCTCCTTGGGCTCGATACGGATCTGGGTGAAGCCGATCTGCGCCAATATCCCTTTCAGCCCGTCGATGGTCTCAGCGCCCGCCACGCAGGCGGTGAGCAGGGCGATCTCCCGACGCATCGCCTCGGGCAGCGGTGCGATGGCCACCATATCCGAGATGGCCAGGCGTCCGCCCGGCTTGAGCACCCGGAAGGCGTCGCGATAGACCTGGGGTTTGTCGGGCGATAAATTGATGACGCAGTTGGAGAGGATCACATCCACGCTGGCGTCGGCCACGGGCAGGTGTTCGATCTCTCCCAGACGGAACTCGACGTTACGTGCGCCCGCCTGGGCGGCATTGGCCCGGGCCTTGCTAACCATTTCGGGGGTCATGTCCACGCCGATGACCCGGCCGGTGGGACCCACCTCCCGGGCGGCCAGGAAGCAGTCGAAGCCGCCGCCGCTGCCCAGGTCCAGGACCGTCTCGCCGGGCTTGAGGGCCGCGATGGCCTTGGGATTGCCGCAGCCCAACCCCATGTTGGCACCTTCGGGCAAGCCCGAAAAATCCTGGGACGAATATCCCAGCAACTGGGCAATCTGGCTGGGGGTAATGGCTGTCCCACCGCCGCAGCAGGACGACGTCGAAGGGCCGCAGCCGCAGCCCGGTGAAGTGGCGATCTGGCCATAACGGCTACGTACCGCTTGCCGCACGGCGTCTTTGTTTTCGTTCTCTTTAAGATGATCCATGGGATGGCCTCCTTGTTTTTTCGAATGTTCGACAGTTTTCGAATTTTACGCCTTCAAAATTTCCAGGTTCAGCCCGCTAAAAATTGGACCAAGTCCTGAATCGCCTCTGGGTCTACCCAGCACTCGATCTTCTGGCCCTGGCGGCGCATCTTGATCAGGCCTGCCCGGCGCAGCTCCTTCATGTGATGGGACACCGTGGAGGGCACGATCTCGAGATCCTTGGAAAGATCGCCCACGAAGGCACAGCATTCGCTTTGCAGATCGCAACGTGTGCCCGGCTGGCAGCAGCCGATCAACTGCATGAAGATCTTGAGGCGATTGGGATTGGACAAGGCCTTGAACATTTCCGCGAGCTGGGCGATATTTTTTTCATTGTTCGACATATGTCGAAATATCTAAAACTGTGCAGTCGGTTTGTCAAGCGCTAAGAAAACTTTTTCACCCGCCTGGGCCAGTCATGCTATAGTCTGGACCATCAATCCCTCAAACAAAGGAACTGCGGTTATGAAAGCAGTCGTTCTAAACGGCTTCGGAGCGCCGGCGGTCATGCAACTGGGCGAGGCGCCCCTGCCCGAGCCGGGCCGCGGCCAAGTGCGCGTGCGGGTCATGGCCACCTCGGTCAATCGGGCCGATACGGTCCAGCGCCGCGGCCTCTATCCGCCCCCGGCCGGAGAATCGGAAATCCTGGGCCTCGAAGTGGCCGGCGTGGTGGATGCGCTGGGTGAAGGGGTCAAGGAGTGGCGCGGCGGCGAGCGGGTCATGGGGCTGGTGGCCGGCGGCGGCTACGCCGAGTACGCCCTGGCCTATGCCGGGCACCTCATGGCCATCCCCGACGCAATCACTTTCGAAGAGGCGGCGGCCATCCCCGAAGTCTATATCACCGCCTATTTGAACCTGTTCATGATCGGTCAATTGCAAGCCGGCCAAAGCGTATTGCTGCACGGCGGCGGGGGCGGGGTCAACACGGCCGCCATCCAGATCTGCCGCATCCTGGTCCCTGAATCCCAGATCATGGTCACGGCTTCGACGGCCAAGATCGAGCGGGTCAAAACTTTGGGAGCTCACCTGGCGATCGACTACCGCCAGCAGGATTTCGCAACGGAAGTAAAAGCCTTTACCCAGGAGCGCGGCGCGGACCTGATTCTGGATCACATCGGCGGCGCGTATCTGGCCAAAAACCAAGCGGCCCTGGCGGTGGGCGGACGGCTGGTCGTCATCGGCCTGATGGGCGGGGCCACGGCCGAAATCAATCTGGGTCTGCTGCTGGTCAAGCGCCAGCGGATCATCGGATCGGTGCTGCGCGCGCTCCCGGTGGCCGAGAAGACGGCCATCACCAATGCCTTCGTGGACCGGGTGCTGCCCCATTTCCGGCGGCGCACCCTGCTGCCATTGATCCACAAGGTCTATCCCCTGGCCGAGGTGGCAGCGGCCCATGCAGAGATGGAGGCCTCGCGCCATTTCGGCAAGATCGTGCTGTCGGTGGCGGCGGCCTCCTGAATACCCTTGCGCTTTACTACACCAGATCGGTCGCGTTGGTGACCTGATTGAAGAAGTCGGTGATCTTCTCCTTGCGCTCCGATTCCATGTGGGCCATGGCCGCACGCGGGTGCTGATTGAGCACGCCGGTGATCATGTAGGGGATAAAATAGCCCCAGTCGATCTTCTTATGCCACGGGATGATGTGGCTCTCGATCACCTCGATGAGCGGCCTGACCCTGAACTTGGGGTTCTTGAGGAACGACAGGAGCAGCTCCAGGGGGCAGTTGCCGGCGCCGCGGCCGATGCCGTAAAGGCTGCCGTCCAGGTAGTTGACGCCGTTGATGATGGCCGCGATGGTATTGGCGAAGGCCAGTTGCTGGTTGTTGTGGCAGTGAATGCCGATGGTCTTGTCCGGCAGGCTGGCCATGTACTTCTGGGAGAGGGTGTCGATATCCTCGGAGTAAAAGGCGCCGAAGCTGTCCACTAGGTAGATGATCGGCACGCGGCTCTTGGCCAGGTCATCCAGGGCCTCTTCCAGATCGCGCAGACCCACCGTGGAGACGGCCATCACGTTGATGGTGGCCTCGTAGCCCTTCTCCATGCAGTGGTGGGCCAGGGCGATGGCCGCATCGATCTGGTGGACGTAACAGGCCACGCGCACCATGTCCAGGGAGCTTTCGGCTTTGAGCGGGATGTCGTCGTACTCGATGCGGCCGATGTCGGCCATGGCCGAAAGCTTGATCTTCTTCTCGACACCTTGGGTGACACGCCGGATATCCGACTCGGCGCAAAACTTCCACGAGCCGTACTCCTGCCGCGAAAAGGCCGATTCCGAGCTCAGATAACCGATCTCCATGTAGTCGATGTTGGCGTCGTTACAAGCCTTGTAGACCGCGCGCACGAACTCGTCTTCGAACTGCCACTTGTTCATCAAACCGCCGTCGCGCACCGTGCAATCCATGACTTTGATCTGGGGTCGAAACATTTTCTTCTCCTATCTAGTGTCGGTCCAGGGGTGGCTATTTTTTTCTCACCCCTGGACCGAAACTATCTATTCTCTATTGAGGTACTTTTCCAAAAAACGGCGCGCGCTGGCGCCGATGCCCTCTGGCATGCGCAGATCCATGCGAATCCTCAAAGTCTGTTTTAGATGCTGAAGCCTCTGGCGACGCGGCAGGATCAATGAAAGCCGCTGCCTTGGAGAAACACCTGACCCTATAACAGAAAGCGATCCCGGCAGCAACCGCATACCTTGGTGTTAGCGCCGCTGCAAAAACACGCGCTGGAAATAGTAGATGGCTTGGGTCAGTTTCTTGGTTTCATTGGCCAGGATGTCTTTGAACTCGAAGGCGTAGCGGTAGATGTTGCGTTCCGGGTCGTGCTCGATGCGCCGCACCTCCATTTTATGGATGATGATGATCAGCTCTTCGGTCTCGCTGTCGGCCGGCACCACGATGCCGGCATGCTGGATGTCCTGGCCCATGGTCAGCAGCGACCCTTGCAGGTCCTTGGCGGCAGGCTTGACCAGCGCACCGAAAATGCCCCCCAGGCTGATGTTGATCACACCGAGGACCGCCGGCCCGCGTTCGGTGCGAAACATCATCTTGGTGCCGATGGGCGTGGGCATGCGGAAATTCTTGCGCCGCTGGATGCGCTCGACATACTCGGGGAACGGCAGGTGCAGATCGCGGCCTTTTACGAATCCACCCCGGGTGGTGAAGATGTACTCCAGTTGGTCCGGGCCGTTGAAGTTAAAGCGCAGGTTCAGCGCCCCGACCCCGAACCGCGTGGCCGCCGCCTGAAAGCCCTCGGGCATATCGATTTGCAGCCAAGGCCCGTCCGATTCCCGCCGCACCTTGGTGACGCAGGTCAGGCGTTCGAAATCGGTGCCCATCAGTTGCATGGATATGATGACGCGCTTGTCGATCAGGTAGTTGAACAGATCGAACAGTTTTTGCTCTTGAAGCTTGGTTGGATCGGCCATGTCACATCACCCGCCCATGACGGTCAAAATCGAGGGCCAGCATGGCCTTTTCGGCCTCATTAAGAAAATCCACGGACATAATCTCCACCGGTTCCGTCTCCTGGAGCGTGGGTACGATGGTCAGGCTGACCCAGGTGGCCGGGTCCTGGCCGAAGGTCACCACACACAGCCGGTCGCATTGGGCCGCCTGGTAGGCCGGCGATTTGATCCACTTCATGATGAACTGGGTAAAGCCGCCATAGCGCAGGCCATACCAATCGGCGGCACCACTGATCGTCACCGGCAGCGAGCACACCAGATAGAACGCCTTGCCCTGCACAATGGGCGCACAGTATTGATCGCCCCCTTCCTGGGTTTTCTTTAGGTTTTGATGCGCCTTGGTCGCAATTATCGCCAGCATGTCATAGTTGAAATATTGGCCGGCAAATTCCCGGTACTTGGGTCCCATGGCGTGCAGTTGCAACAGGTGGCTCTGCAAGCAGGTGATCAGCCCCCGCTCGCCCTCCTCGCCGTTGAGGTCGATGATCATGGTCGATCCCGATTCCGGGCCCTCGAGGGCGGTCATGGAGACCATCACCGTTTCGCCGAAGGGGATCTGGTCCGGGAGCACGAATTTGAACGCGAAGGTGGCCAGGGTGATCCGGTCGCCGCCCTTGAGGCGTACCGGCATGTTGGCTTCCAGTTTGCGGTCGTTGAGGCGGGTGCCGTTGGTGCTGCGCTGGTCTTCGAGGTAGAAGACCATGTTTTTGCACTCGATGCTGGCATGGAAGCTGGATATGGTCGGCTTGGGAATGACGATGTCGTTGCGCGCGTCCCGGCCGATGGTGGTGCGGGCTTTGGTAATAGCGAGCACGGGCGTGCCCTGGCCCAGCACGCCCCCCAGGTCCTCCAGGTGGGCCTCGGGCTGCTTGGGTGGGGCTGCGGCGGGCTGGACCGCCGCTCGTTTACGGTAAACGATCATCAGGAAAACGATGGCCGCCGCCATGAGCGGCACGATCAGCCCCAGGGCCCAAAAATACCAGGCGCCAAGCCCCGGTGCGACAGCCGGCGCGGGGGCGTTCGCCCGGGGCGTCGGCACGGCCGGCGGCGTGGCGACCCTGGCCACCGGAGACGCGGCGGTCTGGGCCTCGGTTCCTCGGGCCGGCGCGGGGCTGGTTGCCGGAACCGGCATCGGCGCATCCACGGGCGGCGTCAAACGGCTGAGGATATTGTCCAGCACCGTGGAAATTTCGGGTGCGGTGGCGGTGCGGTAGTACTCACCGCCGGTGCGGGTGGCCAGGGCTTGAATCAAGATGAAGTCGGCCGCCTCGGTGAGGGCGATGCCGAAGATTCGCACCCCCAGGGATTTGCTTTCGGCCGTCAGATCCTGCTTGAGCCACTGGTTCAGTTCCTGATCCTTGCGGGCATTGCCCGTGTCCACAATGCCGTCGGTGATGAAAACGATGCCCCGCCGGGCCCCGGGCCGGCCTTTGACTTTCAGCTCGTACAGGGCGCGCTCGATGCCCACGGCGCTGTTGGTGAAACGGCCCTTGTAGTCGATCTTGGCCAGACTGGCCGAAAACCGCTCCCGGGCCTCTCCGGACGGCCGAAAATCCAACGGCTCGAGCACACGGATGCCCTGATCGAAAAGCACCATGCCCACCTGGGCCTGGCTGGGCAGACGGCGCACGAACGCGTCCACCACTTTGGGGGTGACGAATTGGGGATCGTTTTTGCGCATGCTGCCGGAGTTGTCGATCACGAAGATCAGATCCACGCTCGGCTCCGGCTGGACCGGGGCGGCCGGCGCGACCTGCGGCATGCCCTGAATGACGATGCAGAGCAGAAGGCCGATCCAAATCCGGAGCACCCGCGTTCGGCTGGCTCCTTTCCGTGCATGGCTCCGGTCGGTCATAGGCGGTCCTTGGTGTCTGTGGTTGGTATCGATACATACTTAGGATGAGTTCCTGGCGCTTGCCCAGGACAGTTAGTAAACCAACCGCCCCGGCAGGGTCAAGACCATAGCACACAGAGCACGGAATCGGCGGGCACATCTTTTGAGTGGAAAAGTTGGCGCTTACGGATTAAGGTCGTTTGAAAAAAACGGCTGAGCCTTCATGAACCCAAGCTGCGAGTTATCCACAACGCCATCCTATGCCAAGTTAGCAAGCTTCTTCGCGCCCCTGGCCCTGCAGTCGGCTTCCCAGGGGTTGACCTATCCCCTGGTGGCCATGGTGGCCTCCCGTGGCCAGGGTGGGCCGCTGAATCTGGCCGGGCTGGCCCAATCCAACACCATCCTGTTCATGCTCGGCACCCTGGGCTTCGGCCTGGTGGCCACCGGCATGGTCTTCGGCAAGACGCGGGAAGGATTCGCCCGCTTCCGCGGCCTGACCCTGCGGCTGGGGGCCACGGTGGTGGCCATTCAAGCCCTCTTGTGCATCCCGGCCGTGGCGCAGTTGCTCCTGGAAAATTGGATCGGGCTGCCGCCGTCCATCGCCCGCCCGGCCCACATCACCCTGCTGGCCAGCGTGCCGCTGCAGTTTTTCTTCTTCCTGCGCATTCCTTACCAGGTAAGCATGTACAATGGATTGGCCTCGGGCCGGGCCAGCCTGGCCACCCTGGCGCGCATCGTCATCACGGCCCTGCTGGCGCCGCTTTTCTGCGCCCTGGGGGCCGTCGGGCCGGTGTGGGCGGTGGTGTGTCTTTCCCTGCCCGTGGGCTTGGAAGTGGTGGCCTCCGCGTTGCTGGCCGCGCCCTTCATGGCCGCCCTGCCCGCCGCGCAAGGGGCCCCGCCCCGCAAGCGGGAGCTGTTCTGGTTCAATCTGCCGCTCTCCGCCGGCGGCTACCTGCTCTCTTTGTCGGCCATCTTGCTGGGCGCTTTCATCGCCCGGGCCGAGGCCCCCGAGCGCATGCTGCCGGCTTACTACCTGGCCTTGGGACTGGCCACACCGGTGGCCTTCGGTGCCACGCGCATCCAGGAGGTGGTGCTCTCGTTTCATCCGGCCCAGAGCAAGGAGCGCCGCACCATCGTCTTCGCCCTCATGGCCGGCCTCATGCTTGGATTGCTGCCCTTGATCTTCATTCTGCCCGGCCTGGCTGAATTCTACTACGTGCGGTTGCAGAACCTGGCGCCGGCCGACCTGCCCATCGTGCGCCTGACGGCCCTGGGCCTGGTGGCCTTTCCGCTCACCGTGGCCCTGCGCGCCCAGGGCGAAGGGCTGGCCGGCGTGGCCCGCAAACCCATGACCGTCATCGCCGGCCAGGCCGCGTTTCTCTCCACCGTGCTGACGACCAGCGCGCTATCCTTATGGATGGGGGTGGCGGGCAACTGGATCGGGGCCCTGGCCCTGAGCCTGGGCAATATCGCCTCCACCACGGTGGCCCGCCTGCTGCTGAACCGGTTCAAACACCAGGACCGCCCGGTGCCCGGCACCACCACCACCTGCGGGCTCAGCCGCTGAAACCGTTTGCCCTTATCGTACACGTACGAAAATTTGCAATTGTTCAGGCAGGTATTCAGAAGAACGGTTGGGTGGTGCAGTGTAAGGGCGAATATGATTCGCCCCTACGCTATTGATATTTGCTTCTGAGGGCGACCAACTGTGTCAGATAGCGCTGTCGGTAGAGCAGCCCCTTCTGGTTGTTGATGTCGTAGAAAAGGTAGTCCAGATGCGGCCGGATATCCAGGCCGTAGGCGTTGAACTGGGCATCGTTGGCCTTGTCCAGCACCAGCAGGCAGTAGTAGTGGATCAGCATGCGCAACTTGCTCTCCCGGCGCAGCAGATAGCTGCGGCCGCCCAGGCTGTTGAGGAAAAAGCAGGCATATTGATACATCGCCTTGAGTTTGGCCGGATCGGTGGGCCCGCCTTCGCCGGCATTGCAGATCGTGATCCAGCTATACAGCACCGCCATGGCCGGCTCCACCACCGCGGCTTCCTTGGCGAGCAGCTCCTTGATCCACAAAATGCGCTCCTTGCCCAGGACGCGATAAAGATGGGTCACGTTTTGCGTGAGGTTGAAGAGGTTGTCCAGTTCGCCCACGTTCACCGGCGGCTTGTCGGCCAGCTTTTGGAAGACTTCTTCAAACAGGTCCTCGGCGCGCTTGTCGTCGCCCGCATAAGCTTTGCTGTCCAGATATTGAAAGAAGGCCACTGCCTGGGCGGTGACCTTCTTGCAGTCGACATTTTCGCCCTGAATCGCGCCGACATCCTTCTCCGTGCCGAAGGCGTGGGCCAGATCGCTTTTGTACTCCTGGGCCAGGGGACCGAGTTCGTTGTTGAGCCGTTGAATCTCGGCTTCCAATTGCGCGACCCTTTCCCCGCAGCGCGATTTCTCCTTCTGAACGGCGCTCTCGACGCCGCCGGTGTGCCAGCGGCCAATCCAGTAATAACCGAGCAAGCCCAATCCGATAGCGGCGAAGGCGATCACCAGCGTTCGAACGGTTTTATCCATGCACGCACCTCTCAAGCCGGATGCCCAGGATTTCAAATCACATCAAATGATGTCATAATATGGCTTGATCATGACAAAAAATACGGTTTTAACATACGTCAGGCCCCGCGGCTTTGCAAGGGGAAGATAAAGTCGTATATTGGCGGAGAAAAAAGCGTCCAGCTTGCAAACCCTATCCCATGAAAGGTTGACCATGTCCCATATTCATCCGCGCCGTTACGCGCTCCACATCACCCCGGATTTGGATAACTACCGCTTCGACGGCCAGGCGGCCATCGAGCTGCATGCCGATCGGCCGGTCGAAGAGATCAGCCTGCACCTGTTGGAGCTGGCCATCTGGAAATGCCGGCTGCGGGAGGGCGACAACTGGACCGACCTGGCCTTCAGCGTGGACCCGGCCAAAGAGACGCTGACGATCCGGCTGCCGGCGCCGCGCGGCGGCCGCATCGATCTGTCCATCGACTACCAGGGGATCGTCAACGACAAGATGGCTGGCTTCTACCGCAGCCAGACCAGCCACGACGGCCGCACCTTCCGCCTGGCCGTCACCCAGTTCCAGGAGAGTTCGGCCCGCCAGGCCTTTCCCTGCCTGGACCTCCCCCTGCACAAAGCGGTCTTCGACCTGACCATGACCATACCGGCCCACCTCACGGCTCTGGCCAATACGCTGCCCGTATCGGAAAAAAACCTGGACGGCGGTCGCAAACGGATCACCTTCGGCCCCACGCCCCTCATGTCCACCTACCTGCTCTTCTTCGGCGTCGCCGAATTCGAGCTGGCCCAGGACGGCGAAGATCCGCGCGTGCGGCTGGCCCATTTGCCGGGCATGGCCCACACCACCGGACTGGGCCTGGCCTTCGGGCGCAAGGCCCTGCGCTACTGCGAGGAGTACTACGCCATCCCCTACCCGCTGCCCAAGCTGGATCTGATCGCCGTGCCCGATTTTGCCTTCGGTGCCATGGAGAACTGGGGCGCTATCACCTTCCGGGAGAATTTACTGCTGCACTTCCCCGAGCTGACCAGCAAGGCCGGCGTGCAGCGCATCTGCGAAGTGATCGCCCACGAGATCGCCCACCAGTGGTTCGGCAACCTGGTGACCCCTTCCGACTGGAAGTACTTGTGGCTCAACGAGAGCTTTGCCACCTACTTCGGCTTCGGCGTGGTGGCCCACTACCACCCCGACTGGGGCATCTGGGATCAGTTCCTGCTCGGCGAGACCGCCACGGCCCTGACCCGCGACGGCCTGCGCGACACGATCGCCATCGAGATCCCGGGGGGCGAGCACGTGGTGATCAACTCCAGCACGGCGCCCATCATCTATAATAAAGGCGGCAGCATCCTGCGCATGATCCAGGGCTACATCGGCGCCGAGGCCTACCAGAAGGGGGTGCGCGGTTACCTCGAACAACACCAGTACGCCTGCGCCGAGAGCCGCCACCTGTGGGAAGCCTTCGAACAGGCCTCGGCCCAACCCATCACGGCCATGATGCAAAGCTGGATCGGCCAGCCCGGCCATCCCTTGATCGAGGTCTCGCGCCAGAAAAATACCCTGGCGCTGCGTCAGAAGCGTTTCACCTATATCGATAGCCCCAGCGATCAGCAGTGGATCGTGCCCCTGACCCTGACCTCTTGGAACGCCGACGGCAAGCGGCACACCCAGGCCCTGATGATGCAGACGCCCACGGCCATGGTCGAGCTGCCGCCCCACACCGTGGCCTACAAACTCAACAACGACCAGACCGGTTTCTATCGGGTACGATATAACGATGGCAAGAACCTGGCGGCGCTGGGCGGGCGCGTGGCCGACGGGTCGTTGAGTCCCGAAGATCGCTGGGGCCTGCAGAACGATCTCTACGCCCTGGTGCGCCACGGCCGGCTGCCCCTATCGAACTATCTCGCCTTCCTGGAAAAGTACTACGCCGAAGAAAAGGCCTACCTGCCCCTGGCCAGCATCGCCGGCCATCTGTTCCAGGCCATGCTCGTGGCACCGGAGGCGGGCCGCGGCCCCATCGCGACCTTGGGCCGGGAGTTGGCTGGCAGGGTTCTGGAGCGCATCGGCTATCAGCCCGTGGAAGGCGAGCCGCACACCCTGGCCATTCTGCGCGACCAACTGCTATGGCAGGGGGCCGTGTGGGGTTTGGCGTCCGCCGTGAATTTCGGCGCAGAACAATTTCAACGGCTCGCCGCGGGGCAGACGATCCATCCGGACATCGCCAAGGCCGTGGCCCAGATCGGCGCCTGGACCCAGGGCGCCGGCGCCCTGGCCTTTTTCCGCCGACGCTACGAAGCCTCCCCCAGCGAACACGAACGGCTTAACATCCTGGCGGCCCTGGGGGCATTTCAAACCTGGGACCTGACCGCCGCGGCCCTGGCCTTCTGCCTTGCGGATGTGCCGCCGCGCAACCGCTTCATCCCCATCGTGGCCGCGGCCGCCAACCCCGTGGCCCAGGCCCATCTGTGGACCTGGTATCAAAGCACCCTTTCCCAACTGGAGAATTTCCACCCCCTGCTCTACGAACGGGTGATCACGGCCATCGTGCCCTCGGGCGGCCTGGATCGCGAAACCGAGGTGCAACGCTTCTTCGACGGCTACGTCCAGCAGCACCCCAACCTGGCCGACGCCGTGCGCCTGGCCCTGGAGCACCTGGAGATCAATGCCCGCATGCGCGCGGCCTTGAAGTAGATCCGCTCAATCGCTGAACACAAAGTAAAGTCCGCGGGTTCCGCGGCCGATAGCTGTTTCAGGAAAACAGATCATCGGTCGCGGAGCCCTCGTGCGCAAACCTTTATTCCTCATCTTGTGCCTTATGCTGCTTAATGGCGATCCAAGTCCGGTTGCCGCCCATGGGCCGTCCGCCGAGACGCCGGCCCAGAGGTACGTGCTGGAAAAACTGAGCCGGCACGATGTGCTCTTCATGGGCACCACTCACCAGCAACCCGCAATACCGGCCTTCATGACCACGCTGCTGCCCCATCTGCGATCCCTGGGGGTAACCCACCTGGCCCTGGAGATCGCCGCGGATCAACAGCCCCACCTGGATCGTTTCCTGACCACCGGCCGCGGCCTGGAGGCCATCCAACTGCACCCGGCCATCGACTTTCCCGGCTATCGCCAACTGCTTCAAGCCCTGGCGGATCTGCCACCCGACCTGCGGCCCGACGTCAGGGCTCTGGACCTGCCGCCGGACGCCTACGACGGCCCCCTTTCCCGCGACGCGTATATCGCCGCCGGTTTGCTGGAGATCTTTCAAACCCGCCCGGATGCCAAGATCCTGGTGGAGCTCGGCAGCCTGCATGTGCTGCGCAAACTCCCCTGGGCCCAGCGCCTGGCCCGGCGGCCCGAAGCCATCCGCACGCGGCTCCAGACGGCCCGCCCCGACCTGCGCCTTTGCTCGATCGTCCAGATCGTGGGCCATGCCGAACCCCACTGCGACTTTGCCCGAGCTTACGGCCCCCTGCCCGGCATCACAGCCCTCGACCTCGACGCGCGCTTCGCAGACTGGCACCTGGGCCTGACCCGCTGCATCGCCCTGGAACCCACCCCGCCCCATGCGCTGGCCGAAGGGGTGCTGGTCTACTGAAATTATTCAGGAGAAATTGCCAACTACCCTTCCGGCTTCCAAATGGAGCCGGTGGGTGATACCGGCCGGCATCTCGTCGGGCCGGTGGCTGACGTAGAGCAGTTGGGTGGCGCTGCCGCGCACGATGCGGCCCAGGATTTCCAGCAGGCGTTGGCGATGGTGGCCGTCCAGGCCGTTGCACGGTTCGTCCAGGATCAGCAGGCGCGGGGTTTTGACCATGGCGCGGGCCACGAGCACCAGACGCTGCTGGCCGAAGGAGAGCTGGGCCATGGGCCGGCCGGCCAGATCGGCCAGAGCGAGGCGCTCGACCCATTGGCGTGCCGCGCGGCGCTGGGCCGCGTCGCAGAGGCGGTAGAGCCCCACCGAATCGAAGAATCCAGAACAGATCACGTCGAAGGCGGTCACCTGGCGCTGGTAGCGAGCTTGCAGCACATCGCCCAGGTGCCCGATCTGTTGCTTGATCTCCCACAGCGATTCGCCCGAGCCGCGCGGCCGTCCGAAGAGCACGATCTCGTTGGCGTAGGCCTGGAGCTGGTCGCCGGTGATCAGGGCCAGCAGGGTGCTTTTGCCCGCGCCGTTGGGGCCGGTGACTGCCCAGTGCTCGCCGGGCCGCACGGTCCAGTCGACCCGGTCCAGGATTGTCCGGTCGCCGAAACGCACGCTGACGTTGCGCATCTGGATCAAGGGCGTCGGGTCGGAAGACTGCCCGGCAACCCATCGGTCGTCAACCGATGGCTGGGACACCGGCGCCGGGCTTTCGGCCCCAGCCGTTCGTCGCAGGAATGCTTCGCGCCGCCCCTGCCACGCCACGCGCCCATTTTCCAGGTAGAGCACATGGGTGAAGATTTCCATGAGTTCCGCCCGGCGGTGGGTGATGAGCACCAACTGGGTACCGGCCCCGACCAGGTAGCGCAATACTTCTTCCAATTGCTTCCGGGCGGCGGCATCCAACCCGTTGAACGGTTCGTCCAGGATCAGCAGGCACGGGTCGGTCAAAAGCGCCCGGGCCAGCAGCAGTTTGCGCATCTCGCCCGAGGAGAGCACGTCCATGGGTTGGTCCAGCAGGGCCGCGAGGTGGAAGGCGGACAGGATGTGATCGCGGAGCGCCGGTACGCTCTCGGCTTCGGCCGGAAGCAAATCGCCCGCCCGGGTGCGCTCCTGGAGCCGGCCGCTGAAGTGGCGCATCTCGCCCAGCAAGCCTTCGCGCTGGAAGAAGTGATGGTACTGCTCCGACGAGACCAGGGCCATGGGCCGGCGGCCGGCGCGCACGGCCGGATCGTCCAGGTAGTAGCGTACCACCTCGCCCTGCACCACGGGCATCTGGCCCATCAAGGTGCGCGCCAGGGTGCTCTTGCCCGCGCCGTTGGCCCCCCACACCACCCACTGCTCGCCCCGTTGGATCTGCCAGGTCGTATTCTCCAGCAGCCGGCGGTCGCGCAGGCGCACGGCGATGTTACTAAAGGTGATGAAAGATGGGGCGCTCATGACACCAATCTACCGGTGAACCGAGGCCGGCGGCAAGCCGAAACATCCCTGTCTTCCTGCCGCAGCCCTGAAAAAAACAGGCGACCGGGTGCGGTCGCCTGTGTCTTTGATAGCATGAAATCCGAGCCTTGAAGTACTACACCCGCTCGGCCACCAGGTCGCCCACCTGGCTGGTGCTGTAGCCCATCTTGCCGGCCGACAGGCTCTTGAGCTTGGTGCCGGTGACCTCTTTGACCGCGTTTTCAATGGCCTGGGCCGCTTTGATTTCACCCAGGGTTTCGAGCATCATCGCACCGGCGCAGACAGCCGCCAGGGGGTTGATGATGTTCTGGCCCGTGTACTTGGGGGCCGAGCCGCCGATGGGCTCGAACATGCTCACCCCTTCGGGGTTGATGTTGCCGCCGGCCGCGATGCCCATGCCGCCCTGGGTTTCGGCGCCCAGGTCGGTGATGATGTCGCCGAACATGTTGGAGGTGACCAGCACATCGAACCACTCGGGACTCTTGACCATGTACATGCAGGTGGCGTCCACGTGGTAGTATTCGCGCTTGACGTCGGGGTAGTCTTTCTGGCCGACTTCATGGAAGACGCGCTCCCACAGGTCGAAGACATAGGTGAGCACGTTGGTCTTGCCCACCAGGGCCAGGGTGTTGACATCGCCCTTGCCCTGGGCCTTCTTGCCGTACTTGCGGGCGTACTCGAAGGCGTAGCGCAGGCAGCGTTCCACCTGGAAGCGGTTGTAGACCTCGCTCTGCACGGCCACTTCGTGGGGCGTGCCCTTCATGGAGACGCCGCCCGTGCCGGTGTAGATGCCGCCGGTGTTCTCGCGCACCACGCAGTAGTTGATCTGCTCGGGCCCCTTGTTCTTCAGGGGTGTCTCCACACCCGGAAAGAGGCGCACCGGCCGCAGGTTGATGTATTGATCCAGTTCGAAGCGCAGGCGCAGCAGAATGCCCTTTTCCAGGATGCCCGGTTTGACCCCCGGGTGGCCGATGGCGCCCAGATAGATGGCGTCGAACTTGCGCAGCTCGTCGGCCGCCGTGTCGGGCAGGATCTCGCCGGTGCGCAGGTAGCGCTCGCCGCCGAAATCGAAATCGGTCATCTCCAATTTAAAACCGAACTTGGCCGCAGCCGCCACCAGGGCCTTACGACCCTCGGCCACCACCTCCGGACCGGTGCCGTCCCCTGGAATCACTGCGATCTTGTATGTTTTACCCATGTTCATCTCCCTCTTAAACCGGCCCTCGGTCCGGGCGCTGAATTTTGAAAAATCGAAACTTTATATGCAATCCGGCCGACAGGGTCAAGAGGCGGATCGACCTATCCGCGCGATAGAAATTGGTTTGCCGCCCTCGGGTCCGTGAATTATGATGCGGATCATGAGCAAAATCGATTTCAAGCTACAACCATTTTCGGTTGACCCTCACGGCACCGGAATATCCATCGAGGGAAGCGTCCGGCGCGATGGCGGCACGCTGAGCCTGGAATACCGCCTCCAGGGTCGTTTGGATAACCTCTCCATCCCGCCCATATCCCCACAACCCCGGCGCCGCCACGAACTCTGGAAAGGAACCTGCTTCGAGGGCTTTATCCAGCCGGCGGGTTCGAGCGCCTATTGGGAGCTGAACCTTTCGCCGGCCGGCCACTGGAATCTGTATCGTTTCGATGGGTATCGTCAGGGCATGCGCGAAGAGCCGGCCATCGTAAAAACGAACATTACGGTGAAAGCAGACGTGGATCGGATCGACCTCCACACTGAAGTAAATTTAGGTGCTCTCGGCATCGGCTCCGGAAAGCTGGCCATCGGATTGAGCGCCGTGATCCGCGCCCTGGACGGACATCTCGGCTATTGGGCCTTGACCCACCCCGATACCAAGCCCGATTTCCATCACCCGCGAAGTTTTGTCCTTGGACTTTGACCGGTGACCGACTAAGGCGCTTCCGCTTTCGATACCGCCCCCCGAAATAGAGATTGACGAATAGAAGTCGGCATAATAATGACCGATCATCTTCGGCAAGGCTTCGTTCCGCCATCCGCAAAACCCTCCGGCCGAAGGAAACGACGAACGATCAGGCTTTCATCGAATCTCTACACTTGGACGCCCACCTGATCCTTGATTTCCCGCTTCTCCCCTGGAAAAGGGCGATGCGGTAGAGAACGGCGCGGCCGGCAATGTGGCCGCCGGCGAGCAGCGGTGCATGCGATTCGGACCCACCACCGCAACGCCGATTCGATGACATGCGAACCCAAGATGGAAAGGAGAACATCGTGAGCGCAATCGGTACGCCATGCAAAAACCTGGCGCAGTATTCCGCCGCCCAAATCGCCATGCAAGACTTGCTCGCCGGCGACATCATCGCCACCCGGGCGCACACAGCCAACTCGGCATTCGTGCGCGGGGCCACCTTGGGAACGGTGAGTCATGCGATTCTTTGTACAGGGGAACATAAGGGGTATCATTGGGCGGTGGATGCCATGCCGGATAAAGGCGTCACAAGGGAGACGCTATCCAAAAAATTGTCCCAGGCAAGCTATGCAGTGGTCTTCCGGCACCGCACAGCCACCCTCGAGCAGTGCAGGAAAGCCTGCGCCTGGGCCGCGCACCAAGCGCTTTTGTATAAACCCTATGACTATAAGAGCGCGGCCCGGGTGGGCGCTGTCGTGCCGTACTTCAAAATGAGCCTGCTCATCGTTCTCGCCGGCATAAACATCCACGATTCCAACGTCATGGTGCCCTCCCCCCAGGACGAAGACGACAGCTTCATGTGCAGCGAACTGGTCTTCCGGGCCTATGAGATCGCCGGTGCGCCCCTGACCCGCAAACCGGCCTACTGCATGAGCCCTCAGACGCTGTTCAAAACCGACCGACTCACCTGCTTGGGCCGGCTGAAATGAAGGAGAAGACCATGCCGTCAAAAATATTCACAGTGGCGCTTTTGCTGCTCATGGCTTTGGGGTGCGGTGGCGGACAGGTGGACACCCCTGCCGCAGTCCCTGCCTCCGACGCCAAGGGCCGCTATCCTGTCATCTACCCCACAGGCCGGGCCATCAAGTTCCCCGAGGACCAGGTTATCAAAAAGGAACTCCATGTCACCACCCAATGGCAAACTATTACCTTCGAAAAACCATTAAAAATTAACCGGCAGGGGATCATGGGGCTGCACCTCGTCGTGGACAAGGAGCCTTACATCTCCACAATAGATGTGCACCCACTGAACCCGGAATGCAACACGCCGGATTGTGCCATCGATGCCGCATGCCTGCGGCGTCTCAGCGATGGCGCCCTCGTCCGGCCCGAGGCGGTCCTAATAGGCAACAACGGCGTCGAGGTCAGTATTCGGCCCAACGGCCATCTCTACCCCTTCTTCGATCATCACGTCATGACTATGTCGCTTGGAACCTTCAAGGATGTAAATTCTCCCCCACCCGATTTTCCGGAAAGCATCCAGTCTTTCACAGCATTGCGCCTCCGCGCCACTGAACCCTTCACTGTACGTTATCTGTGGTGGCAAGTAGACGAGCACCCGGAGATATATTCCAGGTGATTTGAACCGGTGCACGACATTGCCCCTCCAGGGCTTTAAGCCGATTTATCGGCCACCTACGCCCTCGTTCAAAGCGGTATCCCAGAAAGTCGAAGCCGCCTTTCTGCGCTTAATCAACGCTATGAGTCTTTTCCGGGTGCAGTTTAAGACCTCTTTCGTACGTCCACTGCCTTGCCACTTCCAGCGCCTCGTTGGCCCCTTGCTCGCGTTTGCAGAGCATTACGAAATCGGATACAGCTCAAAATACGGCATTCCGCTTTTTAAGATTGCCAACCCCTCCGATCCGATCCATAAAAAAGAGGCACCCCATCCTGCCAAAAAGATGAAAAATTACCCCCACGGTGTGACCGTATCTGTCACAGGTGGGTGATATGATCGGCTCAACGCGGTTGATAAGGAACCTATACTTGAACATATAGCTATCCTGATCTTCAATGCTGAATCAAATATGCTAACAGGATTGTGCAACCGACAACCTTTCTTTACCAAAAAGAGTATCTAATGATTCCGTTTTGGGCAAAGACCACAAAGACAGGGGAACCAGGAATTTCGGTTTTTGATCACATGGTCAATGTCGGATGTGTTGCGCAATGCGTCGCCGAACTCGCACCTGATCTCCTGAAAAGATTCCACATGACCTCGTCACTGGTCGGTGCAATATCCGCCCTTCACGACCTTGGTAAGATATCACCAGGATTCCAGCAAAAGTGCCATGCATGGCTTGAAGCACATGGTTTAACAGCCTTGGCCCGCAATAATGTTTGGGATACTTCCATGGAAACTGACCACGGCAAAGTGACCCACGCAGCGACCCAAGCATTTCTGCAGACCAATGGCATCGAACGAAAAACAGCCAAATTCGTTTCAGCCGTACTCGGGGCGCACCATGGCCGCTTGAATCCTCCGAATGATCGAGGGTACCAACCAAACAAATTGATCACGGAAGAACGCAGCGGCATAGGCTGGGATTCTGAACGAATGGCCCACGCGAGCAGAGTCTGGCAGTATTTTTTAGAAAGGCATCAAGCGTTTTCGTTATCCGAATCCCCAGCACTTTGGTGGCTTGCTGGCCTCACCTCTATTGCCGACTGGATCGGCTCGGACGAGCGCTTTTTTTCACCAGACGCTTCTGAAACACACATAGACCCAAAGGCCGTCGCGGTTAGGGCACTCGAAATGATCGGTCTTGGGCGAGTCCATTTAATTGAAAATCTAACCTTCCACGACCTATTCCACGATCCAGAAAACCCGAGGAAAGAATGGGTTCCCAACGATATTCAGAAAAAAGCGTGCGCCATGATCCACAGCCCAGGCGTCTACATCATAGAGGCGCCCATGGGCACGGGAAAAACCGAAGCTGCATTATGGGCAGCCTATAATTTGTTGGTCGCCGGTAAAGCGGCAGGGATCTATTTCGCCCTCCCTACCCAAGCGACAAGTAACCGCATGCATATGCGCATGAACGATTTTCTGCATCGAATCTGCTCACAAAACGCTGCAAGCCGTTTGATCCATAGCAACTCTTGGCTTATGGACAAAGACTTCGGTATTCAGCCGGCGATCACGGGAAAAGATGCGAACGATGCTACCACCGGGCGGGATTGGTTTGCCTCATCAAAACGCGCTTTAATAGCGCCTTTCGGGGTCGGAACAGTTGACCAAGCATTGCTTGGGGTAGTGGCCGCCAAACATTTTTTCGTTCGCCATTTCGCTCTGGCCGGAAAAGTCGTGATTCTAGACGAAATCCATTCATATGACCTATACACAGTCACGCTCATCGACAAACTCATTACAATACTTGAAGGGTTGGGCTGTACGGTAATCATTCTCACCGCCACGCTCACCAGCAAACGTCGCGGCCAAATCATTGATTGTTCATCAGACGGCAAAAATGAGACTTCAAACGAATATCCGCTACTCACCGGACTCAGCGAAGGCCGAAAGCTTACGCCAGTAGCGCCGGCCCCGCCGGCGCCACGGGCCATCAAGATAAAATTTGCTTTGCAGCAGGATGCCGCTGACGAAGCAATCAGGTTCGCCCGGAAAGGTGCAGCGGTGTTATGGATATGCAACACCGTGGAGGCGGCACAGATTCAGTACCAAAGGTTTAAATCGATAATTGGAAACGAATTCCCGATCGGCCTTCTTCATTCACGCTTCCCTTTTTGGCGCCGCGAGCAACTTGAAAATGAATGGATGGAACGATTCGGCAAAAATGGAAAAACACGCTGCCCCTCGATTTTTGTGGCCACCCAAGTCGTAGAGCAAAGCGTTGATTTGGATGCCGATCTGTTGATCACGGAGCTTGCCCCAACCGATATGCTTTTACAACGCATAGGGCGTCTCTGGCGTCATGAACGATCCTGCCGCCCAGTTGATCATGCGCGCATTTGCATCCTTAGCGAAGAACAAGAGTTTGAAAAACTGAGGGACATGACGCCGAAAAACATCATAAAGACTCTGGGAAGCAAGGCATTAATCTATGCACCTTATATCCTGTTGCGATCCCTTGAGATATGGAGTCAAAAAAGCAGCGGCCAGGGGGAAATAGTGATTCCTACTCAGATCCGGGAGTTGATCGAATCCACTTATGCCGAAAGAGATGACGAGCCGGACGCTTGGACTAAACTTCATGATGATTGGTTTGCAACGGATTCTGCCAAGAAAATGATAGCGGCCCGAAACTGCAACCTTTGGCAGGTGGCACTGGAAGATGAAGAGGGGGTCCAGACCAGGCTCAACGAGGTTCCAACAATTGCCTTGATTCTCTGCCGTGAGTTTTCGAATAGCGAGGCCAGTTTCCTGGATGATACCAAAGGAGTTTGGGGTGATGATCAGCATCATCTGACCACCGCTCAGGCAATTCATAATAACCTGGTCAAGCTTCCGGAATACGCTTTTACCCATATCGACTGCTTCCCATTCCTATCCGATTACATTCGTGCAAAGCACGGCGTGGCGACCATCACTGAAAATGGAGCTACGGCTCTTAAGGGGGTGCTGAAGGACGGAGTCAAACTCTTTTATTCTGATGAATTGGGGCTTGTGATTCAAAAAGCAAAGGAGGGAATATGAATGTGGCCTTTGATCCATGGATCCCGGTGGTCACACTTGCGGGAGTTCGAAAACTGGTCAGCTTGAAGCAAATTTTTACGGAAGGGAAAGAGTTCTCTGATCTGACTGTGCGCCCACATGAGCGGGTTGCATTGATGCGGTTATTCCTCTGCGTGGCGCATGCTTCATTGGATGGGCCGAAGGAATACGAAGAATGGTGTCAGGTTCAGGTGCGACTTCCCGACTGTGCTGAGAAATATTTGACGGAATGGAAAGATTCGTTCGAACTGTTTCACGAGACAAAACCTTGGCTGCAAATTAAAAAACTCGAAGGCGTGGCGAAAGATGATGAAAGATCGACAAAGACATCCCCTGTCGCGCTCCTTGATTTTGAGTTGGCAACTGGTAATAATTCCACCCTTTTTGATCATTTTGGTCTGATGAAAAATCGAAAGATAGAACTTGAACGCATGGTGTTAAACCTGCTTACTTTCCTTAATTTTTCGTCTGGAGGCGGTGCACCGGTGGCACAATGGGAGAAAACCAAAACATCGCAAGTAGGAAACCCAGATGCACCATGCTTATCTCAGTCCATGGCGCATTGTTTATTTCGCGGGCGCTCTTTAGCGGAAACCATTCATTTGAATATGCCGACACACGAAGCTGTCAATAGAACCTATAAATCTTTCAAGACTGACAAGAAAAGTACAACAATTTCCGATCTACCCTTGGGGAAGCCCGTCTGGGAATACTTTCCTGATTCCCCATTAGTGGCGTCGGACAAAGTGGTCAATGCCACCAGGACATACATTGGAAGACTTGTTCCGATATCACGATGGGTTCGACTTATTGAAAATTCAGACCAAATGTACTGCTGTAATGGCTTCAGGTATGACACATTCAAGGATGGATTTGCTTCTGAACCCACGGCCGCTGTGCGATTGAACAAGAAAAAGGATAAAAATGGAATTGAGCTGGTCGAACGCAAGGTTGTGAAAATCGATCCGCTTAAGGCATTGTGGAGGGAGCTGTCCGCTTTGCTTGTTAAACGCTCGGCCTTTGGATTGGGTGGTCCGTTGGCCATGGAAAATGCGCCTTGGGAAGCTGAATTCGATTTTCATGTGTGCGCAATGACACGTGATCAAGCTTCAATGGATATCGCGGTTGAATCAGTTTTTCATATCACCCCAAGTTTTAGTGAAAACATGCCTATCTACCAAGCTGAAGTGTTGGTGGCGGAGAACTATTCAAAAAAGTTGCGCTTGGCAATTGAAAAGTACCGCTCATCAATTGATGGGGATTGGAATCAACGTGTTGGGAGGACTCAACCAAAGGACCAATTTGCACTGAAAATGAGGTTGGCGGAAACAGCGTTTTCTTCATTCTGGACCATGGTTGAAAAAAATTTACCAATTTTGTTTCGGCACATTGAGGCCATAGGAACAAACGATGCCATACCAACTCGTGATTCCTGGCGCAGAATGACTTTTTCCGCTGCTTGCAAAGCATACAAAGTCGCCTGCGGCCAAGAGACGCCTCGCCAAATTCGGGCATTTTCCGAAGGATGGTCGAAACTGGTATCAAGAGAATCCAGCGCGGGTTCATATATGGCAGATGAAAAGGAGGAAGACGAAGTATGAGCCAACTACTTGAGCGACTCAGAAAGTACAAGGAGGACCGAGCGATGATGGCCAACCTACGGTGCGTCCTTGTGGAAGGTAAAAAGCATCGCGCTTGGCCGGTTTTAAATCGGCTGGAGGTGCTCATTACCGATGATGTTTCGGCCTATGTGGCCGGACTTTTTGCCACCCATCCCGAAGAAACGACCAACGGCAATTTTGGAGTGACCTGCCTGGCCATAGAGCTGAACAATCGCGAAAAGCAGAGCAAGGACAGCAAAATATCACCAATGGAGCGACGGTTTCAGCATTTGCTGGCCGCTGAAAAAGGCCCCGAATTATACCAGCGCGTCTTAAGGATGGTGCTCAGGGCCAAGACGGAGGGCGTCTTGATCAATTATGAACAATTGGCCAATGATCTGCGATTTTGGGGAGATCGGACTAAAACTGAATGGGCGGCGGCTTTCTGGACACCTGGCGTTAGGCCGGCTACAGAGGAGGGCTTATGAATTGCCTTGCCCGGTTTGTGGTTGATGCTGAAACCATTCGCGACGAACGAATTTGGGACAACTATGCCTGGCACCAGCGCATATGGCAGGATTGCTTCCCTAACGAACCCGATGCCCAACGTGATTTTCTAACACGCGTCGACCCCATCGAAGGCGCCTACCGTGTTTGGATTCTTTCACAACGACCCCCGATTCGGCCTGGATGGTGCCCTCAGAGTCAATTTGAACTCAAAGAGATTGCCCCTTCATTTCTCGCCTATCGTTATTATGCCTTTGATCTGAAAGCCAATCCGGTGAAAACGCAGGTACAACGAGGGCCTAACGGCGAAGCCTTGCTACGCCCTGATGGAAAACGTAAAAGCGGCAAACGCGTTCCTTTGATCAAACAAGATGAGCTTCGAGCTTGGCTCGTTCATAAAGCCCAGGCAAGATGCAAGGATAAAGACACCGGGCAGGATGTGCCTGGGGGCTTTCGCATCCTCGATGACCGCCCTCTTGAAATCAGCCCCATGCAGGCAATCCATTTTCGAAAGAACAACCACACGGCCTATCACGGCGGTGTCCAGTTTCGCGGCACGCTTGAAGTAACGGATAGGGTTAGGTTTATGGAAACATTCCAGACCGGTATTGGCAGCGCAAAGAGTTTTGGCTTTGGTTTGCTGCTGCTTGCGCCTATAAAATAGAACAAACTCATTCTAAGGAGAAGACCAAATGAAACACATGGAACTACACATTATTCAATCCGTGCCCGTTGCATGTCTCAACCGGGACGATCTCAATTCACCCAAGACCGCTGTTTTTGGCGGCGTGCAGCGCGCACGGGTATCGAGCCAGTCATGGAAACGGGCGATTCGTGAAATGGCAAAGAGATCGGATAATAATGTATTTAAAGGAAACCGTTCAAGACGAATGGTTCATGAGCTTGTGAAAAGGCTAATAGAAAGAAATACTGTAAAAGACATTGCTGCAATAATAGCGGAACAGGTTGCTGGAATTGTGGAGACAATAGATTCTAAGATAGATGTGGACGGCTGCAAAAAGATTAAAACACTGATGTTCTTCTCTGATGCGGAATACGATGCGATTGCCAATGCTGTCACCATGGAAATTAAAGTCGCCGCTGAAAAAGTTAAGAACTCGTCCATTTCCATAGACGCGAAGAAAGATGCTTTAAAAAAGATCGAAGATAAAGCAAAAAAAGAAGCTGCTCAAAAGGATCTCGAAAAGCTGGAAAAGGAATTAGAGAGGGACAACAAGGCATTATTGAAAGCTTTTGGCGCAAAGCCAATCAGGGATGCCATAAAGTCTGTTCAGCTTAAAGATGCCGCTGATATTGCCCTGTTCGGTCGTATGGTTGCCAACGACCACTCCTTGACTATCGAGGCGGCCTCCATGTTCTCGCACGCACTATCCACGCATAAGGTGGACAATGAGATCGATTTTTTTGCCGCCGTGGACGATCTGCAACCCAAGGAAGAATCCGGCGCCGGCATGACCAGCACCTTGGAGTTTAACTCGGCGACTTATTATCGTTTCGCAGCCCTCAACCTTGAGATGCTGGCGGACAACGATCACCTTGCAAGCATGTCACAGGCGGAGCGACAAAAAGTGGTGCGCACCTTTCTGGAGGCCACCATCAAAGCCATTCCCGGTGCGCGTAAAAACTCCATGAACGGCAACACTCTGCCGGTCTACGTCCTGGGAATAGTTCGCGAGAAGGGGCACCCTGTTCAACTGATCAATGCCTTTGAGAATCCTGTCCGCACATCCCAAGGCTACGTCACCAAATCTATTGAGCTTCTCAAGGCAGAATATGAAAAACTAAAAAGCACTTGGGAAATTGAGGCTCTTTTTGAAGAAGCAATCCCCGATAAAAATATGAATGAGCTTCTTGATGGGATGGTGCAACATGTCATCTGAGAAATCGTGGTTAGCCATCAGATTCGAAGGTCCGCTGCAATCCTGGGGGTTCGATAGCCAATACAACCGCCGAAATACCGGCTTAATGCCGACAAAAAGCGCCACCGCAGGTATTTGTTGCGCCGCTTTAGGCTATCCCCGCGGCGGCCATCAAGAGCGTGAATTTCTAGATAGATTTAAAGAGACAAGAATGACCTCCATTGCTATGCCTAAAATAAAAGATAAAAAGGAGCTGCAACCCAGGCGGTTAATTGATTATCACACCGTGCAAAGCACCAAAACCGCCGATGGAAAGACAAAAGATTGCCACATTACCCATCGCCAATTTCTGACCGATTCCGCATTTGGTGTAGTTCTTGAAGGAGAATCCACTTTGATGAGCCAGATCGCATCAGCTCTTGTCGACCCGAAATGGGGCATCTGGTTAGGTCGGAAATCCTGCATACCATCTTCACCGGTATTCATCGGCCTGAAGAATAATCGAGACGAGGGCTTTCGTCTGCTTATCGGAGATACTCCGCTTGAGGCATTCACACGACAAGAAGAGGTGGAAAACTTCGCGGAGGGAAGGGACTCCCTTCCAGACGCCGCAGCCTCATTCGCGACTGAACGAAGATCCTTTTCACCCAGAAGAGTACGAACCTACCAAGCAACCAAAACACCAGATCAGTGAAGGTAAGTCGAGAGGCCAAGATGGAAACCAAGCTTGTAGTTTTTAAGAACAAACAGATCCGGCGAACACTGCACAACAACGAATCGTGGTTTTCGGTAGTGGATGTTTGTGGGGCACTTACCGACAGCCTTGATGCCGGGGCGTATTGGCGCAAGCTCAAACAACGATTGAAACAGGAGAGCCACGAAGCCGTGACGTTTTGTCACGGGTTGAAATTGCCTGCGCCGGACGGAAAGTTGCGGGAAACGGATTGCGCCAACACCGAAGGCATTTTCCGAATCATTCAATCCATTCCCTCGCCCAAGGCCGAACCGTTCAAGCGCTGGCTGGCCAAGGTGGGCTATGAACGGGTGCGGGAGATCGAGGACCCGGAGTTGGCCAGTCGCCGCACGCGGGAGATTTACAAGGCCAAGGGCTATTCCGATGAATGGATCGAAAAGCTGATGCGGGGCATCGCCATCCGGGCCGAACTGACCGAGGAGTGGAAGAAGCGTGACGTGAATGGAGAGCCGGAATACGCCATTTTAACTTCGGAGATCAGCAAGGCGGCGTTCGGATTGACGCCGGGCGAGTATAAAAAGCTCAAAGGATTGAAAAGAGAAAACCTGCGCGACCATATGACCGATCTGGAGTTGATCTTCTCCATGCTGGGCGAAGCGGCCACCACCGAAATTGCCCGTGAGCAGGATGCAAGGGGATTCTCGGAGAACAAAGTCGCGGCCCACAAGGGAGGGCGGATTTCGGGTGACGCTCGCAAAAAGCTGGAGGCGGAGACCGGCAAAAGCGTGGTGACGCCTGAGAATTATCTGATCGAGCCGGAAGGTAAAAAGCGGCTGACAAGAAAAAAAAGTTGAGATGCGCAATTGGCTACCGCGCTGATAAATGGCTACTAATTGGCCATCTTTTGTGCTAATATACCGATATGATTAATTTAACGATACAACGTTTTGGGCGTTTGAACCTGGCGCCGGCTGTGGGTTGGCTGTTGGGCGAGTGCATGGCGGCCAGCGGCAAGCAGGAGTTGTGGACCCAGCAGCAGCCCGAGGTTTTGGAGGCGTTGCGGCTGCAGGCGGTGGTGCAGAGTGTTGAATCGTCCAATCGCATCGAGGGGGTGACCATTGCCGCGGATCGATTGAAGCCCGTAGTGATGGGCACGTCCCGTCCCAGGGACCGCTCCGAACAGGAGTTGGCTGGGTACCGCAAGGCTTTGGATTGGATTTTCTCGCGAAAAAGACACGTTGCCTTCTCTCCTGAGGTGGTGCTCAAGCTGCACGCCTTGGCCCAGGGCGGCATGTCAGGGGATGCGGGCCGTTGGAAGGAGAAAAACAATGAGATCATCGAAATCCTGCCCAACGGAGAGCGCCGGATTCGATTCAGACCGGCCTCGGCCTCCGAGACCCCCTTCTCCATGGACAAGCTTTGCGCCGAGTATGAATCCATTCAGGAAGCACGGCATTACGCTGAGCTGCTCAATATCGCCACGGCCGTCTTCGATTTGTTGTGCATTCATCCCTTTCGCGACGGCAACGGCAGGGTTTCGAGACTTGTTACCGCTTTTCTTTTGACTCAAACGGGATTCAATGTCTGCCGGTTCGTGAGCCTTGAAAGGTTGGTGGAGGAACGCAAGGAAGAGTATTACCGGGTCCTGGAACAATGCTCCGAAGGCTGGCATGCGGGGCGAAACGATATTACGCCCTGGTGGATCTTCTTTCTTTCCATACTTCGAAGCGCGTACGCCCAATTCGGCCGACAGTTCCAATCGAAAAGCGCAGCGGCACCCAAAAGCGATTTGGTGCGCGATGCCATATCGGAGCAGATCGGCTCGTTTACGTTTGCCGATGTCGCAGGTCATATCCCCACGGCCAGCCGGCAACTCATTAAAAAAGTAATGGCGCAGATGAAAACCGAAGGCCTTATCAAGGTATCCGGCAAGGGCCGGGGCGCTGTTTGGGAGGTGGTGAAAAAAGGATGAGCCACGTCGATTTCGTCCCACTCAAGCCGATTCCCATCAAAGATCGTGTTTCCATGATCTTTGTTTACTACGGTCGCATCGACGTGAAAGACGGCGCCTTCGTAGTAATCAACGAAGTGGATGGCCAGGATCTGGAGCGCAAGCACATCCCGGCGGGGTCGGTGGCCTGCATCATGCTGGAGCCAGGCACGCGCATCAGCCACGCGGCCGTCAAGCTGGCCGCCACGGTGGGCACCTTGCTCATCTGGGTGGGTGAGGCCGGCGTGCGGCTCTACTCCGCCGGACAGCCGGGCGGGGCGCGTTCCGATAAACTGCTTTATCAGGCCAAGCTGGCCCTGGATGAGAATCTGCGCTTGAAGGTGGTGCGCAAAATGTTCGAAATACGCTTTGGCGAAAAGCCGCCCGAACGGCGCAGTGTGGATCAGTTGAGAGGCATCGAGGGTATCCGCGTCAAAAAACTCTACGAGCTGATGGCCCAGCAATATCGGGTCCAATGGCGCGGGCGGCGTTATGACCCCAAGGATTGGGAGAAGGGAGACATCGCCAACAAGTGCCTCAGCTCGGCCACCTCCTGCCTGTACGGCGTCACCGAGGCGGCGATTCTGGCGGCCGGATACGCTCCGGCCGTCGGTTTCCTGCACAGCGGCAAGCCCTTGTCGTTTGTCTACGACATTGCCGATGTCTTCAAGTTTGAAACCGTCGTGCCGGTGGCGTTTCAAATCGCGGCCAAGAATCCGGCCCAGCCGGACAGAGAGGTGCGCATCGCCTGCCGGGATGCCTTCCGCCAGACACACCTTTTAAGGCGGATCATTCCGGCCATCGAGGATATTCTGGCGGCCGGCGAAATCCAACCGCCGCCACCACCGGAAGACGCCCAGCCTCCCGCCATCCCCGAGCCCGCAAGCATCGGCGATCAAGGTCACAGGAGCAAGTGAGATGAGCATGCTGGTAATAGTGACCGAAAATGTGCCGCCCCGACTGCGTGGCCGTTTGGCGATCTGGCTCCTCGAAATACGCGCCGGCGTCTATGTGGGCGAGGTCTCTCAACGCATCCGTGAAATGATCTGGGAGCAAGTGACGCTTTTAGCGGAAACCGGCAATGTGGCCATGGCGTGGGCCACCAACACCGAATCCGGCTTCGATTTCCAAACGTTCGGTGAGAACCGCCGGATACCCATCGACTATGACGGGCTCAGGCTCGTCTCCTTTATGCCCTTGGAAGCGGACAGGGGAGAAGGGAAAATCGCTTTTTGACAAATCGATTTAGGACAACAATGGCGCTCCATTTTTTCGGTGGAAAATCAGCCTTCCGGAATCTGATATAATTTCATAGGATTCCAGGAAGAGACTTCCCCACACGCGTGGGGATGAACCGCGCAAAGACCCCACCAAAAAGAAAAAGGTGGGGACTTCCCCACACGCGTGGGGATGAACCGCAATCGAAACCATCCTCGGAGAGATCGACAAAGACTTCCCCACACGCGTGGGGATGAACCGTCCTGCTCTTTTTCTTTTTTCATTGTGCGGGCGACTTCCCCACACGCGTGGGGATGAACCGCAATATCCATTTGCATCCAAGGGTACGTGTGAGACTTCCCCACACGCGTGGGGATGAACCGAGGGACGTGTTCGGTTTTTGATGGTCAATTCAGACTTCCCCACACGCGTGGGGATGAACCGCTGGTTCAACTACCTGAAAAACGCCAAAAACTGACTTCCCCACACGCGTGGGGATGAACCGGATAGATCTATGAGAACGCGAGGTAGCCACATGACTTCCCCACACGCGTGGGGATGAACCGGGCTGGTGGGCGATCCCATCATCTGGGGAATCGACTTCCCCACACGCGTGGGGATGAACCGCAATTGTATCTTTCATTGCGTCCACTGCTCCTGACTTCCCCACACGCGTGGGGATGAACCGTAAACGGGCCTAAAACCAGAGCGCTCGAAGCAGACTTCCCCACACGCGTGGGGATGAACCGGTGCATCGCAATAAACTGATCCCCATCGGCAAGACTTCCCCACACGCGTGGGGATGAACCGTGTATATTTTAACCCTTGGCTGCCATATCTCGGACTTCCCCACACGCGTGGGGATGAACCGTGCAGGGAGTGCTCGACAAGCTGGCCAAGCAGGACTTCCCCACACGCGTGGGGATGAACCGAGGGCACTATGGAATGGGCGCTATGCAAATCTGACTTCCCCACACGCGTGGGGATGAACCGGGGAACTTTCGGGGGCTATTCGGCGTGTTTCCGACTTCCCCACACGCGTGGGGATGAACCGTTCCGTCATTCGGGCAGATCCCTGGGACGATCGACTTCCCCACACGCGTGGGGATGAACCGCAAAAAAGGCTTACACGGCATCCATGGCGGCTGACTTCCCCACACGCGTGGGGATGAACCGGTAATCCTGAGAGTTGGCAGTCGCAGCATTTTGACTTCCCCACCCGCGTGGGGATGAACCGTGAATCCATCGGGTGGAATACTTTTCATCTCGGACTTCCCCACACGCGTGGGGATGAACCGGTATCT